>NTXX01000078.1 GCA_002559145.1 Bacillus sp. AFS006103
CGTTGGCTTAGTTTCATAAAAGAAACTAAAATTTATTGTTTGTTTGCACGATTTTGTTTGTTTAGTTTTCAAAGAACAATTTCAATATCGCTCGTAAGCGACTTTACTAATATAACATAAGACATTAAAGACTGTCAACATTTTTTTAAACCGTCACTTACGAAAACAATTTTGTTGTTTGTCTCGCAGCGACGGTTTTTAATATACCAAGGAATCATAAAAAGGTCAATATGTTTTATTGTTTTTTTACGATAATTTTTTACTAAGTCGATAACCTCTATGAAAAACCCCTTGCCCTTTCGTTTCAATATTAACTACATCAACTAAATGCTTTTCAATCATATATTCGAGCAGGACAGCAAGGTCAACTGAATAAGGGGTCAACTCTTCTTCATTCATAATTTCATTAAACTGCCATACTTCCTTACGACTAAGAATTTCTAAAAAGTGATTCGTGCCGATAGTCGTTCTCGAATGGATCATAAACTCGCTCGCAAGGAATAAAAGTTCTAGTCTTTTCTCAAGCGTTTCTTCACTGTAGACAAGCTCTTCGTATAATTTAAATATTTCCGGTTCAATTTGTTTTACTTGATTCCAAACCGTTAGCTCTGGGTGGAGTCCATTTTCTAATACCGCCAACCTTGCAAGATGGTGAAGGGAATGCACGACATAGTTATATGCATCTAAGAATTGATGTCCTTCAAACAATGCCTTTCCATCGACATAGCGCCGAATTAATTTTGCAAATTCTAAACCCATTTTTATTTTGCGTCCGTTAAATGGAAATTCTCGTAGTTCCGTTTTTAACTCAGCAACGTATTCATTTCGATCAAAAATGATCTTCGCCTCATGGAGCCATTCAAAAATTTTGCGATTTGTTCCTAATAGTAACCACTCCTGCAACTTTGCTTCCGTAATGATATGCATGGCAGCCTTTTTGTCATGGTAAGTATAGTGCTTTATAAATAAAGGCTGTTCCGCCTCTTTGACTAATACCAAGAGAATTACATCAAATGAATCCGTTATGTGGCTTAACTTTTGTTTTTTTTGCACCATTAATACTCCAAGAGTATTTAATTGGCTCGCCCTTTCTTGGTAAATAGGCCGAAGGATGTCTTCCATTTATCATTCCTCCATTTTTTCAGGTAGCATTATAAGTTCGACAAGGAAAGCAAATCTCCTTCTTTATCCAAAGACAAATTTCGACATTATTCCACCTAGTTTTTTTATTCTCTCTATAAATATGGTATAGTTTTCTCGAGGAGGGAGTTATATGGCAAAATATTCGAGTAAAATAAATAAAATTCGCACCTTTGCATTATCATTAATTTTTATCGGGTTCATCGTTATGTATGCTGGAATCTTTTTTCGAACTTCACCACTTATTATGACCATTTTTATGATTTTGGGTCTTCTTTTTATTATTGCCAGTACAATTGTATATTTTTGGATTGGAATGTTATCAACAAAAACCATTCAAGTAAAATGCCCAAGCTGTGGGAAACATACTAAAATGCTAGGTAGAGTGGATATGTGTATGTATTGTCGCGAATCATTAACCCTTGACCCGAATCTTGTAGGTAAGGAATTCGATGAGTCCTATAATAAAAAATCCTAAAATAAAAAGAGGAAGAAGAAAACCACTTTGCAGAATAGCTGCCATGGGGTCCTTCTTCCTCTTTTATTTACAACAAAAAAGGCTGATTAAAAAAATCAGCCGCCGTCCTATCAATGAACTTCTTTACTTGCGCACTCTGGACAAGAACCGTAAATTTCCATGCGGTGATTCTCCACTTTAAAACCTGTAACATGTGATGCCAAGTGCTCTACTTCATCTAAACCTGGATAAAGGAAGTCAACTATTTTCCCACACTTTTCACATATTACATGATAATGATGAGATGTAACAAAGTCAAAACGGCTTGAAGCATCACCAAAAGTCAATTCTTTCACTAAACCCACTTCACGAAATACTCGCAAATTATTGTAAACTGTCGCCACACTCATATTTGGAAATTTTCCCTCTAGGGCTTTATAAATATCATCTGCAGTTGGATGTGACATCGAGTTTATTAAATATTCAAGTATCGCATGACGTTGCGGAGTAATTCGTACCCCTGTTTCTTTTAAAGTATCTAACGCTTCTTTTAACTGAGTAATCGCCATGCACCTTCTTTCTAAAAAGTATTCTTATATTATAATTGTTATAATTAATTTTACTAGGTAATTTGTACTTTTGTCAATATTGTTAGCTCATTAACTTAAAATATTAACTTCTTCTTTCATGCAATGTTTGTTCTTTTAAGCCTAACTCATGGTTCACATAACGTGCGGTCACGAAGAGTAAGTCAGAAAGTCGATTTAAATAGGCTAATACAAGGGGATTAACCTCTTCACCTAGTGAAACTGCACATCTCTCAGCCCTCCTTGCTGTTGTTCGTGCCACATGGAAAGCAGCACCTGCTGGATGACCACCAGGCAAGATAAAATTCGTTAATTCTGGAAGTAATTCGTTCCAGGCATCAATTTGCTTTTCCATTTCATCTATATCTGATGTTACAAGTGTCCACTTTACTTCTTTCCCTTTTGGTGTAGCCAGCTCCGCTCCCACATGAAAAAGATTTGTTTGTATTTTATGATAAATAGTATCAATTATTTCTTTCCCTTGAAAATTTTCATTAAATAAGTGACTCAACGCTAATCCAATCATAGAATTTGTTTCATCACAAGTCCCATAAGCTTCGACTCGTAAATCATTTTTCGCAACTCTTTGTCCGTAGATAAGTGACGTAGTTCCTTTATCACCGGTCTTTGTATATATTTTCATTTTTTTATCCCCCTGTAAAATGATATGATACTAGCTTTCAACTCTTATGCATTCGCTTATTATGAGAGGTGATTATCGTCTTCATCATATCACCTGTATCTATACTTAGAAAACTTGAAATATGGAAACCCTATTTAATTCCATAAAAAAAGGGGCCACAATGGACCCAAAGTTTATCTGAGGAGGTATGCCCTAATAAAATGATATTCAATCCAACGTTTCTTGCATTGGACAAATGCCTTCTCTGCACAAAATAGGCTTTGGTAAGCAAATTAACTGAGCTGTTCTCGTATGTAAGTTAGAGCCTCATCTACATGGCCTTTAACTTTGACTTTTCTCCATTCTTTGACGAGGTTGCCTTCCTTATCAATAATAAAAGTTGATCGTTCTATTCCCATATATTCTTTACCAAAGTTCTTCTTTAACTTCCAAACTCCAAATGCTTCCGCTAATTGATGCTCCGTATCTGCAAGCAGCAAAAATGGCAAACCATATTTCTCAACAAATTTTTGATGACGATCAACTGGGTCTGGACTCACTCCCAATATAACGGCATCCACCTCTGTAAATTGTTGAATTTGATCTCGAAAATCACATGCCTCGGTTGTACAGCCCGGTGTCATGTCTTTAGGATAAAAATAAAGCACAACATTAGTGCCCTTGAATTTTGAAAGAGTTACTGTTTCTCCACTATTGGTTTCTAACTCAAAATTCGGTACCTGCATACCAATTTCAACAGACATCCTAACCACTCCTATTGTAATTTATTCCTTAATGTCAGCGTATCAAAGTCAGGGCTCACTACACAAATATCCTGCATCACTAGCTGACTTTTTCCCGATCAAATACCACGCGAGCAACAAAGGCTGCTGGTAGTGTATAACCTATCAAAGCCTCGGTGACAGTAATAATTCTTCCTAAACCATGGGGAATGACATCCCCATTTCCAACTGAAAATAAGGTCATTGCACTAAAATAAAAGCTTGTTTCAAAAATATTCTGGTGATCTTGGGTATTTACCTCCCTTAACAACGGCATTCCGATCAATTCAAAAAGTAAATAAATAAGACCAAAACCAATAATAACAGTTAAATAAACTGAACCTAAATATAAAAAGTTATCAATGGATACTAATTTCCCTTTTACGGTATTTGGAACAAAGAGCGTCCTTAAGCTCATAAAGATGCACAAAATAACGAGTGGCAGCAAGAAAAAAAACACACAGATCACCTCAATTTAACATCTGATATTTAATTTCTATGCACGCTTGGCCAATATAATATCAAATTCTATTAATTGCCGGCACCTCGGTATTTTTTTACCCCTTGATTCCAAAGCATGACGGACAGGACGAAGAAAACAACTCCAATCACAGGAGTTAAAAAAGAGTACCAAAACCATTCTTTTTTGCCGAGGAAAAATGCAGCTGGATAAACGCCAACAAAAGCAAATGGCATCACCCACGTTAGCACAAAACGAATAAGTTTATTATAGATATTAACGGGATACCGTCCATAATTGCTAATATTGTACATCATCGGCATAAGCGAGGTGCGTGCATCTGCCCAAAAGCTAATGCAAGCAATCATGATGAACACTCCACCATAAACCAATGCTCCACCAAGCACAAAAACTATAAACATGAACGGGTCGAACCAATGGACCTCTAGCCCTAAGCGACTACCCGCATAAAACATGACAGCAAGTCCCGTGATCGCCCCTAATAATGATTCCATTTCAATTCGTTCAAGAATAATTTGAAAGAGACTGTGTATCGGCCTGGTTAAGATACGGTCTAACTCCCCCTTAACGATATAGCGTTCATTAAAATCCCATATGTTAAAGAAGGCAGAAAAAACTGCAGAAGGGACTAGAAAAAATCCATAGATGAAGATGATTTCATCTCTGTTCCAGCCATTTAGTAAATTGGTATGTCCAAAGACAACCAATATGAAGATAAGATTTATGGCTTGCGATAGTAAATCAGAAAAAAACTCTACAAATATATCTGCTCGATATTGAAGTCTTGTTTTTAAATATTGAGATAAGTATTGAAAAAACATCGAAATATAAAACAACTTTTAGCCCCCTTGAATAATCAGTTGTTTTTTCGCCAAGGACCAAAGGATTTGGATGGGAAAAAATAAAATGATTACCCAAACAAATTGTTGAGAAATTGCTTCAAGTGCTTGGGTATGGGAAAAACCTTTTGTAACAATCATACTCGGAAAATAACTAATTCCTTGAAAGGGAAGAAATTTCATCACATCTTGTGCCCAGCCTGGAAAAAAACTAATCGGCAATAGCAGTCCTGAAAATAAATCAATAACGACACGTTTTGCACGAATGAGCCCGGAGTTATTATATAAGAAGAAAGTAGTAATCCCCGTTAATAAATTCAGTTCAGTGTTTATAAAGAAACTTAACAGGATGGAGAGCGCAAATAATCCCCAGACACTTAAATCCCATGTAAATTCTATGGGAAAGACAAAATAAACAATCAGCATTCCAGGCATAGAAAAGAAGAATAATCTAAAAATCCCCTCTCCCAGGCCCTGCATCGTTTTCATTCCGAGATAATTATAGGGTCGGATTAATTCAATTGCCACTTTCCCCTCCATAATTTCTAATGCCATTTCACGATCGAGATTGTTAAAGTAAAATGCACGTGCCATCCAGGAAACTGCTACATAGGTGGTCATCTGTGTGACAGAAAGACCCACGATATGTTCCTTAGAACCATAGATCGCAGACCACAAAAAATAATAGGCTCCAATGTTAATACTATAGATAAGAATTCCTGTGTAATAGTTGGTCCGGTATGCAAGCATCATTAAAAAGCGGATTCTAATCATTTCAAGGTATTTATCCACTTACACTGCACCCTTTTCATAGATATTTCGAATGATTTCTTCTGTAGAGGTTTCGTTTATTTTAATATCTTTTATTTTAAATGCGGCGACTACCTTGGCAATGACCTGTGAAATAAGTTCATCATTATCTTCTAATGATGCTGTAAAAATTTGCTCCTTTTCGTCCTGTTCCCACTTAACAGGTATCCCTCGGGTGAGATTTAGCAGTTCAGAAACTCCAACATGCTCAAGGAACTGAAACTGAAGTTCTTTTCCTTCTCCCCATTTCTCCTGAAGATTCTTTAGTGCACCATCATAAATAACCTTTCCTTCGTCAAGCATAATCACCCGTTCGCATAATGCCTCAATATCCGTTAAATCATGTGTGGTTAGGAGAATGGTTGTCTGATATTTCTCATTAATTTCTTTTAAAAAATCACGAATCTTTAACTTAACGAGCACATCTAAGCCGATCGTCGGTTCATCCAAAAACAATAATGGTGGATTGTGAATCAATGCGGCTGCAAGCTCACACCTCATTCTTTGGCCAAGAGATAATTTCCGCACGGGCTTATCTAAGAGCGGCTCAATATCTAATGTCTGGATGACATGATTCATGTGGCTGTTATAATCTTCATCTGACACCTTATACACCTTTTTCAAAAGGCGAAAGGATTCCTGAACCGCTATATCCCACCATAATTGCGATCGTTGTCCAAAAACAACTCCAATGGTTTGGACAAATCTTTCCCGTTCTTTATGTGGGTTCATTCCGTTTACGGTGATTTGCCCGGAAGAAGGTGTCAAAATTCCTGTCAGCATTTTAATCGTAGTTGATTTACCAGCACCATTTTCACCAATATATCCGACCATTTCACCCTTTTTCACTAAAAAATTAATATCATTTACAGCTGGAACCACTTTATAGTTTCTTGTTAGTAAATCCCGAAACGCTCCTTTTAAGCCCGTCCGACTGGAATAGGACTTAAAATCTTTTCGTAAGTTCGTCACTTCAATTACATTTTCCATTTTTTCCTCCCGAATCAATGCCTAAAAGGATAGTTTAGCCAAATAAAACTGATAAAACAACAATCAAGCACTTCTCTAACTTTCCGAAAAGTGAAAACACATTCGGGAAATGAGGAAAAGTGTTAAAATAGGTAAGAATCAGATGAAGGAGGAAAAAATATGAAATTTACTAATTCAGAAAGATTACATAATGAAGCACTTGAACACATTGTTGGCGGCGTTAATAGTCCTTCTCGGTCCTACAAAGCTGTTGGCGGCGGCGCCCCTATTGCAATGGAGCGTGCTCAGGGTGCATATTTCTGGGATGTCGACGGTAATCAGTATATCGATTATCTAGCAGCCTATGGTCCAATTATTACTGGCCATGCCCACCCGCATATTACAGAAGCAATCAAACATGCGGCTGAAAGTGGCGTCCTTTATGGTACACCAACACCGCATGAAGTGAAATTTGCTAAAATGTTAAAAGAAGCGATTCCTTCGATGGAAAAGGTTCGTTTTGTTAACTCAGGCACAGAAGGCGTAATGACGACTATACGTGTGGCCCGGGCCTATACCGGCCGCGATAAAATTATCAAATTTGCCGGCTGTTATCACGGACACTCTGACCTCGTCCTTGTCGCTGCAGGCTCAGGGCCATCTACTTTAGGCACGCCGGATTCAGCTGGTGTACCGAAAAGCATCGCTCAAGAAGTAATTACAGTACCATTCAATGATATCGAGCCCTTTAGAGAAGCGATGGCTAAATGGGGCGACCAAATTGCTGCGGTCCTCGTGGAACCGATTGTTGGCAACTTCGGAATTGTTGAACCGAAACCAGGCTTCCTACAACAGGTTAATGATATTACCCATGCAGCAGGAGCACTCGTGATTTATGATGAAGTCATCACGGCTTTCCGCTTTATGTACGGCGGCGCTCAAGATTTATTAGGGGTTCAGCCAGATCTAACGGTGTTAGGCAAAATCATTGGCGGCGGCCTGCCAATCGGTGCCTACGGTGGACGGAAGGAAATCATGGAAACTGTTGCTCCGCTCGGACCTGCCTATCAAGCAGGAACGATGGCAGGGAACCCTGCTTCCATCCTTTCAGGAATCGCCTGTCTTGAAGTATTAAAGCAAGAAGGTATTTATGATTATTTAGACCGTTTAGGTGCGATGCTTGAAGAGGGAATTTTAGAGGCTGCGAAGGAAAACAATATTCATATAACAACTAATCGTTTGAAGGGAGCTTTAACGGTTTATTTTACAAATGAAAAAATAGAAAATTATGTGCAAGCTGAAAATACAGACGGTGAAACATTTGCAAAATTCTTTAAGCATATGCTGCACCAAGGAATAAACCTTGCTCCCTCTAAATATGAAGCATGGTTCTTGACCATTGCACATTCGGAAGAGGATGTTGAAGCAACTTTACACGCAGTTAGAAATGCATTTTTCTTACTTTCTAACGAATAAATATGCATCTTTTATGCAAAAAAGGAAGTGGAGATCACTTCCTTTTTTTATTATTTATCATTTGAAAACGTTTACAATTATACATTTCCTCAATTATCCAACACAAATTTGGATCTATTTTCTTATCCAAAATAATGTATATTTATTTGATTTCTGAAAATTCTTATGATATTATTAATTTATTATTTTTACCCTTTTACTTTATACCTCGTTAAAGTAACAACCGAGTACAAACTACAACAAATACAATATTCATAAACTTTAAGTTTCATAGGAGGTGAAAGAGGCCTTAGCAGAAATTTGCTAAAGCCTAATATGATGACACAAAAATGGACCCCTTCCCTATTCAAAGATTTCCACAAACAAGAACATGATGCCTGCGGGATTGTCGCATGTCTTGAAAAATCAAAGCGTCCAACTAGAAAAAATATTTTTGATTGTATAAACGCTTTAGTAACAATGAATCATCGCGCTGGTTTTATTAACGGAGAAGGCGATGGCGTAGGTATCCATACGGATATCCCTGTTGCACTTTGGAAAGAAAAACTGCTCCAGGCCGGTCAGGAACCAACACTTGCTGAAAAAGAAGAATTTGCTGTTGGTCATGTTTTTATTAGCCAAAAAGCAAATTGGAAGACTACGAAACAAGAATTAATGAACAAGTTAGAAAAATACGGCTTTGATTTAATCTATGAAACAGATAAAGTAACCGATACTTCGGCTCTAGGTCCAATCGCTATTCAGGAAAATCCTGTGTTTTGGCAATTCGCCTGTCTTTCCGCTCAAAAAGGGCAGGAATTAACGAAGGCCCTTTTCGATGCTTTAGTTGATTTAGAAACAAACGAACTAGTTCATGTCGCTTCACTAAGTCAGAACCATGTGGTTTATAAGGTAATGGGTGCTGGGGATATTCTTCCGCGTTTCTATCATGACCTTGCAAATCCACTTGTTGCATCAACAATGACACTCGGACATAATCGCTATTCTACAAACACACTTTCAAGCTTTTTCCGTGTCCAACCATTTAGTGTTCTCGGTCATAATGGAGAAATCAATACAATTGCAAAGCTTCGCGACGAAGCTAAAATGATTGGTGTGCCGCTAGTCAAAGATGGCAGTGACTCTCAAGATTTAAGCCGGACAATGGAAACATTAATTTGCCGTGAAGGTTATTCTTTATTTGAAGCAATGGATGTTTTATTCCCGCCAATTATCAATGAAATTAAGGCATATCCTGAAAATCTCCAAGATCTATATACTTATCTGAGGGAAGCCTGGGGACACTTTGCCCAAGGTCCTGCAGGAATTATCTCTAGATTTGGCGATGAAGCTGTATTCAGTGTCGATGCTCTCGGTCTCCGTCCACTTTGGATGCTTGAAATTGATAGCTCGTATCTGTTTTCCTCAGAACCGGGAATCATTTCTTCAAGCGAATATGTTAATGATCCAAAGCCTTTAGCACCAGGTGAAAAGGTTGGCTTTAAATGGAACGATGATACGCTAGAAGTATATGAACAAGCACGTTTTCAAAATGAGGTCTACACTCGCTTTTCTGAAAAGTTAAATATCAGCGAGGTGAGAGCGCGTTTGCTTCCTCCTTCATTAGGTAAGACAGTTACAATGAATTATCCTGACAAAATCCATAATGGACAATATAAAGCTTTCGGCTGGGAACGCGATCATATCCAATTAATCGAGCAAATGGCAGAAAAAGGTGTGGAGCCCATTCGTTCATTGGGCCACGATGCCCCACTTGCTGCGCTTAACCCTGAACGAAAAAATATTGCTGATTATTTTAAAGAGAGTGTGGCTGTCGTTACGAATCCTGCAATTGACCGGGACCGCGAAACTGAACATTTTTCCACTCGAGTAATTATTGGAAAGCGACCAACTTTATTTAATAAAGAAAATAGTGAGACTGTGATTGAATTGACCACTCCTTTATTATTGGAAGGAAAAGCAGGCTATAGTCTTTCCGAAGGTTTAGGGCAGCCAAGTTTTGATCAAGTTGTTCATCATTTTCAGGAACAAAAGCTAGTAACCTTTATTTCTACAACCTTCAAAAAAGAAGAAAAGTTGGAGCATGCATTAGAAAGACTTGCAACTGAAGCAGTCCAAGCGGTGCAGGCTGGGAAGACATTACTTGTCCTTGATGATGCAACAGCACATCAGGAAGATTCCTATTGGATTGACCCACATTTAGTAACATCGGCCATTGATCAAGCACTTGTTAAAGCGGAAATAAGAAGAGATTGTTCTTTAGTTCTTCGCTCTGGAGCTATTCGTTCACTTCATGACATGATTACTGCTTTTGGATTAGGTGCCGATTTAATTAGTCCATATTACATGTTCCTTACAGTTCTTGACGAGACAACAAAGCCTTTAACAAATCTATATAGTGCTTTAACTAAAGGATTGGAAAAAGTAATTTCAACCATAGGTATACATGAACTGAGAGGTTATGGTCGTCTTTTCTCAAGTATCGGATTACATGAAGAAATCGCTAACCTATTAAACATCGTTAACTTCTTTGGATCGAAGGAACTTGAAACAGATTTTGAAGCGATGAAACTTGATGCTCTGTCCAGAGCTGAGGATTATCACAATGAAAAGGAAAGAATCGGAAAGACGTTCCACCTCTTCCCACGGATTTGGAAAGCAATTGGTGAAGTAGCAGCTACAGGTGATTATAGTAGTTATCGTGATAAAATCTCTGAACAAGAAACAGAGAATCCAACAACAATTCGCCATTTAATTCAACTTAAAAAGAGTAGTAAATCGCTAACACCGGCAGAAGTGGATCTTCGTGTTGGAGACCATGATTTACCGTTCCTTATTTCTTCTATGTCCTTTGGTTCACAGAATGAAACTGCATTCAGAGCTTATGCCGAAGGTGCAGACCGGTTAAATATGGTCAGCCTAAATGGTGAAGGCGGAGAAATCAAGGATATGCTCGGTAAATATCCAAAAACAAGAGGACAGCAAATTGCCTCCGGTAGATTTGGCGTTAATGCGGAACTCCTTAACTCTTCGAACCTATTAGAAATTAAAATTGGTCAGGGTGCGAAGCCTGGTGAAGGCGGACATTTACCTGGTTCTAAGGTTACCGCAAAAGTTGCCGAAGCACGTAATGCAACGCTTGGTTCTGATTTGATTTCACCATCAAACAACCATGATATCTACTCAATTGAAGATTTAGCACAAATGATCCTTGAATTAAAAACGGCAAACGACCAAGCAAAAATTGCTGTTAAAGTTCCAGTTGTCCCAAATATCGGAACGATCGCTGTTGGTATTGCTAAAGCAGGTGCAGATATTATCACCTTAAGTGGTTTTGATGGCGGTACGGGGGCAGCCAGAATTCATGCCCTTCAGCATGTTGGTTTACCAGTAGAAATTGGTGTTAAAGCAGCACACAATGCCCTGCTTGAAAGCGGACTTCGTCATAAAGTAGAAATCTGGGCGGATGGCGGCATGAAGAGCGCTATGGATGTTATGAAAATCATGCTGCTTGGTGCAAACCGAGTTGGTTTCGGTACACTTTCCATGCTGGCAATTGGTTGTACGACCTGCCGCGGCTGTCATTTAGACACCTGTCATGTTGGTATCGCAACTCAAATTGAATCAGAAGCACAAGCAAAGGAACACGGCTTAAGACGTTTTGTTCCACGCCAATTGGAATTAGCAGTACAAGGAATTATGAATCTATTTACAGCTTTTGGGACAGAGTTGCAGACAATTGCAGCATCGGTTGGTATTCGTAATTTACAGGATGCAGTAGGTCGGTCTGATTTATTAGAACAAATGAAGGGTCAAGGTCAGCTTAGCCTCTCCTATTTGTTAAAGCCATTAGAAATTAGCCAATTTGCAATCACAAATGCCTCGAAATCAATTGAAGAAGTTCAAATGCAGGTTGCCGTGGGCGCAGAGTATCTTGATGGCAGTGTCGATCAATTACACTCTTCCCGTGAATTCGCAAGTGTCACATCGGAACAGCGTGTATTAGGCAGCCGTGTTTCCTGTCACCGTGTTCGCGGAAGACTTGATGGTTCTTACAAGCAGCTTCCAGCAGTGCAACTAAAATATAAGGGCGGTTCCATTCCCGGAAATGGTTTGGGTGCTTATAATAGTGAAGGAATTGACATCACTGTAAATGGCGGCGGTCAGGACGGAGTAGGTAAAACATCTTTTGGTGGAAATATCTATATCCTAAAATCAAAAGGTAAAGATGGTCAATTTTATAATGGTTCCGTCGGAAAAGGGTTCGGTTACGGTGCTCAAAAAGGGCTTCTTGTTGCACAAGGAAATGCAGATGCACGTGCAGGGATTAGACTTTCCGGTGCTGACTTAATCATCGGCGGAGCTGTGAAAAAGCCACTTCCAGAAAAAGAAGCAGGTAATATTGGTTCAAATGCTAATATTAAAGGCTTTGCCTTTGAATATATGACAAATGGCCGAGGCCTTGTACTGGGCGACCCGGGTCCATGGATTTGTGCAGGAATGACGGGCGGGGTTGTCTATATTCGCCAGCAACCTGATATGGGGCTAACAAAAGATGCAATTCAAAGAAGAATTGCCAAAGGGGCAAAGGTTTCAGTTGTTGATTTAAACGAAAAAGGCAAACAAGATATTAACGAGCTATTAACCAAGTATACTGACTTGCTTGAACAGAATGGTCAGGCTGACGAAGCTAATCAACTTCGTGCCCTACTAACAGATTTAGAAAAGCAATTTGTGCAGGTCCTGCCTGTCAAAGAACAAGCAGATCCGTCTGTATCAACGGAATGATTTAAAAATATTACTAGAAACGCCCGCTGCTCCCAGCGGGCGTTTTTTCACATTACATTATCCTTTCACAAATGAAATATAAATTCATATAATATCTCTTGATTCTCTTAGTTAATCCATGTATAGTAAAAATTTGCTTACAAGAAAACATTTTGAAAGGAAACCATTCTGAATGAAGTTAGGTGCCCGCATCTTAAAAACGGGAATTGCTATTGTATTATCCCTTTACTTAGGTCAATTATTACACTCGCCCTCACCTGTATTCGCTGGCATTGCTGCCATATTTGCCATTCAACCAACCATATATCGTTCCTATTTAACTATTATTGAACAGATACAAGGTAATATCATTGGTGCTTTACTTGCTGTTATTTTTGTACTTCTGTTAGGAAATCATATTATCGTCATTGGCTTGGCAGCAATTATTGTGATAGGCATTAATTTAAAGCTTAAACTCGAGAACACGATTGGATTATCGCTTGTTACATTAATATCCATCATGGAAACACCAGGTGGCGATTTCATACCATTTGCCGGAATCCGTTTCTCCACTATTATGATCGGGGTATTTTCAGCATTTCTAGTCAATCTTGTCTTTATGCCACCCAAGTATGAAAATAAACTTTATTTTAGTGTGACAAACACAACGGAAGAAATTATTAGATGGATCCGTTTAAGCACCAGACATGATTTCGATCATAATCTCCTTAAAGCAGATATAGATAAATTTAAAGAGAATATTATCCAAATGAGTCAGTTTTATTCTATGTACAAAGAAGAACGCAGTTATTTTAAGAAAAATAGTTTGGAAAAATCACGTAAGCTTGTTATTTATCGACAAATGCATTCTGCGGCAAAAAAGGCGCTTGAAACGTTAAAAAAGCTCCATCGTTTTGAGAATGAGCTATTGCACCTGCCGGATAACTTCCAACTATCGATACAGGAACAATTGGATTGTCTCATTTATCATCATGAACAACTCATGCTTAGATTTATTGGAAAAATTCCAAATCCTCCTGGCGATACAGAAAATTCGAATTGCCTGAACAATAAGGAATTATTCGATTTATTTCTACTTCACCAACAAGCATTTACCGATCATGATAATCCGCATCTTTATCACACCATGCAAATCGTCGCCTCGATTATTGATTATGGTGAACAGGTTGAACATCTCGATACATTGATTACAAGCTTTTACTCATATCATCATAATGAAGTATCAATCGAAAAAGAAAGTATATAAAAAGAAACCGAAGCAAATTAACTTGCCTCGGTTTCTTTATGTTCTAACTGCTGGACCTGAAAAAGTTTATAATAATTTCCTTGCTTCGCCATTAACTCCTCATGTGTCCCCACTTCTACGATTTGCCCATGTTCAATCAAGACAATTCGATTCGCATGTGTAATCGTCGATAAGCGGTGAGCAACAATAAACGTAGTTCTGTCCTTTGCTAGTTCCTCAAGTGACTCTTGTATCGCATGCTCACTCTCTAAATCTAGTGCAGATGTTGCCTCATCAAGAATTAAGATCGGTGGATTTTTCAAAAAGACACGGGCAATTGCCACACGTTGTTTCTGACCTCCCGAAAGCTTCACCCCACGCTCGCCGACCTTGGTGTTGTATCCTTCAGACAGATTTAAGATAAACTCGTCCGCATTTGCCGCTTTCGCTGCCAAGTATACCTCTTCTTTCGTGGCACCCGGCTTCCCTAACAAAATATTATCCATCACTGATTCACTAAATAAAATATTATCTTGAAAAACGACACCAATTTTGTCTCTTAAGGATTGAACCTTAAATTGGCGGATATCTACTCCATCTAAGGTAATATTTCCTTCGGTCACATCATAAAATCGGGGAATCAGACTGACAAGTGTAGATTTCCCACCACCGCTCATACCTACAAGAGCAATGGTTTCCCCCTTTTTTACATGTAAGGTAATCCCTTTCAAAACCATTTCCTCTTTTGATTCGTAAGAAAAAGATACATTATTAAACGAAATATCACCATGGACCTTGCTGCACACTTGTGCATTAGGCTCGTCAACGATATCATATTTTTCATCCAAAAATTCGAATACACGGTCCATGGATGCAAACGATTGAGTAATGGTTGTCGAGGAATTCACCAATCTTCGCAGCGGACTGTATAGCTTGTCTATATAGGCAAAAAACGCAACCATCGTTCCAAGCGATAGTTGATGCAAAATGACAAGGTAAGCTGAATAGCCAATCACGATTAATGGAGCAATATCGGTAATGGTATTAACCGCGGAGAAGGCTTTTGCATTCCAGCTAGTATGCTGCAAAGCCTTTTCTAAAAAGTTTTTATTTTGTTTATCAAATTGACCTTGTTCATATTCTTCAATCGCAAAGCTTTTAATTACCGGCATCCCTTGGACACGCTCATGTAAATAGCTTTGAACCTCTGCTAGGGCTTGGGAACGCATGCGCGTCAGCCTCCGTAAATTTCCAAAGAAATACCGGATCGAAAAAGCGTAGAGCGGAAACAGTAAAATCGATACAAATGTCAGTTTAGCACTCATAGAAAACATTAGAATAATTGCAATGATGATTGTGGCAATATCCAGCCAGAGGTTCATTAATCCTGAAATGACAAATGTCTTTGTCTGTTCCACATCATTAATTACGCGTGAGATAATTTCTCCTGCACGTGTATTAGAAAAATACTTAAAGCTTAGCTTTTGAATGTGGGTATACATGGTATCACGAATATCATAAAGAATTTTACTTGATGTCCATTGGGCAAAGTATTGGCGGTAATATTCGATCGGCGGCCTCAAAACGACAAAAATAACAATCATTACACCCAGAACGAACATTAATTTATTAATTTTCTCATCACGGGCTAGACTGTGACTTCCAACAATGTCATCCACAACATACTTTATCAACATTGGGATCATAAGAGGAATAGAAAATTTTATGACTCCGATTATAATTGTCCCTATCACCTGCAGTCGATAGGGTTTTACAAATTGCAAGTACCTGCGAATACTGTTCAAGTTGTCCCTCCTTTCAGAATCTTCATTAATAAGCAAATAAAAACCTGTTGATTACATCAACAGGCGCTTATTCTTAGCTGCCATCCTAACGTCTGTAGGTTAAGTAACGTTCATACCAGATATCGATAAAATCTGGAGCAAAAGGGCCATTCCGCTGCCGAATCCATTGAATCAGCTTTTCAACATTTCTTTTAAGAATTTGATCAATCGGAGCTGGGTAGTTCATTTCCCGACGATGGCGTTCATACTCGTCTTCGTCTAATAAATTAAAGGTCATATCAGGAAACACCTTGATATCGAGATCATAATCAATATACTTAAGTGCTTCGCCATCAAAAATAAATGGTGAACTGATATTACAGTAATAATAGATACCATCCTCACGAATCATTCCAATCACATTGAACCAATATTGTGAATGAAAATAACAAATAGCTGGTTCTCTTGTGATCCAGGTCCTCCCATCTGATTCTGTCACAAGCGTTCGGTCATTGCCTCCAATTACCAAATTCTGTGTCCCTTTTAAAACGGTTGTTTCTTCCCAGACGCGATGGATGTGCCCATTGTGCTTATAACTATGTATTTGCATTGGTTCACCTTCGATGGGTACGCCCATGTTTCTCCCCTACCTTCATTCCTGAACGCTTTGTAACCTATTCTTAACCAATATATAAATAAATAATGACAAAAGGTAACAAAGTACAATTCCTATTTCTTATTATTATAACGGTTGAGAGCAGATTTTAAAACAAAAGAGCCATATTTCGATGGCTCTTTGTAAAAATTTGCGAATTTTTTTTGATATTTTTGCATTATTACCTAAAAAGATGATGATAAATTCATTTCCCGATAGGAATTAATTACCTCTTCTGTCTGCTTTTCAAAAATGGTCTGGATCTCTTTCAACTCTTTTTTCATCAGTTGAATATCAGATTGAACACTTTCAAGATCCGTAGCTTTTTGCAATGTCTGTAGTTCTTCTTCGATTTGTTGACAACGTTCAAGTTCTCCTTGAAGATATAGCAATTTGTCCATCGTCACCAATTGATCGGAAACTAATCGGTTAAAATGATCCATTTCCCTCACCGCCTTATTATTAGTACCTAATATGTATTCTCGAATAAGTTTTATTCTCCTTTGACAACATATGTAGACTTAAGAGAAGTTTTGTCGAAAAAAGAAAAGCGGAAGCGCCCTGTTCAGCGGCGTATGGCCTGGAGCGCTCCAACTGAGATAAAGGAAACACGAAGAGCCGAAGGCGCATTCGTGCTTGACTNNAAGGACACTAGCCGCTAGGGTACTGAAGCTGGACAATTCTAACCAACAGAAGAAGACACTCTAAACGATTCTAGAGTGCCTTCCGGGTAACTTATTATTAGCTTTGACCAAATTGGCCATTGCCTTGGTTTTTACGTGCTTGTGACTGTTGGTTTTGTTGTCTTACTTCTTGAGCATCAGTTTGGCTCGCAAATTCAGTTCCAAACTGGCCTGAAGATCCTTGGGAACCTTGAGCTGAGGCTGCATTTTGTTTTCTTACTTCAGCAGCATTTGTCTCACTCGCAAATTCAGTTCCAAATGAGCCTTGCGATCCGGATTGAGATTGAGCGTTTTGTTGTCTAACTTCCTGGATGTTAGTTCCAGCTGAAGTTTTGTTTGGCTGTTGATTGAATTTTGCCATTGATATCACCTCCACGAATATAATGTAACCATGCTTCGAGGAGATTAT
Organism: Bacillus sp. AFS006103; assembly: GCA_002559145.1. Classification (GTDB taxonomy): domain Bacteria; phylum Bacillota; class Bacilli; order Bacillales; family Cytobacillaceae; genus Neobacillus. The sequence goes on from NTXX01000078.1 coordinate 17,708, forward strand.
CCGCAAAAAGTATTATTTAGAAATAATTAAACAAGTAACGAAATTCCACCATCAATAATAATGGTTTGTCCCCTGATCATGCTTGATTCTTCTGATAAAAGGAACATCACACAGTTAACCATGTCATCTATCTCGACCATTCTTCCAGCAGGAGTTTTATCCTTTGCTTCTTGAAGAAGTTCTTCCCGATTGGGAAAATGTTTTAATGCTTCCGTATCAATAGCGCCGCCTGAGACGGCATTAACCACGATATTCTTCGATGCCAGTTCAACTGCCAAATATCTTGTTAGCGCCTCTAAAGCTGCTTTAGAAACCCCTACAACGGTATAATTTTCTAAATAACGGATGGAACCAAGTGAACTGATGCTGACAATTTTTCCGCCGCCATTTCTTTCCATCAATTTTGCTGCTTCCTGTGCACAGAATAACAAGGCTTTGCTATTTATGTTCATAGTCCAATCCCAGTGGGATTCTTCTAACTCCATTACTGGACGCTGAACTCCTGATGCGGCATTATTGACAAATACATCCAAGCGGCCAAATTCCGCTTCGATTTGTGTGAACATATCTTTTATTTTTTCAACATCACCCACATTGGCTTTTACCACTAGCACTTTTCTTCCTAATGCTTCTATTTGTTCAGCTGTTTCAAGAGCACCTTTTTTACTTCTTGCATAATTTATAACGATATCATATCCAGCTGCAGCTAAGCGTAGTGCAGTCGCCTTGCCGATTCCCCTGCTGCTTCCTGTAATAAGTGCTACTTTTTGAGTCATCTAACTATTCCCTTCTATATTTAAGTATTGTTATCATTTTAACTTTTCCGGGAATAGAAGACAATTATTATTAAACACTAAGGAGTATATAACCCTTGAAAGGAAGATGCAGAGATGTATGTTGGACGAGATATGACTGAACTTTCAATGATGGCAAAATCCGACTGGAAGACGAGTGAACTTGCTTTTTTCCATCACTCCTTACAGCAAATTACTCCCTATTTAAATAGTGAGGGACAAACGATACATCGCGAAATTATTGAAGAAATTGAAAATCGTGGCGGAATCAACCGTCACGAAGCAGATTATACCCATGGAACGAAAACAGTATATGATTGAAAAAACGCCGCTCATGCGGCGTTCATTCTATTTGATATTCGTGATAAAGCTTGAGCATTTTTTGTGAAGATACTGGGAAAGCGAACTCTTCCATTTCTTCGAATGAAACAAGCTTCCATTCTTCACTTTCCTGAAAGGCAGAAATTACCGTCCCTGAATACACTTTAATATTCCAGACTAAGTGCGAAAAGGTATGTTGAATTTGTCCAATAATTCTCTCGAGTTTTACATTTACATCAAGCGAACTCTGGAACAATTCAACAATTTGCTCCCGCTCCTTTTGTAAGGGATGATGGATTTCTACATTAGGGAATTCCCATAAGTTCGCAAGTAAACCTGTTGATGGACGCTTGTGAATTAACACCTTTTTATTTTCATCCATTAATATCGCTGCAGCAAGTTGAACGTCTCGTGTCTTGGCTTTTTTTGTCTTTATCGGCAGTTCATTTTGAACTCCCTCATCAAAAGCTTGGCAATGGTCTCGTACTGGACATAATAAGCAAGAAGGAGAGGTTGGCGTACAAATTAACGCCCCCAACTCCATTAATGCCTGGTTGAATGAAGATGGGTCTTCATGTGAAATTAACTGTCGCACTGCTTTTTCAAAAATCTTGCGCGAAGATGATTTGGCAATATCATCCCAGATGGAAAGGACTCTTGAAATTACCCTCATTACGTTTCCATCGACAGCAGGCTCAGGAATTCCGTAGGCAATACTTAATATGGCACCTGCCGTATACGGTCCAACCCCTTTTAGTCTGGCAATCTCTTCCGGGGTGTTTGGCACTTCACCGTTATATTTCTCGCTTACTTCTTGTACAGCTGATTGCAGATTTCGAACTCTTGAATAATATCCCAGTCCTTCCCAAGCCTTTAGCACTTTATCTTCCTCTGCCTTGGCAAGGTCTTCAATCGTGGGAAACCATTCAATAAAGCGATTAAAATAAGGAATGACCGTATCCACTCTTGTTTGTTGGAGCATAATTTCTGAGACCCATATTTTGTATGGGTCTTGGTCCTTTCGCCAGGGCAAGTCCCGTTGTTCCTGTTTAAACCAGGAAATCAAATCATTTTGAAAAGCATATATATTGATTTTTTCTAAATTCTTTAGTTCAATAATCATAACTTTTATTCCTCTCAGGTGTAGTTAAACCATATGAAAAAAGGCAATATAATAAATAATGTATTTCGTTTTACGATAATTCAAATTGTTTCGTTTGACAAGAACTATATTAAAGGAGGATTTCCTTTTGGATACAGGAACTCATGTTGTCATGGGTATTGCTCTTGGTGGTCTCGCTACACTCGATCCCGTAGTATTTAGCAGTCATGCAACCACGACGAGTGTCTTAATTGCAACCATTGCCGGGTCGCAAATACCTGATATTGATACGGTTTTGAAGCTAAGGAATAATGCCATATACATTCGCAATCATCGCGGGATTACCCACTCCATCCCTGCTGTAATCTTGTGGCCACTCGTCCTGTTAGCCGTTATCTATCCATTTTTCCCTGATGCCAATCTTTTTCATTTATGGGCTTGGACCTTTGCAGCAGTTTTTATCCATGTATTTGTTGATATATTTAACGCATACGGTACGCAGGCTCTAAGACCATTTTCTACAAAATGGGTGGCCCTAGGTGTAATAAATACGTTTGACCCGATTATCTTTGGGATTCATATCCTTGGAATCGCTATTTGGTTGTTAGGAGCCGATCCGGGTTATACTTTTTTGATCATGTATGCAGTTATTGTAGCTTACTATCTCGCTCGTTTTAGAGCAAAAAATAGGGTTTTGGGTGAGGTAAGAAGAATTATTCCCAATGCAACAGAAATAATTATTGCACCCACGATGAGGTTTCATCAATGGAGAATTGCTGCCATGAACAAGGAACAATTTTTTGTTGGAAAAGCAATTAATAACCAAGTGGAAATTTTAGATCATTTCAACCGCATTCCTGTACCAAAAACACCCGTAATCGAGGCGGCCAAAAAGGATAAAAATCTTTCTGCATTTTTATCCTTTTCACCAGTCTACCGGTGGGAAGTCGATGAATACATTGATTTTTACGAAGTGCGATTTATTGACTTACGCTATCGGAGCAATGGACACTATCCGTTTGTGGCCGTCGTTCAATTAGATTGTAACTTAAAGCCGATTAGTTCTTATACGGGGTGGGTGTTTAGTGAGAAGAAATTACGAAAAAAATTAAGCATCATTCCAAGTTAAAAGCGGTGACTTTGTCACTCGCTTTTTTAGTTGAAGCTATTTTTATCTTGTTTTAAATAATCCTTATATTTAGGGTTTGTTGCTGCAAATTCATGCAGTCTATCCCCGTAGTTTTCAATCCATTGCCTTACAATTCTTTCAGCCATTTCACTGCCCATATATTCCCTGCCTGCTTTTGCATGGGTCGTTTCAAAATCTTCCCAAAGAAGCTCGACCCAGGTTCGTGCTTGGTTATAAGAGAGTTGCTTGTTTTTATCTAATAGCATTTTTGTTAATCGTTCATGATAATCATTCATGTCTTCACCTCATTGCCAATTTCTTTTAACATAACCTATTTTAAAAAAGCAGATACTATCTTTACGTGGTAAGCATTGAGAATGCTTTGCTTTTCACGTGTTCTCATTCCCTTGATGGAGGTACAGCATGAGAAATAAAGCAACGAATTTCCCAAATCAAAATAATAACAAGCTCGAGGGAGAGCCAAGAGCAAAAGCAGAATATGCTTCAAAAAGAGCAGACGGCACGATAAATACCCATCCACAAGAGCGGATGCGTGCATCAGGTGAACGCGATGATGAGTCACCACAAGTTTATAAATAATCGATTTTAAGTAAACACAAGACAAGCCAGAGGGTTTACTCTCTGGTTTGTCCTATGATTACTTTTGCTTATTCAACAGTGAAATGGGTAAAGCCTCTTCTTTTCCATTCCCTGAAAGTCGGTACCCCCAAGCGAATACACCATTCATATAATCAATTTTAAAATATTGTCCCGGGTCCCCTTCAATTTCATAAATTTCTCCAGCTTTAAACAAGTTAGGATCAATAAGGTACGCTCTCGCCATTTGAACTTTTCTTTCAAGCACGGCAAACTCATTCACCATACCCATTTGTTCGGCCTTTCTTGCTTGTTCTTGAAGCGTGCCAATTTCCTGTCTTAACTCATGTTCCGTCATTGTACTATACCGTTTCTCCTGTTGCATATTAACTCACTCCCCTTATACCTTTATTTTAGTATATTATAATAGTATTAATAAAGGCAGAACTTTTGTACAAAGGAGATTACTTATGAAAACGATCATTATTACTGGAGCAGGCTCAGGCTTAGGAAAAGAAATAGCGCATCTCTTATCGCAACAAGATTATCACCTGCTGTTAACAGGTCGGACACTTGAAAAATTAATCACAACAAAAGAAGAAATTATCGCGATGGGAGGAAGAGCTGATATTCTCCAATTAGATATAGGAAAAGCTGAAGATATTTCGCAAAAAGTGGAAGAAATAAGCCACACATATACTAATATATACGGTTTAGTCAATAATGCAGGTGTGGGTCATTTTGGTTCATTTGTGGAAATGGATGAACATCATATAACTGAAATGATTAATACAAATATTTTAGGGACACTGTTAATGACTAGAGCAATTTTACCTCTGTTACTTAAGGGATCTGAGGGACGAATCATGAATATCATTTCCACAGCCGGTTTGCGTGGAAAAGTGAATGAGGCAGTATATGCTGCCAGTAAATTTGCAGTACGAGGCTTTACAGAGAGTCTACAGAAAGAGTACGAAGGTAGTGGGATTAAATTTAATGCGGTCTATATGGGTGGAATGGACACACCATTTTGGGATAATAGCGACCACGTTAAGGATACCTCCCGTTTCCGTTCACCAAGGGAAGTTGCTGAAATTATTATCGAGCAAATAGACCAAGACGAAATTATAATCGAAAGTAAAAAGTCATGACGCTTTTGTCATGATTTTTTACTTTCAGATAAGTATGTTTCAATGAGCTCAATCGGGAAGCCTTTTCGATATAAAGCCTGCTTCATCTTTTGTTCGTATTCAAAGCCATTGTATTTATTTAACTTTCGATGGGCCTTCTCAGCCTGAAATCGGATTGCTTCCATTTCCTCATCCGCTTCGTTATTTATCCAAGTTTCATTAACTGCAATATTTATGACTTCAAAAGAATACCCTTTTCTAAGGAGCAAATTCTCAAGCTTTTGTTTTTGAATCTTTAGTGAGTCCTTTGCTTGCTTATCAAAAAACTTAACACTTATTTTTGTTGCCTTCTCGATTTGCTGCTCCAAGGGAAATTCTTTTAATGACTGATTGAGAATACCTTCAGCAATTCCTTTTTCCTTCAGTTCCATTTTGATTACATTGGGACCTTTATCCGTGGTATTGGCTTGAGTTCGTACATAAGCTAAGGCGAACTCTTCGTCATTTATGTATTTCAGTGAAATTAATTTATGAAGAATTTCATTGATGACAGGTTCATCTATTTCTTTTGTCAAAAGATAATCCTTTATTTCCTTTTCCGATCTCATTCTTCTAGCCAAATAATGAATAGCCTTGTTGTATGCTTTGCGAATGTCGTCTTGATATTGAATTTCCACAAAAGAAAAATCATCAAGCTCCATTCCTTTTTTTAATTGAAATTTGATTAGCACATCACTGTCAACACTAAAGGCAAATTCTTCACCCTTACCCTTGCCGTAATCCATAAAGATATTGAAGCGGTCCGTATTTTTCTGCTGTGTGGTGATCTTTGTAATAATAGCCACGTTATTCACCTCAATAATACTTTACCATATTCCACTTTATATATTGTAAGATTAACGTGATAAGGAGGCGAAAAAATGAAAATTACGATAGCTGGCGGAACAGGCTTTGTAGGCAAAGCTCTAACAGACCAATTATTGAAAAACAATCATGAAGTAATTATTTTATCAAGACAAACCAAAGACACAAGTCCTGCCGATGGAATTCGATACGTTCCATGGCTTAATGATAGTTCAAGTTCTATTCAAGAACTCGAAGGTACTGATATTTTTATCAACCTGGCAGGCGAATCGATTAATAGTGGACGTTGGACAACACAAAGAAAAGAAAAGATCTTAAACAGCCGTTTAGCCTCTGTTCAAGCACTGTTAGATATCATGAATAAATTAGACAGAAAACCACAAGCCCTCATTAATGCAAGCGCCATTGGGGTTTATGGAACATCTGAGGAGAAAACTTTCATTGAAAAAGATAACCATGGATTCGGCAATGATTTCTTATCTCAAACTGTAAGCCAATGGGAAAACGAGGCAAACAAGGCTGCCCAATTAGGGATACGTACGGTCTTATGCAGGTTTGGAATTATCCTGGATAAACAGCAAGGAGCCTTGCCAAAAATAGCTTTCCCTTATCAATCATTTATTGGTGGTCCGATTGGTAATGGACATCAGTGGATGTCTTGGATTCATATCGAGGATGTGATTCACGCGATATCTTTTATAATTGAAAATGAACAAATACAGGGACCCATCAATTTCACGGCACCGAACCCCGTAACAATGAGTGAATTTGGAAAAATATTGGCACAGGTATTACACCGGCCCCATTGGCTCCCCGTCCCAAGTTTTGCACTAAAACTACTCTTAGGTGAAATGAGCACATTAGTTGTGGAGGGTCAGAAAGTTTTACCAGAGATGCTTTTAGAAAATGGTTATCAATTTATGTATCCAGATTTAAAAATGGCTTTGAAAAATATATTTTCTTAAAAAAAGTATCATTCCTTTCTCAAAAGGTAAAAATGGAAATAAGTACATATTGTGCTTTTATTTTTTACCACATAGCTTGATGACGATTAACGAAAAAAATGTTGAAAGGAATGAGCAAAATGGCGGAAAAAAAGAAAAAAGATAAGGATCGCGGCAAATACTCCCTAACGAGTATGCAGGAGGTCTCTTACCAAAGAGAATTTAAAATGGCAGACCGCGCAGGCGGATATCACGACAAGAAAACTAGATTGTAGAAAGAAAAGCGCAAGCGCCCNNGAGCGAAGGACACTAGCCGCAAGGGCGCTGGAGCTGGACAATTTTCAAAGTCGAAATTTAAACTCTAGTTCTTAAAAAAAGCGCAAGCGACCTTCTGAAGTTTTTTCCATTCATGGTTAGCTTCCTAATTGTAAATGATAGTAAAGGGAGCAATCCAGCTCCTCTAAGTTAACCATGGAAGGGGTTTTTAGAAATGGGACGTATGCATAATAGTGGAACTGGTAATAGTAACAAAAGTTCACTTCCACAAACACCTAAGAACCTAAAAACGGATGGAAAAGACGTAGAATACTCGGCAGAATTTGCGGATCATGCTGACTTAGAGGCACTTGCTCGTGCCAACGCTGCAAATCAACGTGTAAAAACAAGAAAATAATTTAAGCAAAAAAGAAGAAGCAGGATCTCCTGCTTCTTTTAATATAATAAAGGGGGAAAACTAAAATTAGCGAGTTCAAAGAGAGGTATTATAATTGTTGAACTCGTTTAAAAACAAACCTGATAAGCGAAAATATGTGAATTGCTTCACTATATCTCTACTTTTTTAATATACTCTACTCATTATAAATTGCCAATGACTTTCACAGTTTTTTAACATATTAATGTTAGAAATTTGAAGAGAATGTGAACTAAACAAGTTGATCATATTAGTAACGCAAAAATCCTGTCAAGAACAAATTGTTGATAAAACATATGAGGTGTTGTGGATAATGTGCGTAAGTCTGTGGAAGGCTTATATTATAGGAATTTAGATGTGGATAAAAGCGTGAATAACTAAGTGAACAGTACTTCTAATCATTTGAGCTATTTTTTGAAACTAGAGGTTTGTAATCATCTGTATAGGTGATTGTTTCTCCCCATTCCATAAGCTCATTATCGGCAATCTTCCAGGTATGTTTTTCGGCATCATTCCTAATAACCGCGAAATGATAGCGATCCGTTGAATAGACAGTAAACCCCTTCTCTTTACATTCTTCAATGAAAAAATAATCCTCTGCCCGATTGACTTTTTCAAATTGAACCTGTTGAAATACCTCTTTTCTAAACATTAATGTTGCTCCAGCAACGGTGTCAGTGACTGCATTCTCAATACCTGATACATGGATCAAGGCCTTCTTATTTTTAAAATAAATATAAACTGAGCTTTTTCCGATAATAGAAATATCTTTATTATTAAAGGCATCCATCGAACTTTTAATGTAGTCAGGCCCGTAATAGTCGTCATCATCAAATTTTGCAATAATATCATAATTTGATTTCATTATCCCAAAATTTAAGCAGTCGCCTAAGGCTGCTCTTTCATGTAGTTGATAAATCTGGACATTACGATATTTTTTTGCCTTTTTAATCCATCGATCAATATCCATGGAATCCTTATTTAGGATGATGATCAGTTCCTTATCCTTCCAGGATTGGCGTTTATAATTTTTGAAAACATTATTGATATTTTCCTCTCTTATGGTACAAGTAATAATGGAAACCACACGCTCACTCCTTCAACTAGCTAGGGGATTTTTTGATTAAGAGTTCATGACCTTTTCCAAAAGGTAGGTTAAATTTGTAAAGTTTTTCAGTCCCTTGATAGAATTAATATCCACTTGAAGCTCCTTTCTATCGACTGAGCTAAAGCCAGCAGCCCCCAAGATATTTATGTGACGGATGTCGACTTGTAGTATAAGGACGATTGTCTCAAGAATATGAATGAACTTTTCTTGGAATTTTTGAAACCGCTCAGGATCGGATTGAAGGAGCAGTTTATACTCCCCTAATACCTTATTCATCGTTAATAAATCTGCAAGTCCGCAAATTTCTAATCCAAGAATAAGAATATCGATCTCATAATGCTTTTTAATAAAAAGTCCTAAGTTGTTAATTGCCTCTTCCCATTTACTTTCACCTACAGGATGTTCTTGATGGTACGTTTTCAAATCTTCTCTAATAATAAAGTTAGCACCCATTTTATATAAACGATATCCTAATTCCCAATCTTCGTATCCGTACTGGACAAAATCTTCATCCAATAACCCTGCCTGAATAATCAGCTCTTTACGAATGGAAACATTCCCTGTAAGAAATGCCATCCAAGGAAATTCAAAACCTTCTAAGTCAGCAGCAAAGTTGCGTGTTATTGATTGGAACCAAGGGTAGGCTTTAACACCTAAATCCTTGAAAACCTGCTTTTCAATATCACTTTTTTTTAACAACGGGTACGGCTCTTTACATGGATACTTTAAGTTTTTTAACCTTGAATAAATCTCTTTATTTCTTTTGGTTAATGACGTAATTTGGTTGATATTCTCTTTGGTGAATTCAGGAAAGATACTAGAGTAAATAACTTTTGAATGCATTGCTCCTGATAAAATTAGATTAGTTTTTGACTGGTGGAGCCTATAATGGTTTTCAACAAACTCAGGTTCTGTTATCATTTCAGCATCAAGAAAGATCAAAAGGCTCCCTCTTGCTGAACGAATACCTAAATTTCGAACCTTCGCTCTTCCTAGATTCTTTTTACTACGAATATACTTAAAATGGTATGGAGGAGTGTATCCACGTAGTTTTTCTTCCGTTTGGTCTGTTGAAGCATCATCAATAAAGATTACTTCCATTTTTGAAAGATTGAAGGTTTGCTGTTCTAGTGAAAAGAGAGTAAAAAGATTTAGTGGATATTTATTTAGTGAAGGAATAATAATACTGACTTCAATACCGTGGTTATTCTTTACTTGGATGTTTTTATTTTGACTCTCCTTCGGGCTTGGGTCCGTTTTATTTTGGGAGTTTTTGTTTGGTGTATTTGTCCTTTGTGTATCAAGTTCATTAACAGGTGGGACCGGCCAAATACCATATAGTCCTGCTTCGCTTCCAGTAAGCTTTTTATTCAAATAGTCATTAAGATTATCTTCTGTTCTGCAATGATCCCAAAGTACAATCTCTTTGATATCTCCATTAAAGAATAGACCAGGCTGCCCACCTATCAGCCCAGCAGGGTAGACAAGAGTTTGAGGACTTTGTTCACCTTTTTTAACAAACTTACCATTGACGTATAGCTGCGGCTCTCGATTATCATAGACCACAGCAATATGAACGAGGTCATTAATTCTTCCTTCATAAACTAACACTGCGTAGATATCTTCTGAAGTATGTTCATAGACCGTTATGCCATTTAGTCCAACAGAAACACTAATCCCCGCATCATTTTCAGATAACCCTTGTCCTGGCCCAATGATATAGTTTTTACCATTTACCCCTGCTGGCTTCTCGCGTGTTTGCTTATCGATGCGATGAACACTCTCAGGTAATACCCAAAATTCATAGGTGAATGTGTTTTTTAGATTCGTTAATAAACGTCCATTTAAGCTATTCCCTAACATGACGCACCTCTTCAATTTACTTTTTATGAATAACTAGTCCATTTGGTCGAGCTTTTACACAATATGAATACCATTTGATTTTGACTAGACTTCTCCCCAGATTTAAACTGGTTTGTTCACTTTTTTTGAAGAAATGACATGCACACAAAAAAAAGAGCGCCTTCGGCTTCTCTTTTTCCAGGAATAACTGCTATTATGGTGATTTTAAACTAGAGGGCTGCTAGTGTTATTTCTTCATATTTCCTTTCTATTTTATAGCCATCTATTATTTGAAAGTAGTACGCTTCCTTCTGCTGATTCATTACCTTTTCAACTTCTTCCCTAGCTGCCTGAATAATCGCGATCTCATCGGTAGCTTGAGCCACCCATGTGATTAAAGGGTTTTTATTATTCTTAGGTAGACCTTTAATTAACCATAATTCTTTTACCTGTCCTATTTCCTCTCCATGATTTCCTGCTCTTGTTTTTGTAAAATTCTTATTTGACGGTTGATGTTGACAGACATAGACTAAATCCTCGATAACTGCACTTGCCGTTGGAAACATTCCCGCTCCAGGTCCTTGTAACGTAATGCTGCCTACAATATCGGATTGAACATTCACAGCATTTTCTACCCCTTCAATATGATAAAAAGGATGTGTTTTCCCAACTAGGACTGGTTTAACCGTTGCACGTATTTGATTACCTGCTTTAGTAATACTCGCGACATGTTTAAACCTTAAACCAAATTTTTCAGCGGCATCGATTAAATTACTTGTAATCGTTGTAATCCCTTCACGTTCAACATCCTGCCAATTTGGCTCTTCTCCAAAAGCGATTCTGCTGAGAATCATTGTTTTAAAAAAGGCATCAAAGCCCTCCACATCATTGGTTGGGTCTGCTTCAGCATACCCTTTCTTTTGCGCTAAACTTAGGGCATCAGCAAATGACTGCTTTCTCTCGCGCATTTCTGTTAGGATAAAATTCGATGTCCCATTTAGTATTCCTTGTATGAGAGAAACGCGGTTAACATTTAATAACTGCCTTAAGGTTTGAATAACAGGGATTCCACCCGCAACAGTCGCTTCATAACCTACTGAAACCTTATGACTGTCTGCTAACTCAAGTAGCTCTTTACCATGGTGAGCAAACATCTCTTTATTTGCTGTGATAATGTGGCAGCCTCTTTGAATCGCTTGTTTTAAAAATGTATAGGGTGGTTCCTTGTCGACGATTGCCTCGATCACAACATCCAACTGGGGGAGGTGTAAAATTTCATTGAAATCTGAAGTAATTAGAACCTCTTCATCAATATTTCTCTTTTTCTGCTTATTTCTAATTAGAACAGCAGCAACTTCAACCTTACTCCCTAACACTCTCTCGAGCTCTTCCCCATGTGATTGAATCGTTTGATAAACCCCTTCCCCGACTGTTCCAAAACCTAGAATTGCCACTTTAATTACAGACATGTTGATATCCACCCTTCAATTAAATTAGACACGACCAATAGTTATTTATTTTAATATCATATAAATAGGAAAAACCCTCTTCATAAGAAGAGGGTAGATTTCCTCCTCTTATCTATCAGGTTAAAAATAACCTGCAGGAATTAGCACCTTTTCAAGAAATATCTTGATGGTTGCCGGGCTTCATAGGGCCTAGTCCCTCCGCCGCTCTGGATAAGAGTTTTATTTAATTTTTCATTAAATTTCCAAGTTATAAAGAGTATTTTAGTTGAAACTAAAGTCATTGTCAATATTATTTGAAATTTCTTTTTATTATTACGGATTTATCAAACTCAAAAAATAAACCCACCAAATGGCGGGCTTGGTAAAATTCATAATTATCGCTGTAGTTTTCCCTCAGCTAGCTTGATTTGCTTTTCGACTTGCGCTGGCGCTGTTCCCCCAAAGCTATTTCGAACACCCACAACATGTTCTGGAGCCAATACTACATATATATCTTCCTCAAACAGTGGACTAAAGCCTTGATATTCTTCAAAACTTAAATCTAGTAAAAATTTATTCGACTGGATCGCATATAAAACTATTTTCCCAATAACTTCATGAGCATCACGGAATGGCAGACCTTTTCTCACCAAGTAATCAGCAATATCTGTGGCATTAGAAAAGTCATTATTAATCGCCTTACGCATTACGTCTTTATTCACTGTCATTGTCTCAATCATTGGAGCTAGTAGCATTAATGATCCTTCAAGTGTTTCAACCGTATCAAACATGCCTTCCTTGTCCTCTTGTAGATCCTTGTTATAAGCGAGCGGCAATCCCTTCATGACTGTTAGCAAACCAATTAAATTACCATAGGTCCGGCCTGTTTTTCCACGCAGCAACTCTGGTACATCGGGATTTTTCTTTTGCGGCATTATACTTGAACCCGTACAAAACGAATCGTCCAACTCTATGAACTGAAACTCCTGGCTAGACCAAATGACCAGCTCTTCAGATAATCTGGAAATATGGGTCATGATAATTGAACCGATTGATAAAAATTCAAGAATAAAGTCACGATCACTAACTGCATCCATACTATTAGGATAAACCGTTTCAAAGCCCAAAAGTTCAGCGACACGTTCACGATTGATTGGAAAAGTAGTTCCTGCCAATGCACCAGAACCAAGCGGAAGCCAATTGATACGCTTCAAACTATCCATCAATCTTTCCTTATCACGCTCAAACATCCAAAAGTAAGCCATTAAATGATGAGCAAAGGATACAGGCTGAGCGCGCTGCAAATGCGTATACCCTGGAATTAACGTTTGGATATTCTCCTTCGCTTGCTCTACTAATGCCTGCTGGACATCTTCTACTAATTTAATAAGCTCTGTCGTTTTTGTTCTTAAATACAGATGCATATCGGTGGCTACCTGATCATTACGGCTTCGCCCGGTATGGAGCTTACCACCCACGGGACCAATCTTTTCAATTAATAACTTTTCAATATTCATATGAATATCTTCATCTTCAACTAGGAACTCAGCCGTGTGGTCGTCAACCATTATCTTGATAGAAAGTAGTCCGTCCTTAATTTTATTAGCATCCTCCATTGGAATAATACCGCACTCACCAAGCATTTGCACATGGGCAAGACTTCCGGCGATGTCTTCCTTAGCCAATTTTTGGTCAAAAGAAATTGATGCTGTAAATTTCTCAACTAGTTTATTGGTTTCTTTTGTAAAACGGCCGCCCCATAACTTCGACATGTAATTTCCTCCTTAGCCTTAGCCTAACAAGACAGCCCTCGAAAAGGATTCGAGGGCAATCCGACTTATTTTAAAATGGATTCCTTTTTATTCACTTCTGCATTGACCTTTGTTGGCAGACCCCAAATCTTGATAAATCCAACCGCTGCATTATGATCAAACGCATCGCCTTTAGAATAGGTTGCAAGTTCCTCATTATATAGGCTATATGGCGACTTTCTTCCAACAACCGTATGATTACCTTTATGAAGCTTGACACGAATCGTTCCGGTCACTGTCTTTTGCGTTTCATTAATAAATGCATCCAGTGCCGGTTTAATTGGGGAATACCAAAGACCCTCGTAAATGATCTTAGACATCTGCTGTTCAACCTGTGTCTTAAATTGGCTGACTTCACGAGTTAATGTTAAAAATTCTAGTTCTTTATGGGCATTGATTAAAATGAGTGCAGCAGGATTTTCGTACACTTCACGAGATTTAATTCCTACTAATCTATTTTCAATATGATCGATACGGCCAACACCGTGCTTGCCGCCAAGTGCATTTAGAGTTTCAATTAATTGGACAAGTGGAAGTCTTTCGCCGTTAAGGGCAACTGGTACACCCTGTTCAAATTCGATTTCCACATATTCAGCGGAATCAGGAGTTAGCTCAATCGGATTTGTCCAATCGAAGGCAGCTTCAGGTGCTTCAGCCCATGGATCTTCCAGAACTCCTGCCTCGCAAGCACGACCCCATATATTTGCATCAATGGAAAATGGATTATCTAAATCGACTGGAATTGGAATTCCGTTCTCTTCGGCATATTTGATTTCTTCGTCACGAGTCATTCCCCATTCACGAACAGGAGCAACCACTTTTAAACTTGGGTTCAAGGCTTGGATGGAAACTTCAAAACGGACCTGATCGTTTCCTTTTCCTGTACAGCCATGAGCAACAGCAGTGGCACCTTCTTTTTCAGCTACTTCTACCAATAATTTTGAAATAAGCGGTCTTGATAATGCTGAGGATAATGGATATTTCCCTTCATACAAGCAATTCGCTTTTAACGCTGGTAAAATATATTCTTTTGCTAGTAATTCTTTTGCATCGATCATATAGGCTTTAATAGCTCCGACATTCAAAGCTTTATTTTTGATTGCTTCTAAGTCTTTTCCTTCGCCGACGTCAAGACCTAAGGCAATCACATCGTAGCCATATTTTTCTTGAATCCACTTTACTGATACTGATGTATCTAAACCGCCTGAGTAGGCTAGAATAATTTTTTCTTTTGTCATGATTATGATTCTCCTCTTACCGTTTGTGTATTTTTATTCAACTGATAGAATTATTATACAACAAGTCTCATAGAAAAGGAAACTATTTTGCTAGTAAAAGTTTTAAAATTGCTTTCTGGGCATGAAGGCGATTCTCGGCTTCATCAAAAACGACTGAATGAGATCCATCGATGACCTCTGCTGTTACTTCTTCGCCACGATGGGCTGGCAAACAATGCAAAAAGATAAAATCCTCCTTCGCCAATTTGCACAGTTCATCATTTACTTGGAATCCTTGGAATGCCTTCAATCTTTTTTCCGTTTCTTCTTCCTGTCCCATACTGGTCCAAACATCTGTCACGATGACATCTGCGCCTTTAACAGCTTCTAGCGGATCATTTGTAATCAGGAGTGAACATCCCGTTTGTTTTCCAACTTTAATAGCCTTTTCAGTAATATTACCATTTGGCAAATATCCCTGTGGACTCGCAATGCTAATATCCATTCCCACTTTCATTGCGCCCTCCATTAATGAATGGGTCATATTGTTATTGCCATCGCCAATATAACACATCTTTAAGCCAGACAGTTTTCCTTTATGCTCGAGTATCGTTAAAAGGTCTGCTAATACTTGGGTTGGATGCTGCAGATCTGTTAAACCGTTAATGACTGGTACTGTTGCATGTTCAGCTAATTCTTCCACTGAATCATGCGAAAAAGTTCTAATCATCAAACCATCCACATAACGGGACAGCACTTTTGCGGTATCGGAAATACTTTCTCCTCTTCCAAGCTGAATATCCTTTGAACTTAAGAAGATTGCGTGTCCTCCAAGCTGGAGCATCCCTACCTCAAAGGATACTCTTGTACGGGTGGAGGATTTTTCAAAAATCATCCCTAAAACTTTTCCGCTTAAATACGGATGCGGTTTGCCTTGTTTTTGGAGTTTCTTCATCTCTATCGCTTCGTTTAGAAGATAGAGAATTTCATCTGCACTGAAATCAGACAGCTGTATAAAATCTTTTCCTTTAAACTTCGGCTTGTGAATATTACTTATCTCATTTATTTTAATCGCCTCACCCATGTACAGCACCTCTTTCTTTCAACTTATAATATTCATTCACAGATCGAACCTCAAAATCAGATAGAGACCCTTTTTCCAGACCGATTATCGCTTCAATTGTATCTAAGTGTGTAAATACCGGTATCTTGTAGCGAACGGCATGTTCGCGAATTTGGTAACCAAATTTAATTTTATTACGCCCCTGATTCGGTATATTAATAACTGCCTTCATGAGCTGATTTCGGAAAAGTTCAATGACCTCATCTTCATTCTTGATCACTTTTTCAACCTGAATTCCAGCGCTTTGAAAATATGCAGCAGTCCCTGCTGTGGCCGCAATCTTGTATCGTTTTTTTACAAGGTCCTGGATAATTGGGAGAGATGCTTGCTTATCTCGATCAGAGATGGAACAGAAAAGATAATTTTCCTCGGTTTGCCCGCCGAGTGATGGAATAGATTTTTCAAGTGCCTCTTGATAGGTTGCTCCCATGCCAAGCGCTTCACCTGTTGATTTCATTTCAGGTCCGAGCACATGGTCGACACCTTTAAGCTTACTTGATGAAAATACTGGTGTTTTCACTGAATAATAATCAGGTTCATCCAATAGTCCCTTTGTTGAACATAGGTCAGTGAGCATTTCTCCTAATTGAACACGCGTCGCCCATTCAATCATCGGGATTCCTGTGACCTTGCTCATGATTGGTACCGTTCTGGAAGACCTAGGATTAACTTCAAGTACATTAACCAGATCTTCGTAGATAACAAATTGAATGTTCATGATTCCAATCACCGGTGCAGAGTTAGCGATTTTCCCAGCGTAGTCAATTAATGTTTCTTTCATATTTTCGGACAGTGAAACGGGCGGGAACACCGAAATACTGTCTCCAGAGTGGACCCCGGCTTTTTCGATATGTTCAAAGATTCCCGGTACGACGATATCTTTCCCATCACAAATGACATCAATCTCGCACTCTAGTCCAGGTAAATATTTATCTACTAATAATGGCCACATCGTTGTCTGCGAATTTTTTTCAAGCTGTATTATATACTGGCTCAATTCCTCTTCTGAAAAAATAGTAAACATGGATTGTCCGCCAATGACATAGGATGGACGCACCAGGACTGGATAACCCAGTTTTGTAGCTGCTTCTATAAGTTCATCTGGATGAGTAACGGTTTGACCCACTATATGCGGTATGTCAAGGTCTTCAAGCAACTGATAAAATTCTTTTCGATCTTCTAAGCGATCGACATTTTTTACAGAGGTGCCTAATATTTTGATCCCTTCTTCTTCTAAATCATGTGCTAAATTAATGGCCGTTTGCCCGCCAAACTGAATCAACACACCTTCAACCTGTTCTTTTTCGATGACATGAAGTACATCCTCAGCCGCTAGGGGCTCAAAATACAGACGGTCCGCAACAGAATAATCGGTACTAACTGTCTCAGGGTTATTATTTATCACCACTGCCTCGTAGCCCTTTTTCTTGATTGCTTTTGCCGCATGTACCGAACAGTAATCAAATTCAATCCCTTGCCCAATTCGAATCGGACCTGAGCCAATGACAAGAATCTTTTTCTTACCTGTAACCTCAACCTCGTCAAACCCGTGCCAGGTTGAA
This sequence comes from Bacillus sp. AFS006103, assembly GCA_002559145.1. GTDB lineage: Bacteria > Bacillota > Bacilli > Bacillales > Cytobacillaceae > Neobacillus. The sequence goes on from NTXX01000078.1 coordinate 35,391, forward strand.
TAATAGTAAGGTGTAACAGCATCAAATTCAGCTGAACAAGTATCAACCATTTTATAGCCTGGTTTCCAGTCCAGTTCCTTCCACTTGTCTCTTACTTGTTTTTCTGGAATTGCATATATTTGCGATAGTAGCTTATCAGCAATATTATTTTGCTTCGCCTGCTTGAGTAAGGAAACGGGAACCTCGCTCCAATTATAGGAGGTTAATAAAGTTTCTAGCGTTACGATTGAGCTAATTTTGTGTAAAAACCATGGATCAATCTCGGTCAACTGTTGCACTTTTTCAAGTGTGATACCTCTTCTAAGCGATTCAGCAATGATGAATAAACGCTGGTCATTTGCCTGTTTAAGTAGTTCATTCAATTCCAGTTCAGCAATCAATTTATTTTTCTCGAGGCAAAGTCCATAAACATTCATTTCCATTGAGCGAATGGCTTTATTTAAGGCACCTTCAAAGGTCCGATCAATCGCCATAACTTCCCCGGTTGCCTTCATTTGCGTTCCTAAGGTCCGGTCCGCCTCAGGGAATTTATCAAAAGGGAAGCGAGGCAGTTTTACCACAATATAATCAATCGCTGGCTCAAAGGATGCAAAAGTATTCCCTGTTATTGGATTCACAATCTCATCCAAATGATACCCAACCGCACACTTCGCTGCCATCCGGGCGATTGGATAACCAGTTGCTTTCGATGCAAGCGCCGATGAACGACTCACCCGTGGATTTACTTCGATAATATAATACTGATTTGACTCCGGATGTAGAGCAAACTGGATGTTACAACCACCGATAATCTTAAGTTCTTTAATTACTTTAATAGAAGAATCACGAAGCATTTGATATTGAACATCTGTAAGGGTTTGCGACGGGGCTACGACAATCGAATCTCCCGTATGAACACCCACCGGGTCCATATTTTCCATATTGCAAACAATGATGCATGTATCATTTGCGTCTCTCATGACTTCATACTCAATTTCTTTCCAGCCTTTGATACTTCTTTCAACTAATACCTGCTGAATGGGACTCGCTGCTAAACCTTTCTTAAGAACCGTTTCTAGTTCCTCATCAGTATAAGCAAAGCCGCCCCCATCCCCTCCAAGTGTATACGCAGGGCGAATAATAACTGGGAATCCAATTTCTTTTACGAAGGCTATGCCCTCCTCAAAGCTGTGAATGATAGCCGATTCAGGAATTGGTTCGCCAATTTGAAGCATCAAATTACGGAACTTTTCTCTGTCCTCCCCATTTTGGATAGACTCAACAGATGTTCCTAATAATTCAACATTGTATTTTTCTAAAATATTTTGTTCATAAAGTTGCACGGTTAAATTTAATCCAGTTTGGCCGCCTAGTGTACCAATAATTCCATCAGGTTTTTCTTTCTTGATGATCTTTTCAATGGTTTCAACGTTAAGCGGTTCTATATAGACCTTGTCAGCTACGGCTTCATCGGTCATGATGGTCGCTGGGTTATTATTAATTAAAACAACTTCGATTCCTTCTTCTTTCAAGGCTATACATGCCTGCGTGCCTGCATAATCAAATTCTGCCGCTTGCCCAATGACAATTGGACCTGAACCAATCACTAGTACTTTTTTTAAGCTTTTATTTAATGGCATAAACAGTCTCTCCCATAGAAGCTATCTGAGTTACAAAATCTTTTAAGATATATTCGGTATCGCTTGGCCCTGGATGGGCTTCTGGATGAAATTGTACCGTTTGAATTGGGTAATTCTTATGCATTAACCCCTCAATCGAACGATCATTTACATTTCGATAGCTAATATCAAATACTTTGGTGTCAATACTTTCATCAACAACAACATAGCCATGGTTCTGAGCGGTGATTTTCACTTTTCCTGTCATTATTTCCTTAACTGGATGATTGCCACCGCGATGTCCATAGGCTAATTTGGTTGTTTTAGCCCCGTATGCAAGAGCAATTAATTGATGCCCTAGACAAATTCCAAGTGTAGGATAATTTTGGGTGATCTTTTTTATTTCCGGAAACCATTTTTTTAATTCCATTGGGTCCCCTGGGCCGTTACTGAACAGAACTCCATCTGGATTCAGTACTTTTATTTTTTCATAAGATGTGTTGTAAGGAACAATTGTGACCGCACAATTTTCATCTAGCAGAGCGTTAAGAATCGACTTTTTAAAACCATAATCCATGAGCACCACATGCGGTCCATTGTTTTTGAAATATTGAATCTTCTTCGTTGATACTTTATCCACCCAAAATGATCGATTATCTGATTCTACATTTTCATTATTCTTTTTCTTGCTTAAATAGCCTTTTACCGTCCCACGGCTGCGAATAGTTTTTACTAAGAGACGCGTATCAATTCCTGCAATCCCTGGTACTCCTGCGTCTTTAAGTTTCTCAGAAAATTTATTAACAGATTGATAATGGCTCGGTGTTTCACATAAATCCCCGATTACTACTCCTGATAATGCAGGGGTGATACTTTCATTATCGAGCGTATTAATTCCGTAACTTCCGATTATTGGGTAACAAAAGGTAATGATTTGTCCAGCGTAAGATGGATCTGTGATGATCTCTTGATACCCAGTCATGCTAGTATTAAAAACTACTTCTCCGAGAGAATCTTTATCGGCTCCAATTAATACTCCTTCAAAGACCTCTCCCGTTTCCAAAGTAAGGTATCCATTCTGCAAAATATTCACTCGCCTTTCTCTATACTCTGGAAAGTTTTTTCCAATGCTTTAATAAATTCATGAATTTCTTCTTTTGTTACTGTTAATGGAGGTAAAATCCTCACTACATTCGGACCGGCTGTTAAAATAAGAAGCTGGTTTACTATGGCTTTTTGAACAATTTCTAAAGCACTCGTTTCAACTACTATTCCCTTGAGAAGGCCGAGCCCGCGGATATCTTTGATAAAAGAGTACTTTTCCTTCAGGCCTTGCAATTTTTTATCTAAGTACGATGAAATTTCGTTTGATTGATTTAAAATATTAGTGGCAACCATATGATGAATCGTAGCGATTCCGGCAGCTGTTGCTAATGGATTTCCTCCAAAGGTACTGCCGTGGCTACCTGGATCAAAACCTTTGGCCGCTTCTTCCTTAGCGATAATTGCTCCAATCGGGAATCCTGAGCCAAGGCCCTTTGCAATGCTAATGACATCAGGCTCTATACCGTATTGTTCATAGGCAAACAGTGTTCCCGTTCGGCCAATCCCTGTTTGAATTTCGTCAACCATGAGAAGAATTTCTCTATCCTGACAAATTTTTGCGAGTTTACTAACCCACTCTTGTTTCGCAGGAATGACTCCACCTTCGCCCTGAACGAGTTCGAGAAGGACGGCAGCAGGCTCAATGGTATATAGTAGTTCAAGTGCTTCTTCATCATTAAATGGCAGATAACTAAACCCGGATACTAACGGGGCAAATCCTTGCTGGATTTTTTCTTGGCCAGTTGCCGATAAAGTGGCTAGTGTTCTCCCATGAAAGGATTGCTGAAAGGTGACAATTTCAGGTGCTTCGTTACCCTTCACTTTGTTTGCATATCTCCGTGCTAGCTTAATCGCAGCCTCATTTGCCTCCGCTCCACTGTTGCAAAAGAAAACTTGGTCCGCGCAACTATTGGCTGTAAGAAGGGCTGCCAGCTGCTGCTGATTCGGGATGTTATAGAGGTTTGAACAGTGCCAAAGATTCTGTAATTGCTCCTCAAGTGCTTCTTTTACGACATCTGGAACATGCCCTAGGTTACAGGTCGCTATTCCGGAAGTGAAATCTAGATATTGAGTACCCTGATCATCCCAAACATAGCTGCCTTTCCCTTTAATGACTGTGACAGGGAAGCGAGTATATGTTGCCATGACTGGTGATGTTAGGGAGATGGAATTATTTGTTGCCATTACGCGATCCCCTCTTCTAGGACAATTTTTGTGCCGACTTTTTTGCCATCCATATAATCTATCAAGCTATTTTTCTCAAATCCATTGATAATACCAACCTCTGGGATGTTATGAACAAGTCCGTCTATCGCGGCTTTTACCTTCGGAAGCATACCACCATATATTGTTTTATTTTCGATTAACGTTTCAATTATCGATTTGGAAGCTTTATCAAGCTTCGTCTTAATTCCGTTTTTTTCGATTAAAATCCCTGGAATATCACTGATAAAACAAAGGTTTGCTTTCAATGATTTGGCAATCGCACTTGCTGCTATATCTCCATTAATGTTGTACCTCTGCCCGCTATTATCTATTCCGATGGGGGATATGACTGGAATGTATCCTTGTTCAATGATTGTATTTATTACATTGTGGTTTACTTCAATAACGTCTCCTACAAAACCTAAATTCTTTGAATCAGAAGTTGGCTCCGCTTTTAACAAACTCCCATCAACACCGCTTATACCTAGGGCTTCCCCGCCAACTTCTACAATGTTTCTAACAACTTGTTTGTTAACAGAACCGCTTAATACCATTTCCACTATATCTAATACTTCATGATTGGTTACTCTAAGACCATTCACAAAAGTGGTTTCAACATTTAGATTTTTTAATAACGACGTGATTAGTGGACCGCCGCCATGAACGATGATGGGTATACACTCGCCCGCTTTATGCATTTTTACGACATCTTCATAAAAGGATCTTGGAAGATTATCTAACACACTTCCTCCGCACTTAATGACTATATATTTCATATTTAGGTCCTCTCTTACGTGCGGTAGGATGCGTTTATTTTCACATAATCATAAGTTAGGTCGCATCCCCAGGCTGTTGCGCTATATTCACCTTGGTTTAATTCAACACTTAATTTTACATTTTCTGATTCTAAATATCCCTTTACTTCTTCCTCTACAAAGTTACTTGGAAGACCATTTTCAAATACCGTAAAAGGCCCGATCGACACCTTAATTGCATTAGGTTCAACTGGTACACCGCTGTATCCAATTGCAGTAACAATTCTTCCCCAGTTAGGGTCTGTTCCATAAATCGCTGTTTTTACAAGATTAGAAGAAATAATCGCTTTTCCGACTGCACTTGCCGCGTTTTGGCTGTAACCGCCATTTACTTGAACTTCTACTAGTTTTGTAGCACCCTCACCGTCTCTTGCAATTTTTTTAGCTAGGGATTCGCAAACGATTTTCAACCCCTGTTTAAAAGTATTCCATTCAGGGTGTTCTTTTGTTAGTTGATTATTCTCAGCTAATCCATTTGCCATGACTAAAACCATGTCGTTCGTACTTGTATCCCCATCAACTGTTATCATGTTGAAGGTTTGATTCGTTACCTCACGAAGTACTTCAAGTAGGTCTTCTTGTTCAATATTGGCATCTGTTGTTACAAATCCAAGCATAGTGGCCATGTTCGGATGGACCATCCCAGACCCTTTTGAGGCACCGCCAATGGAAACTGTTACTCCATCGATTTTCATTTGCACTGCTGTATGTTTGATACAAGTGTCAGTTGTTAGGATAGCATCCATAAAGTTATTTTCATTTTCATACTCTTTATTTAGTATTTGCTTGATTCCATTTATCACTTTATCCATCTGAAGTAATTCCCCAATAACTCCAGTTGAAGTAACCGCAACAAGATGTTTTTGTATTCCTAATTCGTTCGCAAAGCCCTGTTGCATAGCGAATGCATCCTGTAGCCCTTGCTCCCCAGTACAAGCATTAGCGTTGCCTGAATTCACGATAATTGCTTGAATCTTTTTTTCCTTTGCGATACTTTCTTGGGTAACTAACAATGGAGCTGCCTGAAAGAGGTTGGTTGTATACACTCCTGCAGCAGTTGCCGGAACCTCTGAAATGACGTATCCGAGATCAAGTCGTTTTCTTTTCAGTCCACAGTGCATACCGCCAGCTTTGTACCCCTTCGGTAAAGTTACACTACCTTCTTCTATAATAATGATTTCATTAGATGATATAGCCTGCATCAATTTAATTTCCCCCTTCAAATCCCATTTTGATCTACACCTAAAAGGTAGTTATACTCATGGATACATTGGAATGTCTGTTAGCCCCGTTCGCTCTTCCCAGCCATTCATCAAATTCACATTTTGGATAGCCTGCCCTGCAGCACCTTTGACTAAATTATCGATCACTGAAACGATTGTCAGCCGATTGGTTCGCTCGTCAACATGTAGCCCAATATCACAATAATTTGAACCTAGAACCTCTTTTGTTGAAGGTATATTCCCCTCAGGCCGTACTCTTATAAAATGAGATTCTTGATAAAATTGTTTATATAAATCTATAACTTTTTTTGTAGAAATTTCATCTTTAAGGTTTAAATAGATCGTGCACATAATTCCCCTTGTCATCGGAACAAGATGGGTTGTAAATGTAATCGTTATTGGATTTCCGCTCTCGTCAGAAAGTACTTGCTCAATTTCTGGAATATGCTGATGTGCTCCTAGTTTATAAGCTTTTAAGTTTTCATTGATTTCTGAGTAATGGGCTATTAATGAAAGTCCTCTTCCAGCACCAGAGACACCCGATTTTGCATCAATGATAATCGACTTTTCATCAGCTAAATTTGTTTTTAATATCGGAATAAGACCGAGTGTAGTCGCAGTCGGATAACAACCTGGATTGGCTATTAAATTGGATGACTTTATTGAGTCGGGATATATTTCGCTTAAACCATAGGTTGCTTGTTTTAAATAATCCTCATCAGCTGGTTTATGTTTATACCAAGATTCATATTCTTCCATAGACCTTAGCCTGAAGTCCCCTGATAAATCTATACATTTAATCCCGCTCTTCAAAAGTGGTGGAACTAGCTTACTGCTAACACCTGACGGGGTTGCCAAAAATACGATATCGTTTTTTTCACTTAATGTATCTGCATCAAATTTCTCTAGTGGTTGATCAACTATTTCAGAAAGATGTGGATAAATCCCACTAAAGCTGGACCCTGATTGTGAGTTAGAAACAACTGAACCAATCTCCAAAAAAGGGTGTTTATTGATTAACCTGACTAACTCAATTGATCCATAACCAGTACCACCGATAATTGCAGCCCTCAATTTCTCCAACTCCTAAATTGCTTTAATAATGAATTATTATACACAACAATATATATTTATTCAATCAGAAAGTGGCTTAATTTTCTGTTTTTATTAAAAATAATCACTATTATTTTTGAAAACGCTTACATTATTGGATGTAAGATTATACAATTTTTATGCATATTTAAATATATAAAAAGACAGTGAATACAGTTACATTCACCGTCTTAGAAACTTAATATAGAAATTTGCATTTACAAAGCTTGCGATTTCAAGTCCAAATCTCCAATCAGATTCAATGCTTGGATTGTTAATAAGAGTTGGTAACCTGTAATCGGGTCCCGAATATCTTTTTGGAGCAACTCTTCTATTTTAGAAATCCTATAACGTAGACCGCCCACTGAAAGTGATAAATCATTAGCTGTTCTTTCTAAACTCCCACCGGTTAATAGAAAGGCATAAAGTGTTTTAATTAACTCAATACTTCTAGGATTAGGTCCTTTTAAATTCCCCAGCACATTTACTGCCCATTTTCTAACTTCCTCTATATTATTTTCATTTACTAAAATCCCGATAAGCCCTAAGCTTTCAAATCCGATGATTGGATTACTTTTTGAAACCATTTTGCTTGCTGTAATTGCCTCTTGATATGCAATTGAAGCTTCCTTAATTGATTCTGACTTTTTACTCAGACCCATATAAAAATCACCATTTGGATACTTAGTCCGGAGAAACTGATATAAATCCCCAAAAATGAAGTTTTTTTCTTTTTTCTTTTTCTGTTTATCTGTTACTAGTAAAATAAACTGTTTTGCACTTTGACTAATTAAAAAATCACGCCTTTGGTTGGTGCAATAATCAAATATACAGTCCATTAGTTCTTTATGAATTTCTAATTGATTCATAAAGTCAGTATGTGGGATAGAATAGTCGATCACACCTACCCAATAAGGCATGGATAAATCCAGCTGGATTAAACTCGCCTTCGCAATGATTTCTTCATTCGAAGTGAACTGGCCCCCAAGGATTTCATCAAAGAAGAAGCCTTTCATCCGTTCAAAAGAATCTATTTTAGTCTTTTCAAAAAATAAACAAAGCGAGATCACTAAAGTAACCTTTTCGATGAGCATATTAGATAAATGCGGTTGGTAATCTTCAAACTTATTAAAAATAAATACACAAACCCCGGCAGGTTTTTCTTGAATGGAGAACGTGGAGGTTAGCAATAAACTGGATTTATATTGATGAATTTCTTGACGAAGTGGATGAGAAAATGAATTTGAATTAATCTTTTCCTTAAAAAACTGTTTTAATTCATATGGGGAAGTATCCAGAGATAGAGAGGATAGACCTGAATAAGCAAGCATTTGCCCATTACTTGTAAAAATGACAATTGGAATTTTAGTTAACTTATATACCGTTTGAATGATTGAGTCAATTCCTTTCCCTCTCGTTACCTCCTCGGTTAATTTCTTATGTATTTCACTGGCAGTTGCACGATTATCCCGTTCCTGCAACAACTTCTCATAGGTGATTTCTAATTCTTCGAGGATGGGTTTCGCTTGTAAATAATATGACTCATCCTTTATTGCGCTCCCCCATTGTGCCGCAGTTTTACCAATAGCCCGGCAATTATTTCCTCCGGCTGCACAGCAGCATACCTCTTTAAAAATCACTCTTTCACCTGTGGCTTCGGACACAAATCCGCTTGCATATCCAGCTAGCGTAAAACACACTGGCGAAGTGCTTCTCCCGATTTGTTTATAATGTTCTGAGGCTTCATAAGAATTCTCCCAAATACTTTCCATGAGAAAATTAAGTCTATTTTCTTCATTTCTTATCACCAATTTAGTTGTCTTTGAGTAAACAAATCCTTTCATGGAGTGTATTTTAGGGCCAAACTCAATTAATTCATTTAAGGTAAGATGGGGCTCGTTTTCTTTACATTCCTTCGCATCTCGCACGCCTAAGTCAAAGCCGTAACGAAATAAGAATCCTTTGGCTCTATCATGTCCAATATTATTAATAAGGTCTTTTCTTAACGATCCAAAGGCATGAACATCAACAAGAATTGATCCATTGGGAACAAAAGAAGTTTCCACCCCCTTCCCATTTAAGGATGTAGAAGTTGCCTGCATTATTTATTTCACCCTCTCTTTCATTAAATCGATTTCTAAATGACTTAAGGGATATGTTTTACAGAGTAATATCTGTTGGTTCTCCCGCTCCCGGTTAGTTAATGCTTGTTTTGAGTACATATCCATCCTGTAATCTCCATGGAGGACTTTGACTTTACACATCCCACATCCGCCGCTTGCACATCCATAGGGTACTTTCACCATTTGGGAACGAGCGGCTTTTAATAGATTATTATTTTCCGAACATGAAAAAGTCTTATCATTGATACTTATTCTAAACATATTGCCCCACTCCTCTTAAATTTCATGAATTTTTTGCGAACCTTTTATACGAAAAAGGGCTGTCCGCTAATTGCTAAACAGCCCTGTTTTAATCTAAGTTCTTCAATGCAACGCAATACAAATATTTTTTGCTTCTGTAAAGAATTCAAGACTGTGATGACCGCCTTCACGACCGACCCCGCTCTTTTTATAGCCGCCAAACGGTGCCCGTAAATCACGGACAAACCAGCAGTTCACCCAAATGGTACCTGCACGGACTGAATGAGAAACTCGATGGGCGCGTTGAAGGTTATCTGTCCAAATCACAGCATTCAAACCATAATCCGTACTGTTGGCAATTTGCAGTGCCTCATTCTCGCTATCAAAAGGTATAATAGTCACGACTGGTCCAAAGATTTCCTCTTGGCAGATTCGGGCTTTAGGATTTTCTTGAACATAAACAGTTGGCTCCAAATAGTAGCCATCCTTCAAGTATTCAGGGAGGTTTGGTTGTTTTCCGCCTGTAATCAACGTTGATTTTTCTAGTTTAGCAATTTCAAAATAACTTGTTACTTTTTGATAATGCTCTTGACTAACTAATGGTCCCATATTTGTTAAGGTATCTTGAGGGTCCCCAACAACTAACTCTTCTGCTGCTTTCTTAAACCTATCGATAAACTCATTAAAGATACTCCGTTGAACGAGAATTCTTGACCCTGCCAAGCAAACCTGCCCAGAGTTCATAAAAGCTGCTCGAATCGATTCGGGAATTGCCTTCTCAAGGTTAGCATCTTCAAAAATAATATTCGCTGCTTTTCCGCCGAGTTCAAACGATACCTTCTTCAATGTATCCGCACCTGTTTTCATAATCGCTTTCCCCGTCGATGTTTCACCCGTGAAGGAAATTATATCAACCTCAGGATGCGAAGTCATAAACTCACCCGCTGAATTTACCCCAAAGCCGTGAATAACGTTAATTACTCCATCCGGAATTCCAGCCTCCTTGGCAATTTCCCCCAAAAGTGAAACTGTTAGAGGAGTGGCTTCTGCAGGTTTAATTACTGCCGTATTTCCTGTTGCTAAACATGGGCCTAACTTCCATGTGGTCAGCATAAATGGCAGATTCCAAGGGGTAATTAATGCCGCAACCCCGACGGGCTCATAGCGGGTATAGTTTAAAAAATCTTCTCCCATCGGATAGACTTCTCCACCCTGTTGTTCCATGAAGTCAGCAAAGAACTTTAAGTTATGGGCTGAACGCGGTATTTCGAACCCAAGTGCAACCGGGTAAGGCTTCCCGACATCAAGCGCTTCAAGCCTTGCCAGTTCTTCTTTTCTTTCAATGATTATTTCTGCCATTCTACGAATCTTATTGGATCTTTCCTGTACGGTCATCGTCCGCCATGGCCCTTTTTCAAATGCCCTCCGTGCAGCAAGGCAGGCCCTGTCGACATCTTCCTTTGAAGCCTCATGAACCTTGGCAATCACTTCTTGGGTCGCCGGATTTTTTACCTCAAAGAGGGAATTCTCACTCGAACATACATACTCTCCGTCTATAAACAATTTTACCTCTCTTAGTTTTGTCTTAACTTCGGTCATTCCAATCAACCTCCGACCTTTTCTTTTCTCCTTTTCACGGATTCCCCAGCAATACCCCAGTGTTCGCTAGGCATTTCATTAATGAGGATTCTGACGGTCTCTCTTGGTGCTTCTAACACTTCACAAATGGTATTCGTAAGTTCGTAGATTAGTTTTTCTTTTTTTTCTGGAGAGCGTCCTTCTAACATATTGATCTGGATAAATGGCAAATCTATCACTCCATTTCCCTACCTTATTCCGTGAACGATACATCCAACGACCCTAAGTGGTCAAAATGGCAAGAAAAGACATCATTTTCTTTCATTGCAACTGCTCCTGTTAAGGCTCCACTTAAGATGACTTCTCCTGGTTTCACATATTGTCCCGTTAAGGCGAGTTTATTTACCATCCAAGCAACCGCTCTTGCAGGATGACCCATCACACTTGCACCCGCACTAGTGGCAACAATTTTCCCATTTTGCTTAAACACCATACCTACAAGACTTAAATCAAAGTCCCCCAGCCTTGTAAATTTGTCTCCGATAATAAACCGGGAAGAGGAAGAATTATCAGCAATAACATCCAGCAGTGAAAACGAAAAATTCCGGTAACGGCTATCAATAATCTCAAGTGCAGGTGCAACATATTCCGTGGCTGCTAAAATATCTGCAACCGTAACCCCTGGACCCCTTAATTCACGGTTCATAATAAACGCCATTTCGGGCTCTATTTTTGCATGAATAAATGGTGCTAAAGAAATGGGTTCACCACTGTAAAGCTGCATATTCTGCAACAGCACACCATAGGTTGGTTCATGGACACCCATCATTTCCTGCTTTGCCTTACTAGTTAATCCCAGCTTCCAACCGGCAACTCTCGTTTTTTCCTCGATACATTTTCTGTCAACCAACCGTTGTTGAACCTCATAGGCCAGTTCAACATCCAAATATGGATATCGATTGACCAACTGATCAAGCTCTATCCCACTTTTTTCTGCTAAAAATAACTCGCTTGCCATTTGCTCGATACTTTCTGTCGCGATCATCTTTTGTTCACCTTCTTACTAGTTTGTGTGTTGTAACCTTCTAGCCCCCTATTACTTAATGGTCAGAGAAACCTCCCCAATCCGGTCAAACTTAGCAGTAAAGGTATCGCCGGATGTAACTGGTACTGCTGCTGTCAAGGCGCCGGAAAGGACAATTTCTCCCTTGTAAAGAGAAATATCGTATTTTGCAAGGGAATTTGCCAGCCATGCAACGGCATGGATTGGATTAGCCATCACCGCTGCACCTGCAGCAGTGTCAAACAATTGACCATTTCGGTAAACAGCCATTCCAAGCAAAGATAAATCCAAATCTGAAATTGGCGTCGGTTTGCCGCCAATTACTGCTCGTGCCGAAGAACCATTATCTGCGACGGTATCTTCAAATTTGATATTCCAATTCTCGATTCGACTATCAATCACCTCGATGGCCGGAACCACATAGTCAGTTGCTTCTATTACGTCCTGAAATGTAACGACAGGTCCTTTTAAGTCTTTTTTCAAAACAAAGGCTATCTCAAATTCCAGTTTCGGTTGTATGAGACCATCAAGTGACATGGTCTCGCCATCAATAATCATCATGTCATCTAAAAGGTGTCCATAATCCGGTTGTTTGACATTGAGCATATTTTGCATCGCTTTACTTGTAAGTCCAATCTTTTTTCCAACGATCTTTCTGCCCTTTTTAACTTTGGCAGCAATTTGCTTAAGTTGAATCTGGTATGCCTCATCCACTGTAATACTTGGAAATATCTTAGTAATTGGCTCGATTGCTACATGAGTATCCTCTGCTTTTAATAAAAAAGAAGCATATTCACTTATCAACTCCAACACTCCTTAAGTTAAAGCTAAATTGAAGGATTCCACCAATTCACGGCGGTGATAGAAAATTCCTGCCCCAATTTGATCTTCAGTCCAAGTAATCGTTGGGAAGTCTGCATATGTCATATAACCACTTGCAAATGCTTCATTTCGGTTTCCTGATGGGTCAAAGAAATAAACGGTTTGTCCGCGGGTAATCCCATGCCTTGTTGGAGTAATTTCCACTTCCACTTTATTTTTGGATAAGATATCAGCCGCCTTCAAAACTTCATACCAATTATCCACATAGAAGCCGACATGATGGAGTTTGGCATCGGGGCCCTTAATAAAAGCAATATCATGGGCTTTATTTGTTGTTGTTAAAAAGCTTCCGATCATTTGCTCGCCATCAACACTGAGAATTTTCTCACTTTGTTTAAAACCAAGAATATCAGTGAAAAATCTGGTAGTAGTTTTTACATCATCCCCAACTAGAAGAGCATGGTCGAGTCGGTGCGGAGCAATCCCTCTTAATCCATCAGGCCATGGGTCCGGATTAACAGAACCAGTTGCAATCCCCAAATGTTCAATATCCGTATATAATTCTACGTAGTGACCGGTAGGAATTTGGAAACGGATCGCTTCACCTTCAGCAATACGTGTTCTATTTGAAATTCGGCTTATTTTACAGCCAAATTGTTCAATTTTGTATTCTAATAATTCTAATGCCGCATGGTCAGCAACCTTGAAGGCCATGTGATCCATTCCAGCGGAATCAGATTTTTGAAGAATAAGGCTGTGATGGTCAAACTCATCCCAGGCTTTAAAATAGACTCGGTTTTCATCCTGAGCAGTAACATCTAAACCAATGACGTTTTTGTAGTAATCAACCGATTTTTCTAAATCAAATACACGCAATTCCAACCGCCCGGCCCTTAAAATTCCATTTCCATTCACTTTTCTCCACTCTCCTTATATTGTTTTTGAAAACATTTCTTTTTTAATAAGCTTTAAAGCTGCTTCACAGCATTGCCGGTCTTCATCCTCTGAACCCCCACTTACCCCTATACCGCCAACCAATAGATTACCATCATAAACGGGATACCCACCGCCAAATACAACTAGTTTTTCCGTGTGAACAATCCCCATTTTTAAGCTCGGCTGGTCCTTAATTAGACCATACCATTCATGTGTTGGCAGCCTAAAAGCCACTGCCGAATAAGCCTTGTTTTGAGCGATGTTTATACTTAGAAGCGGGGCATGATCCATTCGGGAAAAAGCAACTAAATTACCACCTTGATCAACGATTGCAATGTTTACATTTATCTTCATTTGTTGTGCTTTTATTTTTGCTGCTTGAATTAGTTCTTGTGCAAAGGAGTTACTAATGCTTTTTTGTTCAATAAATTTCATTTGATCACCCCTCATTTGTATCCGTTTTCATTTCTTTCTTCCCGATACTTTTTCTCTGGTATTTTTGAAAATAAGCATCACTTCCCTTATCTAAAAATACATATCTAAATAAATAGTAGTGGCTGGGATATCATTAAACAACAACACCAACTGTATGAAAATCTTCTCAAATTCAGCATGAGATGCTAGTTTTATAAACTTATGATGAATAAAATTATCGAAGAAAAATATTTATGGTTTCATCTATGAATTTATATAACCGTTGGGAGCTTATTCGTGCCCGTCTCCTAACAAAATAGCAAAAAGCACTCGTCTGAGTGCTTTTCGGATTTTTATAAACTTTCATGTAACAGATTTAAAACACTTCGCAATTCCTTCACATTTACCTGTCCGGGGGCTGAGGCTTTTTTTGCTGCCCCAAACGTAACTGCAGACCCAAATACTTCGCCTGCCAATCGACTTATGACCCCTTTACCTGCCATAGACATGGTAATAAACGGCCGATCCGCATACTGTTCCTTCATTGTATTAGTTGCATCTAAGAGGGTTAGAACATCGGCTGCACTAGTTGGCATTACTGAAATTTTTGGAATATCTCCACCTAACACTTGTGCATTCCTTAACCGCGAGATAATTTCCTCTTTTGTAGGCGTCTTCTCAAAATCATGGTTTGAAATGATGACAAAGACATTTTTTGCATGCGCCTTTTCTATTATTGCTAGGACTTCCTGTTCATCATTGAATAGCTCGACATCAATAATATCCACCATGCCAGTTTCAGCGGCCGTCTTAATTAATTGAAAATAAAAGGAAGTGGATATTTCCTTATTGCCACCTTCTTTATGACTTCGAAAAGTAAAGATAAGTGGTGTATTAGGCAGGATCGTTCGAATTTCAACAAGAGCCATTTTCACCTGCTCAATCTCTTCTACCTTGTCAAAAAAGTCGACCCGCCACTCTACCAAATCTAAGTCAATTGTTTTTAGAAATTCGGCTTCTTCCTTTATTTGTGCAAGTGTTTCTCCCACCAAGGGGACACAGATTTTTGGCGTGTCTTCCCCAATGACGATATCTCTAACCGTTACAGTTTTAGTCATTTGTTCCCACTCCTTGTCCCATCCTCCATAAGCTTTGCTGCCGATTTTCACCTAGATTGAATTTAATTCGACAATAATTTGGTCAGCAATTTCGTTTGCATCCTTGCTGTCCGTTGAAATCTTCAAATGATGGTTAATATAAATATCCTGTCTTTTGTAAAATAGCTCTTCCATTTCCTCAACTGACTTTCCTTTTAAAACAGGGCGGCTGTCGATAATCAATCCTAATCGATCCTTCCAGGCTTCCAAAGATAGTTCGATAAAAATAACAATACAAGATTCTAAACATATCTCTCTAATGTCTTCTTGAAGAAAGGCTCCGCCGCCGACAGAAATAACCTTTTGTGGCTGCTTTGCTAGATTTGCAATTAAACTTTTTTCTCTATCTCTAAATTCAGTCTCACCAAATTCAGTAAATATTTGGGATATTGGCATGTGGTATTCTTTTTCAATTACTTCATCAATATCTATAAAATCGCGATTTAGTTTACTCGCAACTATCTTACCAATCGTAGTTTTTCCAACACCCATAAAACCGATAAAAACAATGCTCTTATCCCTGTTCTCCAAAATACTCCAAACCCCCAATAAAATAAAACAAATTATTAGTCATAATTATAATGCTATTTTCAGATATTAGACAATTATTAATCATTAAAGTTATCGGTGCCTGACACCAAAAGAAAAAGAAAGAGACCCACATAGGAGTCTCAATATCTATTGCTTCATTTTCGGATCAAGGATGTCCCTCAGTCCATCTCCCATTAAGTTGAATCCAAGCACGGTCAGCATAATGGCAACCCCGGGGAAGAAAAGCGTCCAGGGTGCTTGGGTGATATAATTTTTGGAATCGGCTAGCATTTTCCCCCACTCAGGTGTCGGTGCTTGTGCCCCCATTCCAAGGAAACCTAGAGCCGCTGCCTCAATAATGGCTGTCGCAATTGCTAATGTTGCTTGGACGATGACCGGTGATATACTATTAGGTAAAATATGGCGAAGTAGAATTCGTGTGTCTTTCATGCCGACGGCACGTGCCGCCATAATATATTCTTCTTGTTTCACACTTAATACTTTTGAGCGAACAAGTCGACCGAAGTTCGGGATATTAATCACCGCAATGGCAATCAATGCGTTTTGGAGTGATGGTCCCAAAATAGATACAACAGCAATCGCTAATAAAATACTTGGAAAGGCAAGCATAATATCAAAAATACGTGAGATAATTGCATCTACCCAGCGACCGTAATATCCAGCGACAATTCCAAGTAATGTCCCTGCTACAACTGAACCTAAGACTGAGAAAAAGCCAACCCACAAGGATATTCTTGCACCATAGACAATACGAGAAAAAATATCGCGGCCAAAATCGTCTGTCCCAAACCAATGCTTACTTGAGGGCGGGAGCATTCGGTCAGCCAGTACTTGGTCTTTAAAACTATATGGAGCAATAATAGGAGCGATAATAGCAATTATGATAAAAAAGACAACAATTCCTAAACCTGCTAGTGCTAATCTATTTTTATAAAATGAAATCCATGCTTCCTTCCAGGGAGGTGTCAGCTTTTCTTCAACAATTATCGTTGCAATATTTGCCGGTTTTTTTGCAAGTTCCGCCACTTTCAAATCCCCCTCCTCTACTTGGTATATTTAATTCGTGGATCAACAAACACATATAATAGATCCACAACTAAATTAATGAGTACAAAAATTGCCGCAATGATTAATATCCCTGACTGGATCACTGGATAATCACGATAGCCGATTGCATCATATAGATATCTCCCGATTCCCGGCCAGCCAAAGATGGTTTCCGTTAATATGGCTCCTCCGAGTAAAAGACCAGTTTGCAATCCGATAATCGTAAGCACTGGGATAACAGCATTTTTTAAGGAATGCTTATACACTACCCAGAACATGCTCAGTCCCTTTGCTCTTGCTGTACGGACATAATCTGACTTCATTACTTCCAGCATGGTTGCGCGGGTCATTCTGGCAATAATCGCCATTGGAATGGTCGCTAGTGCAATGCTAGGTAGGACTAAATGTTTTAATACCGTTATAAACTGATCAGGTCTTCCTTGTATAAGCGTATCAATTAAATAAAAATGAGTAATTGCTGCAACGGGGTCTCGAACATTCTCTCTCCCTGTCGTTGGAAGCCAGCCTAATTCAATGGAAAATACCCATTGCTCCATTAAACCAAGCCAAAAAATAGGCAGTGATACCCCAATAAGGGCAAGGACCATGGCAATATAATCAAACCATGATTTAGAGAACCATGCACTGACAATGCCAGCATTGACCCCAACAATAATGGCAATTAACATGGCTACTACTGTTAATTCTGCAGTGGCAGCTAAGTAGGACCAAATTTCTTCGTTAATTGGACCCCTGGTCCGTAATGAAACTCCTAAATCCCCATGAAGTAAAGAATTAATATAATCTGCGTATTGTATGTACCAAGGCCTGTTCAACCCTAATTCTTTTGTTAAAGTAGCAATAGATTCTGCAGTTGCTCTTTGCCCCAGAATTACCTGTGCAGGATTCCCCGGTATAGCATGGATGATTGCAAATACCACCAGAGTCATCCCGATTAAAACGGGTATTAAAGAAAACACACGTCGGACTGTATAAGTAAACAAATTTTTCACCCCACTGAAAAGCGTTAGCACCTGAAAAGATACTTTGGCTAAACAATTTTTTTACGAAAAAGACAGGATGGTCTAGTTAACAAAAGGGGAGGCTAAGCTCCCTCCCCTTTCAGCCATTATTATTTAAATTCAACTTTTGTCAGTGCTTCTGATCCAGTTGGGTGTGGTAAGTAATTTGTCACGTCTTTCCCTGCTGCTAACAGCGGAGTTGAGTGAACAAGTGGAACCCAAGGAGCATCGTCATGGATGATTACTTGTGCTTCTTCATATAGTGCATTACGCTTTGCTTGATCGATTTCTGTTTGTGCCTTAATTAAGACGTCATGTAATTTGTCATTGCTATACTGGGAGTAGTTATTACTTCCAATGCTGTCCTTATCAAGCAATGTGTATAAGAAGTTATCAGGGTCACCATTATCCCCTGTCCAGCCTAGCATGAACATGTCAAATTCGCCTTTTGCTGCTTTGTCTAAGTACGTAGCCCAGTCCACAGATTGGATTTTGGCTTTAACATTGATTTTGCTTAAGCTCTCTTGAATAACTTCGGCAACTTTTTGTGCTTCAGGCATATAAGGACGAGCTACAGGCATTGCCCATAGGTCAATTGCAAATCCTTTTTCATACCCAGCTTCTTTTAACAATGCTTTAGCTTTTTCTAAATCATATGGATACGGCTCAACTGCCTTATTATAGCCTTCGATGGAAGGCGGCATTGGATTGACAGCAGGAAGTGCTTTTCCACCATAAAATGCATCAATGATTGATTTTTTATCGACAGCATAGTTAATCGCTTGACGAACGAGTTTATTATCAAATGGTTTACGAGTGGTTGTTAAACCGATGTAGCCAACGTTCATTGATGGACGTTCAATCACTTGGAGGTTAGGATTTGATTTAACAGTCGCCTCATCTGAATTATTTAATCCATCCATGACGTCAATTTCGCCGTTAGCAAGAGCATTTAAACGTGCAGTATTTTCAGGAATTACACGGAAAATAACTTTATTTAACTTAGGTAAGCCTTTTTGCCAGTAGTCAGGGTTCTTTTCAAGCGTAATTGTATCGTTCTCTTTCCACTCAACGAATTTAAATGGACCTGTTCCAACTGGATTTTGTCTAAACTTGTCACCGTATTTTTTAACAGCCTCAGGGCTTGCAATACCAAACGGAGACATAGCCAGGTTCTTAAGGAACGGTGCCTGTGGACGTTTTAGCACAAATTGAACGGTATTCGCATCTACTGCTTTAACTTCTTTAATTACGTGGCCCTCATCCTTTTTATATCCACCAAACATAGTGTAATAAGGGAAGCTATCGGCATTACCATTCATCCAGCGGTCAAAGTTAAATACAACCGCATCTGCGTTAAAATCAGTACCATCATGAAATTTAACTCCTTGACGCAGGTGGAATGTGTAGGTCAAACCGTCTGGAGTAACTTCCCACTTCTCAGCAAGTCCCGGATTAATAGTGGTATCTTGATCACCATATTGAAGCAATGTTTCATAAATGTTTTCTGTTACTTTGAATGCTTCACCTTCAGTTGTTGTGATAGGATCTAAAGATGTAGAGTCTCCACCACGACCATATACGAGTGTATCTTTTTTTGATTCACTTCCGGCGGCAGGATCCTTCTTGCCTCCTGCTTCTTCATTCGTTTTACTGCTGCAGCCAACTAAAAACATACTGATGGCTAATAAAGCGATTAACAGCAGTTTAAAAGATCTCTTCTTCATCAATTTTTTGCCCCCTTATATTTTTATTTTTTTATCATAGATGCTGCAAATCACTTGTTATATAAGTGACATGCGACAAAATGACCGTTAAGATCTTGCTCCACTGGTCTAGTTTTTTTACAAATGTCCATCACTTGTGAGCAGCGTGTATGGAAGGCACAGCCAGAAGGAGGATTAGCAGGACTTGGAAGTTCCCCTTCTATTAAAATCGTTTCCCTCTGTATATCAGGATCTGGTATGGGTACAGCCGAAAGCAGAGCTTTTGTATAAGGATGTTTCGGATTTTCATATAGATCTTCACTTTCTGCTAACTCTATTAATCTTCCTAAATACATCACACCCACACGATTACTAATATGGCGGACTACGCCTAAATCATGCGCGATAAATATGTAAGTAAGTTGGAATTCCTTTTGAATATCCTTCATCAGGTTAAGAACCTGTGCCTGGATGGATACGTCCAGTGCTGATACAGGCTCATCAGCAATGATTAGTTTTGGCTTGGTCATTAACGCTTTGGCAATCCCAATCCGTTGACGCTGACCACCGCTAAATTGGTGCGGATATCGTTTGGCATGGTAACTGCTTAAGCCAACCACTTCCAGCATTTCTCTCACTTGCTTTTGGCGTTCCTCTTTTGTCCCAATTCCATGAACAATCAGTGGCTCTTCAAGAATCTGTTCGATAGAATGCCTTGGATTAAGCGATGCATAGGGGTCTTGGAATACCATCTGAATATCTCGGCGCGTTTTTCTTAATTCAGATTTTGACATACTAGTAATCTCTTGATCTTCAAAAACAATCCTGCCCTCACTTGCCTCAATCAATCGCATCAGGAGTCGGCCAGTGGTAGATTTACCGCAGCCGCTTTCACCAACTATGCCCAATGTTTCTCCTTTTCTAACATAAAAAGATACATCATCCACAGCTTTGACTTCGCCTTGTTTCCTTCCAAAAAGCCCGCCTGTAATCGGAAAGTACTTTTTTAACCCATTAACTTCAAGAAGTAACTCCGACATGGCTGGCACTTCCCTTCTTCAATGTATGTAGGAAACAACGCACTTCATGTCCGTCTTTTTCCATTTTAAATAAATCTGGTGTTTCTTCCTGGCACTCCGCGAAGACCTCTGTGCACCTGGCGGCGAATCGGCAGCCCTTATGAATCGACCCTGGAGTTGGAACTGTGCCTGGAATACTATAAAGCCGGTCTTTTTTCCCTCTTAAATCAGGAACGGATTTTAATAGGCCCTTTGTATAGGGATGCTGAGGATTTTTGAGTATCGTTCTTACATCACCTTGCTCTACGATTTGCCCCGAATACATGACGATTACACGTTCACATATTTCTGCGACAACCCCTAAATCATGGGTAATGAGAATGATCGTTGTATTTGTCTTTTTATTTAAATCCTTCATTAAGGCAAGAATTTGTGCTTGGATGGTAACGTCAAGTGCGGTTGTTGGCTCGTCTGCAATCAGCACCCTAGGATTGCACGCCATTGCCATGGCAATCATTACCCGTTGTCTCATACCGCCTGAAAGCTGGTGTGGATTTTCTTTTAGGATTCCTTCTGCTCTTGGAATCCCAACCAGTTTTAATAATTCGATACTGCGTACAATTGCCTCTCGCTTTGAAAGGTCTGTATGTAATCGGATTGCTTCCATTAACTGATTTCCAATCGTAAACAGTGGATTCAATGATGTCATTGGCTCTTGAAATATCATTGAAATTTGATTGCCTCGGATTTTCCGCCACTCTTTTTCAGAAAGATTTTTCAGGTCTTTTCCCTCAAAAATAATTTCGCCATTCTCAATTTTTCCTGGTGGAGAAGGAATCAGCCCCATGGTCGCTAACGAGGTGACGCTTTTACCACTCCCCGATTCACCGACAATCCCTAGAATCTCTCCGTCCTTTAATTCGAAACTGATGCCATCAACTGCAGGTACAAGTTTTTTCCCTGTTTGAAATGATACCTTTAAGTCTTTTATGCGAAGAATAGGATTCTTTTCCACACTTACACCTACCTGTACATGGATTAATTTATGTATTCCCCTTAATCAGAAATATAATAATATAGTAAATTTTAAAATTATTATGACATATATTACTTTAGTGGTATCACCCAAATTTGTCAATTACGTGAAAAAAGTTCAAATTTCCCAGTAGTACTTAGTCGCGTTAATGCAATAAGGTACTTTTTGTGATGGGAAAAAGCAACTTTATTCTTTAAATATTAAAATAATAAAACAATATAAAAAAAACCTGTAAGACTATCGCAGCCTTACAGGGAATCTCAATATTTATATGTTTTTTATATTCATTTTTGCACTCATAGATTTATCTCTAGTTCCTATTAAAAAAATTAATTCTTCATCCCAGTATAAATTTGAATGGCATCCCTTAAAAACGCAGCAGTACCAGGCTGTTCCTTGTCATAATAAGCAGTAAATCGTTCATCATCCACATACATTTGCGCAAGACCTGCATGGGCTTCCTTACTATATTCATTCCAATAGTAGCTTAACCATCGCTTATGGAGGTCCGCAGCCTTTTGTGCTAAATCCCCTGCTGGGTCCCCGGTTTTATAGGCCTCCGCCAAAGTTTCTATGACCTGTTCGGCCAGCTTAGTAACCTCGTCATATTGCGCTTGTGTCATATTTTGTAGTTTGGCATTTGACTTGTTAACTGTTTCTTCCCCGTACTTTTCCCGAATTTCTTTTCCGTATTTCTTCTCATTGTCATCAATCATTTTCTTCTTAAAGCCCTCGAACTTTTCTTTGTTTGACATTTTCATTCTCCCTTCTGTTACTGCGATTGATTTATCCACATTCGCTATTAACATTTCTAATTGTT
The DNA here is from genome assembly GCA_002559145.1 of Bacillus sp. AFS006103. GTDB lineage: Bacteria > Bacillota > Bacilli > Bacillales > Cytobacillaceae > Neobacillus. The sequence continues at coordinate 57,964 of NTXX01000078.1, forward strand.
CCTTTTTCTCGAGAAGTTTTTCACGATGATCTCTAAGTGCAGCAGCCCCATCAAAAGAAGGCGCTGTAACAATTTCTTTTATACTTTCTAAACTAATCCCTAATTCCCTGTAGAATAAAATTTGCTGAAGTCGGTCCACTTCCGCTTGACCATAGATTCGGTATCCTGACGAATTAATTCTGGCCGGCTTAAGAATTCCAATCTCATCATAATATCGAAGTGTTCTAGTACTTACACCCGCTAGACTACCTAATTTCTGCACAGTATACTCCATTCGCTAACCCCCTCATAAGCAACGATACACCTTTACGCAACGTCAATGTCAATTCGTATTATGCCTATTTTCGAAAAAAAGTGCCTGACACCACAGATGGACATTTGTCCAACTGTGGTGTCAGGCACTCATATTAATTAAATTCTCCTTATATCCTCTGTTAGTGAATGTATTTCTATTATTCTATTATAACGAAAGTTCATTTTAATCAGAAATCATTTACTATTTCAAAAAAACTTTCTTTTAACAATACATCCACCTAAAATTCAGTAATAGCAATGTTTATAACCTTTTATAACTTATTTTCCAAAAAAAGTTTTTGACAATTCAAAACTCTAGAAAGTATTATAGTATAATAAAAGGGAGGTAATAACATGTCAAACATCAATAGACAGAAAATTGTGGATAGTGTCCCTCAAACAGGATTTTTCGGACATCCTAAAGGACTATCTACACTTTTCTTTACCGAATTCTGGGAGCGTTTCTCTTACTATGGTATGAGGGCCATCCTTGTATTCTATATGTACTATGAAGTTTCAAAAGGCGGCTTGGGCATTGATAAGAATCTTGCACTTTCAATCATGTCCATATACGGATCACTTGTTTATATGTCCGGTATAATTGGCGGCTGGATGGCTGACCGAATCTTCGGTTCTTCAAAAGCTGTATTTTACGGTGGAATCTTAATTATGTTTGGACATATAGCACTTGCTGTTCCGGGCAGTGTTTCTATGTTCTTTGTTTCCATGGTATTGATTGTCCTTGGTACTGGGATGCTTAAACCAAATGTTTCTTCCGCTGTAGGTGAATTGTACAGCGAAAAGGACGAACGCCGTGATGCAGGTTTCACAATTTACTATATGAGTATTAACTTGGGAGCATTCTTATCCCCATTAATCGTTGGGTCTATAGCCAACTTCCACATTGGATTTGCGATTGCAGCTGTAGGGATGTTCTTTGGATTAATCGTCTTCGGTCTAACAAAGAAAAAAAATCTAGGTCTAGCAGGAACGATGATCTCCAATCCACTATCACCTGCAGAAAAGAAAAAGACCTTCACTATTTTTGGACTAGCTGTCATTATTATTGCTGCTTTATGTGCAGTATTAATTCCAAAAGGACTTTTAACTTTTGCTAGCTTTATTAATATCGTTACTTTCCTAGGTATTTTAATTCCAACAATTTACTTTGTAGTGATGTATCGCAGTCCAAAAACAACTGCGGTTGAACGTTCAAGGATCATTGCTTATATTCCGATATTTATTGCTGCCGTAATGTTCTGGTCCATTCAAGAGCAAGGCTCAACCATCCTTGCAAGCTATGCAGATACACGTACGCAATTACATTTTGCTGGTATCGAAATTAAACCTGCATGGTTCCAATCTTTAAATCCGTTATTTATTATCATATTCGCTCCTGTATTTGCTTGGTTATGGGTTAAATTAGGAAATCGTCAGCCATCAATACCTCAAAAGTTCTCATTATCATTATTATTTGCTGGTTTGTCATTCCTAGTGATTCTTATCCCAGCCTATTTTGGCGGTTCGGATTCATTGGTAAACCCAATGTGGCTTGTTCTTAGCTATTTAATTGTTGTATTTGGTGAATTGTGTATGTCACCTGTCGGATTATCAGCCACAACAAAATTAGCACCAGCAGCCTTCTCAGCACAAACGATGAGCCTATGGTTCTTAGCAAGTGCTGCTGCACAAGCACTAAATGCACAAGTAGTTAAATTCTACACACCTGAAACAGAAATGACCTACTTTGGTGTAATCGGCGGAGCATCAATCGTCCTAGGAATTATCCTTTTAGTGTTGGCACCTAAGATTCAAGGCTACATGAAAGGTATCCGATAATATAAGAAAAGTGTCCGTTTTCTCATCTTTGTTAACAGATGAAGAAGGTAGGGCACCTTTTTTTTATGATAAAATATTAGGAGAATGGAGGATTTCATATGGAACTTAAAGAGAAAGTAAAAAATCTCCCCTCTTCCCCGGGAGTGTATCTTATGAAGGACTCCAGAGCACAGATTATATATGTAGGGAAAGCAAAGAATCTTAAAAATCGTGTGCGGTCCTACTTCCAAAATTCCCAAGCTCATTCTAAAAAAATCATTAAGCTTAAAGCAAGTCTAAAGGATTTTGATTATATCCTTACAGATACAGAATTTGAAGCCTTCATGCTCGAATGTCAATTAATCAGGGAAATAAAGCCTATTTTTAATCGGATGATGAAAAGTCCTCAAGCCTATATCTACATCGGGATTCAAATGGATGACGGTTATCAAAGAATTGAAATTTGTAGTAACCCTGATAAGCCAAATAGTCTCTACTTTGGGCCTTATACAAGTAAACATACAGTGGAAAGGGCACTTCAAGCGATAAAGGACTTCTATAAGATAAGCTGCAGCACTCCTTCAAACAAGAATACTCCGTGTTTAAACTACTCCTTAGGGTTGTGCATCGGTATGTGTTTGGGAGGGGCAGCGCTCGACCAGTACAATGACAGCATAAACAAAATCATCGGATTACTTGAAGGCAAGGATACGAGCCTATTGGAAATATTTGAGCGAAGAATGATAGAGGCCTCAGAAACATTCGAATTTGAAGAAGCTGTAAAATACAGGGACATATTAGAGACCATTCACTATCTACTCTATAAAGAAAAAGTGATTGAATTTACGGAAAGTGATAAAAATATGGTCGTTATCGAATCCCTAACAGATAAGAGTTTTAAGCTATTCCTGATCAAGAAAAACAAGATACTCTTTCGTGAAAAATATCAATGGTCTGAGGTTGAAACTTTGCGTGAAGCCATCAAGACCACTATATTAACCACTTTTAAAACTAATAAAGAAACATCAGCAAAAAAAATCAACAAGGATGAGATAGATGCAGCTCAGATTATCTATAGCTATTTAAAAGGAAGTAACAGTCGTTATCTCATCATTTCTGAACAAATGCTTGATTTAGTATACACAACAGATTTAGATGCGGAATTAATGAAATTCCTAACTTATCGTGAAACTGTTAACTGATAAATTAAAAATCTTTCATTAGAATTATGCTCATAAAAGTAAGGAAGAGTAATTTCCTTTTTCAAATCAAAAGAGGTATCATTTTCTAAATAATAAATATAATCTTCTGAAGGGTAGTATAAAATCAATTCAATATTTCTTTGGAATTTTTCAACGGATAATAATATATTATTAATGGTTTTCATAAAAATTTGAATGGAAAATGGATTAAAAAAGTAAAATCGATTATCCAATTGATCAACCTGATAATCTTCGGCAAGGCAGCAATAAAAATGAATAGGGCTTTCAATTGTTTTAGTCTTCTTTAAATAACTATTTTGGTTTTCGATTGCTTCCTGATAGAATTCTTCATTCATTTCAATACCAACAACCGTTGAACCAAAGTGATAATGAATAAAAAAGTTAAGTCGCCCTTTACCACACCCAAAGTCAACGATCCGGTCGCTGCTAGTCAATTGATAGTTGTTGAATAATTCTTCTAGCGCACTATAGGGTGTGGGTTCATAACGATGGTAGTGAAAAGACTTATTAAATCCATTTTGGTCCCCTCCCGTTTTAATCCCCAATAATTTATCATAATAATATTCTTTCATCGTAAACTCCATTTCGAACGAATTCATCCCCCACTTGACGTGAGGGATTTCTTTTCAAGCAACCTTGATTGCTTTACCAAAAGGAACCCTTGGTAAGATTGCACCAGGTACAAGCCAAATCATTTCAAAACTAACCGAGTCAATTTCCTCCGCAATAAAGCCTGTTACATCGGTAATATAAAACAGCGTATCGATATTTTCTTCCTTTGCCCACTCAAGCACCAAAGTATATGAAGACTTCCCATGTGTATAGTATTTAATTGTATCACTTTTGACTGGTGAAGTACTCCTAATTTTAAAGTCAGCTTGCACCAGAATGGTATCTGGCTTTAGTTGTTCAAACAGTTTTACTATGTTATTGATTAAAATGCTTGGGGCCTCATTCGTGGAAGTGTCAACAGCTAACGCAACCTTTTTATCTTGGCGCTGTTGAATCATTGAAAGCATCGTTTTGTGCCATTTCAACACAACCAACTCCTTTGGAATGAATAAGTGAACCATCTTATTTTGGTATATAAAGAAAAGGTTTATGTTTGGATAATAGCGGTAATCAGAGCAACGATAAAAATGAATAAGGCTCATCCTAGTCTACCATCAGATGAGCACATTATTTTCCTATTCTTTAATATCATTCAATTCATCAATCAGCTGTTTGGTTCGTTTCGCATTTCCTTCGGCAAAGTTTTCGAGGCGTTCTTTTAGTTCATCATCATCATGAATTCGCTCTGCTGTTATAAGATATTCCCGCATTAGACTTTCTTCCGTTGCGATGGAATCCTCAAGAACGTCTTTTAGAATTTTCTTTTCTTCATCATTTTTATTATTAGATAAATTTAAGTCCATCTGCAAAACCTCCTTTTCACCTTTATCGTTCTCTTTTATATTTTCAGCTATCCATCTAGTTATTAATATATTCAACTTGCCACTTTCAATTAAATCGTGTAAGATTAAATCGTAGACGATTTAATTAAAAAAAAATCCTATTGATAATCCAAGGAGGATGCTTAAATGACAACAATATATGATTTTAGTGTAAAGATGACTAATGGCGAGGAAAAATCTTTAATGGATTATGAGGGTAAACCATTATTAATTGTCAATACTGCTAGTAAATGCGGGTTGACACCTCAATTCAAAGGACTTCAAGAATTATATGAAAAATACCATGAGCTTGGCTTAGAGATTTTAGGTTTCCCATGTGACCAATTTGCCAATCAAGAATTTTCTAATATTGATGAGACGACTCAGTTTTGCCAATTAAACTATGGGGTAACCTTCCCGATTTTTGCAAAAATTGATGTAAATGGCACGAATACTGATCCGCTTTTTACTCATTTAAAAAACAAGAAACCAGGAGCCCTATCCAAAAATATCAAATGGAATTTCACAAAGTTTCTAGTCGACCCTAATGGTCAGGTGATTGAACGTTATGCACCAACGACAGAGCCAAGCCGAATTGAGAAGGATATAAAAAAGTTATTGTCATAATTAGTTAAAGTAAGGTGATCATCATGGAAAACTTCATGTCTTTAAAAAACCAACTATGCTTTGCGGTTTACGAAACAGCAAGTGAATTCAATAAATTATATTCTAATGCGCTTCAGCCCTATGGGTTAACCTATCCTCAATACTTAGTGCTATTAGCATTATGGGAAAAAGATGGTGTAACGGTAAAAGAAATAGGAGAAATATTAAGTTTAGGAACGGGAACATTAACCCCTATGCTAACAAGAATGGAAGCAAACGGATGGATTAGAAAGGAACGTTCAAAAGCAGATGAACGAAGAGTCTATATCAATTTACAAAAGAAAGCACAAGATGAAAAGCAGGCAATTATAAAAACAATCAGTAACAAAATACAATCTTGTAATATTGAACTCGAGGAATACACACAGTTAATGGAGCGTTTGAATCAATTGCATAGGAAGCTGAAAGAACGGGAACGTTAATTTCAAATAAAAAAACAACACTTTTTGCCCAAGTGTTGTTTTTTATTTGAAATATGCTCTGATATAAAAAGGGATTCTATTTATTCGGAAAAGAGACCCATGTATTTTCTAGCCAATGATCAAAATCAGAACCCTTATTTCCTTCGTAGGTATCATACACATCAAGTCTCATCTTCTTTACTTTCTCTTTAAATTCTTCAAAGCTATGACCTTCAGGAAGACTTTTCTTAATTCTTAACAAAATTTTATTTATATCTTTAATAAATTCGCCTTTTTTCTTTTGCGGTAATTGTACATCTTCTCCTAAGTTTTTCAACTTTCGGAATGCCGCATCTTGAACTTTAAAGACTGTATCATTATTCATGATTCGTATTAGTATATCGATAACATGTTTGTTCTTCCAATTTCCTAACTCTTCAACCGCATCTAAACGCTCTCTCCAATTAGATGTTCGACTGGCTTGTTTCTTTAATTCCTCATAATTTTCCGGTAACGTACTTTTTTCTTCAGTTTTTTTCAAATAATCCAATCTCCTTCAGTCCATATAATATTTCGATCTACCTCTCCAAGATTTGAGTGTAATATTTCTAATCATTGATGTCAATTTCCCACTGTTTTTCTAATAGAAAAAAGCAAGTAAACTTGTCCAACTTGGACTTTATTTACTTGCACATTCCTCTATGACCCTATTAATCTATTTTTAATTAAATAAAAATATTAAGCCAAAACGATTTTTGATTTGTTTTTAGCGATTTCTGCTGCTACTTCAACGATCATATCCTCTTGACCGCCAACTACTTTCCGCTTGCCCAATTCAATTAAGATATCACGTGAATCTACACCGAATTTTGCAGCCGCACGTTTTGCATGAAGCGCAAAGCTTGAATAAACACCGGCATATCCAAGCGTAAGGCTATCTTTGGTAATTTCTTGTGGTACTTGTAAAAGTGGTGCGACAATATCCTCAGATAAATCCATCATTTTATATAAATCTACCCCTGTTTTAATTCCCATCCGTTCACAAACTGCAACAAGTACTTCAGTTTGTGTATTACCGGCACCGGCACCAAGGCAACGAACGCTGCCATCAATACGAGTAGCTCCTTCTTCGATGGCGGCAAGTGTATTTGCCATGGCAAGCGATAGATTGTTATGACCATGGAATCCAACATTAACGCCAATCGATTGTTTTAGGGCACGAATACGTTCGCGAACTTGATCAGGAAGTAAGTATCCTGCAGAGTCAACCACATAGACAGTGTCCGCTCCATAGCTTTCCATTAGTTTTGCCTGCTCAACTAACTTATTAACAGGTGCCATATGGTTCATCATTAAGAAACCTACAGTTTCCATCCCAAGTTCTTTTGCATAAGCAATATGCTGTGGTGCCACGTCTGCTTCTGTGACATGTGTCGCAATACGAGCCATTTTTGCCCCTAAATTGGCTGCTTCTTTTAATTCATGCAATGTACCGATACCCGGTAATAATAGAACAGCAATTTTAGATTTATCGGCAACAGAAACAGCTGCTTCAATTAATTCCATTTCATTTGTACGTGAAAGTCCATACTGTAAGGATGAACCTGCTAATCCGTCCCCATGTGAAACCTCAATATATGGAACATTTGCATCGTTTAATGCCTTTGTCACTTTAAGTACTTGCTCCACTGTATATTGATGATTGATGGCATGGCTTCCATCGCGTAAGGCTACCTCAGTGATAAGAATATCTCTTTCATTTGTCATTTTTATTTACCCCTTTCTACAGCTTAAACTGTTGCTTTCAATAATAGTTTTTTTGCAAACGCTTCGGCAATTTTAACACCAGCAGATGTCATGATATCTAGGTTTCCTGCGTATTTAGGTAAGTAATCTCCAGCACCTTCTACTTCAAGGAAGATGGTTACTTTATTCCCTTCGAAAATAGGTTCGGTCCGTAGTCGATAGCCGGGTACATAGGATTGAACAACTTCAGCCATTTCATCAATGGATTTTCTTATTGCTGCTTCGTCCATTTTTCCTTCTTCAACAAGTGTATAAACGGTATCACGCATCATAATTGGCGGTTCTGCAGGGTTTAAAATCATAATTGCTTTTCCTTTTTTAGCACCGCCAACCTTTGAAATAGCCAGTGATGTGGTTTCAGTAAATTCATCGATATTTGCACGTGTTCCAGGACCAGCACTAAGGCTAGCAATCGTCGCAACGATTTCTGCATATTCTACTGGAGCGACACGGTTAACTGCATGAACCATCGGTATGGTTGCTTGACCGCCACAGGTAATTAAATTGATATTATCTTTATCTAAATGTTCGTCAATATTTACGGCAGCACATACATATGGACCAACAGCGGCAGGAGTCATATCAATTACTTTAATTCCAGCTTCTTTTAATACTTTTGCATTATAAAGATGAGCCTTGGCCGAAGTTGCATCAAATACGATGTCAGCTTCTAATGTTGGGTCTGCAAGAAAACCATCAATCCCTGTAGCAACTCCTGAATAACCTAATTCTCTGGCACGACGTAATCCATCTGATTGCGGGTCAATTCCAATTACAGCTGTTAACTCTAATAATTCTGAACGTCCAAGTTTGACCATTAAATCTGTTCCAATGTTCCCTGAGCCAAGAACGGCAACTTTTACTTTTGACAAAATAATTCTCCTCCTAAAAATTAATGTATTTACTTTTTCCATCTAGTTCTTCTATATGTTGTTTTTACCTTGATAACCTAAACTTCTTGATATATCCGCTGCTGCTTTTTTAATCCCCGCTATGACCTTAGGAAGCTTAATTTCATCAAGCCTCATTTTTGGTGCAGCACAGCTGATTGAAGCGACTACATTCCCTTGATGATTAAAGATAGGAGCAGCTACACATTTCAGCCCTAACTCAATTTCCTCATCATCAACCGCATATCCTTGCTCACGGATGGTATGGAATAACTCTTTAATCTTCTCAATATTTGTGATTGTGTGTTCTGTAAACGACTCCAATTTGATAGAAGATAAGATTCTATTTGCATCACTTTCATTTAAATGGGCAAGTACTGCTTTTCCCACGCCTGTACTATGAAAAGGAGCCCTTTTTCCAATATGTGAATAGATTGTAAGGGTACTATGGCCTTCTACCTTTTCAATGTAAATAATTTCATCGCGTTGTAAAGTAACTAAGTGAACGGTTTCATTTAGTTCATCGACTAGGTCTCTTATAATTGGTCTGGCAACCTGCCCAATATCGAGATGTTTTCCGACAAAGTTACCAAGTTCAAAAAGTTTTATCCCGGGCTTATACTTTAAATCTTCAGGATTTTGTTGAAGATACCCTCTATGTTCTAAGGTTTTGATGATCCCGTGGACGGTGCTTTTTGATAAGTTTAAATTCTCACTAATCTCCTTGATACTTAGTTCTGGTTTCGTCACCAAAAATAGTTCAAGGATATCAGCGGCTCTTTCAACAGACTGAATTAATCGTTCTGACACAACCATTCTCCTCTTGTTCGACAATGTCGAATGCCGTTCGTAAATATTAAGGACAATTTAATAGTACATCCTCGTTCATTATTCTGTCAATATTTTAATGATTTATTTTGCATCAAAAAAAGAGCCTGATTTCCACTGGAAATCAGACTCTTTTTATATAATCTCAAATTGCTTAAAACCTGTTGTATCCGGGATAAAATCTAATGTTTTATTATTAAAGTAATGGCACTCACCATTGTCAATAATAAAATGCAGCTCCTCTTTAGTAATTTCCGCATCATTTGGGCGAATTATTTCTTCTAAGGTTAATTTCACCTTCATAAAACAACTCTTTCGCATTTGTAAGCGAATAAATGGTTTTGTATCCGCTAATTTCATCCTATTTTTCAGTTCTGTTTTGGCATTCTCAGTTAAAATAAACACGCGTCTCCCCTCCCTGTATTCCTTGCTTCCCAAGCTATTCCTATGGGTTATAATTTTGTGAACCTCATGTCCCACAAAAGGTCCGGTAAGGCTGGGCAGTTTGGGCAGGCAGTGTCGAGTACTCAGATTGTTCCTCGGAGTGCGCGTATGGTGTTGATAATATGTCAAGCAGCCGTTTCAGAACACTGTAGTCTTCTTGTTTCACTGCGGCTTCTAATGCTTCTTCTACCCGGTGGTTCCGAGGGATGATTGCCGGATTGCTGTTTCGCATCAATTGTTTCGAAGAATCCCTCGAATCCTGCTGTCTATCAAGTCTCTCCTGCCATTGCTTATACCAATATTTAAACTCCGGGGCATCCTTTAAGACCGTATCCTCCGGCTTTTCAAAAGTTAAAGCTCGAAAGGTATTAGTATAGTCGGCCTTATACATCTGCATCATGTTAAGTAGATCTTCAACTAAAGATTCATCCTGTTTCTCTTCGTTAAATAGTCCGAGCTTGGCTCTCATGCCAGTTAGCCAATTGCTTTGATATATCTCGATAAAATTTGAAATTTCATCCTGAGCCAGTTGGACAGCCTGTTCCTGATTGTCATGAATGAGCGGCAATAGGGTTTCAGCAAATCGTGCCAGATTCCAACCAGCAATATAGGGTTGATTGCTATAAGCATAGCGTCCTTGCGTATCTATAGAACTAAAGACAGTTTCCGGGTCATAGGTATCCATAAAGGCACACGGACCATAGTCAATCGTTTCTCCGCTAATCGTCATGTTGTCGGTGTTCATCACCCCGTGGATAAATCCAGCCAACTGCCATTTAGCAATGAGCGAAGCTTGCCGTTTGATCACTTCCTGGAGTAATGAAAGATAACGCCGCTCATCAAGGGCAACCTTCGGGTAATGGCGTTCTAATGTATAGTCAGCAAGAACCCGAAGTTCCTCAACTGTGCCCCATTTAGCAACGTATTGAAAGGTGCCAACGCGCAGATGACTAGAAGCGACACGAGTTAGAATTGCACCAGGCAGGGCGGTTTCGCGGAGGACTGCCTCACCGGTTGTCACAACTGCCAGACTTCGGGTAGTTGGGATCCCAAGTGCATACATCGCTTCGCTGATGATGTATTCACGCAGCATCGGGCCAAGAGATGCTCGACCATCGCCTCCGCGTGAGTAGGGGGTTCTCCCCGGACCCTTGAGTTGAATATCAAACCGTTCACCTTTAGGGGTAATCTGCTCGCCAAGCAGAATAGCCCGTCCATCCCCTAACTTAGTAAAATGCCCAAATTGATGGCCGGCATATGCTTGGGCGAGCGGCTTAGCACCTTCAGGTAACTGGTTCCCCGCAAACACGGCTAGGCCATTTATATTTTCAAGCTCTTGTGGATTCAAACCTAGGGAAGCAGCCAGTTGATTATTAAGAATAATTAACTGTGGTAAGCGGACAGGCGTTGGGTTGATGCTGGTAAAAAACATTTCTGGCAGACGAGCATAACTGTTGTCGAAGTTCCATCCTGGTTCTATTATTTCTTCAGACATTTTATCCCCTTTTCTTTGTTTGTCATATTTTACTTAGTGGAAATTTCAGCGCATCCTATAATAATTTCCCCATATATTAAGCAAAATTCAAATCCTGTCCAGAAATTATTCCAGCCTAGTCCCTATATTTTAGAGCTAATCCTTTTAAGAAATTTCGGGCGTATTTATCCCCGCATTCTTTATAATTCTTATGTCCCTTCTTTCGTAATAGTGCGCTTAGTTCTCCTTTTGTTATCTGGACACCTGCTTCATTTAATATTTCAATTATATCCTCACTAGTTAATGTCAGTGCGATTTTCAATTTTTTTAAAAGAATATTATTTACACTCTCATTTACAGGCTGCGCCGGTCTTTCAGGTTCTCCCGGGTTTGAATCTTGTTTTCCTCTTTTAAAAATAATAAAGCCGTTTAAAAAGGAATCTAGCGTCTTATTATTACATTTTATGTGCGCTTCATCCTCAGCAAACTCACTTCCATTATCATCTTCATCATAATTGTCAGGTGATTTTGTAAGGATCTTAAGTACCTCTTCCTTGGTTACATCAATACCGCCCTGTTTAAATATCTCGACCATTTCTGTGTTTTTTATATCCAAAGCATATCTTAATCTAATTAATATATCGTTATTCTCCATCTAAAAACCTCCTACGAAATAATTTACTAAGTTAGACAGTCATTTTCCAGCTTGATAATGCTAACCAGTTCTCCATTTGCACATAATCGGGGATTATTTTTCCAACAAGTCGCCAAAAAGATCGATCATGATTCAGATGAACCATATGGCACATTTCATGAACGACTACATAATCTATCACCTTTAATGGTGCCATCGCCAGCTTCCAATTGAATGTTAACTGCTGCCTGAAATCACAGGTTCCCCAGTTCTTGTTATTATCTGTAATACGAATAGACCTTGGTTTTGTTTTAAAGTTGCTTTGATAGGAACGAATACTTCTCTCTACTAATGTTTTACATTGCTGATAATAAAACCGTTTTAATGCTTGTTTTATTTTCTCATCTTCAAGTTGTTTCACATATATATTTAACTTATCCCCGTCAAACACTACATAGTCTTGCTTGATATCTATTTCTTGAGAGACCTGAATGGGATATTCGTTTCCTAAATAAAGAAAACTCTGACCTAAATAATTATGTATCATTAAAATAAATCACCTACATTTATGACAATGGATAAAAAAGCGTTAAACCCTCAATATTCAAGGTTTAACGCTTTTGAGTTGACGATATTATACCATACCTTTCGAGCGATAGATGATGATTTTGAATATACAGTTAATCAATACCTATTATTAAAATGTTAGTCCATGACCAAGTTGATAGATATTACCATCGCTATCTTTATATGCATAGGTAAGTCCTTTAGGCATATATTTGTCCTTGTCATAGCCTGGTACATCATTTCTTGACACGCAATCTCCATTTTCATCAACCGCAATGACTGCTTCACTCGCTGGTAATGTTAAAGGTAAAACACCTACCGGACGGCTATTGCCTGCAATTACCTCATAATGTGCCTTGTAGTAAGTATCGTATCCTGCGATTAAGACATCTGCAAGAGGTTCAACATTACCAAGGATCCAAGGTAGAATGACATTCACGCTTATGATTACTTTTCCACCACGAATATGGATACTGTCCGCTACTTCCTTTAAATGGTTCATACCAGTCAAAGTCGTTTCTTGATAGGTAGTACCATCCAAAGCGGATACCGTTTTATCTTCACAGATTTCAAGTTCTAATAGTCCTGGTGTCGCATTGAAATAAGCTCCGGATTTTGGACTTAAAAACAAGAAAGCTATGTCAGCTTCTTCATGGTTATCGGTCAAAGTAAATTGACCAAGCTCTTGACATTCCTGTCTTGCTTTTTCTGTATAAGAAGTGGCCCTCTCCGGTTCCTTATGGAACACCTCTACATAAACCTTCTTACCCTCAAGCTTTTCACCTGTTAATGGTAAGGTTTGATTGTGATTTTTGAGCACGGTTACTGATTTTTTATGCGCTTCATATGCCGCTTCCCAGTTAACTGGATTTTTCACTGCTTCAGTAGCCTGGTCGGGTGAAACATAGGTACGATCATCAAATAATCCTAAAGCAAACATTTCTGAAAGGAGACGTACATTTGCTTCATTGATACGCTCTTCACTAATCCAACCATTTTCGATCGCTGTTTTAAGGTTTTCAATATCATTCGTGTCAGAAATAAGATCTGTCCCCGCATTAATCGCTTTAGCAAAGCGTTCCGCCTCACTTAAGGTTTCAACGCCCCAGCTCATTTTACTTGTGACACCGCTGTCGCTATTTATATAGCCTTTAAACCCTAATTTTTCTCTTAGGATCTTATTTAAGAAATAATCATTAAAAGTAAAACCAACCTCTTCGAAAGGAATGACTTCCCCTTCAAATTCTTGTTCCACACTTTTCCTAATACTAGGAATCGAATAATATGGCATCATGGAAGAAGTCCCATGTTCTACTGCTGCCCGAAATGGAGGCAGGTGATACTTTTCTAGGCTTCCTTGAGTTGGGTATAGGTTCCATTTCCCCTCTTCATAATGGGGATCAAATCCGTTTTCCCTTGGTCCACCGCCTGGAAAATGCTTGGTCGTCATTGAAATACTATGATTTCCAAGGGTCTTCCCTTGAAAGCCGTCAATGATACGGCCAATTGCATCAGTAATAAATTCTGGGTCTTCACCGAATGTACCATATATCCGCTGCCATCTCGGGTCCGTAACAGTATCCGCCATATACATATATCCTTTTCTTAAACCCACAGCATCCCACTCATCATGAGCAATTTGGGCGAATTGGCTAATAAGGGAGGCATCACCGCCATTTTTGATATCGCCCTTTGCCGCTGCAGCAAGTCCTAGCGTTCCAGGCCATGTGGAAAAAATCCCAGCCGCATCATTCATCCCAAAAATGAATTCTGTATTTTCGTTTCTTGAATTCGATGCGATTAAACACGGAATACCAAGACGTGACCCCTCACATACTTCATTCATGGTATTCACCCATTCTGCCATTTCAGATGGGCTCCAATTGTCTCTTAGAATAAAGTGGCGCAAATGCATGTTTTCAATCGTATGCGTTGTACCATATACTTTTGCCAAAGCAAAAATTGTCTCGCCCTTTTCGACAATCCCTTCATCCAACAAACCATCATGGCTTGTCTTACTCTTATCTTTTTGAGAAAGACCCATTTGGCGAGTATTAATAAGCATCATCCCGACTTTTTCATCAATATTCATCAATGAGACAAGGTTCTCTGCGCGTTCTCCCGGACTTAAACGCCAGTCCTTATAAGGTTCTAATTTCCCATTGTTATTTAAATCTTTAAATTTTAATCCATCCACTTCAATGATGTTCTTGACTCTGACTTCTAAGTTCGGTTGTTTATGCTTCTGTTCCAAATTAATGCCTCCTAAACTTTTTCGAACAAAGTATTAAAAGATTGATTTTTTAAAAAATTATTTTGGGAAAAGATCTATCTTGATTACTCATCGTTTTATTTTAGCGATAGGGATTCATTTTTACACATATTATTGCTCACAAGTTTTAAAACTTTTTTATAAGTATCGGAAATTCTTTAAAATAAAAGACCGTAAAAAAATAGAAAGGCAGATGATTCTACCTTTCTCTTGCGATTATGTACTACCTATTTTGCATTCGCATCGGGTTGATGAATTCCGATAATATTGCCTTCTGTATCAATATAGTATCCCTGCCAAGCCATACCAGGCAAAGCATATTTGGCCATTGCGACCTTGCCGCCATTCTCAATAATTTTTGCTTCCGTGACATCGTAATTTTCCACACCCATTGTACATGCAAATCCATTTAAAGGTTGGTTTGGTTCTGGGGGAGGACCTTGACGTTGCATTAAAGCACCATTGATCCCTGGCTCATTCTCATCGCCGGTCACCGCTCCAAAGTACGGCATACCTGCATATTCGCTCCAGTCTTGAAATGACCAACCGAATACCTCACCATAAAACTTTTTCGCTCGTTCCATTTCACTCACATGAATTTCAAAATGCACTAATCTTCCCATAATGTCCTCCTATTTTTTCAAGAAAAAACATATCTGTAAAAACATAATGTGTAATTGACTATAATTGTCTATCATTATTATATCAGTAGTGGAATTATATTCAATTTTTATCAAAATATAGTACTTGGAATGAAATACTTTAATTATTTTGCTCAAGGCATCGATAAACCGCCATCATATCCCGTTTATTTAACTCACGAATACGATTGTAAATTGGAATATCAGCAACAGCTTCTGTATACAAGCTTTCAGCAACAACATCCCTAACTTTGCCCGTTAACCATGTTGCTACTGGTATGTCTTCAACCATTTCCTGGCGGCCTTCAGTATTGATACCACTTGCCTGACAACTCACACATGGTATTGTTAATTTAAACACGCCATCATGGAGATTCTCTTCTGTAATGACTTTCTTCCCTTTACAGAATCGACATGGATAACTTTTAGTAATTTTATTCATTTGAGTGACTATTTTTTTGTAACCAAATGCTTCATAAACATATGTTAGTTTTTTGTATTTTCCATTCGTGAAATACCTATCAATGATAGTTTCCCTTGTTTCATAGATAGTAGAAAAATCACAGATACTTACCTGATTATGGATGCTGATGGATTCGATATTGTCTTTAATGCTTCCCCAGAATGGTAAGACATTTTGTAATACCATTTCATAGCCTGTAAAGCTAGCGTGTTCCAATTCAAACATTTTCAATGCGACTTGTGTTTCCCTTGTCAGCAAGGAGACATCTTCCGTCAAAGTCATATCGCCGCCAACAATAGATTTTAGCTTTACGAGTACAGGTAACTCACCAACTATTTGTAACACTTGATCGAGTGGCTGATTGATTATTTCACGAATATCTGTGTCACCAAACGTAAGCTGTTTATGATGATTAAGTACCGTTCCATGACAAATCGGACAGGTAATCTTTTCTTTTGATGCTTTCATTTTCTCTTTAATCACTGATTTTGAAATGACCATATACCCACCCACGATGGTATTAAAGCCTACCCAGGTCCTCTGTGTCTTGCCTGCTTTATCATAGAATGTCTTTTCAAAATATCCGTACCAAAAAATATGCTTTTCCTCTTCTGACATCTCATTGTAGCTTTTCGTCAGATCAAACCCGAGCTCATTCTTAATTTCCTCAAATAGAAACTCTAATTTTGGATATTGATAATATTTTAATACTTCCATCACCTCAGGATAAAATAAGCCATCCCAGAATGGAACGGTTTTGTCCTTAATGACAAGATCTTTATCAAATATATCAATCTTAAGGCGTCCTGAGCATGATGGACAATGATTGTCTTGTGAATAGAAATCGAAGCTTCTCGTATCTTTATTGGTCGGATGCGTCGCCACAATATGGTTGATCACACCGCCCAGTTCATAGAGAAAACTATATTGACTATACAAATGTCTTTCAAAATCTATAGCAATGACAGGTGCAATGGTGTCAGATTCGTATTCGCCGTAAATTAAACGAGCCATTGATGATAAGCTTTTTAAGATACCGCCCTTATAGACATTTTCTGCATTTTTAAAATAGGCGATATGGTTTTCTTTTAAATAAGTAATCCCATTTTGCGCTTTGAGTGTCGAAGTGATATGCGATGGAAGTGCAATATCTTCCTTATTTTTAAGCTGGAAATATTCGTTATGACTGACAACTTCAAGATGAATGACAGGTTCAATCTTTCTTTTACCAAAATCAACGATAAAATCAGAGCTTTCTAACATATAGGGATTATGTTCAATCATCATGAGAGAAACTGATTCATCATTTAGTATTCCCCTGGCACTATCAATGAATTGATTTAAAATATTTTGTGATAAACCTTTTGAAGGTTCATCAAAAATGAAAAGTGTATGTGGGTTTCTTGAGTTCGCAAACAACTCCGAAACTAAATGAACACATTGAAATTCACCAGTCGATAATGTTTGTGTTTTTCTTTCTAATGTCAAATAACCTAGTCCCAGCTTAATTAGCAAACTCAACCGTTTATGTGCGATATCTTGATTTGGAAGTTCATCAATAATATCTTCAATCGAACGCTCGAATAGATCATCAATATCTTCACTATATTTTGTAATTTTCCTTTTAATATCAAGAAATGTCGCAACAGTTGAACGACTAGTAATCGATTGGTTCCGATCTTGCCCGACCATTACTAGTTTGTCTTTGGGATAACGCTTCTGAAAATCTTTGGCAATACATTCATTGACTAGCGTAGATTTACCACATCCGGATTCACCCGTAACGGTTACAAGTCTATTTTTGGGTATCTGGATTTCAGCCAGTTGAATATTACGGAAGTAAAGATCTTGAAAATGATAATAATCTGCTGGCACAGTCTGATTTCTTTCCCAAATGATTGGTTTGGGACGTGGTGATTCTTCTACAATTTCCCCACCATATTTCCCACTGCCGGGGCCAAAGAATACTTGCTCATCCGTTGTATCTAGCACGGTGTCAGAATGATCAATGAACCAAATTTGGTTGTTATAGCCTAATTGTTTAATCTGTTCTAAAATTTTCAATAGTGTTTGGTGATCCAGACCAACCGAGATTTCATCAATAATAATTACGGTATTTTCACTGGTTGCCATGAATTCTGCTAAGTAAAGTCGCGTTAATTCTCCACCAGATAATGTTCCCATGATTCGATTTAATGTTAAGTAGCCAATATTCATATTGATGATATTTTTGAGAATATGCTGTTTCGCTTCGCTACTATGTAAAACTTCTGCTAGTGATAAAATAGATTCCATGCTTAAGTTGTTGATATCGGAAATACGATGGGGTTGATCAAATAATTCAATACTATATTGTTCAACTTCTTGATTATAGCGCTTTCCCTTACACTTTTTACATTCGACATTTTTAGTAGTACCGCGTCCTTTACAATCCGGACACCAGCCTAATGGATTATTAAATGAAAAAACTTCTGGAGAAAGATTATATTTTTCAGCAAGAGCCACACGAATCTCTGTAAATACGCCAGTATGTGTGCCAATTGTTGAACGCGGATTGGAAGAAATAGATGATCTTCCCAGAAAAAGCACAAGTGGCATTTCTTCCATTTTGATAGCACTAAAATTGGTTTCCATTATATTAGGAAACAAATACTGATAATCAGCCTTTGGCAATAAGGAAACGAGACGCTTCTTGGATTCTTCCCCAATGGTTTGACAAAAAGTTGTTTTACCAGATCCGGACAAACCAGCAATTCCTAACGATTGATCAGCCGGAAGTGCTGCATCTAATTTGTTAATATTGTTCGCAATTAATTGATTTATTTTCATAGCGCTCTCCTCCCCATTCTCTAACTCTAGTATTGCCATGTTAGTACAACTTAAAAAGTACCACTAATATAATTAGCGGTACTTTAAAATCATTTTATACCTTTGGAAAATCCAGCTTGGCAAATACCACTCTTTTCCAACCAAAATTTAGACTCTTAGCGAACCTCGGAAACCCCTGGCAGCATAGTAGGATTCTGCTCCATTATGGTACACAAAGACAGTGTCGTAGCGACGATCACAAAAGATAGCCCCACCTAGTTTTCTAATATTATCAGGCGTTCTCACCCAGCTTGATGTTTTAGTATCGAATTTTCCTAGTCTTTGCATTTCCCGGTATTGTTCTTCCGTTAAAATCTCAATACCCATGTCAGCAGCCATATCTAAAGCGTTGTTTTTTGGTTTGTGTTCTTTCCTTGACTCCAGTGCATCACGATCATAACAAACACTTCTTCGGCCTTTAGGACTTTCCGCTGAACAATCATAAAAAATGTATTCGCCCTCCTGTTTATCATGATCGATAACATCCGGTTCACCGCCTGTTCTTTCCATTTCACAAAGCGACCACAGTTTTTCAGTATTTGTTTCTAGCCTTGCTTGTACATTAGCCCATTCAAGGTCTTTATGGCGATCCATGTTTTTCTCAAAACGGGCTTTTAATATTCTAAGTATTTCTTCATGTTGTTCTGGTGACAACATCCTTTTTTCATTGTTCATACTAAACCTCCTATAGATTTACGGTGCCTGACACGGCCCGAAGTTTGATTATGTTTAATAACATTATATCCAATTAGTTTGCGAGAATATCAAACTTAGACGGAGAAAAAAACGAAAGGGAGTGGGCACAAGCTCCACTCCCTCTTTTAGCTTCGTATTTTAAAACAATCAGTTTTGAACACCTTATCTATAAATAGAATTCATTCGATTAATAGGAAGTTGACCGAGATACTCTTCCAAGGTTATGTTTTGACTAGCTATTTCCTTTGCTGCCTCTTTTCCTACATAACGAATATGCCAAGGCTCATATTGATACCCCGTGATACTTTCTTTTCCTTTTGGAAATCGTATAATAAAACCAAAATTAGGTGCGTTTTGTACTAACCACTTTCCTTCTTTTGTATCACCAAGGGATTGGCTGAGAGAATTACCTACTGATGGACTGGAAATATCTATGCTTAAGCCCGTTTGATGTTCGCTTTCGCCAGGTCGAGCACTAACCTGATTGGCGTTGGGATTCGCTTTTATATTTCTTGAGAAAAGATCAACTTGATAGTCGTAAGAACGGTAGCCCGAAACACCAGTTAAATTGATATTGTCCCTCTCCGCTTTAGCGAATAGAGCCTCAACCGCCTTAGCCGCTTCTGGTTGCATCAGTTTTTGTTGTCGGAATTCCGAAAAGTAAAATGGAATATCTGTTACAGTTAAATTTTTAGGGACATATGATGGAAGAAGAGCATTAAATTTATTTACTAACACCATTATATTGTCGGGATTTTGTACTACTTTATAGTTTGAAGATATAAGCTTTTGTAAAATTTCTTTTGTTTTGGGTCCATATACGCCATCAGCAACTAATACTTCCGGGTATTTTTTTTGTAAATCCAAGATAATATTTGAAGTTATAGGACCATAGACACCGTCCGGTTGAATATTAAAACCCATAGATACCAATGCCTGCTGTATTATTACTACATTGGGACCATGGCTTCCAATACCGAATACTCCCTCCGGCAGGGTTATTCCAAGTGGTGCAGGGATTAATAATGTTTGTCCTGGATAAATTAAATCACTTGTTAAATGGTTTGCATTCTTTAAATTCTGCACAGTAGTATTAAATTTATTAGCAATTGTATATAAGTAATCTCCTGGTTTAACAACGTAAGATATAGCTTCTGGAATAGTTAACGATTGTCCAGGATATATTGAATCGCTTATTAAATGGTTTGCATTCTTTATATTTTGAATGGTTGTATTAAATCTTTTTGCAATTGAATACAGCGTATCTCCCTTTTGCACAACATAATTTATGGTTCGATACCCTGCAGTCCAAGTGTTATTCCAAAACACATACCTCACTCCCTTAATAAATCCTACATAATAAGGTATGTATAATAAATGAGGGAGTGTTAAATTATTGGGATCCTCTTTGTAGCACAGAAAATCAATGTGTATATCAAAAACTAAACTTCAATCTCCATTAACGCTTCTGCGCATTTTATCCCGTCAACAGCACTTGACGTGATCCCGCCAGCATAACCTGCACCTTCACCACAAGGGTATAACCCTTTGATGTTCGTCTCAAATGTCAGCGGATTTCGCTTAATTGTAACTGGTGATGAACTTCGGCTTTCGACAGCTGATAAAACGGCATCATGTTTGATAAAGCCCGCAAGTTTTTTATCCATGACTCGCAACCCGTCTTTTAAACTATCAACGATAAAATCATCAAGACATTCTCTTAGGTCCGTTGGTGTAACCCCCGGGGTATAAGTTGGGATAATATCGCCAAGTTGTTTACTACCCTTATTTTCTAAAAAGTCGCCGACCAATTGTACTGGTGCAAAATAATTACTGCCACCAAGTTCAAAAGCTTTTCGCTCCAGTTTTCTTTGAAACTCTATAGCCCCCAAGATATCTCCATTAAAATCATTTGGTGTGATAGAAACAAGCAAGGCACTGTTCGCATTTTCACCACTTCTTGCGCTATAGCTCATACCATTTGTAACTACAGCATTTTTCTCCGATGCGGCAGCAACAACATGACCTCCAGGGCACATACAAAACGTGTAAACACCACGTCCATTGGGAAGATGGGCATTCAACTTATACTCAGAAGCACCAAGAAGTGGATTATTTGCAAAGCTACCGAATTGCTGTAAATCGATGTCTTTTTGGTGATGTTCAATACGCACACCTACAGCAAAAGGCTTCGGTATCATGTCTACACCTAAATCCTTTAACATATAAAAAGTGTCTCGAGCACTATGCCCAATCGCCAATACCACCGCATCGGTTTCTATTGTCTCAGACTCTCCTAGTCTTTCTAGCAGCACGCCTCTAACTACACCATTTTCGATAATAAGTTCCTTCATTTTCGTTTCGAAACGCACTTCCCCACCCAGTCGTTCGATTTTTTTACGAATATTTCTAACAACATTTATCAAAATATCCGTTCCAATATGGGGCTTTGATAAATAAGCGATCTTACTAGGAGCACCCGCTTCTATGAATTCCTTTAATATTTTTGGAATTCTAGTATTTTTTACCCCTGTTGTTAATTTCCCATCTGAAAATGTTCCTGCTCCACCTTCACCAAATTGGACATTACTACTCGATTCAAGTTCGCCGTCTTTCCAAAATTTATCAACAGCCATTTTTCTTCGATCGACATCCATTCCCTGCTCTACTACAATTGGGTTTAATCCATGTTCTGCTAATACTAAGGCACAGAAAAGACCAGCAGGTCCACTGCCTACTACTACAGGACGGGTGGTCTTTTGTTTTTTCTTGATCACATACTCTGATGGTTCAAAGGAAGAAACATTTTTTATTCCTACATACAATTTCTCGTTTTCAATTTCAACATCAACTGAATAAACAAGCTGAACATTATTTTTTTCCCTGGCATCAATCGACTTCTTAGATATACTGAAAGACGATATTTTCTCCTGTTTGACCTTAAGTATTTTTTTGACTTTTTGAGCTAAAAGTTCCTTTTCCTTACTTGGGTCAAAATCAGCACGAAGCTTAATATTACTTATTCTTAACATGTCATATTCCATCCTAAATTTATTTTTGCAGCTTTTAATATATCACTGTCCCCGTCCCATCAACATTCTTTTCCAAAGTTATCAAGCAATGCGCGCACTTCATCTGTTGATTTCGTGTTCATCAATTGATTTCTTAATCCACCAGCTCCAGGAAATCCTTTGACATAAATTTTGAAAAAGCGATGAAGCCCTGTGATGGAACGTGGCAGTACTTCCGCATATTGATCCTGAAGATCAAGCTGCAGTCTTAAAAGATCAAGGTATTCTTTACTGCTATGCTCTTTTGGCTCTTTTTCAAAAGCAAAAGGGTTTTTAAAAATACCTCGACCGATCATAACGCCATCAATACCATATTGTTCAGCAAGCTGCAGCCCAGTTTGACGGTCAGGAATGTCTCCATTGATCGTTAACAACGTATTTGGTGCAATACGATCACGTAATTTTTTGATTTCGGGAATTAGCTCCCAATGCGCATCTACTTGGCTCATTTCCTTTCTTGTACGTAAATGAATAGAAAGGTTCGCAATATCCTGTTTTAAAATATGCGCTAGCCATTCCTCCCACTCAGTTATATCCTTATCGCCAAGTCGTGTTTTCACACTGACAGGCAGTCCGCCCGCTTTTGCTGCTTGAATAAGTTCTGCCGCAACGTCTGGACGCAGAATAAGGCCACTCCCCTTCCCTCTCGATGCCACATTTGGTACAGGGCAGCCCATATTAATATCGATGCCTTTAAATCCTAGTTCTGCCATGCCAATACTCATTTGACGGAAATATTCGGGATTATCCCCCCAAATATGTGCCACGATTGGCTGTTCATCTTCTGTAAAAGTCAAACGGCCACGCACACTTTTTATGCCCTCTGGATGACAATAGCTATCCGAGTTGGTAAACTCTGTGAAAAATACATCCGGTCGACCTGCTTCACTTACTACATGACGAAAAACAACATCTGTTACATCTTCCATTGGTGCTAGTATAAAAAAAGGTCGTGGTAAATCACGCCAAAAGTTTTCTTTCATAGTAAATTCAAATCCTCCATTATGAGATACCAGGGCACCCCTTCTCCCAAAATTAAAAAAGCCGAAAGTCCTTGCTACCTTTACACTTATACCATGTTTTAGCACTTTATATCAATCGGTTCGGGATGTATATTATCACCAATTTCCTTCTTTATGCCCACACCATCCGAATTCTTGCAAAATATATATAGGTTAGCTAGATTTACATACAAAATAAACCAGTCTTAAAGACTGGGCTAGATCGGTTTAATTTAGATTAAAACTACAGGTGTAGAGTGTAGGTGGACTCTTGATATAAAAAAAGTTCAAGCTAGAACGGAACCAATTCTTTCATTTTTTGTACAGTTATTCCCACATGCAAATCACTCATACCTTCCCTACAGTTTCGGTTGTATAATAGACCTTTACCCAATTGTTAGATGTTCAAGTAAATATAATTCAATAATCTCATAGTATTAAGATGGGGCAGAATTCAATTTAGCCCAAAAATCGAATGACATTTTTCACAAAAAATTACTTCAATATAGAAAAAACAGCTAAAATCTAGTAAGATATCCACATGTGACATTAGATAAGGGGTTAAAAAAATGAGCGTATTAAACGTAAAGAATTTAAGTCACGGTTTCGGTGATCGTGCGATTTTTAATAATGTGTCTTTTCGACTTTTAAAAGGAGAGCACATTGGACTTGTTGGGGCAAATGGTGAAGGTAAGTCTACTTTCATGAATATTGTTACTGGAAAGTTGCAACCCGACGAAGGGAAAGTTGAGTGGTCACGAAAAGTTCGTGTTGGTTATTTAGACCAGCATGCTGTACTTCAAAAAGGTACTACGATGCGTGAAGCTTTGAGTACTGCTTTTCAATATCTTTTTGATGCTGAATCAGAGATCAATGACCTTTATGCAAAAATGGGTGATGAAGGTGCTGATATCGATGCATTACTTGCAGAAGTTGGAGAGCTGCAAGAAACTTTGGATAGTAATGATTTCTATCGAATTAATTCAAAAGTGGAGGAAGTTGCTCGTGGTCTAGGATTAGATGATGTTGGACTCGATCGAGATGTAGATGACCTTAGCGGCGGACAGCGTACCAAAGTTTTGCTAGCTAAGCTTTTGCTAGAAAAGCCTGAAATCCTATTACTAGACGAACCTACGAACTATTTGGATGAACAGCATATCGAATGGTTGAAGCGCTATTTACAGGAATATGAGAATGCATTTATCTTGATATCACATGATATTCCATTCTTGAACAATGTTGTTAACTTGATCTATCACATGGAAAATCAAGAGTTGAATCGTTATGTCGGCGACTATGATAACTTCTTAAATATATATGAAATGAAGAAGCAACAGCTAGAGTCTGCTTACAAGCGTCAACAACAAGAAATTGCTGATTTGAAAGATTTCGTTGCACGTAACAAGGCAAGTGTTGCGACACGTAATATGGCGATGTCTCGTCAGAAGAAGCTCGACAAAATGGACGTTATTGAATTGGGGAGAGAGAAGCCGAAACCAGAGTTTAACTTCAAAGAAGCTCGTGCAGCTAGTCGTTATATTTTCACGGCTGAAGATCTTGTTATTGGTTACAATGAACCCCTTTCTCGCCCTCTGAATTTGAAAATGGAACGCGGACAAAAAGTCGCATTCGTCGGTGCAAACGGGATTGGTAAGTCTACTCTTTTAAAAAGTATTCTTGGGTTGATTGATCCCATTTCGGGTAAAGTGGAACGTGGTGAGTATCAACACATCGGTTACTTCGAGCAGGAAGTTAAACAGTCCAACTACAATACTTGTATTGAAGAAATTTGGAGCGAGTTCCCAAGTATGAATCAGGCTGAAGTCCGAGCTGCTCTTGCAAAATGCGGTTTAACGACGAAGCATATTGAAAGTAAAGTTGAAGTCCTTTCTGGTGGCGAAAAAGCCAAAGTTCGATTGTGTAAAATTTTAAACACAGAAACCAATTTATTAATACTAGACGAACCTACCAACCACTTGGATGTTGACGCAAAAGAAGAATTGAAGCGTGCTTTAAAGGCCTACCGCGGAAGTATCTTGATGGTATCCCACGAACCTGATTTCTATCGTGAAATTGCGACTGATATTTGGAATTGTGAGGATTGGACTACGAAAGTGTTTTAGATAAAGTGAAACTTCAATCAGTGGGGGGTTTTTCATCCCACTGATTGTTAGTTGAACCAATCGGGCTTTTACGGGCAGTTGATCCCCCACTTATACTTCCTGCATCCGCTAAGCCTTGAAGTGGGGGGCTTACTGCCCGTTAATGCGGGATAAAGAATAAGGGGTACCCACTGAATAAACATTCACTTGGGTACCCCTTTTTTAAAAAGGTTTTAAATCACAAATACAAAATAACCTATAAATGTTACACAAAGAACATACATAAACGGATGGACTTCTCTTGTTTTTTTCATAGCAATCATACTGATTGGGTAAAGGATAAAGCCAAGAGCAATACCTGTTGCGATACTATAGGTCAATGGCATCATAATAATCGTGATAAAACTTGGAATCACTATAGCCAAATTGCTCCAGTTAATTTTGCTTAATTGCGTTGCCATCATCGCACCCACAATAATAAGAGCAGGAGCTGTTACCTCAGGAGTGACTATGGAAAGAACAGGTGAAAAAAATAACGAAATGATAAAACATGCCGAAATAATGATCGAAGTAAAACCTGTCCTGCCGCCAACACCAATTCCAGCTGTGGACTCTACGAATGAAGCAGTAGTAGACGTACCTAAAATAGATCCAACAACGGCAGACATTGAATCTGCAAGAAGAGCCTTTCCTGCATTTGGAATTTGGTTATCTTTCATTAAGCCTGCTTGGCTGGCAATGGCAATTAACGCACCAGCTGTATCAAAAAAGGCGACAAACAAAAAAATAAAGATAACAGCAAGGATTTTTGGATTGAAGATATCATCCAAATGGCCGAAAACTACCCCAAAGGTAGGATGAAGGCTAGGTATACTTCCCATGATGGCATGAGGGGCTTTTATGACCCCAAATACGATGCCAAGAATAGTTGAAAGCACCATCCCGTAAAAAATCCCACCCTTAACTCCCCTATTTAATAGAATAATCGTTATCATAAAACAAACAATCGCAAGTACTGTTGGTGCAGATTTTAAATTTCCGATTGTTACAAAGGTAGCTTCACTGGAAGTAACGATTCCGGCATTCTTCAAACCAATAAATGCTACAAAGAAACCAATTCCACCGGCAATCGCATATTTTAAATCCTCCGGAATCATATTAATGATTTTTTCCCGAATTTTTAACAGGCTTAATATCATAAATAATACGCCCGCGGTAAAAACCCCAGCCAGCGCTGTTTCCCACGGTATTTTCATGCCCATGCATACGGTAAAGGTAAAGAAGGCATTAATTCCCATACTGGGAGCAATACCAATCGGATAGTTTGCGATTAACCCCATTAATAGGGAACCAATAATAGCCGAAAGAGCTGTTGCCGTGAACAATGCCCCTTTATCCATACCTGTTTGACTTAAGACTACCGGATTGACAACCAGGATGTATGCCATTGAAAGAAAGGTTGTAATTCCAGCAATTGTTTCCTGTTTAAAGGAAGTTTTCCGCTCAGAAAATTGAAAGTAGTTTCTCATGATGCCCTCCGAATCTAGTAAAATAAAAAAATCCTCCGGCCAACTGCCGGAGGAATATTATCTGCAAAGGTCAATAAAAAGTGCATGGATAGACTAATTATTGCCCTTGTAGACAGGCTATTTACGGCAGCCGGGTAGAGACGTTCAATCCATATTATTGAACATATACAAGGTAATTCATTATTAATTTATTAAAAGAATAGTAGCAAGAAAAAAGTTTATAGTCAATATAGACTATCATATTCAGTTTATTAAGTTTATTAGTTGAATTTTCCCTCGGACATGTAAAAAGAATAGTACATTTTACATATTTAAAAAACAAGGTGGGTCATCCAAAAGCAAAAAATCTATTGCCCAATGACAATAGATCTTTAGGTAATATTGCCCATCTTGCGATCAGCGAAGAGAAAGAGTCTTTTGTCTTCTCATTATGCACCTGTCCCACTGGACTTTTAAATGCAAGATGACTACCATGACTAGGAAAATAATCGTTCTTTCAATATTCCCAAAGTTAAGAGCCGCTGAGGATTCTGTATGTGGCAAGAAAGATGGTTGGTAAATTACATCTTTAAAATAAATTGCGCCACGTACTTGCTTTATTTATAATGTAAAATTATATTATTTCAATTCTACTATTCATGATTTCGTGTATTCTTAAGAAAATATATCATAGGAATTAGGGTAAATGTGAACTCCATGGTAAAAGCAATAACTAACCATAGTTGTAAACTTGAAGGCCACGGCCAAATGAGCTGTATTATTATTCTTGAAAACCATATAAGAGTAAAGAATGCATAGAATATTTTTAATTCCTTTGAACCATCAAATAATTTTCTTTGCACTATTAAAAACAGCAAACTAAATCCGGCTAACAAAAATGAAAAGCAAAAATTTATGTAGTTAATTGATTGATATATCTCAATCGGCGCGCCCGGTATATAAGAATACCATTTAAAAGAATACGGTGCAAAAAAATGCAATATCCCAACCATGCAACTGATCATGCAAGTAATATTAAAAAATACCATTACAATTTTTTTCATTTCAAAACCTCACAAACACATTTAGATATTTACTATAGAAAACTTGATCTTCGCCAGGTAATAGCCAGAGTTCCAGTTGATTTTTGCCGTGTTTTGTTCGATTTCTGCGGCAAAGGTCATAACCAATCGTTATCCCGACAAAATTCTAGTTTAAGCAGCGCACCTTCTCAATTAATTCTTAAATAATGATGCTTCGTATCGCTCATGAGAGGATCGTAAATATCCTCCCAGTAATATTAATGAAGCTACCAGATACAGCGCGGTAAATACCACAAAGAAATAAGCATCATCCGGACAGAATACCATCGACAAATTAAAACAGAAGTGAACCCAGAAGGCATTAAAAAGGTTATCACACCTCTTCATAATAACTGCCATGATAAAGGTCAATGCTGTCAGGAGTACTAAATTTTCAATGATATAAAGAAGCAGCGACCATCCCATGTAATCTGTCGAGACAAACCAAAGAGGTGCGTGCCAGAACGCCCAGATTACACCCAAGGTAAGGTTCCCTCTTATGAATCCAAATCGCTTCTCTAATTCAGGACGTAAGTAACCACGCCAGCCTGATTCCTCGCCGGAAGCTCCCTGTAAAAGCGTAAACAAAAGAGCGCTCGGCAGTATGGACGAATCAAAGATAAGCTGCTCGTTGATGGACGTCTTTTGGGTTGCGGATATAATCAACGCCGATAATATGAGAACGCCTGATGCGATTACAAATACAAATAAAATATGGCCCATATGCAATTTTTCTTTAAAAGCCTTTTGATAAAACCCCTTTACTGTTATACCGGGCTTAAGCTTTTTCAACATCACAAGGAGCACAATCGTCGGGGACCAGCTGCATATTACAACAACCCATTGCATCGCTGCGGGTGTACCGTGTAGTACCTGTGATACCAGCCCGCCAATCCCTAAGACCATTACCCAAAACAACAAGTATGCATTAATCACATACTTCCACATTTCATTAAACCTTTTCCCTTTCATGATACTTCGCCCTTTCTTTTTCATTTAAATCTTTATTTAAATTCTCTTTAAAGGGTTATTTAAAAATCATTTGGAGAACAAGTTCCATACATCCATATTTTACCACCATCGTTGCATTATTCTAATTTTACTTATAAAAATACACAAAGTGTTCAACATTATTATTTTGTGAATTAGAATTGGATAAATGTTTTTATAATTCAGTTGCTTGGCAACCAGCAGTATGCAAATTTTCTATTTAACTCCCAAAACGTACCTCAAAAAGTTTGCATACAAAAAGCCAAGTTTTGTAACTTGGCTGAACGTTATCTTTTTTATTTTAAAACAAACTGGGACACACACTCTACATGTGCGGAGTTTATGTGGCAACTTATGGGGTGCTGGTGAAGATTCAGAGAGCTTAGAGATCTCATTCATTTCGATTCCGGACAAATTCTAAGCTGAGTTGGTTACTAATCATTGTTATTCTATTTTCAAAAAGTCATTTGCATTGTACCATCTTGATATATGTTCAGTTTATAATTTCGCCCTTGTTTTTAGCTAAATTTTCGTGCCATTCGCGTCGCTCCATAGTTGTCAGTTTCGCCCATTCTGTTATTTCACCAATAATTCTTAAAGGTTCTTTTGAACGATAAGAACGTATTAAGTTACCAGGAAACTTTTTGTCAGTAACATTTGGGTCGTTCTCAAATTCACCTGTTGGTTCTATTAGATAAACTCGTTCACTTCCTTCTCCTTTTGATAAAGCCGCTGCAAGTCCTGCGCCATTGGCATTAGCAGTGAAATAAATGTGGTTCATTTTAAGTCCAGATTGGTAATTTGAATTTCCACCTGCTGTTAGAAAATCACCAACCTTCAAATCCGCCTTTGTCCCATGGTAAAATGGTCCTACATCAGATGGAGCACCCTTAAATGAATTTGACAATTCATAATTTCTTTTTGCATTCTCAGTATCACACAACTCCTCATAACATTTGGCAATGTTTAAATATAACGTTGAGTATGCACTCTTCACATTATCATCATTTATTTTTAGTGCACACTGTAGAGATGTTTCCATCCATTTTAATTTGTCTGCAATACTCTTTTGTTGACGGGCTAAATGATAAGCTGCAATAAATCTTTCATAGTCGTCTTTTGCTTCGTGCCATGCTTTATGAAATATCTTGACTGCATCTTCAATATTTCCACTATCCTCCAATCCCATCCCACTCATACAGAGTTTAATAACGACGTTATTTGGATCAAACTTTATATTCATCTAATTACCTCCAAATTCATTGATTGTTATTATGGGTACACCCGGAAATTCAACTTCTCAAAATCTTTTCATTAGAAGAGTGATAAACAAAAGTTCCTTCTTTTGCGCGAATGAATTCTTTGTTTGCGTTCTTTTCAGAAATAGTTCTTATTGGGGCTACTACATCGACAATTTTCTTGTCACTTTTTTCATGATAATCAAGAATTGAAACCAAAAGAAACTGATTTAGGAATAATTCCCTCGCTTCTTGCCATTTCATTATAGCCAGCCCCCCCCTTTACTTTTCCTTAAATTTATTATAATTGATTCAAAGGAAATATCATACAAAGCCATATAATGCTTAGTTAATTGTCACACAAGCTCGAAATGATCACTCCTGTAATGTATGCACCTTTATAGACTAAAACCCAGTCCTAAGACTGGGAATGAAAGTTCTTATCTTCAATTCTTCCATAATCGGGCGCTTTAGTTTCACCACAATTGGGCTTTTTTGACCGTATCATGGACAGGTTAAGAGGTGTTTGTTTAAAATTGGAGAACTAGTAAAATAGACAAATAAATGGAGGTTCTATTTATGATGAAAAATCGTTCCGTACCAACTGATCACATCCTTCCGCATGTTTATTATGAAAACGTTGCTGATGCCTTAGCTTGGTTAACTTCAGTGTTCGGTTTCGTCGAAGATTATCATTTCAATCTCCCCGATGGACAACTTCATGGCGTGATGATACATAAAGGTAATGCCTGGGTCATGCTTAAAAATTCGAGCCGAACAATGACAAGCCCTAGTAAACTTGGACTCCAAACGCAGTCCCTTATGGTATTCGTCAACAATGTAGATGAGCATTATAGGAATTCGATATCTTCGGGTGCACGCATTTGGGAGGAGATTTTCAACACGGAATACGGTGAGCGTCAATATTCTGCCCAAGATTTAGAGGGGCATGTATGGACTTTTTCGGAGCACGTTAAAGACGTTAGTCCTGTTAGCTGGGGAGGGAAGATAGCTCACGAGAGGACAGAATCCACGAAGAAATAAAACTATTTTGGAAGATGGCATCATAATGAGGCTTTAGCATTTTCAATAAGCAAAGTAGCAATCCATAATTTTCTTGATCTTCCACAATCGGGCGTGTTTTTGGAGGATCATTAGCATAACTCTTCGCTAAAATACGGAGGGATTAGGCTTTTTTGTTTACTTTTTAAACTCTTTCAATCAGCCCTTGTTAAGTTGGGGGCCTGTCACGACTCGAAGAGGGCCAAATCTTGCCGAGTAAATAATTTACGAACTTTATCTAAAATCCATCCCTTTCTAAGCTACGTAAAAAGCCTACTCCGAAGAATAGGCATAAATTCTATATATATTACTTTACAAGAATGAGTTTCACAACACACTCCACGTGGCTTGAGTGGTGATGGCAGATATAATGGTGTAGTAGTGTTTACCGATGATATTACCTAACCCCAATTTATTTAGTGCTCATCCCAATTCAAGGGCTAAGATAGTCCTTCTATAAAACTAATTGCAGTATTTTAGTTCCTAACTTTTCATTAGTTAGTTTTAAAAATATTTCATTTTCTTGATATTTTTCTTTGTACATATTTATTAGAAATTTGTTCATTCCAACAAATTCAGAGCTTGGATTTAATTTATCCTTCAATGCAAGAAAAGCATCATCTATTATTATTTTTTCATCATCAATAACCTTTCTTAGTTCCTCACTCGTATTCCCTTCTTGAATCAATTTCATATGGAATGACATGCTATCTATGTTTTTAATGATTATTCGTATATTCCTCCTGATTTCATTAGCCATTTTAATACGTTCTGCAGTTAAGTCTGGTCTATCTAATCCATATATTTCAATTGATTTTTTTCCCATCGGAGTCTTATCTTTTATAAAGCCTTCTTCGTTGTATTCAAGGTGTGAAATAGGATTATCGTTGCAGGGATTTATTAATAGGGGTTGTTCTTTATTAATGTCATCGGAGCTTTTTAAAGCATAGCTTGATGAATTAAATAAAGGAAAATGATTTCCTTTATTCCCCTTTGAATTACATACAGGACAGGCCCACAATAAATTTTCCCAATCAGAAGCTAACCAGTAGTATCCACTATGATTGGTGTTTTCAGTTACACCTTTTTTGGGTCTCCAATGCTCTATTTGTCCATATGCATTATGGATAAATATACTCTCACAGTATGCACATTTCCCATGAAATAACTCTTTTAATCCCTCTTTTATCTCTTCATCCTTATAAAGAGAAAATTTAAAGTCCTTTAATTCCAGTCCTTGTATTTCAACATGATTAATTGCGCGATATTTCTCTCCTGAGTTACTCTTATTGTCATTTATTAAAATACTTGGTTCTTGAATCCTTGAACGATTAACTTTTATCATCTAATCATCCAACCCCCAAAGACTTAGCACCTTTTTCTTTGTTTGTTCATCTATTTCATCTAAACGTACACTCCTTCTCTTTTTTAATGCTTCATCAATTATTTCAAATGTTAATCTTTCTCTCTCAGAGTAACTATAGTAATCAAAAGAAGAACCTTTTTTATTTTTAAATTCTAGATCATTATCATTTAGCTTTTTATACTTATCTACAATCATATTTTCCATATTTGGATCCAGTGTACTAGTTAGTCCAAATAAATCAGAAGTTAACAACTGATCTACTCGCAAGTCTCCTTGATATGGTAGTTCAGTTATTACTTCAACCTTTTTCTCTTTACTGTATTTTAAAACTATAATCTCATCAGGTTCTAAACCCCTTAAACAAAGTGGGTCATGAGTGGTGGTAATAAATTGGATATTAGGAAATAGTTTTCTCAAACTTTCAACTATCTTTATTTTCCAAGTAGGATGTAGATGAGCATCAATTTCATCTATTAATACTATTCCTTTAGAATATCTTCCCTGGTTACTCCTAACATTACAAATTGATCTCATTATATCCATTACCAATATGATGATGGATTGATATCCACTACTCAACTGATGAAATTCCATCAACGCATCATTTTCAAAAGAAATATAAAAACTCTTTTTCTTCTTATCAAAAACCAAAGTAAAGTTTTTATCAAGGTCGTTTGGTAACACTTCCAAAATAGCCTCTGATACGGTTTGGATTTTTTCTTCTGTATCTAACCAAATAGTTGGATTAACCAAAAAGTGAGAGTAATTACTTGTAGGAAATAGATTTTTTATATTATGAATTTGTTCTTCATAATTTTCAATTTTATTATTTTTGCTGGTTATACGAATTGAACCATATGCAGCTACTGCAATATTTCTCATTGATATCTGTGATTCTCTATTGTTTTTAAAGAATATAGTTTTATTTTTATGTTTCATTTCTTTAAAGGTTATTTCAACAAATCCACTAAGTTCATTATTTGTAAACCTTTGGCTACCTAACCTGAGTCTTGGATCTTCTCCGACTAAAGCAAGTGTTATAGATTGTAAAATACTTGTTTTACCAGATCCATTCTCTCCTACAATCATTAACCATGGAGTTCTACTTTGATTTGGAAAATTGTATTTGAAAGATAAGCCTCTAATATTTTTTATATTAATACACTCAATAGATTCTCTTCTATATTCATCTATTATTTCCAAAGAGAGACCATCAGCATTGTAGTTTTTTAATAGACTTTTTAACATTCTTATAGATTTACTTTTAGAAACATTTAATCCAATGTTAAACAAATTTAGTATTACAGAGTAATTTTCATCATCCTCGAACAACCCTTTTATTCCTGCAGTATTCAAATTAGATAAATAATCGGCACAATATTGTCTAGCAACAGCACGATGTTGTACTAACATCAATTCTTTAAATTGTAAATCTCTACATTGTCTATAATTATTTTTTCTCTCTATAATTAATGAATTCCTGTTTAAATTCAATATTTGTACTGTATAATTCCCTTTCTTACTCTTTGGATATACTTTTCCGTCATCAGAAAAAAACAAGTGCTCTTCTGGAGAATCTAAACATGGGTCTACTAATAAAGCTTCTTCATTTCTAAAGTTTTCTCCATACTTTATTCGCTGTCCGATAACAGGAAAATGACCAGATTTATAATTATTACACTCCTTACATATTGGATAAAGGTTTGTCCATTCATAAGCTAACCAAACATACTGAAATCCATTAACTTCATTTTTATCAATTACATTAACAGGTCTAAATCTATCTATTTCTGGAATTTTCAAATAAGAATTACTTTCACAGTAAGCACATTTATGATTAAAAATTTCTAGTAGTACAGAATACCAATTTTTATCAAGGTTATATAAGTTACCAACTTTAAATTTCGAAAATGATTTAATAATTTCATTACTATCTATTTCATTTAATTCGCCACTTACATATTCAATATACTTTTCTAATCTTTTTACCTCACCTTTTAATCTTAAACTTTGTTCCGGAGCTTCAGGTCTAATTACCTTTATCATTTTAATATTCATCCTCTTTTACTACTATTATTAATATTAAAATTAAAATATACTAATGCTGAATTATTAAACATGTTTAAAATTATCTGTACAATACTTACAAAACTAGCAATATTTCCATTTACTCTATAAATAATCTTTTCATTGTATCTAGGACGTTGCATGTCGTTAAATAATCTTGGGTTGGCTTTATCTCACAAGTAAAACATACATATTGGAATCCATCTAGACATAAGAAAGTGTCCAAATCACATTCAGGACACTCAAACAAAGGTTTTTCTCCACCATCCATAACATGACTGTATGTATCGACAAAACTATCTGCATACTTTTCTAAAAAAATAAAAAATACTTATGAACAAATTTTAATTAGGTTAAACAGGTATTGTTTGTTTTAAATCAATTACATCTTTATTACACTCGTCAATAATAAATTGAGGCACAACCTGATATTCACAAGGATTCAACTGATACATATAATCATTTTCTAAGTGATATGTCTCATTTACAAACTTTCTAATAACTTCATTCTTGCTATTTCCTATATTAATGATTCGATATAATTGCAGTTTCTCATAGTTATTCGAAGACTTTTCGTAAAGTCTGATTAAGTTATGAGCGTCTGCTACACTATTATGATAAGAGTCGTAATTAAAATTCGGAATATAATTGGCTATAATAGATGTAGCAATTTCTATTTCCTCTTCAGTCATAGGTCTCGATATACCATTGGCTATGAATTCTGGCCTCTCCCTTTTTTTAAATAAATTTGAGAGTAATTGATATGGCTCAGCTTTATCTTCATTTACTTCAAACAACCTTCTTAAATAAATTAATTTATTTATATCTTCATCAAGTGAAAAAACATTTTCTTTTACTATCTCCAAAAAGGTTTTAACATCTTTTTTCTCAATCGCCTTTTCTTTTAATATTCCGTTTACGTTTTCTAAAAATGCTGCTTTTGGTACAGGTTGGAATTTATGCGGTAGATGGTATATTATATCGACAATCGGATCAAAATCATGGGTTAACATTAATACTGTTTTTCCCCTGAGACTTTTTTCCCCTCTAAACAACATATCAATAATTGCGTACTTTTTGTTCTTATCAAAAGAGGATATAGGATCATCGAGTATAATTAAATCTGGATTGTTCTTTATTACCTCAAACATAAATAACACAAGAGCAAAAGCGTTTCTTTCACCATAACTTAGATGTAGTTTTACATTTGTAATATTGTCTTCTACAAAGTCATTATGTTTTAATTTAAGCTTATAGTTCCCTTCGTTATCTTCTTCTAAATTCACCTGATAATTATAGCCTGCATAGTGTAAAAAACTATTTATCTCATCATTGTACTCTTTAATTGTTTTTTCAATATGTCTTTTTTGCTTATTAATTTCACCTTGTAACTGACCAGCTTTTTCAAGAATGCTATCTAACAATCCATTAATATTACCGACTTTCTCTGAAGTAGCAGTAGAATTCATATGACCAATATACTCAATATCAATCTTATAAGCTTCTACAACCTCTTTAACTTTGCTAAAATCTTTTAAAGTTTGAAAACCTAATGTTTTTATCTTTGCTAGCTTGTTATAAAGTATATTAATGTGATCTCTTACTTCTAATAGGTATTTCTCATATTCTTCTTTTAGCCCGTCAACGCTTTGTGAAATCGTAAGTATTTTATAATAGGTATCTTCTGTAAAATATGAACTTAATCGGTGTATAACATCAATTACCTTATTGAGATGTTCAATTAGCTTAGAATCATACTCTTTCTTAACAGCTAATATAGTTTCCTTTTTTTCTTCTATTCCAGTATTGGTACAAAAAGGACATATATTCGATATCTCTAAATATTCATTTCCGCTCATCTGCCACTTTAACCATTTTACATTTTGCTTATTTTGTAAGAAATCTTTGTAAACATTTAAACCTTCTGGTATATTTTGAATTTTATTACCTGCTCCAATACCTTTGAAGATACTACTTGATTTAGCTAGTCCCTTTGAGTTTCCAAAACAATTACTTAACTCTAATAAGTCACTCATTAGATTATCAATTTCATGGTTGCCTACAAAAATATCCCCAATCACTTTTATGTATTCATTAATTTTTTGCATGCCCTCGTCGTATTTTTCATCATGAATAAAAACTTCGAAACTATCTTTCAAGAGTTCATCCTGTAGAAAGACATATTGATCTATATAGTTCTCGTTAAAAATTGAAATACTACTTATAGAATCTAGTCCTTCAATTATTGGATTATTTGTTTCTTTATCCCCCCTATACTTAAATGGTTTAAGATTTAGAAGTTGATTTGTTGAGTTTAATCTATCGCTAATATGTGACTCAATAGCTTTAGAAATTGTAGACTTACCTGTTCCGTTAATTGCATATTTAATGTTAAGACAGTTTTCTAGAATTGTAATGTTTCCATTCTCAATACTGTTACAATTACTTAATTTAATCTCCATGTTACCCCTACAAAAAAATTCCTATTATTTAAGATTTTACCACTTTTATCCGACATAAAGGTATAAAATTATACATATTTTTCAACCATAAACATGTATGAAACGAGTTTTCTCTTAAACAGAAGCTGCTATTTTCAATTATGTAATAATTCCTTCCACTGTTACCTCTCTAGTTATTTGCTTTAGTTTTCATCCATAAAGCAATATCAGTTAAAATAAAAATGCCTGTCACCACCCGAACAATGTCTAATTTATATCGACAAGTTCCGTGTAGCGACAGGCACTTATTTAACTATTTTTGCTACCACTTCACAATGGCTTGGATGGTGATCGCAGATTGATAATCGTTTAGTGGTGTTTACCTAAAATATTTATTACTAAATTCCTTTTTGTAATAATCAATTAACTCATTAGAATTTAAACGGGTTATTAACTGTTCAACAAGATCTTCCCAAGTAAATAAAATATAGTGATTTTCCCATCCATTTTCTATAATTTCTTTCCTAGCCTTTATAGACGCATTACTAATACCCTTATTATCACTTGGGTAGATAAATACAACATAACTATACTTATTAATGTGAATTAAATTTCTCATTAATTGATAATTATTCAGAAATCTTTCTTCTGTTTTCCACCTAATCCTTATTGATTTATTCTCCTTGAGAATAGGTAAATATATATTATAAAATTCCTTTCTATGTGCTGTGTCATTTTTTGCTTTTCCGAAATCTCTTTCGGTATATTTTATTTCAAAAAAAATTCTAACCCTTGATTTCAACTTTATGTAAAAATCAAAATTGGTTTTACTTTATGTGCCCTTTTCTAATTCAGATTCTTTTTCAAAGCAGACATC
The DNA here is from genome assembly GCA_002559145.1 of Bacillus sp. AFS006103. Classification (GTDB taxonomy): domain Bacteria; phylum Bacillota; class Bacilli; order Bacillales; family Cytobacillaceae; genus Neobacillus. The sequence goes on from NTXX01000078.1 coordinate 96,187, forward strand.
ACAATTATTATAATTAACTTCGCCTTTAATACTCAAAATAGTTATTATTTCATCCAATAATTTTTCTTTTATTAAGGGATAGAAAAAATTTATACACATTGCCTGGGAAGAATTTAAATGATGAAAATACCTATGATATTTCATAACTTTACTATAATTTGAGCCGTAAAATTCAGAACAATATTTTTCAATTATGTTAAATTCTTTCTTACTTTTTTAAAGAATATGCTTATTTTCAATATCTTCATCCTTATATCTGTAAGTACCATTCTCAAAAATATTAAGTATTTTTCTTTTGTACTCCCCTAAGTGCTCAATAATTTGGGCATGAAAATCCTGATCATTATTTACATCTCTATCCATACTAGATTGCAACGCATCCTTTTTATCAACCTCCAAAATATCAACTCCAATTTTGTTAGTTTAAATTCATACTTTTTTTGTTGTCTATAACAATTTTTCAATTCTGCAGTTCTATAGCTCTATATACCTTTCAATATCTAATTGTTTATGGAACTCACAATCGATTCCCATTTATAGAAGGCAAGCTTAAACAAAAAATATTTTATTTTTAGCTTTATTAATAAAATCTTTTGTTGATTGTTGGACTACTTTAACAAATTGAAAGGTTCAAACATGATATCGGTTCCCAAATAACTGAATCACATAACACAAGTTATTTTTTGTTATATTTTACCATAAACGAAAAGACGGTCCTCATATATTTTCGAGAATCGCCTTTAATATCAAGTTTTACATAACTCACTTAATAAAAATTACAAATACCTTATCCGTCTGCAATTGAGTTTGGTCATTATATATCTCAACTTTTCCTCTATAATTTGAGGGGATGTTCTTGATTAAGTGTTCGGTGGCTTTTAACGTATGTTCTCCAAAATCATACATAACTAGGAACTTGTAAGCCTGAATTGGGTTAAAGTTCACTTTGGTTTTTCCCTCTAGTAAACCCTCAATATCCTTAATAATACCGTTCTTTTGTGCAGACCCAAACTTAAAGCCATTATTAATAGGTTTATTACATTTAATTTCGGCAACTATATTAACCTTTCCAATGACCATAATATCGTAGCCATTAACACTTGGCTTTACTTTTAAAACGTCCTCCAAATAAATCTCATAATTCTCATCTACATACGAAAAGTGATCTCTTAACCAATCCATAAAACTAATTGTAGTCTTATATGTAATAATATTGTTAATATCGCTCAATGTGGTTTTGATGTCCACAAAATCTTCTATTGTTAACTTTGAATAATAGTCTTTATTTTCACCAGTAACTTTGGATTTAATGAACTGGTTAAAACGATATTTCAATTCCGTTTCCCTATTATAATTCATGCTTATTTTCTACTACCTCTCTACTTGCCATTTAGGTTGGACTTGAAAAATATTAAGTTTCTCTAAAACTATTAAACACATTTATCGTACCCAACTTCATTGCAGCATATATTTGTAAAATTGCGCGTTCATTTTCATTAGGTACCTTTATCATTTGTACAGAATAGTGTTTATACATATACTCTCTTGCATCCCTTATTGTTTCTAGTTTAGGATAATCATCTTTTAATGTAGTTAGTTTATAGGAAATAGTAGCTTGCTCCCTTGATGTTGCTCGTAAATCTACACCTATTCGTGTAGCTAAATTTCTTGAACGACCCACATAGAGCATTTTATTATGTGTATGGTTACTTATAAGAAAGACACCTTCTATTGGTAAGTTGTCTTCCCCAAAAATTTTCTTAATGGTACCTTCTGTTAAGCTTTTTATTTCATACTTTGGAGCATTAATTAATTCACCTAGTCGCTTTGGTAAACCTTTATAAATTTCTTCAAAAGATATAACAATCTCATCTAACTCGTATACCATCATAACACCTCCATAAAAATATCCTATATCAAATTTTTTCGTGTTATTACTTTTATTTCTTCCAATGCTTCTTTCTCATTTTCATAATTAATGGTAAAGCACTTAATTTTTTTGTTTAAATTTCCATCAAGATGCCAGGTGTTTAAGCATTCTCCGCTCTTGAATTTTTGATTAAAATCATATGGATACAAAAGAATAACAGTATTGACCCTTTCATATCTTGTTAGGTAAGCATACATTTGATATAAGTCGTTCCTTTGTACACCATGTGAGGCACTTGATGGATCATACCTTTTCCACTTTGTATCAATAATGATTTGGTTATCGCTACTCTTGTTAATAAGTAAATCTGGCTCTAGTAAGAAATTCTTATACCCAGTCTTTTCATTGACCAACAACCGATAACTACGGTCTTTTATCGTCACATCAGAATTAACCTTTTTTGCCAGATATGCAATGTATTCTTCAAATAACTCATTCATTTTAAATAAAATAGAGAAGTTCTTTGATAGGCCATTCTGAAACGTGCTAGAGCTTCCTGAAAGAATAAGTTTTGCCAATAAGTAGCTGTCATAGAAACATTGGTTATTCCTATTAAAATGTATGTTTTCCACTTGATACGAGGATATGCATGTTGAACTTACTTCATCAAAATTAACAATACCATGTAATAGTAATCGCTGAGTTTCGTTAAATTTAATATTCCTTAATAACTTTGTCATGGCCATCTTAAATATTTGATTTAGAGTGTTATCGGTATTAAACTCATCAAATTCACAAGCAACCGCTGTTGATTTACTTGCATTATTTGTAATTTGCTTTTTTACATCAATCTTCCCTCTAATACGATGGAGATGTTCATTTTCTACTACATAGCTTTGATATAACCCCTTCTTAATTTCCCTAGATATTCTTTTAGTAAAGAGGTACCCGATAATTTCTAAAAGGTTTTCTCTAAGCAGAGATAATTCACTTATCTCAGACTCATTAATTTTTAAGAAGCCTGTACAATTTAATAAGTTTAGCAAAACTCTACGAGATTGCTCCAAATCACTACCATGTACTTTTGGTAAGATTTCAATAGAACAACTAGAAAGTCTAATGTAGCCAACATAATTAATAAACTTTACTTCATTTCGACTAATGATGATATTATCATTATCTAGTTCCTTAGAGACAACATACTCAGCCAATTCATCAGCTTCCTGAGGTGTTAGGCAATCTTCTGCTGCTTCTTTTATCAGAATAAAATCAAAGCCCTCAGTAATAACGAGGTGTTTCATTATGCTTCCACATCCATAACATAGTTCTCATACACTTTTAACAATGCATTTACTGATGGAGAGGGATTTAGGAAATACTTTATTTTATTGATCCCACGAATATTTCTTCCAAACAGCTTCTCTGAATCAACTTCTTCTTTCCACAAGAAGAAATTATTATCACCTTTATTCCCACTACCCCCCAGGACTAATTCAATTTGCTCCCAGTTGTCATAAAAGTATTCCTGAAGTAAAGGAATTATTTTCGTTTTCATAATCTCCAAATAGAATGAAAGATTTTTTTGTTCACCTGATAGAAATAAAGCATGCCCTACTACATGATCACGGTCAAAAAGATATTCAATACGGTCATTAATTGCTCTAAGCATTTGTTGAATATTAATACCACCTATATCAGTTGGTAACAAAGTATAATCTGGCATCTTTTCAATAAATCCAAAACGCCTTCTTAGTGCAGTGTCTAGCAAAGCAATGGAACGGTCAGCTGTATTCATTGTTCCAACTATATGGACGTTATTCGGTACTCCAAAATTGTCTCCTGAATAAGGTAAGGTTACAATTACTTCGTTTTGTGTACCAAGTCTCTTATCTGGTTCTATTAATGTAATAAGTTCCCCAAAAATCTTGGAGACATTTCCACGGTTAATTTCGTCAATTACTAATACATATTGACGCTCTTCTTGATTATTTTCACTCTGATCAGTTAGAAGGTTTCTTAAGCTCTCTACATTTATATCTTCTCTATAAAACATATAGATTGTTTGCTGGGAGAATCGTTTTCCTTTCAATATGCTACTAACAGGTAACTCAGTATCGGTATACAACCATTCAACAGAGCGAAAATGTTTGTAATCTATTTCTGAATTAGGATTGTAATAATATTCTCCATTGATTCTACCAATAGCTCTTGCCTTCTTATTCCCACTAGAAATTACGACAATATCGTTTTCCTTCATCCAATTCTTAAAACGCTCTATTGCATCAATATTGAATTGTGTATCTTTTGGATACTTAGCCCGAAACTCTTCTTCAATCATGTTTTTATCATTACATTTTGTATAGTCAATAGCACCTCCATAACCAAGTGCAATTACATTATTTTCTATACAATATCTAAATTTATGTTCTGCATCGCTGTCATAAATATTACCAAGTGACATTTTAAAGAAGTTAATCTCATTTTCATCAAATTGATAGGTTGTTTGGCGTTCAGAAGTCTGAGGGTTAGCCAAATGGCAAAGGCTTTTAAAAAGTCCATCCTTCACTTCGAAACCTTCTTTTTCAGGATTAAATCTATAACCCTCTACGAAATCCTCATAACTATAAGATTGATGGAACGTACAAAACATAATTTGGTTCTTTTCTATATACTCATTAAATAGTTTAACTGCTTCATTTCTTCGATTAGGATTTTCAAGTAAATCTCTATCGATTGAAGGATCTATAAGTTCTAAACTTTTGTAAATTGTATGATAAGTTTTTCCAGTTCCAGGTGGGCCATACATAATAATATTACTTGGTCTTAGACGAGTCATTACTTTACTCCTTTTAGTTTCTTGTTTTCTATCATGCATCGAATTTACATTGAATTCTGCTGCTAATAAACTCTCTAAAACTAACACACTATCCTTTTGCCATGGTCTTTTATTTGGTCGATCATATTTAAAATGGTACATAGAAAGTTCGGTCATTTGTACAGATGGAGAGTGTTCAATCCACATTTCTAGGCCTTTAATTTTAGCCCTTTTTAAGCTATCCTCAATACTTGACTCGATTTCATTTTTGTCCTCTACTAAAAGTACATGATATTTACTATCAGATATTTTAACTGTTATTATATTAAATCGAGTCTCAGAGCCAATTATGTAATCATTATTTTGTATACTTTCTCTTACTTGATTTAAAACGCGTTCCTCCATAGGTCCTCCTAAAATCTTTTTTGATACTATTTCGCCATATTTCCAATTATATCCTTCAAAGATAGTAAGATAGATAAAGCTAATAAAAATAGAGACCTTTTATGGTCCCTATTCAACTTGGTATAAAATTTACTATCTTAAAATGGCATGAGTGGTGATGGCTGACATATTGATGTAGTGGTGTCTACCTTATTAAATCTCTATAAAAATCCTACAACAAACGCGCCCTATTGCGAAAGATTAATTATCAAAATCTTTTACTTGGTTTTTAAAAGAGTTAAAGTCAATAAAGTTGATATTATGGTCTTTGAATAGATTAGAGTCTTTTTCTCGATAATACTTTTCAGCAGATAGACAAATGCACTTACACAATTTATCGATACTTACTCTAACTGTTTTTGTCTTTAATATTTTTGAGTTATTATTAGTTGGGTTTACCCAATATAAACCAGTTTTGTCTGCTCCACCTACTGCTAATTCAAATTCGTATGAATAATGAAAATCTGCGTCTTCTTTGTCGCCCCAGTTTTTTATATCCGAATTTCCAGCATGTAAGAAAGAACAACGTAGAGAATAACACATCTCTCATGTAAAATATGGATTATTTGCCTTAGAACCATCTTCTATCCAACCTGTGTTATCTGCAAAATATTCGTTTACCCAATCATCAAACCATGCTACATATTGTTTTCTTATATTACGTTCTCCATTTTTTTTCTTTAAATCTGGATATTCAATTTGCCCACAAATATCAGGTAAAGTTAAAGCTAATGCAAGTGCTGATAAATAACTTTTATTAGTAAGAGCAAGGGTAATGTCCTTTATTTTCTCTATCAATTATTATCTCCCCAGTGTATGAGTGTAATTAATTCGATTTTAACATAAATATCCAAATGGGCAGATAGTACTCAACAATCTACTCTTTAACCTACACAAAATACTATGAATAGTTTTAAGTAAATAGAGAAGTAACTTTATTTAAAAATTCCTCATCTTTTCTAATCCCCTCAAACATAGGCCACTCTAATAAGTTTCTTTGAGTTAAGCCATGATTAACAGCCTTAGGAAGACAATTATAAAATTGTTCTTTATCGTCTAGAATTCCGTAATAACATAGTTCATATTTGGGATTAAAACCTGATTTCCAATGTTGGTTCATTTCCTTGTAAACTTCATCTAATCTATCTAAGTTTTTCATCGCCAACCAATAATTAAACTTGGTAGTTAAATCATCGTTGTTTATATGCCTGATTAAAAACAACTCAATTTCCGCAGCAGGTTTCCATTCCTCATTTAACATTAACCTGTATACAATATTATGTAATAACTCATTTCGATTCTTGTTTTCATCAGGACACAACTTTCCCCAAACAATTGCAATTAAACTAATTCCGGAAGTAAGAAATAAATCGATTGCACTATTTAGGTATTCTTCATTTACATATAATTGATTCCCCTCTTTTACTCTTATTTGATTTTTAGCTAAGTAGCTCTTACTAACTTTCTTTATATATTGGTTACTCATTCTTCCGCCATTGTGAACTAGGGTATTCCTTCTTTGAAATATCTCATTGAATTGATCCCATTCACTCACAGTTATCTTAAAATCAACTTTAAAATTATTTTTAAAAAATTTCACCCAGTCTTCTAAAGAATTTCTTAAAACACTATCTACTCTCTTGTTCCTTACAGCTTCAATAATCTCATCCAAATTGTTAAAATTCCTCAGGTCATTAAAGCTAAATTCCTTTTCAACCCCTGTTAAGGCATTAGGCTTTAAGGAGTAGAAAGTATGTAGCAAATCACCTATTAATAGTTCAAAAAAACTTACTAAACTGATTAGAATATTGTTTCTTAAAATATCACTGTATCTCATCGTCGAAGAAAACAGCATTTCATCAAAAATACCCGCTATAACTACCGCAGCTTCCTTGTTTTGAGAAATAAGATCATTGATTTCAATCATGTTTCTTTTAAAATCATCTTGATATGTTTCTAGTAATGAATGGTTGCTTTCAATATCATTATAAAATTTTGTAATATTATTAATAAATTCATCTTTTGGCATTTCAGATAAATCACTCTTTGAGGATAATCTTTCATATAGTTCCTCTACTTTCTCAGTATCTTTATCCAGGGCAATAGGAATGATTGAACTTACATAAGCCTTCAGGCTATTCATTCTAGACCAAAAAGAAATTAAGGTAATGGTAAAATTATTGCTACTATTCATCATTTCTCTCCACTCGAATATTTTTCGTTATTTCAAATATGCAAAATTAAAGTTCCTTCATCAAACTTCCATCATATCCTGCTCTAGCGATGATGTAGAGATGTTAATTTCCAATCTAAATTATTTTCTATTCATCTATAGTTCTTTAGTTGTCTTAAGAGCAGGATTGAGATAAGGTTAAAATTAAAGCAAACCAGTTATATAAAGTAAAGGGAACCAGTTATTTAACACCTTCGATAAATAAATTCAATTCTCCATCAATTTTTCCATTACTCAAATAATAGACCCCTGATAGCTCTAACCATTTTAAATATCTCTTTTGATTAAAAGAACCTCCTAGAATTTGCTTTTCTCCTAAGCAGGTCCAAAAGAACCTCAGTTTGTTCTCTTTTAGAAACTCAAGAAAAACTTCCTTTTTTATAAGTATATTAGGAGATTCCCCTGTTTTTACTTTGTGATCAAAACAGACAATTTGTCCATTTACATCTAGCCATTCACCAATATTATTTGAATACTGCAGATTCATACCAGTAAATATATATTCTCGTGGTGCAAGATATGAAGGCTGGTTTTCATAATCCGCTCCAGATTCCCACCTATGACCTTCTGTTGTAGGTAGAACATTCGCAATAGCTTTATGACTTTTATCATGAACTTCTTCCCAATTATGTCCACCATAATATGGGTTATTAAAGAACTGGTAAGCTGGTGACCAATAAAACTCCCTACTGAATACCTGATATTGATCATGCCCTTCTGGGAACCATCTTCCCATAAAATTCTTACCTTTTAACCAATGCAATAATTCGTCTGCTCCTTCCTCTTTTATTAAGTAACTTCTTATCTGATACCAAAGACGTTTACGTGGATAATTATTTTTATCTTTTCCTATAGGTACTGGCTCTTCCCAAGATAGATGGTCTTCTAATACTACCCATTCATTACCTTTAGAATCGGTAACTGATATTAGAGATTTTGGGTCTGGAAGATTTCCGGTTTTAATCAACCAATTTTCATTCGTATCATTCCAATCCGAATACTCCAAGTTCGATTGAAAATTTCCCTCATGGAATTTTGTTTTTGATTGGTAGTGTACTACAGTTGGATCAATATTTCTTACAAATGGTTCCCAGGGACCTTGGTACCAGATATAGTTCTTCTCTTCTCCCCAATAGGATTCATCAACCATTTGATAATTATCTGAAAGACGAGCCAATACTTCATATAATGCTAACCATTGATATTTCTTCCCAATTCTTTCAATCTTGTTATTATACCTACTCCTACCAACAACATTTCGGTCATAACGGCCATGTTTTTCTACATCGTATCCGTATTTTTCAAATATCAATTTACAAGCATAATTGCTTAAGTCGTTGGGGTCAAGATTATCCCAGTTACTTACTGCGCTCTGGAATATATAACGACCAAAATCTCCGTATCCACCAATTCCCCTTCCATACTCAGTTACCATTGATCCCAAAATTGAATTTTGCGCCCAATAATAGTCTTGGAAATCACTTTTCTTATAATCATACCTATATAAATCGATTTCCTCATTGGTTGGGAAAGTAGCTGGAAAAGAACTTTTATATGGAGGACGAATGATATCTAAATTCTTAATATTTGAATATCCTTTATATTGTGCGTACTCTATAATATTCTTTGCATAGTCCCTTACTAATACATTGGGATAAACTTCTTCTTTATTAAAAACCCCATCAATAATATACTCAGAAAGTTGCTTTAATCCATCCAATTCCTCTGAACGAAGAACAGCACCATAAGTAGCAGAAATGATACGCTCATATACATAAGGATCGTTTACCTTCTCAAACTCTATAAGCAGACTTGTTGCTGTTCTTAAGTTGTTTTCAAGCAAAACAACTAAAGCTTTTGTTGCAGAATCCCTAAATAGAATGTTTGTACTTGTAAAAATCCATGAGATTGCCTTGGCCGCTAAAAGCCTCGAGTCTTCCAATAAGTATAACTTTTCCTTATTGGATTTTGCCCAAGTAATAAGCCTAACTATTGAAGTTTCTTCATGGTACTGATCCTGAAGATAAGTAGTCCAAAAACTATCTCTTTCTGCTAAAGTAAATTTCATTAGAAAATTATGAAGACTATCCGCATTGTAAAAATGATTAGGATCAGTGGAAACAGAGTAAACCATCTGGAAGAATAGATTGAATGTAAATTGATCACCCAGTAAATATTTATTGACATACTCTTTTGTACTTTCTTTTATGGTTTCTGGCTTTCTCCAGATTAAACTATTGATAAAAGACTCTTTAACTAACCTAGACGCTTTTTGTTTGTCATCAACCAGTTCATAAAGCTCTTTATCTGTTCTTTCTGGTATCTGAATTGATAACGCATCTAAGATTCCCTGTTTAATGTTTAAATTGTCAATATAACCAGCGAACATTCCATTGCAGTTATTTTTAAATATAGTTTCAATATCACAATTATCAAGATGACTGTCTAATAAATGGGATGCTGTGAAATGATCTTCAAATCGTTCATAAGCTAAATAAACATATTCCTCATGTTGACCTTTAGAGACCCAGATTAAATTCTTAGATAATACTCCTTCAGATATAAGTGCATCAAGAAACCGACGTTTATCGCTAAATTTTGATAATAGCTTATCAGCTATAGCATAAGCATCCTCATACGTAACATACTCTAGCTCATTTTTTAGCTTATATTCAATTAATCCATCAATTACTCTTCTTACAAGCTTTCGACCGGATGGATAATCGAAATATGAGGGCATTGATAGCTTATTATCAATACCTTCTATAAAAAAATCTATAATACTACTAATTCCCCCATATCCTTTAGGGATTTTAGTCATACCTGCTCTAAATAATCCTTCACAAAATAATTTTAAAAATAAAGGATTACTAAATTCAGGATGGAGTAATGGTACACTTGGCTGTTCAATATTATATTGAGAAAAGAAAAATCCAGAAGCATAATATTCAATACCTTGAAAGCCTGAATGATTAATCTTTATAATTTTATTGTTAGAAATTATCTCTTCTTGGACTATTAATCTATCATAGGTTGAACGAATGCTAAGAACTAATCCAAGCCAAGGATATTTTTTAAAATCTTTAACAAATCCTCTTATATGTTGTGGCCAAAAATATTTACCTCTACCCTCGTTAATAGCATCTATAATAAAGAGGAGCCTCTCTCCCTGTGCTTCAGCTTTTGCATTTAAAGCTCCTAATAATTCACTCTCATTACAATTAACCCTTAGCAAATTACGGAGAATCTGTGTCCAAGGAGATTCTTCAGAAGAAAAATGCTGTCCCAACAAAAGTACACAAGCCTTATTTTCTGTCATCTTATTTGTTGCTATATCTGCTAATAAATGTGATTTCCCAGCACCAGCTGGTCCAGATAATAAAAGAATTGGATGATTTGTTAATTGCATTGATTTACCTTGGATAATATTAGTAAGTTCATATAATACATTCCATAAGTTATTTATCTCGAACTTATTATAATCAGTGGTACCTTTGTTTTCTTTTTTACTCTCGTTTATAAATCTCTCATAATGAAGTAGAGCATTTTCAATGATATTTATATTCTTTTCTATTGAAGCCAAATCCAGTTTATCCATTTCTCTTTTTTGTGACAGCAAATAAAAAAGTTCCAAATTATCTTTTGCATCATTTATTTTACTTAATTCATTCATCATTGGTAGTTGAGACAATTTATTAACAGCTTTGTTAATGATTAATAGCAATTCGTGGAATTTTTCTTTTAAAGATTTACGAAAGGAATCATTTCTACTAATAAAGTCAAATGTTTTTGCAATCTCCAGTTCGACATTAAGTTCAGGAGTATAGCGTCTCCCCAAATTGCTTATACTGCTGCCAAGATGATTTTCAAACCATTCATCAGAAAATTCTTCTTCCGAGAACCAGAACAACGTCCTACCGGCATGCTTTTTTTGGGATAATCTGTGAATTAGTTCAGAACTTCCCCAATACTCAAAGACAATTTCTCTTCCTCTTCCTAGAGCAAAGCTAGTCCATTCTTGTACTTTGTCATTCCATCGATCCATAAACCACTTTTGATTATTTATCCTTGGATCCTGTCTATCTAAAGGAATACAAATATAATATTTTTTTAGCTTAGGGTGCTTTTCTAAGGCAGTTTTAAAAGATTCCGTTAATTGATTCCATTGAGATTTTCCCATTTCAGAAAAGAATTTCGCCTGCCAACCATACTCATCTCCATTGTTTAAAACACAATAAGCTTCAACCCCACCATCTGGAGCAGCAATACGATAAAACTCCTTCTTTTGGGAAATATCCTCATCTCTAGCTAGTTGACAGACCAACTCTTCAAAAGCATTATTCTGAGAATTATTATATGTTCTTATGCATTTCCAATCAATTGCCATAGTTGCTCCCATCTCCAAAATCACTTTATAGTTAAGTTTTTATTTTCTGTATTGTTTATAACAATGACAATAAGTAATGACAAAATCGTCCTAATATTTAGGATGGATTTTTACATTCCCTGATTTTACAAAATAGCTTTACTAATATAATTATGGAACTAATAAAGAAAGCGATATTAAAGTACCAAATTAATATAAATGTAGTTCTAATAAAATCAAAATTAAATAGAGATAGTGTTGACTTACTAATTGTATTAAGAGCCAACGGAGTCATTGAATAGACTACAATAAAATTTAAGGCTGTAACCGGTATCCATTTAATCAGTAGCGCGCTCCTTATTCCCTTCTTTTGTCTTTCCAAAGCTTTTGGCTTATCATTTTGCAAGGGTTCGTCTATAACCGTCTTTATTTCAGGATACCTTATACTAAATAAAACTGTTACAAATACTAGTAAAATACTTATGGCATCAAAAGAATCATTTAATATTGAATTTAATTCATTATTCATCCTCGTACACCGTTGCAGCTACTTCTTGGTTTATACCTAATGAGTTTCTTAATAAATCATAGGTATCTTCAGAGATTTGATATTTCCTTGCACTACCTCTAACTTTGGTAATTGGGTCTAATTGTGGTGCATTTGTACTAACTAATCTATTAAGTTCCTCTAATACATTATCTGATTGAATTACAACATGGTACACATCATTATTAGATTCTGCTGAGACTATTGTTTGCTGAAGTGTATTTAGTATTTCATATTCTAGCTGATATCTAAATCTTGTCCTAACATTCCTAATCAACGCTCTACTTTCAGTCTCTGTTAATTGAAACATTGAAGACACCTCTGCTTCTGTAGGAATAACCCCTTGAAAATAGTGTTTTACTAGATGGAACAATCTATGTTGTTTTATTTCATCTGCTCTAGTGGGTAAACCTTTTCCAAGTAACATTTCCTTATATTCTGTTAAAGCAGCAAGGGCAACATTTTTTAATGCCAAATTTAACTCTTCATTATTTTCACATTTAAATAATGACTTTAACTTTTGTATTTCTTGTTCATTTAAAAAATCATCAGTTAGCTGTAGATTTATCATTCATAAAGCATCTCCTTTTTCTAACACAAAAAAGGCAACCTAAATAAGCCATCTTAGGGTGCCTTTTCTTAGTTGTTTTTTTATTGAGTGAGTTAAATTTATATTAATGAAAAAGTTACACTCTATACTTCTTAAAATTCTCCGCCTGCTCAAAAATTTCTTTAAATATTTCATCACTAGGAACAGGAGGGTAATCATTTTCAGCAAGTGTTAAAATTAAATCAACTTTTAACTCCGCCTTTATATCATCACGACTAGACCAGTCTGTGTATCTAGCTTTATCCGCAATGATTGCTTTAATCTCCTGTTGACAGTTTAATAAGTTTTTCGTGTGGGTAGTCAAATTTATGTTTTTCTGCAATCGCTTCAAAATATCATAAAATGCTTTTTCTTCAAAGTCTATACCTAAGTCTTTAAAAGAATTTCTTTCCTTAACGAGCTCAGCAAATAAGTCTGCGAATTGCTCCGCTACATCATCCAATACATCGCTCTGTAGAGCTTGGAAGTCTTTTCTTTCATAATAACGTTCTACTAGTTTTTTGAATCTCTTTGAAAAATCTACACCCTGAATTCTATTTGTTTTCTTAAATTCTTCTATTGCCTGTGACAAAAGCTTTTGCAATAGCTTAATTTTAGTATTTGGAAGTTTTATTTTATTAATCTTTGCCAAATATTTATGGTGTAGCAAATGATAACAAACCAGAGAAACCGTCCCCGGACTTCCTACTTCTATTTACTTCCTAATTTAAAAATTAATTCTTTAACAGAATTAAATACACCTTCTACAAAGCTATCAGATTTTTGATCCATTGTGAAAAGATCTTGCTTTATCTTATCTATTCGTACGTTCCACTTATCGATTCGTTCTTGATTATAATCTTCTCTGGCTTCTTCTTTTTCAATATTTTGCATTAACAAATTATGCTCTTTCTGTAAAATCTCCCTTAAAATATCTCTACCTTTCTTTTTGGATTCACGCTCATCGTTAAACCTTCCTTTTACCATTTCAATTACAACTGGTACTCCTGCTTGAGCAGCACTCATTACCACCGAAGCAAGAAGTTGTTTCCCAAAAGATCCATTATTATCATTGTCTAACTTATTAGCATCTACTACTTCGAAATCCTTAGGCTCAACCATAATAACATCTGCATTTTGAGGTGCTGAATTTTTACTCAAATTGACTCCTCCGATTAAATATTAAATTTATTTTACTTCTTTTTTCTTATAACAAGATTTATTTTAGAATAGGACCATAGGAAATAAAGCCAAGCACTCCCTTACCCGTATAGCCATACTTACCTTCATTATAACAAATTATCAGTAAATTTTATCCATTATCTTATTTACCAATTTCAATAACCATAATGAAAAAAACGTACAAATTCAAAGTTTGGTTTTATATTATTCCCACTATTCACCAATAGTTAGGAAGGTTGGTCCAATGACTCCCGCATTACAACATCGGAACAAAAAAGTGGACAAAAAATTTTAGTGCTTTTGTTTGCCATCCACCCAAATATGTCTTAAGATAATATTCGTAAAATAAAATATTGTAACTATTGCGAAGCACGCATAGGTTCATGGTGTTATCAATCTTTCAGAATTGATACGCCATGTTTCCTAGCGTGCTTTTTTGTTTTTGGTTAGGTTACAGGAAGGGAGAAGTGATGGTAAAAAAAACACACAAAACGCCATCTTGGTTTAATGAATTACTAATAAATCAAGTTGTGTCAAAAGAAATTCTTTTGCATTTTAAAAAGCATTACCTTAAACCAAGTGGAATGGAGGAAGAAAATGAAGGATTTTAAGGAAGTTAAGATACCTGGAATGCAAACGAGATTTGTCATTAAGAGAATTCCTGGCCGAGTAAATTCTGAAGATTCTATTCAGTTATCTCTGCCTATATCCCTCACACCTAAGAAAAAAGTATAAAAATGTTTGCTCCCGTCAATCTTCTTAATAGCAGTTATGACGGGAGGAAGTTCAGTGGACAAAGAATTTACAATAGGCAAAGTGTTGTTTTCCGAGGAGATGCCTAAGGAATCAAGACAATGGCTTGATCACTTAGTGGGGCGTCTCCTATTAAAAGAGCTTAACTTAGATCCATCAATTGAAGCTAAGCTGATAAGTTATTCCACAAAATCATCAGGGAGAACAAATGGAAAATAATAAAAAGACAGTCGTTTATGCTAGAACGAGTACAAAAAAGCAAAATTACGAATTGCAGCTAGAAGCCGCAAAACCCTTTCTCAAAGGTAATCAGGGAGAAAATTTGATTTTTATTGTAGACCACGGTGCTCCTGCAACTTCGAAACCAAATGGTCTCCAACAGTTACTTGATTTAATCAAAAAAGAGCAAGTTGATACCTTGATTATCTATAAACGGGATCGTTTAACTCGAAGTGAGGATGAATATATAGATATTTTAAAATTACCGGAGTAATCGAAAAGGATATATATGTGGGAATTATGCACGACATGGAAAGAAAGCCTGCAGTAGTCATTGCATTGAAGAGGATTTACTCAAAGATACGATTCTGACAGATATTCAAGAATTTGTGAAACAAATTGATAAAGAGCAATATCTAAAACAGTTAGAAGCCCAAACAAAGAAATCCAAACAAAATCTCCAAAAACAACTGTCAAAATTTGATAAGCAAATCGATTTAATAAAGAGCAGAAAAAGAAAATACATCAATATGTTAGCCGAAGAAATCATTTCACACGAGGACTACCGTGAAAATGTAGAGGCAAATAATATTGAAATGGCCGAATTAGTAGAAAAGAAAAATGAGTTACTTACTGCCATAGAAAGTGAACAAACGGTTGATAACCTCGAACAGTTAAAACAAGCGTTACTTCAGTTTCTTGATTTTGATGAATTAACACCCGAGATCTTGCACCGCTTGGTAAATCGTATTGAAGTAAAAGTTGATGGAATTCCTAAAATCCACTATCGATTTTCGGCTCCTAAAATTGAATAAAAGCAGCAGGAATCCCCTATTGGGGGTCTGCTGCTTCTTTTAAAACTATCTGCGAGACGCACTCAACGTGTGCCGTATGCGGGAACATGTCCACTGGTTGGATATACTTTACCTCATATTTGGCACTTAAGACCTGAATGTCTTTAGCCAAAGTTGACGGATTACATGAGATGTAAATGAGCTTTTTTGGTTCTGCCTGAAGGATGGTTTGGATTAATTGCCCCTCGAGGCCTGTTCTTGGTGGATCGACGACAATGACATCTGGTTTCCAACCCTTTTTAACCCATTTAGGCAGGACTTCCTCCGCTTTACCCGGTACATATTTGGTATTGGTCAATCCGTGTCTTTTTGCGTTTTTCTTCGCATCCTCAATCGATTCTGTGATGACATCCATCCCACGGACTTCGCCTGCCTGGTCGGCAAGCCATAACCCAATAGTACCCACTCCGCAATACGCATCAAGGACTTTTTCTTGACCCGTAAGTGCTGCTGCCTTTTTCACTTCGTTATAGAGCTTTACAGTCTGTACAGGATTTAACTGGAAGAATGTCCTTGCCGAAAGCTCGAATTGCAGGTCTCCTAGTGTTTCCTGGATAAAATCTTCACCTGCTAACGGGAGTGTTTCCTCGCCAAAAATTAGGGAAGTTTTTTGCCCATTAATGTTCTGAACAATGGATTTCACATTCGGAAGACGTTTTTGGATTTCCTGAATGATGATGTCCACTTTTGGAAGTTCCTTTTGCGTTGTGATGAGGACGATTTGTAACTCTCCCGTTTGAATGCCAACACGCGTAACAATGGTTCGAATGATACCTTTTCTAGATTTTTCATTATATATAGGTATTTTTAATTCCTCTAAAATCCGCTTCACTTCTGATGTTGCTTCATTTGTTTGGGCGTGCTGCACAGCACATTCGTCAATGTTAATTAATTGATGGGAATTTAGTCCATAAAGTCCAGCTAGTACCTTACCATCAACCGCCTTAAGTTGAAAACTGCTCTTGTTTCTATATCCCCATGGGTCTTCCATGCCAATGGTTTCGCGGATATTGAGCTTGCCAATGTCAACTTTTGTATGGCGCTCAAGTGATTGAATGATAATATCACGCTTTTCCTTAAGCTGTTGATCATATTTCAAGTGCTGCAGCTGGCATCCTCCACATTGATCATAAACCGGGCAAAGCGGCAGGACACGATGTGGGGATTTAATTCGGATTTTTTTTATTTTTGCCTCAGCAAATTTAGGGTTAATCTTTGTTGCCTCGACGACAACTTCTTCCCCTGGAAGAGCTCCTGGCACAAAGACAACCTGTTTTTTAAAATAGCCTACGCCTTCACCATTAATTCCAAGCCTTTTGATCGTCAGCGGAAAGGTTTGATTCAGTTCAATTTTGATATTTTGATCAGTTTTCATCTATTTCACTCCAAGTTATTCCATAAATTCATACAGATAGTTTCATTTTAATTTTCCCCGTATTATAGCATGTTTCAAACAGAAAAACCGAATCTCTGCAGAAATTCGGTTTTGGTATATATGTTACCGATCAACTGAACTTAAATTTTTCTTTGGAAATTTATCCAGGCTTTTGAACTTGTAGCCTTTCTTCTTTAAATCCTGAATAACCTTTTCAAGGGCATCGGCGTTATCCTTTGAGACAGTGTGTAAAAGGAGGATACAACCGGGATGGACCTGCTTCATGATATTGTCGTAAGAATATCGCCAGCCTTTTTGCGCGTTCACATTCCAATCGACGAAAGCGAGTGACCAGAAGACATGCGTGAAACCCTGTTCTTTAGCTATCTGCATTGTTCTTTCACTAAAAACACCGCGTGGCGGACGAAGGTATTTCATTTCTTTTTGACCCGTTAATTCTTTCGTTTTGACACGGACCTTTTCCAGTTCTTCCCGAATCCTTTCGTCGCTTACGGTTGTCAGATCGGGATGGTGCCACGAGTGGTTGCCGATTATATGTCCCTCTTTTACCATCCTTTTCACTATATCGCCTGCGGAAAGCAAGTAATGTCCCGTAACAAAAAATGTGGCAGGTACCTTTTCCTTTTTTAAGATATCAAGAATCTGAGGGGTATAGCCTTGTTCATAACCGTTATCGAAGGTAAGGTAAAGAATCTTTTTATTAGGGTCACTTTTATAAAAAGCACCATATTTTTCGATTACCTGATCAAGCTCAGACCCTGCTTCAGCAGGTTGTTCGTTTGCTCCTTTTTTAAAGCCCCAATGAATCGGCTGATTGGATACAGCCGCATATGTACTCTGAGGTATTAATAAAAAAAGCATACTGAGGATGCACAATAATCTTCTCATCCATATTCCTCCTATTTTGTTTTTATTATTGTTTGTAATTGGAGAAAAAAGATTATTAGTATTTAAAGGTAATTATCAGGTTGATAATAAATTCTGCCTTTTATGGCTCCAGTAAAAGGAAAGTTTAAGGAGGAAATGAAATACGCGGTTTGTCTTGTTGATGGAAGATGGAGGAATGTTCGTATTTCCATGTTTGTAAATGATGGAGCGTATAGGAAGAAATAAGCTTTTATTGCATCTATATACGCATCTTGTGAAATAAATTGACAAGTAGGACATAGCCAGATTTTCCTCTTGTATTTCATTGCAAATTGGAGGCATTTAGGACATTGAACCCCAGTAATAATATCCGTTTTATGAATAGCAAACTTCTGAAGAAGGTCAGTAATTAGAGGCGTGTGATCCTTAATAAGGAGTTTTTTAATTTTTTCAATGGTTTTGTGATCAAGAATGTTCTTATTATGTTGATGATAAAATCCATCTATTTTTCTTAGTAAATCACTTACTCGGCAAACCTTTTTTTCAGCAACTGTGTATTCAGGACTAATACATACCTCTGTGGATGATTTACAAATAGCAATTGGGGAGTCAATTGGGACTGGAGGGATTGTGTGTTTTTCAAGAAAGTAAGTCAATAGTAGGTTATGGCGGTGGGCTTGTTCAATTGGATTTTCATAAATAACTCTATTGCCTAAATAATCTTGAATCATCTGATTTTTCTCGATAGTCAGTTTGCCAGAGTGGTTTTTTCCATCAATCATTAGAATACCTCTTGGTGAAAGCAGCAGCACATCGATTTGAAAGTATCCTTTACCATAGGTGAGACGCAAGTCGTGGAATATGAGATACCTTTTTGGGGGAATTTGTCCTAGATAATAATTTATATTTCTTTCACCATTATATCCAGATCGTAAGGTTTTGATAAATAGCTTTAAATCATTAAGTTTGGGGTGATTTGAGGGCATTCTATTTTCCAAAGCTTCCGCTTTCATTAGATTTAGGGGAATTGTTAGGTCTTTAACAAACAAATAAATAAATACCTCCTTCATTAAAATAAGAATTCATTTCGCTTATTTATATCATATTTGACCTAAAACTTGTATGGACTATTTATGAATTTTGTTAATTTTGAATTTTTTAAGGGGATATACTTAATTTGAATATGGAATTTTACAATTTAGGGGAACATTAGACGAAAATAAAGATTTATTATACAATTTTTCAATTTATTTTACATAATTAGCAAGGGATTAGACAATTATTGTAAAATATTACCAAACCAAAGATTAAAGCTAGATTATTAGACCAAAACTCCAATTAATTTTACAAAAACGAGGCTTT
This sequence comes from Bacillus sp. AFS006103, assembly GCA_002559145.1. Taxonomy (GTDB): domain Bacteria; phylum Bacillota; class Bacilli; order Bacillales; family Cytobacillaceae; genus Neobacillus. The sequence continues at coordinate 115,684 of NTXX01000078.1, forward strand.
ATTATTCAAAAAATGGTATCTAACTTCCAGTTTATCATCCACACCTCCTCCATACTCCAGAAACTAAAAAAGATAGACGCCAAAGCGCCTATCCCCAAAATACCCTATTTAAAAACCGGTTCCTTAAACTGGGCTAATTTCTCTAACGAAGATTTATCAACATCTGCATGCAAGCTGTTTCCATGAGAATCCATCGTAACGACGGCTGTGAAGCCCTCTACACGCAGATGCCACATGGCTTCCGGAATACCGAATTGCATTAAATCGACACCTTCAACTGCTTTGATGCAATCTGCGTAATACTGAGCCGCGCCGCCAATTGCATTTAGGTATACGCCGCCATGCTCTTCTAAAGCAGCCAAGGTCTTTGGACCCATTCCGCCTTTGCCGATAACAGCGCGGATGCCGAACTTCTTCATGATATCACCTTGGTATGGCTCCTCACGAATACTGGTTGTCGGTCCAGCCGCTTTAACATGCCACTCACCGGCCTCATCTTTCAGCATTACCGGACCACAGTGATAAATAACTTGTCCATTCAAATCAATCGGTGCGTCGTGATCGCTTAAATATTTATGGATTGCATCACGGCCTGTATACATCATGCCGTTAATTTGAACAACATCGCCAACTTTAAGAGAACGAATCTGTTCTTCTGAAATAGGTGCCTCAAGTGTGATAACATCCTCAGAAGTAGCCGCTGTTTCCTTTGCTGCCTCTCCCTCCGCAAAATCAATGAATTCCCCGTCTTGGTACATCCACTCATTAATTTCACCGGAAGCAGGATCCACACTCACGCCTAAACGGCGGAATGCCCAGCAATTGTAGGCCACAGACACATAGAAGCTTGCAGGGATACGATTCATGACACCGACTTTACAGCCTAAAAGTGTTGCCTCGCCGCCAAAGCCCATGGTGCCAATTCCTAATTTATTCGCATTTTCCATCACATACTCTTCTAACTTGCGAAGATCTTCATTTGGGTTCACATCTTCAACCGAACGGAATAGCTGTTCTTTGGCTAAATCGTATCCGGAGGAGCGATCGCCGCCAATTCCGACACCGATAAACCCGGCGCTGCAGCCTTGTCCTTGAGCTTGATAGACAGAATGCATAACACACTTTCGGATTCCATCTAGGTCACGACCAGCACGGCCTAGGCCGTCAATCTCACACGGCAGGCTGTATTGAATGTTTTTATTTTCGCAACCGCCGCCTTTTAATATCAGACGAACGTCGATATAATCTTTTTCCCATTGATCAAATTTGATGACCGGCACACCTGCACCAAGATTGTCACCACTGTTTTCTCCGGTTAGTGAATCAACCGAGTTCGGACGCAACTTTCCTTCTTTCGTCGCCAACACAATGGCATGACGAATCGCTTCCTTGATTTCTAACTGATTCACACCAACTGGCGTTTTAATTTTAAAAGTTGGCAGCCCAGTGTCTTGGCAGATGGGTGACACTTGATCGTCCGCCATTTTAATATTGTTTGTAATCGTCGCAAGACTCATCGCTGCACTTGTTCCGGCATTTTCTATTTCCTTCGCCCTTTTAACAGCCCGGCGTACATCCTTAGGAAGTTTTGTAGAAGTTTCAACGACTAGCTTATACATACTTTCTTGAAATTTAGTAATATTCAATTCGAGTACCCCTCTCCCAATGTTCCCCAGTAATCTTTTTCAATTTTACAATTTTTTGCACGTTTATATTATACTCCTAAAACTACTTGAATTAAAGGATTAGCTTGGAATCGTTTACTTGTTTGCTAAAGGAAATAAATACAATAAAAAGAGCCTGTTGATTAAACAGACTCACCCACTTCACGGTTATTAAATTCTCTGCATTTAGATTCCATATCATCTAACATTGAAATTAAGCGGTCAATATCATCGAGGTCCGTATCCTCTGGATCAATGGCATCGAGCACATCAATGAACATATTTAAGCGTTGTTTTAAAAAATTGACTTGTGTATTTTTATCTTCAATTGGACTACCCAAGCGGTTTCACTCCTTTTCGTTAACGTTCTCATCCTACCGAAAAATTGATACTTTGACAATCAATTAATCGTATTTTGCCCTATTTTTTTAAAATAAAAGGACTCCCACAATCAGGAGTCCATTTATTTTAATTTCATCGTGGCCGTTCAGATGCTGCAAAACCAAAGGAAACATAATCCTGCACTGGGATCCAAGCTCCTATTCCTTGCGAGGTGACATTTTTAATCACGATAAATTTTTTGCTTCCTTTTAGCATTAGGTATACTTCTCCGTATGTTACTTTACCTTTTTCATTCACACCCGGAGCATAGGCATACAGATAGCCCAAGCGATTTGGCGGGATATTATAAATATGGTCATTCTTCGTGCCTGCACCAATAATCGTATCGAATGAAAGGGGAAGATGCGTTTTTTCCATTGCCTTTAATAGCATCATTTTTTTCACATCTTCGGGATTGGCGATTTTAGCAGTCAGCCCGCCTCTGATAATCTTTTGCGACTCCTGCACATATTTAATTTGATAGGGTGCTTTCCCGCCGCGATTATCAAAATAATTGGTGTTAATCTTTTGGAACTCCCAATTTGGGGAGGTCTCAGTGGATTCATAATTCAATGGCCACTGCCCCAAGTAGACGATGGCACGATAACCAATCGCAAATGGTGTGCTATTAATACTTGATTCATTCAGCATCCGGATTAAATCCGGGTTTTCAATTTTGACTTTTGAAGAATTAATCAACTTCTTCGTTAAATCACTGGGTTGTAATAATGGCAGGTCCTGGGTCGAATTCGGATAAGTATTTTCCTTCGTAATATTCCGAACTGAAGGCGGGACTTGATATTTCACCGAGACCTTTTTCACCGGGACCTTGTGGGCGTAGGCAGACGGAATAAAAGTTAACATTAATAGCATGGTGATTAGAACAGAAATATTTCTCTTCACGAGCGAAACTCCCTTCACTAAATAGCATTAATCAGTCTGCTACTAGTTTTTTCGGAGTTGATATATTTTATCCATCCTAGCAATAATTTCAATATTTCGCTTGAAGACGCACCATTAACTTTTCGAAAAATGGAAAAAATAATTGAATGGTAGGTCCAACCGTAAACGTGATAACTATGGTTCCATATGAAATAGGACCGTTTAGGAAAAATGCCGGAATTAAGGCGGTAATTTCCCCAATCGTTTTCGCGACCATTAAATTCACATGAAACCGTTCCTTTATCGCTAACATAAAATTATCAATTGGACTCTGAGGGAACTTGGCCTGAATATAAATAGATGCACCAAATCCAATGATTAAGATCCCTATCAATAACATCCCAATTTTCCCTATCATTTGGTTGACTTCAAATAATTCAAAAACAGTACCCAGCCAAAAATCAACCAGTGAACCGATGAAGATAATGGTAAGCAGCGAAAGCAAATCCGGTCTTTTTTTCAATAATAAAGACACAACGATGACTAAAACCGCCCCGTCAATCATCACCCATTTCCCTACGGATAACCCAACCTTTTCAGTTAGGCTTACATTTAAGGCATCCCAAGCACCTACACCGATTTCTGCTACTTTAATTGTCATACAAACACCGAAAGTCATAATTGCTAAACCTAAAATGAAAAATAGAGCTCTAATAAGTAATTTCATGTGTCACTCCTTTATTTTTGAAAAAGTAACATAAATGTAATAATCAGAACATTTACAAAATTTTAATTTTAATTTATAATAAACTTAATCTATCAAGTTAGGAGGGCCGTACTCAATTCGCTTACCATTAACCTATTTATTCATAAGGAGGTTGGGATTCCCGTCTTATATGAGATTCAACACTCGTGTTCATGTATCTAAATTAACATGAAGGATGGTGATTGATGGCCTAGAGAAAAGCGATTGATACTTAACCCTACAAAAAGCTATTTTACATTATATCACACGTCAAGTGATTTACTCTGTATATGAAGGAATTTAACATGTTAAAGTTCAAAAGAGACTCCAAGCCATCAGTGGGCTTAGAGTCTCTTTTTTGTGAATTAGAGTAAGTAAAAGCCGATTCCCATAATCAAATAGGCAGCCAATAAAGTTAACCCTTCAAACCAATTGGATTCTCCGTCGTTGGAGATGACTACCATTAGAAGGACGGATGAAACCATTGCAATTAATTCCTGCCAGCTAAATAGAAGCGGCATCGTGGTTTCAAAGAATAGAGAAATAAGGACAAGTACGGGTAAAACAAACATGGCCACTTGCAAGGTAGATCCAATCGCGATTTCAACCGCAATATCCATTTTGTTTTTAAAGGCCATGACAATCGCCGAGGCATGTTCTGCTGCATTACCAACAATCGCCACGATAATTACACCAATAAACAATTCAGACCAACCGAGCGTCTCTCCAACATACTCAAAGGTATGGACAAGGTGTTCAGAAATGTACGCAACTGCTATTGTGGCCACAAAAAGGACAGCAATCGCCTTCCCTTTACTCCATTCCGGTTCTTCTTCCTCATGTACCGGTTTTTCATTCCCGTGCTGATACACACCTCGATGGGTTACCAGTTTAAAGAATAAAGCAGCCAGATAAAGGATAATCAGAATGATTGAAATTCCGATACTTAACGAAAGAGTTTTCGTTTCATTCATATTCATCGAAAAAACTTCTGGAATGACAAAAGCAATAATAACAGCAAACATAAGCAGTCCCGAATTGTGTCGTGCATCGTATACATTAAAGGATTGTCGCTTAAATTTTATGCCTCCAATAAAAAAAGACAGCCCTGCTACAAGGAGTAAGTTTCCGAGCACGGAACCCGTTAATGAGGCTAGCACAATGCCAATAAGTCCGGCCTTCAATGAAAAGATAGAAATAATAAGCTCTACCGCATTACCAAAGGTGGCATTTAATAGTCCTCCAATTCGCGGACCGGCCACGATGGCAAGACTCTCTGTTGCCCTCCCCATAAAACTGGCTAATGCTACAATCGTTAAACAATAAATGATAAATAAAATGATATTAGACCAATGCATAAGTGATCCAATCACTGAAAGTGGCACCCCAATAAGTGTCATAAGCATAAAAATCCTGTTCACTGTATTCCCTCCATAATCTATATGTAATTGTTTAACATCTCTACCTATCATCACTTTTCCTTTTGTTCCTTAATTTACCTAAAAGATCTACAAATGTCTAGGTAAGAATTTTCGCTTGCAAATGGAAGTTTTTCTCGTTACCATCATTTAGGAAGTACTAAAAATAATGAATGACCTTACAGAATTGAGGAAGTTCTATGAATAAAAATAACCATCGTTTCTGGATTTTGGTTAGCATCGTGGCTATTTCCGGTTTTTCGCAAGGAATGCTGTTACCGCTTATTGCAGTCATTTTTGAGAAAAGTGGCATCTCTCCTTCATTAAACGGTTTAAATGCTACAGCACTCTATATCGGAATTTTACTCGTGTCCCCTTTTATGGAAATGCCGCTCCGAAAATACGGGTATAAACCAGTGATTATCTATGGGGGCGCGCTTGTCATTGTCTCACTCGCTTTGTTTCCATTATGGAAGACCTTTTGGTTTTGGTTTGCTCTAAGGTTGCTGATCGGCATTGGCGACCATTCCCTCCATTTTGCCACACAAACGTGGATCACTTCCTCTTCTCCGGCTGCCAGAAGGGGACGAAACATTTCTCTATATGGCCTGTTTTTTGGGATTGGTTTTGCCTCTGGTCCACTAATGACACCATTAGTAAACGTAAATCAATCGCTGCCCTTTATTGTCTCCTCGATTTTATGTTTTATTGGCTGGGTGTTTGTTTTTACTCTTAAAAATGAACTTCCTGAACAGGAAGCTGGTATCAATTCATTTTTAGCAACGATTAAACAGTTTAGAAAGGCATTAAAATATGGATGGGTTGCTTTCTTGCCGCCATTTTCATACGGCTTCTTAGAATCCTCCTTAAACGGCAGTTTTCCAGTCTATGCATTAAGAATGGGGTTAGACGTATCCAGTGTTTCCATGGTGCTATCGGCTTTTGCCGTTGGCAGTATTATAACCCAACTGCCATTAGGGATCATTAGTGATAAGTATGGGCGCAAAAATCTCTTAATGACTATTCTTTTTTTGGGATTTTTCAGCTTTACAGCTGCCAGCTTCCTGGAACACTCCTTTGTTGGGCTATTTGTAGCTTTTCTCATTTCTGGGATGATAGTCGGTTCTACCTTCTCGCTCGGTATTAGCTACATGACCGATTTGGTTCCAAAGAACCTTCTTCCAACAGGAAATTTACTTTGTGGAATCTTTTTTAGTCTGGGGTCTTTAAGTGGACCTATCATTGGGGGATTATTCATTAAATTCTCTGAAAATGTGAGTTTCTTCTATATCATTAGCACAATGCTTTTAGCCTTATCTATCATCATATTTGCTTTTGGAAAAAAGACTTTTTTGGCTTTCGAACAACAAAAATCTTAATCCATATTGTGGAGCAAATTCATATCCTAAGCATAAAATATGTGGTAAGATAAAGGAAAATAAAGTGAAATTTAAGAATGTTGCTGTCATCTCTATGATGACAGCTTTCGTGTTTTTTAAGGGGATTGACTTTGATTATTCTTATCAATTAGATCATGGGGAGGGGAGATTCATTGAATACCGAAGCAAAGACTCTAACAAAGAGTATAAACAAAGTGGGTTTCTTAGAAAAAATCAAACCGCACGCAGAATTAATTGCGGCTGGTTTAAGTGGTGGATTTATTGCGGCTGGCTGGATTTTTGATAAGTATGGAAATGGTGCGGATTCAATCATTGCTTACCTTCTAGCATTTGTTATTGGTGGATTTGCGAAGGCAAAAGAGGGGATTGAAGCCACCTATGAAAATAAAGAATTAAATGTAGAAATGTTAATGATTTTTGCTGCCATTGGATCTGCCATTATTGGTTATTGGACAGAAGGTGCTGTGCTTATTTTCATTTTTGCTGTAAGCGGAGCATTAGAGACCTACACCATGAATAAAAGCCACAAGGAGATTTCTTCTTTAATGAAGCTTCAGCCTGAAGAAGCCTTACTAATCTCAAGTGGTTATGAAAAAAAAGTGCCGGTTTCCGTGCTTAGTGTCGGGGATTTAATTCTAATTAAACCCGGGGAACGAGTCCCATCAGATGGCCTCATCATCAAAGGACAAACGAATATCGATGAAGCGGCGATAACTGGCGAGTCCATGCCTGTCTCAAAAGGAACAGAAGAAACTGTATTTGCCGGAACGGTTAACATGACTGGCTCCATTACAGTCGAAGTCACAAAAGAAAGTCATGATACCCTTTTTCATAAAATTATTGAACTCGTTCAATCTGCTCAAAGTGAGAAATCTCCCAGCCAGCAGTTTATTGAACGTTTTGAAGGAACCTATGTAAAAGTGGTTCTATCAGTTGTGTTATTGATGTTCTTCCTTCCACACTTTATATTAGGCTGGAGCTGGCAAGAATCCTTTTACAGGGCAATGATTTTATTAGTGGTTGCATCCCCGTGTGCCCTTGTTGCTTCCATTATGCCAGCCACTTTATCTGCTATCTCTAATGGGGCGAGACATGGGATATTGGTTAAGGGCGGGGTTCACCTTGAAAATTTAAGCCATCTCGGGGCCATTGCTTTTGACAAAACAGGAACACTGACTAAAGGGAAACCGGAAGTAACTGAAGTGATTGTTAAAGAAGGACTTGATAAAAACGATCTGATTTGGAAAGCAGCTTCAATTGAAAGCCATTCGAATCACCCGCTCGCGAATGCAATTGTAAATTATGTAAAATCGAACATCAACAAGGAACTACTTTATCCAGAAAGCCTTGAGGATGTACCTGGCTGGGGTGTTCGAGCGACCATTAACGGGGAACAGTGGAAAATTGGAAAAGCTGCCTTTGTTGACAGTGAACATGTTGATACATTTGCCGAAGGTAGGGCAAAGGAGCTTGCAGGTCTTGGCAATACACTTGTGTTTATTGAAATAAATGGTGAACTGAGCGCGATTATTGCCATGAAGGATGTCGTTCGTGAGGAAACAAAGCTTGCCATTGACCATTTAAAGAAGCAAGGTATCCGTACCATTATGCTGACAGGTGATAGTGAGAAAACAGCTCAAGCAATTGCCTCTGAAAGCCATGTCGATGAATTTTTCGCGGAATGCTTACCAGAGGTCAAAGTCGAAAAACTTAAGAATTTGAAAACAAAGTATACAACAGTGGCCATGGTTGGTGATGGGATTAATGATGCACCTGCATTGGCAATTGCTAATGTCGGTATTGCCATGGGCGGTGGTACGGATGTTGCTCTTGAGACTGCTGATATTGTCCTAATGAAGAATGACTTGCCGCGAATTGCCGAAGCGATAGATCTTTCGAAGCGTATGAATAGAATTATTAAACAAAATGTTATTTTTTCGATCACCATTATCATGCTCTTGATTTCATCCAATTTCTTTCAGATACTCGATTTACCCTATGGAGTAATCGGTCATGAAGGCAGTACTATATTAGTTATTCTAAATAGCTTAAGATTATTAAAATAAACAGTAAGAAGACCGGATGGAAATCATCCGGCCTTTTTTTATATGGGTTGTAACCCATTAGTGATAGCCATTTGAGCCGTTCGCAGAACCGGAAGTTTTATTTCCTTTACTTCCTTTACCTTTTTGTTTTGTACCGCCATCTTTTTTAGTCTTCTTTGTCATGTTAGTGACCTCCTTGAAGTTAAATTAATTAGCCTTCTATCTTAGTTTGAACAGATGGGCTATTTTCATGAAGGTAACTATTAGCAGTTTTTACGGCTTTTTTCACTATAAAAGGCATTAATTTCTCCACCTAAAATAATAATAAATGCCGAAATGTACAACCAAACCATTAAGACAATGATTGCTCCAATACTGCCATAGGTTAGAGAATAATTACTGATATTTCCCACATAAAATGTTAAGCCTAGCGAGGAAATAATCCATCCAATGGTTGCAAAAGCGGCCCCCGGAAAAGCACTACGGCATTTTAATTTTACATTCGGTGCAATCCAATACAATCCTGTGAAAATAAGGAACAAAATAATCGCACTAACCAGCCTGCTAAGCGTATCCCACAACTTAATAAATTCAGTGGTGTAGCCCATTCGAGAAAATAAAAATAGACCTATTTCTCTGCCGAATATCGGAAGAATAATCGCGAGAATTAGAACCAAAATCATTCCAAAGGTTAATAGAATAGCCATTCCTCTAGAAACAATAAATGAGCGGCTTTCTTTGACATTGTATGCCTTATTAAATGCCTTTACAATGGCCTCGATTCCGTTTGACGCCGACCAAATCGTACCGATGATCCCGAACGAAAGCAGCCCGCCATTCCGGTCGTTCATAATATCATGGACATTTTTCTCAATAAGGTCCATTGCCTCCACTGGTGCAAAATCTCTAATTAGCCCCAGCATATCTTGATGTGGTATCGGAATATAAGGCAGAAGTGTAAATAGAACAATCAGGAGCGGAAATAAGGACAAAAGAAAGTAATAGGCCAACTGTGCACTTAATCCAGGAAGATCATCTTCATCGATCCTATGCCAAAGTAATTTAAGTAAAGATGAGCGGACATTCCCCGCCTTTTCCATTTCCATCCTCCTTTTAATGAATTTTTTCTTCTTCTCCTACCACTTCTGCTAATAGGAGCTCTTCGTCACTTTTTGTGAAGGTATCCTTCGTTTCTTTCAAAATGTCAGTTACTTGAGGGGTTATTTCACGGAATTCCTCCACTTTATCTGTTATGTAAGAGATGTCTTCACTAACCTGCTTAACGGTCGTCTTTAATTTCTCTGCCGCCTCCTTTACCTTTTCAGTTACCTCTCCGGGATTTTTCAGAACATAGGTCACCTTACTAGTAGTTTTTTGTACGTTCTCACACATCACTTCACGTGTTTGTTTATCTAAAAGGCTAATGGCCCCTCCGGCAAGTGCCCCGAGTAACATTCCGCGCCAAAATTGATTTTTCTTTGTCATGTTAACGTCTCCTTTAATCATTATTATTATCATTTAATTACCACATGAAAAAAATACCAAACTTCCTCTTTCATTTATTTTGCTTCATAGCGGATTTCGACGCAAGTCCAGTTGATACTTTTATCCACTTTTTTGGCTAAACTAATTGAAGTCATTCAAGAAAGTTTATATTGACATATATTTTTCAACATGAAAAGATGAATATATTAATTCGAAAAGGGTGACCGAAATGAATTTATCTGAAAAATCGATTGAGAATGTTGAATATATGATTGAACAAATAAAGGAAAAACTTAAGGTCCTAAACCTTGGTGCCATAAAACCTTCTCATTTTGATGAAGAAATGTACGAGGAATTAAAAGAGATATATGACATGGTACTTAGAAAGAATTCATTTAGTCCCAATGAAATGCAGGCATTAGTGGAAGAATTGGGAAGCCTTCGAAAAAAATAAGTCAAAAACCCGTTATTCCACATAACGGGTTTATTTTTATTCTTGTTCAGTTAAGATAACAGTTCCATCTTTAGTAATTGCCAGAGTATGTTCGTATTGTGCTGAATATTTCCCATCGATCGTTCTTGCTGTCCAGCCATTAAGGTCCATCCTCGTTTGGTATCTGCCTACATTTACCATGGGTTCGATTGTAAAGACCATACCTTCTTTAATTCTTGCCCCTTTTCCAGGCAGCCCGTAGTGTGGAACGTCCGGTTTCTCATGGATTACTGCTCCAATCCCATGGCCGATAAAGTCACGCACGACAGAAAACCCTTCCGCTTCCACATAAGTTTGAATTGCGTGGCCGATATCCCCGATTCGATTGCCAACAATCGCCTGTTCTATTCCTTTATAAAGTGCTTCCTTCGTAACCTGTAATAATCGTTCTGTTTCCTCAGATACCTTCCCTACAGCATAGGACCAAGCGGAATCGGCCAAGGCGCCATTGTAGTTAACAACCATATCCACCGTTACAATGTCTCCTTCATTTAAAGGTTCCTTCCTTGGAAAGCCATGGCAGATTTCATCATTTATACTAGCGCAGGTTGCATATTCATAACCTTTATAGCCTTTTTGTTCTGGGGTTGCACCTTTTTTCTTAAGAAACTCCTCAACAAATTGATCGATTTCCCAAGTGGTTATTCCTGGTTTAATTAGTTTTCCTATTTCTTTATGACAAGCTGCAAGAATTTCACCTGCTTTTTTCATAGCTTCAATTTCACGTTGTGATTTAAGGACAATCATTTAGGAGGGTCCCCTTCCTTTTTGTTTATTTTTATGTATGCAATGCAAAAATGTTATTCAACTAATCGCAATACCTATAAGAGAATTATACAATAGTCCATTATTGGCAACACTTTTAATATTAACTCTTACCCGATAATTTTTCAAAATTACTTAACCTCCAATCAACTTTGCAGAGATTATTCTTAATGTTCATCTTTTTGTCATATTACTACGTTCTTAATATGGTACTTCTTAATTCTTTTTGATAGAATAAATATATATTTAAAAATTTATTAGGTGTGTGAGGCTCATGATTGGTGATCGCGTTAAAAAATTTCGTTTAAATAAGAAAATGTCACTTTCCGAACTTGCTTCTCAAGCAGGGGTCGCAAAATCGTATTTAAGTAACCTTGAAAATAACAAACAAGAGAATCCTTCAATTAAATTTCTTGAGAAAATAGCTGCTGTCTTAAATATTCCTGTTGATCATTTAATTCATGAAGAAGTTAATAAAGAGGAATTAGATATCGATTGGATGAATCTTGTTAAGGACGCAATGAATTCTGGTGTTTCTAAAGACCAATTCCGTGATTTCCTTGAATTTAACAAGTGGCGGATCAATCAAAACGATAAGTAATACGGGTTTGGAAATTCTTTTTTATATAAAAATAAAGCATTCTACAAAGAAACTTTTTGTAGAATGCTTTTTAATTTATGTACATAGTAGTCTCGCAATTAACTTATTACCTCTTTCTGGCTAAGAAAGTCACGAACTGCATTTATCGATAATCCCAAGTCCTTTGCTTCTAAAATAAGTTCCATCCATTCTTGGTCAATAACTTCAGCTTCATTTTTTGTAATTATCATTGTTATCACTCCTAAAATACATTATGTATTCCAGGCAGCCCGGCCATCATAACAAGTAATACCTGCCTTAGATCCTCGGCTTTGCGTCCCTGCTTTTCAACAGGTTTGCCTTTTTCTGTGACTCATACAACTTAAGTAGCAATGTATAAGCTATTTATTAAAATTAGATAGGTCGATTTACTTAATCCATACTGCTATTATAACTAGTGCTATTATAGTAGGGTGTTGTAATTTGTCGGATTATTAAAATTTTCTCACAATTTTTTCTAACAAATTATCCCATAAATCTACAAAAAATTTCCAATTTATTTTTTTGCAATCTAAAATTGCTTTTTGTAAAAGGTCAAGAGCATTGGGCGTAGTTTCCAATCAATTCCTTATAGTTAAGAAAAATTTATGCTTCAAACATTTGTCTAAAATGTGACAATTAGCATATAATGTAAATAACATAAAAATAAACTTAATATTATAAATATTAAAAATATGGTGGTGAAGCAATGCGATGACCCTTATTCATGTATTAAACTTTTCCATTCCGATTGCGTTTATTGTGTTTGCTGGGTACTTTTTAGACCGCATGTGTAAACCAGATCCCACCCCACAAGAAAAAGCTGGTGAAGAGTGAACCAAGTTATTCGGTTCACTTTACCAGCCTTTTCTTTTTTAAGGGAAGATCAAAAAAGTATTTAATTTTGCTCCAATCAGGGAATGCTACTTGCGAGGACGAAAGGAGTGTTGAAAGTGGCACGTGGTGAACATTTTGAACATAAGAAGAAGAACCATCCTGGGAACTTCCCAGAAGACAGTTTAACGGAAAAACATGTGAAAGAAGCTGTGGGTGACGAAGAATTTCTAGTTGTACGGGAAGCATTTAAAAATCGAGTCGAAAATGAGGATGAGTATCGCGGAGATACAGCTCGTTTGCTCAATGATCAGAATGAATAAAAGCAGGCGTGAGTTCCTCACGCCTGCTTCCTTTTTCATACTTCAAATTTTCATTTTTCTATGCTTGATTTCCTAATAAACTGTGAAAATTCAATTGCTTTTAACCAATCAGCTGCTTTTTCAATATCCTTGGAAAACACCCTGTCTTGTTTAATGGAAGCCACCTGTTCACGGCCCTTATCGTAAAACTCTCTTGTTTGCGTGGCCATTTTTTCAACCCCGCGTATTTCTACTGCCTGCATGGCACAAATCAATTCAATCGCCAAAACTCTTCTTGCATTCTGGATTATTTGATAAGCATGCCTTGAGGCAATCGTCCCCATACTAACATGATCCTCCTGATTAGCAGACGAAGGAATCGAATCGACACTGGCTGGATGGGCGAGAGTTTTATTTTCCGAAACCAGTGCCGCCGCTGCATATTGCATGATCATCGCACCCGATTGTAAACCAGGCTCGGGACTTAGGAAGGCTGGTAAATCATTGAGCTGCGGATTGACTAATCTTTCAATCCTTCTTTCTGAAATATTTGCCAGTTCCGCTACGGCTATTTTCATAAAATCCATCGCAAATGCAATGGGCTGTCCGTGGAAGTTTCCTCCTGAAATAACCTTTTCTCCATCATCAAAAATTAATGGGTTATCAGTCGCTGCATTCATTTCGATTTCTAATTTTTCTTTCACATAATCCAATGCCTGCCATGATGCACCGTGAACTTGTGGAATGCAGCGAAGAGAATAAGCATCCTGAACACGCAACTCCCCCTGCTGGGTTGTTAATAGACTATCACTTAAATAACGACGGATTCTTGCAGCAGTGTCAATTTGCTGTTTGTAGCCTCTTGCGATATGAACTTCTTCCGCAAATGCATCGATAATTCCATTTAACCCTTCCATTGTCATCGCAGCGATCAGTTCGCTTTCATGGGCCAGCTGCTCTGCCTCCAAGTAGCCGATAACTCCCATTGCTGTCATCGCTTGGGTCCCGTTAATTAGGGCTAGACCTTCTTTTGCTTCCAATGTAACTGGTAAAATCCCTTCTTGCTGAAGCGCATCAAAAGCATCCATTTGCTTACCTTTGTAAAATACCTCTCCTTCCCCAATTAAAACTAGGGCAAGGTGAGATAGCGGAGCTAAGTCACCGCTCGCACCAAGGGAACCTTGCTGTGGGATAACAGGAATGATATCTTTATTCACTAACTCTAATAACTTTTCAATAACAATCGGCCTGACCCCTGAAAACCCCTTTAGGAGTGCATTCGCACGAAGCAGTACCATTGCTTTAGAGACAATTTCCGGAAAAGGGTCGCCTATCCCGCATGCATGTGAGCGAATTAAATTAAGCTGCAGGTCTTGAACATGATTCTTATCAATCAGGACGTCGCTAAATTTACCAAATCCAGTCGTAATCCCATAAACTACCTTTGATTCTGAAACAATTCTTTCTACGGCTTCGCGACTCTTCTTGACTGCTTCCATGCTCTTATCTGAAGCATGGACCTTTTGCTTGCGATATAATACATCTTTCATCTGTTCTAATGTTAAACTTCCACCAGTAAGTGTGATCATAACGTCTCTCTCCTCTACCACTGTAGTATAATAAAGAAAGAGGCTGGATTCCGAATCTACATGATTTGGAGTCCAGCCTCTTTTATAATTAAATGATTGAATATTTTTAGATGCCTCATGGGATCATTCCATTCTATAACTATCTTATTGATAATTATTGTATGAGATGAATAGCTAATCTGTCAATCGAATTTTCAGAATTTTAGCACGATAACACTTTAGTGGGATAACAAATGAAAGATGAAACGTTCATGTTACAAAAATATCTTGAGCTTCCGTTATACTATTTAACTAAATCCTTTTTGAAAATCTACTTCAAATTAAGTTTCTTTAAAGCATCTGCCAATGCTGTATTAATCGGCTCTTCTTCCTCGTTTTGGTTTTTCAAATATTTTTGCACCGTCCGTTTATCCACTTTACCAGTAGATTCTTTTTTACGTCGCGCTTCAAAAGCAGATAGTTTCTCACGATGACCGCATTTACAAGCGAATATTTGTCCATCCCCTTCACCGCGAAGCTCCAGTTTTTTATGGCATTGTGGGCAGCGCGCATTTGTGACTCGCGAAACATTTTTTCGATGTCCACATTCACGGTCTTGGCACACAAGCATTTTGCCTTTTTTCCCATTTACTTCAAGCATTGGTTTCCCGCAATCTGGACATGACTTTGTTGAAATATTGTCATGCTTATACTTTTTATTACTTGCTTTAATATCCGCAACGATTTGTTTTGTGTAGTTTTTCATTTCGCTAATAAACACTTCTTTTTTCAACTTGCCATGTGCAATTTGATCAAGCTTTTGTTCCCACTCAGCTGTTAAAGTCGGGGATTTAAGCTCCGCAGGAACCAAGTCAAGCAATTGACGTCCTTTTGAAGTAATATGAATGTCTTTGCCCCGCTTTTCGATAAGAAATGAATTGAAAAGCTTTTCAATGATATCCGCACGTGTAGCAACAGTACCTAGTCCACCCGTTGATTTTAAGGTGTCTGCCAATTGTTTATTATTTGTATCCATATACTTCGTTGGATTTTCCATTGCCGACAACAAGGTCGCCTCATTAAAGCGGGCAAGCGGCTTCGTTTGACCTGAAGTTTGGGCGATTAATTTAACGTTTAAGGTATCGCCTTTTTCAATCCGAGGTAGAATCTGTTCCTTCAGATCATCACCTTCATCATCTTCATCAAGTCGGTTATTGTATACTTCTTTCCAACCAAGAGATAAAATGGTTTTGCCTCTAGCAACAAAGTTTTCCTCACCGATTCTAGCTCGAAGCGTTAATTGCTCGTACTCGAATGCCGGGAAAAGGACAGCTAAGAACCGTTTAACAACCAAATCATAAATTTTCCTTTCCTTATCTGTAAAGGCTGAAAAATTTACATATCCTTCAGTAGGAATTATGGCATGGTGATCGGATACCTTGCTGTCATCAACAAATGACTTAGAGGCTTTGATTGGCTTTTTTAAAACTTTGCTTGTTAGTAAACGATATTCGCCAATTCCACACGCCTTAAGACGCTCAGGTATAGTTGGAACAATATCCGTTGAAATAAACCGCGAGTCTGTCCGCGGATAGGTTAAAACTTTATGCTGCTCATACAGTTTCTGCATAATGTTTAATGTTTCCTTTGCAGAGTACCCAAAGATTTTATTCGCATCACGTTGTAGTTCTGTTAAATCATATAGACCTGGTGAATAAGATTTCTTCGGTTTCTTTTCAATTTCTGTTACTTTAGCATTTTGGTTCCCAAGTTTTTTTACAATCACATCAAGTTTCTCTTTATCAAAGCTGCGGCTGTTGCCTTTTACATCTTGCCAAGTAAGCTTTAATTGATCTACGGTTTGTGCTTCGATGCCGTAATAGGTTTGTGCTTTAAAGTTTCTAATTTCGTCCTCACGAGCTGCAATGATTGCAACAGTAGGTGTTTGTACACGGCCACAGTTTAGTTGGGCATTGAATCGGGTGGTTAACGCACGGGTTGCATTAAGACCAATATACCAGTCAGCCTCGGAGCGGGCGACTGCTGAAAAATAAAGGTTTTCATACGCTTTTCCCGGCTTCAAATTATTGAATCCATCTTTAATGGCCTTATCCGTAACAGAAGAAATCCATAGACGTTTAATTGGTTTGTTTATTTTCGCTTTTGCAATTATCCATCGAGCAACTAATTCACCTTCACGACCACTATCGGTTGCAATGATTATCTCCCCTACATCAGAACGAAGTAATTGGCTTTTTACCGAATGAAACTGCTTTCCTGTTTGCTTAATAACTACAAGCTTCAAATCACTGGGAATCATAGGTAAATCTTCAATCTTCCAGGTTTTATATTTATCGTCGTAAATTTCTGGGTCAGCAAGAGTAACTAAATGCCCAAGCGCCCATGTGACTATATATTTATCTCCTTCAAAAAAACCGTTCCCTTTTTTATTACAATTTAATACTCGTGCTATATCCCGAGCGACTGAAGGTTTTTCGGCTAAAATTACACTTTTTTTCACTGTATTTAAACATCCTTTCAGTAAACCATTGAACTTTTAATATAACATACAAATTCGAGAAATGCAGAGTAGTAAAGTGTGGTCATTGATTCTGGCTATAGGAAAAAGACATGGAATAATCATGAATGGTAAGCACGATTTGGTCTGGATACTATTTCTGTTGTAAGTTTCTCAATTAAGATAGTATGATAGTATCGTCAAAATACTAGAAACGAGGACAATATATGAGGATTAGGGATTGGGATCCTAATTTAAAAGTTCGCTTGTTTAGCGAAGCAATGATGAACATTACCTTCTGGATGTTTTTTCCGTTCTTAACGATTTATTTTGCTGAAGAGTTCGGTAAAAGCAAAGCAGGTTTATTATTAGTTTTTTCTCAGATCTTTTCAGTAATGGCTAATCTGATGGGTGGGTACTGTGCGGACCGTTTCGGACGGAAACGAATGATGGTTCTGTCTGCTATTGGTCAAGGGCTATCGTTTATCGCCTTTGCCTTCGCTAGTTCACCTTGGTATCAATCCCCATGGATGGGTTTTACCGCATTTGCAATTGCCGGAGTATTCGGTTCCTTCTATTGGCCTGCCAGCCAAGCAATGGTAGCGGATGTAGTCGATGAAAAAGATCGTAGTAATGTATTTGCCATTTTTTATACATCAATCAATATTGCCGTTGTCATTGGCCCAATTCTAGGTGCTATCTTTTATGTTCCCTATCGCTTCCAACTCCTTTTTGTGGCTGGCGTGGTGTGTATTTCGTTAGGGCTTATCCTAGCCAAATGGACACGTGAAACGGTTCCGGTCAAACAAAACACTTCCTCGCCTGACGGGAAATGGTATTATTTTTTAAAAAATCAATTGATGGATTATTCATTAATTATTAAAGATAAAACCTTCCTGTTATTTATCCTTGCAGGTGTATTAGCTGGTCAAACCTTTATGCAATTGGACTTATTAATTCCAGTTTATATCAAGGATGTTTTCCAATCTCAAAGTCTTTTTTCACTTGGAAATTGGTCGTTTTCGGTTAATGCTGAGCAAGCATTCGGATTGGTGCTCGCAGAAAATGGCTTCCTCGTTGCCCTGCTGACAGTAATCGTCACAAAGTGGATGAGTAACTATTATGAAAGAAATGTATTCGTTCTCTCGTCTGTTGTTTATGCCATTTCAATGATTCTATTCAGTCAAACCACTTGGATTTGGGGATTAATGTTCGCCATGGCGATTTTCACTTTCGCAGAATTAATGGGGGCTGGGCTCCAGCAAAGCTTTGTATCAAGACTCGCTCCTGAGCAAATGCGCGGTCAATACTTCGCCGCCGCAAGCCTGCGTTTTACCATTAGCCGGACCATCGCACCGCTTGCGATTCCAATGACGGTAATGCTCGGCTATGGGTGGACGTTTTTTGTCTTAACGATCCTTGCCCTATTAAGTGCGGGAATATATTGGGTAATGTTTTATTCGTTTGAAAAACAAGAAATGGAATCACAAATGTAAAACTTGTCAATAAATAATTAAAATTTGTACTAAATTGTTCACATTCGCCTAATTTGTATTATAATTAACTTATAAAGGTAATTAATATAAGGGCGGTGGAATCAATGGAATTATCCCAGTTCATGTCTCCAACTTCATTGTCAGGTATTATTACATTCGTAGTCCTCTTTTCCGCAGGTATTTATTTTAATATAAAGGTATACGGCAGCAAGTTGCAGTAGAGATGAAAATCTTTACTGTTTTTTCTTTTATCAGGTGTCCTTTTGCTTAATGTGCTATCAGTTTCTTTTTACAATAGAAAACGCTACAATTAAGGAAGATTCAGAAAAAAGGAGACGTACATATGAGTGAATTTCAAAAAAAACTTGAAAAATATGCTGAACTTGCCGTTAAGGTCGGCGTAAATGTTCAAAAAGGCCAAACATTAGTTGTGAACACCACCCTAGATGCTGCAGAATTTGTTCGTCTGATTGTTAAAAAGGCATACGAAACTGGTGCACAAAATGTCATCGTCAACTGGAACGACGATACTGTTACGAAAACAAAATATGATTTAGCTCCAGACGATGCTTTCCTTGAGTACCCTGTTTGGCGTGCCAAAGAAATGGAAGATTTAGCAGATCAAGGTGCTGCCTTTATGTCGGTTATTTCGACTAGTCCTGATTTACTGAAAGGTGTGAATCCGGAACGAATCGCCAATTTCAATAAAGCTGCCGGGAAAGCACTTGCTAATTATCGAAAGGCAGCCCAATCTGATAAGGTGAGCTGGACTGTTATTGCTGCTGCTGCGCCGGCATGGGCTGCTAAAGTCTTCCCGGATGAGCCTGCAGAAAACCAAGTGAACAAGCTGTGGGATGCCATTTTCAAAGCTGTCCGTGCAAACCTTGATAACCCTGTTGAGGCATGGAAAAAACATGATGAAACCCTTCATGAAAAGGTTCATTATTTAAATGAAAAAAGATACCAAAAGCTTCATTACACAGCGCCTGGTACAGACTTAACGATTGAACTTCCCGATAAACATATTTGGGTCGGGGCGGGCAGTGTGAATGAAAAAGGCATTGAATTTATGGCCAACATGCCGACAGAAGAAGTATTCACTGTTCCTTTACGAACAGGTGTGAATGGCACAGTTGCCAGCACAAAGCCATTGAGCTATGGCGGTAACATCATTGACCGTTTTTCAATTACGTTTGAAAATGGAAGAATTGTTGGCGTGAAAGCAGAAGAAGGCGAAGAAATTCTGAAGCGTCTGGTCGATACAGATGAAGGATCGCATTATCTTGGTGAAGTGGCACTTGTACCAGTTAACTCACCTATTTCCCAATCAAATGTGCTTTTCTTTAATACATTATTTGACGAAAATGCATCCAATCATTTGGCAATCGGCAGTGCCTATGCTTTCTGCATTGAAGGCGGCAAGAAAATGTCATCTGAAGAATTGAAAGAGAACGGATTGAACGAAAGTATTACCCACGTTGACTTTATGATTGGTTCTACTGAAATGGACATCGAAGGAATTACTGCCGATGGACAAACAGAACCTGTATTCAGAGGCGGTAACTGGGCTTTCTAATGTAAGAACAAAAGGCGCAAGCGCCCGTTCAGCGGCGTATGGCCTGGAGCGCTCCAACTGAGNNTGACTTATCGTAGGGCGGAGGGCGAAGGACACTAGCCGTTGGGCGCTGGAGCTGGATTCAAAGAGACTAAATCAAACTATCCACAATTAAATATTTTTTAATTTCCTATACAAGTACAAAAAGAGCAGGACTCCCTGCTCTTTTTTCTAAAAATAACATAATAGTTTGGAGGATGTTTTTATGTGGAATGAATTTAAACAGTTTGCCATGAAAGGCAATGTGATTGATTTAGCTGTCGGGGTTATTATTGGCGGTGCTTTTGGGAAGATAGTTGCTTCACTTGTCGGAGATATTATTATGCCATTGTTTGGATTACTTATGGGAGTAAAGACCTTTTCTAAACTTGCCTATGGAAGTATAAAATACGGCCTGTTTATTCAAACAGTTGTTGATTTCTTTATAATAGCATTTTCTATTTTCCTATTTATAAAATTCCTTAACCGCTTTAAAAAGAAAGAAGAACCAGCTGAAGTTGTTGTAAAAGCAGACCCAACAGTAGAATTATTAGCAGAGATTCGCGATCTTCTAAAAGAAGATAAAGATTTTTTCAGAAAAAATGAAACATCTTGACCCATTCATCGTATATTCTAGTAACAAATAATTTTTGAGGTGAAAAAATTGTATACACAAACATCTAGTGAATTTTTGCCTTCTGTTATACGTACGTTTGCCCTTTCCCTTGCGATTGCTTTCTTAGGCACCATGGCAGGTGTATTTGTACCAGATAGTTTATTTATGCCGCTTGCGATTCTAGAATTTGTGATGCTCATGATCGCATTCTTTTTCAGACGTAAAAAGGCTATTTCCTATTCATTCCTATACGTCTTTACATTTATCTCAGGAATTACACTTTACCCCATCGTAGCCTATTACACAGCTGCTGCAGGTGCGAATGTGGTCGTCATGGCTTTTGCTAGTACAACCGTTGTTTTTACTGGTGTTGCTATTTATGCCACTAAATCCAAACAAAACTTCTCCTTTTTAGGTGGATTTCTGCTTGCCGCTTTACTTGCCTTAGTGGTGATTTCCATTTTTAATATCTTCTTTCCATTAGGCTCGACAGCTATGCTTGCTTTCTCTATTATTGGAGTGATTGTATTTAGCGGTTATGTTCTCTTTGACTTCAGCCGAATGAAGCATTACGGTGTCAGACCTGAAGAAGTACCATTGATGGCCTTGAACTTATACTTGGATTTTATTAACCTATTTATTAGTATCTTACGGATTTTAGGGATTATTTCCAGCAGGGATTAATGGAGAAAGGAGCTTGGAATTCCAAGCTCCTTTTCCTTTAACTATTATTTAGTAAGGTGAATCCGCGTTGAATCACTTGATTGACTGATTTTCCCCAGTTTTTATTTCCTAACATCTCAGTAATACTTTTTACATTAGAATGGCTGTTATTTCTCAACTTATAGAGTTCTAGTATTTCTAATCTCAGCAACCACTCATCTGGATAGTTCTTATCGAGGGTCGCAATCACCTGATCCATTCTAGACCAACTCTGTTCATTCCACACCGAATCCTCACGTAAACTGCGGATTTCTGCATAAAGGCTTTCTAATTCATCCAGTTGCTCATCTCCTGAATCCTCGATACTGTCTATTTCATTTGTTGGCCATTCAAAATAAGCATCCGGATCTGCCGCGCCTGCAAATACAGATGTTATGCCTGCGCCTACTGCCATATCATACGTCCCCCATGATGGCTCAAAAAGGACTTGATTCTTATATGTTACTTGGCAATCCTGAAAAGAGATTAAGATGGGCTTACCAGCTGAAAACAAAATGGTCTTCACGACACCCGTTACATTGACACCACTTTCAAATTTCAACATACCTTCGCTGCCTTCAATTATGCCTAAAGTCTTTAATTGAACAGACGAGCAATTTTCTAATACTATTTTTCCATCAAGGCTCCCGATAGGTGTCCCAAAGCCTTTATGATGGGTATCCCTGCCATGATCGACTAATTGCTTTTGTTCGAAAGATAATGCGGTCGGCCCTTTTGTTCTGATATAAATTGCTTCTCCCCTCTCATCCTTTACAATGTTTGCCAGTGTCCCCGTCACTTGCAATCCAGACGAGAAAACAAACGTTGCAAGATTATCAGATTGCAAGGCTTTTTCCAGACTCTCCGTGCCGCCTTTCATAAATGCCATGGTCGAAGCAAATTGATTAATAGCGGAAGCCAATTCACCAAAATCTTTACAAACAAATAATTGCGGCTGCGGCTTGGTGACATCATATGGAGTCTGAATACATGCTTCAACTGAAAATGGAATCTTCTTTACATCATCGGCTAAACAGCTTTGGCTCTCTCCAACGGATGAGAGTAAGCCCGCTCCATAAATTTTCGGATGATTCAAGTCTCCAACTAATCCATATTCTACCGTCCACCAAAAAAGTCTTGAAACCATATCGGCCTCGGATAACCCTTTCACCTTTTTTCTAGCTTCTGCTACCAGGTTCTCTGCCTCTTTAACCTGCTCTGGAGTTGACTTAGGATCCTCAGCTACAATGGTTAAATGGCGTACCGCCATAAACACCTCTAATTTCTCTTTATTGGAAAGTGCCTTTGCTCCCATCTCACCGATTTTCCGAACAAATTCCCGGTAAGATTTATCTAATAAAATCGGCGCATGACCAGCTGCCTCATGAATCATATCCGGTGCAGGGGTATAGGCAATGTTTTGGATGTTTCTTATTTCTGTGGCAATCGGTAAAATCCCATTTGCCAAAAAGCCATAAAATACGGACCCGGGAATTAACCCATCAATCGTAACGGCACCCCAGCCGATTTTGGCCAGACTTTTATTCATATCATCTACTTTTGGAATCGATTCCGTTTTAATACCTGAATCCCGCAGACCGTTTACGTAAGCAGGATGGGCGACATCTTTTAAAAAGTAATGATTTTGCTTCATAATGAATCTCCACACCGCGTGGTCAATGGGCGTATAGCGATGGTAGTACTGTTTTGAAATATAGGGCTGTAAGTGCGCCTGGTTTCTATTTGCTCCTTTTCCAGTCATGGTGAACATTCTCCTTCACAAAGAATATTTTACTGGTATTATCATGCGAGTGAGTGCATTTTTGGCCGGAGTCTTTCCTTTGCCCTTCTCATCCTTGTTTTGACCGTAGACATGGGCAGGTTACTTTTCTTTGCAATTTCGATGAGAGAAAAATCTTGATAGTAATATAGATAAATAGGATTCTTATAGATTTCTGGTAATAGGTTAATCTTTTCAGCCATTTGTTGTGCAGAAAATTTATGTAAGACTTCCTCTTCCGGGATTACAGTTGGTTCGAATGAGGCTGAATAGGAATAAACCTCTTCCCTCCAAAATTGCTTTGACTTATTTTCTTTCCGCCAATAATCACGACATTTATTGATGGCAATCGTAAAAAACCATCCTCTATATTTGGATTGCTCCTTTATTGAAGGATATGCTAAATAAGCAGCGAGTAATACCTCCTGATAGATGTCCTCAGCAAGTTCTTTATGCTTCACTAAAGATAAAATATATTTATAAATGGCCCTTCCATGTTCGATGACAACTTCTTCAAATGATGGGGAGCATCCACTTTGCATAGTAACAATCCTTCCTTTTTTCGAAATATAATTCCTCATACTAATAGACGGAATGGATGGATAAACCCCTACACATCTGAAGTCTTTTTACAAATTATCGCTCAGTGGAATTTTGAATGATCCCCTTCATAAAAAAACTGACGCCGATTTTCCTACAAATCGTTAAGTAATGCATAAGCGCTAACAATACAGCTCCAGTATTCATCCCAATAATCACGCCATTCATTCGCCATTCAGGCATCGCGGCAAGCAAGAGGATGAGTGCAAAAGAGATGATGGTCGACCAAATGATATGAAAAAATGTCTCTTTTAGTAGATTAAGTCCAAATAAAAAGGCCTGCATTGGCATGATAAAGAAGTGAAATAAGAAAAATGGCCAGAGTAATTGTAAATACAGAGCTGGTGTTTCTGATTTAAAAAATAGCGAAGTTAATTCCGGTGCAAAGAAGTAGAAAATGGCCACGGCTGCGACACCATATACAAAGGTGAGCTTCATCACCTGTTGAAGCATTTTTTGGAGCCGATGATAATCGCCCTGTGAGTAGGTCTTGGATACAGCTGGAATGAGAACGACCATAAGTGAATGAGCAATAAATGCCGGGAAAAAGCCAATTGACATGGCAACTCCCATCAGTAGCCCAAATTGCTCGGTCGCAACGATTTCACTCATGCCGGAACGAATCAACGCTGCCTTAATTATAAAGGGCTGAATCGCACCACTGAATGCTGAAAACAGACGAAGACCCGTTGTTGGAATCGATACTGCCATTAAATTCTTCTGAACTACCTTTTGTTTCAAATTAGAAAATGGCTGTCGTTTCAATTGCTGAAACTGGATAATAAACATGTAGAATAAATAGAGGAACACAACAATCTCGCTTCCAATAAATGTCCCAATGGCGATTAACAATGACTCGGATGTATCAAAGGCAAACAAACGAAAGAGGAGAAACAATCCACCGAGTTGAATGGTTTTCCTTAAAAAATTAGAAACGGCGATTTTCCCCATTTGTTGCTTGCCCATAAAATATCCTCTCGCGACGGACGTGAAGGAAATGATTGGGATTAAGATCAAAACAAGCCATCTAACGTAGGGATGGTATTTATCAAACACAGGAATAAACGGAATGATCACTGTAGCTGCTAAAAAAAGTACAGCTGAGAACACAATCGTAATCGAAATGGCATGATGAAGGATATTTCGGTGATAACGGTCTTCCCTTTCTGCAATAAATTTTGAAATCGATACGGGCAACTCAAAGCTGGCTAGTAGAACAATAAAAAATATCGATGGCAAAATGGACATATACAGTCCCAGACCGTGTGGTCCTAACTCTCTAGCAAGAATCATATTTACAAGAACTTCAATCCCTTCCCCCAAAAAAGCTGCAGCAGCTAAAAAGAATATTCCCTTATAATAAATTCCCAATTTTTTCTCCTCCATACTAATCTCACTTTTATAAACTTATGAGACAAGTCCTTTGATTAGTAGAGGAATTTTTTTAGGAGCACGAAAAAAAGGGCTCGCAGCCCTTCTTATACATTTGACAATACGGTCTTTTTTCTTAACATCCATGTTAATAAGACAATCACCATCACTAATAATAATTGAGTAATCGTCGTTTCCCAGGTTGGATATAATCCGATCCAATCAATAAACGGCAAATGCTGCACGGTACTAGTCGACAACACATTCGAAATCTGCAAAGCATGGATGCTAATACCAAGAATTTTAAAGGCTAAGAAATAGATAAGAATAGTTGCAGCTTTAAAAAAAAAGCGGATGGGTATTTTTACGCTGTAGTAAATAATCGCAAACCCAACGATGACTAAGAGTCCGACTGCAAGTAATACACCGAGAACAAGTTGCTGCAAGCTAATATAGGGGATAATACCTGTATAGAAGATAATAGTTTCGGCACCTTCACGGAAAACTGATAGAAAACTAATGAATGCAAATGAAAAAAGACTCCCATTGGCAATCGCCTGCCCCATTTGTTGATTAATATATTTATTCCAGTTCTCGATACTTGATTTATTATGGAGCCAGGCTCCAACCGTTAACATCATAATCACCGCGACAACTCCAGTAATTCCCTCAATATATTCTCGGCTGGAAGCAGCAACGATGCGTGAAAATACAATATTAATAATAATGGCTAATACGGCACTTGCTAGGATACCTGCTCCAACACCGGCCCAAATCCATTTCTGTTTAGTTCCAAGCCCCATTTTCTTTAGAAAGGCAAGCAGTGTGGCCACGATTAATAACCCTTCTAACCCTTCACGTAACAAAATCAATGCCGCATCCCATAATGAATAATCTGTTTTACTAATTAACGGTACTAGACGCGAATGTATTTCCTTTACGATCTCCTCTGCCTTGGGAGCATCGACTTTTGCAGAACTTAATAGACTAATAGCAGTAGGTATTTTTGTCTCAAGATCACTATACAGTTTACTGTCTCTCGTCTGTACATCCCCTTCGACCATTGGCCAAATATTTAGAATTTCATTTAACTGATCAGTAGCACCCTTATAGTTTTCTTTAGCAAACTGTGATTCTGCCTTACTCAACAATGCAGTAAGATCAGACAGTGAATAATCCCCTTCAACCTGTTTAGAAACCTTACCTGTTAAGAAATCTTCCACTTCGTTTGATAGCAATTCAACATTTGTTTTAGCCTTGTCTAAATCGGCGGGATTCTGTGTAATCGCAATTCGAATTAATGCCATGTATTTTTCGATATTACCATAGGCGGCCAGGCTCTCATCATGGACAATTTTTTCCGAAGCATTCCATTTATTTAGCAAGTTTTGATATTGAGTCTTCAATCCAGCTTGATTCCCATCCTCAATCGATTTTGCCAATCCATCAATGAGTGGTGTTAGCTGTTTTACTTGCTCTTTTCCTTTTTCTTTATCTTGTGGATTTTGTTCTTGGTCATAAAGAACAACCGTGCTAGACAGTGACGATAGACATTTTGAGAGATCGTCTTTTTTTATATTCCCTTTTGCAAGTATACTTTGAACCTCTTGAAGCGCTTGGTCAACCTGTTTCGCCTGTTTACTATCTGCGTTCTTCATCGTTGCCCATTCGTTTGCAAACTGGTCCATATTACTCAAAACTGTTTGTTGGTCTCCATCCTTGGCTTTCATTAAACTATCGCCAATAAGAACGAAAAGTTCATCATGACTCACTTCCGCTTTCACCGGTTGAACGGTTTGAAAAAAAACGAAGAACATCATTAGTATTAATATAGATTTACTTTTTGTTTTTAATCGTAGCATACGTCTCTCTCCTCTGTATAAGGAAAAACTCTAGTTAAAAAAGTGTTTCTCCTATAAAACCACCTAACTTCGTTCCCGGTAAACAAGCAAAGATGGCACTACCTCTATGGGAAATATATTCATTTAATTTATCCATCGTGGCTAATCTATTTTGTATCGGAATAAATTGTTTACTAGGAGCTCGCTGGAAACATAAGAACAACAGACCTGCATCAAAGCTGCCGGTTTTTATGTCCATTCCATCGGAATAGGAATATGCCCTGCGCAAAATTTGCTGTGAACCGTCCCCATGTGATAAACGCGTATGCGAGTCTACAGGGATGCTATAATCGCCTTTTTCATTTTTTTGCTTCAAATCAAGTTTTTCAAATTCAGTTTTTTGACCAATCGGTGCACCATTTTCACGATAACGGCCAAAAGTATTTTCTTGATCTTTTAATGTGGTACGATCCCATACTTCAATAAACATTTGAATTCTTCGGACAACAAGATAACTTCCATTCGCTAACCAATTAGGACCATCCCCAGGCTGAACCCAAACATGTTTGTTCATTTGTTCTTCATCATTTACATCAGGATTGGCTGTGCCATCTTTAAAACCAAACAAATTCCTTGGTGTTTCATTTTTTGGATCTGCTTGTTTTGTGCGCTGAAACCCTGTTTGCGCCCAGCGTAAGATTGCCTTCCCTCTTGCAATTCGAATCAAATTCCTCACCGCGTGAAAGGCTACTTGTAAATCATCCGCGCAGGCTTGAATACAAAGGTCACCTCCTGTCCATTCTTCTTCCAATGCATCAAGAGGAAATTTAGGAAGATCGACTAATTCGTTTGGCTGCTTTGCTTTGAGACCAAACCTATCCTGATTGTCTTTAATAAACAGACTAGGACCAACCCCGAATGTAATCGTTAAATTTGATGCAGATAATCCGGCAGCCTCCCCAGTATCCTTTGGAGGGAGAAACTCATTGCTCGATAAATCTCCGACTGCTTTTCCTTCAGATAACAAGGCAGCAGCCTTCGTCCAATCCTTGAATAATTGAATTAATTCTTCTTTTTTGGTGGTGGTTACATCCAAGGAAACAAAATAAACATGATTTTGTGTTTTCGTCGTAATTCCACTTTGATGTTTCCCCAAAAAGGGCACAATCTCATGGGCTTCCCTTGTGGTCGCTTTGCTTTCCGTAATTGAAAGCAACCCGCCTAGTCCAGAAGCACCCAGTATCACTCCCACACCACCAACACCCGCTGTTTTAAGGATATCTCTTCTCGAAATCTTTTGTCCGGTTGCTGAAGACTTATCGATAATGTTTGTATTCTTTGCCAATTAAGACGCCTCCGTTACAAGTCCTATTTGTGAGAGAGGTTCTGCTAGTGCATCAATCGCCTGACTTAGTTCTTTTACTTGAGCTTCAGTTAATTCAGTGTAGAGTTTATAGCCATCGCCCTTTTTATGCTGGTTCAATAGATTATACACATCATCAAAACGCGCTTGAATTTCTTTCGATACGTTCTCATCCTTTTTCTTCAAAGCAGGATTTAACAGCTGATAAATCTTTTCTGCTCCCTGAACATTGGCAGCAAAATCATACAAATCTGTATGAGAATATCGATCCTCTTCTCCTGTTACTTTAGAAGTAGAGACTTCATTTAAAAGGTCGACTGCCCCTGTGATTAATAATTCAGGTGTCACCTCAACTGTATCTACTTTGGCACGCAGGAGATTGACATCTTTCATCAACTGCTCAGCGTACTGCTCATAACCTTTTGTTGTTTTTTCAATCCAAAGGCCCTTTTCTATTCGGTGATAACCGCCCCATTCTGCTTCCGGAACATCACCGTCTCGTGCATCAATCTTTGGGTCGAGGTCCCCGAATACTTCCGCAATTGGTTCAGCACGCTCGTAATGCATCCGCGCTGGTCCATAAAGAGCTTTCGCTTGTTCTAATTCTCCATTTTTAACAGCAGTTGTAAAGGCATCTGTAGCCTTAACAAACTCTTCAATTTCCCCTAACGCATACGACCTGTAATCGGCTGTGACACCTTTTAATAATTCAGTACTAGTAGTCTGTTTATCTATTACTTTTTCAGGTGTTGAAGATTTCTCCGAAGTCGAACATCCGAATAATAGACTGCTAGATAAAATTAGAGTGCCTGACACTTTTAATAATTTCATTTATGTAATCCTCCAGTATTTATAATAATGATAATCATTTTCATTTATATCATACCAATAGTTGAGAAGCATTTTCAATTGTATTTTTGCAATTTTATAAAAAAAAAGACTCTCCGTTTGAATAGGAAAGTCTTGTGAATTTTATTTTATTAAAGAATGCTTAAATGCATAAATAACAGCCTGCGTTCGGTCTTGTACGTTCAGCTTGCTTAAAATATTGCTTACATGAGTTTTGACCGTTTTAAGGGCAATAAATAAATCATCAGCAATGTCCTGATTCGTTTTTCCTTCTGCCATTAAAAGTAATATTTCAATTTCACGTGTTGTAAGGTCTTCATGTGGTAGATGCGTATTCTTTTGGCGCATTTTCACCATCATTTTTCCGGTTACTTCCGGCTCCAGGACCGATTGCCCATGGTATGTAGCACGAACAGCATTGGCAATTTCACCCGCTTTAGAGGTCTTCAACATGTAGCTGGTCGCCCCCGCTTCAAGTGCAGGGTAAACCTTTTCATCGTCCAAAAAGCTTGTGACAATAATAATCTTCGCCTCAGGCCATTGTTCAATAATTTGCCGTGTCGCTTCAATCCCATCCATTTCCTTCATCACTAAATCCATGAGAATAATATCAGGACGAAGTTCGAGGGCAAGCTCTACACCTTTTTTTCCATCGTCTGCTTCCCCAACTACCTCAATGTCTGGCTGCGCTGATAAATAAGAAGAAACACCGATTCTCACCATTTCATGGTCATCAACAAATACAACTCTAATCATTGGCACCATCTCCATTAATCATCACCGGAACCTTCACTTCTAGCCTTGTTCCTTGATTTTTTACACTTACCACTTTTAACGTCCCGCCTACTTCAACTGCTCTCTCATGCATATTTTGCATTCCATAGGAGCCTGCTTTCATTTCATTTACATCAAAACCAATTCCGTCATCCACAATTCTCAGGATGACAAGGTCATCCCTTTTGACCATTAGCACATCGAGCTTGTTTGCCTTCGCATGCCTTAACGTGTTAGAGATAGACTCTTGCAGGATACGGAAAAGATGATCTTCCACACCTTTATCTAACGGAAACGCCTCGGTCTTCCATTTAATATCCATCTCAACCTTTTGAGATAATTCGATTAATAACTCTTCAATTCCTTCTTGCAGTGTTTTATTTTTTAAAGCAACAGGCCGTAAATGTAAAAGAAGAGCGCGCATCTCTAACTGTGATTGGTGGATCATCTCTTCAACTAATTTCAATTGCTTTGCTTCACGATCATTTTCTAATTCAGACTGTTGCTTTGTTTCATTGATTGCTGACATCATCATTGAAGCAGCAAATAATTGCTGACTGACAGAATCATGCAGTTCACGGGCGAGTCGGTTCCGCTCCTGTTCAATTATTTCTTGAATTCTTCCTTCCAGGTCTTCCACTTTTTCAGTAGCTAACCGTTGTGAAAGTTTGGCTTGCTCAGACATTTGTTTGCCGATTTTATCAATTCGATTGGCAATCAGTTGCATTTCCGAGATCACAGGTTTCTCCTTGACTTCCAACTGTTTTCCTTCCTCCAATAAATGCAAAGAATGTTCAACCGCTAGAAACTGTCTTCTCCAATACATCCCCGAGACTGCACCTAAAAGAATTCCAACAGCAATACTAAAGGCGGGGATAAAGATCACAAAAGGTATATTCATGAAATGGTTACTCCACAAATCCGCCCAACTGTTTAGTGGGAAAACATAGATAAAAATGGCACTGACAATGAGGGCAATGAGGAAGGAAAAGCTGACACTCCAGAAAATTTGCCGCTGGGTTGTGCTCATATCCGGCTCACCTCTAAATTTCCAACAACGAGCGAGGTGAAAATTTTCACTTGGTGCTCTGCTGTATCATAACCAGGTGTTTTTAGGTGTAAGACCCGATTGAATAGTTTAGAGTCATGCTCCTCGAAAACCGTTGATGAACCTACGATGCAAGAATGCCGGATACTTATATCAATATCATAAGGAACAAGGATTTGTATATTCCCGATGAGATTACGAATAAAGATGACTGTTTCACCTTTTGGCAGCATCGTAAAGCTCAAATCAATAATCGTATCACCAATACCTGCCTGGATATTAATATCATTCCATTCATAAGGACCCGGCGGGGTTTTTTGTTGACCAAGGACGATATTTTCAAACAACGGCTCCGTTCTAATCATTGTTTCTTCATGGAAAGTTGGTTCCGTTGGAGTGAACTCAGGCGTGAGCTTCTTAGGACGCTTTTTGGCATATAAAAACTGAATAAAAAAGTGCAGTAAAATCGCAATCAACAAAAATTTAAAGGTCATCATATTTACGATACTAAGGACAAAGAAGATAATCCCGCCGATAAAGAGGATCTTCCCCGTCTTTTTCCCGGCTCGCTTCCGTCCGAGATATATCATGCCACCAGAGATAAAAAGAGAGAAAATAAGCCCACTATTGAAAAATAAGATTTCCATGACAAGGATAATCGCACCGAGAATGAACATCCAGCCAATATAATCATTTTTAGTATTTTTAAACATGGCCAACCCTCCCTTTTTATTTTCTGGCTTTCTTATTTTTTCACATATTTTCAATTTATGGTCAAAAGGCGTAGAAATCTACGCCTTTTTAGAATACCATAATAGTCATTAAATGGACTTGCTTTCTTCCAATTTCATTTCTTTTTCTAGCTGTGCAACACGAGCATCAATCGTATTTCGGTAGTATGAGCTATTCACTTGATGCTCTAAACGGTCAAGATAGTTTTCAATGTCCTTAAACTTTGAGTAGGATTTATCCGAATAGTTATTAGCATCAAGAACCTGATTAATTTGGTGGTTCGCACGAGTGACATTTTCACGACCCATCAGTTCCATCCTTCTTAGGTGCATATCTTTTAGCTTGTGCTTCATTTCTTCATATTTTCTTTCTAAATCAACTAGCTGACCCTTAACTTGTTCAAGCGATGAACTCAAGCGGCTGGCACGGTCTGCATATTGCTGATATTCTGTTTGAGCAAACTGACTAAGCTCTGATTCGCCTGCTTTCGAAGCAACTTCAGCTTGGTACTTTCTCTTTTCTGCTAACTGGGCAGCTTGGTGATATTCTCTTGTAAATTCATCTTTAAGTGTGTACTGGCGTTCCAATAGCTTTCTAACTTTCTCTGTCTCTTGCTCACATTGACGCAGGTATTGGTTTAATAAAGCAATCGGATTTTGTTTATCCTTTTGATCAAGCGCCTCATGTAAATCTGCTGTAATCGTATTTTTTATTCGTGTAAATAAGTTTGTCATGTTTATTCTCTCCTTTTAAGTTTAATTATTTTTTAATTCATTCCACTGTTTTTCAAAGTTAACAAATGGGTCAGATTCTTCCTTGACGGCCACGTACTTTTTCTCGTTCCATTTTTTATAAACGAGGTATAAAACATACGCAGCAGCTACTCCAATGATGGCCGGGGCGTTATGAATAGAAGCAATCAGGACGATAAATCCGATAATCCCCAGCCCAATTTTTTTACCCGTAGATTCAGCTTTTAAAAACATTTTGAGTATGAAATAGAGGAGCACTAGACTAACAAGTAATCCCACCATTGGACCAATAGTTGAAAGCAAGATCATCGCTGCAATTCCGCCTGCTAACAGTAAACCAAATTTTTTCATTTTGTTTTTCTCCTTTCTCTATCTTGATTTCATCTTACCTTTTTTCTTTGTTCTTCATAATTGCGCTTAAGCTTGATTTTTATATCGGTCCTAAGACGTAGAAAAGGTCAGCCCCTAAGCATGATGCTTAAGAAACTGACCCTGATGTGCTTACTTTGATATAAACATTTGGACCCAATAGTGTCGGTTTGAACCACCCTGTGAGTAGCCCACTCCAATATAGGTTGATCTGGTGCTTAAAATATTCGCCCGGTGACCGGAGCTATTCATCCAAGCTTGAACCACGGATGCTGGTGTGGTTTGCCCTGCAGCAATATTTTCCGCGGCAGATCGATAAGAAATCCCAAAGTTCTTCATCATATCAAACGGACTGCCATAGGTAGGACTTGTGTGACTAAAATAGTTTTTATCTCTCATGTCATTGGCTTTATAACGAGCAACCCTTGAGAGCTCCCAATCCGGTGTTAATGCCTTCAAACCATTCTTTGCACGCTCTTGATTGGTTAACTGGATGACCTGGCTTTCGATACTCTTTACCGTATCAAAACTCGGGATGGTCACCTTTTGACCTGGATAAATTAAATTCGGATTCGCAAATTGTCGGTTTGCCGAAATAATTTCGGAAATACCAACCTGATACTTGACTGCGATTTTCCAAAGTGAGTCCCCCGGCTGTACGGTGTAGATTTGCTGGGCAAAAGACACATTCGGAATACACAATAGTGATAATAAAAACAGAAAACTAAACCAAAAAGATTTTTTCATTTTTTCGCCTCCTCCGAATATATAATTTTGATTTCAGGCTCAAAATATACAATGGATTAAAAAATTAATTATTTGCTTTGAATTTTAATTTTTTCAGTCTTAAATCAATGCAGATTTATTGGAGGACATAAAGTGAAGGATATTTCTTGGATAACCTATATCATGTTAATTTTAGCGAGCTACCGATTAACTCATTTAATCGTCTTTGATAAAATTACTGAATTTATCCGTAAACCCTTTGTTAAAAAAGTAAAGGTAGAAACTGATGATGGCGTGAAAACCAAGGAAGTACCCACATCAATGTTTGGATATTTATTAAAATGCTATTGGTGTGCAGGCGTTTGGAGTGCCGTCTTACTTGGTGGTGCCTATCTATTATTTCCTCACATTACTTTTGTCGTTATTCTAATTCTCTCAATTGCCGGGGGTCAGTCGATTATTGAGACCTTTGTCGGCGTAAATATAAAAAAAGTCGATTATTATTCTGAGCTGAAGAAAAAGGATTAATTCGTTTATTTGGCAAAATCCATCCCTCTTGTGCATATACCTTTAGAAATGCATCCGAACTATTTAAGTATTAAGCACAAAGGGGGATTTATCATGGCAGCTATTTGGTGGATTACAACCATTGGTTTTGTCCTTTGCCTTGGTTTTGTAGGAGGTACCTTCTTTCATTTCCTTAGGAACTCCCTTGATTCTGAGGATGCCAAAAGAGTCGATAAAATCGATTCCGATAAATAACATTTGGAACCCTGACGCGGCAGGGTTTTTTTTATCTTTTGAAAAGTTTCTTCCTCGGCCACATTATTTTCTCACTTTAGGAAAAATTAAACATAATCACATTTAATATGGAGGGTACATATGAGTTCAACTGAGAAAATGCCTAAATTCCCAAAAACGTATTGGCGGGAAATAGAGTTACCTGCTTTTAATCCATTAGAACAAGATCTTTCTGTCGATGTTGCGATTGTTGGTGCCGGGATCACTGGAATTACCGCTGCTTATTTGCTTTCCAAAGAAGGCTTAAAAGTGGCCCTTTTAGAAGCAGGCAGTGTCTTGAATGGTACTACCGGCCACACAACGGCGAAATTAACGGCACAGCATGACATTATTTATGATGAATTAATCAATCACTTTGGAAAAGAAAAAGCACGGCTATATTATGAATCACATCTGAATGCCATTCGGTTCGTTGAAAGCAGTGTGAAAGAAAAGGGAATTGCATGTGATTTCAGCGAGCAAGATGCCCATGTTTATGCAACGACGGATGAGAATGTTGAAAAGCTTAAAACGGAATGGGAAGCGTATCAAAATCTTGATATTGATGGAGCTTTAAAGGATTCGATTCCCTTTAATATTCCTGCTAAAGCCGCTCTCGTCATGCACAATCAAGCCCAATATCACCCACTAAAATTTCTAAAAGCTCTTCTAGATGAGGCGGTGAAAGCGGGCTGCTCTGTTTATGAGAATACAGTCGCTTCAGACATTGAGGACGATGATACCGAACCAAAAGTTGTTACAAAGTCAGGGTATAGGGTCACATGCAAGCAAGTAATCATTGCCTCCCATTTCCCTTTTTATGATAAACCAGGGCTTTATTTTGCGAGAATGTATACGAGCAGGTCTTATGCAATCGGAATTAAAACAGATAAAGACTACCCTGGAGGTATGTATATCAGTGCAGATACTCCTCCCCGTTCGATTCGTTATACACCGCTTGATGGTGAAAAAGAAAAGATCTTAATTATCGGCGGTGAAAATCATAAAACCGGGCAGGGTGTGAACACGCTGGAGCATTATGAAGCGCTCCAAGCGTTTGCTGAAGAGGTTTTTGGGATTAAAGAGTACGATTACCGCTGGTCTGCCCAGGATATGGTTACATTAGACAAACTTCCATATATTGGACATTATACAGAAGGTCGTGAGAATGTTTTTGTAGCCACTGGTTACAAAAAATGGGGGATGACAACAGGGATTCTTGCGGGTCACTTGTTAACGGATTATATTATGAAGCGGGACAACCCCTACATGGAGCTCTATACACCGTCCCGATTCCAAGCTGACCCTGACTTAAAGAGTGTCATTACAACCAATGCAGACGTGGCTAAACATCTAATTAAAGGTAAGCTTGAGTATACAGATAGATCACCGGATGATTTACAGGCGGGCGAAGGCTCCGTTGTCATGTATAACGGAAAAAGAGCAGGTGCCTATAAGGATGAGAACGGTAAACTTTATGTTGTCGACACTACCTGCACCCATCTTGGCTGTGAATGTGAATGGAATCATGCGGAAAAATCTTGGGATTGCCCTTGCCATGGGTCCCGTTATGCTTACTCAGGCGATGTGATTGAGGGTCCTACTAAAAAAGCGTTGGAATTATTAGCAGAAGAGTGATTTGATAACCGGCAATTCAAAAGCGCCTCCTTACTCAATAAGGAGGCGCGCTTTCTTATTTACTATTTGGTCGATTGTGTTTTAATGCTTCACCCGTTGTAAATTCAACTAGTTCTTCACTATCTCTCATTGGCTTTTTGCGATTATTATTTCGCTGAGCATTTTGATTACCTAACTTCTGTCTTCCCATACCATCAGCTCCTTTTTGAGAAATACATTGATAGTATGAGTGAAAATAATTAGTCTTATTCTTTTTCAAAAATAGGCACTACTTCCGTAATTTCTGGTCCCTTTGTCCTTCTTCTGCAATCAGACCTTTGTAAAACACTCTTTTATTCAAAGGAACATTTAACTCACGGCAGTATTGTTTCAGCTCTCGTTCTTCCCTCTCAGTAACAAGCGAGATTACAACCCCATTTGCACCCATTCTTCCTGTTCTTCCCGCTCTGTGCACATATTGCGATATATCCTTTGGAGAGTCTATATGGACCACATGGGTAACCCCTTGAATATCAAGTCCTCTTGCCGCAACATCCGTAGCAATTAGCATATTCATTTTTCCATCACGAAACGCCTTTAATGCAGCCTGCCGTTCGAGCTTTTTCATGTCGCTATGGAGAATTCCAATCGAAAGATCTTTAAAATGTAATTTTTCCTTGAATATCTCAATTTCGCCGATATCATTAATAAACGCAAGTGATTTACTATTTTCTAAGCGAGTAATTTTTTCAAGGAGTTTAATTTTATCTCTTGGCTCACATAGAAAATAAACATGTTCCACTTCTCCGGAAGAAGCCAGTTCATCCTTTTCGATGCGAAGCACTTCCGGGTCCTTCGTCATTTCCTTAGCCAATTTTTCCGTTGCCGGTTTCATGGTAGCAGAAAACAAAACAACTTGGCGATCGTTCATGGTAGATTTTACAATATTTTGCACAGTATTCAGATGCTCGTGAATGAGTAGCTGGTCTCCTTCATCGAGAACAACCAATTTTACTTCATGCATTTTTACTTTTTTCTGTTTGATCAGTTCAAATAAACGCCCGGGTGTTGCAAAAATAACGTGTGGGCGCTTTTTTAATTTTTCTAGCTGGCGCTTTATATTTGCCCCGCCAATAATTGAAGTGCCTCTGACTCCACTGCCTTCAGACCATTTTTGGAATTCTTGATAGACCTGCATGACCAGCTCTTGGGAAGAGGCTAACACAACAGATTGCAGAGATTGTAAACTAGGGTCGATTTTATTTAATAATGGCAGTAAATAAGCGAGCGTTTTACCGGTACCTGTCGGTGACTCGGCAATTAAATTCTTGCCTTCAAGGATCATTGGAATGGCAGCCTCTTGAATGGAAGTCGGTTGTTGAAACCCCGATTTATTCCAAGCTTCCTGCAAGAAGGGATTTAAGGTATTTAACATATTGAACTCCTTTAATTAAAAATCATTTTACTTATTATTTGTCTTTCCATATCGTATTGATACTAACTGAATTACCTTGGAGTGTCTAGTGAATGAGGGTCATAATCATGATGCAGAATTAAAATAGAGGGCAATCCAAACCATATGATAAACCAGGATGGAGAAATAAAGAACACAGGTAGAAACCAAAAGAGTCTTAATCCAGCCTTTTAATGGACGCAGGTAAAACAAACCAAGCAACAGAAGAGGCAGAAAGATTTTTATGATGTAAAAATAGGACCAACTTTTTTCAATAACAAGCTTCATCATCGGATTTCCCTCTTCTACATAACCCGATGCAATCCCAAAATGGGTCAAAACGGCATCCAACAATCCGGCAAATAGCAGGAATAGACAGAGTCTCATCATTTCACCTCCATTGAATTAGTTTTATAGTTACCATTATTTCTAGTAATCCCCATGCTGATACTTATAGATTTCTTCATTCGTTCCAAAAAATGAAGCACCGAAAAGATATAAAAGAGCTGCATGCGTCGGCAGCTCACATTTCTTCAAAATAACTAATTAACATATTTACCACTTTCAGGCTGGCCAATTTCTTCAAAGTGATCCACCAAATATGCTAGGTTCTCGGCTAGTTCAGCGCCGCTCATTGGAAGCCCATGCCCTGTCACCGCAGTTTTAGGCTTGAGTGCCTCTAACTTTTTCACGGATTCAAAAGCAGCATTCCAGTCAGTCGTGTAATATTTTGGCGGACCGCTTATCTCTTGTGTTTGCGTTATAACTTTATAAAGCGATTCTTGTTTTACCGTAACAAATGCATCCCCGGCAATCAGAGCCCGGTCCTGTTCTCGGAATAAGGAGATATGTCCGGGGGTATGACCCGGTGTATGTAGCCACTTCCAGCCAGGCATATTTGGAACCGTTCCATCCTCAGGCAGTACATGAACATGAGCACTAATATCAATCCCATGATTAGGGAACAGCGGCGACAACTTTGCCACCAATCCACTAGCAACATTCGGGTCACCTGGCGGATAATCGCGCTTCCCTGTTAAATAGGGAAGTTCCAGCTCATGTGCATATACTGGGATATTCCACTCCTCTAACAATTCAGCCACTGAGCCGACATGGTCAAAATGCCCATGCGTTAACACAATCGCTTTAGGCATGATCCCCTCGCCCAATCGTTCTTCCACCATATCCCTTATTTCTAATGCGGATTTCGGCATGCCCGTATCAATTAGCACAAATTCCTCCGACTCATTCGGATTGCCTATGAGGACCAGGTTCACTATTTGGTCGGTGTAACAATAAATATCCGGTAAGACTGCTATTCCAACGCCACTGCCCATCGAGGTCATTGGCAGAAATGTATCGTCAAATTTGCTATCCTGATGACGTTCCAAAACTATCCCTCCCTTTTAGCTTATTATTTATCTGAAAGGGGAATTTATTACACCTGCTCATCGCAGGTTTGTTTTTAAAGCAGGATACATAATATTATAACGAATAATCCGTTCTTAATAAAGGTTTTTATTTCCAAAAAAAAAACTGCCCTCAATGAGCAGTACATTAATCAAAAGTTCTAAGTGTCATTTTATAAAGGTTCCGATTGATTTCCTCCGATTGAATAAGATTCTCGTTGAAATTTATTTTAATTTTCCCACTACCTGATAGAATCTTTACTTTTTCAATCCCATTCGTTCTTTGCATCTCTCGTTTAATCTTCCCAATGCACCCTGAGCAAGCCACCTCATTTAAAGCTAATTCAATCATACTCATTAGAGCAGAACCCCTTTCATTTTAGAAATGATTTTTCTACAAATAACTTTCCAAATACACTACATTGTTCTATTTCTGCAGTAGTGGGTACGAGTTCAATCTTTAAACCATCAAGAACAACATCCG
The DNA here is from genome assembly GCA_002559145.1 of Bacillus sp. AFS006103. Classification (GTDB taxonomy): domain Bacteria; phylum Bacillota; class Bacilli; order Bacillales; family Cytobacillaceae; genus Neobacillus. Next base: position 155,159 of record NTXX01000078.1, read on the forward strand.
CACCCAATTCCACTAATTTTTCAGTTAAAATTTCAACGGCCCTGCCCCAATGCTCATACGAAGAGTCACATGAGCCGAATGCGGCAGCTGCTTTTCCTGTTAAATTTAATGAATCCATTTCATGATAAAAATCAAGAAACTCATCTGGAAGATCGCCATCTCCCCAAGTGTAGGCTCCTAAAAGAATGGCATCATAGTTCCGAAGTTCTTCCACATCTATTTCTAAAATATCTTTAATAACCACAGTTAAACCCGCTTCTTCAATACCTTTTCCTATATGACAAGCAATTTCTTCTGTATTTCCAGTCATACTTGCATAGACAATTAAACAAGCTGCACTCATGATTCAATCACCTCTTGTTTTTCTTTTATTATATTGGGAATCATTCTCATTAACATTGATCTACATCAAGAAATGCATATTGATGTAAATCACTACAAAGATGGATCAAAGCAGATACTATAAAATCATAAGAAATGTGGAGGAGTGACTTAATCATGTGTTGTGATCATTGCTGCGCTCGTGAAACATCATGTATTGCTACGGTACCGGTTTTTAAAGGGATGGATGAAGCAGATCTACAACCATTACAAAAGGTGACCAGAAGTCGGAGTTTTGATAAAGGGGAGTTTATTTTTCGGGAAGGAGAACGTTCGGAGACATTATTCGTCGTCAATAAAGGGCTTATCAAGTTAACAAAAATGTCTTCCGAGGGGAAAGAGCAAATTGTCAGAATACTATTTCCCGGTGATTTCTTCGGCTTATTTTCATTATTAAAACAGGAAAATCACTATATGAATGCAGAAGCCGTCGGATCATCAACGGTTATTTGTTATATCGAGAAAAAGGATTTTCTAAATACAATGGAAAAAAATGCGGGATTGTCCTACCGATTCTTATTAGCTGTAAACGATAAGCTTTATGAGGCAGATGAGTCTGTTGGTTTTTTAAGTTTAATGGAGGTGGAACAGCGGCTGGCAAGGGCACTTATCCTCTTCCATGATAAAATGAACGCCAATAACGGGGTATTTACTCTGCCAATCACGAAAAAGGATTTAGCCAGTTATATTGGAACAACTCCAGAATCGGTAAGTAGAAAGCTACTATCGTTCGTTTCGCAAAAATTGATTAGCATGAACGGTCGCCGACAAATACAGATTCTAGAGGTGGGCCAACTTAAAAAGATAGCAGGGATTAGTTAGTTAATTTCCTCGAGCTTTATTGCCATTAATCTAAAATGCATCGGTTCCATTTCATTGACAATTACATTCATTCCAAACGATTGTAAACTGGCAATAAGCGGCTCCCCACGATGTGGCAAGTGAATTTCAAATATTGTTCCTACTGGTGCAGCCTTTATAAAATTCATTATTTCTCGGCGTGGATGTTCACCTTTTGCAATTCGCTCCCGGATATCCATGACTGCTTTTTTATCAACGATTTCAAACATTATTCCCGTCCCCTTTTATTAAGAATTTCAGATTATGATTAGTTTATCACCCTAGAATTCTAATGAAATTGATTTATATCAAGTTTAGATTGGGCTATTCAAATCGCATTACACTGAAGGTCCACATTTTGACTTACATCAGGACCATTTTCAAGAAAATCATAATTTCGACAGCTTTGTGAACATTACCTTCAATTTGATATCCCCTCAAGGAAACGGTGATAGAATGACAACAGTAAGATTTCATTATAGTGGAGTTGGTAATGATGTTTAATAAAATTTCTCTTATCGCATCACTGTTGTTATTTTTATTAGGAACAAATGTCTTTGCCGATTCTCAATTAGAGGTACCTTCTCCTCAAAATAATCCAGGATTAAGCCAAACAACTCAAATAGTTACCTTAAATTCAGATAGACATAAAATTGTAGCAGCAAATAAAAAGGCCACAACACAAAAGGAGCATGCCACATCCACTCTTTTTCAAGAGAAAGATGATCAGCCCTCCTGGAAAAATTACGTTATTCCTGTTTTAGTTGGTTTATTTTTTATCTTCGGACTTGGGAGTTACTGGTTGATTATTCGCAGGAAACATACTAAAAACGAAGAAGCGTGAATCGAGTTTAAGATTCACGCTTCTTTTTTAAAGGATAAGAAAGTTTAAATTTCGACTTTGAAAATTGTCCAGCTCCAGCGCCCTAGCGTCTAGTGTCCTTCGCTCTCCGACCTACGATAAGTCAACATCGAATCGCCTACGGCTCTTCGTGTTTCCTNNGCGCTTGCGCTTTTCTTAAATTTGGTGCCTGACACCAAATCTACTACTTACGTAGAACTGCGCGAACGGGGCTGCCATCTCCTTCGACTAGTGAGAGTGGCAGGGCAATGAGTTCGTAATCACCAGGTTCGATTTCATCTAACATGAGTGACTCAAGAATGTGAATGCCATGTTCATTTAAGCTATGATGGGCAGGCAGCTCTTTGCTGTCAATTGGATCGACGGATGGAACATCTAAACCTATCAGTTTAATCCCTTTGCTTTCTAATAAAGGGGCTAAATTTGGCTCAATATATGGAATCCTTTCAGGGAATTCATTGGGATTTTCCCACGCAAGGGTCCGAAATAACACCCGTTTGCAGCCATCAAGATCAGCTCCTATTAAATCAACCGCACCAATGCTTTCTTTTCCAATCACATTTATCACTTTAGCAGGACCGATGTAAAGATTAAGGTCCAGATCAATGATTTTTTTCCCTTCATTATCAAAATGAAACGGAGCATCCACATGTGTTCCCGTATGGGTACTTAATTCGATCCTGCCCACATTAACAGAACCGCTTTCCTCCATTGGCCACGAGACCTCATATTGAAAGGCCGTATCACCCGGCCAAACGGGCATTCCATTGATTAATTTTCTAGAAACATCAAAAATCTTCATCTCACTCACTCCTTAGACAATATCTTGCGTTTGTCACCATTATTTCATATTTCCGTTTCTATTTTCATAAATTCCCATGAAAAAAGGCCGAACTAATTCCTGCCTCCTCAATGAAACGAATACCAAAATTCGCTGTTCGTATTAATGATATTTGTTAGGTCATCAAACGGGATGGTAAAGGTAGGAAAACCTGCGGCAAATGCTGCGATTTCATATGGAAGAAAGTAGATATTCAGTCCTGCCTCACTAATAAAAAATGGTTGATCTGCCTTTATGCCATGGTATTCTTCAGGAAATAGGTAGGAGGCATATTTCTCATTATTTTTAATTTGATCGCCAATCCTATCGCTGATTATTTTCACATAAGAACTTCCAGGCTTAAAAAGGTCTTTTAATTGGTACATGGAACCAGTCTTCAGGTTCATATGAGCATATCTTTCCACTGGCATACCATGTGCCGCACAAAACGGATAGTCATACCCTGTCATTTTGATGACCAGTAGATTTTTCTTGTAAAAAGGAATCTCATAATCACCCGTATAATTCGATTCCAACTGTGCGTGTGCGGAAACAGGTTTTACACCCGCTAGTTCTTTTAAAGCTCGATTTACACGTTCAGGATTCTCCATTCCTTCAATCTGTGGATAGTAGACTAAATAGTCCTTATTCGGTTTGTATTTATGCTCGACCACAGAATATTGGTTATTTAGGGGCAATATCGTTGCTTGTTTCCAGAGTAAATCTCCTGTTCGATTAAAATAGAGGAGGCGGTCGTCAATATGACCCTTAATTAGAGTTTTCTCAAAGCGAAGCCAGCCGCTGCCACTGACCATCGGCAGATGTTCGTTTCTTTTTCCATGCTTGTCGATAAAGTAAGTATGCTGATCATCGGAGACAGAGGCAAGACCGTCCTGAAATTTATTAATCACAGTAAATATAAAACCTGTGAGGATTTGCCCTCCTGAATCTGCTAAGGCGTAAATAGACCTCATACAAGGCTGTTTCGGATTGATCTCCTTTCCGATGGCAAAGCGTCCCTCATCAAGATATAAGATTTGATTATAGTTTGGCTTAATCACAAAATGACCCGTTCGATCAATCACACCATAACGGTCATTATTATTCTCCGTCAAACTGACAATCGCCCGCCCATCAATAAATGCCTCCCCATTTGAAAATTGCGGTTCTATGACTATTTTCCCCTGCTCATTGATATATCCAAGCTTTCCTTCATTACTTTTCTTAAATGGGAGCAGACCTTCACCATAATTCCCTACATATGGAAAAGAGTACGTTTGAATAACCGTCCCGGTAAGGTTGATTAATTGGAACCTGCCTTCTTTTGTTTTTACAACCACTTTCCCCTGGACAAAATCACTGGCCGTTTCATAGATGATCGGAATAACCTCTTTCCCGCGTTTATTCAAATAACCATATAAATACTGTCCATGCTCATCTAATTTGACCGCTCGGACACGTCCTTCCTTATACTCCCCAACAATGATCGAATACGCCTTTTCCGTGATTTCTTTGCCACTCTCATCTATCACCTTAAATCCACGAAGATCATTGACAACGGCCCGTCCTTCGGAAAATGGATCAATCGTGTCGTATATAGGTTTTACAATAAAATACCCATTATCATTGATCACTCCTGATTTATCCATTAAACCAACAATGGCTAAACCATTTTCTTGAAAATCATCGGCACGATCGAAGTTTTCAGGAAGAACCATTTTCCCTTTGGCATCCATATAGCCCCACTTGTTTCCACCTATTACCTTCCTAACAAAAGGGAAAAGATAAACGGCCCTAGTCTCTCTATAATCATAAAGCGCTTGGACTGCTTTTTTCTTCATTTCTGGTGGTATTGGATAATAATATATTAATTGACCATAGTAATTTTTAAGCACAAATAAATAGGGCTTTGTATTAAGACGATACACCCCAAAGATTTCAGGTAATCCATCACGATCGATATCCATATATTGAAGGGTTGCTTGTTGATCTCGATATTCCAGTTCTGCTCCAATTGGGAGATATGGCAATATCCAATTGATTAATTCTCTGTTCGTTCCACCCATCATAACTCACCCATTTTAGTTTTCTATATTTATATGATAAATTGTGGGCGATGTGTTTAGAGCAGAGTTAAAGTCCGAATTTCTGAATCCTTTTGTAAAATGTACTTCTTGGGATATCAAGTAGTTTGGCAGCGGCTGTAACATTTCCTTTGGTCTTTTGCAACGCATCAAGTATTAGATCTCTTTGAATTTTTTCACGGGCTTTCAGTTTTCTTTCCTGGCCATCAATTGGAACCTGTTCAGTAGACTTTGATTGTTCCTGTATAACCTCAAAATAATCTATTAATGTATCTTGGTTTGCCAATCCACTCGAGAACATAATATGTAACCTTTCTAATACATTCAGTAATTCTCTGACATTGCCCGGCCATTCATAGTTACTTAATTTATATAAAAATCGGTTCGTATCCGGCAGATTCCAGTTATGATTTTGACAAAAATATCGAACAAGATACGGGATATCCTCTTTCCTTCTCCGCAATGCAGGCACTTCAACAGGGTAGACATTGAGGCGATAATATAAGTCCTGACGAAATGTTCCTTCATTAATAAGCTCATTCATATCACGGTGAGTAGCGGTAATGATACGAATGTCTAATGGAATTTCCTTCGACCCGCCAATCGGAACAACCTTCCTTTCCTGAAGCAGGCGCAATAACGCTACCTGCATCGCCTCCGGTATTTCTCCTATCTCATCAAGAAAAATGGTTCCCTTATGGGCCAGTTCAAATTTCCCTTTATTTCCTTGGCGCTTCGCTCCTGTAAAGGCACCTTCCACATAACCAAAAAGCTCACTGCTCATTAAATCTTTAGGAATGGCCCCGCAGTTTAATGAAATAAAAGGCCCATTTTTGCGAAGGCTGTTGTCATGGATAGCTCGTGCAATCAGTTCTTTTCCTGTTCCCGTTTCACCCGTGATAAAAACAGTCGCATCCGTGGAAGCAACTAACTCTACTTGTTTTAAAGTATTTTGAAATACCTCACTTGTTCCTCGTACTCCTTTAAATAAAAATGATTGTGAAGGGGTTGCAGCAGCAAACAAGGAGTGTTGATTATAGCTCACCACTTCTGACAAAAATACAGATATCCCCAATATCCTATTATCTTCTTTTGAAAGGATTGGTGTTTCTCTATCAATTTGATAACCCTTTTTTATAAAATCGCGAAGTTCCATGCCATTTGCGTGGGGATGTTTTTCCCTGACTGCTTTACTAACGGAAATAATTCTGTGCCCATGATCACATACCACAAATGGGCGATGTCGATTTGTATCTACTAATTCAACTGCGTGTTGGACAAGATCAATTTCATTTCTCCTATAGACCCTGCTAATATCGCGTTCAATTGCATAGGCAATCGAGGTGACCATGCCTATCATAAAAGGATGCGAACGTTCAACAGGGCATGAAACATCAATAACCCCCATTAAATTTCCTTTTTCATTTAGAATGGGAGTGGCCGTGCAGCTCCATTGGTGGGAAGCGACTGAGTAGTGTTCTGCACCATTGATGATGACTGATTCTGCCGTCTTTAATGCAGTCCCAATTGCATTTGTTCCAACCTCATTCTCTGTCCAGCAAACACCCTCAATAAAATTGATATTCCGTGCATCCTTGAGAGTTTGTTCATTGCCGGTTAAAGACAGGACATATCCATCCGGGTCTACTAAAAGTGCCATCATTCCTGATTCAATAATTGCCTGGTTCATCCTACTTAAATGGGGCAGTGCCGTTTCGATCAGAAGTGAATGCTTGTCCTTTTGAAGGGAGAGGAGATCACTAGTTAATACACGGAGTCCTTTATTTAGGTAGGGATTTACCTCATCTTTCCTGCAGCGGTACCATGATTCAATAATTCGTTTGTTCAAACGTGCCGGGTCTAGCACTCCTTCTTTAATAAACCGTTTCCATGTATCTAAATAAAATGTAGTTGTAGTCACTCGAATCCTCCTCTAACCATTTGTTCATGAATTTCCAAATTGATTTGAGATAGACTTCTTGTTGTTTCCAGCGGAGAGCGTTATGTACGTGGATATTGAATGGCTTTATTCCTGAGGTTAATGCCCATCTATAATTATATTAGATAATGTTTACGCTTTCAATCATCATCGAAAACTTATTAGAAGATTCAAAATAAAAAAAAGCCTCGCGGATGTTTTCGCGCAGCTTCAATTTTCTTTTATGATTGTATTTTTATCAAATAATAGTTTTTTTTAACAGACATGCCGTCCTTAAACATGAACGGCATGTCCTACAGCACTTAGCAACGCTTCATGAAGCGCTTCAGATAAAGTAGGATGAGCGGCAATTAAATCCACCATTAAATCTGTTGTTAATTCGGCTTGCAGCATAACCGTACCTTGGCCAATTAACTCCGTGGCATGCGGACCCACAATTGAAATACCTAGGATTTCACCAAATTCCGGTTCTATTGTTACCTTTACTTTGCCTATTTGTTCATTAGTAATTAGCGCCTTCCCGTTGGCGGAAAATGGAAATTCCCCGACCCTTATATCCCCATATTGCTCGCGCGCTTGTTTTTCCGTTAATCCAACACTTGCGATCTCAGGCGATGTATAAATGCAACGCGGAACAGCACGATAATTCACTTGTGTTTCTAACCCACAGGCATTAAGTGCAGCAACTTTTCCTTCATGAAAAGCAACATGGGCTAACTGGATACCACCTATAACATCACCACAGGCATAGATATTGGGTATATTTGTTTGCATTTGCTCATCGATATGAATCCCTTGCCGGGAGTACTGAACTCCAATATTCCCTAAACCTAACGCTTGAATTCTTGGCCTCCTGCCAATGGAAACTAGGACGAATTCAGCTTCCACTTCATGAATAGCCCCATCGTTCTCTAAAATGGCTTTCTTTTGAACGGCATTCAAATCGATAACCGTAGTGGAAGTATGAATCTTCACTTGGTCCTTCTTCAACTGCTTATGCAGGATCGATGCAATATCATCATCTTCACCCGGGAGCAGCTGCTCAGCCATCTCAACTATCGTCACTTTCGTTCCTAGCCTGCTAAAGATACTAGCAAACTCACAGCCTATTACACCTCCGCCAATAATCAGCAGCGAGGATGGGATCTTCGTAAGCGACATCGCTTGACTGCTATCGATGATCCACTCCTTATTAAACGGAGCAAATGGCAATGAGACTGGTTCTGAGCCTGAAGCTATGATAATTTTGTCTGAAGTCAATTCTTCTTGTTTGTCTTCAGAATCAATTCGTAAAACCCTGCTTGATAAAAATGAGGCCGTACCATTTATTACCTTAATTCTATTTTTCTTCATTAAATATTGGATTCCTTGAACAAGGCTTGAGACAACGGTATTTTTACGCTGCTGGACTGTGTCCCAGTCAACTTCGATTTGATTAGATACTATCCGAATTCCAAACTTATTAGCTTGTTTAACAAGACTATAAACGCCTGCACTTTCTAGTAATGATTTAGTAGGCATACAGCCTTCGTTTAAACAAGTCCCTCCCAATGGTCCTTTGTCAATCAGCGTTACTTGCTGACCATGCTGGGCTGCAGTAATTGCCGCTACATACCCAGCAGGTCCACCACCTATAATTGCGATAGATGCCAATTATCTCACTTCTTTCTATATAAGCATGGTAATAGGCTCTTCTAAGTACTTTTTCACGGTTTGTAAAAATCCAGCCGCCGGAGCTCCATCAAGGACTCGATGGTCAAAAGTCAGACTAAGTGGCAGGATACTTCTTCTTTCTATCTTTTCACCTTTATAGACTGGAATATCATTAACTGCACCCACTCCAAGAATCCCTGTTTCAGGTGAATTTAAGATAGGTGTAAAGTGATCAATACCGTAAGCGCCAAGATTACTGATTGTAAAAGTGGAACCTAGCATTTCTTCATTCGAAATTTGTCCTTGCCTAGCGCGCGCAGCACAATCTTTAATATTTCCGGAAAGTTCGATTAACGAACACTTATCCGCATCTCTAATTACCGGAACGACTAAACCTTTCTCCAGGGCGACCGCCATCCCAAGGTGGACGGATTTATGGAGATGAATTTTACCATCTAGATATGCACTATTCATTTGCCCATGCTCCTGAAGGGCGAGTACCACTGCACGAGCAATAAAATCAGTCACGGTTAATTTGTTCTGATAACGACTTTGTACGGTTTCAGCTGTTTGCTTTTGTAACGTAATTAAATCTGTTACATCCACCTTCATATTCATTGTCAGTTGGGCGCTATTTCGAAGACTATTATACATTCGTTCTGCAATCACTTTACGTATTCCACTTACAGGAATCTGCTTAGACTCTATAATTGGCTGCGCTTGAACCACAATATTTACAGGCTCCGGCCTAGGGGGAGTATCGAGTTCACGAGAATTCTTTATTGCCTCCTGAACATCTTCTTTTGTAATTCTTCCTCCAGGACCCGTTCCTGAGATCTTTTCAATATCCAGTTTTGCTGCTTCTGCCATTTTCTTGGCAACCGGTGAGATTTTGACTCTTCCCGGAAAGGTTTTGGTAGTTACACTTGACTCTGATTGTGGTATTGGAATTGCTTTGTTTTCTTTTACAGGCTCTGAAATTTCTTCAACAATGGTAGCATCAATATTTTCCCCTGGGGTTCCGATATAACAGATGACTGTACCGGGTGGGACACCTTCACCCTCTGGTACGGTAATTTTTAAGACGGTTCCTTCAGATGGGGACTCAACATCTATTTCAATTTTTTCAGAATTGACACTAGCAATCGGTTCCCCCTTGCCAACGCTATCACCAACTCCCTTATTCCAAATAGAAACAGTACCTTCCTTCATAGCCATTCCCAACTTTGGCATAACTACTTCTACTGCCATGAATATCTCTCCCTCCGTCTTTCTTCCTTATACTTCAAGGGCTGCTGCTTCACCTAATAGCTCTAGTGTTACTTCAATAACCTTTTCAGGAGTTGGTAGATAGATATCCTCCAAAGCAGGTGAGAATGGCACAGGCGTGTGTGGTGCAGTGATTCGTTTAATTGGTGCATCTAGGGTGTCAAAGCCTTTGTCTGCTACAAGTGCTGCAATATCGGTGGCGATACTACATCTTGGATTTGCTTCATCTATTACAATTAGTCGATTCGTTTTTGCCACAGATTCAAGAATGGTATCTTCATCCAGAGGAGATAAGCTTCGAGGATCGACGATTTCTACTTCGATCCCTTTTGCCGCAAGCTCTTCAGCAGCTTGCAGTGCTGTATGAACCTGTTTTCCAATCGCAACAATAGTTAGGTCAGAGCCTACCCGCTTAATATCGGCCTTACCCAATGGGATGGTGTAGTATTCTTCAGGGACATCTCCAACCATATTGTAAAGTGTCTTATCCTCAAAGAAGACAACGGGATCATTATCTTCTATTGCTGCAAGCAGTAGTCCTTTTGCTTCATATGGGGTAGACGGAACGACCACTTTCAATCCCGGAATTGCAGTAAATAGAGCATAAAGGCTCTGTGAGTGTTGGGCAGCCGCTCTGAATCCCGCACCATGCATTGTCCGGATGGTAACAGGTACCTGTGCTTTGCCTCCGAACATATAACGGAACTTAGCCCCTTGATTTAAAACTTCGTCTAAACAACTGCCAATAAAATCATTAAACATTAACTCCGCAATTGGTCTTAAACCTGTCGATGCCGCAGCCATTGCCGCTCCCATATAACCCGCTTCTGTAATCGGAGTATCTAATATACGGTCACGGCCAAACTCCTGTACCAATCCCTTCGTAACACCAAGAACTCCTCCCCAGGCATCTTCATCCTGCAAGTGGTCCACTTCAGCCCCACCGGCTACATCCTCACCCATTAAAATGACATTTTCATCTTTTCTCAATGCTAGTTTCATTGCCTCATTAATAGCTGCTGACATACTCAATTTTCTTGTCATGATTTGTTCCTCCTTATTATTTGCTGCCAGGAATTTATCCTTATAAACTCTGAAATTATTTCAAACTACACCCTATCCTGCATATTATAGGAATGCTTGTAGAATCAGTTCTTATTTATTTATAGGAAACATAAACATCGGTTAACAGCTCAGAGGCATCCGGAAAAGGACTTTCTTCACTAAATTTAACGGCTTGATCAACTGCTCTATCAACGGATTCTTCTAGAGATACGATAGTTTCTTCAGACAAAATCTGTTCGTTCAACAAATATTGTCTAAAGAAAATAATCGCATCTTTCTCTACTTTATGTTCAAGCTTTTCTTGTTCTGTTTTATATTTTTGCGCATCTCCCTCAAAGTGGCCATAATTCCGATATGTAACACATTCAATTAGGGTTGGCCCTTCTCCTCGGCGTGCTCTTTGTACTGCTTCTTCAGCAGCTTGATAGACTGACAGGACATCTTTCCCATCCACCTTAATCGCAGGGATATTATATCCAACTGCACGATCGACAATTGATTTACAGCTAGAAGCGTATGTGAATGGTGTAGCCTCTGCGTATCCATTATTTTCTGCAATGAAAACCACAGGAAGCTTCCAAATAGCTGCTAAATTCACTCCTTCATGGAATGTCCCATGGTTTTGAGCACCATCCCCAAAGAAGCAAACGCTTACATTATCAGTCTTTTTATACTTTGCTGTTAAGGCTGCCCCTGCAGCTAATGGAAAACCTCCACCAACAATTCCATTTGCGCCAAGCATCCCTTTGTCGAGGTCAGCAATATGCATGGAACCACCTTTCCCCTTGCAGAGACCTGTTACTTTTCCATATATTTCAGCCATCATTCCATTTAAATCACAGCCCTTTGCAATACAGTGACCATGGCCGCGATGGGTGCTTGTAATGCTGTCACTATCTGTTAAATGAGCGCATACTCCGACAGCAACGGCTTCCTCTCCTGCATATAAATGAACAAAACCTGGCAGGATTCCTGTTGCAAATAACTCATGGACCCTATCTTCGAACTTACGGATTTCGAGCATTTTTTGGTACATCCACCGGGCCTTTTCAATCGTTAATAATACCTCTTTGCTTTCAAATGTTTTCATCATTTCAGCCTCCTATCAAAAATTTCTTTCACCTATTTATAATGCAAGTATCGTACCAAAAAAGAATGGTGAGATTTTCGCCTGTTTGCGATCTGGACGAATAAAAAAAGAGACAAAATGAGACGAGTGTCTCGTTTTGTCTCTTTCTGAACATATCTGTTCATTATATTTATGTATTAGCTCTTACAAAACACTTTTTATATTGTATTTCTTCACAATGCTTTCAATTTTAAAGCCAGTGCTAATATCTCCCTTAACCTTGACTTTTCCCGTCAATAAAGCCACCGAACCGTTTAGTTTACCCAATAAGGACTTTTTGAAATTATCATATGACATCTGCATGGTAACGACTGGAGTAGTTTCTATTCCTTCCTTAATCGTTAATTTTCCATCATGAAAAAAGTGTTGATAGGTTCCTTCGGCATCCCCGTGAATATCGTATTGAACAATGGATTCAAAACCTTGAATCGGGCCGGGATTTTCATTAAATATTTCTTCGATTCTGCTCATGAGTTCAGTTAAAGAATATTCATTAATTGCTTTTGCCATTTACAAGTCCTCCCTAAGGTACCAAAAATTTCTTCTATTTTCATGATACTAATACGAATCCATGTCGTACAATGAAAACTTTTCGAACTTTTTAGACTTTTCCTTACTAATTGCTTTTTAACATCCTCCCAGAAAAAAATAGCAACTGATGTCAGCTGCTAAGAATCAATTATTTTATGTTTTTTGCTTCCGGGATTAGTTGTTTCCATTCTTCATAGGAAATAATTGAATCCCAGTGACCGGTTATTTTTGCGAAAGTAATAATTGCGAAAAACAACACGAAGAAAGTGACTGGAACAAACCATTTATTTACCTTTTTGCGAGCAACCGTCAAATTGAGTGTGTCTTTGACGGGACATGCTTCCACACAGGACATACAAGCGGAACAGTTAAGAGAATTTACCTTTTCAACTTTGTGGACCTTTAATCTTTGCGGACATACCTTTGTGCACATTTCGCAGTTCGTACAAGTATCTTCATTTCGTTCAATTTTGGTAATTCTAAAGATGCTGCCTAGACCAATCAATGCACCGTACGGGCACAGGAATCGACACCAAAAGTTTCTAAAGAATAACGACAAGATGAAGATTACAATGATAAACTTCAAGGCAAAGCCGCCAAGATTGACGAACATTAGAAGCATCTTTACATCCGAAATCTTATTATATGGTTCCTCAAGAAAGTTTTTCGCTGTAAAGACATCCATTTGAACCACCATAAGTACAAAAAATAGCATTAATAAGTATTTAATAGGAGTTAATAGCCAGGTTAACCATTGTGGAAGTTCAAAATTCCTTTTAAAAATCTTCCTGCCAACCCAAGCAATCAATTCATTTGCAGTACCAACAGGACAAATCCAGCTGCAAAACGATTTACGAAGGATAAGCCCCGCACCTACGAAAAATGCGATGAGGACAAGCCCAGCTGGATGAATAACATCAAAATCACCACTCACCAGCCAAACTTTCAAAGCGACTAGCCCGCTGATAGGCAAAAAACCTTCAACCGCAGATGGCCGTTCAACAAAGGGAGTCTTTCCAAGCGTTTCAAAATGTAAATAAAATTGATAGAACTGCAGTCCAACATATAATAAAAACAATAAAAACAAGCCCTGAACGGTATATCTGGTAATCTGGACAGGCTTACGTTTCAACTGTTTTTGATACCATGCTTTTGATTTCATTGTGTTTCCTCCAATCTTACTAATTCAACTATAATGAACTAACAAATCATGGCATGTGATAAAAGTCATTGAGAATATTGATTTCATAAATAGTTCACATTACCTGTTTCAAAATTGACAAATAAGCCATGGAGGAACTTAAACTCCTTTCAAAAACAGAGTAATATCAATGGATCTTCATAAAACAAGGCCAAGGGACTACATCCCCTGGCCTTGTTTTTATTTTTCTTTATCAAATATAATGTTATTTTGTTTCCTTGCCTCTTCTGTGATTCGGAGGACTATTTCACTCCAGCTTTTTAATTGCTGATATTCTTGATCATTTTTCGTTTCAATAATCCTGACAATATTCGTACATTCATAAACCATGTTTTGTTCTTCAAGTTCAACACCCAAAATTTCGCGCTCTAATCCACGGTTGTCAACGAAGGTGATGTTTGAAATCGGGGCCGCGTCATCAAGGACAAAGGTCCCCTTTTCCCCGTGGATTTCACATGGTAATTCCGAATGAGATATTTTCGAACAAAGGATTGTACAAACAAACTCGTCGTACGTTAAGACAAGGGTCCCGCTTCCATCTACACCGCTGCGAAGGAGAACCGGATGGTAGGTTACCTGCTTCGGTTCCCCAAATAATCCGACCGCTAAATAAAGCGGATAGACACCCAAATCTACAAGCGCACCACCGGAATACTTAGCAGAGAAAATATTCGGATCCTCCCCTTGTAAAAATAAATCATAGCGGGAGGAATATTTCATGTAAGGTAACACCGTGCTCCGGAGCTCTCCGGCCAGATGGAGATTGTCCTTTAAGATGTTAAAATTTGGGGTATGAATATTACGAATCGCTTCAAATAAATAAACGCCATTTTCCTCCGCAGTCTGGTAGGCCTTCGCCAACTCTGCGCTAGTTGAAAAAATCGGTTTTTCACAGATGACATGTTTTTTATTTTTCAAAAATGTTAGGGTTTGTTCAAAGTGGACAGAATTAGGTGATGCTATGTATACAGCTTCTATTTCTGAACTTCTCGCCATCTCCTCGAGGTCTGTATATAAATAGGATGCATTATATGTATCAGCTAATTGTTTTGCTTTATCCTCAGTTCTAGAATAGACACTTGTTAATTGTAACTGCCCGCTAAGCTTTGCTGCTTGGATAAAGGATTCTGTAATCCATCCTGTTCCAACTGTACCAAAGTTAATCATTAAATTTCCCCTCTCATATAGATCTTCAAGAAACCATTGTAGTCTTTTTCCACTATACTTTCCAATTCCAACAACAAAAAAATGAGTAAATATTCCTTTTCATCTGTGTTTTTCAGCTGATTTGTTGGGAACAATGGAAAAATATCAGTATTTATGTTATTTATAATGTAGGAAGAAAGTTGAAATGCATAAGGCGCCTGCTTATCGGCGACAAGCATAAGACGAGCCGGCAGGAAGGTTGTTCTTTAACCTTCATGACGGATTGGCTTGTGCCTCGAGCCGATGGCGCCTGGAGCTAGACAGGATGAAAGAGGTTGAAAAGGGTGGACAATCACAATTCAAATTTTATTAAAGATATTATGATAAAAGATTTAGAATCCGGTAAGCACAGCAAAATCGTTACTCGGTTCCCGCCGGAGCCAAACGGTTATTTACATATTGGACATGCAAAATCGATCTTAATCAATTTCGGCTTAGCCGATGAGTTTAACGGACTGACCAATTTACGTTTTGATGATACCAATCCGTTAAAAGAAGATATTGAGTATGTTAACTCGATCAAAGAGGATGTAAAATGGTTAGGTTTTGAATGGGATAACTTATTATTTGCTTCCAATTATTTTGAAGAGATGTATAAACGCGCGGTTTTATTAATCAATAAAGGATTGGCCTATGTTGATGACCTATCCGCAGACGAAATTCGCGAATACCGTGGAACACTTACTGCGCCTGGGAAGAATAGCCCCTATCGCGATCGCTCCATTGAAGAAAACTTAGAATTATTTGAAAAAATGAGAAGTGGAATGTACGATAACGGTCAAAAAGTCTTGCGGGCAAAGATTGATATGTCCTCACCAAATATCAATTTACGTGATCCCGTTATTTACCGGATTGCACATGCGACCCATCATAATACGGGAGATAAATGGTGCATTTATCCGATGTATGCCTTTGCTCATCCACTCGAAGATGCGATTGAAGGGGTGACCCACTCGATCTGTACGATTGAGTTTGAGGACCAACGTCCCCTTTATAATTGGATTGTTGAAAACTGCGAAATGGAGAGTATCCCACAACAAATAGAATTTGGCCGCTTAAATGTAACCAATACTGTGATGAGCAAACGAAAGCTCAAACAGCTGGTTGACGAGGGATTTGTTGATGGCTGGGATGATCCGCGTATGCCGACCATTTCCGGAATGAGACGAAAAGGATTCACACCAGAATCGATCCGTGCGTTTGTCAGTGAAACCGGAGTTCATAAGGGTTCAGGTGCAGTTGATTCGCAAATGCTTGAACATTTTGTCCGGGAAGATCTGAAATTAAAAGCACCAAGGACGATGGGAGTCATCAACCCATTAAAGGTTGTGATTACGAATTATCCAGAAGGCCAAATTGAATTGCTGGATGCGGAAGTCAACCCAGAAAATCCTGAAATGGGCTCAAGGAAAATTCCATTCTCCCGTGAGATTTATATTGAACAAGATGACTTTATGGAAGAACCACCGAAAAAGTACTTCCGTCTGTTCCCTGGCAATGAGGTTCGCCTTAAAAATGCCTATTTCATTAAATGTGAAGAAGTAGTCAAAGACCCAAATGGTAATGTCGTTGAATTGCGCTGTACCTATGACCCTGAAACAAAAAGCGGTACAGGTTTTACGGGAAGAAAAGTAAAGGGCACGATCCATTGGGTCGAAGCTGCCCATGCAGTTCCTGCAGAATTCAGACTATATGAACCACTAATTTTGGATACAGCAGAAGATGCTGACGGAGTTGAAAAGTCCTTCCTTGAAAATGTAAATCCGAATTCACTTGAGGTGCTACAAGGCTTCGTGGAGCCAAACATGAAGGAAAGCAGGCCACAGGAAAAATTCCAATTCTTTAGACACGGCTACTTCAATGTCGATCCAAAACATACAACCGTCGATAAACTTGTATTTAATCGGATTGTTTCGTTAAAGAGTTCATTTAAAATATAAAGTGAAAGAACCAAGCGCATTAAAACGCTTGGTTCCTTTTTATTCAGAAATTGAATCGGGTACTTCTAAGATAAGTTTGGTTCCCTGACCTGGTGAGGAGTTTATTAATAGTTCTCCGCCGACAGAACGAGCACGCTCATCCATACTGAACAAACCTACACCAAGGGATTGATTGTTAAAATCAAAACCTCTCCCTTTATCTTCAATCATTACTCTGACTACATCATCCAACTCTCTAATCGTGACAGTTGCTTCAGTGACTTCCGCGTATTTCCGGATATTTGTTAGTGCCTCCTGAATGATTCGGTAAATCGTCAGCTCAATGCGGATGTTTAAGCGACGATTTAACACACACTCAAAATAGACATCAATATGATAATGATCAGAATAACGGGAAAGAAATGAGCGGATCGCCGGAACTAAACCTAGATCATCCAGCACGGACGGCCTCAGCTCCCATGAGATTTCACGGATTTCTTCGATTAATTGGGTTGCTTCCAATTGCATCTGCTGCAAAAGCGGATGGTCCATTTCAGCTATAAGGCGATTGATGGTAATCAAATGGCTATAAAGATTTTGACCGATGCCATCGTGTAAGTTTCTTGACAAGCGCTTCCGTTCGTCTTCTTGAACATTGATGATGGTGGTCATCATTTTTTGAAGTTCTCGTTCGACTCGCTTTCGCTCAGTAATTTCATAGCGAATCGCTAAGTATTGGTACGGTTTTCCTCTTTCATTTAAAAAAGGAACAATTGTGGTATCCATCCAATAATAGGTACCATCTTTAGCCTTGTTACAAATTTCACCCTTCCAAACTTCACCAGTTCCAATGGTTTTCCACATCTTATTAAAAAACGCCTTTGGATGGTAACTGGAATTTACAATTCGATGATCTTGTCCCAGTAGCTCTTCTCTTGAATATTTAGAGATATGACAAAATTGATCATTCACATATGTAATGATGCCCCGCGAATCTGTGATAGCAACGATAGATGATTCATCGAGGGCAAACTTTATGTCTACCAATTCTTGCAATGACCTTTTTAATTCTAACTCAAGGTTTGCGTGATTGTTTGCAGGCTGGTCCATTTCCTTTTCCATTAGTATCCCCCTGCGCCTTTCATAGTTTCTGAGCCTTTAATATCTGTTCCAAGGATTGAGCGGCTTCACTTACCTGCTGCTGATCCTCTTCAGAAAACGAAGTGGTTTTTCTATTCCCAATGAGCAAAACTCCTTTGGGAACATCATTGAAAAATAATGGGACGGCATAGGTAGAAACAAGCTTTTCAGCAAGCATAATTGGATGGTCAGTTACTTTACCGATAACATCTTTTGGGAAATCCTTCATCAACATTGGACTTCCGCTTGAAATGATTTTCCCTGCAATCCCTTTTCCGAAACGGACCGTTATTCGTTTGTATTTATCATTCAAGTTGCCGCTTGCATAATGCCACCTAACATCAGGGCCCACTTCATTTTGCATGGCTAGGGCAACAAAGTCACACCCAACATTCGCCATCAGCCGGTCGCACATCAGGGTAACCGCTTGGAGTTCCTTAATCTCTTTCATCCCATATAATTCTCCTTAGATACCATAACCTAATAGACCTTTTCTAACGGCATATTCCACTAACTCAGGTCTGGTTTTCATTTGAAGTTTTTCCATCAAGTTTCCTTTATGGGTCTCAACCGTTTTAACACTTATAACCAGTTGTTCTGCTATTTCTTTATTAGAATAGCCCTTTGCAATCAATGTGAGAACTTCTTTCTCACGGTCTGATAATAGATTGTACGTATCATTTCCATCATTTTTAACGCTGCCCAAATATTCCTCCATTAACCGTTTCGTTGCTGATGGATGAAGATAGGCATCCCCATTTGCAACAGATTCAATCGCAGACATTAGTTCATCATGTGGGGCACTTTTTAAAATGCAACCTGAAGCTCCCCCTTGAATGGCTCGAAAAAGATATTCCTCATCGTCATGCATCGTGAGAATCAAGATGTTTATTTCTGGCTTTAGCTTTTTTAATTCGGTTGTTGCGGACAATCCGTCTTTTCCATGTGGCATACTTAAATCCATAACAACCACATCAGGTTTTAACTTTAATGCCTTTTTGATTCCTTCATTACCTTCTGACGCCTCACCAATTACTTCCATTTCGGGATTTGTGTTCAACAGCATTTTCAAACCCATTCTAACTACGGCATGATCATCAACCAACAGGATCTTTATCACTCTCTTAACTCCCCTTTACTCCCTACTTACTAACGGAAGGGATAGCACTATCGATGTTCCTTCTCCTATTTTAGATGAAATGTGACACTGTCCGCCAGTTAGAAGCATTCGTTCTTTCATGGCCGCAAGACCGTAAGAGGAATTTATATTGTCTTGTCCATCAGGGTGGAAACCTTTGCCAAAATCATCAATAGTAATTTTCAAATCTTTCTCAGACCAGAAAAAGTTAATATTTACATTGGATGTATCTGCATACTTGGCAATATTTGCAAGGGCTTCCTGGCATACTCGAAATACCGTGATCCTATTTTTTTCTGATATCCACTTTTCTTCACCGATAGAATCTAAATCCACAAGGATCCCAAACGTAGATGTATATAACTTAATATAGCTCTTGATGGCCGGCAGTAAACCAAGTGTTGTCAGTGTAGGAGGATGCAATTCAACCGAGAGCAGCCTAATCTCTTGGATGGTCTTTTCAATCAACTGAGACATTTCGCGGACATAATTTTTCATAGGCAGCTCTTTTGCACCAGATTCGATAAACTGTAAACCGGTAAAAATACTGTATAAATTTTGTCCGACACCTTCGTGAAGTTCTAAGGCAATCCGCTTTATTTCTTCCTCTTGGGAATGAATAATATAAGAACTTATATGTTGTTTTGAATTTAATGAATCCATCCCGCACCTCCAATTATAAAAAAAGGCAGGTTCTTGTTAGAAGACCTGGACCTTTTTTACAGTATATGTTAAGCCGCTCTCCGAATCAAAAGCCGACCAATATCCTTCCGACTGACTGACTCGACTATTTAGCGGTACAGCAAGAAAATAAAAATCATCAAAATATAAGCGAATATGGGATTTATCTGGACAAAACTGTACCTTCTTGATGGTTTTCTTTACGATAGGGGCCTGGTCTCCACCATCCCCATCTTGAATAGCAATCACAACAGGTTCACCAACAAAAGTATTTAAGTCTTCTAATTTAATGAGTTCCACAGCTGTTACATCCTCTCTTCACCGGATAGATGAACATCTTATAGCCCTGCAAATACTCCCAAAACTTCTCGCCGGCGTTTTCCTCGATGAATTGAATCGTTTCTTCCTCCGAACTCCAGTCACTCATTCCCTTCACTTCCGCAATGACCATTTCCGCACCATCAATTGACTTTTTTTCAAGAAACCAATTCAACCGTTTTTTTGCAAAGGTATTCTTCAATAACTCATCAATTTCTGCGGAAAAATCACCAGCTTCTGGACGGACAAAACAAAAGTCAATATAGGTCTCACTAGTCATGGACATTCACACCTTTTTTATAGATAAGGAATGCGACTGGAAATAAAATAACATTGATGACCGCAGCGATGATGGTATTTGAGTAATTTTCAAAGAAATATTGATGTACCATATATTGAGTGAAAATAATATTTAACATCAACACCGCAAGTAGTAACACAACAGGCAGATAACTACGCTTCATAACGTTTCACCCCTACTGCATATACTGCATCATTTTCAACCTTTACATAAATTTCAGGAAGCGGACGGCGCGGTGGTCCAGCAATTGGTGCACCAGATTCCACATCGAATTTTCCGTGATGGCAAGGACACAGCATTTCACCTTCATCCTTTTTCCAAAACACAGGACATCTTAGGTGGGTACAGGCATTTTGGTAGGCAACGTATTTCGTTTCCGATAGCCTAATTAAAATCGCACTGTCATGCTCACCCGGAAAGGCAAAGTCAACGGCGTCTCCGATTGGCAGCGCTTTGACATCGGTAATTTTATGCTTTGGATATTTTTTATCTCCCAATCCCGATAATTCTTTTGCAGCCAAGGCTCCCCAAGGAAGTGAGGAAACAGCAAATACTCCTGCCGCACCCACTAGTGTTTTCATAAAGCCGCGACGGTCAAGCTTTCTTTCATTATTACGGTTTATATTATGTGTGTAATTATCTTCATTGAATGGGATTTTATTATTTTTATCGGTCATGCGAATCCCTCCTAAAACAATTTAGTGACGCCCTGCAGGATACCAGGAAGATTCACTTTTACATTGGTTTCGCCTTCTAAGTAAGGCATACTTGTTACCCATTTACCATTATCAAGGTTAAATTGCTTTTGTTTGGCTTCAATTTCTTCATCTGTCAACCATTGCAAGGTATTAGACGGGCACACACTCGCACACATTGGCGGGATGCCATCCTTGGTACGGTCAATACATAGGTCGCACTTGTACATTAAATTTTGCTCTGTATCAAACTTCGGTATTCCATATGGGCAAGCAATCGTACAGTTTTGGCAGCCAATACATTTTTCAACAAGCGCCGAAAGCACCGCTCCTGTTTCGTGAATTTGGATCGCCTGTGCCGGACAGCTTCTCGCACAAGCTGGATTCACACAATGAAGGCACATAAGAGGCATGGTTTGACGGTTAACAAGCGGGTTAACGTCGTAAACATAGTTACGGTTACGTTCCTCATGCCCACCGCACTGTGTACAAGCCGCTAAACAAGAACGGCACCCTATACAGTTTTCAAGTTCAAGATATAGCCTCTTTTTCATTTACTGCACCTTCTTCATTTCTAGTTTTTCTATCTGTGCGGCACACGCTTTGAATTCCGGCATCCGTGACATCGGGTCAAGCGCGGCAATTGTTAATAGATTAATAGATTTATCGTGGCCAAAATGGTAGGGAACGAATACAGTATCTTTTCGAATCGCTTCCGTAATTTTCACTTTATATTCAGCCTCACCTCTACGGGTAAACAGGCGCACAAACTCTTCATGTTCAATGTTATATTTTGCAGCAGTTTCTGGATGCACTTCTACATATGGCTCTGGGCACATATCTCGTAAAAACTGAATCCGGCGAGTTTGATTCCCAGAAAGATAATGGTAGACCACACGTCCGGTGGTTAAGCGCAATGGATATTCTTGATCTGGCTCTTCAGCGGGTGGACGGTATGGAAGTGCACATATTTTAGCTTTCCCATCTGGATGATAGAACTTTTTATCTAAGAACATATGTGGTGTTCCTTCATCGGCTTCATCTTTACAAGGCCAAAACACACCATCTTGTTTGTCGATTTTATCCCATGTGGCTCCGTAATAATCAGCGTAGCCACCCTTAGAAGCTAAACGGAATTCGTCTGCCACATCTCTTGCTGTTTTCAAATGAGAGAAATATTTCCCTCTTCCAAGGTATTCTGCAAGCTCTGCTTGAATCTGCCAATCAGGCTTTGATTCACCAAGCGGCTCTTGGGCTTTATTGATCTTTATGATCCGTCCTTCTAGGTTTGTAACTGTTCCTTCATCTTCAGACCACGTAACTGTTGGAAGTATAACATCGGCAAATTCAGCTGATTCAGAAAGATAGAAGTCTGCACAAACCATGAAATCTAAACCCTTCATAGCTTTGCGGACAAAGTTTAAGTTTGGTGCAGATACTGCTGGATTTGAACAGAGCAAATACATCGCTCGGATTGTTTTTTGTTCCATTAATTCAAACATTTCGTAAGCAGACACACCTGGCTGCGGCATTTCTTCTGGAGTAATTCCCCAAACCTGACATACTTCTTCAACATGCTTCGGATTCGTAAGTTTACGGTAGCCCGGAAGTAAGTCTGACTTTTGACCATGTTCACGGCCGCCTTGACCGTTTCCTTGACCCGTAAAAGTAGCAACCCCTGATTTTGGACGGCCAATTTTCCCAGTTACTAATGCCATGTTTGTGTAAGCCGATACGTTGTCGACCCCTTTATGCTGCTGCTCGATCCCGCGGGCAAACATTACAACAGCATTTGGTGCTTTTCCGTAAATTTCAGCGGCACGAATGATCTTTTCAGGTGCAACGCCAGTAATTTCACTTGTATATTCTGGTGTAAATTCCTTTACTAATTCTTTGGTTTCTTCAAAGCCATTTGTATGATTATTTACAAATTCTTCATCGGCATAGCCGTTTTGAATTAGTAAATTTAATATTCCGTTTGCAAGTGCAAGGTCTGTTCCTGGTCTTAAATCTAAGTGAACATCTGCCCTTCTGGCAATTGGTGTTTCACGAGGGTCTGCTACAATTAAGTAACCTCCCCTTTCCTGGACGGCCCACACTCGGAACATCGAAGTTGGGTGACACTCTGCTGTATTGCTTCCTGCAATAAACAAACAATCTGTTTCATGAAGATCTGTCCAAGGTAATGTTGAACCGCGGTCAACTCCAAAAGAACGGAGGAAGCCACCAGCTGCACTCGACATACAGAAACGGCCGTTATAGTCGATATAGCGAGTTTGCATCGCAACCCTTGCAAACTTCCCAGTTAAATAACATTTTTCATTGGTCATTGATACTCCACTGAAGACCGATAAACTATCTTTTCCGTATTTGCTCTGAAGTTCAGCAAACTTTTTCGCAATTAGGCTGTAAGCTTCATCCCAGGTTGCTTCACGGAATCCTTCTTTTGTACCCTTTAGTGAGGCATCATCCCGGATTAATGGTTTCAAGATTCGATCATCATGGTTTGTTTGCTGGTACGCAGTAACCCCTTTCGGACACATTTTTCCGACGGTAACTGGCCAATCATAACGAGGCTCTACCCCGATTATTTTATTTGTTTTTGTATTCACACGTAAATTCATCCCGCATTGCATTCCACAATAGCTGCAGTGCGTTTTAACGAGTGTTTCATTTGGATGACGTAGATTCTCTATCTCCTTGAAAAACTTATCCCTTTGCATTCTGGTTTGCCTCCTTGACTTTAACTTGATGTGTTGCGAAGCCTGAGAATCTAGAGATTCTATATTTTCTGCGACATGGCAGGCATAGCTCGGCAAGATTAAAACCATCCTGCATGTTGAATTCCATATCATTAACACCCAATACTTGGATGACATCGTTTGACTGTTCTACAGAGACAAAATGATCTCCGCACACCTTACATTCTTTCATGTGCTGCTCACCATAATGTTCACGGTAGTTTCTAGCAAATACGCTCATTGGACGGAATGGAATATGCGCTAGCTTTCCAAATGGTAAATAAATTAATGTTACGATCACAGAAAATTGGTGAATCAGTGACATTTGCGGCTGCATCCAGCCATGCAGGACAATATTTTGGAAAGTTAATAATAATCCAGTAATCGAAATAAATAACAATAAGTATAGCGGTAAAAAGTCATACATGAATTTTTGTTCTGCTCTCGCCTGCATATTACTTAAGCGGCGGTAAAGCGCCATGCACACACCCGCAGTCACCATGATCGCTGCGATATTTAGTGCATTATAGGAGAACCATGCAATAATTCCTTCGGCTTTGACATTCATTACGTTCATTCCAAATAACACAATCGTATAGTATCCATTATCTTCCATCGTAAAATACATCCAGCTGAACACAAGCGGGAAAGTTACCAAGCAGGCGAGGACACAGCCCCAGCCGATTAGAATATGCTGTACCCACCGGTAAAGCCCGCGGTTTCGAATAAAATCGTAAATGGCTAAATGATTAACAGCCGTTTTCGGTGTACTTTTTCGAAATAAAAGCTTTAAGCCCTTTTTGATCATAATTTTGGTTGGCGGTCTTTCCCCCCAAGCAATAAAGCGGTAGAAAAATCCGCCAATAAATACGATTGTTCCGACCATGTATCCGTATAGATTTAAGTCAATGTGCGTGAACATTCGTGTGCCAATAAACATTAAAATCGCGATTCCGACAACCGTTAGAAACATTGATTTAGCAAAATGTGAAGCAAAAGCTTGATTGACCGATCTTCCTAACTTTTTATTCGTTGCAATATTTGCTTGCATCCTAAGTCCCTCCTAAAAAAATAACACCACCGTTTTTCTTACTCTAATTGTAAGAAAAATGGTGGTGTTATACATATCAGGGAGTTCCCCTATCATGGGGGAGAAAAACCCTTAGAAATGTTATTTTAGACAAATGTCTGTCACATTTAGTATTGGCACCTATTGTTGCGCGTATTTTTTACGCCATGAATAGAATAGAAGCATGAACCCAATAAGTATTTGCAAGGTAAATAGGATTGCATCCCAAAACGGAAGAGAGGTCGGCCCTTCAGAAAAACCAGGAAGGATTTTTTTCCATGCAAACAATAATTGTGGGATATAAAAGAATGTATATAAGCTCACAGTCAATGCGACTCCTAAAGCGTAAAAGACTGAATATAAGTTAACAATTCTTCTTTCTCCCTCAAACGTTACCTCTTTTATCGATGGAACCTTTAGAAATGAAATCTTCTCTTTTATTGCCTGCTGGGCATTTTCCATCAAATTATAGCAGCCAGATACATTTTCAAAAACATAATATAAATCGGTTTTCATATAGATACAAAGTTGGTATATCATGCGGATAAAGGTATCTAATACAATAATATTCATTATGCTCAGGAATATCCCTGAACCATTTGGTACAATCAGTTGACTTATCAAGGCAATGGAAAGGATTACAGTATCAAAACAAATCCCAGCCATGAATAAAACATTTCGATCTTTTGATGGAAGTTTCCATACTGAAGACATATCTGTTTCTAATACGACTAGGAATAAACGGTGACCTACTTCCAATTTAGTAGGAAGATTTTGAGCTCTCATCGCTAGAATATGGCCGAATTCATGTATTAATACTGTACAAAAAGTTAAGATAATCCAGGTTGGGATATTCAGGACCATATAATCAAAGACAAATAAGTCTTTGTAATGAGGAAAAAGACTTGGATGGGATAATAAAAGGAACAAATTTAACATAAATAAAGCAACATAAAAGAGCAAAGCAACCTTATTAAAAAAGAATTTCCCCATCTTTGGCGAAATCCCCACAAAACCCAAATTCTCCTTTATCTTTACCTTTGTCACAACTCTTACACCATCAATTTCAGCAATTAAATTCAGCTCTAATAGCTGCTCAGCGAAATCGATAAGGTCAACTTTTTCTTTAGGATATTTTACTCTGAGTTGTTGTTCAACTATCTCTAATGACTCTCCATTGTTGATTAAATCGATTGCATCAATACAAACCTTTGGCATTTCAAAAAATTCACCGGAATTTATATTTTCAACAATAAAGTGTTTTTTTTCTTTACGAATTTTAATAGGGACTAATGTTAGATTTGAATTAGCGGAAATGACCATTTAAACACCGTTCCTAACAAGTAATCTATAAATAAAACAGGATGCTAAGTTTTTTTCTAGCATCCTGTTTTTCATGCTTATACAAACCAACAAATCCAACAACCAGTTAACTTTACTTTTTTTAATTTACGGATTTTCAAGGCGCTCACCCCCTTTAATTAGTATAAAGTTGCTGTAATTTCCTTATTTATTTCAATTTCAGATTTATCATGGATTTCTTTCCATAATGGAAAAGCCCTTTGAAATAAATTAACTAATTCAGGATCAAATTGGGTTCCTTTCCCCTCTAATATTCTCTGAAACGCCTCCTCAACTGACAACGCATTTCTATAGGACCTATTAGATGTCATAGCATCAAACGCATCTGCAATTGCAGCCACTCGAGCAAGAAACGGGATATCCTCACCCTTCAATTGATCAGGATAGCCTTTTCCATCCCACCGTTCATGATGAGATCGAATTACTTCGATACTACTGTTTAATCCAACCACTTTCGAAACTGCTTCAGCCCCTACGGTAGTGTGGGATTTTATTATTTCATACTCTTCTATTGTTAGCTTTGACGGTTTCATTAAAATATGATCAGGGATATGAATTTTTCCAATATCATGAAGTAGACAAGCAAAATTAAATGCCTTTAGATCTTCTTCGGAATACTTCGCAGTTACTTTTGCTAACTCAAGAGCATAACTTGCAACTCGTTCACTATGACCTCTTGTATATGGGTCCTTTAGTTCAAGAGTAGCAATAACTCCCTTTACAATACCCGTAAGCTGTTGATCATAGGAGGTTTTAATTGCATTTACATACGCTTGGAATCGCGATAACAATACAAATGCTAATATTGATAGAGTAGACACCAATAAAATTCCTATAAATACAACAGGAGCCTTGATCAATAATCCCACTGCAATATATTTAAAAATTAATCCAACTGAAACCACTATCATAAAAGGCTTACTAACAAATATTGGTGATAGCAAAAGCCAAAAGATTTCCCCTGCACTGCCGCCCTTATAAGCATCAGGATTACCATAGAAAGTTATAATGTCATTTAAAAATGTTATGCATGTATAACTTATAAAATAGATATATTTTATATAGTATGATTTTTGCTTTTTAGCAAAATAGTTGGCAACAGGTATTAAAGCAAACATGAATAAATAAATCAAAAAAATTAGTCGATTCGATGTCTGGTCACTAAATTGAGGGAAGTACACAGTGATAAAATTAAAAATAATATCAAAAGAGATTGATATTATATAGAATAAAATTAAAAACCACTTTAGTGTCTGAGCTTCTTCATTTTTCAAATTAGGATCTATCATTTGTTTTTTCATTTGTTAACCTCTCAAAAAGTATTAGCATGAATCATTTTTATAATAGTAATAAGTTATTTAATCAAGAAGGTAATAAATATATATTCTAATAAGACCCTTATTCTGACACTTTCCTCTATTATAAAACATTTATTTTAATCGGAATACATAAAACATCATTGATTTATGTATAAAAAAGAAATATTTTAAAATAAATTGTAGAATATAGGCATTATGTTTAATTATAGGGATTTTCTGTAAAATATAGATTTACTTATGATTTATGGGTAATATCACTTCAACTTTTGTCCCATTTCCAAAATCACTGTGAATGTTAAACTCTCCTAAATGGTCTTTAATAATCTGATTGGTAACCATTAAACCTAAGCCGGTTCCATCCGTTTTCGTAGTATAAAAAGGTTCTCCTAAATTACGAATGTTCTCTGCTTCAATTCCAGCCCCTTCATCTTGAATTGAAACGGACATTTTGATTTTTTCGATTACTTTTACACGGATTTCAATCCTTCCGCCCTCAGGCATGGCTTCAATTGCATTTTTTATTAAATTAATAAACACTTGCTTCAATTGTTTTTCATCACATTCAAGCGGTGGTAAAGGGCCAGCCATTATTGTATCAACAGTTACATTTTGTCTCTCAGCTTGTTGTTGGGTAATGGATAAGGTATAAGCAATGATTTCTTCAATACTTGCTTTTTCAAATTGGATGACTCTTGGTTTACCAATATACATCAGGTCATTAACAATGGAATTGATCCGATCAATTTCCTGAATCATGATTGGATAAAAATCATTTGTGTTTGGGTATCGTTCCTGCTGCAATTGTGTAAATCCCCTTAAGGAAGATAAGGGATTACGAATTTCATGGCCAATTGCTGCAGCCATTCGACCAATGACTGCTAGCTTCTCTTTTTGACGCAGTTCTTCGTACATAGTAGTCAAAGAATTAATATATGAATTAAACCGGATAAATAATATATAGGCTATCACTGAAAAGATTATAAATAGAACTACTGGTATTATTACATATAAACTTTGTAAAATTAAGCCTAATAATAATTCCTTTCCTATCATCCCCAATGAAACAAGCCACAAATATTTTTTATTAACAAATATTGGACTAAATAAAATGAATAAAACCTCAACTACATTCCCCGTTGTATAAACGCCAGTGGTCCCCCAATATGACATAATGGTATTTACAATATCAATACATAAATATCCTATAATGTAGACATATTTAACAATATAGGGATTACCCTTTTTTATAAAATAAATTGCAACAGGAAGCATGGCAATGACTAGAATATATAACCATAATCCAAGACCCATCTCATTTGTATCAAGTTTAGGACTCTGATTTTTCAACATAGGTCTAATATAGTTATAGGCAATATCAAACGAATAGAACATTAAATTAAACAACCATAAAAAAAGGACAATTGCCTTCCTTTCTTCAAAAACTAGCTTTGGATTCCTAATGCTTTCTTTCATGTATGTTTCTCCTCAATCTGCTCATCTTGAAACAATTTTTTATTTAAAACCTGCCCCTATTTTACCATCTTTCTTTCAGTTAAATGACTTTATTTTTGTAAAAACGATGAATTTCGACATTTTTCGATAAAAGCCAACAAAAAGGAGCCTACACTAGGTAAGCTCCTTCTCTTTTAATTCAATTTAACTAACTTTTTCCAATGGATCCATTGTTTTATTCAAGGTTGAATGTTTACGGCCATATCCGAAATAGACAAATAGTCCGATCACAAGCCAAACTCCGAAGCTAATCCACGTTGTTTTTGGTAACTGAATAATTAAATACCCACAGAACACAAAAGCAAGAATTGGAATATAAGGTACAAATGGAACCCGGAAGCCTGTTTTCGGTGCTTGTTTATTTTTGCGAAGATATAAAATCCCCACTGAAACCGTCATAAAGGCAAAAAGAGTTCCGATATTTGTTAGTTCTGCAAGTTTGTTTAAAGGAACTAAACCTGCAAAAATCGATACTAGTAGACAAATAATCCATGAATTTGTCATAGGTGTCTGCTTGTTCTTATCTACTTTTGAAAATACTTTTGGTAATAGGCCATCACGGCTAATCGCATAAAATAAACGAGATTGTCCATAAAGAAGAACTAATAATACTGTGGTGATTCCTGCAATTGCACCAAGCGAGATAAAGCCGGCCACCCAATCCTGATGGATATAGTTAAGAGCAAATGCCACTGGGTTTTTTACGCCTAGCTCTTGGTAAGGAACGATTCCTGTTAGAATGGCAGAGACAGCAATATATAACACCGTACATACTAGTAAAGAAACGATAATACCAATCGGCATATTCTTTTGCGGATTTTTCACTTCTTCCGCTGCAGTTGATACGGCATCAAAGCCAATATAAGCAAAGAATACCGTCGCCGCACCGGCTGTTACACCTGAAAATCCAAACGGCATAAATGGCGTCCAGTTGGAAGGCTTTACATACCAAGCACCCACACCGATAAACAACAAAACAATAGCTAACTTAATAATTACCATAATCGTGTTAAAGCGAGCAGACTTCTTCACACCCTGAGTTAAGAGTAAAGTGATAATTACTATGATAAGGACAGCCGGAACATCCACATACGTTCCGTTTGCCGGATCATACGCACTTGTTATTGCCTTAGGAAAATGAATACCAAAGCCAGCGAGTAGTCCTTGTAAATACCCGGACCAGCCACTAGCAACAGCAGAGGATGCGAACCCGTATTCGAGGATTAAATCCCAACCCAATATCCATGCAATTAACTCCCCAAAGGTCGCGTAACTATACGTATACGCACTACCTGATACTGGAACAGTAGAAGCAAATTCCGCATAACAAAGGGCAGCGAATGCACATGCGAATCCTGATAAAATGAAGGATAAAATAAGTGCTGGTCCTGCATGCTCTGCAGCTGCAACCCCTGTTAATACAAATATTCCCGTTCCTATAATAGCGCCAATTCCCAGCATAGATAAATCAAAGGCCCCTAAGTCTTTCTTTAAGACTACATCTTTTTGACCAGCCTCTTGAATGAGTTCCTGGATTGACTTTTTTCTAAATAAATTCATTATACTTACCTCCATAAATTCATGTCGGAATGTTCTGAAAAAATAACCCACATAAAATTGTATATCGAAATAATATAACCATTTTACTAAAAAAGCAATATATTTTGAAATTTTTAATTATTTGAAGATTATTCCATGGAAAATATAGTGTTTTTATCGCATTCTTTTTCCTGGGATTAATCTAATACTATTTAAATATAATAAAATTAAGTTCTGAGTTAACTTTATTCATGCACAAAAAAACCGATGGCTCCAAAATACTTTGAAGTCATCGGTTTCTATTTGTTATCACATTTTTCTCACCTTTAAAACGAAAATAGCACACGCATGTGTGTTATTCCGTTTTAACGAGATTTCCCCGTATAACTCCCATAATAAACATAACATTTTCGATCTTCATCAATTTCCCTCGAATCTAGGGTGAATTCTAGAAATCTACCATCATTCTGAATGTAAATGAAATCGGAGTGCAGAACAGCCAGTACTTCTTCATGGTTCCAAACTTCTTTTCTCTCGATAAGAACAGAGTTGTTTCTCTGAAGCTCTCTCACTTCAAAACCTATATGAGAATACTTATCTTCAGTTTCCTCAGTAAATGACTTTTCTTTTTTTACATACAAGACAGTCGTGCCATCAGGGTCAATAGCAGTTGCCGTTACCACATACGTTTCAGCCTCTTTGACGAAGTATTCACAAGTCATTCTTGCTACTGCCTCACTAACTGTTAAATTTAAATAGCTCCAAAGGGCAGGAAACTTTTGATATTCATCATCCAGTCGGTATTCCAACCTCAAATTTCATCCCTCTTTCATTTTTCTTTCATTTTACCATTGTTTTCCTAAGGTTTACTTTTATAATAAAAATATAAATTCAAATAGGAGCGTGAAACGGTGAAGAAAACCCAATGGTTAGTGACTGGTGTTCTTACTTCCCTTATAGCTGGAACACTTTCTGGTTGTTCAGACGATCGCCCCCCCAAACCCAATGACACGAGCTGCCGAGATTGGGACTGGGATGATGATCAAGGGGTATGGCAATGTGACGATACCCGTTCAACTCATTATGGTCACTTTTTTTACGGTGGAAGCTATTATCGAAGTAAATCCTCTCTATTGAAATCCTCACCTTACAAGTCATACAAATCCTCCTCAAGCTTTAAAGGTGGATTCGGCAGTGGCTCTAAGGGTGGATTTGGAGGGTAATATGTCGCTTTATTCTAAGAAACGAAAGATTTTTTATTCGCAATTTCCAACCTTTTGGTCAGATTTATACGAAAGCGAGTACAGCCTTTATCATGTTTATTCGATTTCGAAACATACCTCCTTGCTTTTAAAGGAAGCAACGGAACGATTAGGCAGCATTTTTTTCAAAACTGCCCGACTGTTACGGAATCTGACTGATGAGCAACTCTTAGAACTTGGATATCCGGCAAAGAGCATACCCTTTTTAAGGTTGAAAACTCTTTACCCTGAAACCATTATCGCCCGGTTTGATTTTGCGTTAACCGCAGATGGTCTAAAATTGCTGGAATTCAATAGTGATACACCGACGTTTATTGTGGAGTGTTTTCATATCAATGGAAAAGTTTGCTCAGAGTTTGGCCACCTTAACCCAAATGAAGCAGGGGAACGTCTGCTTTCTTCCGGTATCACACGAGCAGTAATCGAAGCATCGAATGGGAAATTGGAGCCTAATATTGTGTTCACTGCCCACGCTGACCATAGTGAGGATTGGAATACGATTCAGTATTTAAGCAAGCTCTGTCAGGTTAACAATCGGACCGTTCCTTTGTCCGCAATGCGAATGATTGACGGTATTCTTGTCGACGATGAAGATATCCCTATTGATGTGTTATACCGCCAAACCTATCCTCTTGAACACCTAGTTGACGATTTAGATCCACTATCGGGTGACCCAGTTGGAATCGAGTTGTTGCAGCTGGTCAAAGACGGCAAACTGTCGATCCTAAATCCAGTCTCTGCCTTTCTGCTGCAACCGAAGTCTATCCAATGTTTAATATGGGGATTAGCGGAACAGGGGGCTTTTTATACAAAAGAAGAGCAGGGCTGGATTAAGGAATATATGCTGCCTACATACCTGGAAGCCGATTTATTTAAGGGATATCTTGCCTATGTTCAAAAACCGACTTTCGGTAGAGAAGGAGACACGGTAACCATATGGGATTTACACTCCAATGTTACCGATCAAAATTCTTTTCAAACCTATAAAGAGGAGCTTTCAGTCTATCAACAATACGTACCTCTCCCTACCGTTTCATTGGAAACTGAAAAGGGAATCGAGGAGCTTTCATTAGTGTTCGGCTCTTTTCTTATTGCGGGAAAGGCAGGAAGTATCGGTATTCGGGCAGGCGGAAAAATCACTGGCAACGAATCTTATTTCTTACCGGTGGGTATTAAAAACAAGGGGGAATGTAAATGACAAGTTTCTTATTATATTTATTGGTTTCACTGGTCCTTTTATTCGTCGGTCTGATTCTTATGGAAGTAACAACCAAGGTCAAGGAGTTTTCCTTAATGGCCCAAGGGAATAAAGCAGCAAGTTATGTCCTTGGCGGCAGGCTTCTGGGTCTTGCCATCGTGTTATATTCTACTGCAGCGAATTCGATTTCGCTTACAGATATGGCCATATGGGGTGCAATCGGAATTGTCGCACAGATTGTGGTGTTTTATCTTGCTGAGTGGCTTACACCTCGTTTTAATGTCAGTCAAGCAATCGAGGAAGATAACCAGGCAGTCGGACTTTTCCTATTGTTACTATCAGTCTCTATTGGTATCGTCATTGCCGGGTGTTTAACCTATTAAGAAAAGCGTAAGCGCCCTGTCCAGCGGCGTATGGCCTGGAGCGCTCCAACTGAGATAAAGGAAACACGAAGAGCGTAGCGATTCGATGTTGACTTATCGTAGGGCGGAGAGCGAAGGACACTAGACGTTAGGGCGCTGGAGCTGGACAATTTTCAAAGTCAAAATTTATACTATCTTACATCTTTAAAAAAGCGCATCCTCGAGATGCGTTTTTTTACTTCATAGCGATTGGTATGTATTCTTATCGCAAATCACAAATAAGCGAGCTTCTTTTGGTATGGTTTCATCCCATTTTTTCAATATATTTAAATCACTTCGGTCCGCAATGAGCTGGGCCCCTTTTTGCTTTAAGTACTCATGAGCATCTCCGTATGTTTCCCAGTCGGAACGTAGGTCAACTTCCCATAAGTCACTACCCGAGTCCCCATCCTTACGGCTTAATAATTGCGTAAATAAATGGCTTGCCCCATTTGTCTGTGCTGATTTCGCCATCAGGTTTGACACGGATTCATAGGAAAGGATAAATTCATCTATTTTGACATGCTTGAAATTGCTAACATGCTTTTCATTTAAAATTTCTGCAATGGTATAAATATTTTTTTCCGTTCCTTCATCATATCGCTCGATCGAGGACGCGGTTAATAATGTTTTTCCATCAGCTAAATCTGGGTTATCTATTCCATCAGGTGCAAAAAGCAAAACTGCTTTTGAACTTTCAATTTTTGCTCTTCTTAATGTGTCATCATCAGTTGGACTTCCCTGGATAAATAAAAACCGCTCATGTTCATAGGGTGACTTCTCTAATTCATCAATTAACACGATTTCTGTTTTTTCGTCGCCAATAAAAAGCTCTTTTATTGTATTTTTACTTTTGGCAGTCCAGCCAATTATGACGTAATGGTTTTCTCCTTTAAAAGTCATTTTTCCTTCCTCCTTCATCCGTTTGTACTGTGACACAGCATCGACAATCATCCCAATTACCACACCAAAAAGTCCAATCCCCGCTGTATAGACGATGACCATTGCCCAAATTCTGCCCAGTTGTGTGGTCGGGTACACATCCCCGTAGCCCACAGTAGTCATTGTTGTAAGAATCCACCAAACGGCTTGAAAGGTATTTTCAAATGTTTTCGGCTCTAGTACTCTCATAACCCCTGCATTTATAAAAATATAAATGGTCGTAACAAATAAAACAGTCCGAAACCGATATTTCGCAGCGGTAAGGAACAACCTTCGAAAAAATATCATCGATTGACCTCCATTCCAATTTATTCTTAGAGTTAATTTTACAACCACTTCCATTCGAATCATCTATAAATATATTTCTGCTATATCTTTAGTTATTCCTTTAAGGAAGAAAGTTTTATTATTATTGTTGACAAACATCATATAGTCCTGTAATATTAGTTTTTGTGCTTCACATTTAATTGTAACTTGTAAAAGAGAAAATAACGCAAAGTAAGAATTTTTCTGGCATTCTGCTTATGTTTTAAAATTAAAAACTTATTCACACTGGATCGGCTTCGGAGCCGTTAGGATGTAAGAGAGGTAGGGCTTACGTCGTTTAGGTATAAAACCTTCAGGTGGAAAAATAACCGCGGCAAACTTGTTTTTACAAACAATGATTATAATATAAGTTTTTACCTTGCGATGGCTGATTACACAGACAACCGTTCACAAGTTACGATATATGAATTCATAATATGAATAAAAGCTAAGAAGGCAGAGGGATATTTCATTCCTCTGCCTTCGCCCATTTTAGAGCATATTTTACGAAACTTACAATATTTGTTGGATATTAACTGGAAATCTCCACAATTTAAAAGGCCTGATTCCTGATCAGGCCTTTTCGTTTTTATTTTTTGATAACAATCGCTTGCTTCCCCATTTGCTCCCAAGCTTTAATAAAACTAGCCCGATTTAACTTCTGATTTTTTTCACCGTATGGATTATTAATATAGATATACTTTTCATCGTACCCCGTGATCACAACACTATGTTCACTAAAGGTAATATCAATTTTTCCCTGCGGCGTATTCCATGTTTGGAAAACTGAAACAGTCGCAAAACTTGATGTCGTAATAATCCAGACAGGAAGCCCTTGCCCTACTTGTTCTAAAACTTCATCAAACGAATGATTGGTTAAATTAACCGCTCGGTCACCAACGTATTTTTGCGCAAGCTCCAAAACGGGACCATTATAAACTCCTAATCCTGGTCCATTGGCCATATCACCGACAAACCCAGCATTTGGATTACCTTTTTTTCCGTTATTATAGGTTAACGGAACGGTTTTCACCTTTTTGGCTAACTCATTTTTCGTTACTTTTAGACCGTGAAAATTAAGAATCATCGCTAGGCTCGTTATTTCACAGCCGTTGTAGAGTTTTGGAGCGTCCATTTGATTAATTAACGGAACATCTAACTTGATACTATCAGGCAATTTCGGTGCCTCTTTTGAAAAAAGAGCCAAGGTCCGTGTTTTTAACGATGCAGCTTCAGTGACTTTTTCAACGGTTTGACGGTCAAACTTTCCCTCATAAATTGTTTGAGCACTGATACCTAGAATGAAAACAACAGTAATTGCAATTAATATTTTATTCATATATAAACGTACCATTCCTTGTTATAGACTTTGTTGAATGACAATTAGTACTAGTAATATACTACTATACTACCTTACTAAAAAACAATAAAGGAAACCAATTACCAATTCATGATACTATTTAAAACTTAAATTTTCCTTAAAAAAAATTCCCTTTAGTAGTTTGAACTAAAGGGAGTAGGTTAAATTCGTACCTTATTATGGTTAATTTTTCGAATAACTTGATTGATTACCTCTGAAAAGACTAACCCAAAGGCAATTGAGCCTGCCAGCATCAGAACTTTTGCAGCTAAGGCAAGTGCCAAATTATAATCGTTCTCAACAAAATTTCGCATCGCATCATAGGCAAGACCTCCAGGAACAAGTGGAATAATTCCAGCGACACTATAAATAATGACAGGGGTTTTATAGAACTTTGCTAATTGTTGACTGAGAACAGCGATAAAAACAGTCGCTGCAAGTGTGGCTAAAATCGCATTATTTGAGTAATCCTCCAGCAGATAATAAATTAACCAGCCGCCCATTCCAATCAGCCCGCACCTCACTAAAGTTTCTTTCGGTGCATTAAATAGAATTCCAAAGGCTCCCGTTGCCAAAAAACTTGTTATTGCCTGAGCAAGAACTGCCATCATAAATACACCACCCCCTTATAAAAATGATAAGACCACCGCGATTCCTGCCCCAATCGCAAAAGCCGTCAGAAATGCTTCTGCCCCCTTCGATAACCCTGAAACTAGGTGTCCGGCCATTAAATCGCGAATCGCATTGGTCAATAAAAGACCGGGAACCAATGTCATCACCGACCCGATTATAATTTTATCTAATTGCTGACCGACTCCCATTTTCACAAACAAAAAAGAAAGCAATCCAATCACAAACGATGCTAAGAATTCCGAGAAAAACTTGATGGGGACAAAGCGATGGAAGTAAACAAAGCTTAGATACCCCATTCCTCCTGAAATCATTGCTGGAATAAAATCATTCCAGCCTCCCTCAAACATAATCATAAAACAACCGCTCGCGAGCGATGCTGCTGCCACTTGGACACGAAAAGGGAACGTTACATCTAAAGAGTCTATTTCTTTTAGATGCTCCATTGCTTCTTCTAGGGTCACATCTCCACTCGTAATTCTTCTCGAGATGCTATTGACCATTGAAACTTTTTTCAAGTCGGTTGACCGCTCCGATATTCTTATCAGCTTCGTCTTAGTTGGCTCTGTACCTTCTGCTGAAAAAATAATGCCGGTCGGAGTTACATAACTATGCGTCCGTTCTATCCCGAAGGCTGCAGCAATTCGCATCATCGTATCTTCGACCCGATAGGTCTCCCCTCCGCTTTGGAGCATGATTTTGCCCGCGAGCAGGCAGACCTCCATAATTTCATAAGTTCGTTCTACTGGTTTTTCCATTATCTCACCACACACAATTCTGCACATTTTTTTCTTAGTTTAAATTAAAACTCAGGTTTAATCAAAATTGATATACTCTATAGCAAAATATGCATGCTCAATTAAAAAATCCAATATTTTATAATTATGATAAATATTATCAAGTATTTCTATACAGTATAAGTAAACTTGTTATATAATATTATATAATGACTTATTGTTCGAAAGGAAATTTTATCATGAAATTAAACAATTCAATCTCCACTCCCTTATATGACCAGTTAAAACAAATTTTAAAAGAAGCTATTGATCAAGGGGTTTATAAATCGGGTGAAAGGCTGCCGAATGAAACCGAATTATGCGAGTTATATGGCGTTAGCCGAATAACCGTAAGAAGAGCCATTCAAGATTTAGCCGATGAAGGGTTTTTAGAGCGAAAACAAGGGAAGGGAACATTCGTCACAAGAACCAAAATTGCACGGGAACTGGTTTCCATTGATGGATTCACCGACTTTAGTAAGCAAATAGGGAAAAACCCTTCCAAGCGAATTCTCGCCTGTGAAGAAATGAAAGCGGCTCCCGATATTGCTGAAGCACTTCAAATCGCTATTGATTCACCAGTATTAAAGTTGGTCAGGATCATGTCGATCGACCAACAGCCGTTTGTTCTAGATGTAGCCCATTACTCGTTAGAACGTTTCCCAAATTTAATGTCACACTTTACCGAACATGAATCTACTTATGAAGTCTTGAAAAATATTTACCAAATCAATATTAAATCTGGCTCAAGTAAAAAAATTATCACTGTCATACCAGCTTCCACATTAGAGGCAGAATATTTGGATTGCGAAATCGGCGCGACACTATTTAATATTGATAAAACCGTCTACGACGAAACAGGAGTACCCATTCATATTTCAAATTTCAAGACACAAACCCAACTGATTGCACTTACGATAACAACGTAAAAATAAAGGAATGAATATGGGTATCCATATCATTCCTTTTATTTTTATGTTGTTAATTGTTTACCATGACCGAATGCACCATTCACTTCACAAGTTCTTGCCGCAATTTGTGCCGCTGCTTTCAATGATTCTTCAATAGTTAACCCATTAAAATGATGGGTTAAAAACCCTGCAATAAAAGAATCACCCGCACCTAGTGTATCAATCACATTTGCTTCAACTATTCCCTGTTCGTATCGTTTGTTATTATGAGACATAACTACGCCCTTTGAACCTCTCGTGATAATGATAAACGGCGTTCCAAGTCCATGTATTTTAAGGAATAACTCTTCTAATTCAACTTCAGTCAAATCACTTCCTGAAATAAACGCAAACTGGATATGTGGACAAACCCTTTCTAAAAGTTCCACCGAAAAATGATTTGAAAAATCATAGGATATCGGTAAGTATTGTTTTAGCAATGGTAATTCTTCATCTAAATGACTATATAGACTGGTATGTACCACATCATTCGATTTGATGTATTCATAGTCATCCACTGTTAGATTAAGCTTGAGTTTAGCCTGTACTCCGCCTTTATTTGATTTAACAAAGATTCGGTCTCCTTCCTCATTTAGATCGACAAATGCCTTTCCGCTATCCCCAACTGCTCTTCGTACATGACTCGCATCTACTAAGTTCTTGCTTAAAGAATCTAGAATATGATCTCCTTCAATATCCGTACCCACAATCCCTATATAAGCCGCGGACTCCGCTCCACTTTGTTTGGCTAATACCGCAACATTTAAGGCATTCCCACCTGGAAACATTTCGTTACGATCCTGGTAAATATCAACAACACTATCACCTATTCCAATAATTCTCATAATTTCCCACTCCTTTTTATCCTTTAACACTTCCTGAGGATAAACCTCGAATAAAATACTTCTGCATGAACATAAATAAGAGAATAATCGGTAAAGCTGAAATCATTAGGCCGGCCATAAGAACCCCCCAATTGGTTTGCAAGGCATCCCTAAATTGCATCAATCCGGCAGGTATTGTTTTTAACGCATCTGAATCAACAAAGATTAACGCAAACATAAATTCATTCCAAGTATAATAAGCAGTTAACACAACAGCTGTTAGTAATATCGGCTTATTTAAAGGAATAAATATTTTCGTAAAAATGGTCCACGTATTACAGCCATCCAAAAAGGCAGATTCCTCTAATTCTCTTGGAACCTCTAGAAAAGCTGCTCTTATCAAAAGAATTGTGATTGGAATTCGGTAGGCTACATATGGAAAGATCATCGCAAAGTAGGTATCATGAATTCCTAATAATTGAATCAGTTTATATAGCGGAACTAAGCTGACTTGTGGGGAGAGCATCATTCCGCCCATACAGAAAACAAGCAGGATATTCTTCCCTTTAAATTCAAATCTGGATAAACTATAAGCGCCAAGTGCACTTATTAATACTGTGATGAAGCAGGTCGTAGCTGTAACAATTAAACTATTAACAAAATATCCAGAGATCCCAGTGTTCCAAGCCTCCGTATAATTGGAAAACAACCACTCCTTCGGTAATGCCCAGCTGCTGGAGAATATTTCTGAAGTGGACTTAAATGAGTTAATCACCATCCAAAATAGAGGATAAGCAATTACCACAAAATACAAGATTAGGATAGTAAAGATGGGCAAACCTTTAACAATTTTCGTCTGCTTCCTATATTTCGTTGTGATTGGAATCGAATGATGATAGTCCATTACTTTGCTTGTCTCCACTCTAAACATCCTTTCCTGTTTTAAATACTTTCAGCTGAACCAAGGAAACAATTAAGGTAATCATTAAAATTACGGTCGCCACAGCAGAGGCATAGCCCATTTGGTCTTTCCCAAAAGCGGAATGGTAGAGTAATGTTCCTAAAACTTCACTTGAGTTACCTGGTCCTCCGCCAGTCAATATATACGGTTCATTAAAAACGGTAAAGGCACCGGTTAAGGTGATAAGTGTTGTAACGAAGAACATCTCTTTTACTTGAGGAACAGTAATTGAAAAGAATTTACGAATTTTCCCTGCCCCATCAATCTCGGCAGCCTCATACAACTCTTGGGGGATATTTTGAATCGCAACAATAAATAACATCATAATGTAACCAATACTTTGCCACTGCGAGACTGCAATAACAGCGAAAATAGCTGTTTCAGATTCTCCCAGCCAAGCCTTGGTCAAATTTTCAAGTCCTAATATATTTAGGAGTCCATTTAAAATTCCGATATCCGGGTTATAAACAAACGTAAATAGTAAAGCGATAACCGTCATTGATATCACAACCGGAAGGAAAAACACGGTTCTGAATATCCCACTAACGAGTCGGATCAATTTATCTTCAAGGATAGCTGCTAAAATAAGTCCGCCAAATACCTGAAAGATAATCGAGATTACTGCATACCAGAGATTATTTTTTAAAGCTATATAAAAAACATCATCTTTAAAAAGATTCAGGAAATTTTCGAAGCCAACAAATGTTTTTTCTACTGAAAACGCAGAGAAATCATAGAAACTATAAAAAAAGTTTTCAACGATTGGATAATAAACAAAAAGGGCCAAAAAGATTAAGCAAGGTGCAATATATAGGTATGGTAACCATTTGTTTGTATTTTGCATAATAACTCCCCTTTTTTTAAAAGGCGTATCTTTGGAAAAAAGGTGGTCAACTTACAACCACCTTTCTGGCTTCCTATTTTTTTGCTGACGCCTTCACTTCTTTTGCTGCTGCTCTGACATCCTTCATCACATCTTCAGGACTTTTCTTTCCGTCTAACATTAGCTGCGTCCCATTTAAATAAGCATCGACGATTTTAATATCAACTGCAGTATCAAACCATAAGTACGTTTGCTCGGCATTAACAATTAAATTGATGGCATCCTGTTGAAGCTTAGACGCATTCGCTTCTGTTGTTGTCCCTTTAACTGCACTATACTCACTAACTTCTTTTAATTGTTCTGTTCCTTTTTCCTTTGAGGTTAAGAATTTAACAAATTCCATTGCTTCTTTCGGATGCTTTGTTTTCGAAGAAATCATGATTCCTTCTGGGGCTGCTGTGATGGAGTTAGCATTTCCTTCTCCACCTTCTACTCCCGGTACATTAAATACACCTAAATCTTCTTTTAAAGATGGTTCAATCAGTCCGATTTCTGCAAGCTGGAAGAAGCCGATTGCTGCTTTACCGCTGTTAAATAACTCACGCGAATACTCATGGTCTACAGAGTTAACGCCTTTATTAAAGTACGGCTTAAGCTCCATGAATTTTTCTAATGCCTTTACGTAACCTGGGTGCGAGAAATCACCTTCTGAATTTTTAGGATCATAATCTTTATCAAGAACGTCCTGCGGTACCATCAATTGATTTAATGTTCCAATATAATGTGAAATCGTCCAAGGTGCTTTACTTCCAAATGCAATTGGTGTAAGTCCTGCGGCCTTTACCTTTTTAGAGACCTCAATAAGCCCAGACCATGTAGTTGGGACCTCAAGATTTAAATCCCTGAAAATTTTCTTATTATAAAAGAAGGCCTTACCGTCAGTGGACCACGGAATCCCATAAATTTTACTATCTAATGTGAAGGCATTGAACTGGGAAGCAATAATTTGATCCGACCACGCCTTATCTTCCTTAACATAGTTAGTTAAATCAAGCGATTGTCCTTGACGTGCGAAGTTATAAGCAAATTCTCCACTCCAAGAAAAGAATACATCTGGAGGGGTACTTGAGCCTAAGACAACACGAATCTTTTCCTTATAAGAGTCGTTCAAGACCGCTTCTGTTTTAATTTTAATATTGGGATGCGCCTTCTCAAACTCTTTTACTGCTTTTTCAAAATACTGCTTTTTAGGTTGATTCGGCCAGCGATGGAAAAACTTGAGTTCAACGACATCTTTTCCGTTCGTAGAACTAGAACTCTTAGAACAGCCAGCAAATAAAGATAGAAAAAGAATAGAAATAATACTTAAAATCAATAACTTCTTCATTAAGCTTCCCCTCCAGAAAGGAATCCGTTTCTATAATTTAGCAGTCTAATGGTTATTTTACCTTGGATTAGTATTCAACTGTCCACATATATCTTCTTTTTGATAGCGGATGATTTCGAGCTTCCGCCAACTGATCCGCATATTTTCTTAATACGTAATTTAAGACTAATGGAGCAATGTATCCCTGTACTTCTTCTGCTACCCCAGTGAAATCGAAGTCTTTTGCGTCAAGGACAACCAATTTCTTGCCGTAAAGCTTAGAGAATTCTAGTGCTCTTTCTTCTAATGGTCTGGTTTCATCTAAACCAAGCAAGATTATGAAAGGTGTTTCTTCATCAATAATTTCAAATGGACCATGGAAGTATTCTCCTGCATGGATAGCATGGGAATGAACCCATTGCATTTCCATTAGGATACAAATCGCATAGGAGTAGGCAACACCATAATTTACTCCGCTTGCCATTGTGTAAATGATTTTTTCATCTTTATAATCTTGTCCAAATGCTGCTGCTTTTGATTGATAAAGCGCTGCTGCTTTTTCGTAAACATTTTGTAAATTCTCAAGACTTTCTTCTACTATACTAGCTTTTTTGTTATTTTCAACAACTTTCAGTACACCAAATACTAGTTGATATAAAACAGAATAGTTAGTAGTGAAAGCGTTTGCTCCTTCACCCCATTGGTACTTCAACACGACATCAGAAGCTAGTGCTAGTGGTGATCCTTCCACATTTG
Source organism: Bacillus sp. AFS006103 (assembly GCA_002559145.1). GTDB lineage: Bacteria > Bacillota > Bacilli > Bacillales > Cytobacillaceae > Neobacillus. Next base: position 198,428 of record NTXX01000078.1, read on the forward strand.
TTAAAGAAACGGCCAATGCCCCTTTTGATCTAGCAAATTTGGCTGCTTCTACTGTTTCAGGTGTGGTTCCTGAATGGGAGCACAGGATAACCAAGGAACCGCTTCCAAGTTTTGCATGATTACGATGGATAAATTCATTTGCACTAAAAAGATGGGCATCAAGAACCTTTGCTTCACGGTCAATTACATACTTACTTGGATACATAATCGCAGAAGATCCTCCACATGCTACAAAGAAAACATTTGAAATATTTCTTTTTTCTACCTCTGCTAAAGCTTGTTGCACTTGATTTTTAACGTCAACTACTAATTCAGTCGTCATTTTTGTTGCCTCCCTGATTTAATATTTTAGTGAATGAACACCAGTAATCCACCTAAACAACATACAACTTTATATAACGTTATATGTTGTTATATATAAATTACTATATTCTAAGACTATAGTCAATGGAATTGTCAGAAAAATGAAACGACATTTCTCGACAAAGAAACACCTTCCTCGTTGGAAGGTGTTTAAAAATTAGTAGATATTCATAGTTAATAAACCATTATTGCATAATCCTGCTTATGCTACTTTAATATTCTGGTTTTCAGCTTAGTAAAATCAACATCAGGATAATAGTTGTTTTTCACAAGGATATTAGGTCCTAAACAAGCAACAGCCGGGCAATGACAGCTTAATTCTTTTGCTAAGGCTGATGACTGCCAGGTTTCATATGCATGTAACAGATTTGTAGTCTGAATATTTCCAAGTGGTGGTGTATCACCGAAATCTGTCACTATAATATCTCCGTTAAAAATATTTACATTCAGTCGCGAACGACCATCAGGGTCATTTCTGACGGTGACATTTTTACTTTTATACAAGCGTTGAAGGAGAGTTAAATCCTCCTGTTCACTGTTGCATGCATAAAATGGGAGCGTGCCAAACAGCATCCACACCTTTTCATCTCTGACATCTAGTAAGTGATGGATCGCTTCTCTTATTTCATTAAGTGATAAGGTTTCGAGATTGCTAGCAAAATCGCTTGGGTACATAGGGTGTATTTCATGTCTCTGGCATAGCATTTCATCTACAATTTGGCGGTGAATTTTTTCTAAATACGGCAGGGTCCGCTTGTTCAACATCGTTTCAGCAGATACCATCACTCCTGCTTTTACCAGTTCTCGGCTATTTTCTATCATTCTTTTAAAATATTTTTCCCGTTGATCATATGCCGGTTTCCGTTCCATTCGAGCAAAGCCACCTTCGACAAAATCATCGACGGTCCCCCAGTTATGCGAGATATGTAAAACATCCAAGTAAGGCACGATTAATCCATAACGATTTAGATCAAGTGTTAAATTAGAATTAATCTGCGTCCGTACACCGCGCTCATGGGCATATCTTAAAAGGGGTACAACATAATCTTTTACCGAGGATAAGGATAACATCGGTTCTCCTCCAGTAATACTAAGTGACCTGAGTGTCGGAATTTCCTCTAATCTTTGGATGAGCAAATCAAGAGGAAGCGCATGTGGATCCTTTGGTTGGAGTGTATAGCCTACAGCACAATGCTCACAACGCATATTACAAAGGGTCGTCGTGGTCAATTCAATATTGGTTAACTGAGGCTTTCCATATTGCTCAATATCTAAATAGGCTTCCCATGGGTCATGTGAAGGGGTAATATTTTTCAATTTCAACATAATGACTCCTTAAAATCAGTCTTCAAAAAACTTCTACATTATAACTGAATTATGGGTGTTATTGCTATTTTTAACCATTACAAATGTTTATGTTTTAAAAAATGTAATTATTCTAAGCTTGTTTAATGAAAAATTTACCTACTAATACATAACCACAGCACTTTGGATAAAAAATAAACGGATAAATCTAATTGCGAATGGTGGGTGGGATTGACATGGAAATGCAGCCTTTAGGAGAAGCCGAGAAACTCGCCCTCAAAAAGATGAAAATCTTTCGGCAAAGCATCCTTCGTTATATTTTACGGGCGGCGCTTGCCAGTATGTTTATTGGCTTCGGGGTCATTGTAGCATTTAAAACAGGGAACTTCTTTTATGTTAAGGATAACCCGTTTGCCTATCCGATGGCGGCACTTACCTTCGGAGCTGCCATTATTTTAATTGCCTATGGCGGTGGTGATTTGTTTACCGGTAATACGTTTTATTACACCTATGCCGCACTGCGCAAGAAAATGACCTGGATAGACATTGTAAAACTTTGGATTTGTAGTTACGCGGGTAACATTCTCGGTGCGGCGGTTTTTGCCTTTATTATTTTTACTACGGGACTTTATGAAAGTTCCGAGGTTAACGGCTTTTTACTCCATGTTGTGGAAATAAAGATGCAAGTGCCAATAACACAGTTATTTTTCCGAGCCATTCTCTGTAATTGGCTTGTCTGCATGGCCTTTTTTCTTCCGATGGGGTTAAAAGGAGACGGACCGAAAATGTTTGCGATGATGCTATTTGTCTTTTGTTTCTTTATTTCCGGGTATGAACATAGCATCGCTAATATGTGTACGTTTGCCATTGCCTTAGTTTTAAACCATCCAGGGACGATTTCTTGGGGTGGAGTCATCCACAATCTAGTCCCAGTGACAATCGGAAACCTGATTGGCGGCGCTGTTTTCATGGCAATGATGTACTATTATGCCAATAAGCCATTTTTAGATGAATATGATAAAGAACAGGGCAGCTAAGTTTATTCGCTGCCCTGTTCTTTAATAAAGTGTGATATCGACAAATTCCCGGGGAAATATCAACAATATAACAGGGATATCGACAACTATTATGAATATTCTAAAAATACAATTAAATGTAATATTTCTCAGATATGTGCCTTTTCTTAAGCAAAACCTATTTCTTTTTACTGATAAAATAAACATAGGCTTTGATCATAAAATAACTTACTTCCTCTGGAAGCAGTTCCTTGATTGGTTTGAGGCGGTCCCGTCCTGCTTCTACCAAAGCATTTTCTAAAAGCGGCATATATTCTGCTGGAATATATTTGCTAAAATCGACGGCTAAACCTTGTTGCGCACATTGAAGTAGGTGGGTCTCAACTGTGCTAACCGCTAAATCCCGCTGCTCGGCAATCTCCGCAATCGAAAAATTTCCCTGATGTAGTTTTAATGTCTCCAAATGAGAGTCAGTTACCCCTGCTTTTTTGGCAGGTTTCTTTGGAGCTTTCTCAACAGGAATCAACTCACTTTGATAATCTACATTAGTTTCACAAAAGGTACGAATGGCTTGAATAAATTCAAGACCATATTTTTTAAGCTTCAGTTCTCCTACACCGCTGACGTGTAAAAATTCTTCTGTCGACTTCGGCAGTTTCGCACACATATCCTTTAGGGAAGCATCAGAGAAAATCACAAACGGAGGTACCTTTTCTGTTTCAGCAATCTGCCTCCGCACCTCTCTTAATACTTCAAACAATGGGTCATCCTTCGATACTTGTTTAACCTGTACCGTTTCACGGCGATGAACCTGCTCCTTACCTAACAAGATATCTTTCCCTTTTGGTGAAACGAACAGGGTTGGAAATTGCCCTTGTTCGATCGCAATTAACTCCTGTGATATCAGAAATTCAATAAAGTCACTAACCTCCTTTGAACTTCTATCCTTCATGATTCCATAGGTCGGAAGCCTGTCGAAGCCCATTTCTGTGACTTTTTTATTTTTCGAGCCGGTTAACACTTGTGCCGTGATCGTTTTTCCAAACCGCTGCCCCATCCGGATCACGCAAGACATCACCATTTGTGCTTCTTTCGTTACATCGATGCTTGTCCTCGTGTCCAAGCAGTTGCCGCATCTGCCGCACGGTTCAGTCTCAGTTTCGCCAAAGTATTTTAAAATAAATTCCTGGAGACAGTTTTCCGTATGGCAATAATCAACCATTTGCTGGAGCTTTGCTAACTCTTGTGTCATTCGGCTTCGGTCACTAGATTGATCAATGAGAAAGCGCTGAATTTGCACATCCTGTGAGGAATGAAGAAGAATACATTCACTTTTGAGACCATCCCTGCCTGCACGACCCGCTTCCTGATAATAGCTCTCCATGTTTTTGGGCTGCTGATAGTGGACTACATAACGGATATTGGATTTATCAATTCCCATCCCAAAGGCAGAAGTAGCAACCATAACTGTTGCTTTATCTTCTAAAAATCGTTCTTGTTCCCTGTTCCGCTCGACATCCCCCATCCCGGCATGATAACGAGCCGCCTTAATGTTGGCTTTGAGCAATTTTTCGTATATTTGGTCAACATTTTTCCTAGTTGCTGCATAAATAATGCCTGCTTCTTTTTCATTCTTTTTTAGATAGTCTTTTAGATACTTATCCCGGTCCTGTCCCTTGATAACGGTAAAGGACAGATTTTCCCGCTCAAATCCAGTAATTATCGTATTTTCTTCATTAATGTCTAAGAGATTGCAAATATCCTCGCGAACCTTTGGAGTCGCGGTCGCAGTTAGGGCTAAGACCATTGGCCTTTGCGGCAGGCTGTTAATTAATTGTTGAATATGGCGATAGCTTGGCCGAAAATCGTGGCCCCATTGCGAAATACAGTGGGCCTCGTCCACAGCTACAAGCGGGATGTCCATGCTGTAAAGGTCTTCCATAAATTCTCGTGATTCCAATCGTTCAGGGGCAATATATAGTAGCTTGTAATTTCCCTGAATGGCTTCATGCATCCGCTTATTTGCTTCACTGTAACTTAACGAACTGTTGATAAATGTGGCGGGAATACCGACTTGAATGAGGGCATCTACCTGGTCTTTCATTAAAGAAATCAGTGGGGAAATGACAATCGTGGTACCTGACAAAACAAGTGCAGGAATTTGATAACAAATGGATTTCCCGCCGCCCGTTGGCATGACAGTAATAGTGTTTTCGCCGGATAAAACGGAACGAATGGCCTGCTCTTGGCCTGTCCTGAAGGAGCTATAACCAAAGTGGGATTCTAGTAAGGGAAGTGCCTTTTCAAACAACATTTTTCCTCCTTTCGAAACATAAATAATCTATCAAACTAATGATCAACTTACTCTATTATACTGCTTGTTCTTGAATTTTCAAAAGGCATTTATGATCCTAGGTTGGTCATTATATAAAAGAAAAAACGTTTAACAAAGAAAAGACTGCCAAATTTTTGTGGCAGTCTAGTTTCTCTTTTTAAATCAAAATATTATTTAGTATTTCATCCCTGTGCTCATTTTTTTGAGGCGGCGGGGCAACTGACTCCAACTCAAGGTCACTGTGCATTTTCACCTGATAGTCTCCCCATGAAGAAGCAAAGATAAGCTCTTTTTCTCTAAAGTAGGGATTCGTGCTTAATTCCCCAATTTCCAATACTGGTGCCATACAGCAATCTACCTTTTGGGCAAATTCAATCCATTCATAAAAGGTTTTACTTTTAAAAAGTACCATGAGTTCCTGAAAAATAGGGTTGGCATCATCTGTTGCGGAAAAATGTGCACTGTTCCATTCTTCATGTCCGTGAGCCTGGCAAAAATTAGCCCAAAATTTCGGCTCAAGTGCGCCAAGGCTCATGTAGCGTCCATCCCTTGTTTCATAAAGGGCGTAGGAAATGATGCTGCCGTTAAGAACCTTAATGCCAGTTCCTTCACCGTCTTCTTTTTCAACCATAATATGGTTGCCTAATAATGACACCAGTTGGTCAGTGATGGAAATCGAATGATAACTTCCTTTTCCTGTTAGGACTCTTGAAATGAGCCCTGCTAGAATCCGTTCATTAGCCGCAAAACCACCTATATAATCGCCAAGCGTAATCGACGGGTGGACCGGTTTGCAGGTTCTATCCTTGAATTGGGCTAAAACCCCGCTTAATGCCATATAATTGAGGTCATGGTTCCCCAGTTTACTTAACGACCCCTTTTGTCCATATCCTGAAATCGAGCAGTAGATGATATCAGGTTTTACAGTTCGAACGGCCTCATATCCTAAACCAAGCTTTTCCATGACACCTGGTCTAAAGCTTTCAAGAACGACATCTGCATTTGCTATTAATTTAAGCGCGGTGTCGAAACCTTCTTTCTCCTTTAAGTTAAGACTGATGCTTTTTTTCTGACGATTGTTTGCAAGAAAAACAAGGCCATTCCCCTGTTCGGAAATTCCCATATGCCGGGCGGGATCCCCTTCTGGCGGCTCCACTTTAATAATTTCTGCACCAAGTTCTGCAAGTCGTAAGGTTGCGAAAGGACCAGGCAAATAGTTGGTAAAATCAATGACTTTTATACCTTTTAACATAGTCAAGACCCTCTTTTACGAATTTGTAGTACCTGGGGTAAATAGCTCCTCCAATTGTTTTCTCAAGACAAACTTCATGATTTTTCCACTGGCATTCCGTGGCAGCGTTTCACAGAAAATGTATTTCCGCGGGCGTTTGTAATTGGCAAGCTGATTGCTGTTTATGCAGTATATATCCAGTTCTTCATTAGTTACCTTCGGATCCTTTTTCACCACAAAGGCAGTTACAGTCTCGCCCCAGCGGTCATTTGGCTGGCCAACGACTGCCACATCAAGGACTGCTGGGTGAGCATGCAAGAGGTCTTCGACTTCCCTTGGATAGATATTCTCCCCGCCACTGATAATCATGTCATCGACACGGTCATTGACATAAAGATAGCCCTCGTCATCGAGATAACCGATATCTCCCGAATGGTACCACCCTTTATACAATGCTTTTTCCGTCGCTTCTTCACGGTTGAAATAACCAACCATCATACATGGTCCTTGCACAATAATCTCACCGGTTTCACCCACTGGAACGACATCATCAGGATCTGATGGACCGTCTTCTCTCGTGCGGACGACCCGAATATCGTGACTTAGGGCAGCCTGCCCTGCAGAACCTGCTTTCCTTAGTTGATCCATCTCCGATAGGAAGGTAATCGCCGGACCCATTTCGGTCATTCCATAGGCTTGAACGAGCGAAATTCCCAGGTTATCATGGAGCGCATGAACTAGTGATGGGGCCATAGGAGCGGCGCCATATAAACCAAGCTGTAGGCTGGATAAGTCATACTTGCTTAGGTCCTCTTGGAGGAGCATGTTCCACATCGTTGGTGCCGCAAAGAACTTTGAAATTTTCTCTTGTTCAATTAATTGAAGGATCGATTTTGGATTAAATTGATGCAGTATGACATTACTTGCCCCTGCATGAATCCTTGGCAGAAAGGCGCAATGGAGTTCCGCGCAATGGAACATAGGCGCAGTAACAAGTCCCACGTCCTCCGCACGAAGCTTGCACGAAGCAATACAGAAGACACTTTGGTCCACCATATTGCGGTGGGTATGCATGACCCCTTTCGGCCTTCCCGTTGTCCCGCTGGTATAGATGAATGCGTATAGATCGGTTTCCTTTACGTCCGCCTGGACATCCTCGGTTGATGAAGCGGCTAGTTTTTCCTGATAGCTAGCCGCATAAGCGGGTGCTCCCGAATCAATGAACCAGAAGGTGGTCTTGTCGAAACGATTGGCAATTGCTGAGACAATAGGTTCTAAAGCTTTTTCAAAAAGAACAACCTTTGGGGTGGCATCAGAAAGAATATAGGCAACTTCTTCAGGTGTTAACCTAAAATTAATTGGATTGAAGATCGCACCGATTTTCGCACAGGCGAAAAAGGTTGTCCCTAATTCTTCGGTGTTAAACATGAAGGTGGAAACACGGTCGCCTTTTTGTACCCCCTCTTTCAGGAGGGCGTTGGCAAGACGATTCACCTGCTCGCTCCATTCCTTATAGGTGTAGCGGACATTTTTTCTGACATCGTAAATCGCTTGTTTGTTCGGATACTTTTTTACCGTTAAATCAAAGATTTTTCCAATCGTTGTCGTCATTGAATCGCCTCCATTACTGAAACTTTTATTGTCCTTCGTAAGTTTTGCTGGTTTATTAGCGAATTTAGATGGTTTATCAGCAAATTTCTGAGTCCAATTAGCGAATTTAAGTGGTCTATCAGCGAATCTAAATAACTCTCTTATTCTAAACGCTCAATGATTGTTGCATTTGCCATACCATGGCCTTCGCACATCGTTTGTAAGCCGTAGCGTCCGCCGGTCCGCTCCAACTCATGCATCATCGTCACCATTAGACGCGCACCACTGCCGCCTAACGGATGACCAAGGGCAATCGCTCCGCCATTTGGATTTAGTTTTGCAGGATCCGCACCTGTCTCTTTCAACCAAGCAAGCGGGACAGAGGCGAAGGCTTCATTAACTTCAAACACATCAATTTCATCAATCGACAAGCCAGACTTTTCCAGTGCCTTTTGTGTAGCCGGTATCGGTCCTGTCAACATTAAAGTTGGATCCGAGCCTACCACCACCCGGGTGTGAACACGGAAGCGCGGTTTCAAACCAAGCTCTTCAGCCTTTTTGCGGGACATAAGTAATAAGGCAGCCGACCCGTCACTTATTTGACTGGAATTTCCGGCATGAATCACTCCATCTTCTTTAAAGGAAGTGCGGAGGCCAGCCAAGGCTTCTAAAGATGTTCCTTTTCTTGGACCGGAATCATCCTTGACGATAGTCGTTGTCCCGTCTGGAAGCTTTACCTCAAGTGGGAAAATTTCTTTTGAAAAATAACCTTCCTCCTGTGCCTTTAGTGCTTTTTGATGACTTTCAAGGGAAAATCGATCAAGTTCTTCACGGGTAAATCCGTAGTTTTCAGCAATCCGCTCGGCCGACAATCCCTGATGAATCATTTCATACTTCGACCGTAAATTAGGACTAAATGGTTCCTCGACACCTTTGTAGTTGGACCCCATCGGAACACGAGACATGCTTTCGATACCGCCGGCAATCACCACGTCCATATCACCAGCCAGAATGGCTTGAGTAGCGAAATGCACGGCTTGCTGACTTGAACCACATTGACGGTCAATCGTTGTACCCGGCACTTCGATTGGAAATCCGGCAATTAGCGCAGCCACTCTGGCTATATCGCCTGCTTGTTCCCCCGCTTGGGTTACACACCCCCAAATGACATCATCTACAATCGCCGGGTCGATCCCCGCTCGATTGACTAGTTCCTTTAATGTCAGCGCTGACAAATCATCGGGACGAATATCTTTCAACACGCCATTTCTTCTTCCTACCGGTGTACGTACACCTTCAACAATGACTACTTCTCGCATCAATATCTTCCTCTCTATAATCCTAGATTTTTCGCAATGATTGTTTTCATTATTTCGTTGGTGCCGGCGTAAATGCTGGAAACTGGAATATCACGGAATCTTCTCGCAATCTCGTATTCTTCCATATATCCATAGCCGCCATGAAGCTGCATACATTCTGCGGCAATCTTCTTCGCGATATCGGTCAGCTTCCATTTTGCCATCGAGACCTTCGTTACGACGTTTTTCCCTTCAATATGCTCAGCAATTAGCTGATCTAAAAAAACTCTGCCCATTTCAATATCTGTAGCCATTTCCACAATTTTAAACTGTGTGTTTTGGAACTGGCTGATTGGTTTTCCGAACGCTTCTCTTGATTTTACATAGTCCATTGTCATTTTGAGCATCACTTCTGAGGCTGTTTGAGCTCCAATCGCAACAAGAAGCCGTTCCTGTTGGAGTTTTTCCATTAAATAAAGAAACCCTTTGCCTTCCTCCCCAAGCAGGTTCTCCTTCGGAACTCGGCAATCTTCAAAAATTAATTCCGCTGTATCTTGGCAATGGAGGCCAACTTTGTTTAACTTTCTCCCCCGTGAAAATCCGGGTGCATCTCTTTCAATAACGAGAAGGCTTACCCCTTTATGCTTTGGAACCGCATTTAGATCCGTTTTTACCGCGACAACGATGAGGTCGGACTGAATCCCATTCGTAATGAACGTCTTTTGTCCATTAACGATATAGTGGTCACCATCCAACTTTGCCGTTGTTTTAATATTGGCAAGGTCTGAACCTGTACCCGGTTCCGTCATCGCAATTGCAGTAATGATTTCTCCTGTAACGCACTTTGGCAGCCAGCGCTGTTTTTGCTTTTCTGTTCCATAGGCGGTGATGTAAGGGACAACAATATCATTGTGGAGACCAATTCCGATTAGCCCTGAGCCCACTCGTTCCAGTTCCTCATTAATGACGACCGCAAATCCCCAATCAACCTCGCTCCCACCGTATTCCTCATCGATATCTGGACAGAGGAAACCATGTTCGCCCATCTTTTTCCAGAAGGAGCGTGGAATCATTCGGTCCTCCTCCCACTGCTCATAAAAGGGATATGCTTCTTTGTCCAAAAACTTGCGTAATGATTTACGAAAAATTTCATGATCTTCATTTAAATAGGGATGTTTCATTCAAATGTGCCTCTCTTTCGATTTGATAACGGTTACATTTTTTTAAAAGTATGCGGAACTTTTCCATAAAAATATGATTTTTCTACGTAATATTGAGCTATTTTACAAGTATCCGTTTTTTTAGACGTAAACTTGGACCTTTTTTACAAAATTACGTTTTTTTACACGTAAAATCGGATTTATTTTACAAATCACCACTGTTTTTATACAATTATTGTAAAAAATTTCCCAACCACAACTCTAAATGGTTACATTTCTCATCATCTCACGAAGTTGATATTTCAGTACTTTCCCGGAGGCGTTCCTCGGCAGCTGCTCTTCGATAAAAATCCGCCTTGGAACTTTATAGCCCGCTAGCTTCTCCCTACAGAAGCTCTTCAATTCCAACTCATCAATCACCGCTCCTTCCTTTGGCACAATGATTGCACAGACCGCCTCTCCCCAGACCTCATCGGGTAAGCCTATAATGGCTGCATCGAGGACATTCGGATGTTCAAAAAGAACACCTTCAACCTCAACAGAGTATACATTTTCTCCACCCGAGATAATCATGTCTTTTTTCCGGTCGACTAGCGTGATATAACCTTCTTCATCAATCGTTGCTAAGTCACCGGTATAGAGCCAGCCATTTTTCAAGGTGTTCCTCGTTTCCACCGGTTTTTTATAATATTCCTTCATCACCATGTCACTGCGGACAATAAATTCACCAATCACTCCAGGTAACACTTCATTGCCTTCTTCATTGACCACCCTTGTTTCCGTCAAGAAAATAGGTTTCCCCCCCTTGCCGAGATGACGTTTATGCCCTTCTGGATCAAGGAGAATTCCGCCTGGACCTGCTTCGGTTAGGCCGCAAAGGTTATAGAATTGATCTGTTTTAAAGAGCTGAATACTCTTTTTGACAAGCTCGGGTGCCATTGGGGCTGCCCCGTAACCAACTCTTTTAATAGAAGATAAATCATAATCTGCCGCATTAGGAACTTGGAGTAAAAAGTTATACATGGCTGGAACTGCAAAAAGGTGGGTGATTTTATGTTCTTGAATCGCTTGGAGCGTTTTAACCGGATGAAAGTCGCGATGAATGATATGGGTCGCACCTAGTGCAACTCCAGAAATAAGAAAAAGGTTCAATTGAGCTGAGTGAAACAGCGGTGCAAGGTGGAGAATTCGTTCATGCTGCCGAATCCCCATATTAATAACGACAGCAATCCCTACCTTAAAAATTTGACTATGGTCAAACAGTGCACCCTTTGGACGTCCTGTTGTCCCCGAGGTGTAGAGAATTTCTAAATCATCCCGCTCGGAAACCTCCACATTCGGTTCCGCCAGGTTATCCGATAAAATACCTTCATATGAGTAGTATCCCGTTGTGTCAGGTTCCCCAACGGTAATGACGAAGCGAACATCCGTACCTAGCTTTGCAGCAGCAATAGTTGGTTCGAATTCCTTATCACACACAACCAATGACGTATCAGATTGGTCTAATATATAGTGAACCTCTGAAGCAGTAAGGCGGAAGTTAACCGGTACAGCTATCGCACCAATTTTTGCAGCGGCAAAAAAGGTAAAGACAAAGTGATCCGAGTTTTTCATCATCAATGCCAGCTTATCACCTTTATTTATCCCTTGCTTCAACAGACCGTTTGCGAGCTTGTTAACTTCTTCATTAAATTGGCGATACGTAAAGCTTCGTCCTTCGCATTCAATAGCTAGTAATTCAGGGAACTTTCGAGCACTTTGCACTAATAGACTTCCAATATTCATAGAAAGATTCCTCCTCCAAAAAAAGACTCCCCCAATTTCATTGCAATATTTATGCCAATATACAGGAAGTCATAATGCAGTCCATCATCCCTGAAAATACATCTGCTTAAAATAACAATCTGTATTCCCTCCAAACAAAGAAGACACTAAAGTGTCCAATTTCTGGACACTCTTCTCCTTAGGTTGGCAGTTTATATTTTTTGATTTTTTCATATAAACCTGAGCGGCTGATTCCTAGTAATCTAGCTGCTTTAACCTTATTTCCCTTCACTTGGACCAGTGCCTTTTTGATCGCCTCAAGTTCAGCTGTTTCGACCAGTGATACATGAAGCGAAGGATCTTTCATAGAAACCTGCTTCACCATATATTCGGGGAGATCCTCAAATCTAATCTTTCCATTTTCAGCAAAAGTCATTGCACGCTCCATAACATTCCGCAGTTCGCGGACATTTCCGGGCCAAGCATAATCTAGTATCACTTCTCTTGCTTTATCTTCCATTCCAGTGATGCTGGTTCCTAAAATTTGATTCAACTCAATCATGAATTGACTAATCAAATGATCCGTATCATATAGCCGTTCGCGCAGTGGAGGGACGTTTAATGAAATCACATTGAGTCGATAATATAAATCCTCTCTAAAAAGGCCCTCTTTGACCATTTCTTCAAGGTTACGATTGGTAGCTGCAATGATTCTGACATCCACTTGAATTCTTACCGTTCCTCCGACTCGGTAGAATTCTCTTTCTTGAAGCACACGCAGCAGTTTGGCTTGTAATGAGAGGGACATATCTCCTATCTCATCGAGGAAAAGGGTTCCGCCATTAGCCAAATCAAATTTTCCCAGTTTTCCTTTTTGCCTCGCACCCGTAAAGGCCCCTTCGTCATAGCCAAAAAACTCTGATTCTAACAAGTCCTCCGGGATTGCTGCACAATTCACGACAATAAATTTCCCTGTACTTCTTGCACTGCTATTATGAATGGCTTGGGCAAACAATTCTTTACCCGTGCCGCTTTCACCGCGGATAAGAATAGTTGACCTGCCTTTTGCAGCTTTGGCTCCACTTTTTTTCAACTTTTCCATATATGGGTCAACCGTAAAAAGATGCTCCCAAGTAAACCTAGCAGATGCTGATTTTTGGAATTGCTGGTGATAAAAGCTCGCCTTATTCTCTGCCTTCTGCAGTTTTTTAAATAACTCACTGACCTCGTTTAATTGCCGGAACACTATTTTTCCAATCGCTCCAATGACTTTTCCATCCTCTAGGATAGGAATTCGGTGAACTATGTATTTAATCCCATTAATTTCAAGGAAACCGCTAATCTCGGCTGTTGCTGATTGATACACGTTGTCTAGATGAAGGTGCGGCAATACTTTCATAACCGGTTTGGAAAGAACGGATTCTGGTTGAAGATTAAATAATTCGAGCAGGGGAGGACTGACCATCTGGATGTTTTTCTTTTCATCTGTCATAACAATTCCGTCATAGGCATGATCTAATGCCGTTTCTAAAGTTCTTTTTAAGATTTTTACTGTTTTTAATTCTTGTGATGTTTGCAGGAGGGACATGACCATATCTGTTTTCGTGAGGATTCCAACGACATAGTGGTGCTCATCAATGACCACACCGGTACCCACCGGACTGTTTTTCACAATCGTTTCAATATTTTCATAGGGAGTGTCAATTGGCAGCGTTTCAACATGTTCTTTAATATATGATTTGATAGGGGTGATTAAGGGCTTCCTGTCCATGATCATTTGAAATAAACCGCTGCGCGTAAAAACGCCAACCAGTTTTCTGTTTGTATCTGTAACCGGGAGCAGGTTCCACTTCCTACTGTTCATCAGACTGATTGCTTCAGATAATTTCGTCTCCTCGGTGACGATACAGTCGACTGGCGTAATCAACTCGTTAAATTGGCTCATTTCATCCCCCCTTTTCTATATATCTATATTGTAACAAAAGTGAAGGATGTTTTTGAATATTTTAACAATATCTATTATATATGGGAACTTTTATCCGCATTCATCGTAAATAAAAAGAGGAATCCATTCGAGGAGTGAGATCATGAGTGAAAAAGGCTGTATTAAATGTGGCAGCAGGGATACAGGTACGAAAGATGTAGCAATGACAGGAACGGGTCTTTCAAAGATGTTTGACCTTCAACACAATACCTTCACGGTTGTCTTTTGCAAAAACTGCGGTTACTCAGAGTTTTACAACAAAAAAACATCCACTACTTCAAATATTATTGACTTATTCTTTGGAGGATAATGGGTTGAGGGGGTATTCCTAATGGAATTCCCCTTATCTCCAAGCAATTTTATTTCGGCTGCATTCGAATGGCTCCGTCAAGCCGGATGGTTTCTCCATTTAGCATCGGATTTTCGACGATGCTTTGGACTAGCTGTGCATACTCACTCGGGTATCCGAGCCTTGATGGAAATGGCACCATTTTTCCAAGTGAATCTTTCGCCTCTTGCGGAAGTGTATCAAACATCGGTGTGTGGAATAGCCCCGGGGCAATCGTCATTACGCGAATCCCGTAGCGGGCTAATTCTCTTGCGATTGGCAGGGTCATTCCGACAATCCCGCCTTTAGAGGCACTATAAGCTGCCTGACCGATTTGCCCGTCAAAGGCGGCAATTGAAGCAGTATTAATAATTACGCCCCTTTCACCTTGTTCATTCACTTCATTTAGAGTCATCTTCTCAGCAGCAATCCGAATCACATTAAATGTACCGATTAAATTCACATTGATGACTTTAGAAAAAAGTGAAAGATTATGCAAACCATTTCTTCCGAGTACTTTCTCCGCTATGCCGATGCCAGCACAGTTCACGACTGTATTCACACCCCCCATAAACTCAGATGCTTGCTTGACTGCGGCCTGGATGTCTTCTTCTATTGTCACATTCGCTTTAATAAATAAAACTTCTTCCCCCATTTCGTTTTGGAGCCGCACACCATTTTCTTCAGATTGGTCAAAAATAACGGCCTTTCCTCCATTTCTTACAATATTTCGAACCGATGCTTCTCCCAAACCTGAAGCCCCTCCTGTAACGACTGCACGACACGCCTTTATTTGCATACAATAGCCCCCTGTATAAGAAATCTAATTTCTTATTTTGCAAGTATTATGCCAAAGATATTTTCTTTAAAAATAAGTTACATATAAAGATGCTTATTTTACTATTGTATGGTGTTTGGACAAAAAATGGAGAAAAGTGACCGGATATTGAACAGTTACTAAAAGCAACAGCGTTTGATTTTTGAACCTATAAGACTTAAAAGCTTAAGACTCAGCACCAGCTTCATTTAAAACCAATAGAATAGAAAAAGGTCAGAACCTCATTAATATGAAGTCCTGACCTTTTCCTTTGCTACCACATCTTCGTGTAACGCCGCCCGTTTCTTTCTTTCCATTATTATAACAAAAGCCATGGCTGCCAGAAGAAAAAGACTCGCGATTCGAAAGATGGATGCCGTCTCAACAAACTGGGCGAGCACCCCAAAAATAAGTCCGCTAAGCCCAATCCCCAAATCAATGGAAGAGAAGATCATCCCGTTGGCCACCCCTCGCCGATGGGAAGGTGTCATAACTAACGCCCAAGATTGCAGCGTTGGGATTAAGCAACCGAACCCTAATCCGAATAATGCACCTGAAATGGCAATAAATAAGCTGGAATGGGCAAAAGAGAGTACCCACATTCCCAGAAAGGTTGCGGATGTACAGAACATCACAAGTCCTATAGGGCCTTTCTCATCAAACCATCTACCTGCTATTGGTCTTCCCAGCGTGGCCATTAAGGCATTAAAAACATAAAATAAGAAGATTTGCTCAATGCCCCGTTCTTCACCAAAAATAACAATAAACGTTACCACAGATCCATACCCCAAATTTATGATAATTGTGATAAAGGCCGGAAACCAACTTGATTTTTCAACCGATGAACCCAGATAGGAAAATTTTAAATCTTCTTTTCTAGTGTTAATCACTTCTTTAGGAGTTTGATAGCGTACAGCTGTTAGTAAAATGATGGAGATGAACCCTAATATCGCTGAAATATAAATCAGATTTGTGAAAGAAGTAATCTTATAGACAAAAATTCCAACACTTGGGGCAATAATGAAAGCAATTGTCATCGAAAGTCCGAAATAGCCCATCCCCTCTCCAAGCCGTGAATTGGGTATCACATCAACTGCCGCTGTACCATTTACTGTTGTTGACCAACCCCATACAAGACCATGGAAAAAGCGGAATAACAAAAATATCACTACAACCTGTGATACCGGATAAAGGATAGTGACCAGTGAGAGCATGATGGCTCCTGTTAAAACAAGTGCCTTTCTCGGCTTATACTCAAGCATAAAGCCGATAAACGGTCGGCTAATGATGGCACCAATTGAAAACAATGCCGTCACGAGGCCAATCTCCAAGCCGGAAGCCCCAATTGATTTGATATATGGCGGCAGAGTAGGAAGAAGCATTTGAAATGACATAAATACAAATAAATTACCCACCATGAGCATGATAAACGACTTCGTCCACAATCGCTCCTTCAAACGAATCACTCCTTTCACTCCAATAAAAAAAAATCTTCAACAAGAAGATCCGCTAAATTTATGTTTACTTCGTATCTCTAAATAATAGCACAGAAGTTGGAAAAAGGATATTTGGTCATCACATAGTTTTAAAAAAACCTGCAGGATGGTTCGGTAGATGTATGAATAGTAAACAAAAATCTTATCATTTCCTAAAAATTCAGTTATCATAATTAAAGTATATATTGTTTAAACGGAGGAATCCTTACCTATGAAAAAAATGGTTATCACCCGCAATATCGAACCACATTACCGTGAACAAATACAGGCGCTTATTCCTGATTGGGAATTGATTGCCGGCAAAGATAAACATATTTGGCAGGAACATGTTAAGGATGCTGAAATCATCGCTGGTTGGAAAAACGGGTTAGAAGAAAATTGCCTCACCCCGGAATCAAAGCTAAAGTGGTTCCAATCTTGGAGTGCCGGTATTGATTACTTGCCTCTTCAAGAAATGAATTCCAGAGACCTTTACCTGACAAGTGCTAATGGCGTACATGCCTACCCAATTTCTGAGACCATTTTTGGATTGATGCTCGCCTTAACGCGAAAAATCCATACCTATGTTAAAAATCAACAGAAGAAAACTTGGCATCATGCTCATATGGGACTAGAAATGCATGAAAAAACAATTGGAATAATCGGCGTCGGGACGATTGGGAACGAAACAGCAAAAATCGCTAAAGCATTCGGCATGCGCGTGCTTGGTGTCAGGCACTCCGGAAAGCCGGCTGACTATGTCGATGAAATGTTTACTCCAGACCAATTAGGTCAGCTGCTTCCAATCTGTGATTATGTGGTAGTTACGTTACCGCTTACGAAGGAAACCTATCAATTGTTTGGGGCGGATCAATTTAAACTAATGAAGAGTTCCGCCTTCTTTATTAATATTGGTCGGGGTGAAATTGTCGTGGAAGCGGACCTGATCCAGGCATTAATGGAAGGAACCATTGCCGGGGCAGGACTCGATGTATTTGAAACCGAACCGTTAAGTCCAGATAGCACGTTCTGGGAGATGGAAAATGTCATTGTTACCCCACATACCTCCGGAGCGACCGAAAACTATAATCAGCGGGTGATTGAAAATATTTTGATACCTAACTTAAAAGCTTATCTTTCGGGAGAGGTTCCACCGATTAATCTAGTTAATTTTTCAAAAGGGTATTAACATAGACTAGGGTGCCTCGAACATGAGGCACCCTAGTCTGATTAAAATGAAAACGGTTATTTTTTATATTTTCCAGGTGTAAACTTTTCACTCGCTTTAAAGTTATAAACCGGTTTAATGAATTCAGCAATCTCAACGGTTTCTTCGACCTTTTCCAAAATCTCATTCATGGACTTATAGGCCATTGGTGCCTCATCTAAGGTTTCTTCTGAAACAGACGTCGTCCAGACGCCCTTCATTGTTTTATGAAAATCGTCCATGTTGAGAGTTTTCATCGCTTTCGTCCTGCTCAAGACACGGCCTGCCCCATGTGGTGCCGAAAAATTCCATTCCTCATTTCCTTTACCGACGGCTAAAATCGATCCGTCTCTCATATTAATTGGAATAATAAGACGTTCTTCTTTTTGTGCGGAAACGGCCCCTTTTCGTAAAATGAGGTTCTCGGTGTCGATATAATTGTGGACCGTATCAAAGCGGTCGTTCTCCTCAAATCCCATATTTTCCGTAATCGCTCTGGCGATTTCTTCGCGGTTTGCTTTTGCAAAGGCTTGAGCTAACTTCATGTCATGTATATAGTAATCAAAATCCTCTCCTTCTAAATAGGCGAGTTCATTCGGAATGACAGGATTCTTTTCTTTATAGCTTTGAATCATTGCTTGGATTTCCTTTTGACGTCCTTGTACCTTCAATTGGTCAATGGCATCAGTTAAATCCTGCTGACGAAGGTTTGAGATAGCTACTTTTTGATAGTAGGTGGCGATCTTCGCCCCAACATAGCGGCTACCCGTGTGTATGGTTAAATAGTGATAGCCATTGGAATCAATAGAGACCTCAATAAAATGGTTGCCTCCGCCCAGCGTCCCTAAGCTATAACGGCTTCGATTCTCACTCAGTATATGCTCTGCCTTAAATTCTTGAATGGCGGGAAAATTCGTATTTATAAACCCGACTGTCTCATCGGAATGGAGCTCCTGTCCACTCGGGACAAACGTACGGATCACTTGATCCAACTTATTAAAATCAACTTTTTTATCCTCAAGCTTAACGGTTAACACGCCGCAGCCAACGTCAACACCAACAAGGTTCGGCACAACCTTATCCTGAAGCTGGATAGTCGTTCCAATCACACAACCTTTTCCAGCATGATAGTCTGGCATAATACTAATTTTTGTATCCCTTAAAAAAGCTTGATTGCATAGCTCTTGAATTTGCTCAAGCGCTGTTTCCTGCGGGTAGTTGGAAAATACTTTTGCCGCAGTTTGTGTACCTTTTACCTTAATCACTCGTTTTCCCTCCTTTAAAGCAGATTATTACTAGGCTACCATTTTATTGGAATTTGGGCAAAGGATTTCCAACGACATTTTTTTCTAAAATGAAGAGAAGGAGGATGTATGTGGACATCCTCCTTCTCAAAAATATTAATAAATGGTTTGCATGCCTTTGCCTGCTACGGTCATCCATTCAAACTGACGCAGCCTTACCTCAAACAGCGTTAAGGGATCGCGAAACATTTCAGGATTGGTATTCATATTCGTCAGCATTTCTTGGTTCGTCTGAATTCCTGAACGAGCTTCTTCCGCTGAATGATTTAACAAATTCAATGGTTTCTTAAAAAATAGGATAACATCTCGCTCCAATGATTTTTCAAACAGCTCAAATTGCTGGAAGAACTGTTGATTGACTGCTGAAATAGCCTCAATATAATCCTCATTTTCTACAAAAGCTTTGTATTTATTAAAGAGGAGTGCCTTATTTTGTGACAGGGCACCAAACAACTTCCCGGCGCTCTTTAGTAAAAATTGCGACGGTGTTCTGCGCAGTAGAATATTGATCGTTTCCAATTGAAAGCGACTTGTCATTCGATCGGTATCACGGTGCCAATCATCGAGCACCTTGAAATCACAATCAAGGATGAGGCGCTCTTCCCCATACATGTGATTAAAACTTTCACCGATTTCATTCAAAAATTCCTGACTCTGCACAAACTCCTCTTTACATCCCTCAATCCAATCTTGGAGCAAGCGGTAATATTTAGGCAGTACCGTCTGATCTAGGTACTTCTCTAGTCTTTTGTTCATCTCATCATTAAGTTCTAAGTGAATCTTGCTAAAATTGCTGTCTTCTTTTATAAAAGTAGAACACTCTTGAAGCATTTTTGGAACGGTCTCTGAAATATCCTTTTCGATTGTCTCTTTGATGGCACGGTATGACTGTATAACGTCTTTTGTTTTTTGTGTCTCCGTATCCTTCAATTGATTAACTGCACCTGTTAACTTCTGTAGCATTTCCTCGTTCCAGCGCACCGATTCTACTAATTGATTTTCAACATCCAGCCGTTTTTGCATGAGACCGGCGATTGTGGTGCGGATAAAGAATAATAGCTTTGCCAGACGTTTGTCTTCGATGTTTCTTGTATTTTTAATCGATTGGATAAACTCTTTTAAGTCCTTTAACTGTTGGCTGCTTTCATATTGTGAAGAAAAAGCAAACACTTCCGCATCAGGTAAATAGGATTGAATCCTCGTCCTGGTTTCATCGAAAACTCTTATCGCTTCTTGCTCATTGACTAGTGTATCCGTCTTACTGAGCAGAAAATGGACTGGAATATCAGGTGCTAACTCTTGGATTTTTGCAAGGACTGTCCGTTCCTTATCTGTAAACGGGGCATTGGCATCGAGTACAAACAAAACGGTATCGGCCAATTGTAGATTCTTCAATACTTCATAGGAGTCATTATAGTTTCCTTTTAATCCGGGAGTATCAATGAGCGTGACCTTATTTTCCTGCAAAAAGGTATTTGGACGATTAAATTCAATCATCGACTCCAAGGCATTACGGCGGCGGTCCATCCGTTCCTGAAAATCAGAGAAACCGGATAAACTGGTAATCTCTCGGTCTGTAATTTCCAAGATTTCTTCTTCCGTTGAATCTTTAAACATCACTAACGAAGAGGTTGGACTGTCCTGTAAATCTTCTCCAAGCACCAAGTTAACAAACGTCGATTTCCCACTTCCGCCTAACCCGGTAATAAGGAGATGCTGCGTGTCAAAATCAACTAACTGCCGGACAATCCATTTTACACGATGATTCTCACCCATCTCATTCGCTTGTGCCCAATTCGTTATCGCATGAAAGAGTGTCAGGCACTCTTCTAATTCGTCCATATCAGATTCCGTCATGCTAATTAGTTTTTCAGCCTCACTTACGATTGACATACTTATGCTAGCCGGAAAAAGCTCATTCCATGAGAGAACGGCCGCAGCTGCAAGCACGGTATCTTTACGATCCGCTAGTCGTAACCAGTTGGTCAGGAAGTCGGGAATAAAATCCTGCAGACTTTTAATGAAAAACCTTCCATCAATTATGTTAAAAAAGGCCTCCTTATGAAGGCTCGAAAGGACAGATAAGTTTCCTGTTTGGTTGATATCCAGATTTAATAACAGTTGGTTCATTTCTCTAATCCATGTAAAATACGATTCATCATTCTTATAGCTGTCCCAAAGTGCAGAAACAAGTCTTTCAAATATTGGTTTATTCAGGCTGAACAATTCAAATAAGGCCTGGGAAAAATAACTCGGCGCATGATTTCTTGTCACACCCTTTTCCACATAAGAAATAAGCATTTCATACCAGTCGAACGATTCCGTTCGTTTTGCTTCGTTTATTGCCAGTTCAACTGCATGATTCCAGTCCTGCTGTTCCTCAAAAAAGGTACGCGCGATTTCCGTTACATTCGGATAATCCGGGTTTGTGCTGATTGTTTTTTTAATCACGGCTAAGGCCAAGTCGAGCTTTCCACGTTCGATATACAACGAAAATAATTGTAAGGCTACTTCTGTATTTAAAGTGAGATTATTAGTCGCAATCGCACAATAGAGATCTTCGGCCGTTGATAATAGACCTAACTCATAATAAGCATCGGCTGTATTTTTCTTCGCCCACGGCTCCAGTTCATTGATAATATTCTCCCATTTAAAAATGGCAGCCTCATAATCTTTATGATGGAAATACACTTCACCCTGTGCGTAGCGAATCGTGGATAAATCAGGTAGGTCTTTTACTGCTTCTTCCTGAAACAATTCACCAAGCACCTGAATCGGATGAATATTTTCATGTTCATTAATGAACATTTCATAATACGTTTTCTGTTTTAATTGTGTCTCTAACGTCATATCTTTCCCTCCAATTACAACCACTCTCTGTCATTCTTATGGAAAAGAGGCCTAATTATTCTATATACTATTCGACCGATTATCTGATTATAAGTCCCAATTATATGATTCTAACAGAGCAATTTTTAAAAAAGATGTCAGTAGTATTTCATTTTGGAGACATATTACATATTTTTATTGAACTTATTACATATTCTCGGACCCTTATTACATATTTTTCGGAACTTATGACATTCTCTGGATAATAATTGGAAATTGAATCGATTATTAGTCAAAAAATAAGCCTGCCATCTTAACCGGCAAGCCTAACTAGCGTTCATTTATCTTGCAGTCACTGGTTTCTCACTCTTTGCATTCAAAACAATTTCATCAAAATAATTGACTGTTCTCATTTCTTCATTGAATAAGTAAGCGGACTTCCAGGTTTCCTCTAAAAATACCTCCATTACCTTGATGGCACGACGATCGCCGCTTGCTGCCTGTTCCAGCGCGACAATGCTCTCAAAAATCTTCACCATAAGTTCGGCTGCTTTTTTCGAGTGAAAGGTTTTATGGTCAGTCGATGCTGTACGTAATGATTTCGATAGGTTTTGTAATTGAATTAATTTATTTTCTACCAAATTAGTCCACTCAGAAGGCAAATGAGCAACACCCCGTAAGCGCTGAGTCATCTCTTCTAAAAACAGTTCATCTGCTTTATACTTCTCGATTAACCTTAGAACCTCTAACCCTAGAATATTGGCGGTTCCTTCCCAGACAGTCAGGACCTGGGCGTCCCGTAATAGTCTAGGCGTAACGAAGTCTTCGATATAACCATTCCCACCGTGCAGTTCAATCGCTTCATGCGAAAAGTGAATTGCTTGTTCAGCTGTTTCTTTTTTCAAAAGGGCGATATAGAGACGATTAAGAATGGTCTCATTCTGATTTGCCTGATTGTTCATGACCCGCTCAAATAATGGCAAATAGGTAAAAACGGTTCGGGTTTCCATTTCCAGCTTTACAGCCAGACGGGTCAGCGTATCTTTAACCATTGGATAGTCAGCAAGCTTACTTCCAAACGCATCCCTTCTAAAGGCATACTCTTTCGCTTCATGATAGGCCCTTCTCATAATTCCTAACGAGGCAACGGCATTGCAGACTCTTGATAGATTAAGAGCTTCCATCATATAGTAAAATCCCTTTGTAGGATCGCCAACTACAAAAGCATCTGCACCATCAAATTCTACCTCCGCAGAAGGGACTGCCCTGACACCGAGCTTATCCTTTAAGCGGCGAATCCGAATTCCATTTAATGAGCCATCCTGGTTCCGCCATGGTACGGCAAATAAAGTCAGCCCCTTCGTCCCGGACGGTGCCCCTTCTTTCCGTGCTAAAACCATTGCCACCCCGCACATACCAGCGTTGGAGGCGAAATATTTTTCACCAGAAAGTTTGAAATGGCCGCCTTCTTCCACAGCCTTTGTCTCATTGGCACCGACATCGGAGCCGCCTTGGCGCTCTGTTAAAAATGTCGCCCCCTCATAGAGTGGTACTTCACCTGTTGAAAGAACATGTGGCAAAAACCGCTCCTTCATTTCGTCTGAAGCATATTGGATAAGTAAATAAGCCGTTGCCATCGACAAAGTTACAGGGCAATAGAAACCAGGTTCTGTTTGTGAGAGTAGATAGCCTTGCGCATAAGAGTAAATGTAATTTCCCTTTTCCCCGAGCGCTGGAATTTCTTTATGAACATATCCGACAATTCCGGTATTGTAAGTTTCCTCAACCGTTCTCCTATAGCCTTCGTTCACCCAAACTTCAGAAATATCTTCACCGTACGCATCGTATTTGTTTAAGCGCGGCTGTCCTTCCCGGTCCGTAAACCTAGCCCGAGCATCAATGACAGTGGCGCATTTCTCCCCAAAGTTTGTCAGTTCCTGGTTTGCAAATTCGAAAAAGGCTGGATCGAGTAACTCTTTAAGCAATTCTTGAAAATGTACATCCTCTTTATAAAAATTCATCCTGAAGAACCTCCCTTTAGTTAATTTTTCAGAATAATCAATAAATATAGTATAACACTTTCTATTGCAGTTAAAAATAAGTTTACGGTAAATTGGGACATTCTTTTCTTTTTAATCAACTTTCAAAGTATAATTGATCCAAAGACATAAAGGGGATATCAACGTTGGAAAAGGACCAAGCTATTTTTTTAGCAAACTGTATCGAGACCTCTAATCCATCGCACTTTGGGATTAAAAAACTTGAAATTATTAATGGCAGCTTACCGAAGTTCCATCAATGGACAAACGGGAAACCCACATTAGCAGCCTATGAGGTAACCAGGCCAGATAACGATACGGGCTATTACTTTGTATTCATTGATTGGCATCGTAATGACAACTATTATTTAGTCATTTATGCGCATGATCGGTCAACGACCTGTGCAGAGATACGACAAATTCAGGAAATTGACGGAGTTCTACATATTATTTGGGCATACAAGCCATTTAAACGTGATGGGAAAAATGACCAAAGAAAAGCCTATTTTAAGCAAATGTTCGGTTCAACAACCGTTCAAATCCAACTGCCTTCTTCATCACTTGATGTGGAGGTATTTTTAACACAAATGTTTAAGCTCTGCAAGAACCGGATAAAAGCAGACCGAATCGTAGAGGTGTTTGACTTAGAATAAAGATTGGAGTGTTTTGTAGATGACTACATACAAAAGCTGTCAAAGCTGCGGAATGCCCTTAGCAAAAGATGAATTTGGAGGCGGAACGGAAAAGGACGGAACGAAGAGCACCAAGTATTGCAGCCACTGCTACATGAACGGAGAATTCACCTTACCTAATATTACAGCTGACGAAATGAAAGATAGAGTTAAAGAAAAGATTGTTGAATTTGGGATGCCGAAATTTATTGCGGGGATGTTTACTAGGAATATTCCTAAGCTGGAAAGGTGGAAAATCGGGAAGTAGGAAAAAGGAGGCACCTGCGCCTCCTTTTCGTCATAAAACTTTACTTAAAAATGCCTTCGTTCTCTCTTCTTTTGGGTGATCAAATAATTCAACTGGAACATTTTCTTCGACAATCAATCCGCCATCCATAAAAATCACGCGATCGCCCACTTCTTTGGCAAAGCCCATTTCATGGGTGACGACTACCATTGTCATGCCTTCTTTAGCTAAATCCTTCATAACCTCCAATACCTCACCGACCATTTCTGGGTCGAGTGCTGAGGTTGGTTCATCAAAAAGCATGATTTTTGGCTCCATGGCTAGTGCCCTTGCTATTGCAACACGCTGCTTTTGCCCTCCGGATAAAGAGTCGGGATAGGCATCTGCCTTTTCCTCTAAGCCGACTTTACGTAAAAGCTCCAGACCCTTTGCTCTTGCTTTTTCTATGGGAATATTTCTTACTTTCATGGGTGCGAGCATAATATTTTCAATGACTTTTTTATGCGGAAAAAGATTGAATTGCTGAAACACCATGCCCACTTCTGTTCTTACTTTGTTGATGTCTGTATTTTTATCAGTCAAATCGATCCCTTCAATCAAGACATGACCACCCGTAATCGTTTCTAGCATATTAATACAGCGAAGGAATGTTGATTTTCCGGAACCGGATGGTCCAATTACTACGACTACCTCTTGATTCTTAACCGTCACGTTGATGTCCTTGAGGACCTCGTTTTTACCAAAGGATTTTTTTAAATTCTTCACCTGGATCATTCGGTTGCCAACCTTCTTTCAAGACGGGATAACAAGTAGCTTAGGGAAAGCGTTAACACTAGATATATGAGAGCTGTGGTAAGATACGGCTCCCACACACGGTAGTACTGCCCTTGCATCGCACGGCCCCAATACATTAGCTCTGGTGCTGCAATAAGAGCTGCAAGGGAGGATTCCTTAATTAGAACAATAAATTCATTTCCCAAAGGCGGAATCATTCTTTTGAAGGCTTGTGGCAGAATGATGTATCTCATAGCTTGTACATGATTCATGCCGAGTGAACGTGCAGCCTCCATCTGGCCCTTCTCAATCGATTGGATCCCTGCACGTAATATTTCTGCTATATAGGCTGCTGCATTTAAGGACAGAGTTAAAATCGCTGCTGTTATCGCATTTGTTTCACCTAGAAACAGTGGTACAACCGCAAAATGAATTAACAATATTTGGACCATAAAGGGTGTACCGCGGAAAAATGTAATATACCATCTAAAAGGTAAGGCATAAACCTTTTTTTTCAACATTTTTCCTAATCCTATAAACAACCCAAGAATCGTTCCTAGTAAAATACCAGCAAGTGAAAGCCCAATCGTCAGTAACGTTCCTTTAACGAAAAATGAGCTATATTCAGCTAAAAGATCCCAACGAAAATCCATGAATCAATCCTCCTCATCAAAAACTATTACTTTTCTGTTAATAGGTTTAAATCAGGATCTACCTTGAACCACTCATTGTAAATTTTCGTATATGTTCCGTTTTCAATTACCTTTTTGATTGCTTTATCAAATTCTTCTTTTAGCTTGCTCCCCTTTGGGTACATAAGACCATAGTGTTCCTTTTCAAAGTTTACTTCGTCTTTAATTAGAACCACGTTCTCTTTCGGATTATTTTTCACATACTCCTCTACTACGGTGTTATCTGCGACAACTGCATCGGCACCTCCGCCTTTCATCTCCATAATAGCTAAGTTTGTGCTTTCAAATTTTTTAAGATTAGAGCTGTTTTTCCCAAGAATTGCTTCAACCACTTCTTGACCAGTAGTTCCATTTTGAACGCCGACTACTTTATCCTTCAAATCCATAGCATCTTTAATATTACTGCCTTTTGGCACTAGAATTTCATTCGTAGAAATAAAGTACGGAATAGAAAAATCATATGTTTGTTGACGTTCTTCATTAATAGTAATGGCAGAAATCCCTAGGTCTGCAGTTTTCCCTTTAATTTCGACAAATAAAGGATCCCAGCCAACGTGCACAATCTTAATCTTATAACCTGCTTCCTTTGCAATCGCCTCCATCAAGTCAATATCGAACCCTTTTATCTTCCCTTTATCCAGATACTCAAACGGAGCATATTCGGCATTAGATACAACTTTCAGAGTCTTCTTTTCACTAGTATTTCCACTATTAGTTTCACTGCCATTCGTCTTATTTGTCCCACATGCGGATAGAATGACCATCAAAGAAAAAACCATAACGATAGATAATAATTTAAGCGCTTTCATAATTAACCCCCTCGTTTCTAGTAGAATGGTAGAAAGAATAATTAGTCCATCAAAACAAGTGACTAGAATTATTCTTATTGTGGAGCTGCCCTAAGCTAATTTTGAGGCAATGGGGCAGGTCTCCGCAGTTTGTCTAATTTAATACATTTTCACGCAAAATATATTGTGCAAGTTCCTCCATTTCATCTGAGATTGCTCTATCTCCTTCAAGCGGCGGACAAATTTCACGGATTTTCTCTAGGTATCCCCTTGTCGCTGGTGCTAATTCCTTTTCTGCTTTTTCCAAGTAAATCGCTTGCGAGGCACAGATCATCTCAATGGCAATTACTCGGGCTGAGTTGTGAATGATCTCCCGTGCTTGACGTGAGGCAATGGTACCCATGCTGACATGGTCTTCCTGATTGGCAGAGGTCGGAATAGAATCAACACTTGCTGGATGCGCAAGCACTTTATTCTCAGAAACGAGTGAGGCAGCTGCATACTGCGCAACCATCAAGCCGCATTCTAACCCTGGGTCCACTGCTAAGAATGGTGAAAGTCCACTTAATTGAGGGTTAACGAGCCGTTCCGTTCTTCGCTCAGAAATATTCGCCCATTCTGCTGCAGCAACCTTCAGAAAGTCCATTGACAAAGCAATCGGCTGTCCGTGAAAGTGCCCCCCTGAGATGACCTCTCCGCTTTCTAAAACAATAGGATTGTCTGTTGCTGAGTTCATTTCAACTAACAGTCTTTCATCTACATATTTAAATGCTTGCCATGATGCACCATGTACTTGTGGGATACAGCGGATGGAGTACGAATCTTGAACACGGATTTCGCCTTGATGCGTGATTCGTTTACTGCCTTCAAGCCATTTTCTCATTCGTGATGCCACGAATTCCAACTCTGGATGCGGGCGGACGGCTAATAATTCGCTGTCAAAAGCAGAAATAATCCCTTTTAGTGCCTCCATTGTTAAGCACGCAGCCATATCAGCGGCGAGGCCAACACGCTCTGCTTCGTTAAGGGCGATTACACCCACACCTGACATACACTGTGTTCCATTAATTAGGGCTAGCCCCTCCTTTGCCTCCAGCACAACTGGTCGAAGCCCTGCTCGTTTAAGCGCTTCGCCCCCAGGAAGGATTTGTCCTTTGTATTCTGCCTTCCCTTCCCCAACTAATACGATTGCGATATGTGAAAGTGGAGCTAAATCACCACTTGCACCAACGGAACCCTTACTAGGAACAACTGGATGAACACCTTCATTAATCATATCAACTAGAAGCTTTAGTGTTTCTTCTCTAATTCCTGAGAATCCTTTCGCCAGTGAGTTTGCCCTTAATGTCATCATTGCCCTCACCACTGGAGTTGGGAGCGGGTCACCTACACCTACCGCATCTGCCCGTAATAAATTCAGCTGCAACTTTCCTATATCTTCTCTATCTATCTCGATATCACTTAGTTTACCGAAACCAGTATTAACACCGTAAACTACTTTCCCATCATTGATTTGTTTTTCAATTCGACTACGACTGGCCCGTACTCTCACAAGGCTTTTCTCCGGTATGGCGACCATCACATTTCCTTTAGAAACGTTTTCTACCTTGTGACGATCAAGCGTAAGACCATCTAACTCTATCAATTTTAATCCGACTAATTCGCTTTTACTCATCCTATGTCCAACTCCCTTGAAGAATAATTATCTGACTTTATAAAATGTTTTGAAGATACCGTTATAATAGCATAAAGAATATATTAGGATAGCGAGCACAAAAATTTTCATAGTTTACTATCAGTATCTAATCCAGGAACCCGGTTAAAATGTTCTAGATGACACCCTAAGTTCCAAATCCTTAAGAGTTTTTATGGTTGGCATACCACTGTTCAATTAAAGCCGCTGTCAATTTCCCTGTGTTAACAAGGTTTTCAATGCTTATACACTCTCTAAATGAATGGATATTTTGAAAACCTAGACCGAGTGTTATGCAGGTTAATCCATTTTCATTTAGTACATTTGTATCTGCACCACCCAATGTTTCTGTTAAATAGGAATTCACCTTAATACTTTTCGCCGCTTCTTCTACTGTTTTCACTAAAATGTCATCCTTAGGAATATCAAACCCAAGATATTTCTTCTCAATTCTGACCTGCACCTTCCCACCGTTCTTTTCAGCCACTTGCTCCATCACTTCTTGCATCTGTTTCAGTTGAGCATCTAACTTCTCTTTTGAAAAACTACGCACTTCCCCGGCAATGGTTACACTTCCTGGAATAATCGATGTAAGTTCTCCACCCCTGATAATCCCGATATTTGCGAGCGTCTCATCATCAATTTCACCAAGTCTCATTTTTGCCAATCCTTCGGCTGCAATCAGAATTGCACTATTCCCTTCCTCCGCATTTAGGGCAATATGAGCGGCCTTCCCTTGAACTTCCATCCAGATTCGGCTGCTGTAAGGTCCCTTTAGAATGATTTGGCCGACATCGCCGCTGCTGTCGAAAATATATCCAGTTTTACTTTTTGCTTTGCTGTAATCCATATAGGTTGCCCCGACAAGACCAGGCTGTTCATTGACGGTTAGGATAAATTCGATTGGACCATATGGAACCCCGCTGTCGATGATTGCCTGAATCGCTTCTAAATAAGCGGCCAATGCGGCACGATCATCGGCACCCAAAATCGTCGTTCCGTCCGAATAAATGATGCCATCTTTAATAACTGGCTTTAAGCCTTCGGTTGGGAGAACGGTATCCATATGTGTTGAAAAAAATAACGGTGGGATTGTTAGATCTGTTCCTTCACGCCAGGCAATCAGGTTACCAACTTCTCCATCAAAGTTTTCATGTGCGTTATCAAATTCCAAGGTAAAACCGAGTTTTGGCAGTGCGTCTTTTAGATACTCTGCCACAAGTTGTTCCTTTGTGCTTGGTGCATTTATTTTTGCTAATTCTAAAAATAGCTCCTGTAATCGTTCTGCATTTACATATTCAGCAGCGCTGGTTACTTGATTCATTTTCATTTATATTCCCTCCTATGAATCTATTAACTTACTGGCCGACGACGACTTTCCCGTTTTTGATAACTGTCTCAACGATATTTGTTCCAAGTTCGTAAGCGATGTGCTTATAAGTTGGTACATCCCAAATTTGCAGGTCAGCTATTTTTCCTGCTTGGACTACACCTCTATCATCGAGATCAAGTGCCTTTGCTCCTCCATACGTCGCTGCCTTTATCGCTTCCTCGACTGAGAATTTATATAATTTGCACGCTAAATTAATAACAAACTGCATAGATTCTGTGTAGCATGCGGGACAGAGATCGGTTGCCAGTGCGATATTCATGCCCAAATCGAGCATCTCCCTAGCGTCAAATGGGCGCTTATGCTCCACTGCGAAATCTAATGCCGGCATTAATACTCCCGTTACATTTGCCTCTGCCAGTTTTTTCATGACTTCTACTGGTGTATAGTTTAAATGGTCTACTGATACCATTTTCATTTTTGCTGCTAAATCTGTTCCACCAATATAGGAGTAGGCATCGGCATGAATTTTTGGTTTCATCCCGTATTCCAAACCAGCTTTCAAGATGATTTCAGATTCTTCAGCGGTAAAATAGCCATCATCACACCAAACATCACAAAATTCCGCTAATCTCCGCTCGCCTACTTGCGGGATCATCTCGTTAATGATTACTCCAAGGTATTCACTTTTTGTTAAATTCTCAGGAAAACCATGCGCTCCTAAAAATGTATTTAATACATCAAGAGGTGTTTCTTCATTCAGTCTCCTACTCACCTCTAGGATTTTAATCTCACTTTCAGTCGTTAATCCGTATCCGCTTTTGCTTTCAACAGTGGTTATCCCATATTCAAGCATTTTCAGTACGCGCTTCTTTGATTGATTAAATAACTCATTTTCCGGGGTATTTCGTGTGAGTTCAACCGTTCTATTCGGACCGGTTGTGATCCCTAGTTTCGCCAACTTTTCGGGGGTATCTCCGGCTAGTTTTGCTGCATACTCTTCAACTCGTGTGCCAAAGAAAACTAAATGTGTGTGGGCATCAACAAATCCGGGGGCAACAACTTTTCCTGAGGCGTCAATGATAATTGATTGCCCTAAATCAAACTCTCTTTTAATCTCTGTTTCGGATCCAACACCAGCAATTTTGCCATCGTTAATGGCAATCCAGGCATTTTCAATGACTCCGAGATCGCCCATGCCTGCCCCAGTACAGGTAACGAGTTCCGCAGCATTGGTTATTAGTAAATCAATCTTTGTCTTCAACATAGTTTCCACGATCCAACACTCCTCTCTTTTCAAAGTATTCTATGTAGATTTGTCCTTTAGCCATATGGCCTAAGTGTCAAGAATACATAGATAGAGATCCTACTTTTTTTAGAATCTCTACCTATATTTTTAAAAGTATTAAGACTTTATGTTTTCAGGCTTTAAATCTTTCGGTCCAAACGTCGCCTTTGGTGACCACCATAATGGAATTTTGATGCTTTCCTTCGTAAGTTTCCCTTTTCCATTAGCAACATCTTGAGCCGTTTCATAACCGGCTTGGGCATGGCGGACAACACCAATTCCAGAGTCCACAGTCATCGCCACTTCCAACCTCATGTCCGATTCTGCTGTTCCATCTGCAACCATCGTTACCCCCGTATGGACCGCTTCACCCATTGAATAGTTCGCTTGCAGTGCAATAAGATCACACATACCTACGGCGTTCAATAAACCATTCAATACCGGCCAGTCAGAGATGAGGTCCCCGCCATCTTTCATATTTTCAGACTCGAACGTCGGATTCACAATGGAACCGGAATCTAAGTTATCTCGTGAGAATGCTACAGGACCGGCAAGCTCGCCGCGTCTGATCATATCATTTACTTCCAATGCAAATTCCTTGCGCTGACCAAAGCCCATGTAGCAAATACGTGCAGGTAATGCTTCAATTGGAATATGCTCCTTAGCAAGCTTAATCCAACGGGTAACAAGTAGATCATCACTAAACTTCTCTAAGATCATATCGTCAATTTTTCTTAAATCCTCTGCTTCACCAGAGAGACAGATCCAGCGGAAAGGTCCACGGCCTTCACAGAAGAGCGGACGAATATATTCTGCTACGAATCCTGGAAGACGCTTGGCTTCCTTCGCATCCATACCTGCGTCCATACACTCTTTGCGATGACTAGTTCCATATTCAAATGAGTGGACACCTAAATCCATAAATTTGATCAATGCTTTCAACTCACGGACCATCGTTTCCCGCGCTTTTTCTAAATAAAGGGTACGATTAGTATCACGAAGTTCATCTGCTTCCTGAACAGTGTAACCAGAAGGTAAGTAGGAAATTGGATCATGACCAGGAGTCATCGATGTGGAAATATCCGGCAGGAATCCTTTTTGAATGACTTCTTCAAAAATATCAGCTGCGTTACCAACGACTGCAATGCCTAGCGGCTTTCCTGCAGCAGCATATTCCTTGGCCAATACAATTGCTTCGTCCAATGAATCTACTAAAACATCAATAAATTTCTTTTCAATACGGCGCTTTATAATTTCCACATTCGAATCACATAGAATAGCCACACCGCCGTGCATGGTCATTGCTCTTGTCTGATTTCCGCCCATTCCGCCAGCGCCAGCTGTTAGAAGAATTTTCCCAACTAGCGAGTCATCATAATGAAGGCGTGCAATCGCGGACAAAGTCTCAAATGTTCCTTGGATAACACCTTGTGTTCCGATATACTCCCAAGGGGCAGCTGTATAGTTCGCATACATTGTTAAGTTTTTATCTTGAAGATCGTAGAAAGTCGGCCAGTCTGCCTTCATAATATTTGTTGTTGCCATTACAACCGTTGGGGCATATTTATGTGTTTTGAAGATTGCTACAGGCATACCTGATTGAACAACAAGTGTTTCGTTATCTTCAAGTTCTTTTAAAGATTTCACAATCGCATGGTAGGACTCCCAGTTACGTGCCGCTTTACCAATCCCACCATAAATGACAAGCTCTTCTGGTTTTTCAGCATTCTCCATATTGTTTTCAAGCATTCTTAAAATCGCTTCTTGTCTCCAACCCTTACAACGAAGTACAGGACCTCTTTGCGCTTTCACTGAATATAAGATTTCCGGATTTGACATGAGTGATTCCTCCTAAGATAAATGTTGTATTGTTGTACTCACTTTTATATTTTGCAAGTACCGTGCCAATTTGGCCGAATTGGCTAAATTCTTCTTAATAAACACGCTAATAGCTGATTAAACAGTCTATTTGATTCTTCCTATCTATTAAAAGAAGGTTTGTTTTCCAAAACAAGCGCAGATACTTTTTGCATGGGTTATATTCATATCGTTCGACTTTGGATTTTTATATATAAAGGGTTACAACTTTATAAGTGCAGATAGATTTTGCGTGCAGACTATTTTAAATTTTTCGAATAAATGTTATATTCTAAATGGTATTGCGAACTATTTATAGGGGGGCTGATAGATTTGGTTGAAGAATCAATAGGGTCGATAATTAGAGGTTTTGTAGATGGAGTCATTGTATTAAACGATACCTACGAAATTTTATGGTATGACATCAATGCCGACATCCAATTAGACATTGAACTTGGCCTAAATTTCATAGATCTGTTTCCTTGCAGCCACGAACAAATAATAACGAATGGGAAATTTCTGCTTACAGTTACCGAGAAAAAACTTATGGTGAAAGTTAAAAAGTTCACCATGGATCATGATTATTTCATTCTCTGTGTTGAAGAAACTACGAATCTAACAGCAAATCTGAAAAATAGATTATATTGCCTTGAAAAAATTGTTGATACGCTTAATGAAGGCGTTATGATGAGTGATCATGAAGGTAAGATTATCCTTTACAATGATGCCCAGGAAAAACTAGAGGGGTTAGAAAGCAGTGAAATTATTGGCAAGCATCTATGGTCAGTCTATAATTATAATCCGCAATATTCCGAGCATAAACATACATTTAAAACGGGAAAACCAATTTTCTCAAGGTATCGGGCTCACTCCACTATAAATGGCGTTCCTAAGTATGTTAATTACAGTACGTTTCCTATCAAGAAGGATGGAGAAACGATTGCTGTTTTTTCACTAAGCACGAACGAATCAAACCTCAAGGATCGGTTGCACCAAACCATTGAGCTTAAAAGGCAAAACGTTCATTCGGAATCAAATAATCGTCCAAATAAAAATGGCACCTCTTTTACCTTTGATCATATTAAAGGCACTAGCCTTGCCTTAAAAAATTTAATCCATGAAGCGGAAAATATTTCAGTACATAATACAGACGTATTAATTGTCGGAGAAACTGGAACAGGGAAAGAGCTATTTGCCCAGAGCATGCACAATCACAGTCCCAGAGCAGCAAATCCCTTTGTTGCCATTAACTGTGCAGCCATTCCGGAAACCCTCTTGGAAAGCACCCTGTTCGGAACAGTGAAAGGAGCTTTTACGGGGG
Source organism: Bacillus sp. AFS006103 (assembly GCA_002559145.1). Taxonomy (GTDB): domain Bacteria; phylum Bacillota; class Bacilli; order Bacillales; family Cytobacillaceae; genus Neobacillus. The sequence continues at coordinate 233,134 of NTXX01000078.1, forward strand.
CGGCAAATCAAATAGGTCTGTTTGAATTTGCCAAGAATGGTACACTTTTTCTAGATGAAATTAACTCGATGCCCGTGACATTACAATCCAAGTTAATGAGAGTTCTGCAGGAACGTTTGGTTCGCAGGGTCGGTTCCAATGAAGTGACACCTGTGGAGTGTACTGTTATTAGCGCATCCAACGAAGATCCGGAGAAACTGATTGAGGAAGGAAGGATGCGCCTTGACTTATTCTATAGAATTGCGCCCACAAGCCTATATATAACTCCCTTAAGGGAACGGACGGAGGATATACTATTTTTCATTGATTACTTTCTTCATACATTCCAGAAGAAGTTCAATAAACAAGTCCCAGCTCTATCTAAGACATTACTTTCCATGTTACTGCAATATCATTGGCCTGGGAACACACGTGAATTAGAGCATTTAATTGAGAATTTAATTATTAGGTTTGGTGATACGGAGCAGGCAATTGACGTTGAACATCTCCCTGCCTATATAAGGGGAAAAATCATTACCGATCAACCAAATAAAAATAAACAAAAGGAAATGAAAAAGCATCCATTTAAATCTATCTTTTCTACTTCCCAAGAACACTATATCCAGAAGGTTTTAGATGAAACAGAAGGGAACATCTCAAAAGCAGCCAAAAAGCTAGGAATCACCCGGCAAAGCCTGCAATATCATATTAAAAAACATGGTCTTAAAAAACAATAACTAAAGAAATTGGTAAGGTACGAATTTTCTACTTATTTTTGACTCATGGGTCGTTTATAAGTAAAAAAACCCGGATTTCGAACACTTTTTACGGTGTGTGCAAAATTCGGGTTTTTTTACATGTTTACAATACCTTGCTTAAGAAGGCTTTTGTTCTGTCTTCTTTTGGGTGATCAAATAATTCAACTGGAACATTTTCTTCGACAATCAATCCGCCATCCATAAAAATCACGCGATCGCCCACTTCTTTGGCAAAGCCCATTTCATGGGTGACGACTACCATTGTCATGCCCTCTTTAGCCAAGTCTTTCATAACCTCCAATACCTCACCGACCATTTCTGGGTCAAGTGCTGAGGTTGGTTCATCAAAAAGCATGATTTTTGGCTCCATGGCTAGTGCCCTTGCAATCGCAACACGCTGCTTTTGCCCCCCGGATAAAGAGTCGGGATAGGCATCCGCCTTTTCCTCTAAGCCGACTTTTCGTAAAAGCTCCAAACCCTTAGCTCTTGCTTTTTCTTTGGGAATATTTCTTACTTTCATGGGTGCGAGCATAATATTTTCAATGACTTTTTTATGCGGAAAAAGATTGAATTGCTGAAACACCATGCCCACTTCTGTTCTTACTTTATTGATGTCTGTGTTTTTATCAGTCAAATCGATGCCTTCAATTAAGACATGCCCACCCGTAATCGTTTCCAGCATATTTATGCAGCGAAGGAATGTTGATTTTCCGGAACCGGATGGTCCAATTACTACGACTACCTCTTGATTCTTAACCGTCACGTTGATGTCCTTGAGGACCTCGTTTTTACCAAAGGATTTTTTTAAATTCTTCACCTGGATCATTCGGTTGCCAACCTCCTTTCAAGAAGATTTAACAAGAAGCTTAAGGAAAGTGTTAAAACAAGATAAATTACTGCTGCCGCAATATACGGTTCCCAGACACGGAAATACTGTCCTTGCATCGCTCGTCCCCAATACATAAGTTCAGGAGCTGCAATTAAAGCTGCCAGCGATGACTCTTTGATTAAGACAATAAATTCATTTCCAAGTGGTGGAATCATCCGTTTAAAGGCTTGCGGAAGGATAATAAACCGCATAGCTTGTACATGATTCAACCCTAAAGAACGAGCTGCCTCCATCTGACCCCGATCAATCGATTGAATTCCTGCGCGGAAGATTTCAGCAATATATGCCGCAGCATTTAAAGATAAAGTAAGTATAGCAGCTAAAATGGGATTTGTTTTTCCTAGAAAAAGAGGTACAACGGCAAAATGGATTAATAATATTTGAACTAGTAACGGTGTGCCTCGAAAAAAGGTAATGTAAATGGTAAAAGGCCAAGCGAGGAGCTTATTTTTCATAATTTTCCCTAATCCGACTAATAAGCCAAGAATGGTACCAATCAAAATACTGGCGATTGAAAGCCCAATGGTTAGTAGCGTTCCTTTAAGAAAAAAAGGAGCATACTCGACTAAAATATCCCAACGAAAATCCATACGTAAATCCCCCTATTAAACAACAAGCTAATTATGCGTTTCTAACTAGCAAAAATTGCGTAACTGCTAAGTTAAGAGTTACGCAATTTAATAAGCAATATTACTGCTGATCCTTTAAGATCTGGGTATCCGGTTCTACTTTAAACCATTTCTTGTATACTTCTGCATACGTTCCGTTCTCAATAACCGCATTTACAGCCTTATCAAAATCTGCTTTAATCTTGCTTCCCTTTGGAAACATAAGTCCGTAAAATTCTTTAGCAAAAGCAGCTGAATCTTCAATTACAACAAAATTATCTTTCGGGTTGTTTTTTGCATATTCCTCGATAACCGTGTTATCAGCAACTACAGCATCTGCTCCACCGCTTTTTAGTTCTAGGATTGCCAGATTATTATTTTCAAATTTTTTGATTTTATCACTATTTTTACCAAGAAGCCCTTCAACTGCTTCCTGTCCGGTAGTAGCATTCTGAACGGCAACTACTTTATTATTTTTTAAATCTGCTGCACTTTTAATATCACTATCTTTTGGTACTAAGATTTTGTTGGTAGATAAAAAGTATGGCACTGAAAAATCATAGCTTTGTTTTCTTTCATCGTTAATCGTGATTGCGGAAAGTCCTATGTCAGCAATTTTCTTATCTAATTCAACAAAAATCGGGTCCCATCCAACATGTTCAACCTTAATGTTATAGCCGGCTTCTTTTGCGACCGCATTGATAAAATCGATATCAAACCCGACAACTTCCCCTTTATCTTGGTATTCAAACGGTGCATAGGCAGCATCTGTTACGACACGTAATGTTTTCTTTTCTGCATCCACACCCGTTGTTTTAGTACCACTTGTACTTTTACTTGTACCACAGGCTGAAAGTACTAAGAGAAGTGCCACCATTAATACAGTCGAAACTAATTTTAATTGCTTCATTTTTCTACCTCCAATATTTTTTCTAAAAAGTAATTTTTAAAAAGATTGATAATATTTTGAATATACATGATTATAACCTGTTTCGACTATATATTCAATAAATTTAATATTTTACTATATTAATACTGTAATTAACTGAAGTGTTAAGCGTTTTAGAATAATAAAATAGGGTGATTTCCAATTTTAAGAAATGAATGAATTTATTCCAAGTTAACGGGAATGATATTGGTTAGAATTTCCTACACAAGAAATTCTAACGAAGCTAAATAAATCAGGAAAATAAATTCGGAGGTGTATGCATGCGTTATACAAGATTGTGGATTAGCTTAGCAATCGTATTTATTGTTTCTTTTGCAATTCTTGGATATTACGGAGGCAGACTTTATCAGACTATGCCGCCGATTCCGGATCGAGTTGTTTCTTCTGACGGTACTGTCCTATATACGAAACAAGATATTCAAGATGGACAAAATGTTTGGCAGTCCATTGGAGGACAGGAACTGGGAAGTATTTGGGGGCACGGTGCCTATGTGGCCCCGGACTGGAATGCGGATTGGCTCCATCGGGAATCGATGTGGCTGTTAAATTACTGGGCCCAGAAAGAACGCGGGAAACAGTATTCAGCCCTTGATGATGAAACAAAGGCCGCACTAAGAGCTAGGTTAAAAAATGAAATTAGACCTAACACTTATAATAAAGAAACAAAGGAAATTACCTTATCCCCTTTAAGGATTCAAGCGATTCAACAAGTGAGTGATCATTACGCTGCATTATTTACAGATGATACTTCAGTTGATAAATTGCGAGATGCCTATGCGATGCCAAAGAATGTCATCAAGGATGATACCCGCTTAGGTGCGTTTATCAGCTATATTTGGTGGACAACCTGGGCAACTGAAACCAATCGACCAGGTGATAATGTTACTTACACAAATAACTGGCCAAATGAGGACCTTATTGAAAATAAAGCGACTGGTGAAATGCTTGTCTGGTCGGTTGTCAGCTTTGTACTTCTGCTTGCAGGAGTTGGCGCTCTAGCGTGGTACCACGCCGCTCAAAATCATCATGATGAGGAGGAGTCCTTTCCGAAAAAGGATCCATTACTAGCCTTGTCGGCCACCCCTTCAATGAAAGCAACACAGAAATACTTCTGGGTAGTTGCTGCTTTATGGCTAGTCCAAGTGTTACTAGGAGCCGTTACCGGTCATTATCAGGTCGAAGGAAGTGCCTTTTATGGCATCCCCATAGCTGATTATATTCCCTATTCTTTGACTAGGTCTTGGCATACTCAATTAGGTATTTTGTGGATTGCGACAGCCTGGCTAGCCACCGGATTGTTTATTGGGCCTGCCGTCTCTGGCTATGAACCAAAATTCCAGCGTTTTGGCGTGAACTTCTTATTTGTTTGTTTATTAATTATTGTTGTTGGCTCGATGATTGGACAATGGATGGCTGTTCAGCAAAAACTCGGGCATGTAACCAACTTTTGGTTTGGACATCAAGGCTATGAATATACCGACACCGGTCGCTTTTGGCAAATCTTTCTAACCGTCGGATTATTTCTCTGGTTATTCCTGATGGTACGGTCCATTTGGCCTGCTTTTAAAAATTTAAAAGAAAGCCGCCATTTACTGGCCCTATTTTTAATTGCTTCTACGGCCATTCCAGTATTCTATATACCGGCCTTATTATGGGGGCAGCACAGTAACCTTGCTATTGCTGAATACTGGCGCTGGTGGGTTGTCCACCTTTGGGTTGAGGGCTTCTTTGAAGTCTTCGCTACCGTGGTCATGGCCTTCCTGTTCACAAGAATGGGCTTACTGGGACTCCGGACTGCCACTACCTCTGTCCTATTTTCAACAATTATTTTCCTATTTGGGGGTATTATCGGTACGTTCCACCATTTATATTTTAGTGGTACACCTACCGGAGTCATCGCTTTCGGCGCAACATTTAGTGCACTTGAAGTCGTTCCACTCGTGTTAATTGGCTTTGAAGCGTACGAAAACCTGACCCGGAGTCGCGCGCGGAAGTGGGTTTCAGCCTATAAATGGCCTATCTATTTCTTTATTTCTGTTGCATTTTGGAATTTAGTCGGGGCTGGATTATTCGGGTTCTTTATCAATCCGCCAATTTCCCTTTATTATATGCAGGGTCTTAATACGACAGCTGTTCACGGTCACACGGCCTTATTTGGTGTATACGGTATGCTCGGCATTGGTTTAATGCTCTTCTGCCTCCGTGGTTTGACTGTCAAGAAAGAATGGAGAACAGGGCCGCTTAAACTTGCCTTTTGGGCTATAAATATCGGGTTGGCCTTAATGGTCTTGATTAGCCTGATACCAATTGGCTTAATGCAAACATGGGCAAGCGTCCAACATGGCATGTGGTATGCTCGTTCTGCTGAGTTTATGTCACGGGATATCGTTCACTTCTTTGTCTGGATGCGCATCATCGGTGATACAATCTTTTCAATTGGGGCACTTGCCCTTGTATGGTTTATCATCGGTCTCAAAACAGGCTGGTCACTTACCAAGGACAGACTTGATTACGCTGAAACGGAAAACAAAAACGTATAAGAAAAGCGCAAGCGCCCTGTTCAG
>NTXX01000079.1 GCA_002559145.1 Bacillus sp. AFS006103
ACGATCTACAGGAATGCTAACCTGCCCCGTTAGTTCAATAAGAAAAGCTGTCACAGTGACAGCTCCGTTCTTAACTCTTGCACGGTATCAACAACAAAACATTGATATGGTGCACCCTTTATCATTGTTAATATGTATCTTTAGAATAGGCGTTTAAGGACTTGACTTGGAGCCTCTGTGGGTACGATTTGTCTTGATAGGCTGAAGCAGTTGTTTCATCATCCCGTCTTTAACATAAGCACCCGATAGTTTAAGTGCTATTGTTCACAATCTCTTTTACACTTAATATAACTCCAAATATAGGGTTAACTCTTGAATATAAATTTTTTTAGCAACAATCCTAATGTAATACCAAAAATGATGGCACTGAAAATATGAGAATAATAATCATTGATGGGTCTAATATCGATATACTTACCTTCTATTAATGATGTGAATAATAGTTCACATACTAACCAGGCAAATAAACTGCCCACGGTCGTTTTTATAACTAAATGGCATGAACCAAACTTTTCAAATATAAAGTAAAGTAAGACTGCATAAACACTACTAACTAAAAAATCTACAATTAACCCTATGGTAAATACAGGTCTGTTAAATGTAATAATAAGACTTGCTAATTCATAAATACCAAACTTTCCAAAGCCAAAATGTGCAGATATCCTCGAAGCAATCTCTCCTGGTATTGTTGAAAGTACACCTAATATACCTATTCTTAACATCCTATCTTGGATCATATCATCATTCCTTAATCTTAATGTGGACAAATTTAGTATTTAAATTATTTAAAAATTTATACGTAATAAAGGAATGAAATGTGATATACGATTAAATTTCAAATAAACACTTCCCCCTCAATCATTGAGGGGCTTTTTTTCTTTTCCGTTATCAAAATCATTCCAATATGTAAAAATTTTAAGTACATAATTTTTCAATCCTCTATGCCAATAAGCCATAATTTTAATTGCACCATTTGCCACTTCATCTATTCATCATCTACATGCCCCATCTTATGCATCATCTAAGTTCAACTCTTTATGTTCTGTTAAGATTTACATGGAAGTGACTGGTGTCTTTCCACGCAAATACAGTATGATATAATACAGTGATAAATAATTTTTATTCTTAATTCTCAAATTAAATAAGATAAAATGATAGATTAATAATAACCATTCAAAAACGTTTTTGTGTTTTTAAAAGCAGGTGGACACAAAGTGAAGAAACAAAATACAACGACATATCGTTGTCCGATAACTTTGACTAAGACGGCAAAGGAAAAGATGCGGGAGCTCGGGTTGGATGAGCGATCGTTTTTTTTATTGGAGAAATCATTTCACGTTTATATAGAAAAGTATCCACAGGCAGCAGATCGCACTGTTTCAGTTGCATTGTTTTTTGACAATGATACGAACGCAAGGCTGGCAGATACGTGCAATGGGCTTGTGGTGGTTCTGCATTGTGTAGTCAAACAGGATCGATTTCTTGCGACGAATGTGACGACCAGAGCTGCGCATATCCCATTGCAGTCTAATTGGCGGCGCCCAGTAGACCTCACGTTTGATCTAGACGTTCTGAGTAATCAACAGGTATCGATTGATTTGCTGAACTTAATTCACAACATGCCGGTTGCGCAGGAAAGTTCAATGTACGTGAAAAAGCGTATAGCGAGTTGGGAAGGCTACTTGAAAATCCAGGAGCGGTCTGCGGATATTCCTGATATGACATCTCGCTATTCGAGGCTTATATATAATGATGATTTTAGCCGAGTCACGATTATGGGGTGCCAGCTGAATGAAAAGGAATGGAAGTCTCTCAAGGATTTGAGTGTTAAGCTCAAGGGAATGGACCAGGATATTGGTAAGGTGCTAAAAGCGAATCGTTCCGCTTCCACGGTTGAAGTAGAATTACACGGTTATATGGAGGAACAGGCTCGCGGGCAGCGGCTTGACATTCAGCCAAAAGAAGTTACCTTTAGTAATTTTGCTACCTTAAGCCAGGTGAAAAGACTGAGGCAAGGGTTTAAACAATTAGAAAAAGGCCTGGCTGCGAATCCGGAACTTGAACGCCTTTTATTTGAAAACAAGCCACCGGTCAAAACAGTGAAAAAGCGAGCAACGCTGCAATTTCATAATCGATTGAATCAGTTCCAGCAAGAAGCAGTTATAGGCGCTATGTCTGCTGAAGACTTATACGTTATTCAAGGACCGCCTGGAACAGGAAAAACAACGGTTATTTCTGAAATTTGCCTGCAAAATGCCAAGGCGGGGCTGCGCACCTTGGTTGCTTCTCAGTCAAATTTAGCGGTCGACAATGCCCTTGGTCGATTGCTAGCAAATAAAGACATTCGGATTCTTCGGGTCGGACGTACGGAAAGCATTGAAGAAGAAGGCAAAAAGTTCATAGAAGAAAATGTAGGACAATATTGGAAAGACCATACGTTGCATGAAGTTTCTACCCAATTTGATGCTCGTAAAAAACGAGAAGTAGAAATAGAAGCGGAATGGGTGGCGAATGAACAGGAACAAGAGCGACTCCAGCAAGTGCTTGCACGAGTGGAGGCGGAGCTCGAAGCGAAAAAGAAAGCAGAACAGCAATATAACGAAATTCAGTCTATACTCGATAAGTATAAAAAGGACGTTTTTTGTGCTAAAAAGGAGCAGCAATCAGCACAGCAATATTTGCAGGAAATCGGGCAGTCACTACGCCAGTTGAATGACATCATTGAAAAAGACGAAACATTTCTAGCTGGTGAGCCTGACAGTGGCGTGATTCAAAAAGAGTGGGATGCTCATCAACAAGAGTTGGTGCGACTGCAAAATAGCCTTGCCCTTCAAGAGCTTGAAGACGAGATTCATGAAAAAAAGCAAACGATGGAACAGGCTTTTGCCGAATGTGAAAAATGGAACGACGCAGTGAAGCGGACGGATGCTATAACAGTAAGAATAACAACTGCCCCAAAAATTGATAACTTAAAATGGATTATTCTGGAACAAAATATCAATCGGTCTTTACGAGTTCAGCAGTTAATCGAAGAGCTCGAGGGAATCCGCAGAGAAATGGGCCAGTGGATTAAATTAAAAGAATATAATGAAACATTAAACCGCGCGATTTTCTTTGTTGAACAGCTTTTGGAGCGGCAGCACATATCAATCGGCCAGCTACAGCAACGAATGATTCATGGGACTTCCGTTTCTACTAACGCAGTGGAAATTGATCAATTTTTAGACCAACTAAGAAGTGAATTAAAGGGAAACTCAAAAATGTATCCGCAGAGACTTGTAACCTATCTTGAAGGATTATACAGTAGGAGACACTTTGTTTGGCAAAAAACGAAATGCTTAAAGCAGTATGATGTGTATAAAAAAATGGCACAAGAGGCCATTCGGCTATTGAAACAGGAATTGATCGAGCAAGTTCAGTCTATGCAGCGAGAAAATAAACTGATGCACCAAAAGTGGCAAAGGGAGATGGGGGAGCAGGGCACCAAGCTTACTATTTTACAAAACAAGCATAAAGAAATGATGGCAGTCGCAGAAATTATTCCAAACGTAAAAGAATTGCTTCATCAAAAAGAAGTAATAGTGCTAGATTTGCAGAAAAAGAAAGAGCAATATGAGCAAGCTAAGCTACGGGCTGAAATGAATGGTCAAAAACAAGTAAAAGGAGTCCTGCAGCTACAAGAAGCGGAGCAGGAACGGACACAAATCGAAGGCCGTCTTGCACAACTGTACAGTATGCTTAAAGAAAAGGAAGAAGAACAGGCACCTCTACATGAAATCTTGTCTACAGATCCGGAACAGGAGCATGAAAAGGTATTACGGAAATTGGCGAGTAATTCTTTTACACGCGATTCATTAAAGCAGGAAAAGCAAAAGCTTCCGTTATTCCAGTCCATCCAGGGGATGTGGCTTTCTTTGTTGGAAGAAGCAAGTGACCATGACCTGAATGAAATCCGAAAACTTTATGTGCAGCATGCAAATGTGATTGGAACCACATGTGTGGCTTCCGCACGCAAAGATTTTATTGAAAGCTACCCTGTTTTTGATGTGGTTATCATTGATGAAGTATCAAAAGCAACCCCGCCAGAGCTGCTCTTGCCGATGCTAAAAGGGAAGAAAATCATTTTAGTTGGCGACCATCACCAGCTGCCACCTCTGTTAGGAAACGATACGCTGGAGGAAACGCTGCAGGAAATGGCAGAAGAAAGTGAAGACTTTGAAGGAAAAGCTGAATTAAAAAATCTGTTAAAAGAGTCGCTGTTTGAACGATTGTTTAAAAACCTACCGAAAAGCAATAAAACCATGCTTGCTATTCAATATCGGATGCATGAAAACATTATGGCAACGATCACCCAGTTTTATAATCAAGAAAACGAACGACTCCAATGTGGCCTGAAAAACTCTGAGTTGGAACGGGACCACAAGCTTGAATCAACGCTCATTCAGCGGAACAATCATCTTCTCTGGCTGGATATGCCGAACGAGCCTGCGTTTTTCGAAGAAAGAATGAAAGGCGGAAAAAGCCTGTATAACCCGGCCGAATTAAAGAGGATTGGTTCATTGCTGAAGGAATTGGACGTGGCGGCGGCACTGGCGAAGCAAGAAGGAAGAATGGAAGCCAATGAGAAAAAAAGCATTGGTGTGATTAGTTTTTATGGAGAACAAGTGAAACGGATTGATCGCATGATCCATCAGGAGCTTCACTTGCCTCACTTAACCATTCGCACCGGGACGGTGGATAGGTTTCAAGGCATGGAAATGGACGTAATTCTGTTAAGCATGGTGCGCAATCACGATAATAAACAGGATGACATCGGCTTTGCTAAAGATTATCGAAGGTTAAATGTAGCCTTGTCGAGAGCAAGAGAGCTGCTTGTGTTAATTGGTAGTACTAAGATGTTTACCGAGCGGACGAAACATAAGGATACTAAACAGATGTACACGCACGTATTAGAAGCCGCGAAAAAACAACAAGGCCTGCGAACGCTTGAAGAGGTGAGATGACATGAATAAATTAAATAGGCAGTTACGCTCGATCTTACTTGAAAATCCAGCGGTCCAGATCAAGAAGTCCGTTTTGTGGCATTTGCAGGTAAGAACCTATAATGTGTCTTTTAAGCCGGTTAAGCGGTCTAAAATGGACATTCTTATGAAAATGCTGCTTCTCACTTTTGAGCAGACCGAAATCCGGCGAGCAGCCAATTTGTCTGAACTGCTACTAGTAGAGGAGCTGTTCATTGCAGATTTACTTAAAAAAATGCAGCGAATGGGCTTGATTCGACAGGAAAAGGAAAGCTACAAACTCACATCAAAAGGGCAGGACCAGGTAAAGACAGGAATCATTTTAGAGGAAATGGAAGAAGAGTCGACGGTGCTTTCATACAGTCCGGTTCATGATGAGTTTTGGCCAAAGATGACTGAACCTTTGCCTGAAACAACCGAAGCATTGCCGCTTTTTCGGTATGCGAATAATCAGGACCATATCAATGTGGGCCGAATTTTGCAAGTTCTCGCCGAGAGAGAAAACAGGCTGGACGAAGATGGCTTTCAAACAGTCGTGGCGGATGTAAATAGCTTCGACCTACAGAAGGTGGAACACATTCCATGCTTGGAATTTCAAATATACAATAAAGAACTAGACATTTTCTACGCGCGCGTCTGGAATACATGGCGCGGGCGTTGGGATGATACACTCGAAAAACAAATAGAAGAGAAGGAACGGCTAGAATGGCGGGAAAAATGGATGGCAAAAGATGAGGTTCTAATTAAATAGAATGAGTTCAGTCCCCGGTAAACTAAAGCTTTAATGAACCGGGGGACTGAACCCATTTTTCCATTTTCTATAGCATTCAATTTGGTAAATCTTTGTATGCTAATTTCATAATGATCTCTTCGTGTTGGGGATATTTAAGTAAAAGGTCATTTTGAGTAAACAATTCAAAGTCTTGGAATTCAAAACCAGGAGATACCATACAACCCACTAAAGAGTAAGTATCTTTTTCCATTACGGACGACCCAAAGATTGAATTCTTAGGAACGAACGCTTGTGGAGCTTCTCCATTTTCCAGATTCATTCCTAACTTTAATTCCTCATATTCTCCATTATCATGCATAACATGGACTGTTAATGGGCTGCCAGCATGATAATACCACAATTCATCAGATTTTAATCGATGAAAATGGGATACTTCATCCGAAGTCAATAGAAAGTAAATACTCGTAAAAAGCTTTCGCTGTCCTTCAAAATCTACTTCTAATTCATTGTCTGAAATTCTTTCCTTAGATGTATAGGTACTTTTGTAATACCCGCCTTCCGGATGGGAAACAAGTCCAAGATTCGAGATTAATGATTGTATTTCAATTTTGTTCATGTCATAATCCTTTCTCAATTGCTTTCTTATTGCATTTGCAGCAGAAGAAAAATCAATTATCATCATACGATACATGACAGGATTAATCAAAGCTGGGGTTAATCTTTGGAGCATCCAGTTATATAAGATTTTAACTTAGATTCCTTATTAAATCCCAAATCGTTACAATATTACATACAAGCTTCAAATTCTCTCATAATGTTGTTGATGATTGTTTTCACAGGCAGGATTTCTTTGATTTCATGCACTCTTGCACCGGCACATACGAGACCATTGTCTTAAACCTCTGTTTTGTTAGGAACATTATGGTTAGTTATTATGCTTAGCTTCGTTTTCAAAAAGGCAGCGCTGCCTATATATACCCGTGTCTCAGCTACAAGGGCGAACAAGAGCGTGCCTGCTGCCAGGTGAAGCATGGCCCATGAGATATCAATAGACGAAGTGATCGTCAGGACTCCCAATACTACTTGAATGAGAACCGTTATAGCTGAAAAAATAAGTCGCTTCTGAAGTTTCCCATCCCACCCCTTTTTTATAGATAAAAAGACAAGGAAGAAGATGTACAATGCTGAAATGAATGCTAAGCCTCTATGAATGGTTTGGATGATTTCTGGCCCCGTCATGGGTAGAAACGAATTTCTACACTGAAAAGAACCACATATCATTCCCAAGGATTCATGCTTCACATATGCCCCAAATCCAAAAAGCAAAAGTAAAAGAACTAGTACGATATTGAAGTGTCCTTTTATCCTATGTTGTTGGACAGAATGGTCGGATGGATACGTCTGAATTTCCGCTTTCTCTTCTGCTTCCCGCCAGATCCAGATGAGACTTGCTAGAAAGAGCATGGCAATGATTAAGTGAATGGCTATGACACTAGTTGGTAAATCTTTTAACACGACTAGTGCGCCTAAAAGCACCTGAATGATAAGCAAAAAAAGCATCCAATATCCAACCGTACGAACGGAAGGACTTATTTCAGTACGCAGAATTTTGGCGAATAGCACAAAAGAAACGATTCCTAGAATAGCCCCAATCACTCGATGTGTGAATTCAATCAACGTTTCTCCATGGAAAGCTGGAACAATTTCTCCATTACATAAGGGCCATTCAGGTCCACATCCCATCCCAGACTTTGAAGAAGCCACATAGCCCCCAAAGACAATTAATAAATATGTAAGTAAAACGGTTAACAACGCTAAGCGCTTTATTGTCACGCTCACCCCTCCTTAAAAGTAGCTTATTGCAAAAACATCCCCATGTTCCGTACTACTATTTTTTCCAAAAATTCCTATTGAGAAGAAGATAATTATGAATATTTTGTGAACTAATTTTTATAGAGATATGAAAATGAATATAGTAGTGGATAGAAGTAAAAGGGGAGTATATCCTCCTTTGGAAGATATACTCTTTATAAATCTACATCTGATTTTCGCACTTTAGTGTTCGTAACAATGCTAAGATTGTTTTCTGTCCTGCTCTTGTTTTTATGGACCAAATGTAGGGATAATCCAGTAAATAGAAAACCACCGATAAAGTTTCCAATGGTTACAGGGATTTGATTCCAAACCCACCAATCCGTAACCGTGAAATCTGCTCCCATGAGAATCGCAGTAGGCAGAACAAACATATTTACCACTGCATGCTCAAAGCCGTGTGCAAAAAATATAAATACCGGAAGCCACATAGCCGCAATTTTTCCGATAACAGAGCTGGAAGCAAAGGCCATAAAGGCACCTAAGGTAACCATCCAATTACATAAAATTGCTTTTGTTACGGATAAGATCATTCCATCACTGCCTAAGCTTTTATAAGCGATTGTTTTTCCTTCCGCTACAGCAATGATTTTTTCAATCATCGCTCCTTCCGTCACATGCCCAAGCTTGGTTACAGTAATATAAAATAAGATTCCATAAAAAAAACTACCCAATAGATTTCCAATAAATGCCCAGTAAAAGTTATAAAACACGTCCTTACAAGTGATTAATCCTCTTAACCTCGCAAGTGGCAGCATAGCAAAATTTCCTGTCACCAGTTCAAGTCCTAACAATAAAATCAGGACAAATCCAACTGGAAATACAAAAGCACCGACAATCCCAAGCTTTGTTTCCGTTGCAGCTGTAAAGGCAAGTGTGGTTGCAAATCCTAAATATGCCCCAGCCAGTCCTCCCTTTATTAATAAATCTTTAATAGACAAGGATGATTTATAGGCACCTGTTTTTGCAACATCCTCCACCAACTGCCCAGGTTTAATATAGTCCAAGCAAATCACCTCAATTTTGTTTGTAAGTAAGCCTAAGTCATAAGCAGAGACCGCTCCAAAGTCCATTAAGTGTTTTTTAAAAGGGGGTTTGAGAAGCGGCCATATTGATAAAATCAGGGTTACTGACTATTTTTCATTCCGATGAAAAAGAATTTGCAAAAAAATGAGATGAGTAAAAATACGGAGATGAGCATGAATGAATTCCCTAGTCGAAGCTGCTGCTCTGTTAAATAATTATTGCACAAACGGATCGGTGAATTGGCGTAAAACCACCCCATGACGAAAAACATCGTAATCACATTTGCCCAAACAAACCCCTTGACCGTTAAATGAAGGCTTCCCCAGCTTAACGCAAGTGGAAAACCAATCAATAAAGGGACGGTTATATACTTTATCGTTTCAAAAATGGCATGATTTAGAGATGCATCGATCGACCGCGGCAGGAGCCAATAAATGTTAGCAAAAAAAACTAGTAATAACCCAGGAATGCCATATTGATTGTACATGGACAAAAGGGGGGACATTCGCTTTCTAAGTCCGATTCCAAGAATATAGCCTGCCAAAGCTAACAAAGGAATTTGGATGAGCATTTGTCCAATCATCGATTCTTCTAAACCATGTCTAATTGGTGGAATACTTAAAACCAAGACCATTCCCAAGCTTATAATCATTCTTTTCATTCGATTTCTCCTTTAAAAGGAAAGGATTTGTTTAAGTTCATTGACCACTTGATTGGGAGAATTATAATCAAATATTTTGATTAATTGACCTTCAGGATTAATTAAATAATAGGCGGCATTATGTTCAAACTCATTCCCAACTGGAATAACAATGACACCTGATTGATCTAATAATAAATCTAACTCCTGTTGATCAGGAACACGGGCCATTCTCCAATGGATGCCATCAGCTTGAAACAACTCTCGGTGATGTTCTAAGTGATGGGGAGTATCTCTTACCGTGTCAAAGCTAATACTTAATAGCTGAAGTTGTTCATCTAAAATGTTCGCAGGCAGCTGGGAATAAATACTTTGAAAGTTCATTTCAACTACCGGGCATACATCTCCACAGCTTGTGTAAATGTACGTAGCTAAAATGTATTTTCCATGAAAATCAGAAAAGGTAAAGGTTTCGTTCTTACTATCCTCAAACGTTACAGTTGGGACGGAGGGTGTATTGGTTAATACATCAATCCTTCGGGCTTGTTCTGCCGTAAAAGCTTGGAAATGATCGGTGCTGAAAAAAAGTATCACTGTGCCGAGAATGGCCATTCCGATCACCGTACAAATGCTTTTTCTATCCATGAGTGGACGGCCTAATATCATCGGATTGGTTTATTTTCGAACCAATATTGCTGGAATAGGATATAAACCGAACCAGAAACAAAAGGAAGGTAATCGTTACAAAGATTCCAAAGAAAGCAGCAACCACATCTGCAGGAATCCATTCCGGAAAATGCTCAGCCCAACGCCTAGGGGCACTAGTCTTTCCAGAGAATAAGAAGGAACCCGTTAATCCTAGGAAAGCAAGGATATAGAGCCATAATGTTAGAAAATCTAGCTTATTATCGATTCGTCCGCCTTCCATTCTTGTCAGATAATACATGAATCCTAAAATCATCGCACATGCGCCTAAGCCCATGTACATATGAAAATGCCCAGGGACCCATTTCGTATTGTGCATCACATGATTAATAACGATGGTTGCATCGATAATTGCCGGGACAACGCCGATGACCCAGCCAAACATGGAGAGGTAGAGGAAGCTTGAGGCAACGTCCCACTTAATCCCCGAACGGTAGACAATCATCAAAGCTCCAAATGCTGTTACCACTAAAACAGGCAGTCCATTTATATAGGAAAGCACCTGGCCCATGACGATCATCCACTTCGGCATAACAAAGTCCATGAGCAAATGGTGAGGGTAAACAATAAGGGTAAATAGTGTGGACATATTCCAAGCGATTAAAAAGATTTTATTGGCCTTCCATGGACGCCCAGTGTATCTAGGAAGTAATTCATAGACCACAATGACCCCCATGTAAATAATTGAGTTGGCAAAAACATGTCCAAATGCGTAAGTTAAGTTTTTCGCAAGAAGTGGATCAATTGTAAAACTCGGTACAAAGACGTTGATCAAGCTCATGGATAGGAGGGCAGCACCAGTAATAAGGGCGATAATATCAACAATGCATACCATCGTACTTGCGACAACAGTAGGAGGTGGGCCGAAGCCTTTTTCTTTCCCAAGCATTTGTGGCCAGCCGAGCGAAGTGGCAAGATTTCCATATTGCTTAATGATCGCGCGGGCTGCTTCTAAAAGAAGAATCAAAAATCCAGTTCCAATCACAAGCATACCGCCAAGATATAGCGATGCACCCGTTTTCCCCCACATTCCTCCAGAATGGGCGGGTAGGGGGTATAGAAATGTCCATGCACCTGCAAAATCATAAGCAAATATTCCCACTAACACCATGGCCACGCCGATTAGAAATAAGAAAACATTCAAACGAAAAACCGCTGTATTTAGAGGAACATACTGTTTAAGAAAATACCATATGATACAAGTCCCAGCTAATGCAGAAACTCCAATCATTCCTGTACCATGAATCGTCATTACTTTATAGAACATAACTGGATTCAGCTCAATCAGTTTTCCCTGTCCAAGAAGCATCACAACGCCAAAAATCATCATTAATAGCAGGATGACACCAGAGAAGAGTAGTGGAAAAACAACGGCCTTTTTCGTTTTAGAATCGATTGCTACATGTAACGTAGTAGTCATCAAAATTCCCCCCCAATATTCCATTATTCCGTAACGGTAATCTCACGTTTCATAAGATGATGGGCCATTCCACAATACTCCATACACAGAATGGTGTAGGTTCCAGGCTTAGTGAATTTATAATACACAGTGTTTGTGTATTCAGGCATCGCTTGGGTTTGAGCAACAATAGTCAATTGGTCATCATATAAACCGAAACCATGGTTCACATCTTTACTGGTTACATGAAAAGCAACATAATCCCCAACTTTCAAGGTGTCCAAAGATACATCAAATCCGAACTGTATTGCCGTTACCTGTACGTCGACAGGAGTTTCTTCTGCTTCAGCCCTCTCAAAAGGCAGGTCCTGAAGTGTAAAATAAGTGGCTGCCAACATCACTGAAAATACAACGACAAGCCAGACACTTCGAATAAAATACCCCTTTTTTTGAACTTCTCCATAATCGACTCGTTTTCCTGACTTCAACAATACGGTGGCAAAGATGAGAATAACAAAAACACTAAAAAGTAAAGTGATCATCCAGGATGCCTGTTGATACATAAACCAAACCCCCTTGTTAGAATTCAAATTTATGCCTGAACAAGAAAGAGAAAAATAGATTCTCCTTTACATTAAGCGAAAATAAAAATCATTACCGTTAAATAAATCACGTTTTAAAAGAAAATTCAGAAAATACAAAATTCAAGTAAACAACCTCCCCGGTAATAATAGGGAGGTTGTTGGTTTTCAAGATCGGATTTTTTTAAATTGGAAAAAAGAAAAGAAGGTGAATTTCACCTTCCTAAAACTTTTAGTTAATTAAATTTTAAGCCCGCTGAATGGTGGAAGTTGAGAAGTTTTTAACCATTTTTTGCAGGTTTCTATGACCTTCTCTTAATTTTATTGTTTCTTCGATAATTTTTTGGAATCCTTCCAAATCTCTATCAGATGCATTTAATAACGACTTCGGTAGACCTTCGACGATTTGTTGTAGGGATAAATCCATACTCAAGAAAAAATGACCACCTTTCAACTTATTCGTTAGACACTGTGTCGTCTTCATTAATATTTTTATAACGAGACGATTTTTTCCTGCTAACACGTTATAAAACTTATCTACATTAATCTCCATTCTATATTGAGAATAGGAAAATTTTTTCTTTATCCTACAAATAACGACAGTAAACCAATAGATGATTTTGTTCTATGTAGAAAAATATTAAATTTTATAACTTGGAACGAACTTTTTCTTCTTAAAAATAACGTAAAATAAGATATATTAATAATTGACATTTCTAATCGAAGTGTTAACATTATCCATGTACAGTAATCATTACAACTTAATCTGTGAAGCGAATCCGCTAGAGGTGCCTTTATAAAAGGCTGAGATTGAAGTGCAACTTCGGGACTCTATGAACCTGATCTGGGTTATACCAGCGTAGGGAAGTGGAAACCTGGATATTTGAAGAACAAATGTGTCTATTTCAAATTTTCAACCACTTTCTTAACAAAAGGAAGTGGTTTTTTTGTTTTTCACTTTATCTCATAAGCGGAATCTTCTTAAAGGGGTGACTTGAATTTTAACTAGTGTTAAGGAGTTACACATTATCTCCAATGGGAAAATGCCGATCGAGCAGTTAGGTGAGATTGTAAGGGACATTCACCCATATGTAACCGCGATTCATTTACGAGAAAAACAAAAAACTGCAAGGGAACTTTTTCTAGCAGTCCAACTTTTAACCAATGCAAACATCCCGCTATCAAAGATTATTATTAATGACCGGGTGGATGTTGCCTTAGTTACAAGGGCTAGAGGAGTTCAATTAGCCTTTCATAGTTTAGGTGCAGCGATTGTAAAAGAAAATTTTCCTCAGCTTATGCTTGGGAGTTCCATCCACTCCTACGAGGATGGACAAAAAGCAAAAGAGAATGGTGCTGATTACGTGCTATTCGGTCATGTCTTTCCTTCGCAATCAAAACCAGGTATGAAACCTAAAGGGCTTGAGGAATTAGCAAGGCTAACAAAACTAGACATTCCGGTTATTGCCATTGGCGGCATAACACCTGAGAATACGGGGCAGGTACTCGATGCAGGGGCAAAAGGTATCGCTGTTATGTCAGGTGTTTTAGAAGCTCGAGATCCATTAGTAGCAGTAAAGGCTTATATTAATGTTTTAAAAGATGGAGATGGATATAATGGAAAATTCATTTGATGTTGCCATAATTGGAGGAGGAATTAACGGATCCTCTATTGCCTATCAGCTATCAAAAATGGGAAGAAAAGTAATCATTATTGAGAAAGAACGATTGGCTTGCCAAGCTTCAAGTGCGGCTGCCGGAATGCTGGCTGCACAAGCGGAGATTGAACAAGACGGTCCCTTATTCCAGTTAGCTTTAAAAGGTCAGGCGATGTTTTCTGCTCTCTCAAGTGAGTTGTTTGAATATACTGGAATCGATATTGAGTATGTGAATAAAGGAATGTTAAAAATTGCGGAAACAGAAGAAATAGCAGAAGAAGTAAAAAAACAGGTCGCCTTTCAAAGAAATTGGGATTCAACTATAAAATGGCTTGATTCAAAGGAATTACGAGAAATGGAACCGGCACTATCACCAAGTGTATCAGGAGGGATGTATCTCCCTAACGATGGGCATGTGCAACCCTCAAAGTTAACACAAGCGTTTGCTAAAGCGGCTGTCTATTTTGGAGCGGAAATACGTGAAAATACGGAAGTCCTGTCTTTTATTTATGAAAACGGTCAGGTTAAAGGGATTAAAACCACCAATGGCATTATACATAGTGATCAAGTTGTCGTTGCCACAGGAGCTTGGGCTGCGAAATTAATGAGTGAATCGGGACTTGACCTTCGTGTGTACCCTGTTAAAGGAGAATGTTTTTCCATTCGAACGGAAAAGCCGATGATAAACACGACTATTTTTTCCGATAAACGTTGTTATCTCGTACCAAAACGAAATGGGGAAATTTATGTTGGTGCTACCATGATTGAAGATACATTTGATAACAAGGTAACACCTGGAGGAATTGCCACATTAATAGAAAGAGCAACTCAACTAGTTCCTCAGATTAAAGAAGCAACATGGGAGCGAGTGTGGTCTGGAATTAGACCCCAGACAGGTGATGGACTCCCTTACCTTGGTGAGCATCCAAGATGGAAGGGATTATTCGTTGCAGCAGGGCATTTTCGAAATGGGATTTTATTAAGTCCTATTACTGGGAAGCTAGTAGCTGATCTATTAGCAGGTAGACTGCTAGATGAGGTACTTCTTTCAGCTTTTCTGCTAGAAAGACACAAAGAAACAGTTCGATAGGAGGTATAACATGAGGGTAGTATTAAATGGCGAGGTTATCCAATTACCAGAGCATGTCCTATTTGTTTCAGATGTTCTTAAACATTATGAAATCCATCAAAGGTGCGTTGTCGTCGAAGTAAACGGTGAAATAATATCCAGATTAGAACACCAAAGTACTAGATTAGCAGATAAAGATCGAATTGAAATAGTCCATTTTGTAGGAGGCGGCTAATATGTTAAAAATAGGTTCATTATCCTTTCAATCTTGTTTATTACTTGGAACGGGAAAGTATCCAAGCTTTGAAATCCAAAAGGAAGCGGTGGAAGTTTCCGAAGCAGAAATCCTCACGTTTGCGGTTAGACGTATGAATATTTTTGAATCGAGCCAGCCGAATTTTCTAGAGCAGCTAGATACCAATAAATATACGCTTCTGCCAAACACAGCGGGAGCGAAAACAGCAGCAGAGGCTGTCCGTATCGCAAAATTAGCGAAAGCTTCAGGCCTATGCGATATGATCAAAGTGGAAGTGATTGGCTGTGATAAATCATTACTTCCTGACCCGATTGAAACCCTAAAGGCCACGGAAGAATTAGTAAAGGAAGGATTTATTGTCCTGCCGTATACTTCAGATGATGTTGTTTTAGCTAGGAAACTACAAGAAGCAGGCTGTCATGCTGTCATGCCAGGGGCCTCGCCAATTGGCTCTGGTCAAGGGATCATCAATCCCGTAAACCTTAGCTTTATTATCGAGCAAGCCGTCGTTCCTGTTATTGTTGATGCTGGTATTGGTTCACCCGCCGATGCTGCTTTGGCGATGGAATTAGGAGCCGATGGTGTGTTATTAAATACAGCTGTGTCAGCGGCAAACGATCCGGTAAAAATGGCAAAAGCAATGAGATTAGCGGTTGAAGCTGGACGATTAGGCTTTGAGGCCGGTCGAATCGATAAAAAGAGATATGCCACAGCAAGCAGCCCAAAGGAAGGAATGAGTATCGGGTGAATAATCGGTACTCACGACAAGAACTATTTTCATCCATTGGAAAAGACGGACAACAACGGATTTCCAATAAGCATGTACTAATAATCGGAGTTGGGGCACTTGGATCAGGAAGTGCCGAAGCACTCGTCCGCGCTGGAATTGGTAAACTAACCATTGTAGATCGTGATTATGTGGAATGGAGCAATTTACAGCGCCAGCAATTATATTCAGAAGAAGATGCCAAAAACCGGCTACCAAAAGTAATTGCGGCCAAAAATCGCTTATCAGCGGTTAACTCTTCGGTGGCTATAGAGGCAATTATTGCGGATGCCTCTGTTTCAGAGCTGGAAGATTGGGCTAAAAATGTTGATCTTATAATAGATGCAACGGATAATTTCGAAACAAGAATGATTATTAACGATGTATCACAAATGTATAGTGTCCCATGGATATACGGTGCTTGCGTTGGAAGCTACGGAATTTCCTACACGATTATTCCTGAAAAAACACCTTGCCTTTCTTGTATACTAGAAACCGTTCCTTTAGGAGGATTAACCTGTGATACAGCTGGCATCATTAGTCCAGCTGTTAACATGGTCGTTTCTTATCAAATAAGTGAAGCATTAAAAATTTTGGTGGGTGATTTCGAGTCATTGCGAAACAAACTCGTTTCTTTTGATTTATGGAAAAACCAATTTAGTGCCATCCAAGTAGATAAATTGAAAAATGAGGATTGTCCTTCTTGTGGGAAAGAAAGATCCTACCCCTATTTATCATTTGAAAATCAAACAAAAACAGCTGTACTGTGTGGCAGAGATTCTGTTCAGATACGTCCTTCCATTCCTACCGTGCGAGATTTGGAAGCTTTAGAACAACTATTGGCGAAGCAAGGGGGTACGGTCCAGCGAAATCCTTTTCTTTTATCTTATACCGTGCCTTCGCACCGATTAGTCCTTTTTAAAGATGGAAGGGTTTTAGTACACGGAACGAAGGATATTTCCGAAGCAAAGGCACTATACCATCGGTTCTTAGGTTAACTAGAATGAAATAACCACTGTCTTAGTCTCACAACCTTATCTTGATAAAGAGCGACTCAACAATGAATTGAAGGCATGAAACGGTTTTTGATAACAATCCTAAATTCTTGGAACGATTAGGAAGCGATATGTTAAATGTCAAGGTAAAGCTAGAAATCGAAATTATTCTACTATCTTAATGATTTATTTCACCTCTTACTGGTTGTGTTTATTTTAAAATAAACTATTAAATCATACGTGAACGAATGAATTCAGGTCGTCCAAAAGTCAAATATCCCTGTGCTACCACTAGGAAACGAACAAATTGAGTCATTTTTATCCCATGTTGATCCAGGATCTCATTTCTGAAAATTTTGTTAATTTAACGATTTGTTGCCCTTCACCTACCATTAATTACTAGCATAGTATAATGTAAGGTGGTGATGATAAATGGGCTTTACACTTTCAGACTGGATGCTCTACACAATGTGGGCTGTATATGGACTAATGATTCTTAATTTTCTTATTGCATTCTTCCAATCTTTTTGGGCAGGCAAGTTCGATCCCGCATTTGTTTTAGAATATTTAAAGGATATCGTATATATTGTTTTGCCGTTGAACCTTCTAATATCCATGTTTTCAATCGATCCAACAGGGTGGATTCTGATAACATTCTATTTCATAAGCGGAATAGCAGTTGTACTCAAATATTTATTGGATATTAAAAATAAATTAATTAAATAAGCAAGGTGAAGCCTTCCTGATGGAGGGCTTTTTTATGGTTTATTAGTAATGTTTTGTTCGAGGAATAGATAAATTAATTGTCAGCTTTTAAAGGGAAAGAGGCACCTAGATTTAAAGAACATTGTAATAGAAACCTAGAAATTATTAACAAACACTTCAACAGGTAGAAATGTTAATGACGCTCACTTAAATGAGGTATGACCTGGATAGAAAACGAATAAATATCAGTATGATTCTTAAGTTATTCGCCTTAAACAAAAATTAAATCTGTCCGTATATGATGGACAATTTTCTTTTTTAGGTGCCTGACACCTTTCTAGGCACTTTTAGGGCTAATTCCTCATATAATATTCTGAATATTCCGAAAGGTAGTGAGCGTATGAGGAAATTTCATTGGGTCAAGTGGCGTAAAACCATTCTCTGGCTTGCAGTCATCCTTTTCTTAGGTTTGATTCTCTTAAGGGGAGGACCGGCCTATTGGCAAGTAGCGTTGACTATTGTTAGTTATTTGCTGCAGCTGCTCTTTGCAATGATGTTTATGATTATCCAGTTTGTTGCACTTTTCTGGTTCTTGGCTAGGGGACGAACGTACTGGATTCTACCTGGCGAGACTGGTTCGACTTGGGATGATTACCGCGGAAATCCTGAAATCGTTGATAATGCCAAACGGATTGTCGTTTTGCTAAAGGGTGTCAAGGAGTTTAAGGAAATGGGTGGTGAGGCGATACGAGGATTGATGTTATGTGGGCCGCCTGGCACCGGTAAGTCCTATTTAGCACAGGTAATAGCGAATGAAGCGCAGGTTCCCTTTGCTTATGCATCGGCACCTAGTTTTCAAAATATGTTCTTCGGCGTCGGCAACTTGAAGGTGATGGGCCTTTATAGGAAGGCGAGGAAGCTTGCAAAAGTATATGGAGCCTGTATTATCTTTATCGATGAAATCGATGCAATCGGAATGAGCCGCTCGGCTGGAGGTGGTGGAGGCGGGATGATGGGTATGATGGGCATGGGCTCTGGCCTGCTCAATGAGCTGCTCCTGCAGATGGACCCGCCAAACATTGATAGCTCCAAGATAGCCAAATTGCTACGCTCACTTGGGTTGCGGCGTAAAAAAGCAGAACGGCCTGCAGTGCTGACAATCGGAGCAACCAATCTGCCTGATGTACTTGATCAGGCACTGCTTCGCCCCGGCAGATTTGATCGTAAGCTTTGGGTCGATGCCCCAGATTATGATGGCCGGGTGGACGTTTTCAACTACTACCTCGAGAAGGTAAAAAGGGACGATACTCTTACACCTGAGAAGGCTGCACTTGATACAATTGGTTATAGCCCTGCACAAATCAAACACATCGTTAATGAGTCTGTTGTAATTGCACACCAACATGGTGCCCTGTTAGCAAGCTACGAAGACTTCCGGGCCGCTATGGAGACTTATGAGTGGGGACTAAAACAGCCACTAAGCTCTATGATGGAAGATGAGAAACGTAATGTCGCCTACCATGAGGCCGGCCATGCGGTTGCTCAGTATTTATTGAAGCCGCACGAACGGGTTTGGAAGGTAACAATTATCCGCAGGGGCAGTGCGCTAGGTCTTGCAGCCACCAAACCGATAGAGGAGCGATATAATAGAAGCGATAGCGAGATCCTAGCAGAAATCCAGGTGTGTCTGGCGGCACGGGCTGTGGAAGAAGAGTTCCTCTTTAAGAAATTAAACGGTGTCACTTCCGACCTGCAGCAGGCTACCCTGTTAGCTGGTGCCTACCTTGGAATGGTAGGTATGGGAGATGAACTGTTCAGCTGGCTGGCGATAGGTTCTCGAATCGATGGACTTAGAGCGCTCCGTCCAAAAATCAACGCGTTGTTAAAAGACCAAATGCTCCAAGTAAAGAAACTGGTAATAGAATACGCCGACTTTGTCCATTCAATTGCAGAGGAATTGCTGAATCGGGGCGATTTGACAGGAGAGGAAATTGAAGAAATCTACGTAAGTCTGTATGGCCGAAGTCGGCCAGAGCCGCCAAAGGTAATGGAGTATAATGAATCCCCTGAACTTGAGGCTCCTGTTAATCTAGAAGAAGAGAGCGCCGATGAATTAAAGGAGTCCGATTAAACGGTGATACCCTAATGAAAACTATAACCCGATTAGTGGAAACTAAGTGCCCGTTAATCGGGTTTTTCTATGTCCTCAAAAAGGAAACCCGTTTATAATAAAGAATTATTGTGGACGGAGGATATTTCATGAGTAAGAATCTATTTACGGAATTCCAATTTAAAGAGTTAGAGAGAATTCTATTGTTCAACGTGTATCTGATTGGTCTATTCCCTATCAGCTTGAGTTTAAAGTAAAAGCTGTTAAGGAATATCATAACGAGAAAACCCCATCTCAAATCTTTATTGAAAATAGTTTTAACATTGACGTAATAGGTAAAGATCATCCAAAGACCCCAAGGTAGACGTGCCAAGGAAGATGAATTTTAATTTTATAAAGATGCTGGTATGTATTTCAAGCTGGTCACATGGCAAAGGGTATTCGGTGGCAGATATTGAATTTAATAATCACTTAATCTATATAAGACAAGCCCTTACAGGTGGATAACTGCTGTGCTGTAACGCTTGTCCAGCAAGGGTTCCCTATACTAGTAATAATATAATTACTTGACTATCATACTCAACTTTTATATACTATGACCATATCATTCTATAAAATGAAGCACAAAATGGAGAACACCACCGAAAGGGTGTTATTCCGTTTTGTGCTTTTTTTATGGAAAAATTTAGAAAGGGTGAAAAAGTGAGAGTAAATGGAAGTATTGTAAACTTAGAAAAAAAGCAAACTTTATTAGATTTTTTAAAAGTTCAAAAATACGATTTTGCCAGAATTGCTGTAGAACGTAATGGAGAAATCGTTCCGAAAGCAGCCTATATGGATGTTTTTCTTGAAGATGAAGACAAACTAGAAATTGTTCAATTTGTAGGAGGTGGTTGATCGATGAAAATTACGCTGAATGGAAAAGAAACGGAAACCGAGTGTCAGACTGCATTTGAAGTGCAAGGAAAAATTGGAAATCCAAAAGATATTGTTATTTTAAATGGTTTTCAAATAGATAAAGATTGCAAAATAGCAGAGAATGACATCCTAACTATCATTCGTAAAGGGGCCATGCCGAGCGAGGAAGAGCTGGAGAGCATGATGGTAGCAAGACACACTCCACATGTGCATCAAAAATTAAAAGAAGGTAAGGTCGCTATCGCTGGGGTGGGAGGTCTTGGATCAAATATTGCCATTATGTTAGCAAGAATTGGAGTAGGACAGATTCTTTTGGTCGATTTTGATATCGTTGAGCCAAGTAATTTGAATCGGCAAAGCTATTACATAAGACATTTAGGCTTGCCAAAAACGATTGCACTTAAGGAACAGATAAAAGAAATTAATCCCTTTATTAAAATCAAAACAGAAATGATAAAGATCACTGAAGGGAATGTAAAGGATCTCTTTAGCGGTTATGACATTATTTGTGAAGCATTTGATAAACCAGATCAAAAATCTATGCTTGTGAATACCGCTTTGGAGCAGCTTCCTCAAACTAAAATTGTATCTGCTTCTGGGATGGCAGGCTATGACAGCTCCAATTTAATTAAAACAAGCAGACCAATGAAAAACTTATTCCTCTGCGGTGATTTGGAAAATGCAGCAAGAGTAGGTAAGGGATTAATGGCCCCAAGAGTGCAAATCTGTGCCGGCCATCAAGCAAATATGATTCTACGATTATTGGTAGGACAAGAAGAAATCTAAGGAGGATATTGAAAATGACTGATACGTTAATCATTGGAGGACATGAATTTCAATCAAGATTTATCTTAGGCTCAGGGAAATTTTCGTTAGTAATGATGAAAGCAATGATTGAGCAGGGTGAAGCGGAAATCGTCACCCTTGCTCTTAGGAGAGCAAATGCAGGCGGAGAAGAAAATATATTAGATTATATTCCGAAAAACATTACATTACTGCCAAACACTTCAGGGGCAAGAAATGCTGAGGAAGCAGTAAGAATTGCCCGTCTATCGAGGGAACTAGGCTGTGGTGATTTTGTAAAACTAGAAGTCATTCATGATTCAAAATTTTTATTGCCTGATAACTACGAAACGATCAAAGCAACCGAAATACTTGCAAAAGAAGGATTTATCGTCATGCCTTATATGTATCCTGATTTATATGCGGCAAGATCTTTAGTCAATGCCGGTGCAGCTGCAGTCATGCCTTTAGGTGCCCCAATTGGAAGCAACAAAGGTCTTTGCACAAAAGAATTTATTCAAATTTTAGTAGATGAAATCCATTTACCCATTATTGTCGATGCCGGTATAGGCCGTCCATCACAAGCATGTGAAGCAATGGAAATGGGTGTTGATGCCATTATGTGTAATACAGCAATTGCAACTGCTAATGATGTGGCACTTATGGCAAAAGCATTCAAGCATGCGATTGAAGCAGGGCGTTCAGCATACCTGGCAGGCTTGGGGCGCGTTTTACAATTCAAGGCAGAGGCATCAAGTCCTTTGACCGGATTTTTGGAGGATTAAGGATGTTACGAAAAAAAACAGATCATATGCAATACTTGGATGGGATGGAAGTCATTGAGTCTAATCTTATGGAAAAAGTCTTGGCAGCTGTAAAAGAATATGATAATGATGGTTTTTCTAATAGAGATGTGGAAAAAGCTTTAAGTAAGGAACTGCTATCACTGGAAGATTATGCTGCCATTTTATCTCCTGCTGCCATGCCTTATTTGGAAGATATGGCAAGAAAAGCAATGAAGGAGACTAGGAAGCATTTTGGAAATTCTATTAGTCTATTTACACCACTATACATTGCAAATTATTGCGAAAATGAATGTGTTTATTGTGGGTTTAAAGCAACAAACAAAATTCATCGGGCAACACTTTCATTTCATGAAGCAGAAAATGAACTAAAAGCAATAGCATCAACTGGTTTAAAAGAGATTTTATTACTCACCGGTGAATCACGATATAAATCCGACCTAGTATATATTGGCGAAACCATTAAATTGGCAACGAAATATTTTTCAACCATCGGGATTGAAATCTATCCTTTAAACACTGAAGAATATACCTTTTTACATCACTGTGGTGCGGATTTTGTGTCTGTTTATCAAGAAACCTATAATACGGACACGTATGAAAAGGTACATTTATGGGGTTCGAAACGAGTTTTTCCTTACCGTTTTCATGCCCAAGAGCGTGCCTTACTCGGAGGAATGCGTGGAGTGTCTTTTGGTGCCCTGCTAGGATTAGATGACTTTCGAAAGGATGCGTTTGCAGCTGGGTTACATGCCCAACTCATTCAACAAAAATATCCGCATGCAGAGATTTCATTCTCTACTCCAAGATTAAGGCCATATAAAAATAACGCAGAAAATGGACCGAAAGATGTGCATGAAAAACAACTTTTACAGGTTATGCTCGCCTATCGCCTGTTAATGCCATATGCTGGTATTACAATTTCCACAAGAGAAAGACCAGGATTTCGTGATCATGTAATCGGAATGGCTGCAACAAAAATGTCAGCAGGTGTCAGTGTTGGGGTTGGCGGACATAGTGAAGAGCAAAAAGGTGATGAACAATTTGAAATTTCAGATGAACGAAGTGTAAGTGAAGTTCATCAAATGATTCTTTCCAAAGGGCTTCAGCCTGTCTATACAGATTATATTAGAGTTTAGGTGAACAGGGATGCTCATTTTTGTAACTAATCGAAAGCTTTGTAAAGATGACTTTTTGAATCGAATCCACCAATTAGCCAAAGGAAAGCCCCATGCTATTATGTTAAGAGAAAAAGATAAAAGTCTTGAAGAATACGAAGAATTGGCCATGAAAATAAACAATATTTGTGAAGTACATCAAGTTCCACTCATTATTAATCAAAATATTTCAGTCGTGTATGTATCATGTCAGAGGCAATGACATGTCTAAATCCGGAAGAACTTGTAAACCATTTTCGTATCTGAGTCAGTATGGAGTTAATAAATAAAAAAGGTTGTAATTAATATTATGTATTTCATTTTAAATGATACTCATATATAATATAGCTTAATTGAATATAAATAACTAGGGGTGCCCAATTAGTTGGGCTGAGAAAGAAACACGATGAAGTTTCTTGACTCTTGGGACCTGATCTGGATCATACCAGCGTGGGGAAGTTAGAGTAGACAATCTTCAATGCAACTATACTTCTGCATACATATTAGCCGGGTCCAACCATTTATGGTCCCGGCTTTTTGATGTACTATTATACGCTTTTCCACTTGTTATGTTCTGTATCTCGTCCTTTATATTCAAAAAAAGGAGAGATTAATTATGTCAACGACTTCATTAAACGAACAAAATATTTCCATCATGTCTAGTTTCCCAGGCAGTAAAAAAGTATATGTAACTGGTTCGAGATCCGACATTAAAGTACCCATGCGTGAAATTGAGTTAAGCCCGACAACAGGTACGTTTGGTGAAGAGGAAAACCTTCCAATACGCGTGTATGATACCAGCGGTCCTTATACGGATCAAAATTATTCTGTTGATATTTCAAAAGGTCTTCCTGCTATTCGAAGCCCATGGATTCATGAACGAGCAGATGTTGAAGAATATGAAGGTCGAGAAATTAAACCTGAAGATAATGGGTATATCGATCAAAAGGATCCTCGTGCCAATCATAATGTGTTTCCTGGTTTAAAGCGCAAACCATTACGCGCAAAAAAAGGGAAAAATGTCACACAGCTTCATTATGCTAAAAAGGGAATTATTACTCCTGAAATGGAGTTTATCGCCATAAGGGAAAATATGGAACCTGAATTTGTACGTGATGAAGTGGCAAAAGGTCGAGCGATTATTCCATCTAATATCAACCATCCAGAGTCAGAACCTATGATAATAGGGCGTAATTTTCATGTTAAAATCAATGCGAATATCGGTAACTCTGCTGTGTCATCATCCATCGAACAAGAGGTTGAAAAAATGACATGGGCCTCGCGTTGGGGTGCCGATAATATTATGGATCTATCAACAGGTAAAAACATTCATACAACAAGGGAATGGATTATTCGAAACTCGGCAGTTCCTGTCGGCACCGTCCCTATTTATCAAGCACTTGAAAAAGTTAATGGTATTGCTGAAGATCTTACATGGGAGGTTTACCGTGATACCTTGATTGAACAAGCAGAGCAAGGTGTAGATTACTTCACCATTCATGCTGGTGTTCTTTTACGATATGTTCCGTTAACAGCAAAACGGTTAACAGGTATTGTATCCCGGGGTGGATCTATCATGGCACAATGGTGTCTACACCACCATAAAGAAAGCTTTTTATATACTCACTTTGAAGAAATCTGCGAAATAATGAAAGCTTATGATGTTGCATTCTCTTTAGGGGATGGTTTACGTCCTGGGTCTATTGCAGATGCGAATGATGAAGCGCAGTTTGCAGAATTAGAGACTCTTGGTGAGCTTACAAAAATTGCTTGGGAACATGATGTGCAGGTGATGGTTGAAGGACCTGGACATGTACCGATGCACCTAATTAAAGAAAATATGGATAAACAACTAGAAGTGTGTAAGGAAGCCCCATTCTACACACTTGGACCTCTTACGACTGATATAGCACCTGGTTATGATCACATTACATCTGCGATTGGGGCAGCCATGATCGGCTGGTATGGAACAGCTATGCTTTGTTATGTAACGCCTAAAGAACATTTAGGTTTACCAAATAAGGAGGATGTTCGTGTAGGGGTTATAACCTATAAAATTGCTGCCCATGCGGCTGATTTGGCAAAAGGGCATCCAGGAGCACAAAAAAGAGACGATGCCTTATCAAAAGCTCGTTTTGAATTCCGTTGGAGAGATCAGTTTAATTTATCGTTAGATCCTGAACGAGCAATAGAATATCATGATGAAACTTTACCTGCTGAAGGTGCAAAAACAGCACATTTCTGTTCAATGTGTGGACCAAAATTTTGCAGCATGAGAATCTCTCAAGATATTCGTAATTATGCGAAGGAAAACAAACTTGATACTAAAGAAGCTATTGAAACAGGAATGAAGGAAAAAGCTAAAGAGTTTAAGCAATTTGGGGGCAGCATATATCAGTAACTTTCTTGGGAGGGTATACGGATGAATATTCAAAAGATTAAAGAGGAAATTACAGAAATGAAAACTAGCCTTGCTTTTTTAGAGGAGCGTTTAAAGGAAATTCAGCAAAATTGTGATCATCATTTTGCTGGAGACCCATATTATGAAAAA
Source organism: Bacillus sp. AFS006103 (assembly GCA_002559145.1). Classification (GTDB taxonomy): domain Bacteria; phylum Bacillota; class Bacilli; order Bacillales; family Cytobacillaceae; genus Neobacillus. The sequence goes on from NTXX01000079.1 coordinate 25,749, forward strand.
TGTTTGAAGTGTAATAAGGTAAATGTATTATATTATTAATAAAATAACTCCATAAAAAGACAATCTCAACAAGAGAGTATTAAAAAGATAGACATGTAACCTTACCTTGATTAATTTCGAGGTAAGGTATATTAATAGAACTGGTTCGGTTAGAGAGCGAAAACAGTCTTCGCGGACTAGAAAACACCACTCTGAAGTGATGTTTTCATTTGGAGAAAATTTACCACATCAATGTTCTACCAGGCTTGATACAGAAACACTTTGTTTATTATTTGGTTCATCGAGAGGATGGATTGTAGTTGATCCGTTTTGTTGATCTACATGTTCAATATAGATACGTTTTCCGTTATACGTTACATTAGCCATAGTCGATGAATTAGTAATTTCTTGTGCTCGTTGTACGTCCATTTCACAACATCCTTTCCTTATTGAAGTATTTTAAGTATTTCCTCTGAACTACTTGTTATACGTTTATTTAATAAATGATGTTAGTTGATTAACTTTTTGGACATTTTGGCTCAAATGAATGTTACGATTTGTTATGATTTGAAAGTGCTGGGGAGATAGAAGTAGAAAGTGTACAGGGAAATAGACTAAGACCGTCCCTATAGCCGTAGAAAAAAATAAACCCAAAACTGCCTGTCCTCTCATTTGGAAACCAAATAAGGGGACAGGCATCTAATTTTTAATATACTTTATCACCATTAAAGATGGAATTCTTCACGACAACATAGTCTACGGTACGGATGTCTTTTAACTTGTTACCTCCGGCATAGGAAATAGCAGACTGAAGGTCTTGTTCCATTTCAATCAATGTATCGATTAAACGGCCCTTGTGTTCCACGTACATTTTTTTACCTTCGACATTTTTTCGTTCGCCTTTTTGAAATTCCGAAGCCGAACCGAAGTATTCTTTAAAACACTTTCCGTCCTTCTCAAACGTTTCCCCGGGAGATTCTTCATGACCCGCAAATAAAGAACCAACCATGACCATGGATGCCCCAAACCTAACGGATTTCGCGATATCACCATGGGTACGAATGCCGCCGTCAGCAATAATTGGTTTGCTTGCAGCTTTGGCACACCATCTTAGCGCAGCTAATTGCCAGCCGCCTGTCCCAAATCCAGTCTTAATTTTGGTAATACATACTTTCCCAGGTCCGATCCCTACTTTTGTTGCATCGGCACCGGCATGCTCTAATTCTCTTACAGCTTCCGGGGTTCCGACATTTCCAGCAATAACAAAGCTATTTGGCAGTTGTTTTTTAATATGCTTAATCATATCAATCACGGCATTGGAATGGCCATGGGCAATATCGATCGTAATAAATTCAGGTGTTAGCTTTTCATCTGCCAGCTGGTTGATGAAATCATATTCTCCTTCTTTTACACCGACACTAATAGAAGCAATAAGTCCACGTGCCTGCATGTCCTTTACGAAGGCAATACGCTTTTCAGGCTGGAAACGGTGCATGATATAGAAATAGCCATTTTCCGCAAAGAAAATTGCCAGCTTTTCGTCGATAATTGTCTGCATATTTGCAGGGACGACTGGCAATTTGAATGTATATCCACCAAAAGTGACACTTGTATCACACTCAGAACGACTGTTAACGATAGATTTAGCAGGAATCAGTTGAATATCTTCATAATCAAATACAGTATCCATAAATACACTCCCAAACACGAATATTCTAGTAAAAATCAATAATATTGTTCGTACATTTGTTAATTTACAGCATATTTCTTATTTTGTCAAAACATTTAATAATTATGTGCAGAAAATAAAAGTGCCTGTCTCCTGCTACTCTATTGCCTTTGAGTAGTAGGGGACAGGCACTATTTCTTAATTACGGAAATGGTTTAACTGTCTGAAGTATTTTTTCTATCAAGCTTCCAGCATTATCTGCCTCGAGGGTCGTTAATTGAATACGGCAAAACGGCCTGACTCTACATTCTAAACACCTGTGAAAGCAATCTACAATACGAACATCTACATCCTTTTGATAATGGAGGCGAAGATGGTCAATGACTTTGTCAGCATCAGTTACTTTAATATTTCGCTCACAAAATTTAGCCACTCTCATTCTACTTTTTCCTCTTTAAATAGATTGCTTCTATTCCTCATCATAATGGATAAATTGAATATCCAAAGTACGAAGATAGGTTTGCAGACCTGCATCTTGGATGGGGATAATGAATGCGGGTTCCCCTGATTCATTATGGTGAGAGTGCCACAGCCCTGGCGGGGTAACGAAGGCTTTTCCAGTTACCCAGTCAATCCGAATCGGATCAATGATTTGTTTTGTCTGAGGGTCTACTTTATCCCCAACTAATGTATAGGTCCCAGGTGCAGCGTAGGCTACAAAGTCAAGTGCAACTGATTTATGACTATGGGGAGCTTGGTTTGCGCCTGCGGGAACAATGCCAAACATAGCCCATAATACATGTGTAATCGTTAAAGTTTGTTCGAAGTTTTGATTATTTAACAAAATGGAGATACGGTTTTTTAAATGTGCATCGGGTGCATTAGCTACCTCATCTAATTTTGCTTTCGCCCGTTCCGCTGAATAAAGCGTCGGTTTAAAACGCGCCTCTGTGGCTTTCGCTCCCAAGTAGTCAAGAAGGGGAGTGTCCAAGATGTAGTAGATGGTTGAATCCTCTGCCGCTAGATGACGACTAACTGATCCGGCGGGAAGTGTTAAAAAGTCCCCTTTTTTCCAACGGATGGTTTGACCATTTACTTCAGTAGTGCCATCTCCCGAAATTATATAATATAATTCACTAGTTGCATTTGGTTGTGTTTGAATCGAATCTCCTGCCTTAATTCGAATAAATTGAGCAAGGAGGGAGGGACTTGTTGCTGGATAGTTGGTTTTCAGCTCATTAGATAAATCCAGTGATACAATACGAGTTTCTCCTGAATTATATAGTTCAGGTGCAAATTCTTTAGGCGGGATCGGACTAGTAATCCCACTGCCGATTGGATCAGCAGCCGTGCTATACTCGTAAAAAAGGGCATCCTCGGTCCAGTTTTCTTCCACAGTTCCAATATAAAATTCCCCTGGTTGAACATTATTTGACATAGGTAAACCTCCTTTTATATGAAAAAATTTATCATGTATATTGTAATACAGTTTTGGGTAAAATGGTAAATTTTTCTTCTATTTTTCATTCACCTCTTCAACTGTTACTCCTAGCTGGCGAACTTTAGAGGTTTGCCACTTTGTTTGGCCTCTTATTTTTACTATGTTAGAAGCACCCAATCATGCCATGCGAAAAGCATCCAATTGTTCATCCAAGAACGAGGTAAATATCATCATAAAAAAAAAGCTAAAAAATCACCGAAATGGCAAAAAACGCCTTCAAAAATCACTTTTTGTAGGTGTTTTTTGACGTTTTCGCTCTAAAATAGGCCTCAAAAGTGAAAAATGGCCGTTCGCTTTACCTTGCTAATCTCGATATTGTAGAAAAGTAGAAGATGAGGACTTTTACAAAAAGTCCTCGCAAAGACATGGTGAGAAAAGAGTGTCAGAAATATTCACATATTAATGAAATACATATGACCTTTTTCTTCATTTTTATCTATATAGAGTTGAAGGGATTTTATTAGAAGAAAGGCAGTGGTGGAAAATGGCAAAGTATCGAATGGTGCGCACGGATTTTTGGAAGAATCCAATGATTTCAGAGGAGATGAGTCCAGAGGACAAATATTTCTATTTGTATCTACTTACCAATCCAGAAACAACACAAATTGGAATCTATAAAATCACCAAAAAACAAATGGCTTTTGATTTGGGTTATTCAATTGAGAGTGTTCATGCGTTAATGGAAAGGTTCACCCAGCATCACAAATTGATTCGTTATAATCCTGAAACAAGAGAGCTTGCAATCAAAAAGTGGGCGAAATATAACCTGCATAAAGGCGGGAAACCGGTCATGGATTGTATCTATTCTGAGTTAAAGGAAGTCGAGGATCTGTCACTTATTCAATATATTTCGGACGGTATACAAAAACAGGAGATTCGCTGCTTATTTGAATCCTTTTGTGGACAAGAAGAGTTGTTATTTGAAAGGGATGATAGAGACCCTGATGAAAGTAATTCATACATAGAAGAGGATTACGAGCAGTTTGATGATTCGCTCTCGTCTCGTCATACGATACGGGGACAAAAAGAAAAAGAAAAAGAAAATGAAAATAAAAAAGATAAACAAAAACAACAACAAAAAGATCTTAATCCTAATTTAGCGAGCAATTCGAACATGGTGATTCCTTTAAACAATAATCAAGAAGAGGTTGTTGTTAAAGAAATTGTTGAGTTTTGGGACAACAATGGATTTGGTTTCACGAACATCAATGCGAAACAGCAGCTGTTATCTTGGTTAGATGATTCTAGCTTCTTACAGCCCGGAGAGATCATCTTAAAAGCCATGAATATTGCCTGTGCCAATAACAAGCGAAGGTTGAACTATGTGGTTGGGATTCTGAAAAACTGGGAAAATGAAAATTTATTGACCGTAGAAGAAATAGATTCCTATCAAGAGAAGCAAAGGCCAGTACAAAGGGAATTAACCGTATCATTTTCTAACGGAAGAGATATTCCAAGAGGAGTTAACCTCGACTTTACAGCAGGTGAAGACGAATGAGTATCGCGGAGAAAGCGTTCTTAGGAAGTTTGATGAAGGCGGAGTATTTGCTCAAGGATACCGTGATCCAACCTGAACAGCTGGAAAGTACACGGCATAAAGATTTAATGCGAAGAATGGTGGAGTTTAATCGTGTGGGTAAGAATGTTGATTTGATCACCTTGACCACCTTACCCGACCTCAAATTATTTGGGGGTATGTCTTACCTTTCTGAGCTGTTATCGTATGCGGATGTGGAGAAATTTGATGCAATGGAGAAACTGATTCTTGACTCGTGGAAGGAACGAGAAAAGAGAAACATCTTAACCGTTGCTGCCATGAATGATTGGGAGATTGCGAAAGTCATTGCCGAATTGGATAAAATTAACCAAATGAAAATGGATGATCACACCTCTTTACAAAATGCGTTGGCAGATATCTATGAGGCACCCTGGGAAGATCAAAAACTCTCGGAGTTTGCAACAACGGGTATCAAAAAGCTCGATAAAGTAACGGGTGGCTTTCGGGATGGGGAAGTGACGATTCTGGCCGCAAGACCATCGATGGGAAAAACCGACGTGATGCTCCATTTTGCAAAAATGTCAGGCTGGGCAGGATTTCTGCCACTCGTTTTTTCCTTAGAGATGCCTGAAAAGCTAATAACTTCGAGATTAATGGCTTCGACAGGGGGCTTTAACCGGGCTAAAATGCGGGATCCCAAAAGAATGCTCAATCCAAATCAAAAGAATAGATGGTCAGATGTGATTGGTGATCTCGGTGATACCCATATCCAAATTTTTGATGGGGCTGGCCAAACAATTGCCGAAATGAGAGCGAAAACGAGAAAGCTGATGAATCAATATCCACATAAGAAACCAATCCTGTTTATCGATTATTTAACACTCATCTCTTCAGGACAATTTTACGGAGGTAATTCTCATTTACAAGTCACCGAAATCTCAAAATCTCTCAAAACGATGGCGAAGGATTTTGATTGCCCCGTCATTTGTCTGGCGCAGCTCAATCGCTCAGTAGAATCAAGAGCCGAAAAACGGCCGATGATGTCTGATATCCGGGAATCGGGCAGTGTCGAACAGGATGCCGATATCATTTTGTTCTTGTACCGTGAAGCGTATTATAACAAGGAATCGCAGGATCATTCCATTGAAATCATCATCTCAAAAAATCGAAATGGTCCCGTTGGAAGCCTCAACGTGAATTATAACCAGGAAACTGGAAGGATTGAGGAACAAAATGAATCTCTGCCGTTGTAACGCCTATTTAACCTGAAAAAATTATAACGAGGTGTGATTAGATGATTGTGAAAGATCTTTACATGGATTGTTTCCGTTATGAAGAATCAGCATTGGCCCATTACATCCACCATTTACTTGAAGAGAAGAAAATTTCATTAGATGACAATATATCAAAAAACGACTTAGACAAAGCGGACCATCAGAAAGTAAAGCTAATGATTCAAAACAATGTATTAGGTTTCCATAAAGTAGGCATCTTCTCGTTGAAAATGAACCAAAAGGATTTTGTTTTTATCTTTGCAGCTACCGACCGAGAAGCCATCCAATTCTATACCGAAACGTTTCATCAATCCCCAGTGAATTGTCATGAATATTCACTAGATTTTGAGCTTACTAGAGGAAAGGGGGGGATTTCGTTTCGGGATATGAGGAAGGAATTCGAGGATTTTCCAGCTATCGCGGGATATTTTGAGAGGAAGAAGTGAGGGATTTATTAATCTTAATTTTCCGTGTATAATAAAAAAAGTTATTATTCTAAAAAAGAAGAGGTATCAAAATGAATTCAACATTCACACCAACAAGAACAACCAACACAAGAACCATCGTCATCAATGCACTTTTTATTGCCTTAACCTTAGTCGTCACGATGTTTATTCAAATTAGGCTCCCATTGATGGGGAACGGAGGCCTCATCCATCTGGGGAACGTGCCTCTCTTTATCGCAGCCTTGGTTTACGGCAAAAAAACTGGAGCAATCGCAGGTGCCTTCGGAATGGGTCTCTTCGATATTATCTCCGGCTGGACACTTTGGGCACCGTTTACCTTTATCATCGTAGGTACAATGGGATTCGTAGTCGGACTTATTTCCGAAAAAGTACCCGGCAAAAGGGCCCTTGTTAACACACTGGCAATAGCAACTGCACTAATCATAAAAGTGGTAGGTTACTATTTTACAGAAGTCATCCTTTATGGCAACTGGATCCAGCCATTCGGCTCCGTACCCGGAAATATTATGCAGATCGTCATTGCGGGTATCGTTGTAATACCTCTTGTCGGACGTTTAAAGAAAAGAGTTTAAATGCTACAGTAGCAGCGGGCACTAGATAAGAGGAATAACCTTCGTATTGGAAGACTAAATTATGATTCTTATCACACAAGAATCGGCACTTTTGGCGTATGCTTGAAGAAGAGTTCAGAGCCATCATCGATGAGAGGAATCTCGTCTGATTGGTGATGGCAGGATGAGGGGGATTATCCGATGAAGGCTTCGAACGTTGTATTTAGTGCTCCACTGCAACAATTAATGGACGAGCATGTGTCTCTCCGAAAAGATATGGATCTAATCTATGAGATCACTGAAGACATAGAATGTGATTCGGGTCCTGAAGTGATACAACTGTTTGCGAAATTGTACGAGCAGGTTTCTGCTTTCAATAATATGCTGAAGGCCCATTCCAACCGCGAGGAAGAAGGTTTGTTCCCGATGATTACACGCCATCTTGGAGCAAATGATCGAACCATCGAAGAGATGGAATCGGAACATGAGAAGGCGGAGCAGCATCTAGAGGATTTTCTAACGGAAGCTGAAAAGGCGGGAGTGGACATTGATGAAGATGCTGCGGGATGGATTGCTGTGTATGCGGTCCAAGCTCTTGCAACGTTAACACAACACTTTGCGAAAGAAGAAAAAATGCTGTTTCCGCTGGCGGAGAGCTTGCTATCGGTTGACGAGAAAGAGGAACTTGAACGACTGTTTTGGGATTGAAAGAGCATTGCTTTAAGTAACTTTTTATACACTTTTAAACACTCACAAATGGGTTTAATCAACCTTTTGTGGGTGTTTTTTTATTGCAAGGGATACTACTTTAAAGCACAGCGAAATGGAAATTAATTAGTGAACTGGATGGGGGGAAATGGCTTTCATTCAGTAATAGAGGAGTATGCATTTTCTAGGAGCATAACTGGAATCCTTAGGCTCCCAGATGAGATGCTACGCTCGGAAAACAATAAATAGAATAGGAATTCTCAAGAGTGGTCGGCATTCCCCTAGAAAGTGGGGGATGCTGAATGACGGTATTTAATCCATAATGATTTTTTTCCCGAGATGGAATAGGCTTTAAAGGAATTCGGACAGATAATAGTTTTAAGTTTTTTCAAGATTGATAAACTGTTAAATTGAAAAGAAAATGAAAAAGAGTACATAAGTAGTCGTTGTTATATGTTAAAATTAACAAAATAAAAGTAATTATTTCCAGAAGAAGAGAATGCTTAAAAGAATGATTATTTAACCAAGCATTTTATTCCCAGCATAAATTTTTAATTAACAAATTTTGAAGAAGTTAGTACCTTCTTTTTGAGGAACAACTTCTCAAAGTGATTTTATGAAAGAGGGGAGGATTGCTCATTGGTTGACATAACCAATACAGCCATGATTCTTGCACTTAAGAAAATTTTGTTTGAAGAAACGGATGAAGAACATAAAGTAGCAGTCACGGATCTAATTGAAAAACTCATGCTTTCATTAGCCACTAATGAACCTATTGATAAAAAGAGGATTAAACGTTATATCGATTCATTAAATGAAAGCGGATTCGAAATCATCCCAGAACAAGAAAAGTATGGCAAACTCGTCTATAGTCATCAATCAAGGTTATTCGAAACGTACGAGCTTAGAATGCTAGTAGATGCGATTCTTTCAGCACGATTTGTAACCGAGGAACAGGCTAAAAATATTATTGGGAAGCTAAATCAGCTTACTAGTATTCATATAGCCAAAACATTGCCAAGTCCCATAAGGTACAATAAATCAATGAATCATATCTTTCATTTGACAAAGGTATATATTGATAAATTACATCGCGCTATTGAAGAGAAAAAAGTGATTACATTCAAATATGGAAGGTATACAATCGATCTTAACTTTGAGTTGAATCGAAACGGACAAGAATATGTCTACCACCCATACGGCCTCATTTGGGATCAAGGCTTTTATTACTTAATCGGCCAAAAAGATAATAAGGAAGGCTTAAGTAATTATCGTGTCGATAAGATGAGAGATGTTGAAGTATTAGAACAGCGCTATAAAAGCAAGGAATATAATATCGATGAATATTTACATATTAATTTTCACATGTTCTCTGGTCAAGGGGAATGGGTGGAAATTGAATTTAGAGATAAAGGTCTGATAAGTCCGATCATCGATAAATTTGGGTTAAACGCTGATATTAAAAAGGTTGACGAGGAAACCTTTATTCTAAAAACAAAAGCAATTGTCGGCGAAGGCTTTTTCAATTGGCTCCGAGGATGGGGCAGCAAGGCAAAAATCTTAGCGCCGCCGTCCTTAGTCCACCAGATGAAAGAAGAAATAGAGAAGATGAATAATTTGTACTCGTAAGGGTGTGCCATTTTTGGTACACCCTTTTTAGTATCATTTAGTTTGTAAGGCAATTTCATAATAGATACAAGGGGGAGTTACTTTGAAAAAGTATTTAAAGATCGCAGCAATTATCATAGGAGCGTTTATCTTAATCTTTATTGGAGTAGGAATTGGTTCAAGCGGTGCTAAGGCTACGGTTCATGAGAAGAAAATGGATATTACAGCACTGGATAAAGAGTTTAGCAAGGTGAAGAAAGAACTATCATCAATGAAAAAGGATAGGGATGAGGCAATGGCTATCATCGATAAAAAGGAATCAGTAGAAAAAGAACTCGCTGATACAGAGGCTAAGCTAAAGGATATTAAAGGAACACTAGATCAAGAACTAGCAGAAGGCCGAAAAGAAATCGATACCAAGCTAGCAGAGGCAAATGAAGGACTTTCCGATGCGAAAGCGCAGCTTAAAGATACTCAGGCTAAATTAGCATCAGCGGCAGGTCAGTTACAAAAAGCAGAAGGAGCACCAAAGAAATTAGATTCAGGTCAATATGTTGTAGGGAAGGATATTCCTGCAGGCAGATATGTAGCACATGCGTTAGGAAGGGGCTCCAATTTCTTCGTATTTGATGGGGGGAGTGATGGTTCAGCAAAGGTAAATACCATCCTTGGCAGTGCAGGCGGAATTGGTTCTGGTGACTATACCTTCTTCTGCGAAGATGGTGACATCATTGAAACACACGAATCAGTACAGTTGACTCAGGTGAAATAATTAATTTTGGGAAATAGAATCATGAACTGATATATAGGTCTTTTTGCACTAAATTTGGTTTTATTTGTAATAATAGAAGGGAATTTGTTATATTTTGTAGAATTTATGCAGGAAAAGGAAGTGAAAATAGATGAGTACAAACGCTATTACTAATCAAAATGCTCAAGTCCACCTGGAAAATGGACATTCGTATTTCGATGGAGGATTGTTACAATACATTGGATGGTCTATTTTAGGCGGACTAGTAACAATATGTACACTTGGAATTTGTTATCCTTGGGCGATTACGATGATTTTGGGCTGGAAAACTAGACATACTGTAATAAATGGAAGAAGACTGACATTTAATGGTTCAGCAGTTGGCCTGTTTGGGAACTGGATCAAATGGTGGTTCTTATGTCTAATCACATTAGGTATCTATAGTTTTTGGATATTTATCGCAATGGAAAAATGGAAAGTTAAACATACCAGCTTCGATGAATAAATTGGTAAATCCCTATCAAATGTCTCTCCATTGACACCCAAGGCATCATCTAAATATATGGTGCCTTTATCTATTCTTTAATAAATTTATAGACCACATCGAAATTAGCACTTTATTATCTTCCTGTTTATTAAGACGTGACTAATCTAAAGTTTTTCATTTATTTCAATAAAGACATTTACCATGATTATGCCATGAAAGTAAACTTAACATCACAAACTGAGGAGAATTAACATGAAAAAAACCTTCATTTTTATGACCACGATAATTATTGCCTTTTCACTAACAGCATGTAATTTGTTTGGGCCATCTCCCGATGAAGTAGCAACAGACTTCTTAACAAGTGTTCAAAAAGGGGATTGGGAAAAAGCGTCTAAATATGTTAACAATAAAGATTCAAAGAAAACGTTAAAAGAATTAACCTCATCTAAGGATGAAGAGACAAAGTTTATACAGGATATATTTAAAAAAATGAGTTTTACGGTTGGCAAGGTGAATGAAGCGGATAAGAAAGCGACGGTTGAATCAACAATCAAAACGGTGGATACAAAAATAATCCTTGGGACAATCATTCAAGAAGCGATGCAGGAAGCTTTGACACAAGCCTTCTCAGGTGAAGAGACCGATGATGCAGCGGTAGAAAAAGAAATGACCAATAAATTAATAGCGGGCGTTAATGAGCCATCAGCTAAAAAAGTAACAAATAAAGTGAAAATTAATTTAGTTAAAGTAAATGGCGATTGGAAAGTAGATGTAGATCAAGAATTATTAAATGCATTAACGGGTGGCCTTACTTCTATTGGAGAAGAGATGGAAGGAAATAAGTTAAATCCATTTGGGAAATAGAAATAATCTTTCATAACTAAAAACTTTCATTATTAAGAGAAACTCATTATGGCCACCCTTTCTTAGAGGGTGGCCAAAAATTTTGGTGCCTGACCCCCGATACGTTAAAGCATTACAGTATATTGGAGGACAGGCAATTTTTTTTAAGCGTTGTCAATGATAAGCAAATAACAAAATAGTTCTTTGCACTGCTAATAAAGGTTTTTCTACTTTTTTATCAAATTGTTCTAAATGGATTATCCTTGAAAATTTGTATACCAGCCCGGCCTACGGTTTGTATATAAACTACCATTTGGTGCATAGGAGAAATGAATATTTTGTTCTTTGAGCTTTGAGATGAGCTCATGTTGCTCCATACCACCCACGAGCCAAAAAGCTCCATACTTATCTCGTTGATCAATAACTTCATATCCGAGACTCTCTAAATAGGCTTTTAATCCAGCTTCAGCTATGGTTAGGTGATTCTGTTCAAACTCTTCTTTCGTTTCAGTTATTGGAGTTTCCACTTCAATAAGAACTGATGGAATCGAATGTTTCTCTCCAGTAGCTGGGGTTAAGGGTTGGTTTGTTTCATTTGTTTTCAGTCCCAATTCAGCTTTTTCATCAGAACCATACTGAAGCTCATTTTTTCTTGTAAGCGAAATCGTCATCGTTTTTGGCGGTCTGTTTAGATCATTTCTTCCAGATGGTTCAATTTGATATTGTTTAAGGGTTTCCCATAGAGGATCGAGTGCTTTTTCAGGATTGTAATAATATTCACTTCCCCGAACTCTCCAAAATCTCCATCCACATCTTTCTAATATTCGCTGGCGATTCATATCGTGGTCATATCGTTCAGGACCGTGCCAATAATCACCGTCACATTCCACGGCGATTCGACCTTTTTCTCCTTCAACGACCAAATCTATCCGATAACCCGCTACTTCAAATTGAGGGATCACTCGATATCCCTTGGCTGTTATTTGATCATAAACAACGCGCTCAAAGTCGCTTTCACATTTTTCTCGATTAGTCGTGTGGATTTCTCTCTCAGGATTCTCGCAATAGGAGATCAGCTGATAGCGCATGTCTTCTTGATTTCTCATGTCATTAACGGTCGGGGTATGGAAGAGCCATAACTGGTCTTTTGCCCGGCTAACAGCTACATTGAAGCGACGTTTGTCTTTCTCAGTCGTGAGAGCTTTCATAGCTGTTTCACCAGGAGCTGCCACCATACTTAGAAACATAATATCTCTTTCGTCCCCTTGAAATGCATAGGCATCTCCACAAATGAGGTTTCGCTTTTCCATTTCTTCAGGGCCAATTTCTTGTAGAAGCTTTTTCTCGATTAACTGTGCCTGACCTTCATTTTGTAGACTAATCACTCCCATCGATTTTCCCTTATAAAGTGGGTTCTCAACACAAGCCTTAATTTCAGCTACTACAGCCTCTGCTTCGGGTCTGTTAACTACCTTTTGACCAGAACCCTCCCGGTGTCCGGTAGGGATGTGCCTAGTCTTAATTGGCTCCAATCGATTGGGTGGATATTCCCTTAAAGGAATTAATGGTGTATGGGTATAACTAATTCGGTTAGAAAATTGTATAATCTCCGGCATACAGCGGAAATGTTCACGAAGTGTAATTCGACCGCCAAATAATACATTCGCTAAATCGAAAAATGAGTTTTCGATATCTAATAAATCCGCGAGCTTAAAGTCATATAAATATTGTTTTCGTAAAAATTGAATTTCTTCCCGCTTGATTCCAACATATTCAGGACTGATTTGTTTATCATCACCAACAACAATCAGTTTTTTTGCTATATATTGGAGAATAACAGCTTCTGGTCCAGATTGGCTTGCCTCATCAATGATTACTACATCAAAAAGGTTGGGTTTGATTTCGAATGTCTCAAAGATCCGATATAATGGCATAATCCAAGCAGGAATGGCATCACGGCAATACGACATATGATATTGGGCATCGCGCAAATGAATAGGGGCGTTCTTTCCGGTTCCTTTACCTACTTTTCTCATGGATGTTGTCCAGGCAAGCAAGTGTTGTCGCTGACCTTCTGTTAACGTAGATAAGGTTGAATACCAGGCTTTTAATGCACCCAGTTCAGCCGTCATTTGCTTCATTAAACGATTATTTTCTTCTAGTTCCTTTTTCAATGTGCTTTCGCTTGTCTTTGAAAAATCGTGAAACCATTTGTCTACTTTGGACCATTGAACTGCTTCCTCAAAGTGTTTAAACTTCTCTAGATATTCCTGATAATCAAATTTATGCGTAAGTTGAGAATATAGCTTTGGCATGGCTTTTTTCAGCTTTTGCATATATATTTCACAACGTTCCAATTTACGACTGTATTCATCTAGGTTAGAGATAACAGCAACAGCTGAAAGATAACCAGAAATGTCTCTGGATGTAATTGATTGAATAAGTTTAGGTGTTATCGGATGCTGCGAATTTACAACGATTGAATTCTCGATAGTATGGATCAACTTCATAAAAGACTGTTCTATTCCAGTTAGTTCTTCCTTTATTTCAAGAAAGTCCAGCTGGCTAAGTAATAAGGTTACATGATCAGTACTTAAATTATGTACCGAAACTGTACCATTTCCATTTTCAGTCTCTGTTATCTGTTCAATTAAATCCTTAATTGTAAAAAGAAGAGTGAAAGGTTCCAGAAGATTTAACAACTCAGCAATTTTCATCGTTCGAGAAGTAGACGCCTTGTCATTTGATTGGATATTAAGCTGGTCAGCAATCATTTGGTCTGCTTTTTTAATCGTTACATCCACTTTTACGGTCTCTTCTAAAAGCGTGATGGACTCTAGTTGATCACATTTTCGGCCATCAATTCGTACATCTTTGATAATATACCAAGCATCCTTGACTACCTTTGGACGCATTAATGGAACGCCAAATCCGTTGCCACTTACTAAATGTTGTTTTAACAAAGTTACATCTGAATTCAATTGGATTAATGGAACACTACCTTGCCCGCTGATTTCAACAAGATTATGGATATGTGCAAGGTCCTTGACGGAGTCAACATACATATTGACCTGCTTATAAAATTCTTCCCATGGACGGAATTTCCCACCGAGCAAATCAAGTGTTGCTTTATTCGCCCATTCTTCATTTAGTTCGTCAATGGATAAGGAGGATTGACGAAGATTCAGTAAATGGTTCTTTAGATTGGACCGTTGTCCAACAGAGAGAGGCAACAACCAATCTAATCCCTCATGATTAGGTTGGTCGAACTGATTAAGTTGCTCTCTTAAATGCATTTCTTTTTCTACAAGTTTCTTAAATGTACTTCCTTCAATTAACATGTCAGAAACAGGTAGTGATAATTGAATTTGTTCTTGGATATCCTGGTCAAGTTCATGCAATAAAGATAAAAGTTCCAATGCCTCAGAATTGGTTAAGGGAAGGGGAGTGGTCATCTCCATTCGGTCTGTTAACCAATGATATTTGGATCTTTCACTTTTTAGCTTATTGGCAATGGTTTGAGCGGTCCCTTTATAACATCCATTGAGAAAATTGTGTTCATACGTTTCTTGTTCACGAATGGACCTTAGTTGTTGCTTGTAAAGTGCATCATTTTCTTTTCTCGTTTTTAGATCAGTGGCGAGATCATTGATTTTTTTTATCGTGATATCAGGGTTCCAGGTATCTCTTCTATTTGAAATGACTTGAACCACACTTTCTAAATCTTTAAAAGACTTTGAATCAGCGCCAAGTAAACTGACACACAATGCTTGTAATTCAACAGGAATTTTATCTTTTAAAACCTTTAAAGCACGGGGTGTTTGGCTTGTGATTAAAACACGCTTCCCGGTAGCTAATAAATGGGAAGTCAAGTTGGCAATGGTATGACTCTTACCTGTTCCTGGAGGTCCTTGAACAAGCACACCATTCCGGGTTTCTAAGTTTGTAATGATTCGTTGCTGTTCATCATTCGCTTCTAAAGGAAAATAGATTCCAGAATCTACGTCTACTATTTGTGATGGAGAACTGGATCCTTCTCCCTGGTAATCATCTATTTCGTTGAAAATCCGCGAAATGCCAAGCGGAATATCCATGGTTCCATTAGTTGTATTTTCTATAATTGTGTTGCAAGCCTGTTGGAAACCTTTTTCATTTCTCTTTCGTAAGATGAGAGCTGGGCTAAAAGAAACAGCAGGGTCTTTTGAAGCATTACGAACACTATGTAAAACGTCTTCATCATATTGTCCATTTGCTGATACCGATTGAACAAAGGAACGTAGAATAGAGTCCAACAATTCTTTGTTCCATAAATTTTCATGCAATGTACTCATTTTTTCGTTTATTGGTTCCATCGCTTTATTATCAAGTCTATCTTCTAGTTCCAGCATATCCTGCTCGATTTCTGGTTTAATTCCTTCTGCGGGAGGTGTAACACGAATGACTCCATTATTGGAGTCAAATTGGAAGGTACAAGGTACTGTTACTAAATGGCGATGTACTTTATTAGCGTGAGTAGTCTGCCAATTCAGCAATCCTACTCCGCTGACTAACTCGAATTGCTCGCCAAGTTTTTTTTGTTTTTGGTATATGGTGAATAGCTTTTCGTAAACTTCTTGGATCCTTTCGACACGAATGGCTTCACCTTGCCAAGGCTGCCATTTGCCTTTTATGTAAAAGGCAAAGTTCTTTGTAATTTCAGGGTGATCTTTTAGGTAAAGATACTGTGGCTCTTCCGATTCCTCGTCCTGAAAATCAGGATTTGGTATCACTTCTTTAAGTTTTGGTTCGTTTTTTGTATTGTCAATTTTGTTAGAGGTGTCAAGCCAAGCTGCTAATGATGCAGGTGGGCTAGGAAAAATAGGTTGGGTTGGCTTTTTAACTTCCACCCATGTGTCCTTTAATCCAGTATTATTGATAGGGGATAAACACTCCGGTTCATTTGGAATATCTCCAACCCATAAGGTATTTTCATATTGCTGTAAATCCAGTATTAAAGGTGCCTTTAATAACGAAAGCTCTTTTAAAAAATGAAAGAGCCTAACCGTCCGTTCCTTAGTTAACGAAGAAGAGTCCAAAGAAATTCATCCCTCCACTACAATCTCAATAAATTACAATTTATTTTATGTTACGACATTTAATTATATCACTTTTGGAGAGGACTTTTGAAGGGGGGCTGGTTCTTAATACTCAGGAATTTTAGAGGCAGTCCCCCGGTGCGTTAAAGCATTACTTCACCGGGGGTCAGGCACCAAACTCCCACGAAGCAACGGGAGAGATGGAGAAGAAAGGGCACGAAGCTGGGCCTTATTAATAATTATATGCCTGGCACCAAGGCAAAAACCGCCGTCAAATTGAACTGCACCCGAATTGTTAGACACACAACTAACAATTGGAGGTGCAGTTTTTATATGTCTAAATT
>NTXX01000080.1 GCA_002559145.1 Bacillus sp. AFS006103
ACCCATGCTGGGCGTACAACTAAAAGACACAGCAATTTGAATTACTGTGCCTTTAGTTTATATTGTCTTTTACCTGCAAAAAAGCCCCGATAGTTTTAGTAATATTATTCACAAACTTCAATACACCTTATTAAAAAAGATCATCGTTTGATGATCCCACTTTTTAAAGTAACACCAACCGTACCCAAGAAACACTTAGTTATAAAAATGAATGAATTAAAAATAGAATGGCAAAAGCAACACCAGACCGCAAATGCCACTTCCGGTCAATCCTCTGATATCGAAATAGACCTGATATGGGAACTGGAAGCAGGACTATCAAGGAAAGTAATCCACTTATATTATTAAAGTCATATTTGAAGCCGTGCATAAAGACGGCTACCGTATGCACGATAATAAAAGCGATGGCGATAATTGCTGCAGGTGTATGCCATCTTCGAGAAAAGCGAATCAAAATTGACAACCATTTTTTCACCTTGTCTTGATTTTTCAATTTACGAAGCCTAATAATGCGAAGAAGCACATAATAAGCAAGTACTAAGAATATGGTAATTCTTGCATTGGAGCCATAATCTTTAAATGTATGTTCGAACTGCTTGCTGTGCAAAGTGGTTAAAGAAAGTTGTGATAGTCCATTAAGTTCCCAAAGCAGTATCGAAGCAGCGATAATAATTGCCACAATTACCCACATGCGTTCCTTTTTAGGAATCCAGCCTTGTTTTTGGACCTTGATTTCCCGTGAATTCATTGATCTGTCCTCCTATAAATAACAGTGTACATTGTTCAAAAAAACTTATTAAATATGACATATAAATGCCTTCCTATTTAAAAAACAAACTACTTAAAGTTAAAATAACCTTCAATTTTATTTAAATACAATGTAGCACATTAAATGAATGCATTTTCTATATTAATGAATTCTTCATGATAAATTAATTGAAATCCTCATTACCGATTACATGAAAGATGATATTTTTAAAATGATTTGGATGATTTAATTAGCCATGGTTTACTGCATTAACTGCAATTATAGTAGAATTTAGATCGAGAATAGTAGCAAGAAATGCAAAAAAACTCGCTACCAAAACGGCAGCAAGCTTTTTTGTTGAGGGGTAACTACCTATCCTTCAACTTAACATTACTCTTCTTGACCTGTAGGACGAATAATCATCTCATTTATGACTAATTCCAACAGTATTTAGGTGGGTAGCCTCACCCTGGGATTTTTTGATTTAAAAATAATCATTTATAATCTCGATATACCCTTCTGACCCGTGCACGCGAATTCGTTGCCCATCTTTTATCAGTTTGGTAGCATTTTCTACCCCAACAACTGCTGGTAAGCCATATTCACGTGCGATAACTGCTCCATGGGTCATCAATCCACCCACTTCGGTGACGAGGCCTTTTATCGATACAAACAATGGCGTCCAACTAGGATCAGTAAAAACGGTGACTAAGATATCTCCAACTTCTAAATCAGCATCTGCCATATTTAAGATGACACGAGCGCGCCCCTCGATCACTCCGGAAGAAACAGGTAGACCTACAATTGCTTTAGCTGGGAGTTTTTCTCGTTTGTACTTACCTGTAATGATTTCACCATCAGACGTGATAACACGCGGCGGAGTTAGTTTTTCATAAAATCTGTACTCGCCTTTTCGTTTGCTGATGATCTGGTAATCAAGTTTTTTTGTGCGTACAACTTCGCGAAGTTCATCCAACGTGAGATAGTATATATCTTCTTTTTCACGAATAACGCCCACTTGTACGAGTTGTTCGGCTTCTTTCAGTAAAGCCTTCTTATAAACAAAATAGCGATTAATCATGCCGTATTTTGGATATTCACGATAACCGATAAAATTCCGGATTTGGTTTATCATTCGTTTTGTTTCTTTGGTCTTTTGTTCACCATCCGGTAATTGCTTCAATCGGTCTAATAACTCTTGTTCCTTTTCCAAAGCTTCTTTGAGCCCTTGTTCGAATTTACGCTTGCCGGCATTGGGTTCAAAGTTTTTGATGTTACCAAGAATAATGGGGACAAGTGTAATTGGTTTTTCACTCCAACGCGTTTTCGTCATATCGATTTCTCCGGCACATCGCATTCCGTACTTGTTGAGAAAAACATTGAAAGCGTCTCTGGTTTCTTGTCCACCATCAAAATTAATCATTTCATCCAAAAAGTTATCATCTTTTACATGTTGTAAATAATCAATTACTTCTGGAAATGGACGAATCACATCGGCGACATCCAATAGTGCTAATCCCATTTCCGAAGTAATATTGTTTGGTACAGATTGAGTAAGCGTGTCTGCTGCGTTTTTTTCACCTAACCATTCGTTCATTTTTTCATTGATCCATGTTGAAGCATTGATAGCAGCCATAAATACAGCTGAACTTTGTGGGTCAAATAAAATCTTCTTTAATTCCTGTATATCTTCTAGAATAAAATCAAGTAAATCTATTCCTGACTTCGTTTGAATGTTTTGTTTTAACTCTTCTATGGATGTTTGATTACGATTAATCAAATCAGAAACGATTGATGGATTGTTTTCAATTTGTTCCAACATATCTGTATTGCCTCTGCTGGGACTCGGTGCTTTAATATCATTTGGTAAGGATTTTATAAAATCTCCACACTCAATGATGTTCATAAGTGCGTCTTTCATGAGCGGATCATGTTGTCCCATGGCATTTAATAAAATGTTTCTACTTACAGGTGAAGCCAGTTGATGTGTGACCTCAACAAACAACCTCCCACCAGCTTTAAACCTGGGTCCAAAAGATGTTAACTGGAATAAAGACATTCCCAATGGTTTCAAGGGGGCAGTCATCATTTGTTGATGACCGACAGATACATAGACGTGATTTTCTTGATCATTCGCTTCAGGGATGGGATATAAAGTCGTGATTGGTCGACTCTGGACAATATAAAATATATCATCAACCAAACACCATTCAATATCTTGGGGACGACCGAAATGTGCTTCGATCTTTCTGCCAATGCGCTCGAGCAGTAAAATCTGCTCATCCGTCAGAGCTTGCCTATTCTGCCTCTCAGACTCAATCTCCTGTTCTTTTGTACCACCATCTTTCAAGGCATAAATAGCCAGCTTCTTAGTGGATATCATCTTATCGATAACCTTTCCGTTGCACACTTTATAGATATCAGCATTCACCAGGCCGGAGACCATGGCCTCCCCAAGTCCGAAGCTAGCATCAATGGATAACACTTTCCTATTAGAAGTGACGGGATCGGCAGTAAACAAGGTCCCTGCCGCCTGCGGGAAGACCATTTTCTGAACAACCACAGACAGGTAGACTTTATGGTGGTCGAAGCCGTTTTGAATGCGGTAGGTTACTGCCCTATCGGTAAATAGCGATGCCCAACATTTGCTGATATGCTGCAAGATTGCTTCTTTTCCGATGACATTTAAATAGGTGTCGTGTTGACCAGCAAAAGAGGCTTGTGGTAAATCTTCAGCAGTCGCACTAGAACGTATGGCATATGCATGTTCATCGCCAAACTGGGAGAGATAGTGAGCAACTGTGCACGCAACATCGGTAGGAATTTCTACTTCTAGTATGAGCTGTCGTATCTTCCTGCTGATTTCACCAATTTGATCTCGATCCTCTACTTTTAGCTTTGTTAGTTGATCCAACAACGTTTGAAACGTTTCGTTTTGTTCGATGGCTTTTTGATATCCCCCTGTTGTAACACAAAATCCTTCTGGTACTTGTATTCCTTGAATTTTTGATAATTCCCCTAAATTTAACCCTTTTCCGCCAACGAGCAAAAGCTGTGTATTTTCCATTTCCTGAAAACCGAGAACCAATGAACTCACTCTACATCTCTCCTAACACTAAATTAATAGAAGGTTTCGACCAAATATATCTGAATGTTCTATTGCATTTTAGCAGTAGTAAATGAGAATAAAAAGTCTATAATGACCATTTTTTATCTGCTATAATTAAATTAGGGAGTTCAGTAAATAACTAAACCTTACCATACTGTAGTAAACTCAAACCTGCTTCGTTAGTGGAACAAATAAAAAAGACTCTACTCCTATTGAAGTAAAGCACCATTAGAATAAAAGACCTTTAA
This sequence comes from Bacillus sp. AFS006103, assembly GCA_002559145.1. Lineage (GTDB taxonomy): Bacteria > Bacillota > Bacilli > Bacillales > Cytobacillaceae > Neobacillus. The sequence continues at coordinate 4,106 of NTXX01000080.1, forward strand.
ACTTTTAAGATTACGGAAGTTACTCCTTTTTACCCAGGCTTTTATAGATTATCGAAAACAGAGCCAAAGTCCTCTTTTACTTGCTGTATAGCTTCTTCCCAGTATTTTATGTCAGCTTGCTGTTTTTTTAACTTTACTGTTTGTTTTGTGTACTTGGCTAACATCTTGTGGTATTCCAATCTTTCTTCCATATTTCTAATAACTTTTTTACAATCTTCGTATGTCATTCCCATAGATAATTTCTCCTTCCAAAGTAGGTTAGTTGAAGGATATCAAGAATGGCAGCTCCCTCTTAAGCTTTTGCACCAATTGGTAATAAATTTAAATTTTGACTAATTGAGTTAATGCATTACTTCTTTGAAGTATTAGTGTCCATCTCTTCCCAACTATAATCTGGTATGGTTGCAATTAATAAATTGTTTTGGAATACATCTATATCCCAAACAATAATATCTTTAGCCTCGTACACTTTCTCTATCTTATCTATGGTTTCATTTCCAAGGTCCAATTTGTAAATAGCAGCACCTCTCTCAGTAATACCAAATAGATAATGTCCCTTTTTTATTAATCTAGCTATCGGTTCATCGACTTGTCGCTTTTCCCAAATATCTCCACTAACATCACGTATCCACAATCTACTTTCAGTAGAAATAACAATCTTATCCTTCAGGATTTTCATATCCCAAGGAACACCTGCAATTGAAGGTAAAGATATCTCTTCCCATTTATCACTGTCCTTTCCAAGAATCTTCCGACTTTGAGTAAAGACAAATAACTCTCCCTTATCAGAGATCTGAACTGAGTGTATGGATTCAGGAACCGGGCGTTTTTCCCAACTATCCCCTTGATTTATTGTTGAGTAGACCATTCCGTCGGATAAAACTGCTATGTTATTATTGAAAGAATAATCTATGTTTTGAATTTCTTTTTTTAAAGTCAATATTTTGGTCCCGTTACTTTTATGCGTTACATTTGACCATATCTCGGATGCTGTTGATACATACTATTCATCATTAGCGTTAAACCACGCGTATTTTACATACTTGTTAAAATCTAACTCAGACCACCGTTTTCCATTATTTGAACAGACTTCAAGAAATGGATGATTGGTTGTACTAAACTGAGTTGGTTTTCTGTCACCCCAAGTAACCAAGTATTCTTTCCCTGCTGTAATTCCCATAATAGCCATACTTTTTTTGACTATCTTAGAACTATTTGAACCTGGTTGTAGGGATAATAAACCACCGCCATAGGGAACTTTGTAAATTACACCAGTGATTTTACTGTTTTTTGCATCGAAAGTAATTCTTGTAAAGAGTTTATCTTTGTCAGTGCCCAACACTGATATAGTCGGTGTATTTTCAATCTTCCTTAGTGTAAAATGATATCCTGTTGCCCAGTCTTTTCCTGGGTTAAGTCCATATTTATCCTTTGCAATTCTTACTAAATCAGAACTATCAAACTTAATATCACTGTAAGCTATCGTTTGTTCCTGACCCAATTGTTTTAACTGTTCGAATACTGTAATTTTCCCTTTTGAAATACCTAATAATAAATAATCATCTGTACCAGGAACTATAAAATTCAAGAACCATTTATAACGCTTCCCAGTTTCTCCTCTTGAACCGCCCATCATCTCGTCCACACTATTAACATTTATTAAAGATGCTTTATCATTCCATTTTTTCGCTCGATTAATCCCAAGATTAATGGCTTGTTTTAAAGATAATTCTCCCTTTTCAAGGCCTATACTGGATGCTTTAACTTCTCTTATATCGTTACTAATCCAAGTTAACACTATTAAAAGGCTTATTAATTTAATTACCACCTTTTTGATGTTTAACAAAAAAACCACCTACCATCCTCTAAAAAAATAAAAACCAGTTTTAACAAAAGGTTTTGTCAAAACTGGTTTATTATTCAATAACCCGCCACCACCTGAACAAGAAAAAATCCAGCCGGTAGAGCCCTTCTAAACATAAGCATCTGGATAGTCAGAACCACACCCACAACTACTTATCTTAGGTTTCAAAGGAAAGACCTCATTGCACGCTGCTTTAATGAGTAATGAGTATTTGAAATCTTTTTTGTGGTACTTTAGGGAAAATCGAGAGGTATACCTACATCACCAGTTATTTTTACTCCCTACATTAGATACCTTTTCCAAACAAAGTCGAATACCTTATTTTTAGCTATTCACACATTAATACAAGGGATTTTCAACCTTTTTTTAGTCTCATTTTTAATAGATCCGCCAATAAAAAGGAGAGAATCATAGCACCCCAATGGGGTAAAGCAATCATAAACATAAGAATCCCTGCACCTAAGTCGTCTTGTGAAAAAAGATTTGGAAAAAGGTTGTATTCAATTGGCTGAAACAGCAACGCTCCAATAAAGGATGGGAGGATGGGTATATAAAATATATATCTCATTGTCCCAAGGGATAATCTTGTGTTTATAAACGTATAAAGTGGAACCAAGAGGACAGCAATACTAATAATTCCACTTAGGTTTATCCAATTATCGTGGGCGTATAATACTGTGAACCAGATCTCACCCACTAGTATATAAAGCAAATACAACAAACAAAAAGACAAAAACCTTAATATGTACCCCTTTGGCATTTTGAAGATCATCATTTAAAGGGATTTCCCTCCAATACAAGTAAAAGCTCATTATTATATTAATTGAATAGTTGTATCTATGGATATAGGAAAATTACTATTTCACCAACAATATCCTTATTAAGCTAACTTGCCCGTTAGCCATCCATGATAATTGCTTTTTTTAAATTACTGCTATAAAAAAATTCTCATCTATCGCTAATTCAAGCCCTTGCCGTTAGTTCAACAAGAAACTACTCAACTAATCATCTAAAAGGTTTAAGTCCAATGAATGCATACCTATTTCTGTTTTAGTAAAAAATATTGAAGAGGTGAGAACAAATGGAAAATGATAATTTAAAACTTACATCTTCCGAAATAGGAACACTATGGGGGGAGTATGTAAACGGAACAATGACCGAGATAGTAAATAGGTATATGATTTCTATTTTAGAAGACGAATCAATAAAAAAGGTTTTTGAAATAGCCATTGAGACATGGGAAAAGCAAAAGAAGCAGCTTGTTTCCTTCATTGAGAAAGATGGATTTCCAGTTCCCATTGGATTTACTGAGTCCGACCTTAATAAAAGTGCAGAGAGATTGTTCTCTGACACATTCTGCTTAAATTATTTACATGTTATGACATTACATGGTTTGTTGGGTCATACAACTGCTTTAAGTGTTTCTGTCAGAAAGGACATACGGGAATTTTACAATTCATGTGTTAATGATGCAAAAAGTATGTACGATTTAACCATTGAATTATTGCTTAAAAAAGGAAAATTCCAAAGAGACCCCTATTTTTATCCTAACGATGGCCCTGAATTTATTTCTACCAATGATTTTACTGACGGATTCTTCGGAAAAGGGAGACTTTTATCTGCTACAGAAATGATCAGTATTTCTCTTAACATTAAAAAGAGCATTATGGCAAAAACTCTTTCAATCGGATTCAGTCAAGTCACTGAATCGAAAGAAATAAGAATGTTTTTTGAGGAATTAGAAAAAAGGGCAGATGAAAACATACAAGCCCTTACAAAAATTTTGCACAAGGATAATTTGCCAATTCCAATGTCGTGGGAATCAGAGGTTACAACGTCAAAAGACTCTCCTTTTTCAGATAAATTAATGTTGTATCATATGGGTTTCTTGGCTCAAACTGCACAAGTATATTACGGGACAGGTCTAGCAGGAGCCATGCGAACAGACCTAGTTGTCGTTTATGAAAAAACAATTCTAAAAACATTAGCAATGACAAAAAACTGGTTCGATATTATGGTGAAAAACAAATGGTTAGAACAGCCACCACTTGCTCCCAATAGAAAAGAACTTGCACAAGATAAATAAGATATACCCCTCATTAGTGAGGGGTATATCTTTTATAGGAACTGCGGGTATTTTGCAAAGTAGAACCACACCAAATTCTCTGCGTTATCAATCAAGTGAATCAAAGCAGAAGTCAGCCCGTGCAGCAAAAGAACATCATAAAGTTTACGATATCCTCAAACAAACAACCCTCGAATGGACGATTGTCTGTCCTACGTACTTGCCGGATGGAGATAGGGTTGGCAAATATCGAAAAGACGAAATTTTTTGCCGGAGGGTGGAGCTGAAATATCCGTACCGGATACAGCAGAATTCATCTTATCCCCATTCTAGATGCTCTGTGCAATTGGGGTGTTAATAATCAAATTGATGATTTAGCTACTCCAAGTAAGATTAATGAAATAAAATAAGTCTGTATGCAACTCCAAAACATTGACTTACTAGTTTTCTAGGTATTGTTCCACGATCTGTCCCGATTGTGGAACAAGTTAAAAATTTTTTCTTAAACTATCCTGCCCCGTTAATACATTATCTCTTGTTATTAGTGGTCCTCGTGTTTGGATTTGAACAAAATCAGGTGGATTTCCAATCATTTCTTCTAATATCCCTCTTGTAATTTCCGCTTTAGGTTCAATTAGTTGATAAGGATCTGTTGCGGAAGACATAAAAATGTTCAAGGGATTTTTTTTCTTCCGAAGTTTAATGATTTCTTTGCACTAAACACATTAAATATGTCCTTATTTTATGGAAGGTCGGCTACGTTTCCTGTTACACTCAATCAGAAATTAACTACAACAATTTTTCCCATCAAACTCACGCCCAAGACCACCCATCAGTGATACAACCCGTTGTCCTTTTTGAAAGGAACTATCCGAAGGATCTTCAATTTCTCCTGCACATTCGATTCCAATAATTCGAGGGAGTTTTACCGATGGTGAATCACCTTGTCTCGTAAAAATCTCCGATTGATTGATACCAAATGCCTTAATTTTCACCAGCACCCACCCTGGCTTCACTTTAGGGATTGGAACTTCCTGTACAGCCAATTCACTTGCTGTACAGGGCTCTTCCAAGACAACTGCTTTCATTTTAACTCCTCCTTTTACCTTACTTTTTCAAGAGACCTTCATTGGTTAAGAAGGCTCTTGCCACATCTTCGGCTTTCTTTCCTTTCACACCAACCTCATAGTTCATTTTTTGCATTTGGCTGTCAGTAATCTTACCAGCAAGTTTGTTCAATGCAGGTCCTATCTCTGGGTATTGATCTATCGTTTCTTGCCGCAATAAAGGTGATCCTTGATAGGGCGGGAAGAACTGTTTATCATCTTCAAGTACAACTAGATGGTATTTTTGCAGTTCACCATCCGTTGAATAAGCGTTCATCAGTTTACTTTGCCTGTTTGAATGGCATGATACCTTACAGACGGATAGAAGTGCGTAAGCGATCAGCGCAATCACAGCAGGAACGGTCCCTATTCCAAAAATTGGGATCAAAAGACCTAACAAAGCTAAATTTTTAATGTGGTTGTCTTACCTGAACCACTGGGCCCGATTAAAACAAAAAATTCGCCTTTCTTTATTTCAATATCTAAAGACTTTACGGCAAAGGTTCCATTAGGGAATTGTTTCGATACCTGTTCAAATCGAATCATTTTACCTCTCCTCTTTTAACTTTTGTTTACCCTATTCTTTCCTTAAAAACATTCCAATTACATAGATATCTATATATAATGTCAAAAAAAATTAAAATCTTTCTAGGATTTTAGCTAACAAATGTTCCAACTGTTCTTTTTCGATTTGCGTTAAATCCCCATAAATGACAGTGTTTATTTTTTCTGAGATCTCACGAAATATTGGTTCGAGCTGGGTTCCCCTTTCCGTAAGATTGATTAAAGTTATTCTGCTGTCCTCCTTACTCTTCTTTCTCTCTACAAACCCTAGTTTCTGTAACTTATCAATTAAAACGGTTACTGTCGGTTGAGTGCGATGAATTTTTTCAGCCAGCGCCTTCACGGATAAGCCATTTTTTTCGTAAAGGCACACTAAAATATCCCCATGAGATGGGGCGATACCATCCACTCCGTGTTTGTTAAGCTCCGACAAAATCAAATGGTTTACTGCGTCTCTAATCTTTCCAACCTTTGATGCTTTGTCATATTTCATCATGGTTTCCATTATACATAGATGTCTATGTATTTTCAAGTAAATAAATGAGTCAATAGAAAAATGTTCTATTGACTCATTTTTTTTTATTGATTCACTATTTTTTACCCATTCCGCAGCTGCTATCTCGTATGAAACTTAAGTTAAAAACAATGGTCGTAATTTTTCTTCGATCTCTTTTCGATTTGGTTCTAAAAATGGTGGAAGTGCTAGTTTTTCCCCCATTGTTTCCATTGGTTCATCCGTCGCAAATCCTGGTGTATCCGTTGATAATTCAAATAATATTCCATTGGGTTCCCTGAAATATAATGCCTTGAAGTAATAGCGTTCCACTTTCCCTGAATTCGGTAATCTGTATTCTTTCAAACGCTTCGCCCATTGATCATATTCTTCCTCATTTGGAACACGGAAGGCAACATGGTGAACCCCTCCACGACCTAAGCGTACTTTTGGCAAATCAGGTCTTGTTTCAATATGAACTTCCGCACCGCTGCCGCCTTCTCCAGTTGCATAAATCAATAGATCTGGATAATCCCCTTCAAGGGAAGGATAAGAACCGACATATCGAAAACCCATAACTTCTGTTAAAACACCGATAGTTGGTTCTGCAATTCCAACTGTGAGGGTTACAGGTCCTAAACCAATAATGGCATGTTCTAGTGGAATATCATCCTTTTTCCAAGGAGTTCCAGCTCTCACACCTTTCTCACCGTTATCGGCTACCAGTATTAAGCGAGTCCCCTCGAAATCTCTGAAAGCCAATGTATCACGATTTGCTCTTTTTTGAATTTCATCATGTTCAACCCCAAATTGGTTAAATCGTTCTTTCCAAAATAACAATGAATCCGAATTTTTAACTCGTAGTGATACAGTAGAAATATCTGAAGTTCCCCTGTACGTTTTCCCAAGATGAGGAATGTCAAAGAACGTAACTTCAGTTCCCGGGGTTCCTTCCGCGTCAGCATAGAAAAGATGATAGGATTCTGTATTATCTTGGTTAACTGTTTTCTTAACCAATCTCATTCCTAAAATTTTTGTATAAAATTCATAATTTTTTTCCGCTTTTCCTGTTAATATTGATACATGATGCAATCCTAAGAGTTCCATCTCCTAATCACTCCTGTCACAATTTTAGCTTAATTCTTTTGTTTGCAATTAAAGTTCCACTATAAGGGGAAAAGGTCTCGTAAAAGACTATATATTTTAGAATAAAAATGAATCTAAAGCATATTGACCGGGACCGATCAAAGCTATACCAATAGCAACTGCAATTAAAGTTAAGTTATATTCATATCCATTAGCTGTTGCCCATACTCCATTTGGAGCATGCACTTTTACGATGGCCATTACCATAGTTCCTGCAATCATAATTCCTGCAAGCGGGGTTAATAGTCCTAAAGTAAACAAAAGTCCCCCAATTAGTTCTGCTAACCCAGCGAATAGAGCCATGGTCACTCCCGGTTTCATACCAATGGATTCAAACCAACCACCAGTTCCTTTTAATCCGTAGCCACCGAACCAGCCAAACAATTTTTGAGCACCGTGACCCACAAATAGTAAACCAATTACCAAACGTATGATTAATAACCCAATATTTATCATGTTAAAATCCTCCTAATGTTATATATCTCGAATTCGAGGTAATGTATTAAAAAAAATGAAAGGTTAAATTTTATTCCTTACTTTTTTCAAAAGCTGCACCAATGTCTCTGCCTCATCAGAAGTTAATGAATCAAACATATAATCAACAAACTCATGATATTTTGGCATGATTTCGTTCATCAATTCATTTCCATCATCCGTTAATCTAACGTGGATCATACGGCGGTCATCCGGACAGGCATTTCGGCTTAATAACCCTCTTTGTTCTAGCTTATCTATTACATAGGTCATTGAACCACTTGAGACCAAGATGCAACTTCCAATTTGTTGAATGGTTTGTTTCCCTTTTTGATAAAGTACCTCTAAAACGGAAAATTCCGTAATACCAAGTTTATTTTTTGCCATTTCTTCCTTTATTCGATCATGAATTGCTTTCGATGTTTGCATTAATATCAGAAAGGGCAAGTTCGAGCATTTCCTCTCCATTTTAGTACACCCCCTTTTAAAATCTCGAATTTAAATATCTTGAATATGAGATAATAATAATACATATAAATTCTTTTGTCAATTCCCTTTTATTTTAAAGAACAACCCTTTTTCACCCAAGGTTTTCTTAACATTTCTTGAACTAACCTTTTTTGTGGAAAAACAAAAAAGAACTGCCTAGATGACAGTTCCGTACTTCAACTCATGTTCCTTAACATTAAATGCAACTTCAATTAAGAATAATAATAAAACTGCAACGATTTCTGTTATAAGTGGAATTGTAATACTATTCATAAATTCATCTACATATGTAAGCCTAGCCAAGTAACATTGTTCTATTCCTTTTCAAAATTCTTTTCGACAAGATTCAATTGGAAGTTGTTCAAGTTGTTCCAATTGTATCTTAAACCCTGTCATACGCTTTGGGTGGTGATTCGATCCAATTTTTATCTATTAAGATATTCATGCCGTCGTCAACAAATAAGCCGATGTTCATAAGAGTTCTTCCATACAATAAATTTATATCTCTTCTTGCCGTTACTGCCAGGGAGTTTCCGAATGACCTTATCTTCATTGCGAACATGTCCACTTTGTGGAACAGCATTATTTTATCGGAAAAAGGTGGAAATGTAGATGTTTTAACCAAATGGTCCAGGTACGACGGTGATTGAATGTGTTCAACATGCAGTTTTTCCTTATACTGCTTAACTGCTTTATCTGTCATGTCTAAACCTCGTTTAAACAAAGCCCTTATCTTTTGATCTTGAACATTTTGATGAAACCCCAATAATAATGCCATACTTGTTACGTTATTCTCAATGTTATCCCAAAGATGTATGATTTCTAATGCCTGTAATGGTCGGACATCTCCAAAATAACCATTTAAGAAACTTTGTTTATCAATTATATCAATTCCATTTGGTGTGGGAATGAGAGGTGGTTCTTCGATGAATTTTTTTTCCATTAAAACATTATTAATTTGTCCTAAATAGACGGTTGCACATTGATTACAATAAATAAAAAACTCCCTTATATCCTCTCGCATTACCAATGGAACTGCAACTGCGTAAAGACTCATACCTGCCTTAGAAGCATATTTTAAATAGTGAACGTAAAATTCATCTGCGTATAAGCGAGGGGCACCAAGATTTACATCATCTTTAGTAAATCCAATTGGGATAGGAAAATTTCCTTTTTTAAAAAATCCTTCTATCCTCTGTATGAAATCCTTTGATAAAGCTAAACCATTTTCTAATAGTGTCTTAATATGTTCATCCTCGCAATGCTGAAGAAAATAACTTAAGATTTGTATAGACATGCTGTTTCCCATATAGGTAGCCCAAAGTTTACCCATTTCAAAAGACGTTAAAGAGTTGGTCTCATCTGATATTTTTGGATTTATATTTAGTGGTTTCATCACATTCATTGGATTTAAATCTTTATCGGTGGTCATAACTTAGCTCCTTTTTCCGCACTTTAGCTTATGATTACCATTGGAAAACAATTTAATTCAATCAAATCTTACCTTTAAACTAATAAAACTAATACTCTAATAATAATTTATTCACCTCTTAGTATTTGAATATTCAATATACCAGAAAAGAGATATGATAGAGTTAAATTGAATTACGAGGGTGAAATTATGTTAAATAATAATATGACAGAACTTTTGAAAATTGAGTATCCCATTATACAAGCTCCAATGGCTGGCGGAGTAACTACTTCGAAATTAGTAGCTGAGGTTTCAAATTCTGGAGGTCTCGGAATGATTGGTGCAGGCTATATGACACCCATTCAAATACGTGAACAAATTCAGGAAATAAAACAGTTAACGTCAAATCCTTTTGGCATAAATCTATTTGTTCCTAACGACTTTAATGTAATGGAGAATCAAATTAAATTATCTAATCAGATCTTACACCCTATTCGTCAGCAATTAAATTTACACCAAAAAGATAGCTTGGAAATCCCTAATTTTAATGAGGTTTTTGCAATATTTATGGAACAAATTAAGGTTGTAATGGAGGAAAATGTCCCTATTTGTTCCTTTACATTTGGTATTCCTTCTAAAGAAGTGATTGCTGAATTAAAACAAGCTAATATTCTTTTGATAGGAACTGCAACAACCGTAAGAGAAGCAGTTGAAAATGAAATAGCAGGAATCGATCTTGTTGTTGTGCAAGGTAGTGAAGCTGGTGGACATCGGGGGAACTTTATCGATGGGAATGAAGAGAGTTTAGTTGGTTTAATGTCACTAATCCCACAGGTTGTTGACAATGTAAATATTCCCGTTATTTCTGCCGGAGGAATTATGGATGGTCGAGGATTGATGGCTTCTATTTGCTTAGGTGCACAGGGTGTACAAATGGGGACGGCTTTCTTGACCTGTGTTGAAAGTGGGGCACACCAGGTTTATAAAGAGGCAATCCTCAATGCTAACGAAGATCAAACTGTTTTAACTCGTTCATTTTCTGGCAAATGGGCAAGAGGAATTAAAAATAAATTTATTTTAGAACTGCAGAAGAATGAAGAGTTTCTACCAGATTTCCCTATTCAAAATGCATTAACTCAAGAAATTAGAAAGTTTTCTGCTGCACATAATAATCAAGAGTTTATGTCACTATGGTCTGGTCAAAGTCCAAGATTAGCCAAAAGTCAAACGGTTGAATCATTAATTAAAAGTATAATAGCAGAAGCTCAAAAATTATATTTAGGGATTTAACGATTTTAATAACTCAAAGATCTTTATATCAAAAACAGCCAGAATAATTGATCTGGCTGTTTTCATTAATTATTCGGAAAAGGGGGCAAGAATCAATTTATCCGTTCTCTTAATTTGACCATGTTATACCAGCTTACTCCACCATGTTTGGATTCAGATATGCCATGGTTAACAAATCCAAATTTTTCATAAAAAGAAACTAATTCATGTTTACAGGTTAAAGTGATTCCTTCTCTTTCATTTTCTTCGACAAGCTTTTCCATCTTCTCAATTAAGATCTTTGCGATTCCTTGATTTCTAGCCTGTTTGGACACTGCTAATCCTAAAACACTCTGATATCCTCCACTTTTCGGATTCTCTTTGATTTCCTTAAAAAGATTATCAGTTATGTAAGGTTGATTAATTATAGGACCATTAATATAACCAAGTATCTCCCCTCCTTTTTCTGCCACAATAAAGGTATCAGCTATCAACTGCATTCTCTCTAAAAATGCTTCTTTTGTTGCAGCTTCTTCTATTGAAAAGCCTTCATTCTCAATAAATAACATTTGTTCTAAATCTGTAGGTTGAACATTTCTTAGAGAAATCATCTTGTCTATATCCCCTTTCCTAACTGGACAAAACAATTTTTAAAAAAATTAGGACCAATTCCTAACCTAACCAATTTTATGATCTTTGTCATTGGTTTTATAATCCTGAAGGATTATAGGATGGCGGAACTTAAGTCTTCAATAATTGCTAGTCCGTGTTGGGATGAAGGATTAAGAACCGGTCCGAACGCATACCTTTATATTTCTTTCTTACATTTTACAATAATAAAATTTATTGGAGGTTTATTTTTCATGTTCTTATTTGGCTCGTCAATTTCTGAGAACTCTATCAGTCCAAATTTTCCAAAATCTTGTTTTATGGAGTCAGAATCATAAAAAAACATTTTTACGCCTTCCATTATCTCGAAATAGTCTTTATCCAATTGTTTGCCCTTCCCAAACATGGGGGCTTTTTTTGAAACAGTTGTAAAAATCATATATCCATTTGGCTTTAACTGATTATAGCAATTTTTAATAAACTTATCTCTGTCACGATTGTTCAATAAGTGAATAAGTGCATGGCAAAATATGCCCTCATAGAGTTTATTATCAAAAGGCATGTCAGTTACTGAACCATGAAAAATACTAATATCAAGACCATTTTTTCTCCCCAAATCAATCGCTGTTTTTGAAATCTCAATACCTGTAACTTTTATTCCATTATCAATAAAAACCTTTGCATTTCTACCATATCCAATACCTGGTACCAGTATGTCCTTAACATTCCTTTCAAGGAAAAAGTCCTTTGCTAGAATTGCGGAGTCTGTTGGTTCAAAGCCCCACATCGTTTGTTTTTCTATAAAACTCGATTCCCAGAATTCCACTATGTCTCTATCTCCTCTATGTTTTATTTTAATTGGGATGCTATGTTGGTTGACATTAATGTTTTTTAATTAAAGACAAATTGACTTTTTAAAACTATAATTGGTATTCATCTTTTTGTAAACTTGCTTCGTTATTTGCACCAGAATATATAAATCATCGCAGCTGCTCGTTAAACTAGTGCCCTTTTAAACCAAAATACAAATTTTTTTACAATATATAAAATAATTAAGCTACTGCAAACACTAGCAAACCAGTTCCATTTTTTAAAAAATATTAAAGAGCTGTATTTTTCAATTAGAAACGAATATGTTGCAATTGCAATTGCAAAGACGAAATAATGAATAAAGATTCTTAGTTTCTTTTTTTCTATAGGATACAAAATAATAAAGAACACTCCAAATGTTGGATACACAAGATAATAAAGAGAAAAACTCATTTTTGTTGCAACATTAAATTCTCTAAATGGAAATTCAACCAACCCAATTAATAATTGGATGTATTCATAAATCCAAGTTATTGATGAAACAAATAAAAATGTTATATGAGCAGATCTTTTACTTTCTTTTGGTATGTATTTCAACATTAAATAAATAGATATTAACCAAGAAAAAATTAAAATTTGAATTTCTTTAATCATCTACCTTCAACCTTTACCAATCTTTTTTTAAACCAGAGATAATACCTATGGTTTAAAAATAAAGAAATTATAACCGTTGATAAAGTCCAATACCATTTCCATTCGTGATATTCCACAAGAGTTGTGTACTTTTCAAGAACTACCTCACATACAGTGAAGAAACCAGCAAATGATATGTAATATATTAGGGCACCTTTCATTTTAGCATTATTTGGATAATACAAACTAAAAAAAATCGCAACAATAGGAAAAATGAAAAATTCAAAAGTGAAACTCGTTCTGTTATATTGATTTGCATTTGGAAGTAACTGAGTAGGATATTCAATCCATCCCATTTCAACTGCAAATAGACCAGCTGGCCAAGTAATTATTTGGAGAAACAAAAATAAAACACATGCATCTCTTGCTTTCTCTCTTGGCACCAATTTAAAAATGGCAAGGATGCATAAAAACGAGAATCCTATTAATATCCACCTTTCAAAACTCATTCGATTATTCTCCTAAAGATGATTAGAAGTAACTTTTATGATAATACTCCCAAGAATTGCTTCTAACTTATCTGTTTTTTCATAAATTCGATCTTATTTTTCAGTTATACTTCGTTTATTCTTAAATTTGTCGAAGAGTTTAATTAAACCTACGAATCCTCTAATCGTAAACAGAGTAAAATTTACACTTCCAAACGTGTGTAAGGCTGTCCATTTTTTCCATTTAAATAATTTTGTATTCTTTTCCATATACCATTGACCAACACTCATCGGAACACTAAATAGTAAACTTTTCAGTAATATATTCCAAAATTTGTCATTGTATGAGATCTTAATCCATACAACACTTAAAAGCGGGAAAAACAATATATCATAGATAATGTTTGTTTTAAAAATTTTCGCAAACGGGCGAACTGGATATTCCACTCTTTTTGTTCCAACAACATAAGCATCTACAAGTGTAGCAAGTACTCCTTTGGAGAAAAAAATAACGAGACTTTCTCTCATTTTTGACCCTTTAAATAAAAATGGCAAGGATATTACACACAAAGCTGTAAGTAAATTTAATAGTTTTTTTTCCATAAAACACTCTCGTCCCTTTCAGGAATAATTTTATTATTATGTTTCCCCTACATTTATTTTCAATTCTCCGCTACAATCTTTTTTGTCATTTTTAACCATTAAAAAACTAACCGGAAATGAAGTGATCCCGATTAGTTTTTCTTTAATAATTATTTTTTCCGTTGATTTCAAAAACAGCCAGAATAATTATCTGGCTGTTTTAAATGAATGGAGTTTCTTTTTATTATATGAGCCAATTATAGATTTCTAATTTTTCTCGCTGCTGTCTTTTAAAAGCAGCTTCCCACTCCCATCTCGTTCGTGATAACATGGCTTCTTGTTCTTTTATTTGCGTTTCCTTCGATTTCACTTCAAAGTAAAAATCATATTTGGAATGGTCTAAATATAGATTTTTAGTATGGCTATAAAGGGAACCAAGACATTTAAGATACAGACAGGTAATAAAGAATAAATCCAGAGTGTAGACAAAGAAATGCTCTAGTAACTTAAAACTATAAAATTTAGGATATATTATCCTTTAAAATAATCTAGCGCTTTTTGGTAATCCTCCTGTGTATCAACATCCATTAAGATTCCCGGGTCATCTACATTCATGTATTTTTTCTCGTAACCGCCCAGGACAATACGCAAATTACGTTCTGGGCTGGTTTCGAGAATCTTCTGTTTCACTTCGCTTGATAATTTGATAGGGTGACCGCCCTTATAGTTAAAGCTGGGGATTACCACGTTCCCTTTTTGCTCTGCAAGTAGATGAATCGTCTCTTTTTTTACAAGCGGACAATCTCCGGGTGTTATAAAGAAGGTTGGTTCAGTTACTTCGTTGCAGCCCCTTTGAATGGAACTAAACATTCCTAGGTTAAAGTCTTCATTTTGAACAAACTTGATCTCAAATGAATAAGCATTTTTACTGCTGAGTTTCGCCATTTCCTCTTGGATGATTTCCGCTTGAAACCCAGCCACGACGATGACTCTGCTGCATATTCCTTCAAATTTAGATACCGTATGCTCCAATATCGACAGTTGCCCTAGTGGCAACGTCATTTTATATGTATTCGCTCGGCTGGAATAGCCAGCAGCTAAGATAATTGCCTCCAATTTTATCACCATCCACCTATTTTTCCAGTAATATGGATACCGCACTGTAAAAAAGTAACAAAGCCATCACTAGATTAAACTTACTTCTATATCTTGTTAAGAATATTTGAAACATGGAGCCAAACACGCTCCAACAAACAGTACCGGCAAAACCGACAAAAGCAAGAAATAGCGAATACATAATTAAACTAAAATTAGAATGGTTAAATGGTATGATAAAAGTTGATATAGCTGTGATCCCATATAAAATAACTTTGGGATTTATAAATTGTAAAAGCATTCCTGTAAGAAAGCCATAATTATTTTTGTCGTCTTTTTCCTTATTTTTTTCTTTACTAAAAATTATTTTTAAAGATAAATATAACATATAGATTGAGCCAAAGATTGTCATACTAAACTCTATTCTGGGTATAGTGTTTTTTAACAAAAGATTAAAATAACTACACAGTAACATAATGACTAAAAAACCTGTTCCAACTCCTAAACAAAACTTCATTGTCCTTTTAAAGCCATACTTATTAGCAGATAACATGGCCATAATGTTATTGGGACCAGGAGTAAAAGCAGTTACAAAGACATATAACAAAAACGATACGAAAGCCAAAATATATCCCCCTTTGATTGTATGTTATAATGTCCAAAAGGGACAATATAACGATTTACGTTTTATTGTACATTCTAGACGTTATATTGTAAATAGAATTTTAGGAGTGCTCTTATGGAAGAAATAAATCTAATCATTGCAAGAAATTTAAAAGCTTTTAGGGAAAGTAAAAAGTTAAGCCTAGAAAAAGTCGCAGAGATTACCGGGGTAAGTAAAACTATGATTGGTCAAATCGAACGAGGTGAATCAAGTCCTACAATTACAACGATATGGAAAATTGCAAATGGATTAAAAATTTCATTTACTTCTTTAATTAATAATCCGCAGCCAGATACAAAGGTGATCTTAAAAAATGAAGTTCAAACACTTTTTGAAGATCATGAGAAATATAGACTTTATCCGTTTTTCCCCTTCCAAGAGGATAGACGTTTTGAAGTTTATTCTGTTGAAATAGAAATAGGTGGATATCTTAGTTCGGTGTCACACGGTGAAGGAACTGAGGAGTTCTTAACTGTTTTCGAAGGTGACTTAACTGTACAGGTAAATAACATTGAGTATACAGTAAGAAATGGCGATGCGATTAGATTTATGGCGGATAGACCTCATACCTATTATAATTCAGGTGACACATTAACTCGAGTAAGTATGGTTATATACTATCCAAAATAAAACCCCGCTTTATAAATAACGGGCTTACTTTAGAGGTGCAAACAATTAATTCACAAATGAAAACGCACTTGGATTTACATATAAAATCACAGTGCGTTTTTTATTGAAAGACCGATGTTTTTTATGATTATTGGCAGGCTTTCGTATATAAATTCACATACCAATTCACGATAGATGAAATAATTATTGGAATAGGTGTGATTTTATAGGTGAAATGAATTTATTTTTTTATCTCTGAATCAAAAATTAAGGTTAAAACTAAAATAGAATAAAAATATTCAATCGAGAAATTTATAAATAAGAGGTAGGTAGAAATTATATGTTAATTTATTTTGGGATATTCATTGTTATCTTTGTAATGGCAATGTTTCTAATTAGGAAACCTGACCTATTTAAAAATAACAAGAAATTAAGTTTCTTTTTTGTTTCTTTAGGTGTGAATATTGGTGTTCTACCAATCTCTTTCTTTATAGGTGGGATGGCTACTGATGCCGATAACTATAGTAAAAGTGCAAGCTTGCATTTTCTTCAAGGTTTTTTAATTGTTCAAGCAATACCTCTCATATTGCTTGTTATAAGCTTGTTGATTATTGGATTTGGGATAATCAAAATTATAATTCGTAAAACTAATAAATGACACACTTAATAACAGAAAAACACTGCAAACGCAGTGTTTTTTTATGTGAATATATTTGTGATTTTGTTTGTGAAATACACTGTGAATTACAATTGTGCACCTCACAAGTGAACCCGTTACTTTATAAACGGGGTTTTTTATCTTTACATTCTTAATCTTGGAACAAAACGTTATTTAACTAAACTGCTCCTGATTCAACTATTGATTTAATGCGTTTTTAAAATATCCCATTTTCCTGATAAAATGTGTTAACTATATATGAAAAAGGGGTAAATCTATCAAGTTTAAAAAATCCACCTAGAATGGTAGCCCTGATCTGCAACTCTTGCACCCGTAAATGCAATAATCATTGTGTTAATTTTTAATCAATCCTTCGGACATTTTTTCAAAGAGTTCCACTGGAATTGTAAATTTGGTTGTTTTTTCATTACGCACATATGTAACTATTTCTACCTGATTCCCTTTTCTTTCTACTTCTAACAATGAATTCTCACCTTTATCCCTAATTGAAACATATCGACCATTTTTCTTTTCTTTCTCTTTATATTCATAATTCATAAAACCACTCCCTGTTTTTATTCATTTCTATACAGTAATTAGAAAATCCTTCCTGAAGTATCCTGCCCCGTTAGAGGAACAAGCAAAAAAGCTGCCAAAAGCAGCTTCAGTTATTAAACTCTAGTAGCTAAAGAAAAAATTACTCTGTATCTCTAATTTGTGAGAATGGGAAAAGTTTGCTTCCTTCCCTTTAATAATGACAATTTCTCTCAACTAAACTCCCCCGTTAGCACAACAAGAAATAAGGGTCCCGCAGCGGTACATTATTTAACTCTTGCAGGTCTTTTCTAAACAATAATAAAAGAGCGCTAAAAAAGAAGGTGCAGCACACCATTTCAACATTTAGACTACTTTACCCAGGGAGTGGTCTTTTTTTAATCAACCGTGTTTCACTAACCTGCTCCGTTCAATAAAAAATAGCGTTGCCACCCCTTTAAACAATCTGGCCTATTTTCTAACTCCACGAGACCATATCACCACTGGAATTAGTAATAAGGATAAAATCCCTCCAACAAGTGATAATGTTAGATAACTTGAACCTGCCACAATGATTCCCGACATGGCTCCACCTGTAGCCCCTGACAACGCAATTAAAACATCCACAGTACCTTGAGTTTTAGCCCGTGTGGAGGTGTTAGTTGAATCGATAATAAGTGCTGTCCCACTTATCAAACCAATATTCCATCCTAATCCTAGTAATGAAAGAGCAATTACCATAAGTACCATAGAATCTCCTGGTGCAAATGCAGCTATTAAACCTGCCAGAAGTAACGTAATTCCAGAAGCAATAGCCATTACAGTACGCCCCAACTTATCAATAAGGGCGCCTGTAACAAGTGAAGGAAGATACATGGCACCTATATGAAACCCAATAACAAGACCGACTGCTCCTAAGTCATGTCCATGATGCATCATATGAACTGGTGTCATTGTCATAACAGCTACCATTACCATCTGAGTAAGGATCATTATCGTTGCTCCAACGATGATTCCTCTTTTGTTTTCTGTATGTTCAGTTGATTCCAATTGTCCATTATTACTAGACTCTTGGTTGAGTGCTTGTATTGTTCTTGCTATAACTAATGGATCTGGGCGAAGCATAATGAAAAGGACAGTACCTGCTAAGATATAAGCTGCTGCTCCTAATATGAAAGGTCCAGCAAGCGATGGGACACCAATCGAAAGGGCGAAATCCCCCATCACATTTACTAAATTTGGTCCTGCAACTGCACCAAATGTGGTAAAAACCATCGTAATACTAATAGCAGTTGCACGCTGTTTTTTATTTGCTAAGTCCGTACCCGCATAACGAGCTTGTAAATTTGTTGCTGAGCCTGCACCATAAACCAGTAGGGAAGTAAATAACAGGAAAACACTATTTATTATAGCAGCAAGTATGACACCTATTGCTCCAAGTCCACCGAGCATAAAACCAACTGTCAGACCTGTACGCCGTCCAAACGCTTGCGAAAGTCTCCCAACCAATAAAGCAGCACCTGCCGACCCAAAAGTAAGTAAAGCAGAAGGAAGTCCAGCAAAAGCATCTGTACCGAGCATTTGCTTTGCAAGAAGTGCACCCACAGTCACTCCCGCAGCTAACCCTGCACCACCCAAAATTTGTGAAATACTTACAATGAATAATGTTCGCTTGTATAACGATTTTTGTTTTTCTGAAGAATTAATGTAGCTTTGTAACCGAGCTGATTGAGCGTCTAACACTTTTACACTTTGTTTGTGTAACATTATCTAACCTACCTTTCTAGAAACCTAATTCTATTTCTAATAAATCCCCAACTATATTGGAATCATCATAACACGCACAAAAAAACCACACAATATTATAATTGTATGGCAAACAATATTAAGTAAGATCATTTAGCAAACGTTTAAGGATCATCAATCCTTGCTCCAGCTCTTCGATTGTTTTTGGTGCACAGACAGCGACCCTTACTGCTCTTTCTGGACAGCTATTTCCAACGACAAAACGTTCAGATGCATACACCTGAACCCCTTGCTGTGCAGCTAACGTTTCAAATTCAGCACCAGTAATCTTGCCTGGTAAGAGCAACCAACGAAAGATGCCTGTTTCAACACCTAAACATGTATAGTCAGCCAAATATCTATTAACGACCTGGTTTCTGCGAATAGTTTGTTCCCGATGACCCTCAATTAAGACTTCCAATTGATTCGAGACAATCGTACGTGCTGTAAGTTCCGCTAATAATGGTGAAACCGTAATATTTAGATTATAAAGTGCCTTTGAAATTGGCTCCTTAAATTGACTCGGTACTGCTACATAGGCTAGTCGTAACCCAGGTGCTAATGATTTAGATAAACTTGCAATATAGATAACCTGCTCTGGGGCAAATGATGCGACTGCTGGAAGAGGTTTTTTGTTGAGAAGATGGTACGATGCATCTTCAATAACGAACTGATTATATTTTTTTGCAATTGCTGCAATCATTTTTCGATTGTCAACAGACATAAAGGAAGCTGTAGGATTATGATAATCTGGGATCAAGTAAATGCCCTTAATATTATCATTTTTACACGCATACTCGAAGGATTTTGGACTCATTTCATAGTACTCTGATTTTATCGGTACGATTTGTACACTAAGCATTGCTGCAACAGTTTTTAACCCTGGGTATGTATGATGATCAGCACCAATGCGATCTCCAGGCTTACAAAGGCTTGCCAATGTAGCAGCAATCGCATTTTGACCCCCATTTGCAAATAAGATGTGTTCAACGGTTGTTTTAAACCCACCTCTTCGGATTAGCTTTACAGCTGCATCCTTTTGCCAAATACTTTCACCTGCCCGTCCATATCCAAACCATTTTTCATAATCTGTCTCTTGCAGCATACTTTTTAGTTGAAGTAGCAGTGGCTCGTAAGAAGCTTTATCTGGCAGTGTTGCTCCCATTTCAATTAAATGCTTCGGTTTTGTATCTTCAAGTAAATACGCATTCGATAACGCATCATACGATACAAATGTGCCACTTCCAACAGATGCACTTAACAATCCCTTTAACTCACAAACTTTAAAAGCTTTTGAAATGGTACTTAAATTTATATCCAAATAATCAGCCAGTTCTCTCTGTGGAGGAAGCTTGCTTCCAGGTAATAAAACGCCGTTTAATATATCCTGTTCCAATTGCTCTGCGAGTGCTTTATAAATAGGCTTTTGGGTTTTATCAATCGATGGCTTCCAGTTCATCGGATAGTTTTCAAAAGAATTAATTGGCATGTTACGCATCCTTTTTCACACAATTATATGATTATGCCGTTGATAAAACAATTATAATTATTTTTATTTTATGCCTATTAGTGAATATTCTAGTGGCCATTTAAGATTACGTTCATAAATATAATAATCGAACCTCTTATTGCACAAATTATCGTATATATATTCTGTTTACTAAAAACCAACAAACAATTTTTTGAATTTCCAATATTATCTAATCTAAATTAATCTTAACTTTCTCTAACTCAACAGGTATATTCGCACTTAAACTTCCCATATTAACTCTTAATACATATTTGCTTTGATTAAAGTCATCAAGCTCGCTAATATCAAATGTGCTTCTAAATCGTAATTCGTCTTTATCTATAGTATCGACTGAATGTTTGATTAGCTCCTTGTATATCTCTTTCTCTGATACTTTAACTAAAATGACATCATTACGGGCAAAATCCTTAAAGAACATAAAGCTCCGATTCCTTTTATCACCCTTATTAACTTGAAAATCAGCAGTGAAACTCTTATCTTTAACAGTAATATTTTCAATCTTAACAGATAAATTTTGCCTATTAGCCTTTATTTCAACAGGTGTTGGCTTATATAATGAAACAAATTGGTTTGGTTGACTTAAGGCTACTTTCGGATGTACCTCTATATAACTTGTGTTTCCTTTTAATGATTCAGGAATGATACTTCTCCCTTTTACAATAATTTTATCATTCACTTTAATGGTTTCTAGATCAATACCATCATTAGAGATGGCGATTTCGTTCCCCTTATCATCGTAAGCCTCTAACCTTACTTGGTCGTGTTTTCCTTCATTTGGAAAAGTAGCTGTATAGTTGATAGCTGTAGATGCTTTACCTGTAATGATTGAATCAAAATGAACTTGAACACCTGCAATACCTTGGATACTTTGTTTATCGATTTTTTCAGTCTCATATGGTAATTGGCTAATAGGGACATCAAACCTCCAACTTCCTTCTGTATCTCCAATCCTCTTAAATTCAAGTGGAAATGTAGTATTCGAAGGTAATTCTGTTTTTGGATAACTTAGTTGTATTTGCCCTATAAAGTCATTTTCTGTAGGCTCCATATAAACAAGTTCTTTACTATCAGATATACCTTCCTTACCATTAAATATCTCATAAAAACCAACAACTCGACCGTCTATTTGAATTTTCAAATCTCCCTTTACTTTAAAGGTAACTCCAACAACTCCGCCATCGTAATACGCACTTGTAATAGATACATCTATACCTTTATAACTAGTTGTTTTATTTAACTCCGTTATTAAACTTTTGGATTGTAAGTTTCTCCCAATTACATCATTAAAAGTCGCATATGCTTTCCCCAGTATCGGTACTTCTGCCATCACATTAGATATTGAAGGAGAAATGAAACTGGAGGCAACAAAAATAGCAGCAGCTACACCTATCGACCATACGTATATTTTGAAACTCTTCTTAGGTTTAGGTGTATTAAAGGTAGCCCGATTCATCCCATTTATAATGGCTTTTAAAACATCCTCCTTTGGCACATTAATCGACTCATATGCTTCTTTAAATGATTTTTTCTCCATTATATTCCATCCCTCCTAACAATTTTTTTAACCGTTCTTTCCCTCTACTTAAATATGTTTTAACTGTATTTTCAGGAATGTTCATTACTTTAGCTACCTTATTAATTGGTAGATCCTGAAAATAAAATAGAATAATAACAGTTTTATAATTTTCATTAAGTTGATTAACTGCCTCCAACAAATCTAAACTCTCGACTCTTTTTTCCCTCATAACCGAAACTTGCTCAATCATATTCTCAATTGGAGTTTCTCGTTTATTCCTTTTCAATAAGTCATAGCAACAATTTATTAGAATTCTTGTCAACCAAGTTAAAAATAAATTCTCGTTTTTTAATTGGTTTATTGATAAAAAGGCTTTGTAAGATGCCTCTTGAACAACATCCAAAGCATCTTCACGATTTCTCACATATAGGAAAGCGGTACGATACAATTGATCACTATGTAAAACAAGTAATTCCTCTAAACATTTTTTATTTCCCATTATAGCTTTCTTAATAAGTTTAATTTCCTTCATTATTCATCCTCCTTTCTGCTTATTAGAGTTGAAAGAAGTATTAAAAAGTTTCAACTTTATAACTTACAATTAAAAATTATTTTGATTTAACATTTTAATAGCTTTATTTTCGCATAAAAAAGAACGTCTTCTGACGATTTTTTAAAGTTTTTATTGAGTCCATTATTGAACTAAACTGCACTTTAGCACATCAAGAAAAAGACCGCCACAGCAAATCCCATTACTCAACAAAAGCATCCATTAGTTCAACAAGAAACTGCTCACTATTATCATCTAAAAGGTTTAAGTACAAAGAAACGCATATCTATTTATGTATCAGTAAAAAATAAGGAAGAGGTGAGAACAAATGGAAAATGATAATTTAAAACTTACATCTTCTGAAATAGGAACACTATGGGGGGAGTATGTAAACGGAACTATGATCGAGATAGTAAATAGGTATATGATTTCTATTTTGGAAGACGAATCAATTAAAAAAGTTTTTGAAATCGCCATTGATATATGGGAAAAGCAAAAGAAGCAGCTTGTTTCCTTCATTGAGAAAGAGGGATTTCCAGTTCCCATTGGATTTACTGAGTCCGACCTTAATAAAGGTGCAGAGAGATTATTTTCTGACCTATTCTGCTTAAATTATTTACATATTATGACTATACACGGTTTGGTGGGTCATACAACTGCTTTAAGTGTTTCTGTCAGAAAGGACCTACGGGAATTTTACAATTCATGTGATAATGATGCAAAAAGTATATACGATTTAACCATTGAGTTATTGCTTAAAAAAGGAAAATTCCAAAGAGACCCCTACTTCTATCCTAAAGAAAGCCCTGAATTTATTTCTACCAAAGATTTTACTGATGGATTCTTCGGAAAAGGGAGACTTTTATCTGCTACAGAATTAATCAGTATTTCTCTTAACATTAAAAAGAGCATTATGGCAAAAACTCTTTCAATCGGATTCAGTTAAGTCAGTGAATCGAAAGAAGTAAGAAAGTTTTTTGAGGAATTAGAAAAAACGGCAGATGAAAACATACAAGCCCTTTCAAGAGTTATGTACAAAGATAATTTGCCAGTTCCGATGTCGTGGGAATCAGAGGTTACAACGTCAAAAGACTCTCCTTTTTCAGATAAATTAATGGTGTATCATATGGGTTTCTTGGCTCAAACTGCACAAGTATATAACGGGACAGGTCTAGCATCAGCCATGCGAACAGACCTAGCTGTAGTTTATGAAAAATCAATTCTAAAAACATTAGTAATTACCAAAGACTGGTTTGATATTATGGTGAAAAACAAGTGGTTAGAACAGCCACCACTTGCTCCCAATAGAAAAGAACTTGCACAAGATAAATAAGATATACCCCCTCATTAGTGAGGGGTATATTTTTAATTAGGCTTTTAATCGTCCCATAAAGTTAAAGAATATTTCTTCACATTCTTTGTAGGGTAACAATCAGGAATTTTAGTGATAAAATTGATATAAAAAATCTTTATTTAAAGATTCATAATGATCTATTGAAAAACCAGAATTTTAATATAATTAATAATGGATCAAACTTTACACTTAGGCGAAATGAATCAAAACTAAACATTACTTATAATATTGATTCAAAGAAAAATAGTGTCCAGGAAGCAGATCGATATTATTTTAAGTGTTCAACTTCCACAAGAACCATTTCTGATAAAGATTATAGTCAGGCAAAATTGAGGATTGCGAAAAAAGAAAAAGTATAAAAGAGTAAACTTGAAATACCTCCTACTAAAGTTAATCTCGGAGGAAGCGTGTCTCCAAAGTGATTAGGTTTTACTATTTGTTGGTTTCTACATTAACCTATTCATGGATTGCTATTTAGCAATCCTTCTTCAACTCCCTCAGT
>NTXX01000081.1 GCA_002559145.1 Bacillus sp. AFS006103
AAAGGAAACACGAAGAGCGAGAGCGATTCGATGTTGACTTATCGTAGGGCGGAGAGCGAAGTCCACTAGCAGCTGGGCGCTGAAGCTAGACAGTAATCAAAGTTAAACACTTAAATGTAAAAAATAGGGCTCTAATTTAATCATTAGAGTCTTTTTCTTTCATAGAATGAGCTAGTTTACAACGGAGAGGGGGAAAATAGGTGCGGAAAATGGGAGTGAAAGAATGGCTTTTTATCCTTCCCACAGTGCTAATCATTGGCATTTTCTCTTTATGGCCAGTATTACAGTCGCTTACATATACCTTTTTTGATTACCGCTTAAATGACCAGCAAAAAGCAGGATTGTATCTCAGTGAGCGCTTCAATGTTTCCTTGTTTAATGAAACCCAAATGTATATCGCAATGTTTTTAGATGAAGACTTGGCTAACATATCAAACGAGCAAGATCAGGAGCAGGTATCAAAGTTAAAAACAGAGCTTTTAGCCGCAGATAAAGATTTTAGCAATCAAAAAGGTGTTATTAAGATTAGCAAACAGCAAAAGACAGAAATTGAAAACCTTCATAAAGAGGCAAAGATGCTCGTTACTGCACTGATTGGAAAATATGAATTAATTCATAAAGAGGATCTTCCTGCATTAGTTGCTGATTTGCAAAATAGTATCATCCCATCTAATTTTATCGGCTTTAGTGGATATAAGCAGGTTTTGTCTGACAATCGGATTGGTATCGCACTTTGGAATACGTCCTTTTTTACGGTCTTATCCGTCTTTTTTGAACTTGTTCTTGGATTAGGTCTAGCACTCGTATTAAATAAAACCATTTTCGGTCAAGGGATGATTCGAACTGCCTCGCTCATTCCATGGGCAATCCCAACAGCGGTTGCTGCCCTAATGTGGAGTTACCTTTTTAATGGAAGCAGCGGGATTGTCGCTCATTTTTTTGAGGCGGTAGGACTCGTGGACAAATCTCAAAATTTATTACTGAGCGGTTCCGGTGCGATGGCCTCGACCATTTTAGCAGATGTGTGGAAAACCACTCCTTATATGGCCTTATTATTACTCGCGGGCTTGCAAAACATTCCACATTCCTTATACGAAGCAGCCTCCATCGATGGAGCAAGTAAGATACAATCGTTTTTCAAGGTAACCCTGCCGCTTTTAAAGCCATCCATTCTAGTCGCCTTATTGTTTCGAACATTAGATGCCTTCCGTGTCTTCGACCTCATTTTTGTGTTAACAGGCGGCGGTCCCGGCGGGGAAACGGAAACGATGTCGATATATGCATATAAAGTCATGTTTGGACAAACCAACTTTGGCTATGGTTCGATCATTGTCATGATAATGTTTGTGTGTGTTGCCTGTATCGCAATTTTATTTGTGAAATTCCTGGGTGCGAACCTAATGGAGAAAAATTAGAGGGGGATAGAATATGCAGACATCTAAAAGAAAACTATGGATAACCTTCGGAGTGGTCGTTGTATTCTATTTGTTCGCAATGGTTTTCCCTTTTTTCTGGGTATTTATTACCTCCTTTAAAACATCAGGTGAAATTTTTGGAACAGGGGCGTTTCGCGTGATTCCCAAGGATCCAACCTTCCAAAACTATATGACCATTTTGTTTGAAAAAGGGATTTTAAACTCGATAAAAAATAGTTTTATTGTTGCGACCACAACCACCATCTATATCATAATTGTCGCTACCTTTTCGGCCTATGCTATCTCTCGCTTTCATTTTAAGGGAAAGAATCTTCTCTTAGGTTTGATACTCGCAGTTTCTATGTTTCCGCAAATGATCATCACAGGTCCCATTTATAATTTATTTTTGAATTTAAAACTATTAAACTCTTTTGCTGTGGTATTACCATATTCAACAATAACGTTACCGATGGCTGTTTGGATTCTCGTCACCCATTTTAACCAAATCCCTTCTGCTCTCGAGGAATCAGCAAAAATGGATGGCGCCACCACCTTTCAAACCTTATATAAGATTATTTTCCCATTGGCTGCACCTGGTGTATTTACAACTGCCATTATTACCTTTATTTCTGCCTGGAATGAATTCTTATTAACGATTACTCTTAACCCGAACGCTGAATATCATACCGTACCTGTCGCGATATCCTTCTTGCGAACACAGTTTGAGATCCTTTGGGGACAAGTGGCTGCCGCAACCGCAATTGTAACCATTCCGACACTGATTATCGTCCTCTTCTTCCAAAGGCAGATTGTCTCGGGATTAACGAGTGGCGGGGTAAAAGAATAAAATGATTGAGGTGTACAACATGTCTTGGAAAATAAGTTCATATATACAGGATCCGGACCAAGCGCTTATTGATGAGAGTTTATTTTTCACTGGAAATGGTTATCTTGGTGTCCGTGGCAATTACGAAGAAGGTGTGTCCGAGTCTCAAACTACCATCCGGGGAACCTATTTAAATGCTTTTCACGATAGTGTTCCCATCTCTTATGGAGAAAAACTCTATGCATTTCCTGAAACACAGCAAAAGCTTTTAAACGTCATCGATTCCCAATCGATTTCGATTTATTTCGGGGGAGAACAGGAAGAAGAACGCTTTTGTCTCGAAGAAGGAAAATTCCCATGGAATGGACGGTATCTGTATTTTGATAAAGGCTACTCAGAAAGGACGTACGAATGGCACTCACCTAAGGGGAAGAGGATAAACTTAACCTTTAAACGGTTAGTATCATTCCGTGATAAGGAAGTCTTTCTACAATACATCGATATTGAATCGGATAACTTTCAAGGACCGGTTAGAATCGTTTCAACCTTGAATGGCAATGTAGCCAATTATGTCGACTATGCTGACCCACGCGTATCCTCAGGTCACGCGAATCTATTAACGGTAACAGATGTACAGCAAACGGAGACTATTTCCTACGTCGAGTGTGAAACCTCCTCAACCAAGCTGAGAACGGCTTGTGCTGCTTCATACCATCTTAGCCAGCAGTATAATCAGATCAATGATCTTACGACGAATGCAATCGAATCTGAATTCACCTTCCAATTCGCTGACCATGCAACCTTCGAGAAAAAAAGCATCTTCGTAGATACTTTAAGACACGGAGAGGACTTAGCTGCTTCTGCTTTTCTGTTACAAACAAAACTTGCTGATAAACATTTCCGACAATTTTCAATGGAGCAGGAAATTTATTTAAACGACTTCTGGAATGATGCAGACATAGAGATTACTGGAGATGCGGACCTGCAAGAAGGGATTAGGTTTAATTTATTTCACCTTTTACAATCAACAGGCCGGGATCATTTTTCCAATATTGCAGCAAAAGGTTTATCCGGAGAAGGATACGAAGGTCACTATTTTTGGGATACAGAAATATATATCCTGCCCGTTTTTTTAATGACAAAGCCGGAACTAGCGAAAAATCTACTGTTCTATCGCTATTCCATCCTTGAGCAGGCAAGACAACATGCCAAAGAAATGGGTCATCGAAAAGGTGCCTTATACCCATGGAGAACAATCACTGGAACGGAATGTTCTTCCTACTTTCCATCAGGCTCCGCACAATACCATATCAGTGCCGATATCGCCTATAGCTTTATCCAGTATTATCTTGTCAGCGGAGATTTTTCTTTTATCAAAGAATGCGGTGCGGAGGTACTTTTTGAGACCGCAAGACTTTGGGCCGATACAGGGCATTTTGATGGAGATTACTTTAAAATTGATGCCGTAACTGGACCTGATGAATACACATGCATCGTTAACAACAACTACTTTACAAATGTAATGGCCAAGTATAACTTATTGTGGGCCGCTAAATGCTATTATTTGTTGGAGTCTATCGATTCGGCGCACCTTGCCAAACTACGGCTGAAAATCGGCTTACATAAACAAGAGGTAGAATTTTGGAAACGGGCAGCGGAGCAGATGTATTTACCTTATAACGAACAACTTGGCATTAATCCACAGGATGATACATTTTTACAGAAAGCAGTCTGGGATTTGCAAAATACACCCAAAAACCATTTCCCGCTTCTATTGCACTATCATCCGCTTGCATTATATCGGCACCAAGTCTGTAAACAAGCGGATACGGTTTTAGCTCACTTTTTATTAGAGGATGAGCAAGAATTAGATACCATCAGGAAGTCCTTCGATTATTATGAAAATATAACGACCCATGATTCTTCCTTATCCTCTTGTATTTTTAGTATTATGGCATCAAAACTTGGGCTTAAACAAAAAGCCTATGATTACTTTATTGAAACAGCAAGATTGGATTTAGACAATACCCATGGAAATACAAAGGATGGCCTCCACATGGCGAATATGGGTGGCACGTGGCTAGCGATTGTTTATGGTTTTGCCGGTTTACGAATCAAAGAAGAGGGAATTTCGTTCCGGCCTCAATTACCGGATAAATGGCAAGGGTATCGATTCTCCATTCAATACAAAGGCCGTAAATTACATTTGGACGTAGGAGAGAAACAGACCAAAATTATTCTGCTTTATGGGGAACCCCTATCGGTAAGGGTCTTCGATCAAACTTATCCTCTTGAAAGAGGAGCAGCAATTATCATTGAATAAAAAAAATACAGTCCTTCCGGGATGGGAGGACTGTATTTTTTAGATTAATATACATTTTCCACTAGATGTTGCAACATTTGCTCCCCTGACATCAGAGCGTCACCGCCACCTTGGGCAAAGGCGTCGTTTCCCCCCCCCTTTCCGTTAATGAGAGGAAGGGCAGCGGAAACTACTTTCTTCATACTTCCAGTTCCAGATGTTCCCCTTGCACAAACGACCTGCAGCCGATTTTCATTTTGTGACACGAAGTAGACCATCGCAGTTTCATCTTCAGTAGTAATAATCCGCGCTAGTTTCTGCAGCTCTTGAATGGTACGGTTTTGAAATACTACACGAACGAGTTTCCTGTCATCCACGTTACTTCTCGCCAGTAATTCCTTCGCCTCATATTGGAGCAGATTTTCCTGTGCTTGTTCAAGGGTTTTTTCTAATGTTTTATTACTTTCAAGGAGGCGAAGAACTGCTTGTTCCATTTCTTTTTCCGGAGCATTAAGTATTTTGGTTAATTCTAATAGCACCTGTTGCTTTTGCTGAAACTGCTTCGTTACTCGTTTTCCACAAACAAATTGGACACGCACTTTTTTCTTTTGTCTTTCCCAATCCAATACTTTTACCGAACTAACCTCTCCCGTAGCATTTGGGTGTGTCCCGCCGCAGCCGTTATAATCAAACTCTGGAATGATAACCAGTCGAATGTCGTCTTTAACCTTTGTCTCTTTTCGTAACGGATATTGCGTCAATTCTTCTTCCGTCACCCATTTAACCTCGATTGGTCTGTTTTCAATGATGATTTGGTTAGCCATTTCTTCAGCTTTTTGAACTTGGTGCACGGTAAGAACTTCCGTCTCTAAATCAATCGTAAGGATTTCTGCCCCTAAATGGAACCCAACGGTTCTGTACTCAAATAACTGGTCAAACGCCGCCGATAAAAGATGCTGTCCAGCGTGCTGCTGCATATGGTCAAAACGTCTCTCCCAATCAATCGTACCTGCTATTTCCTTTTTCGTGTCTTGGAATGGGGTGCTGAGGTAATGACGGATTTCCCCATCGATTTCTTCAACATTGATGACGTGTTGATTAGCAAGGGTTCCTATGTCGTGCGGCTGCCCGCCACCTGTTGGATAAAAGGCGGTCCGATCCAAACAAACATACCAATTGCCAGCAGAATCCTGCGCTTGTTTTACCACCTTTGCTTTAAAAGTTTTTATGTATGCATCTTGATAATACAGCTTGTTCTCCATGTTTGTATGTACACTCCTATATTTATTTATAAACATATTGTCTGGAAAAAAGGAAAATAAATCAAGCGAAAACAAAAACTGTCCCATCGGAAGGAAGGAACAGTTCGTCTCTAATATATAATATCCTGGTTGTTATTTCTTTTCTTTACGTTGAGTGGGTTTAGTTGGTGGTTTTTGCCCACCTTGCTGGAAGCCGCCCATGCCTTGTGGGAATCCTGATTGCTGTCCGCCTGTCATTTGCGGAAACCCACCCATGCCTTGCTGGAATCCTGATTGCTGTCCGCCCATCATTTGCGGGAATCCACCCATGCCTTGCGGAAATCCTGAATGCTGTCCGCCCATCATTTGCGGAAACCCTCCCATGCCTTGTGGGAATCCTGAATGCTGTCCGCCCATCATTTGCGGGTAGCCGTGGTATGGGTACCCATGTTGCTGCTGACCGCCCATCATATGTGGATAGCCTGGGTGTTGGTATCCCCCCATTTGCGGGTAGCCTGGTTGTTGGTATCCTCCCATTTGTGGGTAACCAGGTTGTCCCGGAAATCCTCCAAAGAATTGTCTTTTTTCCATTTATTTCGCCTCCTAAATAGTCTCTATGCTAGTGTATGTCCACTTTTAGGATTCGTTTAGATTCCTACCTATATAGGAAATATATTCTCGGCAATTCAATTAATCCTGTGCTTACTTTTGACCCGGCTTTTTATCTTTGGAGATATCGCCACAGGCAATCCGTTTGCCGGAGTCCCCTGCGGGTTGTGTCATACCATCATCTTTTCCTTCGTCAATCACAATTGACGTTCCTGCTTTTGTAAACAAGGAGGTTTTTCCACTTTTAAAGGTGACATTAGGTGCCATTAAATCTATCTTAACAGACCCATCATCGTCAACGATTAAATTTGGCAAATCGCCGGCATGAGCACCTTTTGGATGGAGAAGTCCATGTTCCTTATTCTCAGGGTTAAAATGGTTGCCTGCTGATTTAAATTCCGGGGCTTGGCATTTCCCGCCATCATGAATATGAATTGCATGCTCCCCTGCAGGGAGGCCTTTTAAATCACCGGTTAGCTTCACGCCTTTAGCTTGCTCAGCCACCTTTACTTTACCAAGCGAATCTCCCACGCTATTAAACATTTCCACATCCACTTTTTTGACTTCTTCTTCCATACAACCTGCCAGAAGGAGCAGTGGAATCATTAACCAGCTTTTCTTCATATGTATACCCCCACACTAGACAATTTGCACTTAGTATGGACATTTAGCACTTCCTTTATCCTCACTAAACATAAAGAAAAGGAACAGTTGGATGTTAACTGTTCCTTTGGGGTGGCTGCTGATTTTTTAATTGTTCTTCTAATTGTTTTGCTTTCTGGGCCTCTCGTTTAGAGACGACAATGATTAATCTCATCGTTAGTAAGGCTCCAATTAAAAAGATTACAAAGGTAATCGCAGCAGGAATATATTCTGATTTATCTTCTGGAAAGTATAAAAACAAGGAAAGAACCAAGGATTGAAACATTTTTCTTCTCCCTTTCTATCAAGGAATGCTCTAATAGTTAATTATAGCAACAAAAAATGTTTCGTTCCAGTTTATGAATTTGCATGGCTTTATTTTAAAACCTTAATATTTTTAATGGTAATATCTTTTTCTGGTTTATCTTGGGCACCAACTGATGTATTGGCAATTTTGTCAACGATATCCATGCCCTCAATCACTTGACCAAACACAGTATGACGATGATCCAGCCATGGAGTTCCGCCATTTTTATTATAAGCGTCAATTATTTCTTTTGGATAGCCAGCCTTGTCCATTTCATCCTTCATTGCTGGGTCAAGCGAGCTGCTTTGAACGATAAAAAACTGACTGCCATTTGTGTTGGCACCTGAATTGGCCATTGATAACGCTCCGCGCAGATTATATAGATTTTTTGAAAACTCATCTTCAAAAGGCTTCCCGTAAATGCTTTCCCCGCCAGTTCCATTTCCATTAGGGTCACCGCCCTGAATCATGAAATTCTTAATGACTCTGTGAAAAATCAGTCCATCATAGTAGCCTTCCTCACTGTGTTTTACAAAGTTTTCAACAGCTTTTGGTGCATACTCAGGGAATAATTTGATTTTAATGGTACCCATCGACGTTTCCATTTCTATCAGCTTTTCATCTTTGGAAACCTCGGTTGAAAGTTGAGGATAAACATTATTTCCCACTTGTTGGTCCCCTTCCGTCTGTTCCGTTTTTGGTGTAGTAGTTTTCTGTGTGGTTTCTTCTTTCTTAGTGCTTGTCCCACAAGCAGCCAAAACTAAAACAATCGTCAATAATGTAAAAAGGATTTGCACATTCTTCCTCATATATCATTCCTCCATTTATTTTACTTTAACCGAAATTATTTATTTCGCACATTATTTTTAATTTACTATGTTTCATATTAAAATGGAAGAGGAAACGTGAAAGGGAGTGTTGGTGGTGTCGGAATTAAAAATCGGAGAGATTGTTACTGCTATTTATAAAACAGGAAAATATATTGGAGAAATAACGGAGGTACGACCTCAAGCCTATTTAGTAAGAGTACTTGCAGTTCTTAAACACCCGATGCAAGGAGATTTACATAGCCCTAAGGATGCAGACGTACTTATTTTTCATGAGAGAAAAGCGCTCAGCTATCGTGAGCAAGCTAATATTCCTTATAAGATGGTCAGGCCTTTTGAAAGTGAAGTTCCTGACTATTCGGACTCCTTAAAAGAGTCGTTAGCCAAAATGAAACAGGATCTGGCTGAGTCGCCTTCAGAATGGGCTGAAATGAGCTTCAAGGCATTAGAGTCACTTGAAAAAGATTACAAAATATAAAAATGCTAAAGGCCAAATCAGTTTGAATGATTTGGCCTTTTATGCGAATTCGTTTAATAACTTTGAGAAATCAATCCGGTCACCGATCGTTGTTGGTTCTGGTTTTTCTAAATAACGTTTATCTTTTTCAACCAGCTTGAATATATTAAAGGTAGTCAACGCATCATCAAGGGCACGGTGATGCCTGCCTGTCCCTTCTTTGCCATATTCCTGAACTGCTTTCCAGAGACCGGTTTGGTTTTGATCCCCAAAGAAGCGTTTATATTCCATGGAAAGATCTAATTCCGCAGCCTTTAGCGGAAATGGTACCCCTGCCTTTAAGCAATTATGCCGAAGCACCTTCATATCCATATTTCCCCATGTAACAATGGTTGTTTCATAATTAAGCTGATTAAACTCCTCCAATTTTTTTACAAGTTCAAAAATTGATAACCCCTTGTCTACTTGCTGCTGAGTAATATGTAAAAAGGATTTACAGCGTTCCGTTAGTCTCGGGAATTTTAGGGGAGTCACAAAGGAAGAAAACTGTTCTGTAACTTGGTCATCAAGAACCGCAACAATTCCAACCTCGATTATTTCTGCATAAAAGTCCTTCATGCGAACATTTCGTTCAGGCATTGTAAACTCAAAATCGATAAACAAATATTGCCGCTTTGCTCTCAACCATTTCACCACCTTTACGTTTCCTTTTATTACATTATATAAAGAAACCTGTACAAAAAATTGTGCTTTTTTTCTATTTTTTTATTTCTTACATTATAACATGAAACTAAAGTTAATTTTTTAAATTTTTCATCAA
The DNA here is from genome assembly GCA_002559145.1 of Bacillus sp. AFS006103. Taxonomy (GTDB): domain Bacteria; phylum Bacillota; class Bacilli; order Bacillales; family Cytobacillaceae; genus Neobacillus. Next base: position 9,447 of record NTXX01000081.1, read on the forward strand.
TAAAGCCTAAAAAGAATGGGAATGACTCCATTCTTATTTAGAGTTTTTTACTTTTTTAATTTGATAACGGCCATCGTACATCTGGACACACAAACAAGGCGGTCTTGCTCGTCTGTAATTTTAATATCCCACACTTGCGTGGTTTTCCCTTGATGAAGGACCGTACCTATCGCAGTAACGATCCCCTCCGTTTTGGGACGGACATGATTTGCATTAATCTCTTGCCCGGCAACTGCCTCTAGTTCCTTATCAACCAACTCATACGCCCCTACACTCGCAACCGTTTCTGCTAATGCCACAGAGGCCCCTCCGTGAAGGATTCCAAACGGCTGGCGAGTCCTTTCATCTACAGGCATAGTGGCAATAACCTTTCCTTTTTCAATGTGGGTAATTTCAATCCCGAGGGATTGAAGCAGTGTATTTTCAATCATCCCTATACCTCCAGTATGTAAATGTTGTCTTTTTATTCTATTCGCTTTATTTATTAATTTTCCTTTTTTGCAATTATTCTTTTATAGAAAAAACAGCCCCCACTAGAGCTGTTTCTCTTTCATTAATAGTAATACGGGGCTCCAAAGCCGGGGACTCCAAAGCCAGGAGCTCCAAAACCAGGAGCTCCAAAACCAGGATACCCATATCCAGGGTAACCGAATCCTCCGTAAAATGGACGTGCCGCAAATGAAGCACCTAGTCCGCCTCCTATTAAACCTCCTAAAAAGCTTAACCCGCCTATTGCCAATGGCAATCCAAAACCTATAAACCTTTGATCTTGTACTGGGTAGTGACTTCGATAAGGGTACATAACCATACCTCCTTTTGCTCTATACTTGCCTACACTATTTCATATGCGAAATAAAGGGGTTTGGAGTGGGCGAAAAAGATCACCAAAAACGGTATATTGGTTTTCTACGGCGAGGAGAAACGTAATTATTAGCAATATAAATAGATGTCACGGAAATCAGCAACGTAAAGTAAAAACTGTCCTCATGAGGTGGTCATGAGGACAGTTCAAGTGGTTATTTCTCAATGGGTTCAAACCGTTCTACAAATAGGGCAAGTGTGCGGGTCATAACTCCTGTTGCCCCGGCTGGGCCTAAATCATATGCTTTGGACGAAGTTGCTGTCCCAGCGATGTCTAAGTGTACCCATGGGGTTCCTTCGGTAAATTCACCGATAAATGCACCGGCAACAAGGGCATGTCCTTCACTGCCGGGCGAGTTATTTAAGTCGGCCACTTTACTGTTTCTTACCCGTTCAATCTCTGTTTCAAATAATGGCAATTGCCACATCTGCTCGCCAGCCTCCACAGAAGCCTCCAATACCTGTTGATATAATTGCTCATGGTTCGTCATGGCTCCTGTGGTGTGGAGACCAAGTGCCGTGATCACTCCACCCGTTAAAGTGGCAACATCTACTAGATACTCCGCACCATGATGTTTGGCATAGGTAACTGCATCCGCTAACACAAGACGGCCTTCAGCATCTGTATTTAACACCTCAATGGTTTTCCCGCTCATTGATGTAATCACGTCATCCGGCTTAAAGGCATGACCGCTAATCATATTATCTGTGGATGGAATAACAGCAACCACGTTTTGCTCCGGCTGGATCTCACCGATGATTTCCATTGCCCCTAGCACGGCAGCAGCTCCGCCCATGTCCGTTTTCATCCCAACAATTCCTGCTTTCGTCTTAATCGAGTAACCTCCTGTATCAAAGGTAATCCCTTTTCCAACTAAACCGATGACATCCTTCCATTCTTCTTTACCTTGGTATTTAAGGACAATCATTTTAGGCGGCTCAGTCGACCCTTGATTAACAGCAAGGAAGGCACCCATTCCGAGCTTCTCAATCTCAGCTTTATCTAAGATTTCCACTTCGAAATCATACCTCGAAGCAAGTTCTAGGGCATAATTGGCCATGTCTGTTGCTGTTAACAAATTACCTGGGATGTTAACGAGTGTTCGTGCAGAATTGGTTGCTTTACCAAAAGCATATCCCACCGTAAGTGACGCATGGACTTCCGCTTCTTCATAATCACTAGAATAAATTGTAACTTGCTCGAGTTTTTTCTCAGGTTCGTTCGACTTTTGTTTGTAGCCATCAAATTGGTAAGTTGAGAGGGAGAGCGCTTCACTTAATGCATGCGAGGCATCTAAGCCACTTATTCCCTCTGTTGTGAAGGAATCCAAATAAACAGCTGTTTCCTCAGGTTTGCTCATCTGTACTTCCTTAAATAGCCTTCCAAACGCCTCTTTTAGTTTATCGAAGGTTAAATCCTTTTCTTTTCCCAGTCCCACAAACCATATTCGTTTGGCGCCAATTTTACCGAAGCTATGTATTTTACTGATACGTTTTAACTTTGCCGAAATATCCCCCGATTTTACCAAATCAGTAAGTTGTCCTTCAAACCCCTGATCAAGACTCATTAGAAGTCCTGAAAACTTTTCCGGTTTATCAAAAAGACCTATGATTAAACCCTCATGCTTAGTAGAAAGGTTTAATTCCTTTTTCACATCAAACAAATTACTTCACCTCCATTAGATTCGAATATAATTATAACCAATAAAACTATATATTTCGACTAACTAACGATTTGAAAATACAATATTTTGTCAAAATAAAAAACAGGCTTGGAGCCTGCTTCTATCGCTTCTCGGAACTAATATACTGCCCGCGAAAAACTTGCATCGCTTTATCTTCATTTAATGCTTTAAGTGTTTGCTCTGTTAATTTCCCATTACCTTTTTGAACAACATATATATCTAACTTCTTTTTCCCCCATTTATTATAAACATCATCCACCGTTTCATAATAAAGGTCTAATTCATTCCCTTTTATGGCCCCGCCCTTATCAGCAACAACACCATACCCGTACCCTGGAATAAAGAGAACCGTTCCGATCGGGAAAACAGTCAAATCTGCAGCGATAGTTGAAAATAAATCACGTTTTACTTTTACGCCTGAGTAGGTAATCCCATATTCCGGGTGACCTTTACTCTTACCTGTTGATTCAACACCGGCAGTATACCCAGTGGCAGTCACATTTAGCTTAGGATATTTAGACCAATCGATTTCGTCTTCTAAGGAACGTACGGTTCCGGAAACCGTTTTAGTGGTTGAGATAACAGAGGCAAACTGCTTCATCAGCGACTCGGCATTTACTCCAGAAATAGATTGGAAGGTCGCTAATATTGCCATCAAGAAAAGACACAACATCACCAATCGCATAGTCCAATTTTTAATTTTTTTCATTAAAATTTTTCACTCCTCCCAAAATATTCATTCCCAAGCTGATGGAAATTATTCAAAAAAAGAGTGAAGAAAATTTTTCATTAAAATTCTATATTAAAAAAAGACCTTTACCCGGGAGTAAAAGTCTTAAAACATCTGATATCCATTTTTACGTAGCAGCTTAATCGTAAATCCGGCAGCTACCGCACCAGCCAACCCACTAATTAAGATAAGAATATCCGCAGTTGCTAAGGAAGAAAACCTATGACCCAATTCGATAAAGGCCATTTTACTATTTGTAAAATATTCACTAAAACTTACTTTATCAACAATAAAAATTGCCACAATCGGATAAACTACTGCCATAACCCATGACATTCTGAGAAGCATATTTAGGATAAATCCAATTCCAAAAAATAATACAAAGAATAATAAAATCGATATGATTAAGACAACAATGCTCATTTGCATCCGAGATTCCCCCTTATACATCAACATTTAGTGTACTTAATGTCGAAAAGGGAGTCAATATTTACGAATTATTTTTACAATCCAAAACTTGTTAAATTGACTCGCTTATTCTCGCTCCGCCCCTTTTCCACAGAAAAAAAGCCCTCCGAATAGTTTCGAAGAAGCGGTAAATACATGAATAAACAGCTTATTCCTTTTTCTTACCCGTTCCTTCGCAGCTAGTACAGGTTTCCGATCCGCCAAGTACCAGCTGAAAATAGCCTTTCCCGGAACAGTAATCACAGGTTTTTGAGTCCAAACTCTTAACCGTCATTTTAAATCATCTCCTTAATAATTAACTTAATTTTCTGATAATATATCAAGAATTAGCTAAAATGGAAAGGCCTGAATTCGGGCAAATTCCCCCAAGAAAACGGATACACTAAAAGTATTCTTTCATTTTCTAAGTGTTACTTAAATTTTCTAAAAATTACAAAAATATTTTATAAGCCGTATACCCAAACTGATCACCCGGGTTTAGGTCATTAATTCCAGGCACCGAGTAGGAAACATTATTTCTTATCAGATATTGGAGAACAACCGATGCCTCTTTCTCGAGAAGTAGTTCTTCCGGTGCCATAAATCTCGCCTCAAAAAGTTCGTTTTCCTGATGTGTAATCACGCCATCACCCATAGGTTCAAGCAGGAAATGGAGTAAATTATCACTAATTTCGCCTTTAATAACACCAGTTCTCAGTCCCATAAACCCCTTTACCTGACATTGAATACCAGTTTCTTCCCAGACTTCCCTAATGACCGCTTCATCTGCAGTTTCTCCCGCCTCTACAAACCCTGCCGGTAATGACCATTGACCTTTTAAGCCGCCATATCGTTTCTTAACGACAAGCCATTGTCCATCTTTAGACTTCACCAACCCGGCAACAGCTAACCAAACCTTCCCGCGTTTTTCGCGACTACTCATTCAAACTCCCCCTCACATAGAATTCATTATTTTAATCATATCAAAAAGGGACAGATTTCTCTGTCCCTTTCGCAATAATTTATTTTTATAATTGAACTTTGATAACTGTCTAGCTTCAGCGCCCTGCGGCTAGTGGACTTCGCTCTTCTCCCTACGATAAGTCAACATCGAATCGCTAACGCTCTTCGTGTTTCCTTTATCTCAGTCAAAGCGCTCCAGTCCATACGCCGCAAAACGGGCGCTTTCGCTTTTCTTATTAAAATACGTTAAACTTTCCTTTTTTCAATACTAAGCCTGCGCCGCCAATCATATAAAGCGAGCGGTTATCGACGACTTTTTTCATGAAGGATGCTTTTGCTCCAGTTAGTTTTTTGCCAAAAACCACACCGATTGCATCATCTTCACCAAGCGAGCAAACTGTCCCTTTATTATCGAAGTGGAAAGTTTCAAGCTCCGATTTATTACGAACTAATGCTGCGATATTGCGGGCACAAACTTCCCCTTGCTGCATGGCAATTTGTGCAGTCGGAGGATATGGACGATTGATTTCCTCATTAATCATTAGCGCACTGTCACCAATCATGAAGATATCCTCAAAACCGGGAACGCGTAAGTCTGGCTGAATTTTCACTCTTCCTCGCATTGCTTCGAAACCTGATTTTTCTACAATCGAGTTTCCACGAATTCCGGCAGCCCAAACCACGGTACCAGCCTTAATTTCACGTGGCTCTTCCTCACCTTTTGCAACAAAAATTCCTTCTTCGGTAGCTTCCTTAATGGCAGTGCCAATAAAGAATTCCACACCTTTTCTTTCCAATTGCGAAACGGCGTAATTCACTAATTCTGGTTCAAAACCTGGGAGGACAGTTGGTGCAGCTTCCACACAAATAATTTTTACTTTATGAAAATCCACATCATACTCTTGGCATAATTCAGGGATTCTATTAGTTAATTCACCCAAGAACTCAATTCCTGTAAATCCGGCACCACCAACAACAATCGTCAAACGGTTGTCGTTCTTTTCTTCTTCCATATTGTATGTGGCAAATTGATATTCAATATGTTCACGTAATTGTCGGGAAGAATTCACATTAGAGATTCCAAATGCATGTTCTTTTAATCCTTTAATACCGAACGTTTCCGGTTCGCCGCCAAGGGCGATCACAAGGTAGTCATAGTTGACTTCGCCTTTTTCTAAGACAACTTTCTTTTCTTCTTTGTTGATTTCTACGACTGTATCTTGTACAAAATCGACTTTGCTGCGGTCAATTACACCACTAATATCATAACGGACACGATCATGATGCAACGTGCCTGCTGATGCCTCATGGAGCCATGTCGTTTCATAATGGTAATCATTTTTATTCACTAATACAATATCTGCTTCATTAACACCGATTAATTTTTGTAAGCGAACTGTTGTCATTAGTCCACCGTAACCAGCACCAAGAATAACAATTTTAGGCTTTCTCAAAGTGATCACTTCCACCTTTTAATTTTTTTGAATAAACCCTCTTTTTCTTAGCTTCCACTGCTTTAACCTTTTTTATTTTGAATAATAGAAAAATGTATGTGAGATAATTCACGTATCAGTCTAAAAAAAACGAACTTCAATGGTGTGGATATGGATTATCGCAGAATTTAGTATGCTAAGAGTATAAATACTTTCTATGAATGTCACAAATCTTTGCTTTTTATGTCACAGAAATTTAACAATCTATCCTCCATACATCTTATGCTACTTTTAGAGGATTATCAAGCAATATTTATAAATTAATTAACTTTAATAGAAAAGAAATATGCATCTCGCTCATCGTTTTATTTTTTTTTTTTTAATATTGCCGCTGTTGCGAATATTAACTCATAAAGATGTGAGAATTTTTTATTTTATGATATTATAGGATTGGAGTTTCTAACTATGAGTTGGAGGGATACGGAGTGCAAGAAAATCAAAAAGTTTATGACATAACGATCATCGGTGGCGGTCCTACCGGTCTATTTACTGCCTTTTACGGTGGAATGAGACAAGCATCAGTCAAAATCATTGAGAGTTTGCCACAGTTAGGCGGGCAATTATCAGCGCTTTACCCGGAAAAGTATATTTATGATGTGGCTGGGTTCCCAAAAATCCGTGCTCAAGAATTGATAAATAATTTAAAAGAACAGATGCGCAAATTTGAACCTACTATTGCACTTGAGCAATCGGTTGAAAAACTAGAAAAACAAGAGGATGGTACGTTTAAATTAACAACAAATAAAGAAGTCCATTTTTCAAAAACGATAATTATTACTGCTGGAAATGGTGCATTTCAACCCCGTCGGTTAGAGCTAGAAAGTGCTGCCCAATACGAGCGCAAAAATCTCTATTACTTTATTGAGGATTTAAATCAGTTTGCAGGCCAAAAAGTAGTCGTTTTTGGCGGCGGAGACTCTGCCGTTGACTGGGCGTTAATGCTTGAGCCGATTGCTGAGAAAGTTTCCATTGTCCACCGCAGAGATAAATTCCGTGCCCACGAGCATAGTGTGGAAAACTTATATAACTCAAAAGTTGATGTGAAGACACCTTATGTTCCTGCTGAACTGATCGGCGATGAAAATGGAATTAAGCAGGTAGTCCTTGAAACGGTCAATGGTGAAGAGAAAGTAACACTCGATGTGGATGCTGTTATTTGTAACTATGGTTTTGTCTCATCCCTTGGACCAATTAAGGAATGGGGTCTAGAGATCGAAAAGAATTCGATTGTTGTCAATTCAAAAATGGAAACCAATATTCCTGGCATTTATGCTGCTGGCGATATTTGTACCTATGATGGAAAAGTGAAATTAATTGCTTGTGGTTTTGGTGAAGCACCAACTGCAGTAAACAACGCAAAAGCCTTCATTGATCCAAAAGCAAAGATTCAGCCATTACATAGTTCATCGATGTTTAATAAATAAGAAAAGGCGTCCATTTGCAGGACGCTTTTTTTGATGTTCAATATTTTAGCATTCTTCCGGAGTACCAGTTGTTGTGGCTGTTCGGAAAGAGGAACCACAGCCGCACGATGCGATGGCATTCGGATTGTCAATCGTAAAGCCGCCGCCCATCATGGATTCTTTAAAATCAATCTTTGTCCCTTGTAAAATGGGTGCACTCTCTTTATCAACTAGCACTCGAATCCCAAATTGTTCAAATGTGAGATCATCGTCGTTTACTGTATGTTCAAAACCCATTCCATAAGATAAACCGCTACAGCCACCGCCTTTTACGCTGACACGTAACAGTGCACCTTCTTCTTCGTTATGCTTCATCATTTCTTTAATATGCAACGATGCTGCTTCTGTTAAAATTACTACTCCATTACTCAATATGATACCCTCCTTCATTGAGGCTTTTCATTAATTATATACACGTATTATTAACTACTCAACTAATACGATTCCCTCTTAATAACATATGAATATATAAAAATAAGGGAGCGGCAACGCTCCCTTATTTTAAAACATTGGATTCTCTTCCAAATATTGATAAATGTTATCTACGAGTTCATCGGCGGTTTTCCCCGTGACAATTTCGCCATTTACTAGAGCATATAAGGTAGTTGCACATTTTCCGCAATATCCAAGACATCCATATTCTATAATATCCAAGTTAGGATCTTTTTCTAATTTTTCAAGTGCTTTTTGTGCACCATTTGCAAGATTGCTTATACAAAATTCGATGATGGGTTGAATCATTGCTTTCACCTCTCCACAACTAATTATCCTACTCCATTTCATTTACTTCGTCAATTAACATGTTCGCTGTGTCATTGTCAAGAAAACCTGATAAATGTTGTTATTTTGACACATCTTAGATATACTCTTATGTGGGAAATAGACGAAATAATTATTCTACTTATTTTATTGTTCACTAGGAGTTTTTATTTTGATAACGGGATATTCAAAGGGGAAATAATTATGAAAAACCTTGTAATTCTAGGTGGTGGATATGGCGGAATGAAGATCTTAAACGAACTTCTTCCCAACCATTTACCAGACGATGTGAAGATCACTCTTGTCGACCGTGTACCATACCATTGCTTAAAAACAGAGTACTATGCCTTAGCCGCAGGAACGATTTCAGATAAAGAAATCCGAGTTGATTTTCCTGTGCACGATCGCTTAGAAGTTAAATATGGGGAAGTCATCGCGGTTGAAACATCAGATAGAAAAGTAGTTATGAGAGATTTGGAGCCTATAGCCTACGATGAGCTAATTATCGGGCTTGGCTGTGAGGACAAGTACCATGATGTACCCGGCGCTGATCAGTTTACTTACAGTATTCAGAGTATCGAAAAGTCGCGTCTCACCTATTCCGTCTTAAACAATCTGGGACCAGAGTCGGTTGTTGGTATCGTTGGGGCTGGGCTTAGCGGTGTAGAGTTAGCTAGTGAATTAAGTGAAAGCCGAGAGGATCTTAACATCAAATTATTTGATAGGGGCCAGCATATTCTCTCATCCTTCCCGGAACGATTAAGCAAATATGTTGAAAATTGGTTTGAAAAGAACACTGTCGAAATTATCAACAATTCCAATATTACTAAAGTAGAAGAAAATGTATTATACAATCACGGAGAACCGATCCATTGCGATGTTATTGTCTGGACTGCAGGAATTCAGGCCAATAAAGTTGTCCGGAATATGGACGGGGAAAAAGACGGAATGGGCAGACTTGTCCTTACCCCACTCCATCATTTGCCGAACGATGAACATATCTTTATACTTGGGGATTGCGCAAGTCTTCCCCATGCGCCAAGTGCTCAATTAGCAGAGGGCCAAGCGGAACAAATTGTTGAAGTACTCAAAAGACGTTGGAAAGGTGAACAGCCGCCTGCTTCCTTCCCACAAATCAAACTAAAAGGAATCCTTGGTTCCCTGGGTAAAAAGCATGGATTTGGGATGATGGCTGACCGAGCTATTACAGGACGCGTCGCCCGCATGTTAAAGACCGGGATTTTGTGGATGTACAAGTACCATAACGGGTGATTGAACAAGAAGAAGCATTCCATGGAGGAATGCTTCTTCTTGTTCGTTAATGAGCCTTATAGCCGTGTTTTTCCATCTCTGAAAAAACTGTCTTTAAGCGCGGGTTCCCTTCACCAACGATTTTTTCCTTAATAACTACCACTGGATAAAACATATCCTCTTCGATTACTTTTTTAGCAAAATCGAGTTTTTCAATTTCCCCAGTCGGCTGGTATATATCAACATAAGTTATTTTAAAGGGTTGGTCCGGAAATTTCCTGGCAACCGCTGCCTCCAGCCATTCAAACGTTTCTTTGGAGGAAGGTAAATTAACACAACTTGGGCATAATTGTTCTGCTCCATAAACGACAATCTCTACTTCTTGATTATTCATTATTTCATTCCTGCCTTTTTAATTCAGCTTATCTCATTTTTACTATAAAAACCAAGAAAATGTCTTTAAATGTGTGTTTTCCTAATTTCTGATAATGGATTTTTAACGCCGATGACATTATAATATAAGTTATAGGAAGGGAGTCGATTAATTTGGCAGAGCAGGAAATTTTTGAGCAAGTTCAAGAAGTACTAGATAAATTACGTCCATTTCTTCTTCGCGACGGCGGAGATTGTGAATTAGTAGATGTTGAGGAAGGTATTGTAAAACTTCGCCTGTTAGGTGCATGCGGAAGCTGCCCAAGTTCAACTATCACACTAAAGGCCGGTATTGAAAGGGCTCTTTTAGAAGAAGTTCCCGGCATCGTTGAAGTAGAACAAGTATTTTAATTGAAAAGCGGAAGCACCCGTCAGAGTTCAAAACTCTATAAAAAAGCGATTGTCTCCCCGAGGCAATCGCTTTTTCTATACTAAAAATTCTTTAATATAGCCATTCTAATAGCGGAAGATTTAACCGCTTAATCGGGGCATCGGTGATTTGATAAAAACTGGCTAAAAATCGTTCGTATTCACCAGACTGGCGCAGAATCCTCATTAACTTCTCCTCCAATACCTTTTTATCCTGTTCAGATGTGGTTATATAGTAACTCTCGATGCATTCAAAGTAATGGAGGGGAAAAATTATGCGCGAATATAATAATCGCCAAGTAAATGGTGACAATGGAGAAATACTCTGGTACTCTTCAAAAAATCGTTTTAATTCCACGTCATAGGTTTGGAAATTGTGAAAGTATCTTTCCCTGGTCCATTCAGCTAGGTCCCTGCTGCGATGGTCAAAAACCCAGTCGAAAGGATTTTTAATCATATAATTATTGAGCGGCCCCCATGTTTTTTGGGTAAAACGTTCATGGCAGACTGTGCCGCTATCGGTTTCTTGGGGTTCATCATCTATTTCCGTATCGACTAAATATTGAATCGCATTCTCCGTCATCCCTAGATAATAGGGAAAGGAATCAACAAACATTCGCTGAAACTCGTCTTCGGGTGATTGAAAAAGCAGTCCATTCCAAACCTTTTCCATCTGCTCCAGGCGCTTTTCCCATAATGACTTCCATTGGCCAACCCTGCTGGACCTCTCGATTTGAAAGGGAACCCTTCTCCCACGCTCATGGAACCTGGCCAATTTCCTGCCCAATTTTATTTTTCGCTGCGCTTCTGTTTGTTGATTAGCCAAGACACAATATTTATGTTGTTCCCATGTCGTAATTAGATGACCTTCTTTCGATTGCAAAAAGACCGGGACATTTTGGTCACCATAATTTCTTAAATGCTCAGCTATTTTTTCAAGCTCAGCAAGATCCTCTTCCTCCTTAGTTGGTTTGGAGATTAAATAGAGCCAACCATCTCCTCTTAACGCATCGTAAGTATCTAATTTGACATATTCCTCTACCGTAATGCCATATTGATTTTCCAGCATTTTCTGCAGCATTAGGTCCCACCTCATTTCTTTCCCTATTCTTAACACATATATATGTAGTACCTTTAAGAATCTTGTTCCTGAATAACAGAGAAAATTGAAGGAGAATATAAGGCTTTAACCTGCTCTTTTTTATGAGTAATTTGCATAAGTTAGAATAATACAGTGTATATAGAATGAAAAATCCATAGAAAAGGTGATCAGAGGATGGCAGACGACCAAAACGTAAATCTAACCGAAGTAACTGCACGCAGATGGCTGAAAGAGAGAGGTGTTGAAGTACAAGACATCGCTGATTTAGTTTTCTTTTTACAAGAAAAATATCATGAGAATTTAAAAATGGAAGACTGTCTTGCCAATGTGGAACGCGTCCTTTCTAAACGTGAGGTTCAGAACGCCATTTTAACCGGAATACAGCTGGATGTACTGGCCGAAAAAGGAATGCTTGAGGAGCCACTTCAATCCATCATTGGAACAGACGAAAGTCTTTATGGTGTGGATGAAATTCTAGCCTTTTCGATTGTAAATGTATACGGTTCAATCGGATTTACAAATTACGGTTACATCGATAAGTTAAAGCCTGGGATATTAGCTCATTTAAATGATAAATCAACCGGAGAATGTCATACCTTCCTAGATGATATAGTCGGTGCGATTGCAGCAGCAGCATCGAGCAGACTAGCACACCGTGCGGCACGAGCTGAGAAGGAAAAAAAATAATAAGAAAAGCGCAAGCGCNNAGCGAAGGACACTAGCCGTTAGGGCGCTGGAGCTGGACAATTTTCAAAGTCAAAATTATACTTTCTTATCTAATGACGAAAGGATGGGTGCCCCCATCCTTTTTAAATCTCCCATTGATCTAAGGTATCTACGGTATATGTCGGCTTCCGGTCATACCCGGAAAGCAGTTTCTTCGTCGTTACCCCCGTGTGAACGAGTAATGTATCCATGCCTGCATTCATACCAGCTAAAATATCGGTATCATAATAGTCGCCAACCATCAAGGTCTCTTCTTTCGGTGTACCTAATACTTTTAAGGCCTGTTCCATAATAATTGCTTCAGGTTTCCCGATAAATATAGGCTTTGTTTGAGTAGAAACAGTAATAACCGATGTAAGTGACCCATTCCCTGGAAGCAAGCCTCTTTCAGTCGGGATGGCGATATCTCCATTGGTTGAAATGAAAGTTGCACCGTTACGAACGGCCAAACATGCGACAGCCAATTTTTCATAACTGATTTCATGGTCGATACCCATTACGACAAAATCAGCATCTTCCCCGCCATATTTCAGGCCCTTTTCTTCTATTGCTGTCCGAATTCCCTCTTCGCCTATCACATAAACGGAGGCATCCTTCTTACGTTCAAAGATATAATTGGCGGTCGCCTGGCTGGTTGTAAAAACCTGCTTCTCTACTGCAGGGATATCAAAGTTGGACAGCTTGTCGGCAACCTGTGCCGGGGTCCTAGAAGAATTATTGGTAACAAATAAATACGGAATTTGTTGATCGCGAAGTTTTTTCACAAAATCAGAGGCCGCTTCAATCTGTTCCGTTCCTTTATACATCGTTCCATCTAAATCAATTAAATAGCCTTTGTATTTTTTCAAAAATCATCACTCCTAAAGATATTATTACCACAGTAAAATAAAAAGACCGCAAACGGTCTTTTTATCAGTTTTTAAATGCTGAAACCGGCCCCAATTCATTGGCTAGATAACTACGGACATTTTCGGCATAGGTGACCAGTTCCTGAAGATGGTCCGAAAAGACTTGATGGAGTTCCTGATGATTCACATCCGTATAGGATTGGACAAGTCCTTTCCGGTACTGAATCAAGATTTTCAAACCCTTACCTGTTTCAGCTGAAATGACCTTTTCATCCATTAAAATATCAATGATGTCATCGTAACTACCTGGGTCACGCATAATAAAGCCGTCGATCATTGAGTTTCCAACGTCCAAAACCGACTCAATCATCATATGGTTTAAACGCTCAAGTGCTGCCTTTTCAAGCGGGGTTGACCATTCCTTTTGGCTTAAGAAAAGTTGAATTTGTGCTTCTAAGTATTTTAATATCTCTTCAATTTTTTCCCTATCCACAAAATACATGTTCCACTACCTCCATTTTCTATGCTGCTACATTCTTACAAGCGCTGCTGGTCGTGCATAAAAAAAACCTTGCGCTAAGTCGACATTATTTCTCTTTAAAACAGATGCTTCTGCTTCGTTTTCGATACCTTCCGCGACGACGATGGAACCTGCTTCTCTTGCAATGAGCATTAAGCCTTGGAGCATCGATTCTTTCACCGAATTTTTATCAATATTTTGAATGACGGAACGGTCAATTTTTATAATATCCGGCATGATTTCACTAATAATACTTAAACTAGAATACCCCGCACCAGTATCGTCCATCGCTATTTTATACCCCATTAACCGAAGCATTTTTATGTTATAAATAAAATTCTTTAACCCCTCGATGGAATCATTTTCAGTCACTTCAAAGGTAATTTGCAGCGGAGAAATATTCTTGTATTTTTCTATTATTATTTTTAAATCACCGATAAAGCGAATATTACTAAGTGTTAAAGGTGTACAATTGACAAAGATATTTTGGCGGCATCTTGTTGTCTTGATTTGTTCTAGAACCTTCTCGATAACCAGCAATTCAAGTTCGTAAAGCAAGCCAGTCTGTCTTGCGACTGAAAAAAGCTGTAAGGGACTCTCTAACACGGTTCCTTCTGGGCCACGTGTAAGCATTTCGACAGCCTTTACTTCTTTTGTTGCTACATCAATGATTGGCTGTGCTAATAATTTTATATCTTTTTTGAAAATAATCTTTTTGATCGTATGGACCATATCGTTCCATTCTGATTTAATTCTTTTTTCTGCCATCGCTATCGCCTGCCTGCGGGCACTTTCAATGGAATGCATGATCGAATAATTCTTTTTCTCCACAAACATATAACCAGATTTAAACTCTGGCTGCAGGATTGGATATTGCTGACGAAGAATAGCTTCCACATTGTAAATAATTTTAGCCATGATCATATTTATTTCTGATAGGCAATGGTTAGCATCATCAACCTTCATAAAAAGTGTGAGCCCGTCCCCATAAAAGTCCTCGAGTGTAATGACGTCTAGTTTGGCTATTTGTGATTCTATGGTCTTACGAAATGCCTTTTTTATCTGCTTTATTAATTGTGTGTACTGGGATAGATTTAACTGATCTGTTATTTTGTTTGTATCCTTTAAATTAAATACGATCACAGCTACTTCATGTCCGTTATTAAATGCAGCTGTTACTCCCTCCAATACAGGGTTTCGCAGAATAAATTGAGGTGGATAAAAACGGATTGACGAAAGAGGTAATAGAATCTTTCCCCAATGCATTACATTTTTGGCCTTTTCCATGTAACGACGGATCATTCAATCATTCCTCTCAGATGTCCACTTTGAGAATTTAGCTTAATTGTAACATAATTTGACATCATTCGTGTTTTGATTCCTAAAAACTTGTGAAGA
Source organism: Bacillus sp. AFS006103 (assembly GCA_002559145.1). Classification (GTDB taxonomy): domain Bacteria; phylum Bacillota; class Bacilli; order Bacillales; family Cytobacillaceae; genus Neobacillus. Next base: position 24,494 of record NTXX01000081.1, read on the forward strand.
TTTTGGAAAATTCTTCATTCCCCTCTACATGCTTTTTTTGTTACTATAAAGAAGATGTCGAAAATATGGATTTTTTTATAAAGGAGTTTATTAAATGTCTGAACGGTTTTTCTTATACGATGATACAGAAGATACAAAAACTAGATTTGTCAGCTTTGTTGGTGATAATCAACGCTTTGATTTAGCGATTGTCCAAAGTGACCGTCATTTTGGGAAGCATCTCGTTCTTGATATGCAGGGAAGCCGTTTTGCCATTATCGGCCCAGATGATTTGCAGGAAGAAGGCTATTTGGAGTATGCCTTTCAATTAAATGAAGCAGATGCGGAGGAATTAAGAAGCTTCTTAATGGAATTAATTTAATGTTTAGTCATGAATTACCCTCTCTTTGAAAATAATAAGGCTAAAAGGGGGCGTAATCATGACTAAAGAAGAAAAATATACGGAATTGTCCAATGTTGAAAAACAAAGGAATTTCCTTACAGCGGAAGAATTCCCAGAAGGACCTTTAGGTTCGCCTATTCGTGAAAACGAGCCGGTGCAGAACAAAAGCACGCCTTGGAAAGATGGGCAACGGACATACAGTGCCTTTAATTACGAAAACAAAACACTTCATCAAGATCTTCCCCGTCAGATGGACGGAGCACATCCCACCCACGATGACCAAGCAAAAGATCAACAGCCACCCTATACCGAATCAACGTAAAAGAAGGGCCAGCTACGCTTGGCCCTTCTTTTACTTCTTCACTTTTTTCAAAACAAAATAGGCACAGCCAAAATTGCAATATTCATATAGGTATTCACTCAGTGTGCTAATTTTTGTATCAAAAGTGGCTTTTTGATTTTGATCGTCGAAAAATCCCTTTAACCGAAGCTGACCATAACCCCAATCGCCAACCACATAATCATATCTTGTCAAAATATCACTAAACCTTGCTTTAAGAGCCTCTTCGTTAAAGCCGTTTCTATGTTCTTGAACCATTTCATAAACAGTGTTATTCATCATAATCATGATATTTCACCTCTTTTGCCAACTAATTCCTAATAACCATTATAACCGATTCCCCATCAATTGCTAAGAAAATAAATCCGTTTAATGGCTATTCTAAGAAAAGGAGGTGTTTCATTTGAAAAAATTAGTCATAATCCTGGGATTATGTACGCTGACCGCTTTAACAGGATGTTCGAAGGATATGAGCAACCGTGATGTGTATGAGGAAAGCGGCAATACCATCAATGTAAATAATAAAAGACATGACCTTTACAATGAAGGGGCAAGTCGTAGTGTTCGTAACGCAAGCAACAATTATGGCTTTGTCCGTCATCAAAAAAGCCCACTCATGAATGATAATACGGCCAATGACCACTACACTGCCTTAAACCGCGAACAGGTGGCCAATATCATTAGTAAATTAAGTACAGAAATTCCCAATGTCAATGATGTTGCCACACTTGTCACAGACCAAGAAGTATTGATTGCTTATAAGACAGATTCCAAAAATCGAAATATGACGGCCGACCAAGTGAAAAAAACAGCGATGTCTGTCGTTCCAAGATATTACCATGTCTTCGTCACTGACAATAAAGTCCTCATAAGGGATGTAGAAAATCTGGCAAACCTTGATTCCACCAGCCGGAACGCTCGTAATTTAGTGAACGGGCTTATCAAGCAAATGAAAAAGTCTCCGCAAGGACAGCGCATGAATCCAAGTGAGGATGAAAATGGGCTTACACCGGATGATAAATAGAAAAGCGGAAGCGCCCGCTTAGCTGCGTATGGACTGGAGCGCTCCAACTGAGATAAANNAAACACGGAGAGCGATAGCGATTCGATGTTGACTTATCGTAGGGCGGAGAGCGAAGTCCACTAGCCGCTGGGCGCTGGAGCTAGACAGTTATCTAAGCTCAATTTTTATAACAAAAAAGAGTTCAGTCACGTTTGACTGAACTCTCTCTTTTTAAGCTTGTTGTGCTTCTTGTTCACCAAGCATTTGTTTATGTTTCGCTGCAGCACTAACCTGTTCATCGGCATGGTAGGATGAGCGGACAAGCGGGCCTGCTTCACAATGGCTAAAGCCTTTACTTATCGCAATTTGCTGTAATTCTTTAAATTCATCCGGGCTATAATATTTCTCAACCTTTAGATGACCTTTTGTCGGCTGTAAATATTGGCCGATTGTCATTATGTCAATGTGATTTGCCCGTAAATCATCCATAACCTCGATAATTTCTTCCCATGTTTCTCCCAATCCAACCATCAAGCTGGATTTGGTTGGAATAGTAGGCTGCATTTCCTTTGCCCGGCGGAGAAACTCTAGTGAACGATCATATTTTGCACGAGCTCTAACTCTCGGTGTCATCCGTCTAACCGTCTCAATATTGTGGTTTAAGATATCAGGCTTAGCGTCCATTAGCACACGAAGGTTTTCTTCCTTTCCACCCATATCGGATGGAAGCACTTCAATACTTGTGAATGGATTTTTACGTCGAATCGCTCGAACGGTTTCGGCAAAAATAGCGGCGCCGCCATCCTTAAGATCATCACGTGCCACCGCTGTGACAACCACGTGTTTTAAGTTCATCAATTGTACAGAGTCGGCAACCCTTTCAGGCTCTTTCCAATCTAACTCTGTTGGCAGACCAGTTTTAACGGCACAGAAACGGCAGGCACGGGTACATGTATCACCAAGAATCATGAAGGTAGCCGTCCGTCTTTCGGCCCAGCATTCATGAATATTAGGGCAGCGTGCTTCTTCACAAACCGTGTGCAGATTCTTTTCACGCATCATTTTTTTCAAGCCCGTATAGGACTCATTTGTATTCAATTTTATTTTTAACCAATCGGGTTTTCTTAAAATATCTTCTTTCTTACTCATTAATTGTTTCACCCCTTGAAGCTAGAAATGGATCTTCTTTGTCACTTTACCATACTGAAAAAATATCGACAAGCAAATCGGTTTAAATTGCCAGCCTGGACCCTTTTATTTTTGCCTTAAAATCATCTTTACCATTTATTAACCATAATGAAATGGGTGAGAAAACATAAACTAAACTTGTACATTACTTGGAAGGAGGATTCTTGTGCGGGCTGTTCTAATCATCGCAACCTTTCTCTTATGCTTCACCAGTTCATTCGCAGGCAGGGATGCGGAGGCCAAAACAAACGAATCTGATCCATATCAAGAAAGAATGAAGCTCTATAAGAAGGTTGAAACGGTTACTCAAATCCCCTGGTATTACTTAGCAGCTATCGATCAATACGAAAGAAGTATCCGTCTGGTCCGCCGAGACTTACCTAAACCGGACAGCGTAATCGGCATCTATTTTCGGCCGGATGAATGGGCTGGTCTTACTAATCCAAATCCTTTGGAAGTGAACCCGGCAATCATTCAGTTTTTTGATGGGAAGGGTGTGGACGGGGATGGAGACGGGAAAGCAAGTCTTAAAAATGATGAGGATGTCCTGTATGCATTTGCCAATTATCTTCTTTCATACGGAATCGATCATGATAATATAAAAATCGGCTTATGGAATTATTATCATCGCGATAAGACAGTTAGTATTATTGCGGGGAAAGCAAAAATTTACCGTCATTTCGGCCGGATTAATTTAGATTCACAAGTATTTCCAGTGCCAATCCAGAGCAATCATAGCTACCGTAGCACTTGGGGATCTGCTCGCGGCTGGGGCGGCCGAAGAATACATGAAGGCACCGATATTTTCGCAGGCTACGGAGTCCCCGTTCGTGCCACAAACTACGGAATCATTGAAATGAAGGGCTGGAATAAATTCGGCGGCTGGAGAATCGGGATTCGGGATATCAATAATACCTATCATTATTTTGCCCATCTCAGCGGTTTTGCTAAAGATTTAAAAGTTGGCCAAATTGTTGAGCCGGGAATGGTGGTTGGCGGTGTCGGAAGCTCTGGTTACGGTCCACCAGGCACATCTGGTAAGTTCCCGCCTCATTTACATTACGGGATGTACAAAGATAACGGGGTGACCGAGTGGTCCTTTGACCCCTATCCGCATTTAGCCAAATGGAAGCGAATGGAGCGGATGAATGTGCGCCAAAAATAGGACTGTCCATGGCGGATAGTCCTATTTTTTATTTTCCGACTTTTCCTGTGTCTGTTTTTTTTCCGGAAGCTGTATGGATGGGCTTACTCCGCCGCCATTATTATAGAATTGCGGGACATCCCCTTGTATGAGTGAGCCGTCCACTGGAATGCTTTGGGTAAGCTTTGTTATTTTTGTAGCAAACGGGGTGATGATTTGGACAGACACTTCGATGTGAATGGAAACATCGACCCAGGTATTATTGATGCCCATATCTTTCGTCTCAATTTTAACATCAGGTTCCACTTCACCGATGGCGTGGAACTTTACTGGGATTTTCGGACCAATGTTCCCCAGTAAGGAGATATTGGTTGCTTGGCCCAACGGAACATACCAAATAATCCCGTCTTCCTTATTCGAATTATGCGTTTCGATTTCCACATCTGTTAACTGCTCTAACGAAGCAAGGTCCCCTTTTTTAGCAGCTTTTAAGTTTTTTTGTATTTGTGCGGTGGTTTCCGCTAAGACCCGGTTTATATAAACGGTATTAAGTTTTACATTGGAGGCCTTGCCATTTTCACTTGGTAAAATGACAATGACATCATTATCCTCACCCGTGTCCGTCGTCCGTTTGGTAATTGCCTTATTAATAACGAGGGAGGCAATATTGCGGGTTTCGGAAGTAGCAATTCTCATTAAAGTTGGCTCTATCCCCTTATTCACGAGCCATAATCCAGTGGCAGTTGAAAAAAGAAAAAAGACAAACGTTAGTAACATCACGTAACGGAAAGGCAACGGCCCCTTCTTCGGAAGCCGTCTGCGAAACTTCGCCAAAAAAATCACCCCTTCAAGCTATATGTATGCTTGGAACAGGGGAACTAGCCCATAAAAAAGCGAAGCACTTGGAGCGGAAATCAACAACCAAGTTTAATAGCGCAATATATAAAAAAAAGCCCGCATGTAGCAAGCTCTTTAAATCATTTTCAACAAGGCATCTTTACCAATCATGCCTTTGTGGATCCCTAACGCCTCCGCCTCCCATGTTACCGACTCTAACGGTGCATTTAGAAGTTGTTCAATGGTCCTTACTCCAACAGCACGGCCGGCAATGATCTTGCGGTCCTTAAGTTTTTCATTTAATAAACCGACATCCAAGGCCCCACACATGATATATCCCTTATCGTTTGATACGGCCAGCAAGGTTGTTTTCGGAAGCAAAACGGTAACTGCCAAAAAGGTATGGCCGTTTATTTCAATTGGTGAAAGCTCAATCAAATGGTCCACACTCCTTTCCTCTCTATCACTTTATGATTTGAGGGGAAAAAGCGTGTTCATGCCATCGTTACTTTTGTAACTCCCATTTTAATATATCCCGAAGAAATTCCGGCAAGAAATACTTCTTTTCTTTTTGAGGAAGAATGTTTTTGAAAAAGTGACCAAATGTAAACATATCCGGAAGGGCTAACGTATAAATTTTTTCATCATCCACTTCCGTCCCATTAATAAAAAGGGCTTCCTCATGAAGGCTGATTCGATCAAAGACAAATACCCCTAAAAGGGTTCCTCTAAATCCAAGTCCCTTAATATGCTTATGTACCAAGCCCTCATCTTTGGACTGCCAATAAAGCTCTTCTAATTCTTTACCCGTTAGTTCGACCACACACGGATTAATGGGATGGGGACAGATTTCAAGTAAATCGTAAACAGTCACTTCACCGGTTAATGGTCCTAACAAGAGGCCCGCATTAATCATCGCACAATCCGTGTTACACCAATCTCTTAACGCCTTGCAAAGAAGATGTGAAAACTCTGTTTCATGGAAAATATCACTAGTGAGCGGATTAACTAAGGTAGTCACTTCTTGATTTAATAGGGCTTTTCCTTTGCTAAAATAAGCGTCGCTTAGTTCTTGCTCATGATTTAGAGCGGGAAGCTCTTTACTATCATATAGAATAGCGTCCTTCGCGGTAATGATTTTTTGTTCGTTTAGGTTGAGGGTTACTTCGCCGACAAAATATCCATATTTACCCGCCGCGCCAAGAAGTGTGCTGCCCACTAGCTTTCCTTTTTCAAGGTAATGATGGGTATGTGAACCTAATATAACATCAATATCAGGAAATTCAGCTGCTATAGATTCGTCCACATTAAGCCCGAGATGGGAAAGTAAAATGATTATATCTGATTCTGCTTTTACCTTTTCCATCCATTTTTTCAGTTCTTCAATTGGCTCTGTCACCCTCCAGCCCAGTAAACCATAAAGGTGCGTGAACGGTGCCGTTAAACCGATGACACCCACCCTTGTGCCCTTTTTCGAATGATAGATCTTATATGGCTTTACCCAGCTAGGATAGCTTCCAGTTTGCTGAAAAAAATTCGCTAACAGAACGTCAAACTGAGCATTTTCATAAAGCTCATTTAAGTCGTCATAGGGTAGGTTAACCCCTTCATTGTTTCCGATCGTTACAGCAGTAAAGCGACTCTCATTTAGTAGATCAATATTTCCTTTTCCTCTTGTTGCTTCTGTGAATGGATGCCAGCGATCAATAAAATCACCGATATCAAATAAAAACACATCCTCATCATTTTGGTGATGCCTCTCTTGTTGTTCTTCTAGAAACTGCTTAATTCGCGGCCAATTTTCTAAGTGGCTGTGTACATCGTTTGTATAATAAATATGTATAGTTTCCATTCTCGACCTACCCAAAGATTCCTTGATAAATTAATCGGATTCCTACAACAATAAGAATCGTTCGTAAAATTAACACAATCGTTTTACTCTTAAGCTTTGTGTTTAAGTAGACACCCACTCTAGCCCCAATCCAAGCTCCCGGTACCAAAGCAAGAGCATAGAGCCAATCGACATTACCTAAGGAAATATGTGTAATTGAGCTGAGCAAAGATGTTGGTAAAATCATAAACATTGAAGTGGCCGTTGCGACATGCGGTGGAAAGAAAAATACCAAAATCATCGTTGGGACCATTAAGGAACCACCGCCAACTCCAAAGATTCCTGATAAAAAGCCCACGATAAAGGCAATCAGGACTCCCACGATTGGGTTATATCCATATTCAAAGGTTTTACCCCTATTATCTGTAAAGGTTCGAATAATCCCCCGGTCCTTCCGATAAGGGATAGGCTTTAATTTGTCCTTAAGTAGTAAGATAATCGAAATAAAGATAATAAATAGTCCGAAAAAAATATTGAAGGTTTTCATATGTAAGCCTTCAGTCACCCATGCACCGAGAATACTCCCTGGGCCACTTCCAATTAGAAAAATCAGACCGCTTTTGTAATCAATAGTTTTGTATTTCATATAGGCTAAGGTGGATGACAGGCCAGTAAAAATCATCGTAAAAAGTGATGTCCCTACCGCTACCTGTGGTGTTATATGTCCAAAGGCTGGCAGGGTGGATAAATAAAGTAACGAGGGAACAATGACAATTCCTCCGCCTAATCCAATCAGCGAGCCAAGAGAGCTTGCGATAAGACCAATAAATACGATTAAAATCCATTCCATGTTTTCTTTCTCCTAACTTTTATAATAAATCCAACTGGCGTGGAGCAAGACCCTTGTATTCGAGATGCAAAAGATTAATCATTTCCTTCGCATTATCTGCCGCATCTCCGCCAGAGTTGTTGTTAAAAAGGAGATAGACATCTTTTGAGTTCTTGGCTAATTCCTGAATGGAGTTTGCCCATTCTTCTAGCTCTTGTTGGTTATAGCGGTAAAGATAGCGAACCTCACGCCAATCCACTCCTATCCGTTTTTGCCAGCCGTGGACATTGCGACCGTGAAACCTTACAAAAACCTTATCGGGGGTTGTCGTCTCTAATACAGTAGGAATGGAACCTTCTCCAGATTGTGGTTCATCGCAAATACTATGAATCCAGTTTTCTTCGGTCATAAATTTAATTGTTTTTTGATGATATTGAGGCGCGAACCATGACTGGTGTCTGAATTCTAATGCACAAGGGAGCTCACCCATTTCCTGCTTGCACCATCTTAAGTATTCGACATTTTCTCTCGTACACGTAAACCATGGTGGAAATTGAAAGAGGGTCATTGCTAATTTATTCGTTTCTATGTAGGGCTCGAGCGATTCTTTAAAGGCTCTAAACATCGCTTGTTTATTTTCAAACGGAATCTCCCCGCGCATATGTCCGGTCATCCCTTGGTATGCTTTGACGATAAACTGGAAGCTGGGCGGTGTTTCCTGGACCCACTTTTCCGCATTTCTTTGAGGCTGAATCGCATAAAAGGCGGAATCAACTTCCACAATTGGAAAATGGCTTGCATACACCCTAAGCTTGTCCCGTGAGGATATTTGGCCCGGATATAAGCTGTCATGATCTCCCCAGCCCGTGACACCGATATAAATCATAGAACTCACCTCCAACTATTAATAATAGCATAACCCTTTTTCGATGGGGGCGGAAGATATTTAGGTGAGAATAACAATTTCTTGGCAAATGAGGTGTAGTCGCTAGTAAAGTGGTGCATCCGATAGTAAACTTGCCTTATCCGCCAGTAAAGTGGTGCCATCTGAAAGTAAGCCACACCCATCCGCGCGGTAGGCCAAAATTTCAACGCAAAAACCCGCCTGCCAACAACGGCAAGCGGGTTTTTTTATCAAAAATATTAACCAATACTGCCTTCCATCTCGAACTTAATGAGACGGTTCATTTCCACGGCGTATTCCATTGGTAGTTCTTTTGTAAATGGCTCAATAAAGCCCATGACGATCATTTCGGTTGCTTCCTGTTGAGAAATACCACGGCTCATCAAGTAGAAAAGCTGTTCTTCAGAAACTTTCGAAACCTTCGCTTCATGCTCGAGTGAGATATTATCATTTAAGATCTCATTGTATGGAATCGTATCTGATGTTGATTTGTTATCCATAATTAATGTATCACATTCGATATTAGAACGCGCCCCGTCTGCCTTACGTCCGAAGTGAACTTGGCCGCGATAGGTTACCTTACCGCCATGTTTAGAAATGGATTTAGAAACGATTGTTGAAGATGTATTTGGTGCTAAATGAATCATTTTTGCACCCGCATCCTGGTGTTGACCTTTACCGGCAATCGCAATTGATAATGTCAACCCACGAGCGCCCTCGCCTTTTAAAATTACGGCAGGATACTTCATCGTTAATTTTGAACCGATGTTTCCGTCAATCCATTCCATTGTGGCATTGGCATCACAAACCGCACGCTTGGTCACAAGGTTAAAGACGTTATTCGCCCAGTTCTGGATTGTTGTATAACGGCAGTAAGCATCTTTTTTAATAACAATTTCTACAACAGCACTGTGGAGTGAGTTAGTTGTATAAACAGGTGCTGTACAACCCTCAACATAGTGCACGTGTGCACCTTCATCTACAATGATTAAGGTCCGTTCAAATTGACCCATGTTTTCAGAGTTGATGCGGAAATAAGCTTGTAATGGCGTATCCACTTTCACACCTGGTGGTACATAGATGAACGAGCCACCTGACCATACGGCAGAGTTAAGTGCTGCAAATTTGTTGTCCGTTGGAGGAATTGTTTTTCCAAAGTGCTCGCGGAAAATATCTTCATTTTCTCTCAAAGCGGAATCTGTATCCTTAAAGACGATCCCTAAGTCTTCAAGTTCTACCTTCATGTTGTGATAAACTACTTCAGATTCATACTGGGCAGAGACCCCGGCAAGGTATTTTTGCTCAGCTTCTGGAATCCCAAGTTTATCAAAAGTAGCCTTGATTTCTTCAGGTACTTCATCCCATGACTTCTCAGATTTCTCTGATGGTTTTACATAATAAGTAATCTCATCAAAGTTTAATGAAGACATGTCGCCGCCCCATTGTGGCATTGGCATTTTGTAAAAATGCTCAAGCGACTTCAAACGGAAGTCTAACATCCATTGTGGTTCGTTCTTCAATTTAGATATTTCTTTTACGATATCAGATGTTAAACCACGCTTAGATCGGAATATGGAAACGTCTTTATCGGCAAAACCATATTTATAATCACCGATTTCCGGCATCTTTTTCGCCATCGTCGTGTTCCTCCATTCTTAGAAAAGCGGAAGCGCCTTGCTCAGCCCCGACAAGCGCTGGAGGGCCTGACGGTGAAGTCGTTCTTTGACTTCATCGTCAGGACCGAAGCGACCTCGAGGGGCTAGGCGCTGGAGCTGGACATAGCCCTCTCCCACCGCGTTTTCTTAATTTTATTCTTTTTCCTCTTCTTTTAAGCTCTTTTCCATGGCTTTCCAAGCTAGGGTCGCACATTTGATTCGGGCTGGAAATTTACAAACACCTTGAAGTGCTTCAATATCACCTAAATCAAGATCGTCTTCGTCGTAATCAATTCCCTGCATCATGTCAGAAAAAATCTTCGCTAGCTTTAAAGCTTCTTCAATTTTTTTCCCCTTTATTGCTTGCGTCATCATCGAAGCGGATGACATGGAAATCGAGCAGCCTTCTCCTTCTTGCCTTGCGTCGATAACAATTCCATTTTCCACTTTTAGTGTCAATTGAATGCGGTCCCCACAAGTTGGGTTATTCATATTAATGGTATGGTTGCCATCCTCTAAAACACCGCGATTACGCGGATTTTTATAATGATCCATAATCACCTGACGGTAAAGTGTATCTAAATTATTAGAAGACATCGCTGAAATACTCCTTTGTTTTTACAAGTCCTTCAACAAGTTTATCTATATCATCTTCTGTATTATACAGGTAAAAACTGGCACGTGCGGTTGCGGACGCTTTCAACCATCTCATTAACGGCTGGGCGCAATGATGACCGGCACGAACCGCAATTCCTTCTGCATCAAGCACCGTTGCTACATCATGTGGATGAACATCACTTAAGTTAAAGGTGATTAGACCGGCACGTTTGGCTGCATCAAGGGGACCATAAATCGTCATTCCCTCAACAGCAGACATTTTTTCTAACGCATAGGCTGCAAGTTTATGTTCATGCTCAGCAATTTGATCTAGGCCAACTTCATTTAAAAAGTCGATCGCTGCTCCAAGACCAATCGCTCCTGCAATGATTGGTGTTCCTGCTTCGAACTTCCAAGGAAGTTCTTTCCAGGTTGATTCTTGTAATTGTACAAAATCAATCATTTCACCGCCAAATTCAATTGGCTCCATGTTTTCAAGGAGATGTTTTTTTCCATAAAGGACACCAATGCCGGTCGGACCACACATTTTATGTCCTGAAAAGGCTAGAAAATCACAATCTAAATCTTGAACATCAATTTTCATATGCGGAGCACTTTGCGCCCCGTCCACAACCATGATTGCCCCATGATCATGGGCAATTTGAGCAATTTCTTTGACCGGATTGATGACACCAAGAACGTTGGATACTTGCATAACAGAGACAATCTTTGTGTTGGCTGTAATGGTTGCACGTACATCATCGAGTGAAATCGTTCCATCTTCTTGAAGTGGAATGTATTTCAACTGGGCGCCTGTCCGTCTGGCCACTTGCTGCCACGGAATGATATTACTGTGGTGTTCCATATACGTAATGACGATTTCATCGCCTGCTTTTAAGTTCGCTGCCGCATAGCTTGCAGCCACTGTATTAAGAGATGTTGTCGTTCCGCGAGTGAAAATTACTTCTTGAGTAGACTTGGCATTGATGAACTTACGAACCTTTTCCCTTGCACCTTCGTAAGCATCAGTTGCTCTTGTTCCTAGTGTATGCACACCACGGTGGACATTGGAATTAATTTCACGATAATATTTTTCAATTGCCTCGATAACTTGGAGTGGTTTTTGTGATGTTGCAGAACTATCCAAGTATACCAATGGCTTGCCATTGACCTCTTGATCTAAGATTGGAAATTGACTACGAATATCCTGGATATTCATTAGCGTACTTTCCTTTCAATTACCTCAGTTAACTGTTTCTTTACTCCTTCAATCGGAAGTTGATTGACAACTGGTGCTAGGAAACCATGAATAACTAAGCGTTCTGCTTCTTCTTTACGAATTCCACGGCTCATCAAGTAGTAAAGTTGAACAGGGTCAACTCGTCCGACAGATGCAGCGTGACCAGCTACGACATCATCTTCATCGATTAAAAGAATCGGATTGGCGTCGCCACGTGCTTTTTCACTTAGCATAAGAACACGTGATGTTTGTTGTGCATCTGATTTAGAGGCCCCATGTTCGATTTTTCCAATCCCATTAAATATAGATGTAGCATTTTCTTTCACAACACCGTGATTTAAAATATTTCCAAATGTATGTCTTCCAAAATGAACAACCTTTGTCGTAAAGTTTTGCGTTTGCTCGCCACGTCCGACAACAACTGTTTTAGTATCTCCAATAGAACCATCACCAAGGAGGTTTGTTGTGTTCTCTGAGATGGTATTTCCCTCATTCATTAAACCAAGGGCCCATTCAATTCGGGAATCTCTTCCGGCAACGCCGCGGCGATTCACATAGGTAGTAATTCCCTTAGCTAACGTATCAACCGCACCGAATTGCACTCGTGCATTAACGTTCGCAATCACTTCCGTCAGGATATTGACTAAGGTATTCGATGTTTCCATCGTTGAAAAATAATTTTCTACGTAGGTTACTGAACTATTGTCGTCTGCGACCACAATGACATGGTTAAACAAGTTAGCTTCAACGTCATCATGTACATAGACAGCCTGAATTGGTTCTGAAATTTCCACATTTTTCGGAATATATAAGAACACTCCACCATTCACTAGAGCAGCATTTAGAGCTGTTAAGCGATGTTCATCGGCATTGATGGCTTGTGTCATATAATACTTTTTCAATAAGTCGCCATGCTCTTTTGCTGCAGTAAATATATCTGTAAAAATAACACCTTTGCTTTTTAGCTCTTCTGATAAAGTTAAAAAGGCAGGAGTTTGATTTCGCTGAATATATAAATTTTTATTATCGGCCTCTAAGTCAACTAATGCCTTCACTTCTTCCGGTAATTCTAAAAGTGAAGGATAGGCTGAACTTTTTACAGTATGTTGAGTGAATTGAGTAAAGTTCCACTTATCAATCTTTGTTTTGTCCGGTCTTGGCATTGGCAGTTGGTCGAACTCAGCTAATGCTTTAAGACGAAGTTCTTCAAACCAAGCAGGCTCGCTCGTTTCTTTTGAAAAGGAGCGAACATTGTCCTTATCAAATGGTAATTTGGTTTCAGTTGTCATTGTAATCCTCCTAACCCTCTCTTACGCTTCTTGCCCAACTGTTTCATCTTCAATTCCAAGTTCTTGTTTGATCCAGTCATATCCTTCAGCTTCTAAGCGTTGTGCCAATTCTGCTCCGCCCGATTTTACTACACGGCCTTGCATCATTACATGCACATGGTCTGGAGTGATATAGTTTAAAAGTCGTTGATAGTGTGTAATGACTAAGCAGCCGAAATCTTCGCCCCGCATTTGATTGATCCCTTTTGATACGACCTTCAAGGCATCGATATCTAGTCCGGAGTCAATTTCATCTAAGATAGCGATTTTTGGTTCTAACATCATCAATTGCAAAATTTCATTCCGTTTTTTCTCACCGCCGGAGAAGCCTTCGTTTAAGTAACGTTGCGCCATATCAAGGTCCATTTCAAGGAATTCCATTTGCTTATCCATTTTACGGATAAATTTCATTAATGAAATTTCATTTCCTTCACCAAGTCGGCTATTGAGTGCTGAACGTAAAAAATCGGCATTTGTAACGCCGTTAATTTCACTAGGATATTGCATTGCTAGGAATAGTCCTGCTCGTGCACGCTCATCCACTTCCATATCTAGAACATTTTGTCCATCTAAGGTAATGGTTCCGCTGGTTACTTCATATTTTGGGTGTCCCATAATTGCCGAAGATAAAGTAGATTTACCCGTTCCATTTGGACCCATGATTGCGTGGATTTCTCCACCTTTTATTTCAAGGTTCACACCTTTTAAAATTTCTTTCCCATCAATTGCTACATGTAAATCTTTGATTGTTAACGTTGATCCAGCCATATCTATACCTCCAAAGAGAAAGTGTTGTACATTTAGATTGAGTTTTTCAATAACTCTATTCTCATTTTATTCTCATTCTAATCTTATAACAAATGAAATGTATTAGCAACTCTTAAACAGTAAAAACAGTCCACCTATTTTCATTAAGCAAGCACCAAATGAGAATGAAAAATGATTTTTAGTGAAAATTCTGACGAATCCCACATAAGTAAATAGCACTCGATTAAAATCATACCCTATTTTTTTGCAATTTGCCAAGAGAATTTAGGTCATAGGTTCCTTCTATTTTTACCCATCATTACCGTTTAAATGTATCACGCTTATCGCCAACCCCATAGAAAAAGCCAGTGTTTCCACACTGACTTTCTTCCTATTTATTAGCTTACTCAGAAACCGGTACAACGGCACCTTTGTATTTGTCTAGAATGAAATCTTGGATTTCTTTTGATTGAAGTACTTCTACAAGTGTCTTGATTTCTTTTCGGTTTTTATCCTCTGAACGAACAACCACAAGGTTTGCTGGAACAACGTCATCGCCTTCAAAGGCAATTCCATATTTTCCGATGTCAATACCGCCTTCTAATGCATAATTCGTATTGATGACGACAGCATCACCTTCACCGCTATCGAATGAAGAAGCTAATAATTTTGCTTCAATTAAAGTGGAGAAGTCAAGGTTCTTTGGATTTTCGACAATATCCTCAACTCTTGCATTTGCGCCAACGCCTTCTTTAAGCTTAATTAAACCTTCTTTTTCAAAAATAGGTAAAATACGTCCATGGTCACTTAGAGAATCACTCATAATAATTTTTGCGCCTTTTGGAAGATCTTTTAAACTTTTGTATTTTTTAGAATAAATTCCGATTGGTTCCTTATGAATTCCACCAACACTTACAAAATCAAAATCCTTATTTTCCTTCATTTGCAAATCTAAATACCCTGGAGTTTGAAAATAGTTTGCGTCAAGTTCTTTATCCTTTAATGCAACGTTTGGCAGGATATAATCCTGGAACACTTGGATTTCTAAGTCAATCCCTTTTTCTTTCAATAAAGGTTTTGCCGCTTCTAGGACTTCCGCATGCGGTACAGCAGATGCACCAACAACTAATTTCTTGTTACCATCTTTTCCTGCCTTTTCTGCAGTATCATTTTTAGCACCACCGCAAGCTGCTAGGGCAAAAGTCAATAATGCAATGGCAATCAAACTAAATACTTTTTTCATAATCTACTCCTCCTGTTATCGTTTATCTGTTTTTTTTGTATAATAATCTCCAATAAATTGGATGATAAAAACTAAAATTAGAATCGCAATTGTTGCCACTAACGTAACAATCGGTCTATTGCGCTGAAAACCTTCAAGGTAGGCAAAATGTCCAAGTCCACCAGCTCCAATGACTCCGGCCATCGCTGTAAAGCCGACGAGCGAAATAGCTGTGACTGTAATTCCTGAAATTAATGCCGGCAAAGATTCCGGGATTAATACTTTAAAAATGATATGACCATGTGTTGCTCCCATCGATTGCGATGCTTCAATAACACCTTTATCGATTTCCCTAAGGGCAATTTCTACCATACGAGCATAAAAAGGAGCGGCTCCAATAATGAGGGCTGGAAGCGCCGCATTTGCCCCGAGCATCGTATGAAGTAAGAATTTTGTAAATGGAATTAATAAAACGATTAAGATAATAAAGGGAATGGATCTAAAAATATTAACAAAGGCGGCAATAACGACATTAACAGGCCGATTTGCCCAAATATTCCCTTTATCTGTTAAAAACAACAATAGACCTAGAAATAATCCTAAAATAAATGTCGCAAACACGGAAATAGAAGTCATATAAATGGTTTCACGTGTTGCTTCTAATAAATTTTCCCACTTTACCATTTCCATAAAATCAGCCATTACTGATCACCTCCACGCCGACTTGCTGTGAGTGAATATAATCGATGGCTTTCTGTATCTCGCTTGATTGTCCATCCAAGTGAATAAATAATGTTCCGTATGATCCGTTTTGCGTGTGTGAAATTTTCCCTTGCAGAATATTAACAACCACATCGAAATTCCGGATTACATTTGTGATTAATGGATGTTCGGTAGCTTCCCCAATGAATGAGAGCTGAACCACTTGACCATGCGGATAAAGTTCGAGCAGATGCTGAGTGGTTTCCTTCGTTTCTTCCGGTTCCGTTACCTGCTGGACAAATCGCTTTGTAATCGGCTGCTTCGGGTGTTTAAACACATCTAATACTGGACCAAGCTCGACGACCTTTCCGTTTTCCATAACCGCAACCTGGTGGCAGATTTTCCGGATGACGTGCATTTCATGAGTAATTAAAACAATCGTCAGCCCTAATCTTTTATTAATATCAACTAACAATTCCAAAATAGAATCCGTTGTTTGCGGGTCTAGTGCTGAAGTTGCTTCATCACAAAGGAGCACTTTTGGATTATTGGCAAGCGCCCTTGCAATCCCGACACGCTGCTTTTGTCCGCCGCTTAACTGAGATGGATAAGCATTTTCTCTTCCTTCTAGACCAACTAGTTTAATAAGCTCGTCGACTCTTTTTTTCCTTTGTGAACCATTTACACCTGCAATTTCGAGTGGAAAAGAAATATTTTCACTAACCGTCCTCGACCACAGTAAGTTAAAATGCTGAAATATCATGCTGATTTCCTGGCGTGCTTTTCGAAGTTCTGTTCCTTTGATCTTGGAAATAACTCGTCCTGCCACCGTAACGGTTCCGTTGGTTGGCAGCTCCAGACCATTTAACATTCGAATTAAGGTGCTTTTACCAGCCCCACTGTATCCAATTACCCCGAAGATTTCACCCTCTTGGATTTCCAGGTTCACATCATCGACGGCTTTTAACTGCCCTTGTTTAGAAGGGAAAATCTTCTGAACATTTTTTATTGATATCACTTGAATCACCTGCTTTTTATTCAATTTACCTAACATTCTGAAATA
This sequence comes from Bacillus sp. AFS006103, assembly GCA_002559145.1. Classification (GTDB taxonomy): domain Bacteria; phylum Bacillota; class Bacilli; order Bacillales; family Cytobacillaceae; genus Neobacillus. The sequence continues at coordinate 41,506 of NTXX01000081.1, forward strand.
TCTTTATTCTAGTGCACCGCTTAAATATAATATAGGATTTGATACTTTTAACAAAAAGATTCTATTTTAATAAAATAAAAAGCCTTTCTGCATAGGCAGAAAGGCATCATTAAAAATAATCCTTTCTCCCATCTCCCAAAGCAATCGCTTTGTGTGAATTGGCACCATTTCAATAAAAACTATTGACGGTTGCCGGGCTTCATCGGGCACATCCCTCCACCTCTCTTGATAAGAGCATCAAGTATCCTATATTCAATTAAGACGTTAATTTTTTAAGTAAATTATATTACGAGAGCAATCGTATCATGTATAAAAAGGGGTGTCAATGAAAATATCTTCATATTCGGAAAAATAAGTTTTGGTAGCTTTTAGGCATTTACCTTTAATGAGGTTTCACCCGTTGCAGCCAAAATAGCTGATTCAAGATCTTCGATGAGATCCTCAACATTCTCGATACCGATGGAAAGGCGAATCAAATCCCCTGTTACACCTGCAGCTTTCAGGCCTTCAGCATCTAATTGCTGATGGGTGGTGCTTGCCGGGTGAATAATTAAACTTTTTGCATCGCCAACGTTTGCAACATGCGCCCATAGAGTAATCGAATCAATTAATTTGGCCCCGGCTTCTTTACCGCCCTTAATCCCGAAGACAACCATGGAACCTGCACCTTTTGGCAAGTACTTTTTAGTTAATTCATAATCTGGGTGCGATGGGTGCCCAGGATAAGAAACCCATTCCACAGCCGGATGATTGGTTAAATATTCAACGACTTCTTTGGTATTAGCCACATGCTCCTTCATGCGGACATGAAGCGTTTCTAGACCAAGGATAAACTGGAAAGAATTTTGCGGACTTAATGCCGGTCCTAAGTCACGCAGCAATTGAACTCGTGCTTTAATAATATAGGCGATTGCACCTAGGGCTTCTGCATAAACCAGGTCATGATAGCTTGCATCTGGTGTGGTGAAGCCAGGGAATCGCGGTGAATTCCAATCAAACTTCCCTCCATCCACAATAATTCCACCGGTAGTCGTTCCATTTCCCAGTAGCCATTTGGTGGCCGAGTGAATAACGATGTCGGCACCATGTTCAATTGGCCGGCACAGGTATGGTGTAGCAAAGGTATTATCAATAATTAGTGGAACGCCTGACGCATGGGCAATCTCGGCCACCTTTTCAATATCAAGGATCCGCAGGCTTGGATTACCAATGGTTTCAGCAAAAACAGCCTTTGTTTTATCGGTAATCGCATTGCGGAAGTTTTCAGGATTTTCAGGGTCCACAAATTTCACTTTAATCCCGTATTTAGGAAGCGTGACTGCAAAAAGATTATATGTTCCGCCATAGAGATTGGAAGCAGACACAATCTCATCACCTGCTTCGGCAATATTTAAAATAGCTAGGGTAATAGCTGCCATTCCACTAGCAACGGCTAGGGCACCAACGCCGCCTTCCAATAATGAGACTCTTTCTTCAAAAACAGTAGTAGTCGGATTGTGAATCCGTGTGTATATGTACCCGGGCTCTGCTAAACTAAATAGGTTTGCCGCATGCTCGGTATTCTTAAATTGATAGGCATTGTTTTGATAAATCGGAACAGCACGAGCACCTGTTACTGGATCTGGAGATAAACCACCATGAACACTCAAGGTTTCAAAACGATACTTCTTCTGATTTTCACTCATACTACTTCCTCCTCTTTTGCACTTCATTAAACAAAACCCCCGCTTCATAGAAGAGGGGGGTCTCTCTCCTCATCTTCCAGAGCTTTGTTGCTCTGCTGGATTTAGCACCGTGTTATTGTGTTTAAAAACCGGTTGCCGGGCTTCAAAGGGCCAGTCCCTCCGCCACTCTCGATAAGTCTGTTTATTGAATTGTTTTTATTATTAGATTATTTAATTAAAACTTTACAGCAAGTTTAATTCCGAGTCAATAGCTTTGATTAGAAGTTTCTTATTTTCGGAAAATTTTTCTGTGATTTTGTCAAATAAAAGATCGATTCTAGCAATAATGTGGTGCGGATGGGAGCGGAAATAGTTAATTGGCCGTTCCGTTCAAGAGTTCTAAGTCTTTCCTTTCCTTCAAGCAGCTGCTTGATCGCCTGAAGGTCACCACGTATTTCAGGAATCGTTTGTGTCCCTTCGTTATCATGAAGAATGAAAACTTCTCTATTCTTAATAACGAGCTGAATGGTTGTTAGTTCACTGACCAAATTGACTCGCAAATCGCCATGCTCCAGTAACGGCAGAATATGCCCTTGCTGTTTAATCGCTAATTGAAACGCTTTCACTACTTCCTTCATTTGCACCACTCCGGTCTCTTCTCTCTTCTATTAACTATACAGGAGCGGGTCATGAAAACCTTTATAAAGTAGTCGACAATTATCTGCTTTTGGGAGCGAAGTTAGGGGAGATTTCCCGAGAAATATGTCGGATCCTAAACTTTTCAAGACATAAAAAAACAGATGCACGATGCGCATCTGCTTTAGGATATATACTGTTTTATTTTTTCAAGCAAAAACGGAACTGATTGGAAGGCATAGAGTGTCTCCTGTACCTTACCAGCATCGATAAATAGTAGACAGGGGACACTTTCAATTTCAAATTCATTAGCAAGGTCGGGGTGGAAGTTTAAGTTCATTTTGCCCATTTCAAGTTCTACCAGCTGCTCAATGACCTGGAGCATTTTTGAGGCTACCTGACAGGTCCCGCACATGGGCGTATAAAAATAAACTAATCCAGTTGCCTCTCGATCAAGAAAGGCTGTTAAATCGGTTCGATTCCATTCGATCATATATCCTTTAACCCATTTCTAAAAATTCGGTATGAACATCGATATTGGCTCCAATGAGAACAGTCGCCAAATGGTGAACTGGCGCAGTAGCTACCTCACGATACATCCGGTCAATATATAAATGTTCAGCTTGTGGAAATTCTCGTTTTAACTGTTTGCGAAGTTTCTCTCCTGAGAAGTCGGCATCGACAAGAATATAGACATCCTTATTCTCGAGAAATTCAATCAATTCATCTAATTTTGTAATACTGATCGTACCATTGGTACAAATAATTTCTACTGGTTCCTTAACAATTCTTTTTACCTTATTTTTATCTGACTTTCCTTCGACAATAAGAACTTTGTCAACATACGAATCATTCATCATTCATCACCTGTATTAGAAGTTGTTTATGTTAACATATTCTAAAATATTGATTACGTGTGCCTTCTTCTGCCTATGTTAACTTTATCATTATTGTCATTTTAAGAATAGGAATTTGCCTGCAAGTTTCGCAGGATAAACGCCTAAATAACACTCGTTAACACCAGCCTCCATCATCACAATCCGTATATTTAGCATCTGTACCTTCCGTTGTCGTAACATGTTGATAGATTTTTTGCTGCTCCACTTCAAAATGATGCTCTAATTCCACTTGCATGTGATCGGAGAGTTTCATTTTTCCAATTGGCGTATTATCAAGAAACAGTTCCATTTCTCCATTTTTCATTTTCCCAATGACTCGGTCAGTAACATCTACTCTATGCTGCTTTAACGTCATGTTCCCACCCTCTTCAATATATTTATTATAAGTTTCCCTAAAATAGTAGAAGAAAAAGTGGGAAAATAAGAGAAAAAGCACCTTGACAAGGTGCCTTTCCGAATTCATTAGTCTTCTTTTGTCATTTCTTCATATTGTTCAGCTGTCATTAGTTTATCAAGCTCGCTACTGTCAGTTAATTCAACAACAATCATCCATGCTTTTTCGTATGGTGATTCGTTGACAAATTCAGGGCTGTCACTTAAGTCTTCATTGACTTCCACAACTTTACCGCTGACAGGTGCATAAAGTTCAGAAACAGTTTTTACTGATTCTACACTACCAAATGGTTCGTCAGCTTTTAGTTCATCGCCCACTTCTGGAAGCTCAACAAAAACGATATCTCCTAATTCATGCTGTGCAAAAGCAGTAATCCCTACGCGGACCTTTTCCCCTTCAACCTTTACCCACTCATGTTCTTCTGAATAACGTAATTCCTTTGGTGTACTCATCTTCTAAATCCCTCCATTATTTTTTCTAAAAAATCTATCATCGAAATAAATCGATTTCCATAAGTAATGATGAAGAAGCGGCTTAACGCCACATTTTTTGAAACTCCTCTTCTTTAAAGCCAACAGTGACACGCTCACCATCCGTTAAAATCGGACGTTTGATTAACATGCCATCGGAAGCAAGTAACTCTAGCAGCTCTTCATCTGTAGCAGACTTCATTTTATCCTTTATACCTAATTCACGGTATTTCATACCGCTTGTATTAAAGAATTTTTTTAATTCGAGTCCACTTTTTTGATAAAAATCCTTCAGCTCCTCACGACTTGGAGGATGTTCCACAATATGTACTTCTTCATAGGAAAGATGATGGGCATCCAGCCATTTCTTCGCGTTTCGACAAGTGCCGCATTTTGGATACCAGTAAAACGTCAGAGACATCAATTTCACCGCCCTTTCCCGCAAAAATCATTGACTTATCTTTCGTCACTTGAATATTATCATAACGTTTTTCAAAATCCTAATGCAAAAAATATGTTCAATATAATAAAATTCGACTAATTTTTTAAAATTCCTTCCTTTTCTAATATAAAATTTAAACTCCCTTCCGAGTTGGAAGGGAGCCCTGTTAATTAAACAATATAGCGCTCAGCATCGATAATAACATCGGCGGCTTCACGTTTTTTCGCAATCACATTAATTGGGGTATGACGGGTAAATTTACGAAGCGAGGACAACATCATTCGGAGCGTATCCCCTTGTTCAACCGCCACTAAAGTTTCTTTTGCAATCGCCTCAAGTTCATTGAAGGCTTCCTGGCAGTAGATTTGTGTATATAGAAGCTTTTGCTTGTTCTTATCTAAACCGGTTTTTGCAATCGCCTTTTCCGTACGTAATACAACGGATTCCATTGCATAGACGTTTGAAATTAGGTCGGCGATATTGGCTAAAACTTCTTGCTCTTTTTCAAGCGCTTTGCCAAATTTTTGGGCAGCTAAACCTGCGGATAGGAGCGCAATTTTCTTCGCATTTCTGACAAGATATCTTTCCTGCGCAAGCGGCTCATCACCAGGCTCTTCCGGCATTAACATCATTAATTCCTCTTGCAACGCCATCGCCTTTTGGAATAATGGAAGCTCACCCTTGAAGGCTTTTTTCAATAAGGTGCCTGGCACCAGCAGGCGGTTAATTTCATTCGTTCCTTCAAAAATACGTTGAATTCGCGCATCACGGTACGCTCTTTCAATTGGATATTCCTGCATGAAGCCATATCCGCCATGAATTTGGACACCTTCATCTGTTACATGGGCTAATACTTCACTGGCGAAGAATTTATTAAGTGAACATTCAATCGCATATTCGGCAATCGAATTTGCCACTAATTTAATATCCTTTTCTTGCTCAGTTGTCAGCTTGCCTTGGTTTTCTTCGTACAGGCCAATCGTACGGTAGACGGAGCTTTCCGCCGCATAAATTTCAGAAGCAAGCGTACCGAATTTTTCTTTTGTTAAATTAAATTGTGAGATTGGTGTTTTAAATTGCTGACGGCCATTTGCATATTTAACCGTTAATTCAAATGCCTTCTTGGAACCGCCTACACTTCCAACCGCTAACTTATACCGACCAATATTGAGGATGTTAAAGGCAATCACATGACCTTTACCAATTTCCCCTAGTAAATTTTCGACAGGAACAGGAACATCCTCTAAAATAAGTGTCCGAGTGGAAGAACTCTTTATACCCATTTTCTTCTCTTCCGCGCCGGTAGAAACGCCAGGGAAATCCCGGTCAACGATGAATGCGGTAAATTGCTCGCCATCAATCTTGGCATATACAACAAATACATCAGCAAAACCGGCATTGGTGATCCATTGTTTTTCCCCGTTTAAGATATAATGAGTTCCTGCAGCATTTAATCTCGCGGTTGTTCTAGCACCAAGAGCATCAGATCCCGAGCCGGGTTCTGTTAAGGCATACGCAGCTAGTTTCTCACCTGAAGCAAGGGCCGGTAAATATCTGCGTTTTTGGTCTTCATTCCCGAATAACACGATTGGGAGAGAACCGATACCCACGTGTGCACCATGTGAAAGGGAGAATCCTCCACCAGCTGCCATTTTCTCAGTAAGAAGTGAGGAAGTGACTTTATCTAAGGCTAAGCCGTCATATTCCTCCGGTATATCCACTGCTAAGAGACCCAACTCTCCTGCCTTCTTAAGAAGTTTTACCGTCCGGTCGAACTCATGGTTTTCTAAATGTTCCAGCTGCGGAACTACTTCTTTTTCCACAAAGTCTTCTGCGGTTTTCGCAATCATCAAATGCTCTTCGGTAAAATCCTCCGGTGTAAACAGTCTTTCATAGGAAATATCCTCAATTAAAAAGCTTCCGCCTTTAATGATTTTTTCGGTTTGGTTTGTCATTATTAATTCCTCCTAATCATTGATTAGATGGGGGCATCTAGCCGCCCCCTTGTAACAGGTATATGTCTAAGGGCAGCCCAAAATGATTTAGAGTAGTTCAAAGACTCCAGCTGCACCCATGCCGCCGCCGATACACATGGTAACAACTCCAAATTGTTGGTTGCGGCGTTTTAATTCGTGGATTAGCGTGAGTGTGAGTTTAGCACCTGTACATCCAAGCGGATGTCCTAAGGCAATGGCACCGCCATTTACGTTGACGATTTCTTCGTTTAGGCCCAGTTCACGGATAACTTGCAACGATTGTGACGCGAAAGCTTCATTTAATTCGAACAGGTTAATATCAGATAGCTCTAGACCAGCAAGTTTGACGGCTTTTGGAATCGCGACAACCGGTCCAACCCCCATAATTTCAGGAGGAACACCGCCAACGGCAAACGATCGGAACTTTGCTAACGGCTTAAGGCCGAGTGCTTCTGCCTTTTCACGGTCCATCACCATTAATGCTGCTGCGCCGTCACTTGTTTGTGAGGCATTACCCGCCGTTACGGTGCCTGACACCGAGAAGGCTGGGCGGAGTTTGCCAAGGGTTTGCAGATTTGTATCCGGACGAACCCCTTCATCCATTGAAAATTGAATCGCTTTTTCAACAAGCTTATTGTCATTATCGACTGTCCTGATTGTCACATCGACAGGAACAATTTCATCAACAAATTTCCCTTCGGCAATCGCTTGTGCTGCCTTTTGATGACTTCTTACCGCGAAAGCATCTTGATCCTCACGGGAAATCCCATATTTCATGGCCACTTGCTCGGCGGTGTGCCCCATGCCCATATAATATTGCGGGGCTGTTTCTGCCAGTTTGATATTTGGACGGACCACATGCCCCATCATTGGAATCATACTCATCGATTCGGCACCGCCAGCGATTGCTGTATCCGTATGCCCTAGCATGATTCCCTGGGCTGCATATGCAATTGCCTGTAGTCCTGAAGAACAAAAACGATTGACTGTGATCGCAGGGACCGTATAAGGGAGTCCTGCTAATGCCCCAATATTGCGGGCCATATTGTTGCCTTGTTCTGCTTCAGGCATCGCACAACCAATGATTAAATCATCGATATTCCCTTCATAGTTTCCAGCACGCTTTAATGTTTCCTTTACCACCAATGCTCCCAAATCATCCGGGCGAACATGGGCAAGCGTACCTTTCTTCGCTTTACCTACCGGGGTCCTGGCTCCGGCCACGATTACCGCTTCTCTCATGTAAATCCCTCGCTTTCTATCAAATTATTAATCTATTTTTCTGGTCGGGCTCATTTGGGTTAAGCCTGTAAAGTTAGTTTCTTAACGGTTTCCCCTTCACAAGCATATGCTGCATGCGCTGCTGGGATTTTGGCTCCGAAATAAGGCTTAAGAATGCTTGCCTTTCGAGATCCAATAAATATTGCTCATCTACTTCCGTACCAAACGGCACCTTACCGCCGGCTATGACATAGGCAATTTTTTTCGCAATTTTTAAATCATGTTCTGAAATATACCCTGATAGTCGCATTGCTTCAGCACCGAGTAACAAGGTCGCATAACCCGTTTCACCAACGACTGGAACTTTGCGGCGAACCTTTGCTTTATAGCCTTTTTCATGTAACGCGAGGACAGTCTGCTTTGCATCATAAAGGAGATGATCGTTATTGAAGCTGATTCCATCAGACTTACTTAAGAAATTATTTTCACGTGCTTCTTCAGCAGATGTGGATACTTTTGCGGTTGCAATCGTTTCAAACACTTTATTGGCGATCGTTTGCAGATCAAACGGTATCCCGTTTGGAAGGTTTTCTAAGTGCTTCATATAAAGCTCTTTGTTTCCGCCTCCGCCTGGCAGTAAACCGACACCCACTTCGACTAGACCCATATAAGTTTCTGCTGATGCCTGAATATGTGCAGCAGGCAGACAAACCTCAGCACCGCCGCCAAGTGTCATTCCAAATGGAGCAGCAACAACCGGCTTAGGGCTGTATTTCACTTTCAACAGCGCACTATGAAGGTGGCGGACAATCATATCTAGCTCATAAATATTGTCATCCTGAACTTCCATTAACATCATCGCTAGGTTCGCACCGACACAGAAGTTCTTTCCTTGATTGCCGATGACAAGTCCCTTATAGTTTTTTTCTACTTCTTCGACCGCATAGTTAATCATTTGAACGATATCGAGTCCAATCGCATTATTTGGTGAATGGAATTCTAGCAGTGCCACGCCATCACCGATATCAATCAGACTTGCCCCACTGTTCTTTTTAATAACCCCTTTTTGGTTCTTGATTTTTTTAAGATCGAGCGCCTTCGGATTAAATTCAACCAATCGATATTGGCCGTTATCATAATAAAACAGCTCACCATTTTCTTCTAAATAAAAGGAGGAATGTCCTTTTTCAAGCATTTCCGTTACCCATGCAGGAACTTCAAGGCCTGCTTCCTTCATCTTCGCAACGGACTTTTCAACGCCAATTGCATCCCATGTTTCAAATGGGCCTGTTTCCCAGCCAAAGCCCCATTTCATCGCACGGTCGATGGATACAATATCATCAGCAATCTCGCCTAATAGCTGGGCAGAGTAGACAAGCGACTGGGCCATTGTATTCCATAAGAATTGTCCGGCCCGATCGTCGGCATATACAAGCGCTTTCAATTTATTGGCAGTTCCTTTTTCCTGTTTGCTAAGTTCAACTGCAGGTGTGGACAGCTTTTTACGAGGTCCATATTCTAATGTCACAGGATCGAGTTCAAGAATTTCCTTCCCTTTTTTCAAAAAGAAGCCCTGACCTGATTTACTGCCAAGCCAGCCTTTTTCAACCATTGCTTTCAAAAAGGCAGGGATTTCAAAAACTTCCTTTTCTTTGCCTTCGACTTTTTCATAGACGTTATTAGCGACATGATAGAAGGTATCCAATCCAACCACGTCAAGGGTACGGAAGGTTGCGCTTTTTGCGCGGCCAATTAACGGTCCTGTAATCGAGTCAACTTCACCGACACTTAAGCCTGCCTTCAACATTTCCTGTACAGTAACGAGGAGACCGTAAGTTCCGATCCGGTTAGCGATAAAGTTTGGCGTATCCTTCGCCACAACCACACCTTTGCCTAACACATCCTCACCGAAAGTTTTCATGAATGAAAGGACTTCCGGCGCCGTATATTGAGTAGGAATCACCTCAAGTAATTTCAGATATCGCGGCGGGTTAAAGAAGTGTGTGCCAAGGAAATGCTTTTGGAAATCTTCAGAACGCCCTTCGACCATTGCTTCGACTGAGATTCCTGATGTATTTGAACTGATAATGCTGCCTGGTTTGCGGTATTGATCAACCTTTTCAAACACCTGTTTCTTAACGTTGAGGTTCTCTACGACTACTTCAATAACCCAGTCTACGTCTTTCAGTTTGATTAAATCGTCTTCCAGATTGCCAGCTTCAATCAATGCTAAATTCTTTTTCACTGCGAGCGGGGCTGGTTTTTGCTTTAATAATTTTTGAATGGACATCACACTCATGCGATTGCGAACTTGTTTATCTTGTAATGTCAGACCTTTTGCTTCTTCTTCTTTTGTAAGTTCTCGTGGCACAATATCCAATAATAGTGTTGGGATGCCGATATTTGCTAGGTGGGCAGCAATTCCTGACCCCATAACTCCGGATCCTAGGACAGCTGCTTTTTTAATTAATTGGTTCAACATTGTCTCCCCCTTCGAATTTGAATGAATACTCATTCATTTTTTAGTCAAAAAAAATTCACAATTGAATGAGTCTCGTTACTAACTACTATAGAATATTTAGAAAATTTGTGCAATGATTAACTGTGGAATTTTTAAATTTTTTCGAAAAATAAATTTTTAAATATTTATCTTTAAAAGGGCATCCTATTTCTTGAGGTGATAACAATGGCTAAAATGAAAAAGGACCCTTCCAAAGCAGGGGTCAGTGCGGCAAGTGTAAAAGGCAATGGCGGGCCGGGCAATGAGGAAGCTCACGTTGATAAAAAAAACAGCCAGAATAACCAATTTAAAAGATAAGAAAAGCGGAAGCGCCCGTTTAGCGGCGTATGGACTGGAGCACTTTGACTGAGATAAAGGAAACACGGAGAGCGCAAGCGCATTCGTGCTTGACTTATCGTAGGGAAAAGGGCGAAGTCCACTAGCCGCTGGGCGCTGGAGTTAGACAGTTATCTAGGTTCAAAACTTTTACTTACTCGTAAAGAAGATAACAGGCTGAGCACATCGGCCTGTTTCTCTTTTTGCATAAAAGTTCCTGTTTGAGAGACCATAAAGTCGTAAAGATTACATTGAATTAGGAGGGTTATTATGCAGCAACAAAATATGAATATGCCCAATATGAATAACATGCAAAGTCAACAGAATATGAATTTGCAAAATCAGCCAATGAGGATGCAAGAACCTCCCGGAGTCGTATCAACAAAGGATGCTCTTTATTTAACCGATATGATGTCATGGAACTTGCTGTCTGCGAAGAAAGCACACTTTTTTGCCGGGCAATGTCAGGACCCTGAAATTAAAGCCGCAGCGGAAAAAGTTTGCCAAATGCACCAGCAACACTATCAACAGATCCTAGGCCACCTCGGTCAACATGCCAACCAGCAGCAACCCTTGAATAATATGCAATAGCCGCTGGGAGCTGGAGCTAGACAATATTAAGGAGGAAAGAACGACATGAATCAAAATCAAAGTCAACAGCAAAAGATTAAAAACCCTGAGACCCAAGTGCCAAAAACACCGCAAATGAATGATCGGGATTTTATTAATGATCTACTGGCAACGGAAAAATATTTAACAACGGCATATACTCAGCCTATGCATGAAGCAAGTCACGAAGGATTGTATCAAGACATTATGAGAATCTTTTCCGAAACACAAAACTGCCAGCGTGAACTTTATGATTTGATGTTTAAAAAGGGCTGGTATGCTATCGAAGCCGCGGACCAGCAAAAGCTGCAGCAGTCCTACCAGCAGTTTCAAGGGTATACGAACCAGCTCCCATCTGGCAGCACCCTTCAATAATGGCAAAAACCGGAGGCCTAGTGCTTCCGGTTTTTGTATGTACTTATTTTTGAGAAGAGGAGCGATGCTGCTCGTTCAGCATTTTAATTTCATTAATGATTTGCTTCATTTCTTCCTTTGCATCTGGATAGAGCCCATTCCAATGCTTAGTTAATGCAGGCATGGACTTGGCAATATGGGTATACAAAGCCCACATCTTTACCTTCTCCTTCGTCTCATCGGTGGCTTCACCAACCAATAGTTCACTATATTTTTCAAGCAAAGCTTCGAACTGCTTCGCAAATGTTTTCTCCATCATGACACCTTCTGTCCTTCATAATTTGGGTACATGGGCAGGTTTTGCAACGCTTTCCTGCCGGCAACTGGTAGGTAAAACAACAAGTCTTTCTGACTCTTACCTCTGCATCCCATTCTTCCAAATACGTCTTTTCTGCAAAGTACTTTTGCAGAGGATTTAAGTTGTAACGGCCAAACAACTTCCCTTCCGCTTCAGAAATTAAGTAGTGGTAATCCTCTGCAGCCTGATGATAACCTTTTAGCTCGGTTTCATAGAGCCAAAATAGGTAGACAGCAATATTTTCCCACAGGATTAACTTCGAAATACCGACGGTTTTTTCCAGTTGGGAGATTAGTGGATAAAGGTTATTTGCAAACAGATCTTTTAAAATGCCCGCACGCCATTGGGAGCGGTCGTTTCCATCCCAGTCCTGAACTGTGGCATCCTTTAATGAAATCCCGGGCAGCCAATCTTTCCCCTGTTTAGGTAATTCCATTTTTACATTTTCCAACGACAAATTTAGCCTTTTATTAAAGGCCGTCATCGTAAAAAGGGACATCACGGCTAAAAACGCATAGCGTTTAATAAAAATTGAAGCGGCTACCTTTTCAGAAGGGGCCCCAATCGTAACAGATAATTTTTTCAAAAAGTCTTTGAGGAATGATTCATCTAAGAGATTAGCCACATTGAATGAATGCTCTAAGCTTGGATTAAATCGATATTTCTTCAATTGAAATTCTGCTAAAAATTTATCCATTCATCGCAACCGCCTTGTTAAGGATACATCTGCCCTTTCCATAAGGAATGCAGAGTGGTGTCCCAAATAGTGGGTCTACTGTTACTTCACAATCCATGCCAAACACGTTTTTAACAAGGCTGCGGTTGATGACGTACTCTGGTTTCCCTTGGTCATATACCTTCTGATTTTTGATGGCCACCACATTATGAGCATAACGGCAAGCTAAATTAAGATCATGAAGCACCATGACAACGGTTCGCCTTTTCATTTCATTTAATTCAAACAGCAAATCAAGGATTTCGATTTGATGGGTCATGTCCAGGTAAGTGGTTGGTTCATCAAGGAGGATAATATCCGTATCTTGAGCCAGTGTCATCGCAATCCAGGCTCGCTGCCTCTGACCGCCTGATAGCGAATCAACCGTTCTTTCTTTCAGGTCCTCTAATCGTGTCGCTTTAAGGGCGTCATTGACCTTTTTCTCATCTTCCTCAGACCATTGCTTTAACCAGGTTTGATGCGGATAGCGGCCTTGTTTAACGAGCTGAAGGACCGTTAACCCTTCCGGCGCTGAAGGCGACTGTGGTAAAATCGCCATTTTTTTGGCAATTTCCTTCGTGGACTGCTTGGCAATGGCCTTCCCTTCAAGCAAAACAGCACCAGACTTTGGCTTCAACAGACGAGCGATTGAACGAAGCAGCGTGGATTTTCCACAGCCATTTCCACCAATAAACACGGTGACTTCACCTTTGGGAATCTTCAAATCTAATTCATTAATTATGAGAGTTTCTCCATAGGAAAGTGATAAATTCCTCGTTTCAATCGCATTCATCATCTATGCCAGCTCCTTTTATGAATTTCTGGTTTTAAAAAGTAAGTAAATAAAGTACGGTGCCCCAATCCCAGCAGTGAACACACCAGCTGGAACCTCTAATGGTGAAAACAGGGTTCTACCAATTAAGTCGGCAATCATGACAAGAATGCCACCGATTAAGGCGCTCGTCGGAAGTAGTGCTCCGAACGAGGAACCAACCAAACGTCTCGCCATATGCGGTGCCATTAAGCCGACAAAGCCGATCCCACCCGCAAAGGCAACGGAACCACCAATCAAGGCAGTGCTAATCATTAATAAGAGAAAACGCTGTTTTTGGACCTTACCGCCTAATCCCGTCGCCACCTCATCACCAAGCTCTTGAATATTAATCGTACGCGCCATTGCCAACGCAATAATCACGAAGATAACCGTCCACGGGACAAGAATGGCTACATTTTTCCAATTGGATCCGTAAACAGTTCCTGTAATCCAGATATTTGCTTGGCTCGCCTGATATATCGGGCCCATAACCATCGTTAATGTAGTGATTGCTTGCATTAAAGTGGAAATCCCGATCCCAATCAGCACCAGCCTGATTGGTGACACTCCATTTTTCCAAGCAAGGAAATAAACTATAAATCCGACCACTGTTGCACCTATAAAAGCTGCTAATGGCAGCCATGTAATACTAACCGTTAAGGAATGATTATTATCACTAAATATCGCTAAGAAACTAACAACGGCAGCTGCTGCTCCCCCGGTAATCCCTAATACATCCGGGGAAGCAAGTGGATTGCGAATCATACCTTGTAAAATACCACCGGCAATCGCTAAAGAGATACCCACCATTAAAGCAACAATAATTCTTGGGAGGCGAAAGGATGTAATAATCAGCTTTTCCATCTCAGGACCGCCGCCAAATAATACTTTTACTACAGTGAGCGGGTTAATTTTCATTTCACCGCTTCCCGTGCTTACGACAAAAACAAGGAAAGTAACTACAAGAAGGACGGTGAGGGTTAAAGTAGCTTTTCGATCCAATAAAAAGGATAATCGGCCATTAAATAGACGGAAATTTTTATATTTACTCATCGTCCATTGAACCCCCTTCTTGCGATGTAAATAAAGAATGGAGTTCCAATGATAGCTGTCATCACACCAACCGGCACCTCAGATGGCATAAACATGTATCGTGCAGCGATATCTGCAGCGATTAATAGGATTGCCCCAAACACACCTGAAAATGGAATGACCCAACGATGATCAATGCCGACAATCGATATCGATAAATGAGGGACAACAATGCCGACAAAGCCAATTGGACCAGCGACTGCGACGGAACCACCCGCTAATAAAATCACTATGATACCAATCGCGATTTTGATCAGTCCGGTGTTTAAACCAAGCCCTTTGGCAACATCTTCCCCCATGGACAGAATATTCATTTTGCCGGCAATTAACACGGCACCAATCCAGCCTATCCCAATATAAGGTAAAACTGACACAAGCGTCTCTAATTTTCTGCCTTGAACAGAGCCTGCTAGCCAAAACAACACCTGATCAAGCATGACCTCATCCAAAACAAGCAAACCTTGAGTAAAGGAAGAAAACATCGCTGACATCGCTGCCCCTGCTAAGGTTAGTTTCATGGGCGTTAGACCTTCTCGGCCAAATGAGCCAATGACGTAAACACTTATCGCTGCAACTGCCGCTCCTATAAAAGCAAGCACGCTAAATGCTTGTAAACTATTTACAGAAAACACAGTCATTGCGACGACAACGGCAAACCCGCCACCGGCATTTATCCCAAAGATTCCTGGTGATGCGAGCGGATTTT
The DNA here is from genome assembly GCA_002559145.1 of Bacillus sp. AFS006103. Taxonomy (GTDB): domain Bacteria; phylum Bacillota; class Bacilli; order Bacillales; family Cytobacillaceae; genus Neobacillus. The sequence continues at coordinate 56,692 of NTXX01000081.1, forward strand.
TCGTTAAGGTTTGCATGAGGACACCGGCAATGGCGAGACTAGCGCCAACGGCTGAAGCGATTAACGCTCTCGGCAGTCTTACGGTTTGAATAATGATATGTTCATTGGATCCGTTATAATTTGTAAAGGCTTCAACAGCTGTCTGCCAGCTGGTATCGGTGTAACCATAAATAACACTGGCACACATGGATAATACCATCACTATTATGGCAATTATGAATCCCATCCATTTTAATGAAGTACTTTTTAAGAGCATATTATGGTAACCTTTCTACCCTTTTAATAGTTTTAATTAATTTAAGTCTATCTCCAATTGATAATTATTGTCAATGACTTTGAAAATCATTTTCAATTAAAGCGTTGACATAAAGGTACTTGTCATTTTATGATTAGGTTGTCATTGAAAATGATTATCATTAACAATTAGCTAAGGGGGCTACATAACCAATGAAGGCAATCAAGACCATACTTACTCTTTTTTCTGTTATGACAATTTTCTTATTAGCTGCGTGCGGAGGCAATGAAGAAAAAGCTGGTGAGGGAACCAAAACTACCGGTGAAAAATCGTATACAGTAGAACATGCAATGGGATCGACTACTATTAAAGGTACTCCCAAAAAAGTCGTTATTCTTACTAATGAAGGAACGGAAGCACTGCTAGCTTTAGGTGTGAAACCAGTCGGTGCTGTCCAATCTTGGCTTGGAGATCCTTGGTATGAACATATTAAATCAGAAATGGAAGGCGTAGAGGTGGTTGGGGTTGAAAGTGAAGTAAATGTGGAGAAAATTGCCTCATTGAAACCGGATTTAATTATCGGTAACAAACTGCGCCAAGAAAAGGTGTATGACCAACTAAGTGCGATTGCTCCGACTGTCTTTTCTGAGACACTTAGAGGTGATTGGAAGGATAACTTTAAATTGTATGCTAAAGCGTTGAACCTTGAAGCAAAAGGAACGGAAGTGTTAAGTGCTTACGATAAACATGTAGAGGATTTAAAAACAGAACTTGGAGATAAAGTAAATCAAGAGGTTTCTGTCGTACGCTTCATGGCAGGTAAATCTCGTATTTATTATACGGATTCTTTTTCAGGAGTACTTTTCGATCAATTAGGCTTTAAACGTGCGTCCCAGCAGGAAGCACTATTCACCCCAGATAACAAGCTTGGTTTACTTGCTGTAGAGGTTGGTAAGGAAGTTATTCCTCAAATGGATGGAGATCTTCTATTCTACTTTACCTATGCACCACCAGGTGATCAAGCAGCCTTAGATACTGCAAAAGAATGGACAAACGATCCACTTTGGAAAAACTTAAATGCCGTTAAGAGCGGCCATGTGTATGAAGTTAGTGATGCAACTTGGAACACTTCTGGCGGCGTTCTGTCCGCTAATATTATGCTCGATGACCTTAAGAACCTCTTACTTAAGAAATAAGTAAATTTTTATAAAAAACCTTCCCAGTTTTTTTATAGTAGAAAGAGCGAGGCTTGCCATGGCCTCGCTCTTTTCATTATAGCCAGAAGGAGATTCCGCCGATTTTCTGGCTTATTCGCCAAACTTGATTGGGCACCTCCTATAATGAGGTTTAGCTCTCCGAATATGGTTGGATTCCGCCGATTTCTTGATTTATTCCGCCAAACTAATCCGGGATTCCGCCGACTTCGAAGTTTATTCCGCCAAACCAACCCCGGTTTCCGCCACTTCCTAAATTATTCCGCCAAACAGCTTTTTCAGCAACAAAAAAAGAGCGTACTCGCGTCGCTCTTTTTACCTACCTACTATATTAAGCCGTTGTTGAAAACATGTATTTTTTATAATGATAACGAATGGAAAAGATTAAACCGAGTCCGAGCATATTCCCCATTAAGGCACTACCGCCGTAACTGATAAACGGCAGAGGAATTCCTGTAATTGGCAGTACGCCAATCGTCATCCCGATGTTCTGAAAGACGTGGAAGGTGATCATGCTGATGACGCCGACACAAATATACGTATAAAAATTATTCTTTGTTTCCATTCCGACCTTTGTAATATGGTAAATCAGCAAGAAAAACAAACTAATCAGCACACTAGCCCCAATAAAGCCATATTCTTCGCCAACCACGCTAAAGATAAAGTCGGTTTGACTCTCCGGCAAATAGACTTCACGGTTACCAAATCCCTTACCGCCCGTTTGCCCGGATCCAATTGCAAGCAACGATTTCGTCAACTGATACGCATCAGAGCCTTGGTAACTATAGGGATCGAGCCATGAATAGATCCGACGGAGTTGATACTCCCCTACCCCAAGGTACTTCGCAAGTAATTCTGGTTTCCATAAAACAAAATAAAAAATCGTTCCGATTAACGCAATTCCAAATGTAAACAATGGTGCAAGCAGCTTCCATGATATTCCCGATATAAAAATCATTCCGATTAAAATAGCCAAAAACACAAGCGATGTACCTAAATCCTGCTTGATGATAAGAACTAATGGCCCCATTGTGACGGTCCCCATCTTAACTAGCAGCCAGAAATCTGTTTGGATCGTTTTTATCTGATGCTTATTATGATGATCCTCTATCAAGCGAGCAAGCGCCACAATAATGAAGATTTTAACAAACTCAGACGGTTGAATTGTACCCACACCGGGAATTTTAAACCAGTTTTTCGCTCCATTGATAACAGGTGCGATACTTTCAGGCGCAACAATCAAAAAGCCGAGCATCAGAATCCCAAATCCATAAGCATACCAGGTGAGCTTTCGTATTTGATCGGAGTCGAGCGTCATAACTACTGCAATAATTCCACCGCCAACCGCATACCAAAAAATCTGCTTAATTAAGAAATTCTCCTTGTATTGCCCGCTCGCCTGCGCACTATAAATCGCTAAACAGCTTGCTAGAAATAGTAATATCAATATAAAAACAAGATTGTAATCAAGTTTTGAAGTTTTATTCGTATTTGAAGTCATATAGGTTCCACCTTACAAAGAAATACCACATTCCTTCATTATATTTTTATTATCAACAAATCACAACTTCTAAACCGTGAATGGTTTGATTTACCTAGATAGTCCTATTCCTTAAAGTAAATACTCCTCAATTCCCCTGCCATCCATTCTAAATTATTTGGCACCTGCGGGATGCCGTATCCAATATATAGCGGAGTAGTAATAAAGCGCGAAACAACCTTTGCATAGATTTTATGATCGATATGATGAAAAAACAAATTATAGCTTGTTGCTTTGAATGGAAAATGGTTCAAAATATAATGCACAGCCGTTTGCAAAAACTCCGAAAATTTCTCCTGATAACCTGAATCATCCATTTCAATATTAAACTCATAAAAACCAACACGCGGCTTTGTCGATAATGTAAACCTAACTTCCGCAGATTCAGCAATCTTAATCCCTTCAAACATCTCATGGGTTACCTTTTCTTTATAGTCAATATCCTCCAGGCCGACAATTTGCATATGGGGATGGGAGAGCGTTCCTCCCGATAAGGGTCCATGATTTTTGAAGAAAATTACCGATTGATAGCAGCCGGTTGCCTCCATCGCTAGCCAATGTTTGATTCCAAACCGCATCAATTTATGTAGATGCACTTTTGAGTAGGTGGATAATTCACCATGACAGTCATCTGTTTCAATTAACACCGTTTGATAGGTATTTTCCAATACGGGATATTTATTTTTCAAAAGAATAATTGGATGGTCTACAGCGATGAGGTTAGTAAGTTGGTCTCTTTCGCAAAATGGACAGGCTTGGTCTTTGTTTCGAATGTTTTCAGGCTTCATAACACCGATCGACGTATTAAAATGAAGATGTGAATTTTCCAAATGCGTTTCTCCTCTCGAACGAGTATACTTCTATTTTATGGGAGATTGCCTCTCAATTGCACTTATTTTGTTTAGAGATAAGATATTTTGATTGCCTTACTGGTAAAGGCATCCTAAAATAGAATAGGATTTCATTAAATAGGTAATTTTAGCATATCATTTAAAAGTACAGGCTTATCATTTCTTTAGAATGTGAGGGTAACTATGTTAACAAAATTAGAAGCACTAATTCTCGGGATTATTCAAGGTTTAACCGAATTCTTGCCAATTAGCAGTACAGGCCATCTTTATTTAGGAAGAAATTTATTTGGCTTGCAGGAAGCGGGACTCTTGCTCGATACGATGCTACATGTCGGTACTTTGTTGGCTGTGTTTGTTTTTTATAAGGATGAATTTATAAAAATCATTAAAAATCCGTTTAGTAAATTGACCTTCTTGTTGATTGTTGGGACGATTCCTGCCGTAATCTTTGGTCTGGCGTTTAAAGACTATATTGATGAAATTTCGAAGACAGGTGTGACGATTGGCTGGGAGTTTTTGATTACGGGGATTTTCTTGTGGCTTGCTGATTCCGCAAAAAATGGTTATAAAAAGATGGATGATATCAGCTATAAAGATGCTCTCATCATTGGTACCTTTCAGGCCGTTGCGATTATGCCAGCGATTTCTCGTTCAGGGATGACGATTGTTGCGGCACTTTGGCGGAAATTAGACCGTGAAACAGCTGCTTATTTTTCCTTTTTATTGTCCACACCAGCAATTGCCGGCGCGATTGTTCTGCAATCAAAGGATTTACTCAGCGGGCAAGGCGAAGAAATTTCGTTGTCGGCGTTGCTCGTTGGAATTGTCGCATCTGCCGTGTTCGGTTATGTTGCTGTAAAGTGGATGATTGGCTATTTGAAAAATCATTCATTAAAGCCATTTGCGATTTATGTGTGGGCATTAGGTTTACTGGTTTTATTTTTCCAATTTACAGGGAAGTTTTAAAAAGAAATGCGGAAGCGCCCGTTTAGCTGCGTATGGACTGGAGCACTCCAACTGAGATAAAGGAAACACG
>NTXX01000082.1 GCA_002559145.1 Bacillus sp. AFS006103
AACTTTTTGGGTTCAGATCATATCGGGCGGTTTTTGTTTTGGTGGAATTCGTGAGAATTCCCCCGCGAATGGTTGTGATTAAACCAGGATGAAAAGAGGATGACTCCGACAGGCGCGGGCACCATTGCCTTGGATTCTTCCTCTTTTTGTTTGTTACTTATTCTTACTGTCTCTTGCGGATTGTTTCCGGGCCTTTTTACTTTGGGTCAGCTCCGCCCCAAATTCTGTATCGGCTGCTTTACTACTGCCTGTATGGGGCTGATTTCGATTGTTGTTACGGTTTGTCATCGTGATCTCTCCTTTGTTAAATTATTGGGAAGTTTCTCTGAAGTCACCTTTTGAAGTAACATCGGAAGTTTCGTTCCTTCCTAGCGACTATTTTATCCTGCCATTTTTCAAAGGGTTTTATTCGATAAATAATAGGTCTATTTTCTGAACTTTATTGTTTAGAAGAAGAGCGTTCTAGCTAGGAGGAAATCGCGAGATTTCCTTATCCGTATCTAAGTTTGAAACACGTGAACGATTCAGTTGCGGTATCGAGGTTTTCTGAGACTGGGATTGATCCCGGAGCCGAGTTGAGGTCGCAACCGCACACGAGGTATAGGAAACGTAGATGGAGTTCATTTAAAAAAAAAGGATTTAAAGCCAATTCATACATACTTCTCCATTCGAATATCTGTCCACATTTGACCTTGCCAATAGGTAAATTGTTCAATCCGGCCGATTTCTTTGTACCCGAGTTTCTGATAGAGCTTTTGTGCCTGGTGGTTAAATTCAAACACGCCTAATTCGACACGGTGAAGCCCCTGCTTCTTTATTTGTTCCTCTATATAGCGGATGGCTGTATACCCAATCCCGTGGCCGCGCCCTTCTGCCTCACCAATTGTGATTCCAATCCATGCGGTCCCTGGTTCTTTTTTGAAAAGATAGGGCGGATTGATGACATAGTTCATTTCCCCGATCAACTGGTCATTGTGATAGATCAGATACATATGATGGTCTTCCAGGCGCTTGGTTAAGTCCTCCAAGGACATGTTTTCCCGCCGGTCCAGCTCGGCTTGGTTATGGCTGGGGCGAGTAAATGGTATGATCGTTTGGTCGTTATCCCAGCGATTTAACGCCTCTAATATGCTAGAATTGGGTTCCGTTAATTTGATAAAATTCGTATTCATTGCGGGCTCCTCCTATGGTATCCACTATCTTCCTTTTAGAATACATGATGTCATTTGACTTGGGTAGGGACTATCTGCCACTTTGAGGATTTATCTGCCACTTTCGGCATTTTATCGGCCAAAACACGGCGGAGGATGTTATGATTTTGAATATAAATAATGGCGTAAAAAAAAAGCGAAACATTAAGGTTTCGCCCTTTTTATCATAGTGGCTATAAAAAGAAATACCCACGAAATAAGTTGAGTTCCAAAAATCGACGTAATAATTCTTCTATGTTCGAAAGAGTTTTTCCTAACAAAGTATAAAACGAAGGCAGCTGCAAAAGTACCAGAAATTAAATGCATTAGTACCATAAATCTCTTCATGTAATCACCACCTTTTTTGCAGGACTGAGTCTTGGATTAGTATTTGCAAATTCAGTTATGATATCCATAGAAAAAGCTTGTCGATAAGCAATTTACTCTAAATAAATCATTATTTAATAGGAAAAATGTTATTTTACGCTAAAGTTTAAACGGATAAATTTGTTTCGTATGTAAGCGATGAACAATAACATGACCGGAATAATAATTTGAAAAGGTAAGTGTATATATAATGGAATTATTTCCGCACCCTCTTTTATAAGTTCCGAGTAATTAGAAGCAACTGTTATTGATGTAAATAAGATAATAACTCCAATAGGAAAACTGAGTTTTTGATAGGATTTTAATTGGAAGAGCTCGGCGGTTCCTGAAACAGCTGCATAAAAATAGAGTGTTATTTTAAAAAAACCTCCAATCACAAGGTAAAGCATAAATAATACATCTAGCCGCTCAATAAAATCGGCAATTTGAATTCTCCCAACAGTGCTTAATAGTGGAAATGGGGTGCGAACCATTAATTCCACTCCTAAAACAGCAATATTCACAACCACCGTGATGATAATATTAATACCGCTTAATATTATCCCACCCATACAAATTTTCCTCGCCTTTTTTTGATCATCTAAATAAGGGAGCAACATTGTAAATACAACCATTTCTCCAAAAGGAAAATAAATGGTTTGTCTACCTACAATATTTAGCACTGGTTTCCACCCGTTTTCAAGTAACGGGCGAAGATTACTTAAGTGGATTAAACCAGAGAGGACAATTAAAAAGCTGCCTATTATGGCCACGAAATATATGATAATAAAGAATAGCTCACCGACTCTTGCTATTACCTCAACCCCCTTATGGATGGCATAGATAATTGTAAGGATCATCAAGCAATTAATAATAAATAAAGGAGTGCTTGTATAAATCGTTGTGACTAATAGTTCCCCAAAGTCACGCAATATCCTTGATGCTTGATAAATAAAATAAACGATATATAAAAAGCCAATAACACTTCCGATCCGATTTCCGGTTATTCTTTGAACATACATCGTAAAAGTTATCTCTGGGTAAAACAGAAACAGACGATGGTACACAAGGAAGAGTACTAGACCCAAAATGAGCCCGAGTAAAACTGCAATCCAAGCATCTTGTTTCGCCTCTGCTCCTAGTCCAAATAAAATAGCACTTCCCATTTCAAACAATGTCACGAGCACAAACAGTTGGTAGCCACTTATCTTTGCCTTTACCATGTCTAGACCCCTTCATTAAACGCCCATAAGACAGAATGACTTTTCCGTATGTAGTCTCCGTTTTTATATATTGTCTTAGAAGTATTCCTAAATTATCCATTAAAAATAAGGATATTTCCCCCTTATGTCATGGAAGTGGGGATCTTGCTAGATTTCATGCTTATTTAAGTAACGGCTACAGTTCTTTTTCTTTTTGTGCTAATTGGTCAGTTTTGTTGAATAAGGACATAATAAGGGGAAAATGATCATTACAATTTGAAGAGGTGTTATATGAAGCGATTTATTTTAGGCATATTTATCTTAACTTCTTTCATTTATCCAATACAATCTAAGGCAGCAACTTTTCCTTAATTTATCAGCCAAAAAATAGCCCTCAAGATTGTTCGGAAACAATTCTAGGAGGGCTCAATGAATATATCAAAAGGGGGTCTTGAAAAGGACTATCCTAACAATAGCTCATGATTCTTAATTCATTCTTAACTTCTTATTAGTTGGAACTTTTTAAATAGTAACTTCACTCAATCGGCGTCAAGTTGTTTTTCCATCCGTGTTTTACTTTTGATATATATCACCTTGGCTTTTGCATTAAACGGTTTGCTGTTGCAATAGGCGAAGTTTCCGGGTGGCCGCTACCATGTTTTTTAACGAGGCAATGGTTTCTTCTTCCTGACGCGTTTTTAAACCGCAATCTGGATTTACCCAGAACTGATCTTTTGAAATAACTTCTAAACTATCGTTTAAAATCGCATCGATTTCTTCTTCACTTGGTACTCGCGGGCTATGGATATCATATACTCCTAACCCTATTCCAAGTTCATATGGATTTTGTTTCAGCGATTGAATCAGTTCCCCATGACTTCTAGACGTTTCAATCGAAATCACATCTGCGTCAAGGGCACGAATCGGTTCAATAAAGTCGTTAAACTCGCAATAGCACATATGTGTATGAATTTGTGTTTCATTCTTCACACTTGAAGTCGCTAACTTAAAGGCATTGACTCCCCATGCCAAATAGTCCGCCCAGTTTTCTTTCCGTAAAGGCAATCCTTCACGTAATGCCGGTTCATCCACTTGAATAATGGAAATGCCTGCATCTTCTAACGCTTGAATTTCTTCTCTTAGTGCTAAAGCTAGTTGGTTGGCGACTTGTTCACGTGAAATATCATCACGGACAAACGACCAATTTAAGATGGTAACAGGACCTGTTAACATCCCTTTCACATACTTTGACGTTAATTGCTGTGCTGCTTCAACCTCTTTCACTGTCATTGGTGCTGTCCACTCGACGTCACCATAAATAATGGGTGGTTTTACGCAGCGTGACCCATAGGATACAACCCAGGCTTTTTCTGTAAAAGCAAAGCCTTCTAGCTTTTCTCCAAAGTACTCAACCATGTCTGTACGCTCAAATTCACCATGTACTAAAACGTCCAGTCCAATTTCTTCCTGAATTTGTATCCAACGGGCTGTTTCACTTTTTAGAAATGCTGAATATTCTGCTTCGGTCATTTCTTTTTTACGCCATGCTGTACGTGTACGTTTTACTTGATCGGACTGAGGGAAGCTGCCAATTGTTGTGGCTGGATAATCTGGTAACTTTAATGCCTCTTTCTGGACAGGCTGACGTTCTTTAAACGTCATTGGACGGGCAAAATGTTCTGGTGTTACTTGTGATACAAGCTCCTTCACACGCGCATTCTTCCTCGTCTTATGTTGCGCTAAGGCTTGGATCGCCATCATACTTTGTGACACGCTCTTATTTCCAGCCCATGCCTCGTCACGAATATAGGATGTGATATATGTTAACTCAACGATTTTCTCATCGGCAAATGACAGTGCGTCTTTTAAGATGGCATCTAGATGCGTTTCCGACTTTGTCGTCACAGGGACATGCTGTAAACTGCATGAAGACTGAATCCACGCTTCTTTTACACCGCTTAGGGATAAAACAGCTTTCGTATGGGTTGCTTTTTCAGACAAATTCGCCCGCCATATATCACGTCCATTGACCACACCAATCCCTAATACTTTATCTTGCGGGAAGCCGTGTTTACGAAGGGAAACCATATTCTCTTCGGCACCATGAATGAAATCCAGACCAATTCCGGCAACCGGTAATTGAGAAAGTTCTTCATAAGCGGATAATCCTTCAAAATAGGTTTGTAACATAATTTGTGCACCTGGTACTTCTGCTGCTAATTGTTTGTAAATAACTTGGACTAATTTTACATCATCTGCTGTAAGTGATCGAACTAGGGCTGGTTCTTCCACTTGAATCCAACTTGCCCCTGCATCGACAAGCTGCTGGAATACTTGTGCATAGAGCGGGATGAGTTTTAAAATAAAAAATGCTTTCGTTTTTGCATCATATCCTTTTGATAGTTTCACAAACGTATAAGGACCAATAATTGTCGGCTTTGTGTTCACACCTAATTCTTCTTTGGCTTCTGTAAAATAATCTAACAGGTAGTTTTTCGTTAAATGTAAGGACTGGCCTTCATATTCAGGGACGATGTAGTGATAGTTTGTGTTAAACCACTTGGTCATTTCACAAGCGACCACATCCTTTGCCCCACGCGCCATTGCGTAATAGGTGGTTAGGTCGACTTCTTCACCTGTCCACTGATAACGATTTGGAATCAGTCCGAACATTGTCGCAAGATCAAGCATCCGGTCATAGAAGGTAAAATCCCCAACGGTTAATAATTCTAAGCCTAAGGACTGCTGGCGCTTCAAATGATTCAAGCGAATCGTTTTCATTTCGGCAATAAATTGCTCTTCTGATTTCGCCCCCTTCCAAAAAGATTCGACACAACGTTTCCACTCGCGATTTTCCCCTATGTACGGGTAACCAATGCTTGTACTGACTAAATTCATGTTTCATTCCTCCTTTTTTAAACTACATTTTCCAAATACGAAAAAGCCATCTCCAAAATGGAAATGGCTCTACAATCAAGTTATAGATATGCTAATAAAAACTTGCATAAACATCACTGCTCATAACTCGTTTGTCGTACAAATGACTGTCACCACCTATTTCCACGTAGGTATTTGGTGTGTACTAGAATTTGGCAGGTCTCCTGGCTTATCATCATGGCTCCTCACACCTTCCCATCCTAAGACAGTGGTATTTGTGATTCGCTCCGATTTACAGTTGCGGGACAGCGACGGAATTACACCGTTCTTCCCTATTAAGCCAAGCCGTAGCTTGGCACCAATTCTTACACGATATGTAATTTTCACTTACTATAACATATCCATCGTATCGTGTACATAATTTTCTGAAGAGTTGGAATAAGTTAGCTTTTTTTATGACTGCTGGGCCTAGATTTACTTGTTTTCAGTTGGGGAGTCCTCTGTAGTTGCGAGGATTCCGCCAAGTTGGAATGGAATTCCGCCAACTCATGGTGTGATTCCGCCAGTTCTTGATTTTATTCCGCCAAACTGTGGCATGATTCCGCCAACTTGGATGACTATTCCGCCAAACCGCTTTTAAGTTACCTGTTTTTAGGTTTATATCTGCCCCTTTCGGCAATTTATCAGCCAGTTGCCAAACCCATTAAAAAATCCAGGCGTTTAAGCCTGGATCAGGTCATTGTCATTCCCTTTTAAGAGAGCCGAAAGTCAAACCGGACAGGATAGTAACTTCCGTTAATCGGCTTCAGGTTGTTTTTCCATCCATCCATGTTTCACCATAATGTTGTAAGAAATTACACCTGCCTCCATTGCATGGGTAAAAACTTTACTATAGTTTACGATGATATCCGATCGTAAGCTGGAACCTAGGGATGCACCATAATAAGTCAGAGCCGCATTGACTAAAAAACCTGCGTGAAACATGATCAATTTGTCGGAAAATGGACTTACAGTCGAATCTGTAATCTCGTTATCCCACTTCTTAGGTATTGGTAGTTGTTCCTGTTGTAATAGCGCGTCAAAGCTTTCCGCATCTTTTCCTGCTAATTTAACATTTTTCAACAAGAAGTTACGAACATCTTCACGGACCGCCACCTGACTAAAGGCCAAGCTTAACGAACTGACAAATCCAGTTTTCGTTGAATTAAAGAAAAGGGTGCTGATTTCCGAACTATTTAGTGGTCTTTTGTCTCCTATTAAATTAGAAATGAAGCCTGGTGATTCCACAAACTTCGTCCCATGAGGGGAGGGAATAGAAGGGACACTTATATACTTTGGCTGGTTTTTAGCCAATGCCACTATATTTCGGAATAATTCTTTTGCTGAAACCAGACATTCTGAAAAATAATTTTGAATATCCGGCCGTTCGCAGTTGGTAAAAGCTAAGCTATAACCTGTAATCCCATGTATAGTCATAATATAGGAGTAAAATAGGAGAAATTGGTCAGAAAACAGACGAGGGGCATTCACATTCACGTCATTGTCTGTAAATCCTAGTGGGATTTGGAAATTAGCACGAGTTAAGAATTCGGTGATTTTCGTAATATGGCTCTCAGACAACTGTAATGCGTTTTCTAAAATAGGTTTGATCTCTTTGTTTTCAACAATGTGAAGAAAATATTTAAAAATACATATGGCCATACTATCACCCGAATACTGAAGCCAAAGGGCTGAAACCTCTGCAGCAGTTAAGCTATTGGTGTTGGTCTTTGATTTCCTGAAAATCCCCATTGGATGCGCCCCCTACTTACTCATTTTCTATTCTTAATTACCTTGTTAAAAAACCAATCCAAGGCAATATAGGCTGCGAAATAAACTGGAATCGAGTACCAAATCTTCCATTGATGATGTTTCATGTACCCTATTTTTGCTAGTAGGAATTCCATCAAAAATGATAGCGCTGTCCAGATCATAATATAAAGCAGGTGCAGTTTTTCCTTTTTGAAGTTTAAATATAAAACAGCCATTAATGATGGAACAAGTGAAACCAGGACCCAATCCGTGTATTCCACTTTCTTCGTTGGGCCAAAATCCAACCAATCTAATTTAACCCCAATCAAGATATGTGAAACCCAAGCACAATAGCCTACAATTAGAAAGGTTATGATATCTTCTCTCCATGTTAATCTTTTTGGCATTAAAAGTGTTGCAAGCAACAGTAAGCCGATCATGCCCAGACAAAGTACAAGCACTATTCCCCCCGTATATGACTAAACTTCAAGTTATTTTTTGCAAAAAATTGAAATTTAAACTTTATTGGGAAGAAAAACTTTTCAGGCGGGCTAAAATAAAAGACCCCTTCGCCACGCATAAAGGTCCTTTCCTCGTTATTGTAACGATCCCCTGGCCTTCTTGATCAACCAAAAGGCGATCAGCCCCCCCGATGGCTACATATAATTCAACTACCCATATGTTTGTAAAATGGCCGGTCTGCACGAATACAAGCGGGAAATCAAAGGCTGCATGAATTAGAATGGCATATATTACGTAAACAAATTTCTTTTTTACAACCGCAATTAAGACCCATAAACTAAAGGCAATCTGAATAAACGCTGCGAAGAACCGTTCGACACAGGCTAATAAATAAAAGGAAATACCATTGTTTAACACGGTTTCTTTAATCGCTGTGATCTGGTCCGTTGGGATTTGTCCTGCCAGCGATTTTTCGAGTGTACCAGCATTCATCATCGTCGCAAACAGGATGTTTGGCACAATCATCATTAACATTAGCAAAACTGCCTCAATGCCGCCCCAGCCGACTCCAAAAGAAATCCCGCCTTTGTAATCATGAAATTTTTTCAACAGCCAAGCGAATAGGAGAAAGCGGCCCAGCTCTTCAAATATGCCCGCTGCTAGCCCGCCATAAAGCCCAAACAGCCACGGGTGATCCGCATAATGGGGAAAAGCCGTAACGACCCCAAGATGGAGCACCTTTTCCAAAACCTGTGTAAATACCACAAAGCCAAGCGCACCGGCAATCAACGGCTTTACCGCAATACCCGTCTTCTTGCGGTAATACAAAATCAACCCAATAAATAACACAAACGCAAACACAATCGGAACAAACATCGAAATAATCGTTGCCGTACTAACCATGTGATCTCCCCCTTATAAAACCTTCTTTTTATTATTATCATTATCGATAATGATAATAATAATTTATATTGCCATTAACTGTCAATAGTTTTTTTAGCTAAAAAATACCCTCTTGCTGTTGGATTGCATCGAGCGTTGTGATACTTTTGAAAAAAACACCATATGCTTAATCAAAGTTTCCATGAAGGGAGTTATCCGTTTGCAGAGGGTTAAATTGATGATCCAACAGTTCCTCCACGAGCCTTTATGGTTTAAAATTCTCATCTCTTCCACTTTGCTTATTTCAATCATCTTTAGTAGCTCCTATTTTTCCTATAATCCTTATTATCAAAGCGGTTCCAAATTAGCAGCGGCTACCTTTTTTTGTGCCTATGGACTGAAATATAAGAGCAATCGTGTTACTTCCGTCCTCTTCTTTACAGCATCAGCTCTATGTATTTATTTATCTATCAATATTATTATTTAGATTCTTTAACTTTTATTACAATCTATCTTTCTATAAGACGAGGCCTCCGTATGCTCAGAGTGGCCTGTTTTTTGTTATTCATCCAACTAAAAAAGCACCTGGGCTAGGGTGCTAAGGGCTTTTGGGTTGATTATTTAGAAAGTTTTTTTATTAGAATCACTTTTGAAAAGTTTCGTAATAAATCTTTTTGCGGTGAGGAAGGCAAATCCAATGATGGCGAAGGCTAAGAAAAATGCTACGTAACCCCATAATCCGACAATCGCATCTTGGAATTCCATGTTGCCTCGATTCGTGATCGCTTGCTGTATTTCGATAGCAAATACTAAAACTACCATGAAAGTAAACGTGTAGAGAAATGATAGGATAGTGATCCCATAGGGCATTTTAGATATGAATTTAGATATGACCAGGACGATCAGAAATACAAAGATTCCGATGATACCCATAATCCAAAAGTGCAGGTCTTTATCATTCAAACCAAGATTTAACGATTGGTTGGCATAGACATTTATAAAATCATGGACATTATTTAATAGTTCAGTAAGCATAAGAATAATTTCTTTCAACTTTACCACTCCTTCCCTCCATTTTAGTACAGCACCACTATCAAAGCTAATCCCAAATTTCGCCAATTGTAATTTTTTGTATATTTATTAGAAAGGAGAATAGTAGTTTAGGGTGCGGATTCCGCCAAGTTGGTGAAGAATTCCGCCAAACCGTGGCGTGATTCCGCCGATTCTTGAGTTTATTCCGCCAAACGGTGGCATGATTCCGCCAACTTGGATCACTATTCCGCCAAACCCCTTTTTAAGTTACCTTTTTTATAACTGCTTGGGCTTAAAAATCTACTTCTAATAGATCTTTCATTTCTTTTAATATATCTTTATGCTTTTCAATAGTCATACGAGGTTTTTGTGGGGAATTAACATCTTTGTGGGTAAATAAAAAGGTACCATCATTTAATACGACAAAGGAATAAGGAGCTGGCTTTCCGGATTCCATCTTTTCACCTTCAGCAAAGCTGAAAGAATAGGAATCCTGCGCTTTCATTTCCGCTAACATGTAATCCGCGTCCGTTTCTTTAACGTTGAGACCTTCTACCAATGTTAATATTTTTTCTATTTTTTGTTGATCTGTAACCATTTTGGTCAGTTCCTCAGAGGATGTTTGATCTTCAGTTTTTTGAATAAGTAGCATACCCGAAAAATTTTTGTCCTCGAATTTCACCACTTCTTCTTTCTTTCCAGAGCAACCACTCAAAAAAACAAAAACTACCATAAGACTTATAAACAGGGATTTCATAAAAATCACCCTTTCTTTATTAATCATTTCGATTTTGTGAGCCGACCAATTTATATGAAGATGGGGTTTTCCACTATATTTCCTTCACAGGAATAAAGTTCCACCTTTTAAGGATACATGATATAGTTTGACTTGAGTAAGAATTTTTCATGAATAACATTATAATGAGGTGGATTTTAGTTGAAAGTAATGGAAACAGAGCATTTAGTTCTCCGCTGGTTAACACCAGATGATGCTGCGTTTATTCTTGAGCTTTTGAATGATCCTTCTTGGGTGCGTTTCATCGGCGACCGAGGGGTGCGGACTTTAGAGGACGCGCGAAACTATATTGTAACCGGGCCTATGGAGATGTACTCCCTTCTTGGCTTTGGTCTCTTTTTGACGGAGCTTAAGGATGCGGAACGGACCCCGGTTGGGCTATGTGGATTGATCAAACGGGATGGATTAGAGGATGTTGATTTGGGCTTTGCTTTTTTAGGGCGGTTTCAATCGAAGGGGTATGGCTCTGAGGCAGCCGCTGCAACATTGGAGTTTGGCAGGGATCAAATCGGACTAGAGCGGATTGTTGGGATTACCTCCATCGATAATGTGGGGTCATCGCGGCTTCTTGAGAAGATTGGCATGAAGTATGAACAGATGATCTTTCTCCCAAATGATACGGAGGAGCTTAAGTTGTATGGGGTGGAATTTTAATAGAATCTAGGTATTTTTTTAGATATTGCAAAAAAGATCCAGGCGGACTAAGCCTGGATCACCTTTTAAATTTGTTTGTAAATTTACTAATAAACGGTACGATTCCTTTTAAGATCGGTTTATATTGTTCGGTTGTTGTTACGAGGATGTCATAGGTTTCCAAAAGCAACTCTATATCCACATTATTCATCATGTTTTCTAGTTTATTTTGAGTTGTTTGAGTTTCCTTGTTTTCATTCCCCTTTCTTCTTCGTCCGAAAAACCAATCACCTTTTGGTTCCGTTCTTTCTGTTGAATGGTTTGAGCGTCTTGGCTTACGGTTGCCAAACATAAATCTTGAAAAGGGATCCATTTCTCTCGTTGATTTTTCTTTTTGATGATGATCCTTCCCGTCCACTTACCTCCTCCACCTCCCTTTTACCTCTCTTAGATAAACTATGATTGGACTTGTATCAAGGTATGGTTACCTGTCCAAAGATAAAAAAACAGTTACATTTCCAGATGTTCCGAAGTTCAAATTTTCATTAAAAATTTTTGAACCCTTTATCGTAAATCATGCGAAATTTAAGTTTCCTAAGGCTGGAATATTGTTCGCTGGCTAAATTGGGTTTCGGCGTGGCATGAGTGGTCGAGTATCTAATGGAGTTCATTTTTAAAAAAAAGAGGTTTGAAAATGGTTTTGTACAATTTTCAAGATGTTTTGTACAATTCCAACTGGCTTTTGTACGAATTTTGATGGGTTTTGTACGAAAATCTAAAGGTTTTGTACAATTAGACAATTTTTGGAAAAGAAATACCTGATTTTCTAGGGTAATTGCGGATTTTTATAAGGAATATGAACTTGTCCAATCATGTTGTTCTGGAAAAAATATACTATTTGTGGGATGGTTGTTGGCATCCTAAAAGTGGTATAAGGTGGTGAATCATATATGGGCTACGGATACGGCGGCGGTGGCGGTTATGGCGGCGGTAACAGCTTTGTCTTAATCGTTGTACTTTTCATTTTGTTGATCATTGTTGGCGCTTCTTTAATGAGCGGTTACTAATTTAGGATTGGAAAGGAATGAAGGACAGGTTGGAATAACCTGTCCTTTTTCCTATGTTAATATATTTTTGATTTCTGTTTCATACATTACTATGATGATAATCTTCCGAGGGAGGAGGGTACGGACCTATGAAGCTCGCTAAGTTTGTGGATGAACTGTCGATTCCTGCGATTTTAAAGCCTCGGTGGAAGGATGCGGCCTCTAGTTATTATGAGGTGAAGATGACGGAATGTAAGCACTCGTTCCATCGTGACTTGAAGGAGTCGACGGTGTGGGGTTTTGAAGGCGGCTATCCGGGCCCAACGCTGGAGGTCGAAAGTGATGAAAAGGTGTATATCAAATGGATCAATGATCTGCCGGCTCAGCATCTTTTGCCAGTGGATTATTCGGTACATGGCGCCCATAAGGATGTGCCGGAGGTCCGGACGGTGGTACATGTTCACGGTGCGTGTGTGGAATGGGAGAGTGATGGCTACCCGGAGGCTTGGTTTACGAAGGGCTTCGAAAAGGTGGGACCTTATTTTCGGAAGCAGGTCAATCGCTATGATAATTGTCAGCGTGCCTGCACCCTTTGGTATCACGACCATGCCCTGGGGATCACGAGGCTTAATATGTATGCGGGCTTGGCAGGATTCTATTTGATCCGAGATCAGCGGGAGAGGTCATTGAATTTACCAAGTGGGAAATATGAGGTCCCACTGATGATTCAAGATAAGACGTTCCATCCAGATGGGTCGCTTTCTTACCCGAAACAGCCAAAAAAACCTGTCCCTGAACTGGAAACATCGATTGTTCCGGAGTTTTTTGGGGATACGCTGTTGGTGAATGGCAAGGTCTTTCCCTTTTTAAAAGTGGAACCACGTAGATATCGATTTCGGTTCCTAAACGCCGCGAATAGTCGTTTTTTTAGGCTGAAGCTGGATTCTGGGCAGCGGATGTATTTGATTGCGACGGAACGTGGTTTCATGCAGGAGCCGGTTGGTGTAAATGAAATCCTGTTGTCGCCAGCTGAACGGGCGGAGGTGATTATTGATTTCACGAACCTTGAGGGCAAACATATTATTATGAAAAATGATGCGCCTGCTGCTTTTCCAGCGGGAGAGCCGGTGGGTGAAGATACGGGCACGGTGATGCAGTTTCAAGTGGTGCTTCCCTTGGCTCGTGTGGATACGAGTGTGATTCCTGCGTTTTTGATGCCTGTTCCGCGGCTTCATGAACAGGCGTCTTCTAGGTCACGATTTCTCACGTTAGATACCAAGATGGATTCGTACGGCCGGGAATGGATGCTGCTTGATAACAAGTCGTGGGGTGCGCCCATCTCTGAAAATCCAAAATTGGGCTCGACGGAAATATGGTATTTGATTAACTTAACTAAGGATTCCCATCCGATTCATATTCATTTAATTGATTTTCAAGTGTTAGACCGCCGGGATTTTGATGTGGATCGGTATAAAAAGGAGAAAACGATCCATTATATGGGGCCGGCTCATCCGCCCGAACCGCACGAACGCGGCTGGAAAGATACCGTTCGGGCCGATCCGAAGCAAGTGACGCGAATGATTATGAGGTTTGGTCCGTTTACAGGCTTGTATGTCTGGCACTGTCATATGCTGGAGCATGAGGATTATGAGATGATGCGGCCGTTTATCGTGATCCGGTAACTGGCCATTTTTTTTATAGGCATTCCCCTCGATCCTTGCATAAGGATATATAGAGTGGGGTGAATGACAGTGAATGCTCAAACAGAAAATACAAAAGCAGCCAAGGAAAATAGTCATTCCGACAATGAAGAAGTGCTTTTACAGCTTGAAAAACAAGTTTCCGTTGCGGTCTGGATTCAATTTATTGGCCAAATCATGGAGGCATATTATTTATCGAAGATTATGTTGGTTAGTGAGGAAGTCCGATCGGATGCCAATGAACAACAGATATTACTGGGAGCATGGATTCAAACCTTGGGGCAATTTTTAGAGGGTTACGGTACGACGCAACAAATTGTATCGGATGAGGAAAAGCTCACGTTGGAGGCGCAGGAAATCACCAATGTGGGAGATTGGCTCCAAACCTTAGGGACTCTATTAGAAGCAAACGCAGGTACGCAAATTATTCTAGAGGAAAAACAAAATGAATTGGCACCGCTCAAGTTCTTTCCATAACGATTATGGATTGGTTGAAGTTCGAATTGGAGACATGGCGATGGCGAAACAACTATTTTGATAAAAAGGAACTGGTTTGAAATGGATCCATCGAGAAAGCACTTGGTTAATGGGAATGATACGAGACGGATATTCCTGCACCCTCATGGGTTTTATCACCATTTTCACTATGGGTATGGGGGACCACATTTCGGTGCCCCTTTGTTCGGCGGGTTTATGGATGGATGGTTTAACCGCCCATTTTTCTCTATTTATGGTTATGGTTACGGTACCCCTTATTATGGGTATGGATATCCTGGATTTTATTCTTACTATTAGTTTGATTGCTAGTGCACTTTCCCTATGGGTTGAGGGGCGCTTGGATTGGGGATTCCGCCGATTTAGTGGTGATTTCCGCCAATTTGTGGCGTGATTCCGCCTATTTCCAGATTGATTCCGCCAAACTGTGGAAGGATTCCGCCAACTTCAGCAACTTTTCCGCCAAACCCCTTTTAGCTACCTATTTTAAGATGAATGATGCCTAGATTTCGATATTGGGGAGGACCCCCTAGGGAGTACTGATTACTCACCAAGATGATAAAAAAAGCCTCAAAATCTGAGGCTAATTTTTTTGTACGATTTATTGTAAGGATCGTAAAGTCATTTGCTGACCCCTTTTTCCTTCAAGTGTGAGAATTACTTTTTCCCCTTGATGTTCGAATAATTCATTTAACAAGCTGCCTGATGCCTTGGCAGCATATGTAATCCCATTGGATGTGATAAACTGAAACGTTCCTTCGGGGTCCACCCTTCCTATACGCGCTGCAACTTTTATTTGATTCGTAGCAGTTGCTGTTGCTGTTTTGGCAGGGATTTTGATTTCTTGGCCAATTTTCAACTTTGTTGAGTCTGCGGTTGGATTTAGTTGTTGAATGGCTGAGACAGAGATTGTTAGGTCTTTACTGATTTTTGTAAATGTGTCACCGGGCTTTATCACATACACGGATGTGCTTGGTTTTGTTGTTGCTGGTCGATTAGTTGTTAAATAGGTTGCACTCACATACGCTACTTTGCCTTTGAAATGAATCTGGGCCCAACCATTTATGGATGATTTGACAGAAACAATCTCGTTTACTTTTAGCGTACCTAATACCGCACTACTGGTAGAGGCAGCTTCTCTCACTCTCAATGAAGTGGCCGTTACATACATGGGTTTGGCTTGAGCGATCGCTGGTTTCGTCGTTTCTACTTGTGTGGTAAGATAATCGGCACTCACAAAACAAACTCTTCCTTTAATCAGAATGCCAGCCCAGCCGTTTTCTACGAATGAAACCTTCACTACATCCCCTTGCTTATAGGTTCCAATGATACTGCTTCCTGTCGTCGGGTGTGAGCGAACATTTAGTGTAGTGGCGGTTACCGTTCTGTTATGTACTTTTGGTAAAAGAATTTTTTTACCGTTAATGGAAGTTAGCCCATTGGCCTCTAATATTTCTTGTGCGGTTATTCCATGTGCGGCGGCGATATTTCCAATTTTTTCACCGCTTTTTACCTGATATGTATATTCCTGAATAAATGCGGCATTAGATGTGCTCGCAAAAAAGCTAAGTACTACGGTAAAAATGCCCGTTACGACCATTTTTTTTACTGGGCTAGTTTGTATCCATTGGTTAACCTGTGACACATATGTATTCCAATTCGAACGAATATCTTGTAAGAAACCTTTAACATCTAATACATTTCGAATATCAAAATAATGGATAGTTTGATAGTATTCACGTTTTTCCATCCTTGAGGTGAAATCTGGTACTGTTTTATTTTGCTTGCTCTTTCCGTGGGTTTCTTTTCTGTTTCGTGTTAATTCACCATTTACAAATAATTCCTTCGTCATAATACCTTGTTCTCCTATTTCTTGTTTGTTGTTATTTATGAAAAATGGACGATGATATAGTTTTAATAAGGTAGAAGATCATGATTAACACTTAATGCGGCCCATGACCATTTACCTCCCCTATGTATTGTTCGACATTTCTCGTCATTTTCTGTCGCAATCTTCGTTGATTTTTTAGAAATATACGAAAATACAGGAGTCTGACTAAATCACAATATTGAATTTTCCAAAGGGATTCCGCCATTTTTGTGGCGATTTCCGCCAACTAGTGGCGTGATTCCGCCGATTTCTAGATTTATTCCGCCAACCTACGAAGGGATTCCGCCAACTTCAGCTACAATTCCGCCAAACCCCTTTTAAGATACCTATTTTAAGATAGATTGGGCCTAGATTTTGGTATTACTGATAGGGAGAATCCCCTAGGCCTGGCGGATTTACTTCCTTCCCCCTCTAACCAACTAAATATCGGGGCGTTTAGGCCTGGATCAGGTCATTTTTCCTGAGATTGTATGTATAGAAGAATGGTAGTTTGGTGATAATGAGGATAGTCGTAATCGAGGGGGGATCCGAATGAAGGAAAGTCAGTTGTCATTGTCGGAGTTTGCGAGTGAAGAAGGTTTTGAGCTTACTAGCTATCTTACGAGTTTATTTGAATATATTTCTAGTTTGTCAAAAAATGATGGTGTGAAGATCGAGCCAACCCCGTGAATTCGTGAGGGGTGGCTCTTTTTTTGGGTGGTTAGCTTACTGGAGTGGAGGTGGATTCCGCCAACCCATAGCGTGATTCCGCCGATTTTAAGATTGATTCCGCCAAACTGCGGAGGGATTCCGCCAACTTCAGCAACTATTCCGCCAAACCCCCATTTCTCAGCAGGCCTGCCTAATTCCAACATCAACCCCTTCTTAAGTTACCTTTTTAATAAAAACCTCCCTCGAAGTTTCGTGTCAGACACCATGTGAAGATTTCACATGGTGCCTGACACCGTGATTTTGGGTATAATAGAGGATATGGATTTTTTTGAGGGGGTTGTGGCTTTGGAGTTAACGCCTGCGAGTGAACGGATTGAGCTTTTTGGGGATCAGGTGCGGGAGCTGCTGCACCCGACGGTGACGGAGGATGCGCGGCTGGTTCAGAAGGGTTTGATGTTGTACCGGCAAGGGCTGGTGAAGCAGATACAGATATGGAATGAGCAGATTACGGCGACGGTGCAGGATGTGACGCCGTGTTATGTGAAGTTGAATTTTGAGTTTTTGTCGCAGAGTAAGTGTTCGTGCCCGACGGAGGGATTTTGCCGTCATCAGATGGCGGTGTTTTTTGGTGCGTATGCTCGGGTCGGCAGTGTGGCCGATTGGGTGACGGGTTGGCGGGAACCGGTGCGTGAGACGAAGTCAATATCTGGCTGGGGGCTGCAGACGGCGAAGGATCTGATTAAGGCGAATGGGGTGTCGAAGCCGGATTACAGCCGTTGGGTTCATTCGTTTGAGGTGAGCTTCGATACACTCTTGGCGACGAAGAAGTACACGAGTCCGTATGTGATTCCTGAGCTGTTTGGGATTTATGAACGCCGCATTCATGCAAGTGCGCCGGTCGAACAGGAATGGCGCTTGTTGTATGAATTGGTTGGGATTGTTGTGTCGTTTCGGAAGCTAGCGCGGCTGAGTGACGACCTTGGCCATGAGGAGGATATGGTGAAGCGGGCTTATTTGCATTTGTTCCATAATTTGATGGATGATGCGGAGGAGCTTTCGCTGAAAATTGGCGTGCAGTCGCTGCCGTTTGATTTTGATGAGTTTGTCGAAAAGCTTCGTGTGGATACGTTTGAGTTGCTGACATGTACACAGGGGCTAGCATATGAGCGGATTTTCTTGTACCGGCTGTTGTGGATTCATTTTTTCAAAAAGAAGGCGTGGCGTGAGGAAGAGCTGGTGAAGATTCAGACGCGACTGAAGGGGCTGCAGGATTGGGAGAGCCCTGCTCCGCTGCTCTTGGCCGGGATTCATTTGAATTTCTTGCTTGGGGATGATGAGGCGGCGTTGAAGCTGACGGCCCCGTTTAATGATGAGGAGATTACGCCCTATTTGGTGTATTGGATTGAGTATTTGTCGGGGCTGAAGGATTGGAAACGTGTCGGTCCGGTAGTTGAGTTATTTTTGCAAAAGGTGAAGGGATATTTGGAGTGGCTCGGCGGTTATCATAGCTGTGCAACGTTTGTGCGGAATGCGCTGCGGACGGTGGCGCCTTATTGCGCGGAAAGTGACCGGGGGGATTTGTATGAGCGGGCCCTGCTTTCGATGCTGCCGTATAGCTTTGGGGATTACGAGTATGTGTTGTTTGAGCGGAAGCAGTATGATCGCTGGGGTGAGCTCCAGGCGTTTGTCGGCTTGGATTATTACGAGCTGCCGAAGGACCGGTTGAAGCTGATTGAAAAGGAGCGGCCTGAGGTGCTACTCGGGATGCTGCATCAGACAGCACAGAAGGAAATTGATCAGAAGAACCGAGCGAGCTACCGGATGGCGGTGCGCCATTTGAAGAAGCTGCGGACGCTATATAAGAAGTTGAAACGGGTCGATGATTGGGAATATTTCTTGGACACGTTGATGGAGCGGACGAAGCGGCTGCGGGCGTTTCATGAGGAGTGTAAACGGAGTAAGTTGATTGAGGGTTGAGGGTTTTTAAAGGTGCCGGTGGTTCGGGCACCTTTTGTTTTTATTTTGGCAACAGTTCCTACGGGGCCATTTGCATGGCTCAACCGATAATTTCATCACAAAGGAGACATTTTAGCATGACCGCTTCTGAAAAAAATTTAAGAACTTGCAAGCAAGGTCACCAATATTATAAAAGCAGCGACTGTCCGACTTGTGAACAAGAACGCAAGCCTGCTCATGGATTTCTATCCTTACTATCTGCCCCAGCAAGACGGGCACTAGAAAACAATCAGGTAACCACTTTGCAACTGCTATCCAATTTTACAGAGAAAGAGATTTTGCAATTTCACGGGATGGGACCCAGTTCTTTGCCCAAACTTCGGAAGGCTTTGGAGGAAGAGGGATTAGCGTTTAGATCATAGATACCTGTTGTTTCAAGATAATTCAAGCCTCGCCTCGAATTTTTGGGTATAATAGGGGATATGGATTTTTATAGAGTCATTAATTTATCAATTATATGTCATTTTGGTGATATTCATAGTATCTCTTGTGGTGTCAGGCACCGGTCGTGGACAATTTAGTGCATTTCGTCCGCACTGGGTGGACATTTATATGAAATTGGATGTTTCTACCTATTTATTTTGGTTCTGGGGTTTGTAGTTTTATCTTTGTTTTTGTTTTGTTTATTTTTTGAGCAGTTTTGTTCATTTTTTATAAGGTTTTGTGCAATTTCAGGGGACTTTTGTTCAATTTTTTATAGGTTTTGTTCATTTTTCATGGGGTTTTGTTCAATTAGACATTTATTGGAAATTACAAGCTAGTTTTTAGCCAATTGAGTTCTCTCCCCCAACAAAGGAGTTTTTATATCGATGCTTAAAACAAGGTTTTTGAAATTGATGACAACTAAATTAGGGGACGGCCGCTTTCTTCTTACGGCTGAGGACGAAAAAGGACGCACGATGAACCCGGTTCAGTGGAAGAATCTCGTTTTCAGCAGTCATGAAGAAAGCTTCTTTGGCACGCTCCTTGAGACGGAGACTGTCAATGACCTGGAAGGTGTTGCGCTAAGCAGCTGGCATCTCGTATCTCTCTTTGCCAAGGAGTCGTTTAATCGCTACATCGAATGGGATTGGAATGAGCAATCTGAGATTTGCCTAGCAGCCGCCCATTCACTTTATGAAGGTATTTTAGAAAAGGATTGGCTACCGGACTTTTCGGTCTGGGAGCATGGTGATTTCCGTTGGAAGCTTCCAGAGCGTGTGAAGGAAGAGTTTGACCCCTCGTTTTGGGAACAACAAATTGAGGATTCCGAAGAACCCGGTGAAGGTCCAATTGATGTGCCGACAGACCCCCATCTAGGGACGACTAAGACTTATATCTCCGACCTCTACAACGAGGCCCTCGATGGCTACCTCACGCGGAATTCAGCAATGAAGGAGTTGTTCGGGCCGAAGCTCGATTTGCTCCGCAAGCAAAATATTTCAGGCGGCGAACTCGCTCGCTATTTTGATGAGGAAAGCTGGTTGGAATGGGTCGGAATTAAAGAAAGTGACACGCCTTTTACGATTGGGCTCCGTCTCGATGAACCGCTTGATGGCGAAGGCGCTTGGAGTCTCGACTTATTTTTACGAGGAAAGAAAAATGTCGATGAGGTCCATGATGTCGATGGCTCCGCCAAGATACCGGCGAAGTGGCGTCCCTTTTTAGAAAAGGTCGACCGTGAGCGCGAGCGCTGGGTGCGATTGATTCCGTGGTTGGGCGAAGATGGTTCCTTCAAGACGCATCTTAGTGAGGAAGAAGCGTGGATGTTTTTGACGGAGGCGAGTGAGACCTTGGTGGCCTTGGATGTCGAAATCCTTCTTCCTTCTTGGTGGCAGGCGATGAAAAATGCCAATTTGAAGGTGAAGGCGGCGCTGAAGGGTACCTCAAGTCACCGTCCGTCCTTCGTCGGACTTCAGGCGATGCTTGATTTTAATTGGCGCTTTTCAATGAATGGTGTCGACTTGTCCGAGGATGAGTTCGGGAAGCTTGTCGAGGAAAAAAGACGGCTTGTTTTCATTCGCGGCCGCTGGGTGAAACTGGATCCGCAGTTTATTCGACAGATTCAAGATATGATGAAACGTGCCGAAAAAGAAGGCTTGCATGTCCGCGATTTGCTTGAGCAGGAGCTATCAGAGTCCGAGGCGACGGAGGATGAACTGGAGAACCCGAAGGCATTTGCGAAGATTCAAATCGAGTTGAACCGGCAATGGAAACAAATGATCAAGCAGCTGTCAGAAGTGCACGAAATTCCGCTTGAGGACGTGCCACAAGGACTGCAAGGCGAGCTCCGACCTTACCAGCAGCTGGGGATGAGCTGGCTTTGGTTCTTGCGCCAATACGGATTTGGCGCCTGCCTCGCTGATGACATGGGTCTCGGGAAAACCGTCCAGCTAATCTCCTATCTATTAAAGGTGAAAGAAGTCGTCGGCGATGAGTTGACTGTGGTGCCTGACACCAAAACCAAGAGTGCTGCAATAAAACCCGCGGTGCCTGACACCGAAATTGTAACGAAAAAACGCTCCAAAAAGGATGAAGATGCCAAGTCCGACGCTAAGGTTCCGACGAAGGCGGCGCTGATTATTTGCCCGACTTCTGTGCTTGGAAACTGGCAGAAGGAGCTGGAGCGTTTTGCACCGGAGCTGAACGTGTATTTGCATTATGGGTCGAACCGTCTCAAAGAGGAAGCTTTCGCCGCCAAGGCCAAGGAAGCGGATATCGTTTTAACTTCGTATGGCCTGAGCCACATTGACCTCGCGGAGTTCGAGATGCTGATTTGGAGCTCGATTGCGATTGATGAAGCGCAAAACATTAAAAATGCGCAGACGAAGCAATCAAAGGCAGTGAGAAAACTGCGCGGCCGCCACCATATCGCGCTAACCGGAACCCCGATGGAAAACCGCCTTTCAGAGCTGTGGTCGATTTTTGATTTTACCAATCACGGCTATCTCGGCAGCTTGGGCCATTTCCAGAAAAAGTTCGTGATTCCGATTGAAAAGGATGAGAAGAAGGACAAAGTGCAGCAGCTTCAATCATTGATCCGGCCGTTTTTACTGCGCCGCACGAAAAAGGATGAAGAGGTTGCCTTGAACCTCCCTGATAAGCTCGAGCAAAAGGAATATTGCCCGCTTACCGCCGAACAGGCCTCATTGTATGAGCAGCTCATCCATGATACGTTTGCGGAAATTGAAAAACTGTCAGGCTTTGAGCGTAAGGGATTAATTTTACAAATGCTTAGCCGTTTGAAGCAGTTGTGCAACCACCCGGCTCTTTATCTGAAGGAAAAATCAGCTACCCGCCAACTTCTGGAACGTTCAAATAAGTTGGAGAAACTGGTCGAATTGATCAACGCGGTTTTGGAACAGGGCGAAAGCTGTCTGATTTTCACCCAATATATCGAAATGGGCGAAATGATCAAAAGCACCCTGAAGAAGAAATTTGGCATTGAGGTGCCATTTCTCAATGGAAGTGTGCCGAAAGTGAAGCGTGACGAGATGATTGAGCGGTTCCAGAATCAGGAGTTCCCGGTGTTCTTGCTGTCCTTGAAAGCTGGAGGAACGGGGCTGAATCTGACGGCTGCTAACCACGTGATCCACTACGACCGCTGGTGGAATCCGGCCGTTGAGAACCAGGCGACGGACCGTGCCTACCGGATCGGCCAATCGCGCTTCGTTCACGTTCATAAGATGATTTGCACGGGTACGCTTGAGGAAAAAATCGATGCAATGCTCGAGAAAAAGCAATTCTTGAATGACCAGATTATCCAAAGTGAGAACTGGATTACCGAGTTATCGACGGATGAACTGAAGGATTTGGTCTATCTGGGCTAACGTGGTTCCCCGAAAAGCTAACTAAAAAAGGTGGAAAGAGTCATGTTTCGACTCTCCCCACCTTTTTCTTTTTGTAAAAATTCTATCTCTGCGTATTAGCTTTACCTGCTACCACATCAAAGGTTAATTCCGTCCGTGCTTCATAATAATATGAGGATAATCCGAAATTATATTTATCCTTTGATTCCACAAATATAGTATAGGTGCCTGGTATTTTTGCTGTCCATGTCAAAGTATTGCTAACGCCATAATCTTGCAATACCATGAGGTCTCCCTTTTTATCAAGGACATAGAAGCGATATTCTGGAGTCCTGCTTCCTTCAGAGGCAGCAGTAAACTGAATTGGCTCCTTAAAGACCTGTGGACCAGGCTTAACTGTTGATACACTCACGTTAGTAACCTTTTCTTCTTGAACCGTTACTTCAGTTGCAAAACTTACATTACCCGCTTTGTCAGTCGCCGTTACAGTAATCTTCGCACCTGCTGCTTGTTTAGCAATAGTCATTGTATAGTTACCTTCAGCATCAGCAGTTGCTTTGCCAATTTCTTGACCGTTTACTTGAGCACTAACTGTGGCTCCTGTTTCTGCTGTACCCTTGATAACTAAATCGTTATCATTCACACCACCGTTTATTACCGGTGCAGCTGGTGCAGTTACATCCCTTACAATTACTTCAGCTGCGTCACTTACGTTCCCCGCCTCATCCGTAGCCGTTACAGTGATCTTCACGCCTGCTGCTTGCTTAGCGATTGAAATCGAGAATATACCCTCTTGATCTGCTGTTGCCGAACCAATTTCTTGTCCATTTGCATCGGCAACAACTTTCGCACCTGCTTCAGTCGTTCCTTCAATAGAAAGATCTGCATCTGTTACACCCTTTACTACTGGTACTGATGGAGCAGTCGTATCAGCTGTCCCGACTAGTTCTCTTGTATCTCTAACACGGATACGCGTACCCTGTGCAAACGCACCAGATAAACCAACAGCCTCTAACGTGTCGCCTTTTTTAAGAACTGGTACTTG
Organism: Bacillus sp. AFS006103; assembly: GCA_002559145.1. Lineage (GTDB taxonomy): Bacteria > Bacillota > Bacilli > Bacillales > Cytobacillaceae > Neobacillus. The sequence continues at coordinate 23,864 of NTXX01000082.1, forward strand.
GACATTGCTTTGGTTCTCGATATATCCATCTGTGAATACGAGCACATCACCAGAACCATCGTTGATGACATATGAGTTTTCATCAAATTTCGATACGACTTTTCCCTTTACCTTCACAAGGAAACCTTGGTTGGCAGCTGATGTTGCTTCCCCAGTGGCTACTTGTTTCGGCCCGACGGGATCGCCTGATCCAAGTTTAATAACATCCTTCGCAAAGCTAGTAAACTCTAACTCAATATTATTATCAAATCGCTTAATATGACCATAAACACGTACTTTGTCGCCTGCTTTTAATGAACCATCTGGAACTTCAAGGTAAGCCATAATACCGCCAGTCTCATCTTGTAGGTTGAAAGCATCAAAGAAGACGCCTGCTCCAGTTGTAACGGTACCTTCAACGACTACATCGGTGTCATCGGCTAGTTTACGAACATCGGCAATGTTGGCCACTTTCATTTCACGATGGGCTAACCAGTTGACTGCGTTAAAGGTAAATTCATCGTTACCTTTTGGTTCATACGATTCATCCATCTGTTTGTTGTTAAAAATGTTCATACCTGAAACAATTATTCGGCCATTGTCACCAATTTCCTCAGATGCGATTAATGGAATTTCTGAGCCGCCGGAAGAGTCAGAAACCGCATCATAGGTGTAGCCGCCTTGGATATTTCCTTGATACGTCGTTTCATTTCCTTTTGCTAAAATAACTACCTTACCAGATTCGGTCAGTTTGCCGTTATTTACTCCTGACAAGCTTCCACCGCTATAGTAATCAATGAAAGAAACTCGGTCAGTCATATGATTCGTGACAAGTCCTGGATGAACTCTGACAGCATAAGGGCTAACCGTTGGATCGCTCCAGAAGTTACCGCTCTTACTTAAGTCAAATACGCCATCATTCCCCATCCGAATACCCGAACCAATATCACTTAATAAGCTGTTATTAATCGTAGGGTCTGCACTGTTATTGCTCTTACCTGCCATTAATAACGAGCCGCCATTTTTCACGAATTTCGCAACGGCTGCATTTTCGTCAGCAGTTAGTGCAATTCTTGCATTTGTTAATACTAATACCTTCACATTTTTTAACACTTCGTCCGTAAGGGCCACTTTATTTTCAGCTACGGTGTAGCCCTCTTTTTGAAGCATAAGCGTGAACGCTGTTAAGTTATTTTTGTAAGTTCCACTGTCACTGCTCGTATTTTCGTTTCCATGGTTGGCATCGATTAATACTTTTACACCTAGTGGTTCTTTGATTTTTACAGGTAAAGAATATTTCACATCACCAAGGTCTAAACCTTCATTAGAAGTAACGGCGACAATTAGTTGGTGATCGCCTTTAATTGGGTTTGCCCACGTAGCTGTCGCAGTTGCAGAGTTCTTTGTTAAAATCGATGAAATATTATTTGTGCCAATGAAATTCTCAGGCTTTACTTCATCGTAATAGAAGTCTACCTTTAAGTTTTTGATTACTTCTGTACCGTTGTTCGCAACAGTTGCTTTTAATGTTGCAGGGTTGCCGCCTACAATCACGTCACCATCAATATCGATTCCATTTACTTTAACATCGACTGATTCTTCTTTTGACCAGATTGGTGAGGAGTAAATTCTTTCCCCGTCCATTTGTGTTACTTTGACAACGAACCATTGCTGGCCGCCTGTAACTGTATAGGTTGGTGTCCATTCGAAGTCTTTTTCCATTGGAGTAATGGAATCGATTACTTTTCCACCATTAGAAATTAATTCAACTTTAGAAATTCTATCATCTGACTTATAAGTAGTAGGAAGGTAGTTATAGTTCGTGCTATTCTTCGCTTCTGCTACTAAGTCACTACCAGAAATTTTAAAGTTTAACTTTTTGCTGTCTACGGTTGAACCCATATAGTAGCCATTTGCTAAAACATCTAACGTGAAGTTTGGATCCTCTTCCATGTAGACGCGCATATTACGCATCGAATGTAGAAGGGATGCTTCCGAAAGATCATCGGCAACGATTACGGTACGAGCATTTACTTCTCCCCATGTTCCTTCATGGTTGTCTTCCCCATAAGTAGGGGCAACATGCCAGCCTAAATCTAGAGCAGAGTAGAATTTCGTTTCAGCATTGGCATAGCCATAGTGTCCTGAACCGTTACCAACCTCTAGCATCGTAAATAATTTATCAACGTCACTATTGTATGGTTTAAAGTTATTAAAGGCATTGGCAGACATATCAGGGTGGTTAAATTGACCCACGATATCATCATAGGTCATGACCCATGCATAATATTGGCTTAAGTCTTGGTATTGCTTGCCATTGATATTTCTGTCAATAAAGTTTTCTGATCCAAAGATATTCGAGTGTCCCCAAGTGGTTGAAGTCATTTCAAATGCCGGGAATACTACATATTCACTATTTTTTGTATATTTAGATGCTAGGTCTTTTGTTAACTGCCACTGGTCTCCACCAGAACGTTCCGGCACATCTTTTCCATCAGCAGTTTTGCGTGTTACGGTATCTGTCCCTAGTTTTTCAGGATCGATATCATGTGAATGGTCGGAGAAGGCAAACCAATCATAATTATGCGCTTGACCTGCAATTAACGCAGCTTCTGGCGTACCAGCACCATCATGAGAGATGTTTGTGTGGTTATGTGTTGTTCCACGGTAATGGTTACCGCCAGAGAAACGAGGAACCACTTCAAATGTCCATTCTTTTACGGCTTGGTTCCCTTTTACGTCTTTTGCCGTAACTTTTACTGTGTGAACTCCTAGAGCTAGTTCTTCCTCAGGTGTGTATTTCACCTGTGTTTTACTGATTGTTGCCGCAGGAGCCGTAAGCTCGTTGCCATCCAACCACATATGAACTGAGCCATCTTCAATTCCACTTGGATCGTTAATTAAAGCGGTAATTTCAGGGTGTGGACTTTCCACTCTTGTTTCATTTTGCGGCTTCTCACCACTGATTGTTGGTGCATCTGTATCTTCTTTTAAGGTTACAGCTAGTGGTGTTTCTTTCGTACCTGCTGATTGAACTTGAATACCTGCTTTTGCTTCAATATAGTACTCAAAACCATCTTGAGGTACGTTTGCTGCTTCTAACGTCACTGTATAACGGCCTTCACTGCCTTTTGCCATTGGTAAGACAGTGTATTCCGTCGAACCCGTTGGACGGTAGTAGGTTGTTACTGTTTCAGCACCATCCGCAGTGGCTGCGAATTCAACATTTACCTCTTTGTAAACACTTGTTAATGGTGTGTGAGTGATCCCAAGAATTGGCGCAATGTCACTAAGATCACGCGGGTAAACTTGGTATCCATTCTGCGGGTTGGCATTGGTAGAATATTGCCCTAATACACCTGTTACGGTATAGCTTTTTCCAATGGCAAGGTCTGTATCAGGAATGATTCCTGTTGGACCCATCACCCGAATGGTTGTACCTTTATTGTTTGCATCGACAAATGTAACATTATAGTTTGCACCTGAAGCGGCTACTGCCGAAACTTTACCAGTCACCGTGACGAGCGTTCCTTCCAGCGGCTCAGCTGTTGCAAACGTATTTAAATCAAGAATCGTCAATTGTGTAGGATTTGGGATTGGATTCCCTTCACTAATCTTCTCAATTGATACAGGTTCAAATTCCGCTAAACCATTATAAACAAGGACTTTACCCGTCATTCTTAATTTGTCACCTTTTAGTACATTGTAAGGTGTAACTAAGGAAGAATTAAAAATGTTAATCCCTGCTGTATCGTCTTGAATATAGAAGTTTTGCTTTTGTGTTCCAAGAATTTGATTATCTACTGTTGCTACACCTTCAACGGTAAAATATTTATTTACATTGATGGTTTTTCCATTTGCATCCGATGCGCGAACATCTTTTAGCTTGGTCACAACTGATAAATCAGCTTTTGTCACAGCGACAGGAGTACTTTCTAACATAATCCCCTTCGCCGAGCTCGTAATTTGTGTTATATAAACCGTATCAGGGGCATCTGCAATTGTTGTTGAAAAATCGCCTGCAGTCCCTGATTTCAGTTCTTTTAACTTTTCGGAAGGATTCGCTGTTCCATTTGGATAAATGCGAATCGTTGAATTCGCAACAGCGGCACCCGTATTACCGTTTAGATTTCCTTGTCCATTAATGACTGCGTAAGTTAACTTCGCTTGAGCAATCGATGCACTTGCTTTTGCTACATCGATTTGGATTGCAGCACTCTCATCCATATCGTTTTGTTTTGCCGCAATATATAAAGATGCGTAGGTCTTTGCTGTCGTAAAGTTAATGGTAAAAGTTCCATCCTCTGCTGCATTTCCCGTCGCAACAGCCGTGCCTTTCAAAGAGCTTTCATATACATTAATAACAGAATTTGCAGCTGCTGCATCTACTGCCCCTTTTACTGTTACATTCGTACTCTGTTGGATAACTTGGACGTTAATACCCTTTGGCTGCAAGCTTGTTACAGGAACCATTGGGGTTTCTGGCGCACTTGAACTGTTTCTTACAGTGGTTATAGCACCAACATAAAAGTCCGCCGCATTGTTATCAGTATCCCAAGCATTCCCTTTGTTAGGTGCAGGATCGACGTTTGCATAGGGTCTACGTTGAGCGCTTTTTATATTTGAGGTAGATGCTGTAGGGCCACCACCTAGAGTTAGATCCCCTTCAAAACCAGTTGTCCCACTTCCGTATCCAACTGTATCAACCACTACTATTGGACTGGTACTGCTAACTAATCTTACCTTTCCGGCAGTAGCAGCCATCGTAATGGCACCCGTTGCATCCGCTGTTGGAAGATCAATCCCTGCTGAACCACCAGAACCTTCAGCTATTAAATAGTATCCATGGGCAGGAATAGATCCTGAAAGAGTCGTTGTTCCAGAATATGATCCCGTACTCGAACCATACTGTACCGCCCATCCAGTAAGTGAAACTGGTTGATTGGTAGGATTGTATAACTCGATAAAGTCATTTTTATAAGGAGCAAACGGTGATGATTGAGAACCTGTTCCACCACCTCCCGCACCAAAAACTTGAGAGATAACAATATGATCAGCTTGTTCTGCATGTGCCCTAATACTTAGACCACTAGGCAAAAAAGTACTGATCAAGAGAAGTGCTGCCATAATCGTACTTGTCCAACGCTTATACTTCCTTTGTCTTGCTTTCATTCATCTACCACCCTTTGTAGTAATTTCGTTTGCAAACATTAACCGGAAACGCTTACAATTTTGCCTCCTTTAAATGTTTTCTATTACTCTATTATTCTACAAAATTTTTAATACTATGAATATAGTATTATTTAGATAATTATTTCTAAATAGACTAAATTATCTTTCAACGGGTATACAAAGACTAATAAGATGTGATTATATTAAGGTGGTTTCACCTTTGTTAACACTCTCGGACTATTTAAGTAACTATTTTAAAATAACATTCAGGAGGTTCGTCTGTGGTTTCATTTTTCTCTGCAATTCAACATATAGGGAGTTTTTTCGTTAGAAGTCAGATATGTAGTTTTCTTTCTATATTTTTCATTGCATCCATCTCTTTCCCTATGATTACCGATGCACATGCATATAGTGCAAGTTATACAAAAATAACAATGGATGACAAGAAAACGGAAGTGGTATTCACACTTGATTCTTTATCGCTTATCGAATTATTACCTGATATTGATCGAAATAAAAACTGGGTCCTTGAAAAATCAGAACTGGAAAAGGATCGGCATCATCTTGAGGAATTAATTACTGAAGGTTTGACATTGGACAGGAACAACAAAGAAGTAACACCAATGGTCGAGAAAATGAAGCTTGTGAAAAAGGAAAATAAAGAATTTGTTTCCACAACGATGACCTTTCCTGCCTTTTCGCCGGGTGACACGATCGTCTATAATGATGGCTTTTATTTTAATGATACTGGGGCTAATTATGTCGACCTGATTTCCGCCGACTTTATGGGCCAGACGAGCGAGGCAGTCTTACAGGGGAAGGAACGCACCTGGACGATTCTGTTAACGGAAGTGCAGCAAGAGCAAGGCCAAGATCAAACCACACAACCTGATACTGGTACAGCGCAAGATCATCCTGAGGCGGTTAAACCTGTTGAAAAATCATCGACATCTTCGTGGTTTTCATTTTTCAAACTAGGAACTCTCCATATCCTTACCGGCTATGATCATCTATTATTTCTGTTTGCCTTGTTACTTCGCAAGCAAACGTTTAAGCAATATGCAGCCATTGTTACATCGTTTACGATTGCACATAGTATCACGCTAAGTTTGGCCGTATTAGGCTGGATTACACTGCCTTCACGGTTTGTCGAGGCAGTGATTGCCTTTAGTATTTGCTATGTGGCCGCAGAAAATATTTTCAGGAAGGAAATCCGCCGCCGTTGGACGATCACCTTTCTATTCGGGTTAATTCATGGACTAGGATTTGCGAGTATCTTACGCGAAATGTCGATCCCAAAAAGCCACCTTGCTGTCGCCTTGGTGAATTTCAATTTGGGGATTGAGGCTGTTCAACTCTCACTTGTCCTTTTACTGCTCCCATTATTGTCCTATATATTCAAGCTAAAGAGTTCACGAAAGATTCTCATCTATAGCTCCTATGCGATTGTTGCAATGGGCGCCATTTGGTTCATTCAAAGGCTATTTTTTTAAAAAGAAAAAGGCTGTCCTTTCCCGCTAGATTGAGCGAGATTTGGGGCAGTCTTATTTCATTTTTCTGTATAATTTTGCTATTCCGCCTATTGGGTAATCGCTTTCATGTGAAGTGATTCACAAGTATAATAAGAATATAAAGAATCTAATCTTATCACCCAATTCAGGGAGGAAATTACGATGCTTACAGACTTTTTATTTGAACTTAAAAACTGGTGGTTTGGCGAGTCATTTGATGAAGTCGAGCAATTTGAACGGCTTGAGTCCAAGCATACTAGAGTTCACCATGACCAATATATGAACGAAATTATCCGTGTTCATTAATCTATTTTTACCATTCAAGTAAGCCCCTTCTTAAAAGAAAGGGCTTCTTTTTTTGAAAAAAAATCAACTAGCATAGCCCTAGTAAATAGAAAGCAAACTAACATCGTGGGGTGTCGATAACAGTCTAGTTAGCATCCCTGAAGGAAAACGAGGCGGGTGGTGAAAAAATGGCGAAAAATAAGAATAACCAGTTTAAAAAGAAACATAATACGGCTCTGCCCAAAGCAGATTTAGAATTTGCGGAAGAGCGAGGAAATGGATTTGAAAAAGTAGCTTTAAAAGCTCAAAAAAGTCATAATAAGTAACCAAAAGGGGACCGTTTGGCCTGACCTTACTGATGTTCTAAGGGCGTTTCTGTTCTATGCACGCAGAAACGCTTTATTTAACTTTTCCTTGTAGGGGCTCCACTCTGACTTTTATCATATCACTGGGTCCTGTGTGGCGGTTATTTAGTTATCCGCTCATCTGATTATTTTTTCAATGAGCGCCTGAGACAAGCTTAAATTAAAAGGGCCCCAGTCGGCCCCCCGTGATTACTCTTTTATCCCCAGGACACGAATCCGCTTATAATCAGCGATCCACTCACCGTTCATGAATAATCCTTGTCTTAGCGAATCTTCAACACGAGTGACGATTACCTCTTTTGTTTCAGTTGTCACGCCTTCGAACATGCTAGTGGCAAACATCTCGATCCAGTTCCGCAGTCCCAGTTCTCCGTTTAAAGGCGTTGGCCGATCAAAGTGTTGGGCGTGGGTGACGCGAAATCCCACTTGTTCCATTAAGGAAGTGTATTCACCAATGCTTGGGTAGTACCAAGGGAGTTGCACTGATTTATACGAAATTCCCTGCTCGCCTAATTGAATCATGATTGCTTCGGTAATTGTCTGGACGTTACCTTTCCCGCCAAATTCAGCGACAAATCTTCCTCCAGGTTTTAAGGCCTGATAAATCGACTGCAGCGCCTGTTTCGGCGTTTTAATCCAGTGAAGTGTCGCATTAGAGAAAACAGCATCAAACTCGTTGCTATACCGCATATTGACAGCATCCTCGACGATGAAGGTGAGATCTGGGTACTTCTTTTGTGCTTGCTCGATCATATTTTCGGATTTATCCATCCCCGTAATTTCGACGCCTTGCTGACTCAGTTGGTTGGCAATATCCCCTGTTCCACAACCAAGATCAAGTATCTTTTCACCTGGCTTCGGTGCAAGCCATCGAACCAATTCCCCTCCCAAATGAGAAACAAAGGAATGCTCTTTATCATACAAACTCGCATTCCAACCATCTCCTTGCACTTTGCCAACCATTCAAACAACCCCTTTTTTATAAATACTACATGTCATAATAATAACAAATGGGTGGTAAAAGCACCTATTTTTTGTCCCCTCTATATGGACAAGTGTCCATGAATGGTGCCTGACACCAAGGTACTATTATTGTTTCTCGGCGGCTTTTCTAATGATGCCCATTAGGATGCGTACGATGAGGAAGGTCAACGCTATCGAGCCGAAGCTATGTAGGGCGGTCCATGACTTTTTATATTTGATCAATTTTGTGTTCCTCTCCAGCCAGCTTTCTGCTATCGCGGAGGGTACACTGAATAATATGCTCTTAAGTATAATTCCGGTAAAGCTTGAGCTTTTGGTTACTTGATTGAAATATATACAGCTGATAGGGAAAATGAGATAACTAAATAAAACACTAATATCAAAGCTTTTAAATAAGTTAACAGGGTATTTCAAATATCCTCTTTTTACAAGTAAATTATCCAGAATGGTCGCAATATAGCTCTTCAATAAGAAAATAATCAGCCAGTCCTTTAAAGGAGGCTTCCGAAGTAAGTTAAAGAACGTCCCAATTCCAAAGATAAATAAAAACCTTAATATGTTTTTTTCAAACTGATGTCGCATATATTCTTCACCCCTAGAGCATGTCTCCTTAGTTTATCCAATTAAGCTGAAAAAAAAAGAAACCTTTTTTATTGTTTACTTCCAGTAGACTCTCCCCATTTACCGCTGAAGAAACTTTTTCCTTTAGACGGGAAATGAAACGGCTCTCCATTTACCGTCGAGGCAATTTTTACCTTTGAATGGTAAATGGAAGGCTCCTCCATTTACCCCAGGGGAAAATTTTTCCTATAGACGGGAAATGAAATAGTAGAACAAAGGCCAATCTCATTAGGGAGATTGGCCTGTACACCCCACACGGACAAATAAGTAAATTTGTCCATTAACGGTGCCTGACACCAAGATGAAACTAAGGATGGAATCAAAGTTAATTTAAAACTCAAAATTATCAGGGTCCGGGCCGACGCGGTGGTTTTGGTTTAGGTTATCGATTAATTGCATGTCCTCTTGTGAGAGGTCAAAGTCGAATACTTGAGAGTTATCGATGATTCGATGTTCTTTTGTTGATTTAGGAATGGTGACGACGCCATTTTGCAGATCCCAGCGCAAGATAATTTGGGCGACAGATTTATTGTATTTTACAGCGATTCCTGCCAAAACTTCATTGTCTATCAGTTGACCTTGCATTAATGGTGACCAGGCTTCCAGTTGAATCCCCTGTTCACGGCAGAATGCTTGGACTTCTTTTTGAGTTAAGCGCGGATGGTATTCGACTTGGTTTACCATCGGCTTGATTTCGGCATCCTTCATCAGGTCTTCCAAGTGGTGAACTTGGAAATTGCTAACCCCAATCGCTCTCACTCGGCCCTCTTCGTAAAGTGTTTCTAACGCTCTCCACGCTTCCTTGTATTTTCCGGCCACTGGCCAATGAATTAGGTACAGGTCCAAGTAGTCTAAACCTAGTTTATCTAGACTGGTTTGATACGCCGCTAACGTTGATTCGTAGCCAAGATCGGCATTCCAAGCCTTCGATGTGACGAATAAGTCTTCTCGTGAGAAGCCCGATTCCTTAATCCCTTGTCCAACTCCCTCTTCGTCATCATAGATGGCCGCTGTATCAATGCTGCGGTAGCCATGTTCGATCGCCGTTTTCACCGCGTTCACTAACTCAGGTCCTTCCTCTACTTTAAAGATTTTTTACTCCGTTATTTAGTGTGGTTGTACTTTGCAAGTTGTTCATTTTGTTGTTCCTCCTCGTGATTTAAGTTGTTCATGTATCCTTAGCGTGATTGTTTTACAAAAATTTGTTATTTTTAGCTTTAGTACAGAAAGTTATCATAAAGATTACTGCTTTTATCTACTATCAAGCTCTAGGTTGCCAAATCGAAGTGTAAAATTACACCTTATCAGCGGAATTTAGGATATATCAGCGATGCCAGGTCATTCATCAGCGGAAAATTCAATATATCAGCGAAAATCAAGGATTTATCAGCGAATCAAAAAATTAAGTTTAATTACTCATCTGTCCACCTCAGGAGGATAGATGTGTTTTAGTGGTGCCTGACACCATTGCAGATGACACCACAGATGACTCCATTGCAGTATCTTTCCGCTCCAGCGCTCGGCTCACCCCTGTGAGGATGGCGGCTGCCAGTACCATTAGGGCTCCGATCCAAGTGGTGTGGATGAGGCCGATGGAGTCGGTGATGATACCACCTAAGTAGGAACCGATTGCGATCCCAGCGTTGAATGCGGCAATGTTGAGGGCGGATGCGACATCGACGGCACTAGGGACGTAGCGTTCCGCGAGGATGACGACGTATACTTGCAGTCCTGGAACGTTCATGAAAGCAAGTAAGCCCATCAAAATAATCGTAATGAGGCCCGCGATTTTGAACGGTGCCGTGAACATTAGGACTAACAGCACAACTGCTTGGACGATAAACATATAGAGTAGTGAACCTATCGGATTGCGGTTGGAGAGCTTGCCGCCCATCATATTGCCTAGCGCGATCGCCAATCCGTAGGCCAGTAAAATAATTGCGATTGATCCTTCTTTAAAACCAGTTATTTCCTGTAGCAATGGTGACAAATAAGTAAAGACAACAAATGTCCCGCCATACCCCAGGGCCGTGATGGCGAATAAAAGTAGGAGTCGGCCATTGGTTAAGAGCTTGAACTGATCTCGAGTGCTCGTTCGGGTTCCTTTTTTCAAAAAGGAAGGTATTAAAGACCAGTTGGCGATAAAGCCGATGATTCCAACGATGACTATGAGGATGAAGGCAAGCCTCCAGCCATATTGTTGGCCAATGAATGTTCCAAACGGGACACCAGTGACGGTGGCAACGGTGAGGCCAGAGAACATGATGGATATCGCACTGGCACGCCGGTTGGCCGGGACGAGGTCAGCGGCGATGGTGGAGCCGATCGACATGAAGACGCCGTGCGATAGTGCGGAAATCACGCGGGCCGCGAGCAAGACGTTGATGGTTGTGGCGCTTGCGGCGATTCCGTTACCGATGATAAAGACGATCATGATCCAAAGTAAAAGGATCTTGCGTGACATTCTCGATGTGAGTGATGTTAGGACTGGTGCTCCGAATGTGACCCCGAGTGCGTAGAGGGAGACTGTTAGTCCTGCGGTTGTGACGGGAATGTGCAAATCCTCGGCGATGAGCGGCAGCAGGCCGACACTGATAAATTCGGTAGTTCCGATTGCGAAGGCGCTGACGGCTAGGGCCAGTAATGCGAATGTGCTTTGCTGTTTATTTAAAGGCATGAATTTTCCTCCTCAGTTGTGTAGGTTTATTTAAAAAGGTATGCTTGTTTTCATCCGGCAAATGTTATTATGGGGGATATGAGATATTACCGGAAGTACGCACTTTAAAGTGATATAGGTACCCCAAGGTGCTATAGGAACTATTTGGTTCCTATAATCCTTGCTGAACGTGAATTGAGGAGGAAGATGAAAATGGAAAAGAAGAAATATAATATATCAGTTGAGGCGACGCTGGAGGTAATAGGCGGGAAGTGGAAGTGTGTCATTCTCTGCCATTTGACGCATGGGAAGAAGCGGACGAGTGAGTTAAAGCGGCTGATGCCAAATATTACACAGAAGATGCTAACGCAGCAGCTGCGTGAACTGGAGGAGGACGGCGTGATTAATCGGTTTATTTATAATCAGATTCCGCCGAAGGTTGAGTATGAGCTGAGTGAGTACGGCCGGAGTCTGGAGGGGATTCTGAATTCGCTCTGTACCTGGGGTGAAAGTCATATAGTGAAGGTATACGGGGATAAGTTTTCAGTCCTTGAGGAAAATGTCTTGAATGATCATCTTAAATAGATAGTGCTAATAGTGTTTTCGGTCGGTGGCAGGCACCAATTTCTGCATTATACTCGTGATAATGAAGTTTTCGGTGTCAGGCACCAATTTTCATAAGGGTCCAAAAAAAAGACCTGACACTTTTTTTGTGCCAGATCTTGTACTTATGGGATGAAACTTCTAGTCTAGGACAATAATCTTCACGGTTCTTCTGCCCCATTGTAATGCTTTTGATCTAGTTGGCACTAACACGTCAATTTTATGACCTTTAATTGCGCCGCCTGTGTCACCGGCAACGGCGATGCCGTATCCTTCCACCCAGACTTTACTTCCAAGCGGAATGACTCTTGGGTCAACGGCAATCAATTTCATATTCGGATGTTTACGAATATTGTAGCCAGCGGCGGTAATGTGATAGGACTCTTCCGGACTATATGCTGTGGCGGTGACATACATTTCTTTACCGCTTACGGCTGTGTTTGTATTTGTATTCGTATTCGTATTTGTATTGCTTTCATCAGCTCGAGCTGATTTTGTTTTCGGAGCGTTGGCCGCTTCTTGTTCATTTTTAATTTGTGCCTGAATTTCTCTCAGTTGTGATTCAACGCCTGCTTTTTCTTGCTCCGCCTGCGTCATTTGTTGAAGGATTTGATTGTATTTTTGCTGCATTACGGTTAAAGATTGTTGGCGTTTTTGCATGTTTTGATCAAGATCATTTTGCTGTTTCGAAAGCTTCTCTTGGTCTCCTAATAATACTTGTTCTTGTCTATCAATCTCTTTTTTATCATTTTCAATCTGCTGCAGGTCTTCCTTCTGGGATCCTAAGATGTCTTTATCCGCATCCATCAGGGTTGAAACAGCGCTCGCGCGTTGGATAAAATCTGAGATACTATCAGACTCGAAGAATAAGTTAATCATCACATCGATGGAATCATTTTGTTGAAGTGCGACGGCCCGCTGCTTCATGATTCCTGTCCGAGCAAGAATTGTATCTTCGAGGGCGACAATTTCTTGTTTCTTTTTTTCAATCAGTTGGTTTGTTTCGTCTATTTTTTGCTGCGTGTTCGCCATTACCTCTTTGTTTTTTGTAATCTCACTGTAAAGAGAGTTCAATTCTTGTTTAATTTTATCTATTTCTTGATTAACGGTTTGCTTTTCTTGGGCTTTTTGCTCCACCATTTTTTGTTTCTGTTCTAGCTGCTGCTTCGCGTTATGTAGGTCTTCACTGCTTGTTTGTGCATATGTAACCATAGACCCCGTTACTGATAGCATGATGGTAAGTAACACGAGAATGATACGCTTTTTTGTCGTTTGCATACGCTTTCTCCTTTCCTTAGTACTCTTATTTATACCAGAAGAATATGCCAGCAATGTTACAAAAAGATTAAAAGTACATCACTTTTTGTCTTATTGCAATAAATAGTGTCATTTCTGTGTCATAAAAGTGTCAACTTTTTTGAGGGAGATGTCAGTTGTAGGTGGCGTTTTTTGGAGGTGGAATTTTTTGATTTCATTTTGGTGTCAGCCACCAGGTGGTGGAAAATTGCCTGAAATAAAAAAAAGGAACCGAAAAATCCTTCGGAACCTTGTTTATCGTTTGTGTTGTCAGGAACCAGTGATGCAGTAAGGCGAACCATAACTATTGCTTCCTCCATATTTTACAACAAAATCCCTTTATCTTCTCCTTTCCTCCTTTAACTTCTTATACTCCGATAACGTGTACGCTTTTCTCGCTTTTGTTAGTCGCTTTTTACCATTCGGAAATATGGCTAAAAAGGAAACCCTATTATCTTCTTTTATTGCAAAATGATGGAGGAGCTCGAACACCTCTTTTTCGGTTAGTTCGTTATTTTCTTTAACAATTTGTAGCGAATGACTATGACGGTCGTAGCTGATATGAATATTGGAATTATAAATTTGGATAGGAATGATTGCTTTTTTGTTAAAAGGGATGGATTGATAGGGAGAATCCTCTGTTGTGTGGGGCGACTGGGTTGCGAGTTGCACAGCATCGAAAAAGCTTGGTTTACTTTTGACCTCAACTTGTTGCTTGTTGTATTGCTCACCGATAAATACTATTGAGTTTTTTTCCACAAAAATAACTACCTCCAAATATTACAATTTTTTACACTGACTATCATTATTCGACAATAATTCCTTAATTCCTTTAATGAAATTATCCACCAGGTCATATTCTGTCGATAGTGTGCAGTTTTTTCACAGAAATCATTGTGCACAATTCTCACAATCAAACCTAACACTTCTGTTTCTCGTTAAGTTAAACCTATGAATTGTTTGATTGGCGGTGAATTGGATGTCTTTATCGGAAAAATTAAGGGAATTACGCGACAACCGAAATTGGTCCCAGCAAACACTTGCGGATATGATGAGGATGGATCGATCCACAGTTAGTCGCTACGAAACGGGTAGAAGTATTCCCAACTATCAAACGGTGGTTCGATTTGCTGAAATTTATCAGGTGGATAAGGAATATTTAGTGGAGGAACTCGACCAACTACTGCCTAAAACGGAGGGGTCTGGATTTATCGCTAAGGAGACCAGCGATGATCGCGATTTGTTGATTATTAACCAGTTTCTTCAGAATGAACCTGATTTTAAAATGGCCCTCATAGAACTTTATCTCATGCCGCCCAAGCGGAGGTCCTTTTACATTGATTCATTTATTAGCCAGATTAAAGTCAATAAGCATCATAAGGATAAATTTTAGGAAAAAGGGATGTTTAAGTTCCTGCTGTATAAACAACAAAGAAGCCGCTGATAAGTTCAGCGGCCTCTTAAAAAAAAACAGGGGGGTTTTTATATTAGTTTATCCCGTTAAAATGGTTTTATACATGTAAACAAAAAAAACCGGCAAACGGCAGCCGGAATAGTGGAGATGAAACACGAAGATGTGGTTGATTTTCTCTATCAAAATAGTCAGTTGCGGGGATATTTTTTAAAAAATAGTTGCCGGGAAGCTTGATATTGCATGCAACCGAGGCATTTTTTTTGAATATCACTTAAAATCGTAAAGGAATGTTTTGTGAAGATTCATGTGGATATGTGGAGTACATTCTGATGAGGTTGTCTCTTTTCTTCATTTCATTTTGTTGTTCCTTAATGACCCATTCCAACTGGCTGACGCGCCTTTGGAGGCTATCGACGTTTTTATTTGCATTTCCAACCATTTTTATTAAGCTTTCCAGTAATTGCTCAAGGTTCCTGGCCATTTCATAGTTATCCCCCAATTGCCACTTCCTCCTTTTTCGGCTCAGGATCAGGCGCAGGCACCGTCTCACTATGCGGCTTTGAGCTTAGGAAGCGGACCGTTTCAGCGATAACCTCCGTCACATATACCCTTTTTCCCTCTTTATTATCGTAATTCCGGGTTTGCAACCTTCCAGTAATCCCTACAACTGACCCTTTACGGCAATATTGGCTCGTATTTTCCGCCGCCCTCCGCCAAAGAGTACACTGAACGAAATCCGCCTCAATTTCGCCGTTTTGATTGCGAAAGTGACGTGTCACCGCTAAAGTGATGTGGGCCACTGGCGTTCCTTCTGATGTCTTGTTTAGCTCAGGGTCTCGCGTCAATCGGCCAACAAGTATGACTTGATTGATCATTATTTCATCTCCTTCTTTGTTTGATGATGCTATCATATCTTGCAGGTTCAATGGTTGTAAAATCGTGAAATGACCATTTTCGGGTTGATTTTTGGAGGATAATAGGTTTATCTTGAGGGTTTTTGTCAAAAAGTGGTGTCGATTTTTACAGAAAAGCCTATCTTTGAAATTTCGACAAATATTATTCGACATTTGCTTTACCTGAACCTATGTTATAATTTAGGAAAAGGAAATCAGGAGGTTGAGATGAAATCTTTTAAATTGTACTCATTAGATGTGGTCGAAGATGATGCTTCAGTGGAAGTTCCGTTGGTGGATGGTTTGATTCTCAATAAGGAAGACGAGCGCTCCACCTGGCTGCTTGAGGCGTATACAGATTTATCCCTCTATGATTATTTCAAAAAAATTTCCGAGCAAGACCGCGACATTATTGTCGAAGCCGTGATTACCAAGAAGGAAAATGCTCCAGCTTATTTTCAAACAAAAATTTGCTCATTGACAAAATTTGAAAAACATATTAGCGTTTTGTTGGAAGGTAAAATCCGCCGAAACAAAAGTGATTATTCGGAGCTGTTGCTTGAAAACCTCCTGCAAAAGGGGTTTGAAGGTCCAGCACTGCTTACTGAGTTCAGGGATAAAATAAAAAGCAAACCAAAGCTGAAAATAAAGTCGTAATAGAAGATAGAAGAAGGGACCTGGCAGAAAGTTGCCGGTCCCTTTTTTGGAAAAGGGGCAGAGCGTCACATAAGCGAATCAATGGGAATACAAATCTCCCGTGGATAAATGAATTGTAACTTGGCTCTGCTCACACCGCCTTTATTATGTTTTACTCGTCCTTATTATCGGCATCATGTCTATCAATGTCGTCTTCGATGATTTCTTCCTTTTTGGTGTTGCTATCTTTCATTGGATCTTTGTCGGTATCGGTATTTTTATCCTCTGTGTTTGGATAATGGTTATTTCTGTTGTCTAAATCCATGTTGTCGTCATCGTATTTAACACCATGGGGATTATTCAGATTTGTTCGGTTGTTGTCATTTAAATCGTTGTTGTTTAGATTGTCATTATTATATAAATTGTTATCTGACGGATTGTTGACGGCTGGCGGTGGTGGATTTTGATCATCATTGTTATTGCAACCGGTTAACATCACAGCAGATAGAATGGAACCCGCGAGCAAAAGAAATAACTTTTTCTTCAAAATAAAGAAACCCCTTCCAAACATAATTTGACCTATCTTTTATCGGTCTGTTTTTAGGGTTCCCTGCGTTTTTCAAATGATAGCAAGCATTTTTTTACAAAAATGTAAGCAGACAGCCTTCACAACACGGGCGATAAAAAAGCGGCGGGAAATTTCTCTCCAGCCGCTTGATATGCTTATTCTTTTTTCTCGCCTAAGGCAAAAGTGATTTCCGCTTCACATGCCACTTCACCGTCAACGGTCGCAACAGCTTTTCCTTTGCCGATGGGCCCGCGCAGGCGGATGATTTCTACTTCAAGCCGCAATTGGTCCCCTGGCTTGACTTGCTTTTTAAAACGGCAGCCATCAATTCCTGCAAAAAAGGCTAAGCGGCCGCGATTTTCTTCTTTTTTCAACATCGCAACAGCCCCGACTTGTGCGAGTGCTTCCACGATTAATACCCCAGGCATGACTGGATAATCAGGGAAATGTCCATTAAAAAATTCTTCGTTGGCACTGACATTCTTAATCCCAACCGCGCTTTTTCCATCTTCGACTTCTAAGATGCGGTCGACCAATAAAAATGGGTAGCGATGGGGAATAATTTCTTTAATTTGTTCGATATCGAGCATGATATTAGTACCTCCTACTAGCAACAAGTATTTATTACCTATTCTACTACTTAAGGTACACAAAAAGGAAGGGATTTACGTCCCTCCCTCCATTTATTTTCCTTTATCAACTAAATCAAGGATATGTGTCCAGGTCGATTCCTTGAAAACCTCAGCAATTTCTCCGCCGCCAAGCATTCCGTAGCCGACCACTGCGCCTGTCATCACACTGACGATGACCAATACAAGTAAAAGAATAATCCGCAGCCAAATTGGAATGAGCCGAATTCTGATCCGTTTATGGGACACTGGTTCCGTCTCCCCATTTTTTTGCTCTTTGGTTCGTTGGTCCTCACGAGTAGCGCTTTTTTCTGTTTTTTTGACCTTCGACGTCGCGCCTTTTTCTCCTTTTTGGCTCGGAGCTTTGATTGTTGCTTGTTGATCCGCGCTCTGTATTTTTTGTGTCAAGGCCTGGGATTGCTTTTCTGCATTTTCTGTTTTTTGTGTCACGGTCTGGGTTTGTTGCTTTCGCACCACTGCCTGGGCCCGCTGCTCAGCATCTTTTGCTTTTTGAACCTCGTCCTTGGCTCGCTGCTTGGCTCGCTGCTCGGCTTCCTTCTGCTGTCGAGCTTCGTCTTTGGCTCGTTTTTCGGCGTCCCTCTGTTGTCGGGCTTCGTCCTTGACACGTTTCTCCGCGTCCTTCTGCTGCCGAGCTTCGTCCTTGGCCCGTTTCTCCGCGTCCTTCTGCTGCCGAGCTTCGTCCTTGGCTCGTTTTTCGGCGGCGTCCTTCTGCTGCCGAGCCTCATCCTTGGCGCGTTTCTCCGCGTCCTTCTTTCGTTGCAGCTCTTCGGCTTTGGCCCGCTTATATTCTTCTCTCGTTCTATATTCTTGATTTGGATTATCTACTGACATTCCTTAATTCCCCTTTAACTGAAGTCCGTCCATTTATTTTTATCTGGCATGGGATACCCCGGACTAGAGAGAGTTATACATATTATATCCATTTTTTCTGTTCAACTCATCGCTGGGTGTTTCAATTTATATTTCTATAATAAATTTCGACAATTCCTCAAGTCTATTATAAAAAAGAAATGGAAAATACTCATCAACTTTTTACAGGAAATAGTCAAAATTGCTCAATATATGTCGTTTTGTTAGGTTTTTATGATTTATTTTTTGATAAATTATCCCTAAACACAAATAAAAAAGCCCAATGATTGAGGCTTGTCCTGCCTGCTTCATTAGACTTTTTGTATGCAAGGTATGATGTCTTACAACAATAACCAAAAAAGGGTCAAAGAATGAACAATGAAACCAGTTTCAACTCGCAGGTCAAGGACAGTTTTTTCAAAAAACTCACCCAAACTTACGATTTGGAATCTTGTCGATGTTATCCAGCATAATTCCTGTTCCAATTGCCACACAATCCATTGGATTTTCAGCAACTAGGACGGGAACCTTTAATTCATCCGCTAGTAACATGTCGATGCCGTGCAATAATGCGCCGCCGCCTGTTAAAATAACGCCGCGGTCAATGATGTCAGCTGATAGTTCCGGCGGTGTGCGTTCAAGAACACTTTTTGCCGCTTGGACGATGACAGCAACTGATTCACGTAAAGCGCCCTCGACTTCTTCGGAACGAACCGTGATGGTACGAGGCAGACCGCTCACCATGTCACGACCGCGGATTTCCATTTCTTCCGAGCGTGAACCTGGGAATACCGTCCCGATGTTGATTTTAATATTTTCAGATGTGCGCTCACCGATCAAGAGTTTGTATTCTCGCTTGATGTAGTTGAGGATCTCCATGTCGAACTTGTCGCCGGCCATTTTGATGGAGGAGGAAGTCACAATATCGCCCATTGAAAGAACGGCCACATCCGTCGTTCCGCCTCCGATGTCCACTACCATATTTCCGCTCGGTTGGAAAATGTCCATTCCCGCACCAATTGCAGCTACTTTTGGTTCTTCTTCTAAGTAAATCTTTTTCCCGCCGCTCTTTTCAGCAGCTTCTTTGATGGCCTTTTGCTCCACGCTCGTAATGTTCGTTGGGCAGCAAATCAGGATGCGCGGCTTTGATAAAAAGCCCTTTACGTTTAACTTATTAATAAAATGCTTTAACATTGCTTCTGTCACATCAAAGTCAGCGATCACGCCATCTTTTAATGGACGGATCGCGACGATGTTACCAGGTGTCCGACCAACCATGCGGCGAGCTTCTTCACCTACAGCAAGTACGCGATTTGTATTTTTGTCAATTGCCACTACAGACGGCTCATTTAATACGATTCCACGGCCCTTCACGTGAATTAACACGTTTGCCGTACCTAAATCAATCCCAATATCTCTTGCAAACATTCTCTTTTCTTTCCTCCTTAAAACGGAATCCACATACTTTTCCTAATTGTATATTGTACCATACTCATGAAAATTTCCATACTTTTAGAAAAAAAAGATGGTATATTTTGCAGAAGGATGTCGAAGTGGAGGTTTCCTAGAGAATGCCTTTAAAATTTTCAGTTTTTTCAACGTTAATAGTTGGGGAATGAAGGCTTATTTTACAGCCTCGCCTTCCTTTTCTTCTTTCTGATATTTCATTTTTGTTGCCTCTCCCCCCCGGAGATGACGGATCGATTTATGATAATCTAAAATACCTTTAACCTCATTGGCTAGCTCTGGATTAATCTCAGGAAGTCTCTCAGTTAGATCCTTATGGACTGTACTTTTGGATACGCCAAACTCCTTCGCAATCACGCGAACCGTTTTCCTCGTCTCCACGATATACTTTCCAATCTTGATAGTTCTCTCTTTGATGTAATCGTGCACACTCTCGCCCTCCCTAAATTGGATGTGAGACGTGTGAAATGAGACCCGCTTATCACTTCGACGAATTCTGCTTCCGTACTGGTGTCATCAGTTTTGGTGTTGGTGTCAGGCACCATAAAAAGACATCTATCCACCACTGAAGGACACCCCTTAATGGGTGTCAGGCACCAAACGGCAGAAAGTAAGTTACCTTCTGTCTATACAATGAATAATCATGTCCCCGACTGAATATCCGTTAACTTCAAACGACTCTTCACCTCAAACACTCTCTTTGTAAAGGTTTGTAACCATTTTATTAGCTTGGATACGGGATTATGCTATAAATACTCAATCGGGACAAGATGTTATTCAAAGTTTTTTGAAAATTGGACTTCTTACTTTTTTTCGACATTCGTTTAAATGCGTCTAGAATGGCGGTACTATGCGATTTTGGAATGGAAATATCTAGCAGGGAACTTTTATTTCCCAAGAATTTTGTCGAGAGAAAAATTATTCAAAAATGGCGATTCTAATTGGAATGAGGCTAAAAATGGGTTTATAACCCCCATAATCTGCATGATTAAGTGATTATTTTTCAAAAAGTATTGTTAAAAATATTATATTTTTGATACCTTTTTGGTATGTGTTTTTTGAAAGGACGATCCTGATGACACCTTTTACTGAAAATGTCGTTGAAATTATTCGAAGTATCCCTGAAGGCAAGGTTGCGACCTATGGCCAAGTCGCTCGGCTCGCTGGTAGCCCGCGTGCGGCACGCCAAGTCGTCCGGGCTCTGCATTCTATGAGTAAGAAGCACCGCCTCCCCTGGCACCGTGTCATCAACGCTAAAGGGCAAATCGCCCTTCAGGATGACGAGTCCTACCATGAGCAAGTGTTGTCGTTAGAGGCCGAAGGGGTTGAGATTGGCTTGAATGGGGTGATTGATCTGGAGCGGTATCAGTGGAAGCCGGTATTCCCAGCCTCAGATCGAACCTAACGGAAAAAAAGGGGCATCTGCCCCTTAGCCGTTCTCTTTCGAGGTACTTAAACTATAAAAAACAATATAAAAACAAAGCAATTTGCTTTGCTTTGTTTATTAAATCAAAATTGAAGAATATGGCGACCATGCAATAAATATTAAAGCATCGACTAAAACTGGATAAAAGATATCCAACTACGTTTAACACCAACTAGTAGATTAATTTCAATTGTTAGAAACCCAAGTTCGGATAATGATACAATAAATAGTCGGAAAAATTCCGCTTAATTAGAGAATAGCATTGAAAACGGCTTAAATAGACGGAGAGATTCCGCCTATTGAATCGAAAAATGAGAAAATAGAGGATTTTGCTTTGCTTAACCGGAAAATCTCCGCTTATTTACCCCGAAACGAGCACCATTTTGCATTTAATCGGAAAATCTCCGTTTATTTTACTTCTGCTGGTTACGAAGCCGAACAGCGGTGGTCTTCTGTCAAGAAAGTGGACACTAAATTTTGAGATTATTTTAAACCAAGATCCCTACCGCACTTCGTTT
>NTXX01000083.1 GCA_002559145.1 Bacillus sp. AFS006103
TCTATTGCATTCTATTTCGAAAATGGTCACGGATTGGTGTGTGGAAAACCAAATAAAAACACTGTATATCGGAACACCGGATGGCGTTCAAAAAAATACGAAAAAGAAAAAGAAAACCCGTAAAGAAATTCGTCAACAATTGTCCAACTGGAGTTTTGGGCAATTAATCGATAAAATAAAATACAAACTAAAACTTCGAGGAGTCAAAGTCCAACTGGTGGAAGAGTCCTATACTTCCGGCACGTTCCCGACATGTGGAGAATTCCGCAAACAAAAGAATCGAAACTTCGAATGTTCGTGTGGAGCGGAAGGACATCGGGATGTAGTTGGTGCCATGAATATTTTGGACAAGTCTGTCAATAAAAGGCTAACGAAAAATCAGGAACTACCGAAAAGAAAAGATACAAAGTATCGCCGAGTCCTTTTAGCTCCCATTGTCTCGCACAATGGGGATAAAAGGGCAGTGGCGTAGCGCCTATGATTGGGCTGCGGTATGTGGTTTTTACTACATGTCGTAATGAACTGGAGAAGTAGTAAGACCTGGAAGCCCCGGCTGAAAGGCGACTTTGATGAAGGTTTAAAAAAGAATTCCTTGGATTTATCCATGGGGCGAAGTCAAGCTATAATGTTCTATATCTAAATTTGACAGTAGCGCCAAACTAATTTTTCTCAGGAAGGAGAAAGACACGTGAACATCAAGTTAACTCAAAAGCTCATCCAAGAAATGTGTGGCATGGTCTCCTTCAAACGAGGAGATTATTTTTATCAAACGAATAAAGTTACTTTCGAACAATATCTTCCTCATCGTTGTCAAGCAACAGTCATAGGAGACGAAAACTTTCATGTCACCATCGAAACAGGTGCCAATCATCAGATTCGAACGGAATGCACATGCCCAAAGCTTGCCTCTTTTTCAAAGGACTGTCAGCATATAGCCGCTGTATTAATAGCCGTTTGCGAGCATCAACATCAAGGCAGCAGCCCGCCCATTTCCAGTTCATCCAATCAAGAACTTACAGAAGGGTTACTCCATCTCTTTTCTGATCAGCCAGTCCGGTCAGGCGGCCATCAACTTCACTTTGAGAATAGAAAAGTCCTTGATATCGAGTTTACCTGTAAACCTGTTGATGTCGGCATGGGAAGATACCTTATCGCTATCGAAATGTCCGTCGCAGCAACCAATGTCCAAAACATCCGTGTGTTTCTGGAGCGAGTTAGTTTAGGAAAGCGATACGCACTATCCAGTTCATTCACATACGACCCCAAGCTTCATTGCTTTCAAAAAGAAACCAATAGCGTTCTAGAGCAGCTTATCCAAGTCCTTCGGGATGAAAGGGTTTATCGGGATGTGGATATGGATATGGTGCCTGACACCAATGTGGTGCCTGACACCAACCAACAGCAGCTGCTGTTCATTCCATCCTCCTCTTGGGAGCGCCTGCTTCCGCTGCTGATAAGGGTACCATTGGCGATGTTGGAGTATGAGGGACAATCCTTTTCCGGACTTCATTTATCGACTGAGTCACTGCCACTAAAGTTTGATTTTACAAAAGCGGAAGAGAACAGCTATCAACTGAAGGTTACAAACCTCGATCGGATGATTTTCCTTGAGGCCTATCATACCGTTTTATATGAAGGGGAATTAAAGCAGCTGGAAGATCAGGACTATAAACGTCTTTCCGATCTCAAAAAGATGTTGGATACTTCAGGAACAAAGCAAATTCCCATTCCACATGAACAAATCCGCTTTTTTCTGGAAAAAGTAGCGCCAGGCCTGAAAAAGCTAGGGCAAGTGAACATAGCGGAAGAAATCTCGAAGGAATTGCTGAATTCCCCACTAGTGGCCAAGCTTTACCTGGATCGTGTGAAAAATCGCTTACTTGCAGGGCTTGAATTTCACTACGACAATTGGGTCATTAATCCATTGGAAAATAGAGATCTTCCGGGGGGATCACTAGTGATTCGGGATGTGGTGAAGGAAGAGGAAATCCTGCAACTCTTTGAAGATAGCTCATTTGCGAAGACGGACGGAGGATATTACCTCCACAATGAAGAACTGGAATATGAGTTTTTATCTTACATCGTGCCAAAGCTCCAAAAGCTAGTTCGAATCTATGCAACAAGTGCGGTCCGAAATCGAATTTCGAGGGAAAATTTTCGGCCGCAGGTGAGGGTTCGGGTCAAAAAGGAGCGTACGAACTGGCTCGAATTCAAATTTGAAATGGATGGCATCCCTGAAAGACAAATCCGTGAAGTGTTGGCGGCATTAGAGGAAAAACGGAAATATTATCGTTTGCCGAATGGGTCGCTCCTCTCGCTTCAGACCAGAGAGTTTAATGAAATCCAGCGTTTTCTTTACTCCCCACTCGCTAAGAATAAGGATCTCGCCAGCGGTTTGGATTTACCGATTGAACAAAGCTTGCAACTTCTTGATACCGTTGAGATTAGTGATGCGTTCAAGCTAGAAGAATCCTTTCGGCAGTTTCTAGATCATCTTAAAGATCCCGGCAAGTTGGAGTTCGAGGTGCCAGCCAGTTTAGACGCGACGTTAAAAGACTATCAAAAACATGGGTTTAAATGGATGAGAACATTGGCCTACTATGGTTTCGGTGGAATATTAGCTGATGATATGGGACTCGGAAAAACCATTCAAAGCATCGCCTTCATCGTATCAGTACAGTCCGATGTCCGTAAAAATAACCAGCCGGTCCTTGTGGTTTGCCCGTCTTCCTTGACCTATAACTGGCTGAGTGAAATCAGGAAATTTGCGCCCCAGTTAAAGGCGATTGTCATTGATGGAACGAAAGCAGAGCGGACCACCCTGCTGAAAAAACAGACGGATGCCGATGTTTTGCTCATCTCTTATCCATTATTACGCCGTGAGATTAGCTGGTTTGAAAAGGAAACGTTTCATACGGTGTTTTTTGATGAAGCGCAAGCTTTTAAAAATCCGTTGACTCAAACCGCTCGTGCGGTAAAGAAATTACAGGCCGATCATCGCTTTGCTCTTACGGGTACACCAGTGGAAAATGCCTTGGAGGAACTATGGTCAATTTTCCACGTTGTCTTTCCTGAACTTTTCCTTGGGTTGAAGGAATTCAGTAAACTTTCAAGGAAAAATATTGTTCGGAGAATTCGTCCCTTTTTACTGCGCAGGTTGAAAGAGGATGTTTTGCTTGAGCTTCCGGAGAAAATGGAATCGTTGGAATCGGTGGAGCTGCTTCCTGAACAAAAGAAGCTGTATGCTGCCTATTTGGCGAAGCTGAGACATGATACGTTTAAGAATTTGGACAAGGATACGATTCGGAAAAATCGAATCAAAATTCTTGCAGGTTTGACTCGTCTTCGGCAGATTTGTTGTCATCCAGGCTTGTTTGTTGATGGTTATCAAGGGAAATCGGCAAAATTTGAACAACTTTTACAGATTATCGAAGAATCAAAGCTTTCTGGTAGAAGGGTGTTAATTTTTTCACAGTTTACAAAAATGCTTGAACTGATTGGCCGTGCGTTAACTGCAAGAGGTCTGCCTTTTTTCTACCTGGATGGTCAGACTCCATCAGAAGAACGCGTTGAAATCTGCAATCGGTTTAATCGCGGTGAACGGGATTTGTTCCTTATTTCCTTGAAAGCAGGGGGGACAGGTCTTAATTTGATGAGTGCGGATACCGTCATTTTATATGACACATGGTGGAATCCAGCCGTCGAGGAGCAGGCAGCCGATCGCGCCCACCGGATGGGTCAGCAAAATGTCGTCCAGGTGATCAAGCTGGTTGCCCGTGGGACGATAGAGGAAAAAATGAATGAACTGCAAGATAAAAAGCGACACCTCATCGAAGAAATCATTGATTCGGATGAAAAAGTCCTTTCAACCCTTACAGAAGAGGATATTCGCGAGATTTTGATGATATAAAAAAAGGAGCTGCATATCAGCTCCTTTTTTAATAAAGATTTCAACACATACGCCTGAACAGGGCGCTTGCGCTTTTCTTAAGCTCCGATGACAGTCAACGATTGGCTGAGACCTAGTAACGCAAATTGACGAATAAACTTAAAGGCAAATAATGCGATTATCGGTGAAAAATCAATCGGACCAAGAGGCGGGATAAACCGTCTGAACAATCCTAAATAAGGTTCGACAACCTTGGAAATCCATAAACCAACCTTAGATGATTGAAATTGAGGAAACCAAGAACCGAAAATAGATATTAAGATTAACCAATAATATGCATCAAAAGCGTACTGTCCAATTTGAAAAATAGTAGAACCCAATATGATCTTCCATTCTATTTGAAATTTTTTTAACTTAATTACTATTATACCTATGTATTCATACGATTAATATCCAAAAAGGTTTCAATAGATGCGCTAAATTTTTTCCTACAACTTGTGTGGTCCTATTTTTGTTGTAACGGGTTAAGGACTTCGGGGATAAAATCTACATAACTATCGATATGAAAATCAGCGTCAATATTTCTATTTTGAAAGGCTACCGTTTTAATATTTAATTTACGAGCGGGAATTAAATCTAGGTCACGGTCACCGACGACCAAATCAATTGGGTAACTTTTTAAAACATATTCATAGGAAGAACTATGAGGTTTTCTTGTAAATCCTTGTTCCTCAACCGAAACAATATCTCGAAAATATTTTGCTAAGTTGTATTTTTCAAGAAGAAATATAGTGGATTCCTTATCGCGATGTGTCACAATAATATTGTTTTCAACAGAAGTTAACGCCTCCTCTAGATGCTTAAAGGGCTTGCTTTCTGTTTTTGAATAGTAGTTATGTAAGGTTTGGTATTCTTCTCTTCGTTTTTCTTCAATTCCATAATGCTTAAAGGCGGTTTTGGAATCCTTTTTTAGCCAGCTTAGGACCTCTGTCCGATCAAGGTCTTGCTGACTTAATTTGATGAATCCCTCGACAAGTGCCGGATAGGTATCAAATAGTGTTCCATCGAAATCCCATAGTATGTAAATAATAATCCCTCTTTTCATATCAGTATGAATTTATATTTAATGAGATTACCACAAGATGATATGAAAAAGAAACCAAAGTTCCCATCGATGGTTGAAATTTGTTATACTTTTCTTAAGTAATGCACATGTTAAAGGATAGAAATGGGGGATAACCATGTCATTTGATAACTCTGTACTCGGGTTACCATATTTTAGCTTAGAAGCAGCCGCAGTGGACAAAAGTCCGAGTGAAATGGTCATTACAGACCAAACTGGGGAAAATTATTACATAGTCAGCAGGGAAGTGTATAAGGATGGACCACAACAAAACGGTTATAAAGTTGTGGTAAACGAAGGAGAGTAATGATACTCTCCTTTATTTATGCTTTTTCTATGAAAACTAGTGGTTTTTGTAAATAATTTGGTCATTTTGCCTATAATGAATTTAAGCGTCTAATTTAAAGAATAGGGGGGATTTAATGAGCTATCAGCAAAAAACAAAAGAAACGGATCATAGTGTGATTGAGTTTGTTGAAAATGTTGAGAATCCGAAAAAACGTGAAGATGCCTATAAATTAATCGATGTTTTTACTGAAACGACAGGCTATGAAGCAAAGATGTGGGGGCCAAGTATTATTGGATTCGGTTCCTATCATTATAAGTATGAATCAGGTCATGAAGGGGATGCCCCTTTGGTTGGCTTTTCTCCCCGAAAAGCAAAAATTAGTTTATATTTTGCACCAGGAGAAACCAAGCGTGACGAATTGCTAAAAGACTTTGGGAAACACACCACTGGAAAAGGTTGTGTCTACATCAATAAGATAGCAGATATAGATGTCAATGTACTAATAGAGTTAATTACTCAATCAGTCGAATTTTTGCAAAAAAAATATCCAAATTCGAAAAGCAGTGAGTAAGAAAGCAGCAGTTGGGAAGCAGTATTTTACCCAATAAAATGAGCTAATTCATTTGTGAATTTCTTCTGTTCTTCCCAGAACAAGCCATGGCCGCTGTGTTCGAACCAGACAAGCTTAGAGTTTGTGATTCCCTGACGAAGGACGGAAGCCAATGGAGGCAAACAAATCTGATCATGTTGACCTTGAAGAATCAAGGTAGGCACTCGGATTTTTTTTATATCAGCGAATAAGGTCTCATCTCTTAAGGAAGTCAGCAAGCCTGCTGTCGAATGTCCCGCGGCTTCAAGGCCTAATTGAAAGAACCAGTCTGAGAAAGGTTTAGTGAGAGCCTGATGAAAGAACATGTTTGTTAAGTCAGTCAGCATTTTCGGACGGTCATTATAAATTTGCACTAGAAGGGCATTAACATCCTTCGCTTCTAAACCAAAAGGAAAACCTGGCCGCTTGATAAAGCTAGGAGCCGCTGCACCAAAAAGAGCTAATTTCGAGACCCCGTAGCCATTATGACGCCCCATATACCTGATGGCAATCGCACCGCCAACAGAATGACCAGCAAGTGTGAAATTCTGTAATCGAAGTGCTTTAACGATTTGTCGAATATCGTCAGCGAGTCTGTTGTAGGAATAACCCTCCCACGGTTTATCTGACTTTCCAAATCCCCTTAAGTCAATTCCAATACACCGATACCCCATGGCAGGAAGGATATTAAACTGATATTCAAATAATTTATGGTTTGCAGGCCATCCATGGACAAAGAGAATGATCTTACTACTCTTGCGATTAATATCCTCAACATATATATTCACTTCAGGTGCCACTTTAATATAATAACCCAATTACTATCCCCCCTTTCTAAAGGTATGGAAAGGTCCATATACAATAAAGCTATTCATGGATAGCTAGGCTAATACATTAATGAACATTTTCGGACAACTTTCATATAACCACAATTTCTTTCTTTAATAGTTTAAAATGATGAATGTAGGTGTAAGGAAAGCTTACCCCTTAAAGAATGATCGATTAGTAAAATTAATAATAAGCATTCAATTTATATATGTATTTTCCTAAAATTATTAACTGGAGCTGGTTACAGAAATGGAGAAAAAGAAAGTCGTCATTATAGGTGGAGGAATCACAGGTTTAGCTACAGCTTACTACCTGCAAAAGGAAATCAAAGAGAAAGGTCTGCCAGTAGAAGTAAAGTTATTTGAAGCGAGTAACCGTTTTGGCGGTGTCATCAACACAGTGAAAAAGGATGGCTTTATTATTGAAAAAGGACCGGATTCCATTTTGGCACGAAAAGCGAGTGCACTCAAATTAATTAAAGAAGTGGGTCTTGAAGACAAGGTAGTCGCCAATACAGCCGGAAAATCCTATATTTATGCCAGAGGCAAGATTCACTCGATGCCGGAAGGAGCTTTTATGGGAATCCCAACCCAGGTTACACCGTTTGCGCTTTCCGGGCTTTTTTCTCCACTCGGTAAACTACGGGCGGCTGGTGATTTTATTTTACCAAAAGGAAAAGAAAAGGCAGATCAATCGCTAGGTGAGTTTTTCAGAAGAAGACTTGGCGATGAAATAGTAGATAACTTAATCGACCCTTTATTGTCTGGGATTTATGCAGGCGACATCGACCGCCTAAGCTTAATGTCATTGTTTCCGATGTTTTATCACATGGAGCAAAAACATCGAAGCCTTGTGCTTGGCTTGAAGAAAACCATGCCAACCCCACCTAAATCGGCAAAAAAAGAACCTTCCAAAAAAGGAATGTTTATTTCCTTATCCACTGGATTGGAATCGTTAATTGATGAAATCCTTAAGAGGCTAGACGAAGGAACTATCAGCAAAGGAACACCGGTTGAAAAAATAGTGAAGGAACAAAACCACTATACGATTACCCTAGCGAATGGAACAGTTGAACAGGCGGACAGTGTGGTCATAGCGACGGAACATTTTCATGCCCAAAAAATGCTTTCTGATTATCCGTTTATGAAAAAATTCGAAGAGATGGCTTCTTTTTCTGTAGCCAACGTTGCAATGGCCTTTCCAAAGTCGGCAATTAAACAGGATATCGAGGGAACAGGCTTTTTAGTATCAAGAAACAGTGACTTTAGAATTACTGCCTGCACGTGGACGCATAAAAAATGGCCGGGGACGACTCCGAAGGACATGGCATTATTACGCAGCTATGTTGGTAAGCCAAATGATCAAGCGGCAGTTGATTTATCTGATGATGAAATTATTAACATTGCGCTACGGGATTTAAATAAAACGATGAACATTACCGAAAAGCCTCTGTTTCATGTGGTCACACGATGGAAGAAGGCGATGCCACAATACAATGTCGGTCATATTGAACGGATGAAAAGCGTCAAGGAATCACTTACCAAGGAGCTGCCAGGAGTATTTTTAGCCGGAGGTTCTTATGAAGGTGTGGGTATCCCGGACTGCATTGACCAAGGGGAAGCTGCGGTTAAGAAGGTCTTGGAGTTTTTTGAGTAGTATAAACGTTAGAGTAGGGATTCGAGATTCCTACTCTATTTTTTACGGAAGAAGTCAATCTTTTTCCCAATAAAATGGTTGGAAGTTATAATGAAAATATTAATATTCTTCCAGGAAACAGGAATGAGATAGAGCTAACTACATTATATTGACAAAGGGCGGAGAATGAATTGAAACCAAAAATTTATATTACAAGAATGCTTCCTAAAGAAATTACGGATAAACTTTCAGGTGAATTTTATGTAAAAATGTGGGAAGAGGAAGATATCCCGGTTCCGAGGGATGTTTTATTAAAAGAAATAGAAGATGTAGACGGCCTCATCTGTCTTTTTACAGAATCGATTGATGAAGAGGTTATAAAGAAGGCGGAAAAGTTAAAGGTGATTAGTAATGTAGCTGTGGGCTATAATAATATCGATATTGAAGCGGCAGCAATGAGAGGGATTATTGTTACCAACACGCCGGGTGTTTTAACTGAAACGACGGCTGATTTAACATTTGCTCTTTTAATGGCAACTGCAAGAAGAGTTGTGGAAGCTTCAGATTACTTGCGTCGTGGCGAATGGGGTTCTTGGTCCATGATGCAGCTAACTGGACAGGATATTTATGGTACAACCATGGGGATTATTGGATTAGGAAGAATTGGCGAAGCACTGGTCAAGCGGGCGAAGGGCTTTGATATGAAGGTTCTTTATCATAATCGGACACGAAAACTCGAGAAAGAACAAGAACTGGAAATCCACTATGTTGAGCTAAAGGATTTGCTAGAACAATCGGATTATGTTTGCTTGCTTCTTCCGTATAGTCCAGAGGTACATCACTTAATTGGTAAAGAAGAGTTATCCCTTATGAAAAACGATGCTATTCTTATTAATTCGGGTCGAGGAGGGCTTGTTGATGAGAATGCTTTATTTCATGCATTGAAGGATGGTGAGATTTGGGGGGCCGGTTTAGACGTATTTGAACAAGAACCGGTGCCTGTTGATCATCCATTACTCACCCTGCCAAATGTTGTAACCATTCCTCATATTGGTAGTGCTAGTGTTAAAACAAGAATGCGAATGGCTCATCTAGCGGCTGATAACATGATAAATGTGTTAAAGGGGAATGAACCAATTACTCCAGTTTTCTTAGTAAAAAAATAATTATGACATAGTTAAATGTCAAATTATTACAGATGAGGATGTTTCAGAAGACATCAAGAATTACTTTACAGCGAAAAAAATCGAAATCGAAATAGCAGAATAATAAAAAGTTATTTAATAATTATTCTTTGTAAGCGTAAACAATGAAGAGTGTCAGGCACCACATGTGGACATTTGTCCACGTGTGGTGCCTGACACTCTATTCTTTTGGATAAATGTGTACATTTTGTGAAGGAAAATACTTGAATTAAATCCTCAAATTACATAGGAATAATGAGGTTGAAGCATTGGTAGATATGGATTCTGAAAATTTAGAAGGTTGGAATGAGAGTAATTCCCAAATAAAAAATGATTGTTAAGAGAGCGAAAACAAATTAAACTTAAATAAGCTAATCATTATTGTAAAAGAGTAAACATCATTTTATTGAAAAAGCAAAGGCGCTTTGTTCAGCGGAGTTTGGTATGGAGCTGGACAATAAAAGAATTGTACTTCCTAGTTAGTACCTCAATGTAATCAACTTTTATTATATTAAAAAAGGGGAAATGCAAATGAAGAAGATTAGTTTAGCATGGCAGATATTCATTGGTTTGGCACTTGGTATTATTGTCGGGGCGGTTTTTTACGGTAATCCGCATGTGGCAACTTATCTCCAGCCAATTGGCGATATATTTATTCGCTTAATTAAAATGATCGTTGTTCCTATCGTTATCTCCAGCCTGATTGTGGGTGTTGCAGGCGCAGGTGATATGAAGTCTTTGGGGAAATTGGGCGGAAAAACGCTGCTCTATTTTGAAATCATTACCACAATTGCGATTGTTGTCGGATTACTGGCAGCTAACGTGTTCCAGCCAGGTGATGGCGTAGATAAATCGAAACTTACCAAAACAGATATAAACAGTTATGTTGAGACAGCGCAACATACAGAGTCCCATTCTATGATTGACACGGTTGTGAATATTGTTCCTACGAATATCATTCAGTCCTTGGCAAACGGGGAAATGCTTCCGATTATTTTCTTTTCCGTTATGTTTGGACTTGGATTAGCAGCGATTGGAGAGAAAGGGTTACCAATAATCAATTTCTTCCGAGGAACGGCCGATGCGATGTTCTATGTCACGAATCAAATCATGAAACTAGCGCCTTTCGGTGTGTTTGCGTTAATTGGTGTGACGGTTTCGAAGTTTGGTATCACCTCATTAATTCCATTAGGAAAACTAGTCCTTGTTGTATACGGATCAATGTTTTTCTTCATTCTAGTTATCCTAGGATTAGTTGCAAAAATTGTAGGATTTAACATTTTTAATCTCATTAAATATTTAAAAGATGAATTAATATTAGGTTACACGACAGCAAGTTCTGAAACAGTTCTTCCAAAAATCATGGAAAAAATGGAGAAACTGGGCTGTCCAAAATCGATTACATCCTTCGTTATTCCAACTGGATATTCCTTTAATCTAGATGGTTCGACGCTTTACCAAGCGATTGCCGCATTGTTTATTGCGCAAATGTACGGAATTCATATGAGTATTGGACATCAAATCACATTAGTTCTTGTACTGATGTTAACTTCTAAAGGAATCGCCGGTGTACCGGGTGTATCGTTTGTTGTATTGCTTGCTACATTAGGAAGCGTGGGAATCCCTGTAGAAGGACTAGCATTTATTGCTGGTATTGACCGGATTCTTGATATGGCACGTACTTGTGTAAACATTGTCGGAAACTCTTTGGCTGCCATTGTTATTACCAAATGGGAAGGCCATGAGCTTAAAGATTATCAGGAACAAAAGGTAGCTTAATTTGTAGAAAAAAGGGCATCTTCGAAATGGAGATGTCCTTTTCATTGTTTTTCAACCTCTAAATGGCTGTAGCATCATCAATGCCAGCCGACGTAACTCTTTGTTTTTGAAAATAGCTACTAAAAATAATTTTCAAAAAACCTACTTGACAGGTAGGAAAAGTCAGAATAAAATGTAAATAATTCAAAGAAAACAATTAATTTAATATTAAGCCGATTGGAAAACCAAAGGCTTATACTCTTTTTCAAGGGTATAAGCTTTTTTTTATAGAAAGGGGACTAACCATGAATTTTCCGATAAGTAAGTATAGTCCGTATTGTTGTATCTCTAAATGCAGGAATATAAGTTCTTTTATTACTATAAAACCAAGTAATCTTATGTGATATTACGAGATTAAGAGAGGATGATATTATGGCAATCGTGGATCAAGCAAAAGCAAACTATATTCTATCGATACTAAAGGGTTTGGAGTATGGTTCTGTAGTTATTACTGTTCATGATGGCACCATCACCCAAATTGATAAAACAGAGAAAACTAGATTTGCACTAAAAAAGAGTACTTCTAAAGATAATGCTAAGAATAAGTAATTGTTTTTAAAAAAAGGAGGAACTGACAAATGAAATTAGCTTATAAATTTACAACGGTACTTATGCTCATCGCCCTTATTCTAGCTGGGTGCAGCAGTCAGTCTAGTAATCAAGTAACTGAGAAAAAGGATGGGGGAACCAAACAAGAGGCGGCAAAAACAAAGGAACCTGTCCAATTGTTAAATGTTTCCTATGACCCTACGCGGGAGCTTTATGAAGAATTTAACGGAGAATTCGCTAAGTATTGGGAAAAGGAAAACGGCCAAAAGGTAACCATTCAACAGTCCCATGGCGGCTCAGGGAAACAAGGCAGGGCGGTTATTGATGGGCTTGAGGCAGATGTTGTGACGCTGGCATTAGCCTATGACATTGATGAGATTGCCAATCTTGGCGGCTTACTTTCGAAGGATTGGCAAAAGAACCTGAAGGATAACTCGACACCGTATACGTCGACGATTGTATTTCTAGTTAAAAAGGGCAATCCAAAGGGTATTAAGGATTGGGACGATTTAACGAAAAAGGGCACTTCCGTTATTACCCCGAACCCGAAGACGTCTGGCGGGGCAAGATGGAATTACTTAGCTGCTTGGGCGTATGCAAAGGATAAATATAATGGTGATGAAACGAAAATTAAGAAGTTTATGAGCCAACTTTATAAAAATGTGGAAGTACTGGACTCAGGCGCACGCGGGGCAACCACTACGTTTGTGGAACGGGGCATTGGTGATGTCTTGATCGCTTGGGAGAACGAGGCCTTCTTGACCCTTAATGAATTAGGCAAAGATAAGTTTGAGATTGTTGTACCATCCATTAGTATTCTGGCCGAACCACCGGTTGCCGTTGTGGATAAGAACGTGGATAAAAAGGGAACCAGAGAGGTAGCTGAGGCCTATTTAAACTATTTATACAGTGATGTAGGTCAGGAGATTATCGCGAAAAATTACTATCGTCCGCGGAATCAAGCGATTCTTGATAAGTATGCAGATGTCTTTCCAAAAATTAATCTAGTGACAATTGACAAAGACTTTGGCGGATGGAAAAAAGCACAAGAGACCCACTTTAATGATGGCGGAACGTTTGATCAGATTTACCAGCCTTAATAAGCGGTAATGTTCGTAACGGGTGTCCTGAACTGTAAGGGATTTGGGATGCCCTCCATGTATCTTATCCGGAAGGGGTCAACCTCATGGCTCGTTTAGCAAGTTTGAAAATGAAAAGAAATAGTGTGCTGCCGGGCTTCGGTCTTTCGCTAGGGTTTACGATGTTTTATATAAGCCTCCTTGTCATTCTTCCGTTATCGATGATTTTTATTAATTCGGTAACTGTTGAGTGGTCGAAAATCTGGGGGACGATCTCTGACCCAAGGGTGGTTGCCTCCTATAAACTGAGTTTTGGTGCCGCCTTTTTAGCGGGCTCTATTAATGTGACTTTTGGTGTACTCATTGCATGGGTGCTGGTGCGTTATCCGTTTCCCGGCAGACGAATTATTGATGGGTTGGTGGATTTGCCGTTTGCCTTACCAACAGCGATTGCCGGGATTGCTTTAACCACTTTGTATACGGAAAATGGCTGGGTTGGGCAGTTTTTAAGCTTTAAGGTGGCGTTTACTCCGCTTGGGATTACACTAGCCTTAACATTTATCGGTCTGCCCTTTGTAGTCCGCACCGTGCAGCCCGTTTTGCAAAGCTTGGAAAAAGAAATGGAAGAAGCTTCTGCTAGCTTGGGGGCGAACCGTTTACAAACATTTGTAAGAGTTATTTTTCCTGAATTATTACCGGCTGCACTTACTGGTTTCGCCCTTGCATTTGCTCGTGCGCTTGGGGAATATGGGTCGGTAGTCTTTATTTCCGGAAATATGCCGATGAAGACAGAAATTACCCCTCTGTTAATCATGACTAAGTTAGAACAATATGATTATGCGGGGGCGACCGCTATTGCCGCAGTTATGCTGATTTTTTCCTTCACGATCCTGCTTATTATTAACCTATTACAGTGGTGGACGAATCGGAAATTTATTTAGTTTTTAATAGATTAAAAGGTTGATTCTGCAATGCGCAAATAATCTGCTTCAATTGACAAATAAGCTGGCTAGATGCGCAAATAAAAGTTTTGTATCGAAGTGAATGATCCGCTATTTGAGCAAAAATGATGGTTTTTAACTACGTTTATGGTTACTTCTTGGTGTAAAATTACACTATATCAGCGATAAAAAAGATATATCAGCGGAACTATATCATTTATCAGCGAAAAATATGATTTTATCAGCGAAAAATATGATTTTATCAGCGAAAACAGAATTAGCAACTGAAAAGGATCCTTTTACGGGTCCCAAAGGAGGTACTTATGGCTGGAAATGCCCCATTACAATATTCAAGTCCACCACTACAGACGACAGCCAGCAATTCTGAGCCGCGACTCGTGCGCTGGATACTAATCACACTCGCTCTAGCATTTCTAGGTTTGTTTTTGGTGTTACCCTTGGTTGCTATTTTTATAAAAGCGTTTGATAAGGGGAGCGCCGTTTTTCTTGAAGCGATTAGCAATCCAGATGCTTTATCTGCAATCAAGCTAACTTTAATCATTACCCTAATCACTGTGCCACTCAATGCCATTTTTGGTATTGCTGCGGCTTGGGCCGTTACTAAGTTCAATTTTAAAGGAAAAAGTCTGTTGATAACGATTATTGATCTTCCGTTTGCAATCTCGCCGGTTATCGCGGGATTGGTATTTGTCTTATTATTTAGTGCACATGGATTATTTGGAGAATGGTTAATCGAACATAATATAAAAATTATTTTCGCGGTACCCGGAATCGCACTGGCCACCCTTTTGGTGACGCTGCCCTTTGTTGCCCGGGAACTAATCCCGTTAATGCAGACCCAGGGGATGGCTGATGAGGAAGCATCCCTGACGTTAGGGGCAAGCGGTTGGAAGACCTTCCTTTTGGTGACCTTGCCGAATATTAAATGGGGATTATTATATGGAATTATTCTCTGTAGTGCTCGAGCGATTGGGGAGTTTGGAGCCGTTTCGGTTGTGTCGGGACATATCCGGGGTATGACCAATACGATGCCGCTCCATATTGAAATTTTATACAATGAATATCAATTCTCCGCAGCCTTTGCGGTTGCTTCCTTAATGTCATTATTCGCCATCATCACTTTGGTTGTTAAAAATATCATTGAATGGAAAGCCAAAAAGTCATTTGAACCTGAAGAAGGAGCACACTAAAATGAGCATTCAAATTCAAAATATCTCAAAATCATTTGGAAACTTCCAGGCCCTTGATGATATTAATTTCGATATTCAAACAGGGGAGCTCATCGCGCTACTTGGTCCGTCCGGTTCCGGGAAAACATCGCTGCTAAGAATCATCGCAGGCTTAGAAAAGGCTAATCAGGGAGCCATTCTGTTTGGGAAAGAAGATATCACACATATCAGCACAAAGGAACGGAAAGTAGGATTTGTGTTTCAACATTATGCGTTGTTCCGTCATATGACTGTTTTTGAAAATGTAGCGTATGGATTAAAAGTCCGACCAAGAAAAACGCGTCCTTCCAAAAATGAAATAAAAGAAAAGGTCATGGAATTACTGAATCTAGTAAAACTAGAGTCCTTTGCTGATCGATACCCATCCCATTTGTCCGGAGGGCAGCGGCAGCGCGTGGCATTAGCAAGAGCACTAGCGGTTGAGCCAAAGGTTCTCTTGTTAGATGAACCGTTTGGTGCATTAGATGCCAAAGTTCGGAAAGATCTTCGCCGATGGCTAAGAAAGCTCCATGATGATTATGAGATTACGAGTATTTTTGTGACACACGACCAGGAGGAGGCGCTCGATGTTGCCGACCGAGTGGTTGTGATGAATGAAGGAAAGATTGAGCAAATCGGTACCCCGGAGGAAGTCTATGAAAACCCAAATAGTCCGTTTGTTTATCACTTTTTAGGAAATGTTAATTTGTTTAAGGGACGCCTTCATGGCGGGAAATTATGTCAGGGTGATTTTGTAGTCGATGCTCCTGAATTCTTGGGGGCAGATAATAAGGAGGCAGTAGGTTACGTTCGGCCGCATGATATAAACATCGAAAGAAAAAGAAGCGTAGATTCCGTATCTGCAAAAATTAACTATATTCATTTAGTTGGAGCCGCCGTACAGCTCGAACTGATTCGCAGAGACAATGACGAGTATCTGGAAGTAGAATTAACCAAAGAACAATATCGAAACCTTAAACTAAAAACAGGCGAAGAAGTGTTTGTAAAACCCAAACAACTAAAGGTCTTTATACCCGAGGATTACTCAATTTAAAAGCAAATGGTGCCTGACACCATTGGAAACCACACTTAAAAGACGAGCTTGATTTCAAGCTCGTCTTTCCTATTCTATTATTTAAACAATAGTAGATGGAACCCTTAATCTTCAGTTCCAGTCTGTGTGAAAGATGCCTTCCATATCGTTGCGTTCATACGTATGAGCACCGAAATAATCACGTTGTGCTTGCAGGAGACTGGCATTAGAATTACCCTTCCGATAACTGTCGAAATAGGATAGGGAGGTGCTTAAACATGGAAAGGCAATCCCGGAGTTTATTCCCTCGCCTATTATTTTTCTCAGTCCCATTTGATAGTCTTTAATCTTTTCAGCAAAGAATGGAGCGATTAATAAATTCTTCAGATTTGCTTGTGTTTGATAGGCTTCACTTATTACGTTTAAAAACTCGGCACGAATGATGCAGCCGCCGCGGAATATAAGTGCAATTTCTTCTAAAGGCAAGTTCCAGTCATAGAGGTCTGAAGTCGATTTATATTGTGAAAAGCCTTGAGCGTAGGCGCAAACTTTGCCCATATACAATGCCTGTCTAATGTACTCTATCCACAGATCCTTATCTAAAACCTGCTGATCACCAACTGGACCTGCTAATATTTCTTCAGCAAGAACTCGTTCCTCTTTTAAAGAGGATTCATAACGAGCGAACACAGACTCGGTAATGATGGATAAAGGGACACCGTTATCAATGGCTTGAATGCTTGTCCATTTTCCTGTCCCTTTATTCCCTGCTTTATCAAGGATTACATCAATCAGTGGCAAACCTGTCTTTT
Source organism: Bacillus sp. AFS006103 (assembly GCA_002559145.1). Lineage (GTDB taxonomy): Bacteria > Bacillota > Bacilli > Bacillales > Cytobacillaceae > Neobacillus. The sequence continues at coordinate 16,999 of NTXX01000083.1, forward strand.
CATCCTTTTTCTTTAGAATATCCGCCGTAATTTCAATTAAATAACTTTTCAACTCACTCTGATTCCATGTTTCAAAGATATTGGCAATTTCACTAACTGATAACTGTAACCTTTCCCTTAAAAAGGTATAGGCTTCGGCAATCAATTGCATATCTGCATACTCAATCCCGTTATGGACCATTTTCACAAAATGTCCTGCTCCCTTTGGACCAATATACGTACAACAAGGGGTTCCATCCACTTGGGCAGCTATTTTTGTGAGAATTGGCGCTACTTTATCATAAGCTTCTCTATCTCCGCCAGGCATGATCGAAGGACCATGTAAAGCGCCGACTTCACCACCGGAAATACCAATTCCTAAATAATCAATTCCTTTAGACTTCAGATCATCATATCGTTGGGCCGTATCTTCGTAATGGGAGTTCCCGCCGTCCATAATAATATCTCCCCGCTCAAGAAAGGGAACTAATGAACCAATCACTGAATCAATCGCTGCGCCTGCTGTCACCATCAGGAAGATCTTTCTAGGGGTTTCTAAGGACTGAACAAAACTTTGAACTTCATAATATGGGTCAATCGATTGATTTTCAATTCTATGTAAAAGTTTATCTGTTAAATCTCTCGTGTAATTATAAACAGCCACCTTTTCACCTTTGTTTGCCATATTTAAGGCAATGTTGCTGCCCATTACACCTAAACCAATAACTCCAATTGTATTGTCCATTGAACTTTCTTCTCCTTTTAAAAAAATGAAAGGGCAGTAAATCCACCGCTTTTCCTACTTAGTGGATGCTAAGTATAAGAGGGGGATACTGCCTTAACCTTACTGCCGACTGTGGAGGATAAATCCTATCTCCCACTGCCGGTTATTAACCTTAAACGAATAAACTTAGTATTAAAATAAATCCTAATCCACAAACGGAAATAATTGTCTCAAGTAATGTCCAAGTTGCGAATGTTTCTTTCATGCTTAAACCAAAATACTCTTTAAACATCCAGAAACCGGCATCGTTAACGTGGGAAGCAATTAAACTACCCGCTCCGGTCGCAAGGACGACTAAGGCAAGGTTCACGTCTGATTGGCCTAACATTGGGATCACTAAACCGGCAGTGGTTAACGCGGCAACCGTTGCAGATCCTAAGGCAATACGTAAAATGGCTGCAATGACCCATGCCAGAATAATTGGTGATAATGAAGTTCCTTTGAATAACTCGGCTACGTAGTCACCTACACCGCCATTAATTAATACTTGTTTGAAGGCACCGCCGCCTCCAATGATTAAGAGCATCATACCAATATGCAAAATTGCTGTTGAACAAGAATCCATTACTTCTTTGATTGGAATTTTTCTTGCCAAGCCCATCGTATAGATAGCGACTAATAAAGAAATCAACATCGCTGTAGAGGCACCACCAATAAAACGGATAAGAGCGAGTACGGAATTATCTTCAAAGCCCATTGTTTTTTGAAGTAATGTAATAATGGTAGCAATTGACATTAAAATAACAGGAAGCATGGCTGTAAACACGCTGATACCAAAACCCGGTGTGTCTTCTAGTTTAAATGTTTTTTGTTCACCGAGAGAGGCAATGCTACCGGTTTTAGTGAATGAAGCCGGTACCAATTTTTTAGCCAGCTTTGTAAAGACAGGACCGGCGATAATGGCAGTTGGAATCGCAATAATAATTCCATAAAGTAGTACCTCACCAAGATTGGCACCATATTCACCGGCAATAACCGTTGGTCCCGGGTGTGGCGGTAAGAAACCGTGTGTTACGGATAAAGCAGTAGCCATCGGTATTCCCAAATATAAAATAGAGACTTTTAACTGTCTTGAAATAGCAAATACGATTGGAATCAATAAAACTAGTCCTACTTCAAAGAATAAAGCAATACCAATGATGAACGAAGATACAACGACAGCCCACTGAATATTCTTTTCGCCAAATTTGTCGACAAGGGTCATGGCAATTCGTTGTGCGCCGCCTGAATCTGCGATTAACTTACCTAGCATCGCACCTAATCCGAAGATTAAGGCTAAATGACCAAGTGTTCCGCCTAATCCGGCCTCAATGGTTGTAACGATCTCGTCAAGTTTCATTCCAAGTGCTAAAGCTACTCCGAATGAGACGATGATTAATGAGATAAACGTATTTAATTTTAAACCCATGATCAAGATGAGTAATGCTACAATTCCTATTGCTACAATAATTAATGGCATTGTTATTTCCCCCAATTGTTTATCTAGTTATATTTATTAAGCCTCGTTGATAATTGGCAATTCTTGTATAATCTTCTTCTAATACTCTTGATAAGCTAATAAAGATCGGCAATAATTCTCTGTATTCTTTTGTTGCTTCCTCTTTTGGTGTGTGTTTGTAAGTGCTGCCAATCATTTCGGAAACGATTTCAAAAGAATCGATTTTTCCTAATGAATAGAGGCCTAAAATACAAGCGCCTAGGCATGAACTTTCGTAGCTTTCAGGAACAACTACTTCAGATGCGAAGATATCGGACATCATTTGCCGCCAAACATCTGATCTTGCAAATCCTCCAGTTGCTTGAATGCGGGTCACAGGACCATCCATGCATTCGGTTAATGCTAAAAATACGGTGTATAAATTGTAAATAACTCCTTCTAAGGCTGCGCGAATCATATGTTCTTTCTTATGTGACATCGTTAAACCAAAGAATGAGCCACGGACATTTGGATTCCATAATGGCGCGCGTTCACCTGCGAGATATGGATGGAATAACAATCCGTCTGCACCAGGTCTCACACGTTTAGCAATCTTGGTTAATACATCGTAAGGATCAATTCCAAGTCTTTTCGCCGTTTCCACTTCAGATGATGCAAGTTCATCGCGAATCCAACGAAGGACCATTCCGCCATTGTTGACCGGTCCGCCAATGACCCAATGCTTTTCCGTTAAGGCATAGCAAAAGATTCTTCCTTTTTCGTCTGTCTGCGGTTTGTCAATAATAGTTCGAATGGCACCGCTTGTCCCAATAGTGACAGCGATCTCACCTTTACTAATTGCATTAACCCCTAGATTAGAAAGCACTCCATCACTTGCTCCAATGACAAATGGGGTTTGTGGATCAATCCCAATCTGTTTGGCTAAATTTGGATTACAGTTGCTAAATATCTTAGTTGTTGGTACTAGATCAGATAATTGAGCAGGTGTTACACCAGCTATTTTTAATGCTTCTTCATCCCAATCTAGTGTTTTGAGATTCATCATACCCATACATGAAGCAAGGGAATGATCGACAACATATTGATCAAAGAATTTTTTAAAGATATATTCTTTGATTCCGATATATTTTTTCGTTTTAACAGCGACTTCAGGACGGTCATTCACAATCCAGGTAATTTTGCTTAATGGTGACATGGGGTGAATGGGTGTGCCTGTTCGTTTATAAACTTCATGGCCATTCAACTCATCTTTTATTTTATGTGCCCATGCCTCACTGCGATTATCAGCCCAGGTGATACAAGGTGTCAGCGGCTGGTCATTTACATCCATGGCAATGACACTATGCATAGCACTGCTAAATGAAATAAAAGCTGGTTTTTTATCAGAATGATGTTTTGTGATATTCGTAATCGCTTGCAATACTGCTTGAAAAATCTCTTCTGGATTTTGTTCCGCTGTGGACATATCCGGTGTGTGAAGAGGGTAACCAATATTCTCAGTTTGGATAACTTCACCTTTTTCAGTAAATAATACTGCTTTGGTGCTTGTCGTACCGATGTCTATACCTAACATGTAGCAAGTCATTTTATTCCACTGCTCCTTTAGATAGGATTTGTTGAGATCTCCAAAGGTCTTCTACTTTTTCTTGAACTTGAACATCATCAAAGTTTAAATGTAGAGATTCAATCATGAGGGCTCTATCTTTTGATTCTATCGCTTCAATATAAATTTCATGATTTTTAATAATCCTTGTAAAGTCCTCATACTCTTCTTCTATACGCATACGCATCGATAAAAGGATTAAGCATTCCATAACAGGCTTTATATTATCCCAAATCATCAGGATGTAGGAATGATTAATGGAACCGATAATCGTTTCATGGAATAAAACGTCCTGAAGGGCAAATTCGTCAGCATCACGATATTTTATCGCAATTTTCATCATCTCTAGTATTTTACTAAGTTCCCTTGAGAGTTGATCTGTTTCCATTCTTACAAGGCGTTCAAACACAAACGTTTCGATTAGCAGACGAACATCATATAGCTCTTGTATTTCCTTTTCTGTTAAACCAACGACAACTGCACCCATTCTTTCTAATCGAATAATTTTTTCGGATGCTAGTACTTTTAAAGCTTCACGAATCGGTGACCTGCTTACAGCAAAATCGGTAGCTAATTTATTTTCAGATAAGATGGCACCGCTTTCAATCATTCCTGAAATAATCCGCATTCTAAGTTCGCATGCAATACGCTCACCCGCTCCAGCCTTTGAAAGCATTTTTGCAGGAAATTGAAATCCTCTTGATTCGGACATAAACTCACCCCTTGTTAATCAAGTATACTTGTATACAAGTATTATAGGATATATTTTAAAAAATGCAAGCGCTATTTTAATATTCCATCTCAGACCGGGAAGGTGTATTAATTATTGTTAACGAATTTAATAAAAATAGTTTGAAATAAGGTCTATCAAATATAGGTATTATGAAGAAGAGTCAACATTGCTGATGTATGAATGAAAACATTATGATGAAAATATTGGAATTTTTCAGGAGGAAATCAAGATGAATATTTTTCTAAAGCAAGTTTTTATAGGTTTGCCGAAAACGGTTGGTAATAAAGAGGCAACAATTCCGATGGAGCGAGAATGGACAAGTGCTATTTTTAAAGAGCCGATTACAAGGTTCTGTTTGGATGGGAAAAACGGGGTTAGCAGGTGATGGACAATGGGATTTGAATCATCATGGCGGACCGGAAAAAGCTGTTTTTGCCTACGGATTTGAAAATTATTCTTACTGGCAAAAGGAACTAGGAATAACTGAACTCACATCCGGCGCTATGGGTGAAAATCTCGTCATGGATCCCACTACTGAGGATACGATTTCTATTGGTGATACCTTCCAGATCGGCGGCGCGGTCATCCAAGTTTCGCAGCCAAGGCAGCCATGCTGGAAACCGGCACGCCGTTTTAAAGTAAAAAACTTGGCGCTTTTATTACAAACTACCGGCAGGACCGGCTGGTACTTTCGAGTGTTACAAGAGGGGGGGGTTGAGGAAGGGCAGACCTTTACATTGGTTGACCGGCCATCTCCTCAGTGGACAATCCAAAAGTGCAATCAAGTAATTCATACTAATCCACAAGACTTTGACGAAATACGCGAGCTTTCCCAGTGTGAATTGCTTGCACCAAGTATGAGAGCGACGTTAGCAAAAAGGGTAAGCTTGAAGGAAACTCCGGATATCCGAAGTCGGGTATTTGGACCAAATGAATTGGAATAGCTCGACCAAGTATGCTTGGAACGGATAGTAGGCCATGAAACCTTAAAGCATGGGTGTAACTTGGCCAGAATTACCTTGAGGTCTCCTCAAAAGTGACCTTAACGACCTTTTCCGTTTCCTTGTTAAATTCTATATTGATGAAAACACCGAATTCCCTATTGTTTTCTTTTAACCAAAGCTTGAACTTTTCGGTAGAAGTTTGGGGTCCGCTCGTTCTTCCAATATGGAGATAATCAATGATTTTTGCCTGCGGATATTTTTCATGTGTTTTCTTTAGTGCTAAGGTACCCCACTTGGCATAGGGGGGGATTGGTTTATGCTGTGCATTGGCTGTTTGGATGGATGTAAGTGGATGTACACTTACCGAGAAAAAAAGTAAGGCTAAATAAAAGCCAATCATGATCTTTTTCACGTCATTACCCTCTTTGTTTTTGCTTTTATCATTTCATTTTGAGCAATAACTTATGTAGGTAATCTTCCATCGATCGTAGAATTAATGAAAGAGGAGGGGATTATGATGGAAATTAAATTACTAGAAGTTACTGATGCAGAGCGTTATTGGAAGTTAAGACTAGAAGCACTTAAACAGAATCCAGAGTCATTTTTAACAAGTTATCAGGATGCCATAAAAAGAGAAAATCCCATTGAAATGGTTGCTCGAAATTTTACCACAGAGGGAAACTTTACGTTTGGTGCGTTTGATCATGATGAATTAATCGGAGTTGTCACCCTTCTGCAAGAAAGTGCCGAGAAAGTACGGCATCGGGCAAATATTTTTGCGATGTACGTCACCCCCAAGAAACAAGGACTAGGCGTAGGAAAAGCCTTGATGCTGGAGGCAATTAATAAAGCTAAAACGATTGAGGAGATTGAAAAAATTAATATATCAGTGATGGCAAGTAATGAAAAGGCAAAAAATCTTTATACAAAATTAGGTTTTAAAGTGTATGGATTTGAGGAAAACGCATTTAAAGTAAATGGTATTTCTTATCATGATGAACATATGGTTCTTCATTTGAAATAGGGTAAGGGGGATTCGATCCTTATGGCATAAAATTAAATTTTAACGGTAATCCTAAACAAAAATGCGAGACAAGAGGATTATTATGGAATATAAACCAATGGATGTTCTTAAACCCATTCAATTAAGTACAAGGGAATTGGACGAAACGCAACCTTTAACATCCGTTGAAATGGGGAAACTTTGGGTTACTTATACAGGAAACAGCATGTCTATTCAAATCCTAACTTATTTTCTTCAACATTGCGAGGATGAATACATTAAGACGCTTTTGGAAAATGCGATAGCTTTAAGTAAGGACTTTATGCAGAAGGTTGAAACATTTTTTAAAGAAAATAATTTTCCTATACCTTTAGGTTTTACGAATGATGATGTAAATCTCGGTGCCCCGCGTTTATACGAAGATCGATTTTATGTACACTATTTGAAATATGCCGCTAAAGCAGGTATGAGCCTTTACGCAGTAGCAATCCCGTTAGTAATGAGGGAAGATATAAGAGAATTCTTTGTTTATTGTAGTCAATGCACAACGATCCTTTTGGGACAGATAAATAATGTTCTATTCGAAAAGAAATTAATTTCAAAACCTCCTATTATTCCAACACCTAAAGGAATGGAAGAACGCTCATCAACATTGGCTTATTTGTCGATGATGGAGCCAATATCTTAATTGATAAAGGCTGGATGGAATCACCTCCAAAAGCATACGAAAGAATATAATCATCACCCAATTAGGCTGTTTTAAGTTGGTTTTTGTAAAAAAACAATAAATCGGAAGCAAGGTCAAATAGCACCGTAAGATGAAGCGGTGTCTTTTTCTATGCATTTTACAGTACATATTAGGGTGCGAATTTTATGGTATAATGAATTCAAGGAAGTAAATAGTTTTAATATGCTTATATTATGATTGGGGGCAAATGTGAATGGATAATAAAGAAATGATGCCAACCAAAATTTCGATAAAAGATAAAAAACATATGCTAAAAGGTGAGGTAATCAGGGCGGCCGTATTTTCACGTAGTAAAGTAATGGAGGTTATAACGGAAGACCACGAAAGCTATTATCTAATTTACTACAAACAATCCCTTATTTTTGGCGGGAAACTTGATCATGTCGAGGAAGGGACATTTATCCATAAAGCCATTCATGAAGGAATTCTAATTGAATCCCCGCATCCAATCTTAAGTGCTTTAATCCCCCACGTAAACGTGACAATTCCGAATAAAAGTAACCTTTTTTCTCATCTCGAACTTCATTATTCACCCCAAGAAATGGTCTATATTCTCACTACACTTGACTCTTTCTTCGAAAAAGAACTTCTGATCAAGACGATTGATAAGATTTTCTTCCACTTTAGACGAAACGGAAAGTTTATGAAATCCTTTCAGGTCCTTCAAATGTTAGCTGCTTTCGCACCAGACTGGAAATTAGCACAAGAACGTTTGGTCTCCCAAGAATTTAGTTCATACCACCATTTTTACCATTCCTCCAGTTTACCTGAAATCCAAGCAAAGGATCCCCTTTTTGTGGAGCTACATTGCTTCAAAAATCGCTCGAATGCCAATAAACGAATAGTGTTAGAAGAAATCTTAAGTAAAGACGACAGTGTAGATGGGCTATTGCTTTGGTTAGAAACTTCAGATAAGCTTCAAACGGCTAATAATTCTATTGAAAAATATACTGGCATTGCTTTACGTTTTGTGACGATGGAAGAATGGATGCTCATCCTAGGGAAAATCAACATCAATCCATTTCAGGCCCTTCCAGATTCAAAATCGATGATCGAAAAAATGCTTCAAACCGGTAAATATGAGCAAGCGGCCTTATGCTTATTGAATTTTATTGATGACCTGCCAGCCTCCTATAGTGCCATTCTCCTTACAATATGGGAACATTCCGACCCGAAATTTGTCCTGGCTCATTTTGACGAATTTATTAAATTGCTGCAGCACCTGCCCAACTCAGAAAAAACTAAGCAATTTGAACAAAAGGTGTTTCAATTTGCTGAAATCCTCCTTAAAGAGTATGACCTTAAAACCGTTTATGAAAAACTTCTTCCGATTACAAAGGTAATCCCTAATTTAGAAGTGATTAGGAAAATTAGGGAAATGGTAAAATTAGTAGAGAATCCTGATCGGATGATGGAATTGGGCGATTACTATGCAGAGTTTAAGCAATTCGACCAAGCCATCGATTGCTTCTTCTGGGAAATGGAAATGCAGCCAGAGAATCCATCACCTGTACGGAAAATTAGTAAAATGTATCAATCTAAAGGAATGGTAAAAGAGGCTTCCGCCTATCAAAAGATATTTGCACAATTAAAAAGTAACCAAGAAACCCGCTGATACTCCGTAATCCTTCAAAATAAAGTCGTAGTTAAGGTCATCAGAGGACTTCTGATGACCTTAAAGGTTTGTAAGCCACGACTAAATTCTGTTTTTAACATCTTCTCTGATTTGTTCAATGATATTCTCAGCTAAATTTGCAGGCAGGGATGTGTCATTTTTAAAAACCCAGGCATTAACGAGTTCGAGGTCCCCTTTCTTAAAGGTGATACTATAATCTTGATTTTGGTAGGTAAAATCAGCTGTTACTTCTTCTTGGTCATAGGCATCTTCATCAATGATCATATTAACGATTTCATAAGGTTTCACAGATAAGCTCCTTTGTATCCATCATATATATATATAGGGTTAACTTTAAAATGATGTTTATTCATTGAAAAATGCAGCCACAAAAACTACTATAATTCCCTTTAATATATTAATTAAGAATATGATAAAATGGAAATTGGAAGGAATGGAGGTTGGCAGCAATTGATTACTTTCTATAAAATCCTTGTAACTCTACATATTTTTTCAGCCATCTTGGGGATGGGACCAGGCTTCATATTAACGACAGTGGTCAAATCCGGTAAAAACATGACTGAATTAAGACATTCATATAGGATTAGACATAAGCTACATATATTTGTAATGGTTGGCGGCACGCTATTATTAATCACAGGGGTGAGTATGGGTATTATCAATCCAAGCCTGTTTCGAATGGGCTGGTATGTAACTAGTCTCGTTCTCTTCTTAGCTGCACTAGCCATTGGACCACTCGTATTATCACCAAGGTCCAAACCAGTGAAAGAACTGCTAGATTCTCAAAAAGGTGAAGAAATCCCCGAAGAATATTGGGAATTATCAAGGATCCTCTTTCGATTTGAAAACCTTGAAAATGTGATTTTTCTCATCATCATCGCCTTGATGACCTTAAAGCCATTCTAATCTGGTGTTATAAAAAAGGTGTCAGGCACCATCACTGTGCCTGACGCCTTTTTGAATTCGTCTATCTGTCTGAATATAAATAGGAGAGTACTTTTGGTATTCTTTTTCTAAAGAAACGATAGGAGTGTTCTGCATCCTCGACAAAATACTTTAATTGGAATAAGACGGAAAAAATTACCTTTTACCTAAAAATAGTACTGCTTTTAATGTCGATATTGAGAATAAGCTAATCGGATGGGCTTTCAATTGGAGAACATTAATTAGCTTCCCATATACCTTTTGATTGGCCGCACAGGCTAAAATCACTCTTTTTACATACCACTTTAGAATCGGTAATCCAAACGGTTTTGCACCAACGGTATGGGTGAAACGAAAGTCTTCAGTTAAAGCAATTAGCCATGGGACATCAATGATTTTACTGAAGCTCCGGTGCGCATTTTTCGATATCTGATCAGGTTTCTGTTTCTGCAGAGCCTTTTGGAGTTCCCTCTTTAAGACCATCGCCTCAAGTGCAGCGATGCTCATTCCCTGACCAAATACAGGATCCATTCGGCAAAAGGCATCACCCATTACAATCAGTCCATTTGGAAAATGCTTCAATTTGTCATAATGAAAACGTCGTAAAGCAGGAAAACGGTAAATACTAATATCTGATTCTGGAGTACCATTTTTTATTGCTTCATATACTTCGGGGTGTTCTAAACCTCTGGCAAATTGCAAAAATTCATCTCCGCTTTGCGGCACTGACTCAGCAGCATATCCAAGCAACGTAACCAGCCATCGTTGGTTTTCAATGGGGGAAATGCTCCCTCCATAATTCTGTTTAGGTGGGTTAGGATAGACCAGCAAATTACCCCAGTCATAACTTTCGGAGGAAAGGGAGCTGTATATACGACTAGCATAGAACAGGTCGACTTTTACCTCGGTTTTTGAAGGGGCATCATAACCTAATGATTGGAGCCAACTAGATGTAACTGACCCGGCCCCTGAAGCGTCAATTACTAAATCAGCCTTGAATGGAGCTAAGGCTCCTCCGTCTATTTGAACCTCCAAGCCCTCGACATGAGCAAACTCATGATGGATTTGTAACTTTTTCGCTTTGTGACCATATAAAAAGCTGACATTTGGAATCATCGCTAATCTGCGTTTAATATGCCATTCAAGGAAGGGTCTGCTTTGCTGAATAATTGACACTCCGGAATGATATTTCATTTTCCAGCTCCCATGATGATTCCAGGCAAGCTTACTGGTGAAATCAGATGTTACAGATCCATCCGCGATTAGTTCCTCAACGATTCCAGGGAAAAATTCAGTGAGAATCTCTTCGCCACTTTTCAAAAGAGCATGTCCATGCGAACCTTGAGACACACCGGTTCGGGTCATATCCTTTTTACTCTTTTGGTCCTTCTCTAAAATCAACACCTCTTCATAGAAATCTGACAGGATGCGTGCCGCGAGCATACCAGCAATGCTCCCTCCAATCACCACTGCCCTTTTTCCTAAAAACCTACTTGTTGTTGACATTCCTAGCTAACCTCCGATATTACTGTTTGCACGATATATTTAATGTTTAGTATTATATCATTTTTCTGGATTATATGAGTTTAGAATGTGGAGGATTTACCTAAACTAATAGGGAAGTAAATAAAGAGACAATCTGAAAAACCACTTTGCTAAGATATGCGGTCCAGAGTCCCTGAAGACAGTAGAAAAGATTTTTAAGCTTTAGGTTTAGCTGATTTTCATTGGTATCATCTTACGACAAACTTCGCTATTGATTCTATAAGATGAATCCAGTAGTATGGAAACTACGATAATTGAAAGGGTGACCATAAAGCCAATGATTCACTAAACCTATTAAAAGAAAAAAATTCGGATAAGCAAACGAACATATTTCTGGATAGGATTAGTGTGGGCTTTTTTAGACAAGGGGGAAAAGAAGGTACTTGGTGTACTGTGCCCGTTTGTTGCTTAAGTACCTCTACCTCCTGTCCAGATGATGGATGAGGAGGTTTTTTTATGGAAGAAACAAAAACAAACATTACGATGGGGGATTTATTTAGAAATCGAGTCATACGTACCATCTTACTCTCGACGTTATTTTTACAAATCGGTATTTGGGTGCGGAATTACTCGATTTTATTATTTGTGATTGAAAAGACAAATGAAGACCCTGTTGCAGTCTCACTGATTTCTGTGGCAGAATTCGCACCTATCTTTCTCTTTTCCTTTATTGGAGGCACCTTCGCAGATAGGTGGAAGCCGAAGCGGACGATGATATGGTGTGATTTTCTTAGTGCTGTGTCCATCTTTATTGTCTTGTTAACACTGGTATTTGGGGGCTGGAAGGTGATTTTCTTCGCCACACTGGTGTCATCGATTCTTTCACAGTTTTCACAGCCATCCGGAATGAAACTTTTTAAGCTTCATGTAAAAGAAGAACTGATTCAGATGGGGATGTCGATGTACCAAACGGTGTTTGCTTTGTTTATGATTTTAGGGCCGATCATCGGTACTTTTGTGTATCAGCATTATGGCATCAGTGCAGCGATAACAATTATGGGGATTGCCTTTTTGCTTTCGGCAGCGATACTATTTATGCTTCCTCCTGACCGTGAATTAGAGGAAGGACCTGTGAAAACAACACTCATGGAGGAAATGAAAGCTGGGTTCCGTTATGTTTGGAACAGCCGGGCTCTCACTTTGCTGGGGGGCTGTTTTGCTGCAGCAGGTCTGGGACTAGGGCTAACCCAGCCACTTTCTGTTTTCCTTATTACGGAAAGACTAGGTTTACCAAAAGAAGATCTTCAATGGTTGATGGCCGCGTTTGGAGCGGGAATGATTTTGGGTGGGGGCCTCACGATGGGCTTAGCTAAGAAGACTCCCCCGCAAATCTTACTTGCGATTGGAATGAGCGCCAGTGCCCTAGGATTTTTTGTGATGGGACTATCAGAACAGTTATGGCTGACATTGACCGCCCAATTTATTAGCGGTTTGTTTATGCCTTGTATCCACATCGGAATTAATACGATGATTTTGAAAAATACCGAAGAAGCTTTTATTGGGCGAGTCAATGGTATATTAAACCCGATGTTTATGGGGACAATGGTCATTACGATGAGCGCAAGCGGATGGCTGAAGAAAACAACTTCCTTAGTAACGATGTACGAATTTTCGGCCCTGCTTTTTATCATTGGTGTCATTATCCTCATTCCTCTTTTCAAGCATTCCGTTAATATGCTGAATAAGAGTGAAGAAGTATAGATTTAAAAGCTGCTCTGTTTATAGAGCAGCTTTTTTACGTTTCGTACTATATTTCCGTAATCACTAATGGCAGTGTAATGATTACCTCAGTTCCCACATTTGGAGTGCTCTTGATTGAAATTTTCCCTCCATAGGAATCGATGATTCGCTTGCAAACCGTTAAACCTAGCCCGGAGCCATCTTTTTTTAACGTAAAGAAGGGTTTAAATGCTTGGTTCAGTTGATCTTTCTGCATGCCAACACCGTTATCAGTTACTGTAATCAAACATTTAGCTGATTGATTATCAAGTGAAATAGAAAGTTTCCCACCATACGGCATCGCTTGCAAGGAGTTTTTTGTTAAATTAAGAATGACTTGCTTTAACTGATCTTTGACACAAGAAATAGGCAATTCTTTGGTATGATAATCAACGAATAATTCCACATTCATAAAATTGGCTTCGGAAAGGATAATCGGCTCAATCTCGGTCATTATAGTATTGGCATTATATGTTCTAAGAGTATAGGCTGTCGGTTTTCCGAGAACAAGCAATTCACTAACGATTACATTGATTCGATCAATCTCCTTTTGAATCACTTCAAAATAAGATTGAGCCTTTTTATCATGATATTCCTCACTTAAAAGTTTGATTAAGCCTTTAATCCCAGTTAATGGATTTCGTATCTCATGGGCCGTACTAGCAGCCAAGTTCCCGATTAATTCTAGTTTATGATGTTCAGTTTGTTCATTTTCCCGTTGTACTTTCCTTTTTAAAAGGAAGTACTGGGCCCAGATAAATAGAATATTAGAAATCGTAAGAAAGATGATTACGAATTTTAAAAAGGGTTTCCAAAAAGCGATTGTCTTTTCAGACCTGACTAAGACAGAAATCGTTAAAGGTATTTTGGCTATCTGCATACTGGATTTTATATAACTTTCTTCAGGAACAGATCCTGCTGTTATTAAAATATGTTCATCGCTATCTGTGACGATGACCATCTCATCCTTAACATTGGATTTAATTGCTGCTTCAATTCCATCTATTCGTAAACTGGCTACGAGAACCCCATGTACTTGACGATGGTCGACAATGGGAGTAGCGATGGAAATAATTTGCCTTCCTGTGACCCTGCCATAATGTACTTTTGAAAAACTTGTATTCAATGTTTTGATTGCTTGTTGAAAATAGGGTTGGTCACTTACATTGATATTTTTTGAATTTGTATTCGTGCTAAGTAATAAGTCTCCATTTTCATTTGCCCAAAAAAAACCTGAAAGACGAGGATCCTTTCCTGTTGTTTCTTTAAGTAAATTTTCCACATCATTTAGGTTGCTTTTTTGATATTTAATAGAAGTAGCGAGCATTTCTAATCTACCAACCGTTTCGCCTAGTAAATTTTCAATGTTCTTCGTATGATAGTTGGCATACTCTTGTGCTTTCATTCGATTTTGATCTTCCAAAGATATTACTTGGTGCTGTGCTAAGTCCGTACTGATTGCTATCGTTGGGATCAATGTAAGAAGTAGATATATTAGAAACTTATTCTTCAGGATCGATGAAAGAATGCGAATGACAACCAAGTTGAATCTACTCCTCTAAATGTGTTTATCATTATTCTACTATTTTTTTTGGTGCTGGAATATACCTTTTGTTGTAAAATGCATCCAATTGTTTTAAAATGCTTTATTTTAAAAAAAAATGTTGTGGTATTTTCACATTTGGGGTTATACAAAGGGAAAAAGTTGTATGAATTCTTGATTTTAGATAATAAATATTCTTTTTTGGTGGATTCTAATACTAACTGGAATTTATCATCCGATCTTATATTAAAGAACAGAGGTGATCCGATGGAAGATAAAACAAAAATTCGATTAACGGCTGCCGAAATGTCTGGATTATGGACCCAATATTTGAGTGACACGTTATCGTTGTGTGTGGGACGTTACTTTTTAGAGAAGGTGGAAGATGAGGAAGTACGCCCCATTATTGAATTTACGCTAGATGTGGCCAATGGCAACCTTACGATTATGCAGGAACTGTTTGAGAAAGAGAATTTTCCTGTCCCAAATGGCTTTACGGAACAAGATGTAAATCCAAAAGCCCCAAAACTATTCTCAGACACTTTTGTTTTAATGTTTTATCGCAATCTCTCTATTCTTGCTATGGCTGCTAGCGGTGCGGCATTAGGATTGGTCACACGACCGGATTTAGTTGCCTTTTTTAAACGTATCTCTAATGCTGCCATCAAGTTGCAGGATTTAACAAGGGATCTTATGTTGAAGCAAGGTACATACGTCAGACCTCCTTACATTTCTATGCCCGACAAGGTTGATTTTGTGAAGCGGGAGCATTTTTTGGCTGGCTTTTTCGGTCATAAGCGGCCGATTACTTCAGTAGAAGTCACGCATTTATTTTTAAATATCCAAACAAATACAATTGGTAAGGCATTAATCACAGGATATGCACAGATTGCACAGGATAAAGAAGTGAAAGACTATATGGTAAGAGGTATACAAATTGCGCAACAACATGTCGATCTATTTAGTGAGATTTTAAAAAGCGAGGATCTTCCTGCACCAATGATCTGGGATTCAGCCGTTACTGATTCAACCACACCTGTTTTTTCAGATAAATTAATGATGTTTAATGTTTCATCAATGGTTGCCGCAGGGATTGGAAATTACGGGATGGCCATGGCTGCAAGTCCAAGAAGGGATATTGCACTAAAATATGCGGCGCTGGTTCCGGAAATATCTATGTATGCGGAGACGGGAGCGAAGATTATGATTAAGCATGGGTGGATGGAGAAACCTCCACAAGCAGATGATCGTAATGAAATTATTCAGGGCTAGGAACTCGTTAAAGTTACATAATCAAATCATTTTTTTGTAAGCCGTCATTTTTAAATGATGGTTTTTTCCATTTATCCTAAACTGTAAACAATTAAATTTTCCCAACGCCAAAAAGGAACCTGGTGTTGGGATTTTTAATTGTAAAGAATACTTTTCGATTGTGGTTTTTGTTGGTGCCTGACACCATGTCCTCACTTTTTCCCAATTATCCTAATCGCTTCGCCATGTTATGATTATTTAGAAAATTCAAAAATAGTTATCATTAGGAGGCGGTTGGAGTTGAAAAAGAGAACGTCATTGGTACTAGCATTGGGATTAACGATGGGGTCTGTGCTGCCGATTACGGCTGCAGCAAAAATAGTACCCTACAATGTAACCGTAAAGAAAGACGCGGCCCTGTTCGGTAAGGATGCAAAGGTTAACTGGAAAAAAGGACAAATAGTACCATCCTTCGTTCATGGGAAGCTTTCAACCAAAGTTTATAAAGACAAAGATGCGATTAAGCAATTCTTAAAAGAAAATAAATCACTTTATCAACTCGATACCGATAAAGATTTAACACTGCTTGATGTTCAGACAGACGAGCTTGGCAGTACCCACTATAACTTTGTTCAATCCATTCAAGGGATACCAGTGGATGGGGCGAAGTTTAAGGTACATACCGATAAAGATGGTATTGTTACTGCCGTCAATGGAGATGTGTTCCCAGAAGCATCTTCCTATTTCAAAGGAGCATTGAAAGCACAGCTATCCAAGGATGCTGCACTTAGTCAATCTTGGAAATCTATTAAGCTGACCAAAGCAGAAACCTTAACCAATGCCGAAGCAGGTCCAACTGGTAAAAAGGTAGAAGATACAGTTGAAAAGGCGGAATTAGTTGTTTATAAGAGTGGTAATCAATTTAATTTGGCATACAAAACTAATCTCCAATTTATTCAGCCATACCCGGCAAACTGGGTCGTTTATGTGGATGCTGTAAATGGAAATATCTTAAACTCCTATAATGCAGTCGCTGATGGAACTGGAGTCGGTGTTCTAGGCGATACGAAGACGCTTAATACCTATTATTCGAGTGGTACGTACTATTTATATGACACTACTAAACCGATGACAGGAGTTATTGAAACCTTAACGGCAGTAAATAGAACCCGGTTACCTGGTAATTATTCTGTTGACCCCGATAATAATTTTAACGCAACGTCACAGGGAGCTGATGTAGACGCGCACTACTATGCGGGTGTCGTCTATGATTATTATAAGAATACGTTTAATAGAAATAGTTTTGATAATAATGGGGCTACTCTTCGCTCCACTGTTCACTATGGCAGAAATTACAACAATGCGTTCTGGAACGGATCGCAAATGGTGTATGGAGATGGCGATGGAACAACATTCCGTTCATTGTCAGGAGCGCTTGATGTGGTGGCACATGAATTAACACATGCGGTTACAGAAAGAACAGCAGGGTTGCAATACCAATATCAATCCGGTGCCTTAAATGAGTCCATTTCCGATACGTTTGGAGTATTCCTTGATAATGGGGATTACTTAATTGGTGAGGATGTGTACACGCCAAATCAAGCCGGCGATGCTCTTCGTAGTCTATCAAACCCTGAACTTTATGGACAGCCATCGACTATGAGCGGCTATGTTAATACAACCTCTGATAATGGCGGAGTTCACACGAATAGTGGAATTCCGAACAAAGCAGCCTATTTAACGATTTCAAGCTTGGGGACAGCTGTCGCTGAAAAAATCTACTATCGAGCGCTAACTGTTTATCTAACTCCTACAAGTAACTTTAGTGGTGCACGTGCCGCTCTTCTTGCAGCCGCAGCAGATCTGTATGGATCAACAAGCACACAGTACAATGCTGTTAAATCTGCATGGACTCAAGTGGGCGTAAACTAGAATATGTTTGAAATCAGCCATCACATAATGTGATGGCTGATTTCTTTTATTAAAAAAGAGCAAAAAAATAGATTGGTGTCAGGCACCAATCCAAAATGGGAAGTTTTAAGAAATGAGCTCTTCGAACCATTTCCTAATTAAGTTACCCTTATATTAAGAAAAACATATGTAGAACTTATAGTGAAGTTATGTGGAAGTTATGAAGATTATGGAGGTGGAT
>NTXX01000084.1 GCA_002559145.1 Bacillus sp. AFS006103
TTATTGAATAATGGAGCGCCACTCGATGTCATTCAGAGCTTACTCGGTCATGAAAAAAGTGAAACCACACGTATTTATGCCCAACTTAGCGGAAGTATAAGACAGGATCTTTACAGGAAATATTTTTAAACAGGCAAGGCGATGCTTCTTTAAGCATCGCACCCTATAGTTTAAGTAAACCTTCACAATATCTTTTATACTTTAATATAATTCAACCCTATAAATGTATTTTTCTGAAATCTGACTCATTACAAAAAGACACCTTATTATTAAAGAAAAACGCCCAATAATTGTAGATCCCTTTAAATATGAATAGTTTTTGAAACAAAATCATTCGTCTTTATCAAAACCAAGATGAACAGAATCCGCAATCCTTTCATAGCCAATTTCCCTATAAATCTTATTCGATGTCGGATTCATCATATCTGTGTATAGAACGCAAAAGTCGAAGTTTTTGAGTAGTTCTCTTGAAACCGCCGTAACAAGCGTCCGAGCGTATCCCTTTTTACGCTCTTCCTTTGGTGTAAAAACAAAACTAACGGTTACACCGTTATTTGTCGGACGTGACTTCTTCATCATAGATACTATCTTTCCTTTATCCTCCCAAACAAAAACCTCCCGTTCCTTTAGAAACATGGCAACACGTTTTTTCACGTGTTCGATTTGCGAAATCGGCAATCCAGTATCATTTTCAAATAAGTTGAACCACTTCTCGATAAGTGAAGAATCACTTTCTTCTGCATAGCGCCAAGTACCAGGACTATGTTCAAGCGTTTCATTTACCTTATTTAATCGATACAAACCCTGATCCATAAGTAGTTGATGTGTTCTACCAGTTCTTATTTCCCATTTCTTCGCGACTTTGTATGCCCACGGTTTCAAACTGATGATTGAATTAAAGTTAATTTCAAGTTGGACCATTTTATTTATAAATACATCCATTATTTCTTCTAAACGGATTTCATCGACAAAAATAAGATTTAACGGATGCGGGGGTGTCATTTGGAAAAGAGCTAATACTCTTCCATCCTCCTCAATTGTCGCCATAAATGGATTCTCATAATTACCAGCTTTAATTGCTTGAAGTACACCCCAAAAAAGACTAAATACATCTTCCTTTTCCGATAAAATCGGTTCTATCTTTCTCTCAAAGTCATGAGCATTATCATAAACATTAAATTTCATTTCCATTATTTATCCCTCCCTAAAATTGGATAAATTACTATTTCTATAAGTAATTTTATATTACCTTTATTCTAAACAATTTGGACTAGTTGCTGAACAAAGATTAATCTGGACTCTTTCACTAACCTGCATCGATAGTTAAAATAGAAAAGCTACCTAATGGCAGCTCTGTTTTATCACTAGCGACTTTCATTAGTGAGGTTAATCTCATTTCTATTAGAGTTCAAATGATTTTTTTAATGTGGTATTAAGGTTTTTTCTTGAATAGTCATCAGCATATTCAATTTCCATTATCTGTTGTGATACGTAACCTAATGAAAGTAACCTTTGATGTTCAGAACTAATCAACGTAGGCATTTTCTCCAAAAATACTTCATTCCAATTTTTATTGTCTATTTTGATATTTTTAATATGAGCATCAGAACTACCCTTATTTTCGAATACTATCGTGTCGTTATTTGCTGAAGTTACAGAAAGCTTCGCTTTTAAAGCATTAATTTCTTCCTTTTTTCTTTTATCCCCTCTATCAATTAAATCAATGAAAAATTTCGAAAAGTTTACTGTTAATGATAAAAGTGCAATTAAAGCTCCTACAACAGATAACCATTCTGACCATGTTAAATTCATCATTAATCTTCCTTTTCTATAATATGTATTTACCTCTATTTTACATATTAATAGGAAATTAAGGAATATAATGTTTATTTAACGATAATGGAATTAAACCTTTGTTAGTATGAAAAAAGCCGCCTTACTGGCAGCTTCTACTCCTCAAATAACGCACCCGATAGTTTAAGTACAATATTTCACAAACTATTTTATAAGTTCGGAAATAATATCGGAACTACCAGGCATCAATAATAGTAAAGAAGTAGCTATAAATAGAATTCCAATAATAAACAAAAAAATAACGATTTTAACTGAACGAGAAACGTCTTTTTTTAGTGCACCTACTATAAGAAGAATAACACCTATAAAGAGTAATAATAAATAATAAAAACCCATCAAATCACCTCATTCAACTTTATAAATTAACACTTTATTAATAACACCTTTGTTCCATTCCCAACCTAGAGGGACGTTCTTAGCTTTAATAACTCTAAAATATACATAGAATTTTTATGTATATAGTAATTCTATGTATAAGCTTAAACCAAGATAACTTTAAAGTAAATACTTTTGTAATATTTATCCTATGGAATATATTATTTCCTTTACCCTTTCTTATTTCACTAAATGCTTACGTTAGTTGAACAAGAAAAAAGCCTTACTCCTTATTGAAGGAAAGCACCCGTACGCCATCCATGAAGCTCAATTTCAATACAGAATATGTAAGAAAATATCGTTCTTAAATGTTAGTAAAAATGAGTACCCCCTTACATAGCCTAAATAAAAAAGAGAAGGAAACAATGTTCCCTCTCCATAGCATTCTATTTTAGTATCAGTAATTTAATTTATTCTAATAAAATGCAGTCTACTCCACCTTAAAATAAAAATACTTAGTTTTTACAAATAATACTCAATCATTTTTGCAAACTTTTCTTTCAGTTTTTCTTTTATAGATAATTGATTGACGTCAGAGGATGTTACTCGCTTTGAATTTTGGATGTCTTTATTGATGACTGGCTTTATTTTAGAAATAAAGACAGGGTCATGGATATAGCAGTTCATTTCTTCATTTAAATGAAACGAGCTCGAATCAAAATTTACGGTCCCTACCATCAATACGTTTTTATCAATCAAGAATACTTTACCGTGTATCACTCCCTTTTTATAACCGTATACTTCTATTCCCTGTTTTAATGCTTTTCGAATATATGGATATGCTGCCTCTTTAACTAACAGTGCATCCGAATGAGGTGAGAACAGAATTTTAACACGAACTCCTCTTTTTCTTGCATCCACTAATGAGTTCCAAATAGTTCTGTCATTTAGTATAAAATAAGGTGTTACTATAATGATGGACTCTTTTGCTTGATGAAACAGCATTGCATAATCTTGCCCAAGTTTTTCTCCGCTATAATATGCAGTAAATCGATGCGAGGTTGCTCCCATTTCCTTTGTCGCACTATGTATAGGAATCTGTTGCTCTGTGTTTTTCTTCCAGTCTAACACAAATTGATGCTCTAGATCTTGAACTCCTTCTCCTCGTATTTGAAGGTGATAATCTCTCCAGTGACCGAGTTTTACTTTTTCTCCTAAATACTTCTTGCCGATGTTAAATCCGCCAATGTACCCAATCCTTCCATCAATAATTGAAATACGGCGATGATTCCGACGATCCAAAGAAGCAAAAAGATAAGGAAAAGCAGGCTTATTGTAATACGTAAAATGCACTCCCGCTTTAACCAATAATTCTCTTTCTCTTTTCTTTAGTAAAATTCCACCCAGCCTGTCCACTGCATAATATACTTCTATACCTTCCTGGCTTTTTTGCCTCAATAAATCTAGAAATTGATGACTTACTTTATCATCAGCAATAGAGAAAAAGTTGATATGCACGTAATGTTTTGCTTTCATTATATCTGAGAATAATTGATTGTTTAACTGTTTCCCGTCCGTATAAATAGTAATATTACTTTGACGAATCGGGTATTGAATGGGCTGCTGGTCAAATACCATCCTTTTTTCGGCTGCTGTTCTGTCAATTTTACCCCAAACAAGCAAAACATAACATGCGCCGATAAATACAATTAGGAGTACTTGAAGGATTTTCCGTATCTTTTTCAGCATATGTATTCTCCTTTATATATTATCGTTTTCATTCTGTTAGTTTTCTGTAATCGGGACAAAACTATCCCGTTAGCCATCCATGCAGCACAAAATCAGCGCTGCACCACAGAGAATGAAAATGGGTAGGAAGTGTCAATACTAATACTGACCTTAATCCAGTCAACCCTAATACATAGGCTTATTAATTAACGCTCTCCTCTTTTTTTTAACGATTGAGTAGGGTCTTCTTAAGTATTGTCATTTTTCTAATTTTAACGAAACTTATTTTCATAGTAGTTGAACAAGACATAATCTCTCTTATTTTCCTACATAATCAATCTCAATCCCATTCACTTTTTTATCCATTTCGTAAGTTTCAGAGGATTTATCATAAATAACTTTTAGGTTCTTTTCATCAAGCCATTCAATAGAAAAGTCTTTATCTGACCTAAATGTATTTCCCGATTCATTTTGAAAATCATCATCTTTATCTAAAATGGATAATTGAGGTGAAAATCCCGTTGTTGCACCACAACTTCTTTTGAAAACATAAGCCACATTCTCACCACTAGGAGAAGGGACTTTTTGTACAATATCATTTCCACACATATCTCCAAACAATGTTTCCAATACATATTTACCAACTATAAATACAGCAAGTATTGTGATTATTGTTATCAAAATAGGTTTCACTTTATTTTTCATTTAACTCACCTTCATTGAATTTGTATATTTGAAGTTTTCTTTAGCATTCCCAAAAGTCCTTCTTGCACTAGTCGAGTAGAAGAGAACCTCTCTACCTTACGGTAGATTGTGTTCTCCCCCCTCCCAGAACCGTGCTTGCGCAATTAACGCACACGGCTCCTCCTAGTTACCATTCATAAAATGTAGCTAATCTTTTAGGATCAGATATTGCTAATTCTGCTATCCGACTCCCTATATCGGCGTTTGGTTTCCTTACTTTGTATCGCTTGTACACCATACTCTTCTAACAAGAAAAGACCGATAGGGTCTCCCGAGTTGCCGTATCATATCAATGTGTAACGTGCCAAGGTCTCTGACCCCAGAGAGGTTTCATTCTTCTTGCCATATACGAAAAATGAAATGTTGCTTTCTGCTGCAGGTAAAGCATCAGCCCTCTCGATTTACTAACATTATGGGGCTCAATCCCTTCAACCATTTGGCTTTCGGCCCGTCACCTAACTGTCTACGCTTAAAGACTAAAGTTACCTTTAGCCCTCCAAGACTCGCTACGAGTGAATGGCTAGTTCTTACTCGACGGGAATCCCACCCGTTATATGATACGACCTAGGCTCGGCCGCACACCTGTCCTTTAGTACAATAACGGTTGAAAAAAGTATAATTTAATTCATTCTGATTTTTTTAAACCAAAACTCCAATGAGTCCATTGGTTCTTCTCGAATATGAATATAATATGCTTCTATATCTTTAGGGTTTAAGTTTTCTAAGAGGTCAAAAGAAACAGTAAAATCTTTAGTTGTCTCAATATCAAATATGTAAGGGTGCAATTCAGAAGAAATTTCAGCTTAAATGTAATTTTGAGCCGCTGTCTTCAATCCCGCAACATCTATTTCATTATAGTTTTTATATCTGTTTCGTTTTATATTTGACACCATTGTATTATTGGGGACATAGAGTACTATGTAGTCTGTGTCGAATCTATATGCATCTAGTGGTTTCACCCATACTCCTGAAATGGTATATCGTTGCTTTTCTTTTTGGACAGTAACCTTAAGGGAATCAGGGGTAGTATGATACCAGGAGTTATAAACTACGTATCCAATAAAGAATAAAACTAAAAAGACGGAGACTGTTAATACAAGGGATAGGATTTTACTTTTTTTCCACACTTTAACCGCTAAAACAAGTAGACCAAAGATTATGAACATAATAAGAATTACTGACATAAAAAAAACTCCCTAAAATTAAAAATTACTTACTAATTAAATATACATAGTAATTCTATGTACGTAAATATTAATTGCAAATATTTGTTAAACTAATCTGCCCCGTTACTTGAAAAAGAAAAGCATTACCGTTGTTTAAGTAATGCACCCGTTACTTTAAGTACTTTTTTTCACAAACTTGTTCTTGGTATAAAAAAATGCAACCTAAATCATAAAAAAATCGCACCTTTTCATTGAATTTAAAGTTAAGATTAGAAGTGTGTTTAACGGTGATTACCTTTTCTTAAACTTAAAGCACATATATTTAATCCATTCCTACTAACAGTAAAAGAAAGTTTAGGAAATAATTTTAGGATTTTGGGCAAATTCACTCCCAAAAACAATTGTAATTGGAATTACAAATGCCATTAAAAGTTCGGTGATTGTTCTTGGTTCATTAGCCTTAACAATAAACTTGTTTAGGAAATTTGATTGTAAGGTATTTTGTAAGCGTGGGGATAAAATTAAGGTAGATAATCATATAAAACTTATGGGGGAAAGAATATCTTGAAGAAATTATTTTATATAAAATTACTCCATACAATAATATGGTTTTTTTATGTTTTAGTAATTTTTTATATATTCTACACTGGGGTTTTTAATAAAGTAAACATTTATACGTGGACTTCAATCGGTTTAGTAATTTTTGAAGGAATAATTTTAATGATTTTTAAAGGAAAATGTCCATTAACGGTTTAAGGTTATAAATACACTATTAATCCCCAGGTTGGGTTTGATATCTTTTTGCCAAGATGGTTAGCAAAACACAACAAAATGATATTTGGTACAATATTTGCAGTTGGTACACTTTTAGTTTTATTTAGATTGTGAAAAATGGGAATCAAGGGAAGTATTTTTGTGCTTCCCTTTTCAAATTGTTTATCTCCCCCCTTTTATTTCTTAAATTCACCGTAAATACTACCTTTCTTATTATGTTTCTAACCTGAGACGTTAGTGGAACAAGAAAAAGAGCCGCAGTTGCTGCCCTTTTGTTCAACTTAAGCACCCTTTAGTTTAAGTGAAATTCTTCACAAACTTATAAATGAACAAAAAGCATCAAAGTTTCTCTTGGTTGGTAAAAGTATAGAGGCATCCATTTATATTAAAATGGATGCTACATACCATTAAAAACCATCATTCCAATCAGTCCAAGAAAAGTGAGAGAAGAAATAATTACCCCTATTATCGAAAAGATAGTACCTACTTTAGAATATCTGTTCCTATACGTACTAATAACTCCAAATACTAAAGAAATCACCGATAAAGTAATTGAAATCTTTTCAAAGGTAGTGAATGACATAACTCTTATTATATTCATCCGATAGTATAAAAATTGAAAAATTATCAGATAAGAAATAATCGATACTAAAAAAGATATTAAACTAAGTATTAAACTGAATTCATAACTCCACTTTTCACGTTTCATAGTATCACTTTCATCCCTTAACTAATTAGTGTAATATTACACTAATTATAGCAAATACACCCCAATTTGTGAACCGCTTTTTCTTAAACTAAACTGCCCGTTAGCACAATAAGAAAACGGGATCGCCGCAGCCATCACATCTTTAACATAAGCAACCAGTTAATTTTCTTCTTCACCATAAGATAGAATATGGACTTCAAACCTAATATTTAAGTGAGCTAATGCTTGTAGAGTCTTGGGGTGTAACTCAAAGCCCAATTGTGCTAGATTTGACCTTAGACTGAAAAATATATAAGCATCATAAACTTCAGAGATTTCACGGACAAAAGCCTTATAAGATAATAGTGTGTTTAAAAATTCCTCTAACGCTTGATTAAATTCATCGTAACCTTTAAATTTCACTTGATAACTCCAATAAGAATCCTTCATTTTTATGTCTTTGGTGATAAATTCATCTTTTCTTCTAACCTTTGAAGGTGTAAGGTATAACTTTTTTGTTATTTCATCAGGATCTAAATCAATCCCACGAATAATGAAATCAAATGAGCCTACGACAAAACTCTCTTCCATTGCTAAACACATCCCCAAAAAATCATATTAAGTAATCTTCTCCTAACGAGTAAGAAATTCCTTCTTCCACTAACCTGACACGTTTGTGGAACAAGAAAAAAAGCCGCCGAAGCAGCTGGTGATCCTTAACTATTGCACCCGTTAGCCATCCATGAAGCGCAAAATCAGCGCTTCACCACAGAGAATGAAAATGGTCACGAATCGTCAATACTTATTCTACGGCTGGGAGAGGAAGGTCGATGAACTATGGTGCGTTAGAGGTCATCCGTTAGTCTGACTCCACCGACCACGGTGCACCACTGACTGTCGCTCCCTTACGGGAAGCACACATGGTAGATTAATCCTATTCTGGTTGATGCACCAGCCTCTAATTTTAACGATTGCCGTAGAAAGGATGTTTTCAATGGATGTAGTCATTGAAAGAGCATGCGGTATGGATGTCCATAAGGACAATATTACTGCCTGTATTATGACACCTTAAGGAAAGGAGATTCAAACGTTTTCTACTAAAACTGTGTATCTATTACAGTTGGTTGACTGGATTAAACAACATAATTGTACCCATGTCGCCATGGAAAGCACGAGTGTTTATTGGAAGCCTATTGTGAATTTGCTAGAAGCCGAAGATATTGAGTTTTTAGTTGTGAATGCCCAACATATGAAGGCAGTTCCAGGACGCAAAACAGATGTGAAGGATGCAGAATGGATTGCCAAGCTTCTTCGCCATGGACTACTCAAAGCTAGTTATATCCCTGATCGAAATCAACGTGAATTGCGTGAACTCGTTCGCTATCGTAGAAGTATAATTGAAGAGCGTGCCAGACAACATAATCGAATCCAAAAAGTGTTAGAAGGCGCGAACATTAAGTTAGGGTCGGTTGTTTCAGATGTCATGGGTGTTTCAGCACGAGATATGCTTGATGCCATTGCCGATGGTGAAGAGGATCCTGAAAAACTAGCAAACTTCGCTCGACGCACCATGAAAAAGAAAAAAGAAGAATTGGAACTCGCTCTTTAAGGTTATATTAATTCGCATCAACGTCTTATGTTGAAAACCATTTTAAAGCACATTGATTTGTTAACTGAACAATTCGAGATGCTGGATCAAGAAGTAGCAGGAAGAGTAAGCACCCATCAAGAAGATATCGAAAGACTAGATTCCATTCCTGGAATAGCTACTAGAATGGCTGAACAAATATTATCCGAAATTGGGACTGATGTTAAAAAACAATTCCCAACTGCAGCTCATATGTGTTCCTGGGCAGGTTTGGTTCCGGGGCAAAACGAAAGCGATGGTAAAAGAAAATCAGCCAAAACTAAAAAAGGAAATAAGTATTTAAGATCGGCATTAACGGAAGCAGCTCATTCAGTAAGAGGATCCAAAAACTATCTTGGAGCACTGTATAGACGTACAGCATCACGAAAAGGCAAGAAACGCGCAGGTATTGTAGTCGCTCACGCGATGTTACGTATCTCTTATTATCTCTTAACCCGAAAAGAAATGTATGTAGACTTAGGCGAAGACTACTTTGATAAGCAGAGACAACAATCTATTGTTCGACATTCACTGAGACGACTCGAAAGTTTAGGATACACAGTTACACTAGAAGAACCAAAAGCATCTTAATCCAGTCACGTTCTAAACCATAGATCAATGAATTTGGCGCTCTCCTCTTTTTAAAAAAAAATGAATGAGCTGCGTCTATTTTAGTATTGCCATTTTTCAGATCTCACAGAAGTTAATTTTCATGGTAGTTTAAGTAAATTAATTCACAAACTTCTAAAAAAAAAGCCAGTTATAATTTAAAGAAAGCAATTACGCTTCACACCAATATTAGATATATCACACTAAAGTCCCAACCCTTAATTTTTAGAACTTATACTTAGTTGTTTTAGCTCAGTACTTTCGAAAATAGATTGTGACATTTTGCTTAAGTTATTTCTTTATTAACCCCAACACTACATAAATATAGTATAGTATTGCAAAAATAATCCCAGAACCAATGACACCAATGACTAACCAAATAAGGTCGAGGTCAATGAAAATAATAATCATCCCCTTTTTATTTATAATCCCTTTAACCTATTCTATTGAACAAATAAATAATCCTTCTTCAACTGCTTCGTTACTTCAATAAGAAAATGGCATTACAACCGTTCCAGTAATGCCCCTCTGTTAGCCTTAGACTAAAATCATCAAATATCAGCTTGACCAAGCATAACCACTGCCATTACAAAATCAATTACTGTGTTTAGTATGGCGTAAAAAACTATTCCACTAACTATAAACGTGAGTCTACGTGATTTCAATTTTATAAACCGTGGAGCAAATCCGTAATAGGATAAAACAACTTCTAAAATTGTACCGATACCAACCCAAATCCACATCCACGTTCCAGAATCGGAAGAAGCAACCAACTCCCACAACCATCCAGCCCACATCGGTAAAACGCTTATCATACCAACCCTCCTTCTGTCATTAACCTGCTCCGTTAGTGGAACAAGAAAAGGAGCTGCCGCAGCAACCCCAATCTTCAACTATTGCACCCGTTTGTTGAAGAAGCTTTAGATTTTGGAAATCCTATACCCTTTTATTACATATCCTAAGAAAATTGCAATAACTATTGAAACTACTGCATAATTGATTCGTTCCCCTGTACTTCGTATCACATAGGAAGAAAAGTCACCCTTTGCATGAGTCATATCCTTTATATCAAGCACATTAAGATTTTCAAAGAAATAGTCAGCTTCAATTAATCGATTGTATTGGAGCCATTTTTCAAGCTGATTATTCGTAACTCGATACCTACTCTTACCAACATCATATCGAATTTGATAAAGATTATAGCTATTGCCATTTTGTCCGAGTAGCTGCCAGCTTAAGTCTGTAATTCTACCATCTTTAACATATTCTACTTCAAAATCCTCAAGCCTTAAATTTTGGTTTTCTAGCTTTAATTCTTGCTTAATCAGTTCATATTCATCTTGAAAGTTCATCGTATATACTGAACCAGGTTCATGTTCGATAAATATCGCGCAGCTTTCCCAGTAAATGGCAAAATCCAATGGACCAGTATAAATGCAAGAACACCAAAGATAGATGCCATTCTTTTTACACCTACATTTAACGTAGGTCGAAAAAATAAAAGGTACACTATAAACCCAAGAGGAAGTGGAATTTGATTGAAATTAAAAGCAAATGAACCTAATATAAAGTATCCAATTATTTTTATCGGAAAATAAGATTCTGCTTCGCCCTTTTTCAACACTAAAAATAAGAAACTAACAATTAATATAACTGTGTAAACAATAGATGCCATTTTTACCCCCTATCTAGTAGGAAAACAATTTAGAAGTATAATTGACAACTAAAATAATACAAAAAAAACGCAAAAATTTAGTTTGCGGCTTTTTTATTTATTTTATCATTTCATCGAACTGTTTATTATTCAACTTTTTTCAGTACAACTGTTTGAGTAGCTGCTAAAAATCGAGCGTTTTCTATACTCAGTTCATATTTTATATCATCAATAATCAGAGTGGAAATCTTATTACCGGTCACTTTATCAGCAATTGAGATAGTTTCTATTTTCTTCCCCTCTTTTGCAAGGTGCGAAACAACCGCATTATGAAACTTCTGAGGTTCTTTGTACCACTTATACCAATCATCTAACTCAAATCGGATAACATTTCCACTCTCAAATAAAGATTTCTTGAATTTTTCAAACATAATTTACTTCTCCTTTCTTATTTTCATAATTCAAATTAAGACCTTCAATAAAATGAAGGGCTTAAAGCTATTTATTCTGCTATTGTGGTCTTGCTAACCCGTTCCAAACATAGAGAAAAACCATATCAATCAAAGATATTCCTACAATAGAGCATAAATAAATCATAACTCCTATTCCTTGACTGATACCATCAGTTTCAGTTAGAAACCACCATATACTTCCTAAACCCAAGATAACAATATTTACTAATAATGCTTTTATTATTGCTGCCACTGGTTTTTTTCTGTATTTTAAATCTTTTCTACTTAATATCAGAGAACCTAATAAAGAAAAAACGATAAGACCGAAGAAAATAATTAACTTCATACAATTCACCTCCAATTAATTTTTTCAAACGTATCCAGCTGATAAGGAATAATTTTCAAAATACTGTTTATCTAATAATAAATTTTTCCATATTAGCCACCAGTGTATCTGTGTGTAATTTTACACTAATAATAACATAAGGGTAATGTAAATATGTATAAAAATTCGCTAAAAATACCCAACCTTTATTGACCTAACCTGCTTCGTTATCTCAATAACAAAAAAGGATCGCCGCGATCCCCGTTCTTTAACTCTTGCACCAATTAGCTGAACAAGAAAACCCCTGCTTTGAGAGGAAAAATTAATCCTTTTTTTCAAAACTGGAAATAAGCACAAAACCAAAGAAAAAGGAAAAAAAGTTCAAGAATCCCGCTGAATTAACAAATTGATTGATTTCTATGTTACGAATAGCAAGAAATGTGCCGTTCCAGTAAAACCAAGGATACAAAGTCAAAAAGAGTGTGGGAAGTCCGAAAATGATAAGTTTACTTTCATTTACTGAAAGTCTTCCTTTAATTTTGATGGTTTTCAATAGTTGAGGTAAGCCAGAGTAAAGACCAATTGGAACAAAAGTGAGACTGAAAAAGAAAATGCCAGGATATATTTTAAAGAATTCCATTTTTTGTTCTTCATAGCTTTGATAAGCTAAATATGAAAAATAGAAAAGAAGAACAAATCCTATAAGATATAACAATTGATTCAAAATCTTTTTCATAGAACGCCCCCTCTCTCTTCAAATGCTCTAAATTTTCTTTAATTAAATTATATCAAATTTTTCCAGTTATTTGATGGGATTTGAACAGTTTTCTAAATTCAAAAAGTTGGACTCTTCAACCTGCCACGTTACTTCAATAAGAAAAGGGATCGCCGTAGCCATCCCTTCTTTAACTCCTGTACCCTTTAGTTAACGGTCTTTTTGACTTCCTTTCGTCTTAATATTTTGATTTTAAAGACGAGTTTGCTAACATATTAATAGGAATAGACATCTAAATGGAGGAGATCGCATGTCGTTAGAAACGCAGTGGGTTCGTTATGGAAAAAACAAAGAATATTTTGGATATATGTCAAAGATGGATCGTGCAAATGAAAACCTCTCAGCTGTCATTGTTATCCAAGAAATCTGGGGTGTGGATAATCACATTCAGGACATAACCAATCGATTTGCACAGGCTGGATACCTTGCGCTTGCGCCTGATTTATATGCAAAAAACGGAGAGAGAATCGAGGAGCTACGGACGGAACGAGTGAAAGAGGTTAAGGCATTTCTGGACTCTCTACCTCATTCCGCGTGGAACAATCCAGGTGAAAGAGATCAAGCGTTAGCTGAACTGGATGCAGAAAAACAAGACCGTGTGACCAAATCCTTTGAAAGAATGTTTGGAGGCATGCACTCTTCTGACTATATCGAGGAGCTTTTAGCCACAACGAAATACATAAGGGAAGAATGTCCTTCATCCAATGGTCAAGGTGTTGTTTCGATTGGATTCTGTATGGGTGGAGCCCTTTCCGGACTTTTGTCCTGCCGCGATGAGCAGTTAAATGGAGCCGTTATTTTTTATGGGAATGCACCGTCTGAGGACGAATTACAGAATATTAATTGCCCGATATATGGATTTTACGGGGATCAAGATAAACGAATTACGGACAATGTTCCTGCTTTTGCAGAACAAATGAAACAAAACGGAAAGAATTTTGACTATCAAATTTATCCACAAACAGGACATGCGTTTTTTAACGATACACGAGCATCCTATAATGTCGTTGCAGCTAGGGATGCTTTCCAAAGAGTATTAAGCTTTTTCCATGATTGCTGGAATCAGTGAGGAATAATATGGCTAAAGTAAATTAAACACCACAAAAAGTGGTGTTTTTTTACGATTATTATTCGATTTATTTCACAGGGGTCACCCTTTTAAATAACGTTTTTCTTTATAATATTGGAAAAACCAAATGGCAATGGCTAACCAGAATCCACTTGCTAAGTAACCGCCAATGATATCGCTGGGATAATGAACCCCTAAATAGATGCGGCTAATTCCAATAGCTAGAATCATCACAGTACTTATGCAGATTAACAGACTCCTTCCCCACTTATTTGGAATATGACGCCAAAGTAAGAATGAAATGATCACATAAACAGTAAAAGCATTCATGGCATGGCCGCTTGGGAAACTGTACCCAGAAATATCAATCAGACGATGGAAATTGGGACGGAATCTATGAAAAACCTGTTTCAAAATTTGGTTTAAAACGGCTGAACCAATAATGGTTGAAATAAGCAAAATTAATTCTAACCGATGATGCAATACCTTATAAAGAATGATGATTAAAAGGATAATTAGGACGATTACAACCGGCGCCGAACCAACAAAAGTGAAAAATTTCATCACTTTTGTTAACAATGGCGATTCGAGTCCTTGGATGGCCGCTATGATATCGCGATCAAAATCGATAATTTTATGATCACTTATGAACAACGATGTAAGGGCAAATCCGACCACGCAGATTAAACTAATAATGAAAGCAATCAATAGATGGGTTTTTAGATTCATAAAAAGGTCCTCTCAAGCAATTTAGAAATGGGTTTGTCGATCATAGTGTGAAGCGTAGCAATCCCAATAAGAATAGCAAACATGAGAGGATCATTCCAGTAGCCCATGTTCAGACCGTCTGAAGCCTGAAAGGTTGATATCCCCTTTCCGATAAAGCCCTCTCCTCCACCAACTCCAATAAATTTTACATCCTAATAGTAAACTAGCAAACTTACGACAGAATAAATAAACTTAGCAAACAACATACGAGCAATCCCCGACAAAAACTTCCTTCTTCTCTTTTAGATGCAAATTTCAATTCAATCCTTTGCTATTACAAGTCTTAACATTTCAAACAACAAGAAGTTAAATAATACCCAGACACCGCCATATACATATCCCCCCACAATATCACTCGGAAGTACGTTTGAAGATGCAATATTTACAATCGCTAGTCCTAATAATAGGACTAAGCCAAATAATGGACCAACTATAGCTAGATAATTTTTGGTCGTATGACGAACAAGCAAAAATAAACATGCTCCATAAATAATGATCAAAACGGTAGCATTAAAATCAGGAAAATTCTCGGAATGAAATTTCCCAACAAATCCAAAGGATTGAAGATAAGCAAATACTTTCAGCACCGTATCATGAAAAGGCTTGGCTCCAGCTATTGAAACTGCAAGTAAAAGATATTCAAGCCCTCTGTTACGTCCCTTACTCCAAATTTGAATCATGGTTACTGCTACTATGGAGCCCAGTGCGATTGGGGATTGAAATACTAATAATCCCTTCATCCAATTCCTATAAATAGCTGAATGAATGATGTATTCAGTAACTTCATTAAACTGGGAAAACTCATTATATAAATAGTCTTGTGCCATTCCCAACATCAATGTAACCATACCAATTAAAAATAAAGTAAGGATCGTTAGAAAAATCTCAGTTGCTCTAATCGTTTTAAGACGCTGAATCAAGCGTTGTAACAAATGTATAAAAAATGCTTTGATTTGAACTTTATAGTACCGATAGACAAAATAACCTATTATCAATAAGGCAAAAACAATCATGAATACGATAATATATTTACTAGCTGCTTGATGGAAACTCTCCCATTGTGGGCCCAATACTTTCCCCAACGTAATAAAACAAACTCCCCATAAAAAAGCACCTGTATACGCAGGAATGATAAATCTTCGAAAAGGCATTCTAGATATTCCGGAAATATAACCAGTAAAATGTCTAATACCTGGTATGAAATAAGCAAATACAAGCAATTTACTGCCTGAACGTTCAAACCAAGCGGCTGTTTTTTTATATCTTTCCGGACCCATGTGAATAAACTTTCCGTATTTTTCAATTAGTTTATATCCCCCAGCTTTCCCAAACCAATAGGTTACGGTAATTCCTGCACCAGCTGAAAGAAAAACTGTTAAAAGTGCTAAAATGTACTTCATTTTTCCTTGATAGACATAGTATCCGGCGTAGCTCATTAAAAACTCACCGGAAATGGGAAGTGCCATGAGTTCAAGAAAAATCCCGATAAATAGTATGAGATAACTATGCTGTTCAAATAAAGTGATTATATATGACATATAAATGCCCCCATTTTTTATAAAAAGAAAACTCTAAAGTATAAAATCTCTCACTTTAGACCTACTTACAATTTAGCACGATAAAGGCATACATTTACTAAGTTAATGAATTCTTAATCATGTATTAAGGGAAACAAAAGGTTATGAAAAAAAGCTATACCAATATGAATGGTTAATAGCTTTTAACAAAGCAAAATAAATTAAAGTTTTTTTACTCTAATTGGACTTACCATTAGAAGTGCGAGTATTAAGGTTATCCACGCATTGGAATATGAAAAGAATCCCATACCTGCCAAAGGTAACCCGGCAGCTGGAATAGGTAATCCACTAAAATACCCAATTGTTGGTTTAACATTGAACTTAGCTAATCTTAATGCCCCCATTGTTGGGAATAGAATAAATGCCAAAGAGGTTAGAATCGAAGGAGCTGCTAATGTATGAAATAAAAGTGCAGGTGCCACTCCAAAACTAACAATATCAGCTAAGGAATCCAATTGGACTCCAAATGCACTGTTCACTTTTAATTTTCTGGCAATCCTTCCATCCACAAGATCAAAAACTGCTGAAAATAATATTAAAATGGCAGACACCTCTAAAAAACCACTCATAATACAAGTAATTGAAAGAACACCGCACAATAGATTTCCAATCGTAAATAAATTGGGTACGGACTTTACTATCGTATTAAACAAGTTACTTCCCTCCTGACAATTAAGAATTTCCCTCTTTATATAACATACCCACACAATCTTATGAAATAGCACCATCTGTAAATTAATTAACCATATTAATGAAATCTTAATGTTTTATTAAGGGAACCTAAAAGATTGTTTTATATACTTTAACTGCCCAATACAATTTCAGTACAAATTTTAAATTCACGATAGAAAACTATTATGTTATTTGGGTTTAGTTATATAAACAAATTGGTAAGGGAGGAATGCCAGTTAAAGAAGCTGTATTAAATGGTAGTCTTTCAAGGATTCGCCCTATCTTAATGACTGCTGCAGCAA
This sequence comes from Bacillus sp. AFS006103, assembly GCA_002559145.1. Classification (GTDB taxonomy): domain Bacteria; phylum Bacillota; class Bacilli; order Bacillales; family Cytobacillaceae; genus Neobacillus. Next base: position 17,100 of record NTXX01000084.1, read on the forward strand.
CAGCCCTTACGTTGTTACCACTTGCTTTTTCACACAATGCCGATACAGTCATTTCTCAAACGCTCGGTATTGTCGTAATTGGCGGAATGATCTCATCAACAATCAATAGCTTTATTATCATTCCAATTATTTATGAATGGCTGCATAGAAAGTCTGCAACGAAAAACGTGAATATTGCTAGTCAAAAAAGTGTTAACTAATGATAGTTAAGCAAAACAAGGCATCCTATTTATATAGGTGCCTTGTTTATTGTTATCCTTATAATGTTTGATTTTGAACATGTTTTATCCTCCCTGATTTTTTGATATAATTATAAACAACCTGTTGTTTATTATATTTTAGATGTTATTATTAATTCCATTTATGTTCAATAATCAAAATGGCAGATGTGTTGGATAAAATGAAGGAGGAAGTAATTTGCGAGATCATCATACGGATTTACGGATCATTCGGACAAAAGAATCCATCCGAGAAGCATTAGTAGAATTAATCGATGAAAAAGGTTTCGAAGCAATTACGGTAAAAGACATAACAACTAGAGCGAAAATTAATAGGGGTACATTTTATTCCCATTATCAAGATAAATTTGATTTAATGACAAAATGCGAAGAAGAAATCATGCTTGAAATGTCCAGAATCGCAAAACAGAACTTTCCAGGTGTTATCTCCGCACTGGAAACCAACTCCCCGACTTTAGCACCACTTCCCCTCGTAGTTACAATATTTGAGTATTTATATGAAAATAGTGGATTTATGAAAGCCGTGTTAGGTCCAAAAGGTGATATATCATTTCAAACAAGACTGAAGAATTTTATGTGGAAAACACTATACGGAAATGATGTAAACGCAATTATCAAGGAGGAAAATATACTTGTACCAGGACAATATTTAGTTTCCTATATTGCGTCTGCACATATAGGGGTTATTCAGCAATGGTTGAATAGTGGCATGAAAGAAGCTCCTCAAGAAATGGCTCGTATCCTATCGATCATAACAGTTAATGGTCCCTTCTTTGCTGCAGGGTTAAAAAAATAAATTAGTAAAAGGGACAGTGCCTAAACAACAGGTACTGTCCCTTTCCTATTTATATGCTTCTTAAACTACAGAAGTTGCTATATGTTGAGGGATAAGAAAGGTGCAGCATTTTTGTAAACTTTTCTTTACCTGTTAGTTCTATTAACATTCTCACGTTACTATTTCCTTTTGTCTTTTTGTCTCCCTTTACCAATGGAGATTCCTCAAATTAATCTTTCCTTCCTGTTTATCAATTGCATAAGGAAACGGATAAACATCATTAGAAGAAAGGTGCTTATAAATGTGTATATCCAGGTCCATGTATGGTATTTAATTAATTCGGTATATCTTTCAAATAAAAACTCAATTATCGTTAAAACAGTGGTGTACAAAATACATTGTAAAACAATGTTGAAATATCTTGAATGATAAGTGGTTTGATAAAAGTAAATACAAACAACCGGAAATAAAAGATATTCATAAAGAAGGCTGGAACTATAATAGTTACTTAAAAATCTCACTGGATATTCGAGCATTTTCTTTTCTACAACAAGAACACCAAGAAACGTTGAAAAACAAGAGGACATAAAAAAAATTAAAATCCAATTTTTGATTGGTGGCTTTCTTAAACTAGAAAACAATAGGGTGATACCGATTATGAGCAGTGACCACAATATTATTCTATCCATAGATAAAACAGCCCCCTATAAAACACAAAATTAAGTTCTTTTCTAGGATATACATCTAGGAATTTTTTTATAAAAAGTTGCAATGGAACATTGGTGCTTGTTTCACTAACCTGCCTCGTTAGTACAAAAAAAAGACCGCCAAAGCGATTAAAGGGTTCCGTTTCCTATCGCAAAACGTCGAGAAGAAGGAAATGGTTTGCAAACTTCGTAAATCGATTTTTCGTAGGTATGAGAATTCATAGGCGGAAAATTTCCGTCTAATGTTTATAGAGGAAGCTAGTGAAGCAGATATAAGCGGAGATATTCCGGGTAATTCCTCTAAATAAAACAAAATCTAAAGATTTGGATCATATAAGCGGAAAAACTTCCCTTATTTTTAAGGAAATATGGGTATTTCCCAATTTAGCCGGATTTTCTCCGTTTATTTTTCAAACACATTGAAATCAACATTCAGTTATAGCAGAGCCTAACCAATATCTTCTGTATATCAATTTGCAAGTAAAAATGAAGTGTATTTTACTGAGGTACACTGCCTATTGTACCCCCACATTTTAATATACAAACTGCACTACAAATTCTTCCTAAATAATTATCGAAATCCCTTTATATCAACAAAAATAGACCTCCAAATTACCATACAATTTGAAGGTCTTTTTGCATTACATTTTTAATGTTTGCGATAGAAAACGGAACCTGTTACTCTCATACGTGCTATTTCCCGACTCGTCATTTGTGCTTATCTACTTAATTGCTTCACTTTCGTATGCTTTTTTTCCTTGCTAATTTTGATGATTTCCCCAATAATACTGATAGCAATCTCTTGTGTGGTTTCCGCACTCATTTCCATTCCGATTGGGGAATAGACCTGTTCCAACTGTTCTTGTGTGAGTCCTTCACTTTTTAATTTTTCAAAAATGGTTATGACCTTGCGTTTGCTGGCAACCATCCCTACATAGGCAATCGGAAATTGCAGGACTGTTTTTAAGACCCTATCATCCCCATCTTTTGTAACGATCGTCACATAGGACTTTTCATTTAGATTGGCTTCAAGTAAGGCTTCTTCAATATCTTCGTTCACAAACAGGTTCGTCGCATTCGGAAAGCGTTCCTTCGTACAATAATCCATGCGGTCATCGACAACACAATACGGGTATTCAAGGGAATCAGCGAGAATTGATAACGCATAGGCTAAATGACCGGCCCCAGCCAAAACGAGCTCAGGCCTGCTTGTATAGACCTCTATAAACACTCTCAATGTGCCCCCACAACTCATTTGAATTCCATCTTTTGCATGTCTATTCAATTTGTATTCAACGATTTTCGATTGACCGATTTGGAGAGCTTTAACACTTTCTTCGATGATGTAGTGTTCAGCCAGGCCACCTCCGACTGTTCCTTCAATCGTACCATCACGGTATACAATCATCTTTCCAACATGCCTGGGAGTTGAGCCCTTTGATTCAATGATCATGGCTAAGGCAAAGGTTTCGTTTTGACGGTTCAGTATGGCCACTTTTTCCATCAGTAGCATGAATTAGCTCCCCCCTTTTTTGAAAAAGTTAATTCGCATGATATTGTTTCTTGCTAAGAAAATAACGTAACAGATTTAAGGATACGGTTTTTCGGTATATAGCAGTTGAGCGCTGATCGTCGATTGGTCGAATGATTTGTTCGAAGGCAGACACAACCTGAGCGATGTCTGAATCGGCTAATGGGATGGTTTTTCCAACTAGCTTTTTCTCAATATCAATGGAACGAACCATCGTTGGTCCGACGGCACCGAAGGCAAAGCGCACATCTTCGATTCGAGCATCATTGATCCGGATATATCCTGCAAACCCTACTTTGGCAATGGCATCTGCGTTGCGGTTGCCGACTTTTTCAAAAACAACATGAGCACCTTCTTCTACTACGGACGGCAAGATAATCTCAGCCAGGATCTCATTTTGATAACGCTGGACCCGTCGTGGTCCTTGAATAAAATCGTTAATCTCAACCAGTCGATCACCCTTTACGGATCGTAGCAAAAGCTTTGCGTTGTATACATATAATAATGGCAGTGTATCCCCAGCTGGAGAGGCGTTGCAAATATTCCCACCTAATGTTCCACGGTTTCTAATGGCCGGAGCAGCTATGGTTTTAATTGCATCCTTTAAGGCAAAAGGGATTAGTGGATGTTTAAGTAATTCACTATAGGTGCAGCAAGCCCCGATGTGAAGATTCCTCTGATTTTGATACACCCTCTTTAATTCGGAAAGATGATCAATAAAAACAAGTGGTTTTGGGAGTTTCAGAGGTACGCCCCTTCCACTTTTATGAAGAACCATGACATCAGTGCCGCCAGCCATGATTACACAGTCTTCTTTATTCAATAGACTCAATGTTTGGTCTAGGCGATCAAAGCGATAGGTAGCCGTTATTTTCTCTACCATATGCCATCACCTTTTTTCGCTGCTTGGTTAATCGCATCCACAATCATATTGTAGCCCGTACATCGGCACAGATTTCCGGAAATACCTTCACGTATATCAGCCTCTGACGGATGAGGATTCTTCGATAACAAAGCTGCACTTGCCATAATCATCCCCGGGATACAATAGCCGCATTGCACTCCGCCAGCATTGGAATAGCTCTCATCTAAAATCTTAAATTGTTCTGTTTCAAGTATTCCTTCGATCGTTTGAATATCGCAACCAGCAATCGAGCCAATCGGAATCAGGCAGCTGTTTTGCAGGAGGTTATTTACAAAAACGCTGCAGGCTCCGCACTCCCCTTCACCACAGCCCTCTTTTGTTCCGATTAACTCCAACTCATCTCTTAATAAGTCTATTAATCTTGCGGTAGGAGGGGCATTCGTTTCTACCGTTTTTCCATTGAGTATGAATTTAATCAACCCTCTTCACCTTCTTTCATCGAAAGACTTTCAATAATGACTTCCGGTGTGATTGGAATTTGCTGAAATGAAGTTTGAAGTGCATCCTCGATCGCAGCCTGGACTGCAGGTGCGCCGCCGATTAACGTCAATTCACCGGCGCCCTTCGCCCCGTATGGACCATCAGCATAGGGGTTATCAAAGACCTTGCTTTCGATGGGAACGACGTCCAATGATGTCGGCGGACCATAATCCGAGATGCTTTTTTGTTGGATCTTCCCTTGCTTTGACGTCATCTTTTCTAAATAACCGTACGCTAAGCCTTGAGCCAAACCGCCGTCAATTTGGCCTTTCATAATCCGATCATCTATGACCTTCCCCACTTCATAATTGCCGTATACTTTTTCCAACTTTACATTGCCAGTTATCGTATCCACTTCCAACTCCACAATATTCACACCCCATGAATAAGCCGGGTAAGCATCTCCAGTGAAGGTTTTTTCGTCCCAAGGAATCATTTCACGGTGAACATAGTGCTCCACAACTTCCTGTTCCACCCCTAATTGCCACTGAGTCTTCAGTTTTTTTGCGGCCCGTTCCAGTAATTTTCCAACAATCATCGTCGTCCTCGATGCTACGGTCGGACCGGAGTCGGGAACCTCTTTTGTATCGGGATATGGGTACAAGACATCTTCATACGGGAGGTCGAGTTCTTTGGCAACAATTTTACACAGTGTCGTCAAAATGCCTTGTCCCATATCAGAATTTGAGATTTTTAGTATAACTTTGTCGTCTTTTGATTTAACTAGCTTTACTGTTGCTTTAATATGATCTCGTTCACCACTGCCAGTAAATCCACAGCCATGCAGGAACAGCGAAGTCCCGATGCCTTTTTTATAACGCTGATTTTGTTGATTGAAACGCTGAAACTCCTGTTTTTTCCTTTTGTATTCTGACGTCTTGATGAGGTCCTCAACCATATCCTCTACTAATATTGGATCTCGGAATATTCCTTTAGTAATGGTGGGGTCACCTTGTTTAACGAGGTATTTTCGTTTATATTCAAGTGGTTCTTCGTTAGCTAGTTTACTAAGATGTCCGAGATGACTTTCAATTCCAGCAAAGCTTTGCGGGGCACCAAATCCTCTGAAGGCTCCATTCGGAACGGTATTGGTTTTTAAGACATATCCGTTTGCATGAAAATGAGGAATTTTATACACACCGGCACTGTTTATTAAGGCACGTTGCAGCACGACAGAGCTCAAACCCACATTCGCTCCGCCATCGAGGTAGATCTCAACAGACAGGCTCAATATATTTCCTTTCTTATCAAGGGCCGTTCGATAGTTGAGTTTGGCCGGATGCCTTTTCGTGGTAACCAGCATATCCTCCGAACGGTCGAACACAAGCATCACCGATTTTTTGACTGCTTTTGCTGCAACGGCTACGTGACAAGCCATCATCGAAGGAAACTCTTCTTTGCCGCCAAAGCCTCCACCAGTGGGGCTTTGAACCACTCTGACGTCATCGTCACCACAGGCTAACGCGCTTAGCAAAGCATTTTTTATATAATAAAGACATTGCATCGATCCCTGGACTTCAATTTCATCATCTTTATAAATGGCGAGCATTCCTTGTGGCTCAAGGTAGACATGCTCCTGATAACCCGTATCATATTCTTCTTCGATGATCTGATGGGCTCCCTGCTCGATTGATGAAATAACATCTAAGCTTTCCCCAAACTCATAGCTGGCCATAATGACCCCGGCTGCAGATTTTTGTTTGATCGCTTCCTCCAACGTATAGATAGCCTGATGTTCCTCAATATTAACTTTCACTTCCTTTAACAAACTGTAAAGGATATTCAAGTCTTTTCCCACGAGCATAAGAATCGGCTCACCAATATAATTGACCCATTCATTGGCAAAAATGGGCTGATCTTCTTTGATAATTTTGACATAATTCGGACCTGGAATATCCTCTGCTCCAACCGCTTCATATCCTTCCGGAAGGCCCGGTAATTGGATGGAAATGATTTTCCCATAAGCAATGGGCGACCGAACCAAAACACCATACACCATATTTTCCACTTTCACGTCGCTAATATAGGGCAGCTGGCCCGATACTTTACCTGAATGATCCTTTTTGGGCACTGAGGTACTAATGTCTTTGAGACTCATTGCAACAACACCCTTCGACTCATTTTTTTCAAGGGGACATTTGATGAAAATAAACCTCTTCCTACATTTTTATATAGGAGAATGATATTTTATGATTCATTTTGATTAAAGAAATTTCGGAGTATTTAATTATATTTAATTTTCGGGGAACTTTACCAATAGAAAGAGGACACAGAATAAGAGCCTTGAAAAAAATAAGGACTAACCTAATTGATTAGTCCTTGTGAGAAGTAATTAGTTATTTTCAAGTTTTTCTTGGAAATAACCCCAAGCTGCAATTGCCCAAGCGGAAATTACTTCACCTACAAAAGATAGCAGTCCGACAACAAAATCCAATGTTATCAACTCCTTCTAATTCATTGTCGCATATTTTGTTGATTTATTCCATAAGTTCCCATTTTTTGATTGAAATTAAAATGAAATAGTTTTCGATTAAAAATAAATTACCCCCTTATAAAGGGATTATATTATTTCTTTATAATGGCTTTCATCGGATAAAATTCGGTTGGCATTAATCCTGCAATAACGGCGGGATCTTCTGCGATGAGTTTTGGAACCTGATCCTCATTCTCGACTTCAATAATTGCCAGGCCGTGTGGGGCTGAAGGATTAAGAACGGGTCCGAACACCAGTGCAATCCCCTGATTTTGCTTGTCCATCCAATATGAAATATGTTCTAGCATTATGCTCCGCTCATCTTCTGTCATATCCTGGTGAAACGTTGTTCTCGGCGGAGTGGACCTTAGCATAAAGTGAATTTTTTCTGCATTATTGCTTGAGATGTTTTGCGACATTTAGAATCTCCTCCATCAATTTACAATTGCTTTCATTGTTAATTAGATACACTCAATGACATTATTCCATACAGCCCTTTCGAATACAATGAGCCCCTTTTGTGTTATTAAACTGCCCGTTCAAAAAGAAAAATGCGTCTCCACTTATCTTAGAAACGCACACGTTAGTTTAAGTACAATATTTCACAAAGAAAAAAGAACTTTCATTTAATGAAAGCCCTTGTTGTGCGTTAGAGTAAGGGTTCGAGTTTCTTTAATATCACACTTAGTCTTTTACACATTTGATAGGATCGATTCTGATGGATTCCCAGTTTCCTTTAGAGTCCTTTTTATATTGAGATATTAATACATCTGTATCATTTGTTAATTGAAAAAAGATAAACCGATAATCAGCTCCATCTGTACCAATATAATCAATCGTTTTGACGTAACCATCTTGTTTAGTAGGTAGCTGTTTTTTTATTAATTTGCACCATTCTCCATACATAATAGCAACAACTGCTTCCGCATCATGCTGCCAGAGATGATAGGGGGCACATAGGAAGTCCTCTCCGTACAATTTCATCTGGTCAATTTTATACAGGTTTTGAACTTTTTTTAATTTGACATAGCCGTAATAATAAGCAAAATAGGTGACACCTTTTGATGAACCTTCGATGCTTTCTAGCTCAATGAAATAAGGAACAATGCCTTTTTCATCAGGAAGTCTGTTCATCTTAATTAAATTTAGATGCCCAATTCCAGCAAACGATTGAAGGTATTCATTATATGAAACCGTTTTGTGATAATCTTTAGTAAAAAAGTTATAAGCAATTGGATACGGCAACTTTGCCATCCCCACAGTTCCGCACCCACCCAACTGATTTTGAGTGAGGTTTTCTGCCTCTCTTAAAATACTAAATTAATTTAAAACAGTTTCATCAGGAGTCCGAGTTAATGTTGTAGGGAGTTTAATTTCTTTGTAGTTTTTTTCATAATAGGGATCAAAAAATTGGATGTTCTTGACAAGGGTATTTTTAATAGGGAGGCGGGAAGGACGAAAGTATTTTTCTGCATCTCTGCATCTTATTAACGAAGTTTGGTTTCGTTCAACTGGTTGTCCAAATATTTGCGGTTCGTATTGAGATCCCATTACGAGAGTCAATTTTTTTCTGGGATAATGTTTGAACGTCCGATTTATCCATTTTGTAAAGTGGTTCAATTAGACTCCCCCTTCAAGAATTGGTATAAATCAACCAAATTTTTGTCGGTACTTTTATATAAATCTTTTCGGCAATAAAACTTATCACCAAACCGATTAGTAAGGGTACTAACGATCCTGCTGAATCTAAGAGACCGCTTGCGTTATTTGTGTACTCGTATTGAAACATTAACCAAGGAATAGTAAACACATAACCAAGTAAGTAAAGTAAGGCTGTTGTCAGTGCAAACGACCCAAAAGTAACTATGAACCGTTTTAATTTCATTTAAAAACACCTCCTAATTAAATGTTAACAAATTTTTCTTGTTGATAGTATCATTTATTTTTTTGATAATTTATTTGCAACAATTTCTTAGATAAGTGCCAATCGAGTAGGAGGGGGTGA
>NTXX01000085.1 GCA_002559145.1 Bacillus sp. AFS006103
CATTAGGGAATTCCTCACCGTACCAAACGAAGTGCGGTAGGGATCTTGGTTTAAAATAATCTCAAAATTTAGTGTCCACTTTCTTGACAGAAGACCAAAACTTCCCTTATTTATAAGGAAATATGGGTATTTCCCAATTTAGCCGGATTTTCTCCGTTTATTTTTCAAACACATTGATATCAACATTCAGTTAGAGCAGAGCCTAACCAATATTTTCTGTATATCAATCTGTAAGTAAAAATGTAGTGAATTTTGGCCGAGGTACACTGGCTATTGTACCTCCCATTTAAATTCTCCCTAAATATTTATTGAAATCCCTATATATCAACAAAAAAAGACCTCCAAATTACCATACAATTTGAAGGTCTTTTTGCATTACATTTTTAATGTTTGTGATAGTTAACGGAACCCCTTGGAATAATTCACCTCGCCATTGTGATCCCAGATAAGATTAGTCCTGTCTATGTGGATACATTTGCTGCCATTGCTGATGTGAACCATGTGGATGTTGGTGTTGCCACTGTTGCCAAGGTACCCAAGGAAATTGTTGTTGCCACTGATGGTGAGAACCATGTGGATAGTGCTGATGCCACTGCTGCCAAGGCATATAAGGATGCTGTTGGTGCCATTGTTGCCAGTTACCATGAGGATTGTGCTGGTGCCACTGTTCCCAAGGCATAAAAGAGGGCTGTTGACCATGTCCATGAGTCATTCATTTCACCTACTTTATAATTAATTCTATATAGCTTATGCATAAGATGTTTTGAGGGACATATTTCAACAGTATTTATGCTGGAATTAAGCATAAAAAAATCCCTTAAATAAGGGATAAGCAATTTCTACCGCTTTTTCTTTTTTGAATTATCGACAACAAACTTACTTTTAGTAACGACCTCTATGGTAACAAGCACATGAACATTTAGTTCATCAACTTTCTTAACACTTGTTACCTTCGCTTTACGGCCTTTAATTTTTAACTCCTCACCTTCGGTTGGCAGTTTATTTAATAGTTGAGTTAATAAAACGTTATTTTTTTCAATAAAATGAACAGCAAACATTTTGGTCTCACCTATTTCTTAGGGGATGTGATACATAAAAAATGCTCATATAAAATATATGAGGTAGATTTAGACCAAATGACTAATAAAAAAATTTTTGAAAAAGAATATTACCTTAAATCCAAAGGAAATTATATAAGAACGTCTCTAAGGTGTTTACAATTAATATATAATTATGGTGAAAATAGGTATAGTTAGGACATAAATGCGCTCGGGGGCTATATAGTGACTTTATACAAAGTAGATTTAGTACGAAAAATAGAGAATATAAAAATAAAAGGTACAATGGAATACATAATTAATCGAAACAAAATGTCAACATCTTATAATGGGGATTATTTCTCATTAAATGCAAAGGGCACAATGTTTCAAATGGATAATTATTGTTTTGGGGTAGGCTTTGGCTTAACTGGCGATGTTTTATTAAGTGATATCAAAAGTGTAGAAAACTATATTCGAAAAAAGGGAAATTGTGCAACTATCCATTTTGAAGTAACCCCATATGCTGATCAAACCTTACTAAAAATACTTCAGGCTAAAGGTTACACCCTAGATCATTTTCTAACGGTTTGGATACTTAAATTAGAGGATTGGAATCCCAGTAAGGGCAAATGGAAAAATGAAGATGTTTCCATTGTAAAAGTGAGTGCAGAAGAATCATCTGAATGGGCCCGGACGGTTGCATTGGGTTTTTCAGAAGATCAGAAAACAACAGAGGATTCAATCGAATCAGTTAGAGGATTTTTTAATTTATCTAATTCAGCTGCTTTTTTAGTAAAAGAAAAGGAAGAAAGTGTGGCAGGTGGATTTATAGTGATATCGGACCAGCTTGGTGAAATGTTTTTAACTAGTACGATTCAAACACATAGAGGGAGAGGCTATCAGAACCTGCTCATTGAAGAAAGAATAAATTATGCAAAGTCTAGGGGTTGTACCTATCTGACTGTGACAACTAAACCGAATAACACATCGGCCAGGAATATGGAAAGAAGCAGTTTTAAATTAGCTTATAATAAAGTAATAATGAAGGGCCCGCAAATCGAATAGTTGTATGGAAAGCCGCCATCATGGGTGGCTTTACTTTCTTTGTGAGAAGGAAAAAGAAAAGTAAAATAGGAGGGGAGTTATTGAAGCTAATTCTTCTATCTTACTTAACTAATATTCTTTCATTAATTATCTGTACAAAACGAACTAGATATGAATTGATGATATAATTCCCTTGGTTATTTTTTACAATAAAGTATCTGTTATGTTCCATCATTTCAACTACTTCTTGTTCAACATCTTCTTTCTTTACATCTAAATCTTTTATCACTTTTTCGGTTATTATATCGTTATCAAACGTATAGCAAATAGTAAATTCCTTCAAAACTTTTTTTCCTTTCTGTTAAAAATTATTTCTTTTCAACTTTCACTAGGCCTTTACCTAAATTATCTTTTTCAAAATAGCAGATGACCACATCATGAACCCGGATTTTGTCACCTGAAAGGATGTTCTTTGATGAAAAAATAATATCCGTCCCGTCCTCATTTTTTCCATAATATTGATTTCCTTTTATTTTGCTAATCTTGTATTCTACCATTGTGTAATTAGTGGAACCATTACTTTTAGTTATCGTATGGTTAACAGGAGCGGAAGCATGATCTTTAACTAATACTAATGCAATTAAAATTGAAGAGAGCACCAAAAGGATGATTACTCGTTTGAACATTTTTCACAACCTCCTTCTATGTATTTTACGAGATGCTTGAGGAAAGTAAATCCATCTATCTTCCTTAAGGCTTTGTACCTATATCGAATTTCAAGCATTATAAAAAATGGTATAATATTTTTTAAAAATATTTATTTTACATTAATAAGGAGATTCTGATAAATGAAAACTGAAAAAGAGAAAATGGTAAATGGCGAACTTTATAATGCTGCAGACCCAGTATTGGTAAAAGAAAGATTGAACGCGCAGGGGTTAACCAGGTTATTCAATCAAACACTTGAAACCGATGTAAACAAAAGGACCGAACTTTTAAAAGACCTGTTTGGGACAACTGGAAAAAGTCTCTACATAGAACCAACATTTCGATGTGATTACGGGTATAACATCCATCTTGGTGAAAATTTCTATGCGAATTATGATTGTGTGTTTTTGGATGTTTGCGAAATACGCATCGGTGATAACTGTTTTATTGCACCTGGAGTACATATCTATACTGCAACACATCCCTTAAATCCAACGGAAAGAGTATCAGGTGCGGAATATGGAATCTCGGTAAATATCGGTCATAATGTCTGGCTTGGCGGGCGAGCAGTGATTAACCCCGGTGTTAATATCGGGAACAATGTCGTTGTCGCTTCTGGGGCTGTCGTAACAAAAGATATACCAGATAATGTAGTCGTGGGTGGAAATCCTGCGAAAGTTATTAAGCATATTGAAGTTTAGTAAATGACTACATCGTTTTGTCCATCGGAACGTGACCGATGGACATTTTACCCTGCTCCTAAAGAGTTTGGACCTCGTTTATAAAGAGAAGTCTTCCTTATCTACATATACTTCAAATGTTGGTCCCCATAAAAAATCTTTAAAATATAATCAGCGTCAGGGACATTCTGACTTTTAAAACCTAACAAGAACTCTTTATTGTCATAGGGCACTTCTTTAAAAGAAACAGAAATATCTCCTTGTTCACCGATCATCACAACTACGTAGGGTGCCAATGGCAGATAATTGCAACCTAAAGAACTCGGGTTGAGATAGAGTCGCTCCTTAGACTTAAAGTGGTGAATTACATGATGGTGGCCAAAACAAATGATGTCAGCAGCGGATGCTCGGTAATGCTCATCAAGCTTCTTATCAGATGGTTCTTTATCTAGTGGGATAAAATCATTTTGTTCACTTAGATGGTAATGAACAAAATACAGCTTTTTACTATTGTATACCGATTCTAAAGTGACAGGAATCTCTTTCAGGAAGGGAATAAATTTCTGGTCAAGATGGGATGCAATCCATTGATGATGTATCTTTTCACTACCCCTGCTATAAGGCTCTCTACCCGCAATAATATCCAAAATAGCTTCATCGTGGTTTCCCATCACAAAGGAAATATCAGCACGTGAACTTAGTAACTGAAGAACCTCGTTCGTTTCATAGCCAATCCCGACCAAATCCCCTAAACAATAGGTATGCTTTATTTCTTGATCCTTATCAATATCGTCTAAAACAGCCTTTAAGGCAGAGTAATTACCATGAATATCAGTTATGATTGCTATTTTCTCGCTCATTTTAAATCTCCGTTTTTCTCATAGTTTAACTACTTGCAATCAATTACATACAAATATTTGAAATATCGAACCTATGGAGTCTTCGCTGTCCTTCTCACCCTTTTATCTAAATCATTTCAATTTCAGTTATGCAAGTGAACACGATTCTTAGTATTTTTATTTGATTTTTTTAACATACGGTGGAAATTTTATCTAAAATAGAGCTTTCGAGTGAACTAATTTTGGAAAGAATTACACATAATATAAGGGAAAGTATATCTGAAAAGGAGAGTAATATATGAAAGGACCATTTATATTAGGACTTGGTATTACCTTCTTATTATTAGTTCCACTTGGCATTTATTCAAATAACTTTCCATTCTGCGCAATTGGGCTAACTGGTGCTGGTTTATCATTTATATTGTTGAGTTTAAAAGTAAAAAACGACTGGAAGGGATTCAACAGAATACAAGAATTACCATATATCGGTTCATCCGTCACATGGTTATCTCGCTTGGGTATTTTAGGGCTTGGAGCTCTGGCATTATTTAGTGCCTCAAGCTTTTGGGCAGACTCACCTGCTTACATAAAAAAAAATTACACAATATTAGAAGGGATTCCTTCAAAAATTGTTTATGAGCAGCCTGCAAAAGGTGAAATTGGAGGGCCGGTAACCATCATAATCAACAATAAACGCCTGAGCATTGCACCCAATCCACACTACCCCATCGATAAGAATATGGTTGGGAGAAGATTCTTAATTAACTATTTGCCAAACACCAAATGGGTAATGGATTACAAAATCGAATAAAAACATAAAAAACTAGGAGTCTCAAACCGGAGTCTCCTAGTTTTTATCTTAAATTGCCTGTTCTTGCACTGCTTTCTTATGTTTCTCGACAATAATCGTCCCGCCTAATAACCCGAGTAAGGAGAAAAGGACCGGAATGATAAAACCATAATGATAGCCAACACTACTTGCTGAGGAATGGAAGTGGTCTAACACTTTCCCAAAAATGCTTGGCAAAAGGACGGCACTTAAAAAACCGCCCATGTTCGCAAAGCCGGAAACAACTCCGACTTCTTTAATATCAAAGGATTTTCTAACAATGGCAAAGGTTAAGGCACTCGCCCCATTACCATAACCGGTTATAAAGAAAATAACCATGAGCAAATCGATTGGCGGCTTTCCATTCATTATTAGGATGGAAGCCCAGCTTAAAAACACGATGCTGTGAACAACAAGATACGGACGCTTGATGGAGTCGATACGGCTCGAGATCCAGCTGGTTAATGGAGCACCGATCATTGCTCCCACAAGGCCGACCATAATAAGCTGACTCGAATCTGATCGAGATAATCCATATACGTGCATCCCATAGGGGACCGCCCATGAACCAATAAAGCCTACATAGGTACCGACTGTTCCAAAGTGGCAAAAGAAGGCTGCCCAAGCTTGACGGCTGGAAAAAATACGACGCAACATAACCACCGTTTTTTCACGAGGCTTTTTTGGCTTCTTCGAGGGTGTTTGGTTCCAAACATAAGATTTAGGTTTTTTTACAAGCACAAAATAAAGGAGGATGCCAGAAAGAATTAACAAAACTCCTGTTGTAAAAAAGGGAGCTCTCCAGCCTGATACAGTAATCCATGCGGAAAAAGGGACAGTCGCGAGCAAAAATCCTAAACTGCCGGCCATCCCGGCAATACCGAGCAATCCGATAAATTCCCTCACTTTAAACCATTGACTTAAGATAAGGACTAAATTTACCCAAATAGCCGCATCACCAATACCTACTAATAATCTTGCGAAAAGAAATACCACTTCATTCGAGGCTAAACTGTACACTAACGTTCCTACCCCATTAAGAAGTGCCCCGATGACAAGAAATAAATTAGGACCAAACCGATCCGAAAAAATCCCAATGGGAATCTGTAATCCAGCATAAGCAAAAAATTGAATACTTGTCAGTAATCCAATCGTAGCGGCTGAAATGTTGAAATCCTTCATCAATTGGTCGGATATTAATCCCGGTGCGGTTCTTTGACTTACAATTAATAAGTAAGTAAACAATACTGACACAAAAACGACCCATCGGTACTTGCTTGTTTGTTTTTCCAATAATCTCTACTCCTGTTTGATATAATTTTCTTATTATACTATATAAAAATAAATAATGGACTTTAGAGATACTGGCGAAGGTCAGTCTTACAATTATATTGGGAAATTTTTTTCATTCTTTAGAATAGTAGTTTCGGCTTATAAATAGTATAATAAACTTATAAATTGTAGTAAGGAGACACCTGTATGAGCATAAAACCAAAAAAGTATAATTTTTTTCAACGATTTGGACGTGCTTTTAAGTTTAATATTACTAAACTTCTTCGGTCTCCTGGTGGAGCAAGAAAAGTATCATTAGGATTTGCGCTTGGACTAGGATTGGAAATGTTGGTTCTTTCAACTGGTTCACTTATTTATATATTATTTGTTCCGATTGTCCGATTAGCGAAAGGTTCCTTACCTGCATCGATTATAGGGAATGTCATCGGAAAATTAACCTTACTTCCAGTTATTTTATTACCGTTTGCTAAAACACTTGGGAAATTGATCTTTCCAATGAAGGTCCATTTAGGGCGCGGGCACAAATCGTCATTTTCTTTTCAAAAGTTAATTCACGGTGATTTTCATAGTTTAGTTAGTGTTCTCCATGGAGGGTTCCATACTTTAATAGGAATGACCATTTTCGGGGTGATTCTAGGTACATGCTCTTACTTTATTGTCTACCATTTTTATGAAAAGGAAAAGGCGAAAAGGCTAAAAAAACGACGCAATAAACATGAGTTGCCTCTCAAATCAGTAAAACAGAACTATATATAATTGACCTAGGAAAGAAAGCGTCATCACTAAGTTTATGTGAGTAGTATTCTTGAAACAAAAAACACCCGTCCACATTCAATTAGCAATGATTGAATCGTGGATGGTGTTTTTTTTCAATTTATACCGAACTTTTTCTTAATTGATGTTTAAATTGATACATCATTTGCTCGGAGATGGCGGTATAACCAGCCAAATTAGGATGGACGCCATCAGGTGAAAGGTTCTGCAGATGATCCCCGTTAATAACCTTGGTCGTTTCGATGACAATCGACCCCGGGATTTTATTAGCAACTTCATAGATATTAAGATTCCATTTCGGCAGCAATTTATCCGCCAATGAATACATCTGTTCATCGGGTCGTAATGGATTGTACAATTCTAAGAATACAATCGTAGCTTTGGGATTTAGCGAAGTAATTTTCACCGTAATGTCTGACAAATTGTTCGAGAACGTGGTTTGTAATTGGTCATAACTTTGAAATACTGAACGAATATTTTGTCCGTTTGCCATTCGAAGGATGTCATTGCCGCCCACATTAATTGTGACTATGTCGGCATCCTTGATCAATTTATCAAATCGACCATCCTGAACCAGGTTGTTTAGTTCACCACTCGTTATCCCGTTGATCCCTTGATTTTGAAATTCTATCCTTTTATCGGTTTGTTCTGCCAATTTACTAGAAAACAAACTGATAAAATTTTCATTTTTCCCGGCACCTACACCACGTATGATTGAATCGCCGAGCGCCAAATGGTGAAGCGGAGATGTTTTAGTGGTTCGATAATATTTTAGATAAGAGATTTGGTCATCGCTCTTGCTCACTGCAACCGCGTGTTTTTTCATCTGGTGTATTTGATACTGTGGATAAAAAAACCATACAGAAATACCAAAGCCAATGAGCAATACGAATACGGACAGATATTTAACTAATTTCATATTATCCACTCCTTGAATATTCTATTATAACAAAAATATTCAAGGAGTGAAGTAAGTAGGTAGTGATTTCCAGACTATTAGAGTGAAGAGAGAAGAGGTCTATATCTAAAAAGGCTGCCGAAAAATTTTTCGGCAGCTGCTTTCTTATCTAAACATCCTATTTACAGAATTCGTAAAATCGTTCCATAGACCATCTCGGTTTGTTCCAGTACGAATATCATTGGTATAGTTGGTCATTCGACCGAACGTATCGGTATCGTAAGAAATATATACATTGTCAATACTGCGATCAGCAGCACGAACTTGATTTTTGATTTTTCGGTCCAGTGAAGTGGTGCCGCGTCCATTAAGATCAGTGGCACGTTTAACACGTCCATTCAAACTTGTTCCAGTGGTTCCAGCAATGTTATCGTTGTAGCGATTACCCGTATTAGCATTCAGGTTGGTAGAGCCATTGGTCCCGGTGGTGCCGGAGTTATAGCCATTCCCGTAAGTGGCATGCATATTTGGACCCGTACCCGTTGTACTGCCACCGGCGCGAGTCCCATATTGAGTACCCTCTAATCGGACGGCCACATAAGCATCATTATTTCGAATGATGACATTTGCACGATCGACCTCTTTTAAGTTTTCCACGTTCTGAATGGCACGAGCAGAAACACGTAAATTTTGGTTAGAAACATTCCTGACATTAACATCATTTAAGGTATTGTTTCTAACATTGTTGACACCCATATTGCCTGCATTATTGTCATTGGCTACATTGTTATTATTATTTGCGCAGCCGGTTAATCCAAAAAGGCTTGTTGCTAAAACAAAGGTCATCCAGCTTTTTTTCACCAATATAGTCACTCCCTTAAAAAGTCTTACAAACATATCGTCACCTTTTTAAGAGAATGTATTCGAAGAAACGAACAGGTAAATTTTGAATGGATGCAGGGGGACTAAAATACCGTTTCTCCAAGTAGCAGTACTTTTAATTGTTCCTTAGGAAGTTGTTGCGTTTCCCATTCTTGGATTAAGCGTTCCAACGCTTCTGGCCCCGTATCATCAGCTAATCGGTAGGCGCCATAATGCATCGGAACAAAATATCTTGCTTTTAATTCACTGAAGGCTTTTACACTGTCTTCTGGTGAAATATGGGCCGGTGCCATAAACCATTCTGGCTCAAAGGCGCCAATGGGCATAAACACTGTATCAATCGTGAAACGTTCGGCAATTTGTTTAAAGCCGCTAAAATAGCCGGTATCCCCGACAAAATACAATGTTTCTTCAGGTGTTTGAAAGATCCAGCCACCCCAATGTGAGGTATTTATATCCTTCAGCGACCTTCTTGTCCAATGCTGTGCAGGGACAAAGTGAAAGCTAATTCCGCTGTGTTCAGTACTTTCCCACCAATTCATTTCAACTACCTTTTGATAGCCTTTTTTGTTAAAAAGGGACTTCAAACCAGCGGGAACAAAGAATTGCGGATTCCCTGGTAATTTTTTAAGAGTTGGGAAATCCAAGTGATCGTAATGGCCGTGCGAAATCACAACCACATCAATCTCGGGCAATTCTGCTAACGAGAGGCCCGGTTCCGTTAACCTTTTTTCTAGTCCCATCCGCTTGGCCCAAACTGGGTCAGTTAGGATATTGATCCCATTCATTTGTATGAAAAAGGTGGAATGACCCACCCATGTATAGGAAGTCTTACTTCTGTTTTCATTTAGTTCTAGAACCTTTTTAGAAGGACACTGTTCAATGTTTACGGTTAAATCTTTCACTTTCTTTCTGCGTTCCCTCTGCCATTTCCTCATATCCTTAAACGTTTTGTAGCTTGTGACATTATCCAAATTCGTATAGATCTTCAATAATACTCCCCCTGATATTCTGATCATCCAATATTACTGAATAGTTAAGTACAGAATAGCATGCTTTAGTGTTTTAAAAAAATAATATCATCCATATAGGTGAGTACTCGAGATCTAGTCAGAATCATTTTAATGTGACGTGTAAATAATATGGTTAATGTCATTTTACAAAATAACTGATATGGGAGAACAAAATAAATGGAGAAAACACGCAAAGGGCTTTCCGCTTGGCAACTAACCATGATGGCCTTAGGGAGTGTAATTGGAGGGTCCTTTTTTCTAGGCTCATCCGTCGCAATCCATGCAGCAGGACCATCAATTTTAATATCCTACATTTTAGCAGGTGGATTAGTATATTTAATTCTTTATGCCTTATCTGAAATGACCGTCGGCAATCCAACCACAGGATCCTTTAGTACTTTTGCGGCTCGAGAACTTGGGGAGGGAACGGGATTTGTTGTAGGTTGGCTTTATTGGACAGGAACCGTTTTATCCATGTCAAGTGAAGCGACAGCTATCTCCATACTAATCCGTGAATGGTTTCCGAATGTATCCATTGGGTTATTGGGAAGTGCGATTATTATCGGTGTTACACTCCTTAACCTATTAGGCGCTGATAAAATTGGCAAGCTGGCAAGCGGCCTATCAGCAATAAAAATATTCGCGATTATTTTTTTCATCATCACGGCCATTGTATTAATTCTTGGTCTGTTCCCGGGAAATCCGCCCATTGGTGCGGGTGAGTTAAAAACGGAGCCGATCATGCCTGGTGGGATAAAGGGGATCGCAGGAAGTATGCTGCTGGTGATCTTTGCCTATGCAGGTTTTGAAATCATTGGACTTGCGGCAACAGAGGCCGAGAATCCACGAGATACGATTCCTAAAGCGATTCGATACACCGTGTTTTCACTTGTTGGTTTATACATCCTTTATGCTGCCGTTCTTTTACCACTGATTCCTACAGCAACTCTTAATGAAAACGTAAGTCCCATGGTGGCTTCCTTGGAAAGATGGGGGATTGGCTGGGCAGGGAAAGCGATAAATGTTGTGTTAATATCTGCCATCCTGTCTGCTATGCTGGCTTGTATATTTGGGCTTGGGAGAATGATCAGGTCGCTAAGTGACGAGGGACATGCGCCAAATGTGCTAAGGGATAAAACGGATGTACCGTATCGCGGGATCCTATTTTCTGGATTTGCGATGCTTGTTGGACTCGGCTTTGGCCTCTTGTTTCCAAGAGTGTATTTGGTGCTTATCACGACAGGCGGCTTCGCTTTGATCTTTACATACGCCGTGATTATGGCGAGTCATATTCGCTTCCGCAAAAGAAACGGCTGTCCTCCCGATGGTGTTTGTCAAATGCGCGGGTATCCGTACACTTCTTGGACTGCATTAATCAGCATGATTATTGTCCTCATGTGTATGCCGTTTATTCCCGGGCAGGGAGTAGGGCTGGTAGCAGGGATTGTAATGGTAGTGGTATATTCGTTGATTTATTATGTGATGAGATTAACCTCAAGGAGCAAAGTACAGAATACGACAAGAAAAGGGAACCCTATCATGAAACATCAGCCAAGTTTTTTGACTGAATTCGCAGAGGAATTGAACAAAAGTCACCCGTCAAACGAATCACAGGATATACTCAAACGCAATCCAATCAAGGACAATGATGAAATGTTTGAAGAAGAAGAGAGAAAAAGAGAGCGTTACGATGGATGATAAGTAATGTCTGGGATGCGATGCTTCTATTAGAGAAGCATCGCCTTTTCTTTTTATAAGCAACTGAGTAATGAAAAAATAAGCATCGGCGGTAAATGAAAGAGAATTGCATTGACCGTGCAATGAAAAAATAAGCACTGGCGGTAAATGAAGGAGAGTTGCATTGACCGTGCAATGAAAAAATAAGCACTGGCGGTAAATGAAGGAGGGGTGCATTGACCGTGCACCGAAAGAATAAGCATCAACGGTAAATAAACGGTTTCGTTCATAATATGTTTACTTTTAGAGACATGGATGAATATGTTTTTATGCTATTCTTTATTTAAGTGATGTATTGGAGGGGTATTTAATGGGCTGCGGTTGTAATTCGGATTTAAAAGATGGGAAAGAACTGGTTGATCATGTGAAAAGTAAAGGGAAAGATCATATTGCTCCAACAGTTGCACACGAGATTTGTTGTGAATGCGGAGAGACCTTTATATTAGAAACAGTTATTATGAACTGTCCAAGCTGTGAAATGACTTATGTGGTTACACCTTGTGGGTCACACGATAAAAATAATATTAAGCTTGCCGGCATTAAGTATGCGTTATCGTGAATTCTTATTAGAATTCACGATTTTTTTTTTGCTGCTCGAAAATGAACACTTTCATAAAAAGATTACCAAACTTGATTTTTTAACTAATTTTTAATATTTCATTCATACGATTTTTAGGTTGTCACACTATACTATCCCTGTACTCAATGTATTGAAACTGTTTTGGAAAGTGATTTTCATTTTTAGAAAAATATAGAGTAAAGGAGTAATCAAAGAAATCCACCATGTGTTGATAAATAGTTGTGTAGAAAAATAGATAAATGATGAAAGTAGTTTACGAAGAAATTTATATAATGCGGTGAAAAAATGTTTAATTTTTGGAAAAACGCTAATCAAGAGAAAAAGAATTTATACCTTGCAACACTTCTATTGATCGTATACGTTTCACCCTTATTTATTTTAGGGGAAAACGCCCATATAAGGGTTCATGATAATTTAGATTCTAACATTGCCTGGTACAAAGTGTTGAAAAATAGCGGGCAATTATTTGGCGGGATTAACAGTACACTCCCGCAAATTATTAATGGTCTGCCGCGAAATGCTTTTGGAACTGAGTTCAGCGGGATCGAGTGGTTACATAACTTGTTTCCATCCATGCTCGCGTATTCTGTAAGTCAAGCAATTACAAGAGTGTTTGCCTTTCTAGGTATGTATATTCTCCTAAAGAAACATTTTGTAAGGGATGATGAAGCGTACCTGATCCGTGTATGGGTATCGGTGGCTTTTGCCCTGACCCCTTTTTGGCCGTCAGGTATGCTTAGTACGCTGGGAATGCCACTCGCCTTATGGGCTTTTTTGAATATAAGAGAGGGTAGTCATACCTGGAAAGAGTGGCTCACTCTTATATTGTTACCTTTCTATTCGAGTTTTGTGTTAGGATTTTTCTTTTTTTTATGTTTCATGGGGATATTGTGGCTAAGAGATTTTCTTGTGAAAAGAAAAAGCAATTGGTGCTTCTTTTTCAGTATCGCATTAATGACGGTTATTTATTTACTGATTGAGTATCGTCTAGTTTACTCGTTAGTGTTTCCAGATGCACCAACCAGCAGAAATGAATTTGTTAGTTCAAAACTTAGCTTTTGGCACACCATCCGGTTAGTTTTTAAAAATTATTTTTGGGGACATACACATGTATTAACACTTCACACCTTTATCATTGTCCCTCTTTCTTTTCTGGTTTTATGGATGTTGAAAAATAAAAAGAGAGACTGGTTAGAAAATCGCTATCTTTATCTTTTCATGTTTAATATCGTTTTATCAGTTTGGTATGCTTTTTGGTTTTATAAAGGCTGGGAGCCGCTAAAGGAGCATGTTTCTCTTCTAAATACATTCAACTTTGCAAGATTTCATTTCCTGAGACCGTTAATCATTTATCTCATCTTTGCAGTTGGTTCGTATTTACTGTGGAGGTTAGGAAAGAACTGGCGGACATTTGTTAAAATATGTCTCATTCTTCAAATTTTAGTCTTGTTTGCAGCAAATGATGAAATTGTCTACAGAGTTGCCGGAAAGCCCTCTGTAAAGCAATTCTATGCGACAAGTCAATTTCATGAAATTGAAAAATATATCGGTAAACCCCAAAGTAGTTACAGGGTGGTAAGTATCGGACTCCACCCGGCAATTGCCCAATACAATGGTTTTTATACACTTGATACGTATAATAATTTCTATCCTTTAGCGTATAAACAAGAGTTTCGGAAAATCATTTCGAAAGAATTAGATAAAAGTCCTGCATTGAAGGAATACTTCGATGATTGGGGCGGCAGATGTTATCTTTTTATCGCAAAATTAGGGAAAAAATATGAGTTCAAAAAAGATTCAAAGGTAAAGCTTGACCATTTAGAAATTAATACAAATGTACTTAAAAAGATGGGCGGACAATATATCTTCTCAGCAGTCCCTATCTTAAATACAGATGAAAATGGGCTTGTATTCAAAAAAACCTTTGAGCAAAGTGATTCTGCTTGGAAAATTTACCTTTACCAAGTCAAATAAGGTTGTAAAGGAGTGTTCCATATGAATAAACCAGTGTTAACGATTGTGGTCCCTTGTTTTAATGAAGAGGAAGTATTAGCTGAAACGTCGGCGCAATTATCTTCTGTTTTACATGAATTAGTGGAGGAGTCGATGATTTCATTAGACAGCATGATCCTCTTTGTTGATGATGGCAGTAGGGATCGGACCTGGGAATTAATTGAAGTGGAGAATGAAAGAAATCCAAATATAAGAGGATTGAAGCTTGCTAGAAATGTTGGTCATCAAAATGCACTCCTTGCCGGATTAGAGACAGCCGCTAAACACTCGGATTGTGTCATTTCAATCGATGCAGATTTGCAGGATGACATAACGGTCATCCATCAATTTATTGAAAAGTTTTGGGAAGGACAGGATATTGTATATGGTGTTAGGGATAGCCGAGAGACGGATACGTATTTTAAGCGGACAACTGCTTTAGGATTTTATCGTATAATGGAAAGAATCGGGATTAAACTTGTCCCAAACCATGCAGATTTTCGCCTGATGAGTAAACGTGCTTTAGATGAGCTATTAAAATATAAAGAAACTAACTTATTTCTTCGTGGGCTTGTACCACTTGTAGGTTTTAAATCTACAAAGGTCTACTATGATAGAAAAGAGAGGTTTGCCGGAGAGTCCAAATACCCACTTAAGAAAATGCTTGCTTTCGCATTTGATGGAATAACATCCTTTAGTGTCGCCCCCATTCGATTTGTCACATTTATTGGATTTTTGGCTGTGTTAATAAGTGCCATAGCAGGAGGCTATGCGATAACCCAAGAATTATTAGGTCAAACCGAATCCGGATGGACTTCTCTAATTATTTCCATTTGGTTTGTTGGGGGGTTACAAATGTTGGGTATCGGTATAATTGGAGAGTATATCGGTAAAATCTATCATGAGGTTAAAAGACGGCCAAGATATGCCGTTGAAAAAGATTTGTACACAAATATTATAAAAGAAAAACAACAGAGTGAAGCAGTGATAAATTAGGAGTCGGTTATGAAACATTCATTCGTTCGATTTATTATGGTAGGAGTTGTTAATACTGTCGTTGGGTTATCGGTCATGTATCTCCTTTTACATGCCCTTGGACAATCCTATTGGATAGCTACTTTCTTAGGCAATTCGATAGGGGCCTGTGTCAGTTTTCTTTTAAATAGAAATTTTACATTTAAAAGTAAAGATTCAGTTTCAAAGAGTGGTTTCCGTTTTATGGTTGTTATCTTAGGCTGCTATTTCATTTCTTATGAAATTGGAAGAAGTTTTGTTGAATGGATTCTAAAGAATAATGAGTTCTTCAGTCCAGTTGTTAAAACCGATATCTCCGTCCTGATAAGTACCTGTTTATACACGTTGTTAAACTATTTTGGGCAAAAGCTGTTTGTGTTTTCAAAAAAGGGGTCCTAATGAAGAAAAGCACTCGAAAAGAGTGCTTTTCTTCATTATACTTACTTAGTGAACAAACTTTTTACGCCTTTATAAATTAACACTAGTGAGAAGATGAGGATAGTTAGTATGCCAATAATATCTGTGACGGGGGAAATGCTTTCAAGAAATGAATCAGCTAAAGGAACTCTAATAAGTGCAAAACCAGATAATATCGTGGCAAGAAATAAGAAAATTCGATTATCCATTGGTTCACCCTCCTTCCTATGCGATTGATAAAGTATATGTCAATA
Source organism: Bacillus sp. AFS006103 (assembly GCA_002559145.1). Classification (GTDB taxonomy): domain Bacteria; phylum Bacillota; class Bacilli; order Bacillales; family Cytobacillaceae; genus Neobacillus. The sequence continues at coordinate 15,995 of NTXX01000085.1, forward strand.
TTATTACGAATATGACAGTTGTGTGAGAAATTGATACAAACCCTAGAGAAGAGGCAAGATTTTTATTTTTCCAACGATTGTTTTCGGGGCAAAAATCTGTTTACGTATTGACAGGATGACTAAGAATATGATATTTAAATATATGGATTAGCACTCTTGTGGTTAGAGTGCTAAGAATTGCTGGTTTACTTTATAGATAGTCTAAATCAGTTTTTACATAATAAAGCTAGAAAGGGGATTTTTCATGTCGAAGAAACAGTTTAAAGCAGAATCTAAACGATTGCTAGAAATGATGATTAACTCCATTTATACACACAAAGAGGTATTTTTAAGAGAGTTACTTTCGAATGCCAGCGATGCGATTGATAAAATTTATTACAAAGCGTTAACGGACGATGCTTTAAGTTTCAACAAAGATAACTATTTCATTAAATTGATCCCAGACCAAGCAAACAGATCATTAAGGATTCTTGATACCGGAATCGGAATGACGAAAGAAGAATTGGAAAATAACCTCGGGACGATTGCCAAAAGTGGTTCCCTTGCATTTAAAAAGGAAAACGAAATTAAAGATGGCTATGACATTATCGGTCAGTTCGGGGTAGGTTTTTATGCTGCATTCATGGTAGCTGACGTCGTAACTGTGATTAGTAAACCATTAGGCAGTGATGAGGCCTTTAAATGGGAATCGACAGGTGCTGAAGGGTATACGATTGAGTCAGTAGAAAAAGATTCAGTTGGGACAGAAGTTATTTTAAAAATTAAAGAGAATACCGAAGATGAAAATTATGATGAGTATTTACAAGAATATCGCTTGAAGTCAATTATTAAGAAATACTCGGATTTCATTCGTTATCCAATCAAAATGGATGTCACTAGCAATAGACTGAAAGAAGGCAGTGAGTCCGAATACGAGGATTATCAAGAAGAACAGATCATCAATAGCATGGTTCCAATTTGGAAAAAAAATAAGAGCGAACTGACCGATGCCGATTATGAGAACTTCTATAGCGAAAAACGCTACGGTTTTGATAAGCCAATCAAACATATCCATATCAGCGTCGAAGGATCGATTCGCTATAATGCAATTCTTTATATTCCTGAAAAAACACCGTTTGACTTTTATTCGAAAGAATTTGAAAAGGGCTTAGAACTCTATTCCAATGGGGTTCTGATTATGGAAAAATGTGCCGACCTGCTTCCGGACCATTTCAGTTTCGTGAAAGGGATGGTCGATTCTGAAGATTTATCGCTTAACATTTCAAGAGAAATGCTTCAGCATGACCGCCAATTGAAGTTGATTGCGAAAAATATTAACAAAAATATCAAAAGCGAATTACTGAGCCTTCAAAGGAAAGAACGAGAAAAGTATGAAGAATTTTATCAATCGTTTGGTCGTCAGTTAAAGTACGGAGTATATAATGACTTCGGGGCAAATAAAGAATTATTACAAGATTTAATCATGTTCTATTCATCTAAAGAGAAGAAACTGGTTACCCTAGATGAATATGTGTCTAGAATGCCTGAAGACCAAAAATATATTTATTACGCTTCCGGTGAATCGATTGATCGTATTGAAAAGTTACCTCAGGCAGAATTCGTCTCTGAAAAGGGCTACGAAATTCTTTATTTCACCGAGGATATCGATGAGTTTGCGATTAAAATGTTAATAAACTACAATGAAAAAGAATTCAAATCAATCTCAAGCGGAGATTTAGGAATCGAAGGAGAAGACACTAAAGACGAATCCGAAGCAAATGAGAAGGAAAACAAAGAACTCTTTGACTTTATGAAAAATATTTTAGCGGATAAAGTAAAGGATGTTAGGATTTCAAAACGATTAAAATCCCACCCGGTTTGCTTGGCAACTGAAGGCGAAATATCGATTGAAATGGAAAAAATTCTTGCGATGATGCCGAATAACCAAAATGTTAAAGCGGATAAGGTTTTAGAAATCAATAATAATCACGAGGTCTTCCAAACACTGAAAGAGGCCTTTGAAAATGATAAAGGTAAATTGGATCTATACACCAAGTTACTATACAATCAAGCACTATTAATCGAAGGATTACCAATCCAAGACCCAGTTGAATTTACCAACGACATTTGTAAAATAATGGTATAAGCTTTTTAGTGAACTGGCCGTTCTCGCACACAGCGAGAGCGGCTTTTTCCATTAGAAGAATATCACCACCAGTCTTTGTAATTACGATAATATTGAGTAAAAGAGTCTTGTTCAACTAACGGTGCAGTTTCGTTAAAAAAGCCTAGCTAATCATTCATTTTTAGGTGATTCAGTCATAAACTTTTTAAGATTATATAAAAAATTCTACATATTGCTCACTTTATATAAAAAAATATATAATTGAATGGAATCTAAAAAATGAGGTAGTTAGACATGGAAGAAATTAAGAAATTATTAGAGAGTTTTATCCCTTTAGCAAAATCTACTGCAAAAATGTTTGGACCAAACTGTGAAGTCGTTATTCATGATTTGACTAACCCTCAAAGCTCGGTAATGTTTACAGTAAATAACCATGTTACAGGAAGAGAAATCGGGCAATCATTTGATCACCTAGTGAAGACTGTATTACAATCACAAGATTTTAAAGAAGATTATCTTGCAGGGTATTCATTTGTAACAGGGGATAAGCGTACTATTCGTTCTTCGACTTCATTAATACGTAATTCCAAGCAAAAAGTGATTGGTGCTTTCTGTATAAATTTTGATGTTGAAGCACTGAATCAAATGCAACAATTTATGAATACTTTTCTTTCTACACAAGTTGAAGTTCAAGAGAATGAAACAAAATCAGATGATGATATTGAAAATGTTGAAGGAATAGTGGATCAATTGATTCAACAAATCATTCAAAACAGTGTTCATCCTGTCATGAAACGCCATGAAAAGATTGAATTAATAAGATTTATGGACGAAAAAGGCATTTTTTTAATGAAAGGATCTGTTGAGAAGGTCGCATCTATGTTAGGCATTTCCAAAGTAACAGTTTATAGTTATTTGGATGAAATCAAAAATAAATCAAGTGAAGGAGAATCAAATGAAAAGCATCTTTGAAGTAGGGAATTTAAAATCAAATGGACACTATGCATTAGCAACAGTTCATCAGGACACTGTCTATGTATCAGGGCAATTTGCCATTAATTCAGAAACCTGTGAAAAGAAATTTGGCACCATCGAAGAAGAAACATTACAAGCACTTAAGAATGTGGAAATGATTGTAGAAGCTGCTGGAAGTAAAAAAGAGAAGATTTTGCGTATGACATTATATATTCCGGATGTGAAATTATGGGATAAAGTAGATGCTGTTTATAAGGAATTTATCGGTGAACATATACCAGCTCGTACTGTTGTACCAACTAATGAATTACATTTTGGATTCAAAATTGAAATTGATGCCATTGCCTATATTTAGTTATACTTTTTTACCTATTTTGTATAAAAAAGTCTAATTTATATAAAAAATTATTCGAAGGGATTGATAAATGATGAAACAATTTTTTTGTAACAGTTGTGGCAAAAAGCATGATATTACACCAACTCTGTGGAAATGTGAATGTGGCGGAGTATTAAACATAGTAAAAGATACCCCAAAAGTTGATATTGCAGCTTGGAATAACTATCCAAACTCATTATGGCGTTATTTTGAAACCATGCCATTCGCAAAAGATTCTAAGACATGGGAATCCGTGACAATGGGTGAAGGTCAATCACCTTTTATCATTCTAGATCCTATGGAGCCAAATACGTTTGTAAAAGTTGATTATATGATGCCTACATTATCCTTTAAAGATCGAGGAGCCGTTGTTTTGATGACAATGGCAAAAGAATTAGGGGTATCAAAAGTAATTGCTGATAGCAGTGGTAATGCAGGAACGGCGATTGCAGCTTATGCAGCACGTTGTAATATGGCCTGTGATATATATCTAAGTGATGAAACTTCACCGAAAAAGATCGCTCAAATAAAAGCACATGGAGCAACGATTAAAGAGATTCGTGGTACACGAGAGGAAATTGCAGCTGCGGCGCAAAAAGCAGTAAACGAAGAAAAAGTTTTTTATGCAAGTCATGTGTATAATCCTTATTTTTATGAAGGAACGAAAACATATGCCTATGAAATTTATGAACAATTAAATGGTGCGCCTGATGCTTTAATTATTCCGGTTGGAAACGGTACGCTTCTCCTAGGTGCGTACTATGGCTTTAAAGAGTTATTTGAAAATGGATTAATTAATAAAATACCGAAAATCGTTGCCATTCAAGCGGAGAACTGTGCGCCTCTTGTGAAAGCTTACCAAACCGGGGAGGAATCAGCACAACCTGTTACGAATAGAGGTACTTTAGCGGAAGGGATAGCTATTGCTGCACCAGCGCGTTCCAAACAAATTTTAGAAGCTGTACGTAATACCAATGGCACGTTTATTGATATTGAGGAAGATGAGATTCTGAGTGCGCGAGCTAAACTGAGTGAGAAAGGATTTTATGTGGAAGTGACATCAGCAGTAAACTATGCTGGCTACATCAAGTATAAAAAGGCATCAGAAGAAAAAATAATCATACCTCTTTGTGGTGCAGGTATTAAATCAAAATAAACCCAGAAGGCCAGCTAGGTGAAAAAAGATGTAGGAGAGATAATGATCCAAGCGTTTTATTTTTTTGTAATTATCAACAAAGTTATTTAACAGAGCCTTAAAAAAAAGAGTTATTTTGATATAAATTCAAAATAACTCTTTTCCTATTTAATTAACGAGAATTTTCAATAAAGTTTACAACATCAGCGACGGTTTGAAGTGTCTCTGCAACCTTTTCGCTAATTTCAATCGCAAATTCATCTTCAATTTCCATCGTCAGGTTCACCATATCAAGGGAATCGGCCTCAAAGTCATCTTTGAATGAAGCTTCGGGTTTGATATGGTCCATTTTGACACCCAGTTGGTCTGCGATAATAGGCTTTAACTTTTCAAATGTGGTCATGTGACATCCTCCTAATATTTCATACCCACCATTATAACAACCTATTTCGGAACGTAAAACATAAAAGTATTGCCAATATCAGGCGAACATACCTCCAAGATTTTGTATTTATAAAATTAATCCAATTAAATATAGTATATTATTTTTTACTAAATATAATAAAAAACTTGAATAATAATAAATTAGGTATATAATTCATTACTATATTAGGAGTTGATCAAATACTATGTCTGAAATTAGTAAGGAATATATCGAGTTAATCCCTAATTTGTTTAAGAATTTTCAACGATTAAATCAAAAATCTACTCACTTAACGCACCTGCAGAATCAAATCTTAGAATTTTTGTTTATGAATCAGCATCCCCTGACGATCAAGCAAATAAGTGAGACCTTAAATGTACCTAAGCAGCAAATGACCGACTTGATTAAGCGATTAATGGATCAAGGTTTTATAACTAAAAGCCAAAATAGGGTGGATAAGAGGTCATTTGTAATTGAATTAACAGAGCAAGGAAAATCTTCACAACAAGAAAAATGGACGAAAATTTATCAGAATTTCGTTGATGACCTAACAAAATTAAATCGTGAAGAGCAACTCGATCTTCACTATGCTTTGCATAAAGTGAACTATCTACTAAAAAAAATGGAGGAAAGCTAGGATGTCATTAAATTTACAATCCGTTCAAGGCACCATGTTAATTCCTCTTTGGGGACGAGCAACTGCTAGTGTGAAGAATCCGGAAATACTGAATGACAAAGAAGCAATCGAGATCATTAAAGGTTGTGATTTTGATTTTACGGAAATAGCTAAGACCTTTGGTGAATACGGAGGGATTAGCTATATCGTTCGGGCACGAAAGATGGATGATACCATCCGAGCGTTTATAGAAAAACACCCTCGGTCCACAATTGTAAACATCGGTGCTGGACTTGATACGAGTTTTTCAAGAGTGGATAATGGCACACTAAACTGGTACAACCTGGATCTACCTGATGCGATCGCTTTCCGGCAAAGCCTCATTCCTGACTCACCCAGGAACATCAGCATTGCCAAATCATTCTTAGATGTTTCTTGGTTTGATGACGTGATTTTTAAGGAGGGAGATGGCATCCTTTTTATTTCTGCCGGTGTTTTCTACTATTTTCAGGAGAATCAGCTAAGAGAAATGTTTCAGGAGATGGCGCTTCGCTTTCCAGGAGGAGAGCTATTCTTCGATGCGGAATCCAAATTAATGTTAAAGACTTCCAATCGTACAGTGGAAAAAACGGGGAACAAGGGAGCGAAAATGTATTTCTATGTCAACAATCCTAAAGTTCTTGAAGGATGGTCGAAAAGAATCAAGGTACTTTCCAGCGAACCATATTTTAAAGGGATGCCCACAAATAAGTTGTGGGAAAGCGGAACCCACCTAATGATGAAGGTTGTTGATTTATTTAAGTTGATGAAGTTTGTTCATTTGCGTTTTGAAAAAATATGTTAGGATGGACATGTAGTTACAATTTAAAAAAGTAGACGGGGGAAATCCGATGTACAGCTTTAAGAACGATTATAGCGAAGGCGCACATCCTAGAATTTTGAATGCATTATTGGAATCCAACCTTGTTCAGGCGGATGGATATGGGGAGGATCAATTTTCACGAAAAGCGATTGAGCTATTAAAGGAAAAAATGGGACGGCCAGATGTAGATATTCATCTTTTATCAGGCGGAACACAAACTAATCTAATTGCCATTTCAGCTTTCTTAAGACCTCATGAAGCGGCAATGGCTGCCAGTACCGGTCATATTTTGGGCCATGAAACAGGTGCAATCGAAGCCACTGGACATAAAGTCCTTTCGATAGAAGCTAAGAACGGGAAGCTAACGCCATCTGACGTGAAAGCGGTCCTTGAAGGTCATCCTGATGAGCATATGGTCAAACCGAAGCTGGTGTACATATCAAACTCCACCGAAATAGGTTCCATTTATAACCGGAGTGAGCTCATCCAGTTAAGTGATTTTTGTAAAAAGAACCAACTCTTTTTGTATATGGATGGTGCAAGACTAGGTTCCGCCCTTTGTTCGGAGGGGAATGATCTTCAATTAAGCGATCTCCCTGGACTTGTCGATGCTTTCTATATTGGGGGAACAAAAAATGGAGCGCTTCTTGGAGAGGCCTTAGTGATTTGCAATGATTCTCTGAAAGAGGATTTTCGCTACCATATGAAGCAAAAGGGTGCTCTGCTTGCAAAAGGCAGGCTGTTGGGTATTCAGTTTCTTGAACTGTTCCGAGACAATTTGTTCTTTGAGTTGGCTACACATGCCAATAAAATGGCAACCATACTAAGAAATGAAATCAGCAAGGGAGATTTTCCATTTCTAACCCATTCTCCATCGAACCAAATCTTTCCGATATTACCAAATGCGCTGATTACGGAACTCGAAAAAAATTATTTGTTTCATATTTGGGAAAAGGTTGATACCGATTATTCAGCTATTCGCCTAGTAACCTCTTGGGCAACAAAAGAGGAAGAGGTAGTAGCATTTATTGAGGATTTTAAAAAGTTAAAGTAGGAAGCGCTGTCATGAAGTGAAGTCGAAAATAATATATCAAAAAAGCATTTTTTTTTGACACATAACGCTTGAATGTTTTTGGAAAATTTGATATTGTAAGATAAATGAAAAGACGATGTGTAACTGGCGAAACACGGAGTACCGTGAGGGAGCACATTAAGTCGAAGCCGTTCGCCTGGGCAGAGGTAAGGGAATTGTTCCTTACCTCTTTCTGTATATTAGGAGGGGATAGATTAAGTGGCTTGTAGCCAAGGCTACTTTTATATTTCAATATTTTAGTAGATACAGATTTTGAGAAAATTTAATCATACCTGCTCGCTCGGAATTTTTGGGATTTCAAACTATCATAAAAGAATAGAGGAGAAAACAATATGAGCACAACAACAGTAGACAAAATGAAAACAATTAAAACGTTAAACAATATTGCAGAGAGCGGGTTAAAGGTATTCAATAAGGATCACTTCATCATTGATAATGACAGTGAAAATCCTGATGCGATTGTTGTCCGCAGTTTTAACATGCATTCCTTAGAATTGGGGAACAACGTAAAGGCCATTGCCCGTGCGGGAGCGGGAGTTAATAATATTCCTGTTGAAAAATGCACAGAGCAAGGGATTGTGGTTTTCAATACCCCTGGGGCAAACGCTAATGCTGTAAAAGAAATGGTGCTAACTTGCTTGATGGCTTCATCCCGAAACCTGTTTGACGGCATTACATGGACAAAGGCGTTAGATGGCGAAGGTGACCAAGTTCCGAAGCTGGTTGAAGCAGGTAAGAAACAATTCGTTGGAAAAGAAATTAAAGGGAAAACATTGGGTGTCATTGGATTGGGTGCAATCGGTGCGCTAGTAGCTAATGATGCACTTGATTTAGACATGGATGTTATTGGATTTGACCCATTTATTTCTGTTGATACCGCTTGGAACTTGTCTCGCAATGTTCAGCGTGCGATGACGATTGAACAGCTGTTTGCTAATTCTGATTATATTACGGTTCACGTTCCGTTAACGGATGATACTAGAGGTATGTTTAACGAAGCAACCTTCAGCATTTTGAAGCCAGGCGTGCATATTTTAAATTTCTCTCGGGGAGAGCTAGTCAATGAAACGGATATGGCTGCAGCTCTTGTAAGCGGGCAGGTTGGTAAGTATATAACAGACTTCCCAAATGAAAAGGTATTGAAAATGAAAAATGCTATTCCCATTCCGCATCTTGGTGCCTCTACTCAAGAATCAGAAGAGAATTGTGCCATTATGGCCGCTCGCCAGGTGAAAGAGTTTTTGGAAACAGGAAATATCAAAAACTCAGTGAATTTTCCAAACGCGTCTATTCCATTTACAGGCAAGCGCCGTGTGGCGGCTTTCCACAAAAACGTGCCAAACATGGTGGGTCAGATTACATTGGCGATTTCAAGCTATAATTTAAACATCGCTGACATGATTAATAGAAGTCGCGGAGAATACGCCTATACGATGATTGATATTGACAATAAAGTAAATGGGGATATCATTCCTGGAGTATTGGAAAAAATCAACCAAATAGAAGGTATTGTTACAGTTCGGGTTTTATAGGACATAATTTAAATAGTTGGAAAAGGGCAGATTAAAAACTGCCCTTTTTTATGTAATAACCTTCCACACTCCAATTGAATACATATAATTAATGGTTATTCTTGTGGTCAATTGGAGGGGACACAGTGAAAATTGAGTACGATTACACATTCGGCTTGCCGATGAATGTTGTCTGGAAGTATATAAAGGATGAAAATGTATTGAGAAATTCTCTTCCAGGTTGTAAGTCATTTATGGAAACTTCTAAGGATGTTTACCAAGCACAATTAGAGGTAAATATGGGCCCCATCCAAGATCTGTTTTCCGTTAAGATTCGACTTAATGAAATGCAGTCATCTTCCTTAATTCACTTACAAGTAAAAGGGGCAGGGAATATCGGAGAAATCGTCGGTAACGCAGACCTGTTTATAAAAGATATCAAAGGGACAACCAAACTAAACTGTACGGCGGAAGCCCAGGTTACCGGTGCACTTGCTTTGGCAGGACAGCGTGTAATTGAGGGCGGAGCGAATAAGGGTATGGAATCATTTTTTCAAACATTGGAGAAGGAAATAAAAAGAAAACTTTATATGCAGCGAAGGGGCAGGTGACAAAGATAACTCTAGTCACTTGTCTTTTTTAATTTTCCTAATAAAATCTCGTCAAATAGGTGAAAAAGTTGACTAAATGGTTTATAATCATTTAGTCATTTAAAAATTATATCATTCGCATCGTGCGATAGAGGTTCTAGCCCCCCTCATAAAAAAAACTAAGATGAAGCAGTACTTCTATCTTGGGGTACTGTTTTTTCTATTTGAAAGGATGTATTAGATTTAAATGTTGAAAAATGAAAAGGCAATTGTCGTGTTTAGTGGTGGACAAGACAGCACCACTTGTTTATTTTGGGCGTTAAAACAATTTAAAGAAGTAGAAGCTGTTACGTTTGATTACAATCAACGGCATAGTTTAGAAATTGAATGTGCCAAAAATATAGCGAATGAACTTGGTGTAAAACACCATATTTTAGATATGTCCTTATTAAATCAACTAGCACCGAATGCATTAACACGTTCAGATATTGCGGTCACGGATGGGGGCGAAGGAGAACTTCCTTCAACTTTTGTGCCAGGTCGTAACTTGTTATTCCTAACTTTTGCTGGTGTGTTAGCACGTCAAACCGGTGCCAAGCATCTAGTGACCGGTGTTTGTGAAACAGATTTTAGTGGCTACCCGGATTGCCGCGATATTTTTATCAAATCATTAAACGTCACCTTGAATTTATCCATGGACGATAATTTTGTCATTCATACCCCGTTAATGTGGATCAACAAAGCACAAACTTGGGCTTTGGCAGATGAATTAGACGCATTGGATTTTGTTCGCGAAAAAACGTTAACCTGCTACAATGGTGTGATTGCAGACGGATGCGGCGAATGCCCAGCTTGCGTATTAAGAAAACGAGGGCTCGATGACTTCCTTAATGGGAGGTTTTAGCGATGGGTTTTAGAATCGTTGATAAACTTCAGAAAATAAATGAAGATATTCATCCGCATCAATTAAAATATCATACCAAGCGTGTACTCGTGAGCAAAGAATTTACGTTCGATGCTTCACACCACTTGCATTGCTATGAAGGGAAATGTAAGAATTTGCACGGTCATACGTACCGAGTGATTTTTGGATTAAGCGGCTTTGTCGACGATCGCGGCTTAATGATTGACTTTGGCGATATAAAAGAAATCTGGAAAAACGATATCGAAATATTCCTTGATCACCAATACTTGAATGAAACCCTTCCTTTCATGAATACCACAGCAGAAAATATGGTGGTTTGGATTTACGAGAAAATGAAGGAAGCATTAGCAGCAGAAGATCGTAAGAATCAGTATGATCGAGCAAGAGTGGAATTTGTCCGTCTTTTTGAAACTCCAACCAGCTACGCAGAAGCAAGAAGGGAGTGGATGGAGGAATGAGTAAGATTCCTGTATTAGAAATATTTGGCCCAACCATTCAGGGTGAAGGCATGGTCATTGGGCAAAAAACGATGTTTGTTCGAACGGCCGGCTGTGATTATTCATGCAGCTGGTGTGATTCAGCCTTTACATGGGATGGCAGTGCCAAAGATGATATTCAGTTAATGACGGCTGAAGAAATTTGGGCTGAATTGAAGCGAATCGGCGGCGATAATTTCTCTTTTGTAACCATCTCAGGGGGAAATCCGGCGCTGTTGAAAAATTTAGATGTATTTATTGATTTACTTAGAGAAAACGACATCAAAGTTGGTATTGAAACACAAGGCAGCAGGTGGCAGGACTGGTTCTTAAACATCGATGAATTAACCATTTCACCAAAACCACCAAGTTCCCGTATGGTTACTAATTTTGAAATCTTAGATTCTATTTTTCAAAATTTAAACGACAATGAGTTTAAACATCGAGTCAGTCTAAAAGTAGTCATCTTTGATGAGGCCGATATTGATTATGCGAAGATGGTCCATAACCGCTATGCAGACATCCCTTTTTATCTCCAGGTTGGGAACGATGATATCACCAATTTCAATAACAATGAATTGATTCAGAAACTAATGTTGAAATATGAGTGGTTAGTCAATTGTGTAGTTGCGGATCAGCAATTGAATGATGTGAAGGTTTTGCCGCAGTTACATGCGCTTCTTTGGGGAAATAAGCGCGGCGTGTAGGTGACTCACGGGGAATAAGGGCTATCTAGTTTTATATTTAATAGGGAGCATAATTCCTAATTTGATAGGTTCATGAACTACTCCTAATCTTTGTTGGGAGTAGTTTTTTGCGTTGCTTTATATGATGAAGTCAGGTCTTCTTTTAATATTAACTTCATATAATGACAAGATTAACTTTGTCCAGAGGTGATTATTTTGGAGACTTTTGATTTGTCATTAGCTGTTCTCTTGAAAATTATTTTAATCAATATTGTCTTAAGTGGCGATAATGCCGTGGTCATTGCAATGGCATCACGGAATGTCCCAAAGAAGCAACAAAAGAAAGCAATCTTTTGGGGAACATTTGGAGCCATTATTTTACGTTTAATCTTTGCAGTGGCCATCATTTATCTATTAAACATCCCTTTCGTCACTTTTATTGGCGGGCTCCTGCTCGTGTATATTGCGATTAAACTATTAATTGGTGAGGAAGAAGGAAATCTTAGGGAAGGGGGTTCAAGTCTAGTTTCCGCGGTGAAAACGATCATTATTGCAGATGCAGTCATGTCCCTTGATAATGTCCTAGCCATTGCTGGGGCAGTTGAAGGAAATTTAGCCGGTATTATGATCGGGGTTATTGTTAGTATTCCGATCGTTGTTTTTGGGAGTCAGATCATATTAAAAGCAATGGAAAGGTATCCAGCTATCTCTTATGCCGGTGCAGGAATTCTAGCTTGGACTGCAGGTGAAATGATCATCGGAGAACCAAAATTTGAACCTCTACTAACTCGTGATTTACATTTATTGGTTCCAATGACAATTACAGTTCTTGTTATTGGCTTTGGATATATAATTTCTAGGAAAAAACTAATATAGAATGAATTTAAATTTTCATTAAGTATTATTATTTTGGGTAAAATAAAGGTAAATGAAGCAGAAGGGTGTTTTAAAAGTCATGATGAATAACTTAAGAGAAATGCCCGCCTTAATGATCTTAGATGTACAAAAAGGGTTTGATGATCCCTATTGGGGGAAGCGGAACAACCCGCAGGCAGAAGAAAATATGGCGCGTCTTTTAGTAGAATGGCGGAATCTAAGTGGGCATGTCATTTTCTCGCAACATCTATCCGTTCAACTAGGCTCGCCACTTCACTATAAAAATAAGTTAGGTACGGAGTTTAAGGAAATCATCCAGCCTCGGGAGGGTGAAATCATTTTTCCTAAAAATGTGAACAGTGCTTTTATTGGGACAGGACTTGAAATGTACTTAAAGGAAAAGAAGATTAAATCTGTTCTCATTACTGGGTTGTCCACACAGCACTGTGTTTCAACGACGACTCGGATGAGTGGAAATTTAGGCTATCAAACTTTTCTGGTATCGGATGCCATCGCCGCATTTGAAATCACTGATCACAAAGGAGTTTACCATTCTGCCGAAGTAATACATGAACATGAATTGGCGATGCTTCACAATGAATTTGCAACGATTATGACAACGGATGAAGTTTTAAGCCAATTACTTAGCTCCTAAATTAATAACGCAGCTGGTTTTCCTGCGTTCATTCATCTAACTTGAAGAATTTTAGCATCCGGTGATAGGGGCATTTGGACAACGATGAATCATCGTCCCGCAGAAAATATTGCCTCCACTCAAAATTATTATCTGACCCATAAGTGTTTAAATCTGGATGAATGGGGGCAGAATCGTAGTTTTTCAGTCGGTTTCTTACTTGCTTTTTAATACCCATAGCAAACTTCGGGGACCTGTTAAATTCCTGAAGCACCCATCTAGGTGTAATCGCGAGCATCATCACATCAAACTGTCTGCTTTTTCGATTTTTATGTGCAGGTGTAGCGCAGTACATAAAGTATTTCTCTCCATTAAAACAAAACTCCCATACAGGGTCATGAGGGTCCGACGGTATATCCTCTGGCCAATCGATTGGGTCAATCATACGTAATCCGCTAAGTTGCTCCCAGAATAATTGTTCATAATTTTCCACAGTATACATTTCCTTCATATCTTCAGGGGTTTCGTAAAATACGATCAGTGATGTGTAATGGCCAATTTCGCGTGAAACTTGCGTATAACTGCTCAATGATTCAGCTAATTCATAAATCGAGGATGGTTCTCGAGGATCTCCGATAAAGCTGTACCTGAGCTTATTTTGAGTGAACCCGATTGTCGCAGGAATACAGGGAAATGGTTTTTCTTTATCACTCATTTTAGCTGAGAATTTTTCTAGGGCAGTTTTTTCCCACTCTTTTAGATGATTCCTGCTTGAGGGATTATCCTTATAAAGATTACTCAATCAACACACCTCCCTTGTTACTGCAGTATATTCACCCGTACAAGAGAGGGGAGATGTCCATATTCAAATGGGCTGGGTGGGGAGGCAAGGCGGACGGTTCACTGGAGCCAGGGGGGACGGCCGAGTTGATAAATAGACGTAAAAATTCCGCTTAATTGGTAATTCCTGTTAAGAAAAGCTTGAATAGACGGAGAGACTCCGCCTATTGACTCAATAAATTCGAAAATGGTTGATTTTGCTTTGCATAACCGGAAAATCTCCCCTTATATATCCCGAAATGAGCTCCATTTCGCATTTAACCGGAAAATTTCCGCTTATTTTACTTTTGATGGTTACTCGATTAAGGATAGAACAACATATTTAAAGGAGTGAGTTTTATCGGGCTTATTCAACTTTTCTTAAGCCCCTCCCATTATGAATCTCGCGAATACCTTCCTCACAAACTCCGTAAGAACGCCAAGAACAAGTTTCACAGACCACTTGAATATCGGCGGGGATGACATGTTTTCGGATATGGGACTCTATTTCCTCCCAACTAAGAATTTGTCCGATTTTTAGGTTCATTTTTTCTAAAATAACGGCATCTCTTTCATCGATCCGGTCGTCTTGGCAATGGTATTCACCTGAGTTAGGGAACTTTTCGCACAACTGGTCTGGTCCCTTCACAAGCAGAATCAACGTTTTTGGGTTGTTTCTCAGGGTTTGATGCAAACCAGTCATATTTTCAACGTACTCTTGGGAATAGCCCATACCCCGATAGCCTAGAAGGCAAAACAGATGATGTCCTCGCAGTTTATACATAATTTTCCCCCAATGGTTTACTCCCTTTTGATTTAAAGAGTAAACTATAATAATAATTTGGTTAACATTTGAATTATCATACCATAAAATGGTGTTTTCTTTAAAAGGAATAAGTCATCGAACTATTTACTAACTAAAAGTGTTGGTACTAGCCAATCATTGGGTAGTGCCTGACACTCTTTTGTGCTGGGTCTTTTGAACTACCAAATTTTACAGCTATCTTCCAGTTGGCAGACATGATATATTTCTCTTGTAAGTTCTTAACGACTTATGCATAAGCTTTCATTACAGAGAAGTACTCAAGAGGCTGAAGAGGCGCCCCTGCTAAGGGTGTAGGTCGGGTAACCGGCGCGAGGGTTCAAATCCCTTCTTCTCTGCCATTATATTATGGGGATGTCTTGGTATCGACAGGGATAGTTTGAGCTTATATGGCGAGTCGAGGGATTCGGCCTCGTAAAAACGATTAAGCCTATAACTGGCAAACAAAACAACAACTTCGCTTTCGCTGCCTAATAACAGACGATAGCGGTTCCTCCCTCCATCGTCCATGTGGTAGGGTAAGGGACTCACGATAAGTGGACTACGCCAGATTCCACCGTCTGAGGATGAAGGAAGAGACGAACCAGACTAGCTGCTTCAACGCCTGTCAGTAGGCTAAAGAAGTTCGTGAAATCAATTTTACTGACTACACTCGTAGATGTATAAGTGCCAATATCTTTGCACACGGGTTCAACTCCCGTCATTTCCACTAAATAACCAAAAAAACATATTGAAAAAATTCATCATCAAGTGAAATTTTTCCGCAGTAGTTTAGTGGTAGAGCTATCGGATGTTAACCGGTCGGTCGTAGGTTCGAGTCCTACCTGCGGAGTTATAGTCCAACGAGGAAACTAGGAAACGGGTCAGGGCGGGAACGCAGCAGCCATAACTAGTGAAATTGTGTGGGCTATTACATAGGACGAAATAAAAATGCTAAAACATAAACTAAGAGTCACAACCAATTATGGATGTGACTTTATTCTTGTTAGTCACCTCTTTTTATTAGGCTGTTTTGGTACCTTTGCTGTTTTTGGTGTTTCTAATGGACAAAACTCTTGCTCTTCTAGCGATTATTGTTCAGTAGGGAGCTTCTAATGGACAAAACACTTGCTCCTCTAGCGATTATTGTTCAATAGGGAGCTTCTAATGGACAAAACTCTTGCTTCTTTAGTGATTATTGTTCAATAGGGAGCTTCTAATGGACAATTCTCTTACTCCTTTGATCATATTTGTCCATTAGAGAATTTCTTAAAATGGTCAACTATATATTCATCAAAAAAAACCAACAATCCTTCAGAAAACAGCATTCATGACTGCCTTTTAAAATAGAGATCACTCGATTTTAACTTTTATACAATCTATTGCGTTATAACCATATCCCTTCCTGTTCCAGATTGGTTTCAATGGTTGAATATTGCCTAAAGAATCAGTTGCTTTTGATTTTATCGTGTATTCTCCTTTTTTAAGAGCATCCCATTTATATTTCCAGCGAACCCAAGCATATTTCTCCGTTGAAGAAGCTAATTCACACGTTTTCCAGGTTTTGCCTTCATCTATACTAATTTCTACCGTGGTAATTTGTCCTGATCCTGTCCAAGCAATTCCATTAATTTCATACACCCCTGTATTCAATACTTGCATATTTAGCGGGGATTGTATGGTTGAGTTAATATGGATTGAATTGACAGGAGCTTTTCTATGATCGTTTTCTTTGTTCGGATAGTAAACGTAATCAACAGCTTGAAAGGGACCTTTAAATTCGTGATCAATCACAATCATTTTTTTAATCCATTTCACAGAGGCCATGGCGTACCAGCCAGGGACAATTAATCTCAGAGGGAATCCGTGCTTAAAGGGGATTGGATGATGATTGTATTCATAAGCAAGAATGGTATCAGGATCAAGGGCTTTTTCAATCGGTAAACTCCTCGAAAAATGGTGAAGTTGATTAGAATCAGATCTTTCACCATAATCGTAACCCTCAAAAACAATTTCTTTGGCAGTATCAAGCAATTCTGTGTACTTCATTAATGATCTTAAAGAGACACCTTTCCAAATCCCTTGACTCATCGCGCCTTTTCCCCATTGCTCTCCGAACACTTTCGGTTCAAACAATTCTCGCTTATTACCTGAGCATTCTAAAACAAGGTTTATCGTTTTTGCCGGAAATGAGTAAATTTCCTGTAAAGAAAAAACTCTTGGAGTGTACACTAATCCTTCAATTGGAAGAAAGTAGAAGGAAGATGTGAATTTGGGATAAGGAAAATGGTTTCTTCTATAAAATAGATTTTCATTCACGTTATCGCACTTTTGAAAATGTATGGGTGTTTCCTGATTTTCAGGAACTAACTTCTTGGTAATCAGATAAGGTCTAACTTTGTTTAGAGGAGATTGATCCATATTACTACCTCCTTAGAATGGAGTTGCTACTTCATGATTATGTTGTTAAGGAAGTATCATTCAAAATTTTTATGACTTTCAAGGGTTTGGCTCGGTCCTATTTTTTAAAGACATGCTGCCCAATGATCATGGTGGTTGTTCTTGTATCGAGCCAACGACTGGTAGCAATGTCAGGATTATAGAAAAATAAAGCCCCCGGTGCCAAGTTGCGCTGTTCTGTTAAGGCGGCTTTCACAGCCTTAATAGATTCCTCATCGGCTGGCTTATTGATTTCGCCATTTTGAACAGGTTGAAATTGACCTCGGGCATAAATCACCTCTCTTATCGTGTTAGGGAATTTACTACTTTCAACTCTATTAAGCACCACACAAGCCACAGCAATCTTTCCTTCATAAGGTTCCGTCTCAGCCTCAGCTCGAACTAACCGAGAAAGCAGGTCCATTTCTTTTTCCGTTAGACTTATTTTTCCAATATTGGAGTTACTAGTAGTATTGGGTTTTGTAGTAACATCAGTCTGTCGGACAGAAATTCGATTAAGTCCATCATGGTGTTTATATCCCTTTAAACTGTCCGAAAGTGGGTATCCTTGTATAATCGGATAGGCAAAAGCGGGGGAAGCGTATAAAAATGAAGCCAGTAATAGAAAAATGGTAATTAGTTTTTTCATGATTCTAGTCCTCCTAGGTCGTTACCTTGTTTAAATCTATTACTATGAATGGAAAAAATAGATTAGTATTACAGTTAAGTTGATTAGTTTTACAGTTTGGTTACATAGAGTATTGAGACGTTTTTTTCAAAAAGTAGAAACGGAAAAAACTGTAAGCCTTCTCTCTCATCGTAATTATCACCTACTCGGCCAAAAGACCTGTTACGACAAATGGTTAATCCATAAATGGGACTTTTTGATTAAATACGGTGAAAGATGCGGATTTTTGGAGGAATAAGCAGGATTTTTAGTTTTAAAAGAGGAATATATTATATTAAATTTCGATTTAGTGGTTCATAGAAGTTATTTTGTCAGATTACGAGAAAACTGCGCTATTCAAAAGGAATTAGGAGAACACTTCTGGATGTTTTTCATCTTACAAAATAGCTGCAGATTCAAATAGATCAAGCTAAATTTATTATCCATTCTATCAATTATGAAAGAAGGTAGACGCTATGATTGAAAATTTCTTTGCTGACTATAAAAACTACATCGTGGTACCGGAAGATGAGAAGCAAGAGAATGAAGTGTATGATCCCCAAAATTATTCTGCTTATTATATCCTCACATTGTCTATCTTTGACTCACGTTTAACGACTTGGAAAGATGCAAGTAAATTTGAAATCGATGTGGATAAAAGTATCAAAACAGTACTGAGGGATTTTAATCAAAGGCAGCGTGAGAAGTATCATCTTCAATTACTAGAATTTGATCGGTTTAAAAACTATTTTATCTTGGCCCTATCTTCTAAAATAAAATTTAATCCAGGGGAAGAAAATGCTGGTATATCTTATGTGATTGATAGATTACTAACGAATTCTTTTTATGTTGGGCAGGGTTGGTTTAACTTCATTGGTGAAAAAGGAAAAGTTGCCCGTAAACTCTTTTGCTGCTCCTTTAAGGAATATGGAGTCGAGAAACTAAACCGTTCAAAAAGGGAAGAAAGATATGAAAACATTAGTGAATTAATTCCTAAAAATGGAGAGATCAAGCTGATTAAAGGATCTTTGAAAAGGGAAATTCGCTAAAGACCTAGGCGATATTATGAATATTAAACTGTAATGGAAGGAGGCCACAGAAATGTGAACTCCTTCTTTTTTTTCAATGATGAAAGTAACCTTTAGTAAACTCGCAGAATCTAATAAATATTTAGTTATTTACAAGATAAATATAAATGTATATAATCCTATATAAATACTTGGAATTGATAGGGCGTGCGCATATGAGTATAGGGATTACACTGATGGGTTTATTTGTAGGTTTTTTGGTGGGGTTGACTGGAGTTGGAGGTGCAGCACTGCTAACCCCCGTATTGATTCTAATCGGGGTGAATCCTTCCATAGCTGTTGGTACAGACCTTGTCTATAACTCCATCACGAAATTCTTTGGACTTTTTCAACATTGGAGACAAAAAACAGTTAATTTTCAGATGGTGAAGTTATTAGCGTTAGGAAGTATTCCGAGTGCGGTGGTTGCGATAGCTTCTCTTCACTATTTTGAAGCTTCTTACCATAATCAGGAACAGATTATCAGGCATGCCCTCGGATACATCCTAATAATTGTTTCCCTGGCGATCATTATCAGAACCTTTGTGGAGAAAAAAATAAGACCGAATCGCTGGCAATTAAAGCCTTTGAAAGAAAAGAAGGCGTTAACGATTTTTATTGGCTGCCTTTTTGGATTTATCGTCGGACTCACATCCTTAGGATCAGGTTCATTATTCGCTGTGGCAATGATTTATCTGTATCAAATGAAGACATCAGAGATGGTTGGAACTGATATTACTCATGCGTTTCTTTTGGTAACTGTTGCAGGATTGCTCCACATTTCTTATGGAAATGTGAACTATATGCTAGTTGGTAATTTACTCTTGGGTTCCATTCCTGGCGTGTTGGTCGGCAGCAGCATTTCAGCTAAAGTCCCTACAAGGCCGCTGCGAACGATTGTTGCTGTATTGATTTTTGTAAGTGGACTCAAGCTAATTTAAGATTTTTGGGGATAAACCTAAAATGTTAATTTAAGAGAGAAAGTCAGCATCCTAAGTGATGTTGGCTTTTTTTGCGTGCCATTGGGACGGAGAATTTATTCATTTCCCTCATAAACGGAAGATACTTTACGAATGTATATAAAGTTAAGCAGGGAGAGTCATACTTCCTTTTTTTGTTTGAATCAACTTTGAGTAAATGTGCATGGGAGAGAAGAAGAATGACAGAAGCAACATACAAATCTCGCGAGGAACGAAAACAAGCGGAAAAAACAAGACAGATTCAACAAACAAGTAAAGGCTCGCCTAAAAAAGGGTCTTTCATAAAAAAAGTGATCATCGTCTGTTTGGTCCTTGGCCTTGTTACAACAGGAGCAGGAGCTATCACGTTCGCTTCCATGATTAAGGATGTCCCCAATTTAGATTCTTCTAAACTGGCAGATCCGCTTTCAACGAAGTTTTATGATAAAAACGGAAGCTTCCTCTATGAATACGGGAAGGAAAAGCGGACAAAAATTTCCTATAAACAAGTTCCAAAAGTATTGGAGGATGCGTTTATTGCAACGGAAGATTCCCGTTTTTATGAACATGAGGGCATTGACATAAAAAGGACAGCCAAAGCGATATTCGTAAACGTAACCGAAGATTTCGGATCACAGGGCGGCAGTACCATTACACAGCAAGTGATCAAAAACTCATTTTTAACTCCTGAGAAAACAATCAAACGAAAAGTGCAAGAATGGAAATTAGCGTATCAGCTGGAACAAGAGTATTCCAAGCATGAGATATTAATGATGTATTTGAACAAAATCTACCTGGGTAACCGCTCTTACGGGGTGGCAGCCGCAGCGAAGAACTACTATGGACTAGAAGCAAATAAGTTGAAAAATATGACACTTGCACAGGCAGCCATGTTAGCGGGACTGCCTCAGAGTCCGAATCATTATGACCCCTCCAAACCAGAAAACAAAGAAGAGGCGACCAAACGAAGAAATATTGTCTTAACTTTGATGCATAGGCACGGGTATATTACAGAAAAACAAATGAAGGAAGCAGCCAAGGTTCCAGTTACAGAGGGAATTGTACCGAAAAAGAATCAACAAAGTATGCCATATGAAGCATTTTTGGATGCAGCTGTGAAAGAGGTTAAGGGAAAACTCAAGGGTATTGACATCAGCATAGATGGTTTATCTATCTATACAACCTTGGACCAGAAAGCACAGGATTATGCGGACAAAATGCTAGGCACGAATGAAATCATTGCCTATCCGGATTCCGAGTTTCAAGGAGCTTTCGTCTTTTTGGATACAAAAACCGGAGAAGTAAGGGCGATTGGAAGTGGGCGGAACGATTTTAAAGCCGATTTCATGGGGAACAACTTTGCCATCAATATGAAACGTCAACCCGGCAGCTCCTTTAAGCCGATTTTTGATTATGGTCCTGCGATTGAACAGTTAAAATGGTCGACGGCACATATAATTAATGACCAGAAGACCACGTATTCATCCGGCCAGTCAATTTCCAATTGGGACCATCAAAATCATGGCATGATGACGATACGCAATGCCTTGCAATACTCTTACAATGTTCCTGCTCTCCTCACTTTGAGAGCGGTGGGAATGGAGAAGGCAAAAACCTTTGCCGAAAATCTCGGGATTACCTTCCCTAACCATCAGGTGTATGAATCCTACGCGATAGGAAGTAATACCGTTAATCCTTTACAAATGGCAGGAGCTTACAGCGCTTTTGGAAATGGCGGGGTCTACAACAAACCGCATTTCGTCCAGAAAGTGGTGTTAGCTAATGGGAAAGTTGTAGGTTTTGCGGAGAAACCGAAACGTGTGATGAAGGATTACACGGCCTATATGGTAACCGATATGTTACGCACCGTCGTGGATGCCGGGACAGGGAAAAATGCGAATGTGCCAGGACTAGATGTGGCCGGAAAAACAGGTACAACCAATTTTGATCAAAAAACCATTGCTCAATTTGGATACCCATCCAATGCCACAAATGACAGCTGGTTTGCTGGTTATACACCACAATACACGATGGCGGTTTGGACTGGTTATGAGCAAAACGGTCAGGGTAATTATATGGTTAGCAATACGACGAAAATTGCGCACTACATGTTTAAATCGATGATGCAAACCTTTGGAACAGACTCCTCCAGTTTCAAGCAGCCAAATAGTGTCTACAGCGTGAGAAATGAACTTTATATAAAAGGTGTCGGATCTGCGGAAGTTCCTATCATTCCTAATATCAACCACGAAAAAAAATCTCCAAAAAACGAGAAAAATAATGGCAAGGAGAAAAAGCATTCTCAGAAAGAGAAGGGAAAGAACAAAGGAAAGGCAAAAGGAAAAGGGAAAAAGAAGGAACATTAGAAACCGAATTTATAATTTAAAAAATGAATTCAGTGAAATAGAAATTGTATTGATCATCGGATTGGATTAAGATGGATGCCTTGTTGTTATAAGTTTTTTTCGCTGCGTATTTTATTAAGTAATACCCGGCAGCCAGCTGAAACAAGACGATAGGTTTCATCAAAATCACCTGTATAAAATGGATCGGGGATATCTTTCCTGTATTTGGTCAGATCGAGCAGCCTAATGATCTTTGGATGATTAGGCTTGCTGGTTATCCTGTAAATATTTTTTATGTTGCTTTCGTCCATACCGATAATATAGTCGAATTTGCAAAAGTCTTCTTTCCTTAATCGGCGTCCAACAAGTCCATTAGAAGAGATATGGTATTTCTTCAGAATATTAAGAGTTCCTTCGTGCGGAGGAAAGCCGATTTGCCATGAACTGGTTGCAGCAGAATCAACTGCGATTTTGTCTGTCAAATTTTCCTTTTTGACTAAGTTACGAAACAAAGCTTCAGCCATCGGTGAACGGCAAATATTCCCTAGGCATACAAATAAAACGTTGATCATGTACTTCCCCCCTTTAATTGATCTTATTTTTTTTATATTTTAATAGTCTTTTTAGAAATGGATTTATGTATTTTCAAAATAGTGGATTGGACAGTTGTGTTGTTTTGCACACCTCTAGCTGTTATCGGGGTCTTTAATACCAAGCTGCTCCAACGATGATAAGAAATATAAACATACAATGATTAGAGTCAAACTAGCTCCGTAAGCACTAATTGCCATGTACAGTGCTTTCTTTTCGTTCGTAATCACAAAGTATGTACAAAACAGAAAAACGGAACGGCACTAGTGCTATTTTTAGAGACTGTTTTCCAAGAAATCTTTGTGATTTGTCTTTATTTATTTAGTGTTAAACTAACTCTTTTTTGTGTAACAGCTGAATTTCGAAAAACTTCACATAAGCTAAAGGGGGCTTTCCTTAAAATCTGTCTGCTAATTACGACAGCCTTTTCTTATTGAACTAAAGGGCAATTTAGTTCTATAAGAAAAGGATAATAACCTTGATAACCATTCCATAAAAAAGAATGGTTTTTTGTATTTATCTGTAAAATATATGATATTATTTGGAATATTAAATCATTTAATCATTAGGATGTGTACATAGGTGGAAGTCAGTATTAAAAAAACCAAATTGGATGAAATCGAAGATTTGTTAGCTATACAAAAAGATGTTTTTGCAGAGGATTATGCATTATACGAAGACCATGATTCAACCCCTGTAAATGAAACGACAGAGAAATTAATCGAAAACATTGAACGTTTTTTTCATTTCACAATTTGGTTGGACAACGATATTATTGGAGCAATAGATATTCGACCATTGGATGATAAACGATTGAGATTAAAGAAATTATTCTTAAGAAATGAATATCAAAACAAAGGACTTGGAAGTAAGATAATCCAATTAATGGAGTCAGAATTTCCTTTGATAAAAGATTGGAGCTTATACACTCCTTATTTAAACAAAAGAAATCATCATTTTTATGAAAAGTTAGGTTACAAAAAAATAGGTGAAGTACAAGTTACTGAAAAATTTCAATTATTTAAATATGAAAAAATATTATAAGTTTTTTATGTTTTTCTTCTCTTCCATAAGATAATCCATTAAGTTGTAGTGGCAACTTATTTGATATTTCATAGCAAGATTGTGAATAATTGTACTTAAAGTAACGGGTGCAAGAGCGGAAGATGGGATTGATACGGAGATCCCTTTGCTTATTCGACTAACGGGGCAGGTTAGTGTAATAAGAACAGAAAAAATAATTATAGCTTTGAGTCCTTCTAAATAATTCCAAAACAAAAGATTTAGTTTATAATACAGCTATAATAAATTTTTTTAAGGGGCTTTTTATGGAGTTAATTACAGGTAAGGTAATAATAATATCTCTATTTCTATTGATAATTACAATGATTGAGACATTGGCTTATTCAATAAGGATTTCAGGAGCAAGGGTAAAATTAATTGCAACTGCATTATCTTTGTTTAGTACACTGGTAATTGTTTCAAGGTTTTCTACAATGATACAACAACCTCTTACTGCAAAACTTATCGCAGAAGCACCAGATTTAAACAAATTACACTACATAGAGGAACAATACAAGATTTTAATCGCAGTAACCTCGGTTGGAGTGTTGTTGGGGATACTTCTTTTTCCAACGTTCATAAATATCTTTTCAAGAGCCATTATTCAACTTTCAAATCAACGTGGGTCAATAATTGCACTGTTTGTTAATCAATTCAATCGAAATAGCATTAAAAAAATATTGATGTGTTTTAGGCTACCAAGATTTTCGTATCTAAAGGGGATTACGTTAAAAACCATTCCAAAACGACTCTTTGTGATTAATGTTATCATTTCTGCTGTATTTACAATCGGGGTACTATCTTCCATTTATGCATCAATGATAGTACCGAAAGATTATGCTCAAGCTGCATTAATGTCATCTGGTATTATTAATGGTATAGCAACTATTTTATTGACTTTGTTCATTGACCCTAAAGCATCCGTATTAGCTGATAGAGTAATGAAAAAACAAACTGATTATATTTACTTAAAAAGCTACTCTTTAACGATGATTAGTTCTAAGTTTCTGGGTACAATTGTGGCTCAACTTCTACTTATCCCTGCTGCATATTATGTAGCTTGGTTTGCTAAGTGGATTTAATGGTTCTTGTTCAACGGGGGCAAGAGTTTAAGATGAGATCGCTGCGGCGGTCTTTTTTTCTTATTCGACTAACAGGGCAGGATAGTTGAAGAAGGAATTAGAATAAAGCAGGAAGAATAAGTAAATAAGAGGTCATTTAACAGGAGGTTATTTTGGAAAATCAAGTTAGGAAGAAAAAGAAAGGTTGGAAAATAGCCTTAGCTACTCCCTTAGTCGGAGGAGTAATTTATTATTTCATTTTACTTTTTCTATATCTGCCATCAGAAGATTTTTATAACTTCCCAGTCCCTCGAAATGCAGAATTAATCAAGGAAAATGAAAAAGCGAAGAGTTATTATTGGTCAGCAGCAATAGAGGAATATGGTATACCTTTTGGATATGAATTAGTCATTAAAATCAATGGATGGAAAAAGGGAGAAAGAGAAGGTGCTTTAGTTTTATATACAAAAGGAAACAAAATAATAGATTTAATTTTAACACGGGAACATTTAGACATCCTTAAAGCGGATTAATAAATGAAATAGCTTATTCAGCTAACGGGCAGGTTAGTTTAAGTAGAAAACGTGATAAAATAGGTAAATGACATACTTAAACGGGTGAAAATATGGACAATATCTTAAAACAACTAACTGAAATAAAAAACGAATTAGGTAAGCCATTTCCATATAGCGATACGGACAAAATACAAGATGATTTTCAAACAGAGTTTTTAAATTTATCAGATGAAGAAGACTGTCTAGTGGGTGATTTTAATACTTACTGTATGAATATAGCTGGAACTCTAAGTTATGTTTTAGCAGGCAAGACAAATAAAATCCCCCAAGGTCAAATTGAGATGTTGCAGAAGTCCTTTTTTGATTTCTTTAAACAATATAAGTCTTTTGAAGACAAAATTGAAACCTATAACGATTTCTTTCAAGAATATAAAAACTTTGAACAAACAAGAAAATTGTTATTACATCTGTTGACTAAATAAGCATTTCTTTTTGAGCTAACGGGAGCTTATGTTAAAGACGGGATGGCTGTGGCGATCCCTTTTTCTTCTTGTACTAACGAAGCAGGATAGCTTAAGAAGAATATAGTAAATACCCAAACACTTATGGTAAAGTAAGGATATGAATTCGGATGGATATTAAGGGAGGATGAGTAATGACAAAGAAGAAAAATGAAACGTTTGAATGGGTTAAATCAATAATAGGTGCTCTTGCAATAGCTGTCATTATTCGCTCTTTTTTCTTTACCCCCATTGTTGTTGACGGTAAATCAATGAACCCCACTCTCCAGAACAAGGACCGTATGATTGTAACAAAAATCGGAGAACCGAAAAGATTTGATATTGTTGTGTTTCACGCCCCAGAAGGTAAGGATTACATAAAACGCGTAATCGGACTCCCAGGTGATAGAATTGAATATAAAAATGATGTTTTATATATAAATGGGAAAGCTTACAACGAACCTTACTTGGAAAAATACAAAAAATCATTAAAAGATGGAGGAACATTAACAGACTCCTTCACTTTAAAGGAAACCGCAGTAGGTAGTGATACTGTCCCTAAAGATAGTTTGTTTGTAATGGGAGATAACAGAAGGGAAAGCAAAGACAGCCGTAAAATTGGAGCGATACCAATGAAAAAGGTAATAGGGACATCAAATGTTGTTTATTATCCAATAAAAGATATTAAAATCGTAAATAACTAATTGCTGCTTAAGCATATTGTTAGACTGGCTCTGTTTCAAAACCATCGGGTGCGTTAGTCTAGGAAGGGTTAACCACCTTTTTTGTTGAATTCCTTATTTAACAAAAGGAGTAGTATTCTTTTATAAAAGTTAAGATTGTGAAAAAATGCACTTAAACTATTGGGGGCGATGCTTAAAGAAGCATCGCCTTGCCTATTTAAAAATATTTCCTGTAAAGATCCTGTCTTATACTTCTGCTAAGTTGGGCATAAATACGTGTGGTTTCACTTTTTTCATGACCGAATAAGCTCTGAATGACATCGAGCGGCGCTCCATTATTCAATAA
>NTXX01000086.1 GCA_002559145.1 Bacillus sp. AFS006103
ACTTTTTGGGTTCAGATCAAGATTCATCGGTGGTTTTTGTTTATTTAAAAACTTCCCCTACTATTGGGTTATGTCTATATTCTTCATTTTATAACCTGTGAAAAGAAGAAAGAGTTTAATAGGGAGATAACCCAAAATCCCCCCTACCGTATTTAAAATCAAATCGTCCACATCAAAGCTACCAAATTCAAATATTAGCTGCATCAGTTCAAACGTCAGACTTAAACAAAAGGTGGAAATGGTAACGGTGCTAAGTTTTTGAAACTTTTTTGCCAGCAATGGTAAGATACATCCGAAGGGTACAAAACCAATGATGTTTCCTGCTAAGTTTACAATCCGTATATTTAAGTTGATATCCGCTAAGAACAGATAGAAATTAATCGTCTTAAAAGGCACGAAGTTATTCGAACGCCAGTGGTATTCATCATAAGTAAAGTTAAAATGATTTATAATTTCAGATAACGGGATATATTTAAACAAAATCAATTTTGAAAGAATTGCTAAATATAAACAAAGAAGTAGGATAAGAGTTATTTTATAAATGATTTTCATTCGTCACTGCTCCATTTTTTACATATCGAAATAACCATACCATATTTTCCAAATCACGTGGGAGCAAAACTAAAATTGGAGGAAATTAGAATGGCTGAACATATTTTTCACTTAAAAGCGAACTGGCCGGGATTACGGAATGATGTCGGCGAGATTGAAGCCGGAAATTTAATAACAAAGATCTCCATCCCATCAGAAATGGACGGACCGGGTGTCGGCACCAATCCAGATGAGATGCTGCTTGGGGCTGCTGCAACCTGCTATATTATTACACTCGCAGCACTGATGGAGCGTAGTGGGTTAGTAAAGGAAAACTTAACGATGGAGTCTGAAGGAATTGTTGATGTCACCAATGGGGTATTTACGTATAAAAAGATCATTCATCGACCGCATGTTGTTTTGAAACAAGATGCATCTGAGCGAGAAGTAGCAATGGCTATGAGGCTGGCCAAAAAAGCGGAGGCATCTTGCATGATCAGCCGCGCGATTCAGGGGAATGTTGAAATCGAGTTGCAGGCTACGGTGGATGTGGCTGCAGGATAAAAAATAGTGGAGTCTCTGTTTAGCGTTTCATAGGGCTTCTGGGGTCTGGCTTTTGGGGATTTTGTCCTTATGAACCTCTCATAAGGACAATTTTGACTCTGGCTGCTCAATTTCTGATGTTTCGGAGTAAGTTTCTTGAAATGACATACATCATTTTTTAAAGATTTTTGCAAAAAAGCCTTTGTTTTTTTTGACTTCTTGCTGCAAGACAGGTTCCTTATTGGTAATAAAAATATCTTCCTGATCAATCGCATGATCCATAGCTAGTACCAAGCCAATTTCTGAGTCGTGCTCTTTATTGGTTACAAGTGTATGTTCAATTTTATATTTTGTGACCAGCTTTACATATTTCGAAAGGGTTTCATAACTCATATTTCCATTTAAGAAAAGGTGGGACTGTGGCCTTTCTTTCATTTCCTTCTCAACTTTGGGATACACGCTGGTTTCTGCCACTTGGCTTTTTGTAAGTGCCACTACAATTCGTTCCCTCAAATTCCCTAAGAATTTCCGCCGCTCATCTGGTTTTGTTTCTAATGGCCCATAGATACCCTGCTGTAAGACCTCGTCAACGGTTGTCTTTTTCAATTAAATCAACTCCATAAAAAGGCTATTATTATCTATGATGATACCCTAAAAAATGTTCCATTCCAAAAAGTGCTGGTGAATTGTGTTTGTTGGCTGAGGGAGGAACTAGCCATTCGAGAGTAAGCTCGCCTTATGCGAGAGTAAACTGGTCTTATTCGAGAGTAAACTGGTCTTATTCGAGAGTAAAATCGACTTATTCGAGAGAAAAAAAACTTATCCGACAGTAAATCTGCCTTATCCGCCAGTAAACCCAACACTTCCGCCAGTAATCTCCACCTATCCGACAGTAAACGTAACCCTTCCGCCAGTAAACACCCAAACACAAAAAAACCCTCTCTCCACTCGGAGAGAAGGATCGCCCTTTAGTTTTTCCCTGTAAATTGCTCTGTCTCCGTTGAGCCTTTCAACGCGGTTGTTGATGAGGTTCCACCTGTAATGACCATGGAAACTTGGTCAAAGTAACCTGTACCTACCTCACGTTGGTGACGTGTGGCCGTGTAGCCGTATTGCTCGCTGTCGAATTCAGCTTGCTGCAATTCGGAGTAAGCTGCCATTCCGCGCTCTTTATATCCGCGTGCAAGTTCGAACATGCCATGGTTTAGGGCGTGGAATCCTGCCAGAGTAACGAATTGGAACTTGTAGCCCATTTTGCCAAGCTCGACTTGGAATTTAGCAATCGTTTCTTGATCCAATTTCTTTTTCCAGTTGAATGATGGCGAACAGTTGTACGCGAGCAGTTTGCCCGGGAACTCCGCATGAATCGCTTCCGCAAACTGTCTTGCTTCCTCAATATTCGGTTCCGATGTTTCACACCATACAAGATCTGCATAAGGGGCATACGCTAAGCCGCGAGCAATCGCCTGGCCAATCCCAGCCTTCACTCGGTAGAACCCTTCTCCCGTACGTTCGCCTGTAATAAAAGGGGCATCATTCAAATCAATATCACTAGTAATTAAATCAGCCGCGTTAGCATCTGTCCGGGCAACTAAAATGGTTGGAACGCCCATAACGTCTGCAGCTAAACGAGCAGCAATTAAATTACGAACCGCCGTTTGCGTTGGCAACAGCACCTTCCCGCCTAAGTGACCACATTTTTTCTCAGAAGAAAGCTGATCTTCAAAGTGGACACCTGACGCACCGGCTTCAATCATGCCCTTCATTAGTTCGAAACAATTCAATTGGCCGCCAAAGCCAGCTTCTGCATCGGCGATAATTGGAGCAAACCAATCAATTGAATTGTCTCCCTCTGAATGAGTAATCTGGTCGGCACGCTGCAAGGCCTGATTAATTTTTTTAACGACATTCGGTACACTGTTTGCTGGGTATAGGCTTTGGTCCGGGTACATATGTCCGGATAGGTTCGCATCAGCAGCTACCTGCCAACCGCTTAGGTAAATAGCTTTTAACCCTGCCTTTACCTGCTGGACGGCCTGATTCCCCGTTAGGGCACCAAGAGCGTTTACATAGTCTTCTTCATTTAATAGTTTCCAAAGCTTTTCTGACCCTTTCCGAGCCAACGTATGCTCGATATCAATCGAACCACGGAGCTTGATTACATCCTCAGCAGTATAGGGTCTAGTAATCCCATTCCAACGGCTATCCATTTCCCAGTTTTCTTGTAATTGCGCTACTCTTGAATTTGTCATTTTATATTCCTCCTAGTAATCTATTAAGTATTTTTTTATTAAAAAACTAAATAAGTTCATACCCCGGCAAGGTTAAAAATTCAGCAAACTCATCACTTAAGATCAATCGGTCAAACAGTTCAACGGCTTCATCAAATCTGCCGCCTTCAAAGGCATCAGCGCCCATCTCCTGTTTAATTCTTTCTAATTCCTCCACCTTGTATTGCTGATACATTTCCACACTTACTTTACGCCCGTCGTTCAGCACTCCTTTTGGATGGCGAATCCATTGCCATAGCTGGGCTCGTGAGATTTCAGCGGTTGCGGCATCCTCCATCAAGTTGTAAATCGGTGCCGCGCCATTACCGCTTAGCCACGAAGCAACATACTGGATACCGACATTTATATTCAAACGAACGCCCTCTTCTGTAATCGTGCCACCTGGTGATTCGAGCAAATCTTGAGACGTTACGGTGATTTTCTGCTGTTTACTCGTATGGATTTGGTTTGCCATAGGCATTTCACGATTGAAAACCTCTAAGGCTACCGGAACAAGACCGGGGTGTGCTACCCAAGTTCCATCATGTCCATCACGGGCTTCACGTTCCTTATCCGCACGAACCTTGGCAAAGGCTTCCTCATTTGCCGCAGGATTGTTACGGATTGGAATTTGAGCGGCCATTCCACCGATTGCCGGTGCCTTGCGACGGTGACAAGTTTGAATCGTCAGGAGCGAATACGAACGCATAAATGGAACCGTCATCGTTACCTGCGAGCGATCGGGTAAAATGACATCCTTGTGATTACGCAGCTTTTTCAAGTAACTGAAGATATAATCCCATCTTCCACAATTCAATCCTGCAGAGTGATCTTTTAGCTCAAATAAAATCTCGTTCATTTCAAATGCACCCATGATGGTTTCTAGTAAGACAGTCGCTTTAATAGTTCCATTTGGAATCCCAAGCTTTTCTTGGGCAAATACAAATACATCATTCCACAGCCGTGCTTCCAAATGACTTTCAAGCTTTGGCAGGTAAAAATATGGCCCGGTATCCCTCGCAAGTAACTGGTTCACATTATGGAAAAAATACATTCCAAAGTCGAAAAAGCTTCCGGAAATAGGTTTGCTATCTAATAAAATATGTTTTTCTACTAGATGCAGTCCGCGTGGTCGTACAAACAGAATAGCTGTCTTTTCATTTAGTTCATATTTTTTCCCATTCGGGTTTTCAAAGGATATCGTTCGATTAACCGCATCTCTTAAGTTGATTTGTCCTTCGATGATGTTTTCCCAAGTCGGTGAAGTGGCGTCTTCACAGTCAGCCATAAACACCTTTGCACCCGAGTTCAAAGCATTGATGATCATTTTCCGATCAGTCGGACCGGTAATCTCGACCCGGCGGTCTTGGAGATTATCCGGCAGTGGAGCAATGGTCCAGTCACCATTCCGGATATGTTTCGTCTCAGGGAGGAAATTCGGCAATTTTCCATCGTTAATTTCTGCTTGGCGTTTTTGTCTGTACTGTAACAGTTCAACTCTTCTATCGCCAAACTTTCGCTCTAACTCTTCAATAAAGTTTAATGCCCCTGGTGTTAAAATCTCATCGTACTGGGCTTTCACTGGCCCAACCACTTCAATGCCTGTCGTTTGCGTCGACATGAACTACATCACCTCTTTGTTATAATACAGGAAGTATCTACGCTTTGTATTATATAACACCGTTTTTAAAAATGGAACCACCTTTCTGGAAATTTTAGAAAAATAGGTAAATACTCCCTATATCCTATTTTCAAAAGAAAAAGGGCATAAAAAAAAAGGACGTCTGTGACATCCTTCATTGGATCATGATTGGCGCGTTTCTTTAAGCAGCGCTTCATATAACCTGATAAAATCATCTTCCCGATTTGCACTAGTTAAGAAATCCGAGCTGACAATGGTTTTTAATAGTTTTCTCTTCAAAGTGGCATCTTCTACTTCTTTCAAAATCCATTTTCGTTTGCAAGAAAGAAATTCAAGATAGCTTTCATACGAATCATCAAACTGCTCTTCAAGCTGCTCCCGAATTTTGCCGGCGAGGGTTGGGCTGGCTCCTCCTGTTGAAACGGCAATGCTCAACTGACCCCGCGAGAAGTGGGATGGGACATGAAAATTGGAGCCATCTGGATCATCTGCTATCGTTACAAGCTGGTGGGCTTCAGCCGTTTTCTTAATTGACTGATTCAGTTGTGGATTGTTTGTCGCAACAAGAATCATGAATGCATCCGCCAGGTCGCTAACAGCAACCAACTTTTGCTTCCAAACAATTCTTCCCTCCCGATGAAGTCCTTGAATTCCCTCCGTTGCCTCCGGGCTGACGACGACGATTTCGGCTCCGGTACCAAGCAGTCCCTTAACTTTTCGCTCGGCAACCTTACCGCCACCAACAACAACAACCTTTTTGCCTACTAACCTTAGGGTCACTGGATAGCCTGCATGCATCTTCTACACTTCCTCGACAGGACAACGGGCTGCTAAATATTCCACCAGCGCTTCCTGCGTTGCTTGTGCAGGCGTTCCATTCGACGAAAGGCCCGCCTCTACAACGGCAGCTTCTGTTTGTTTTCCCATGCTGACGATTTGCAGTCCTTTAAACAGTTCATCAGCATTCAAGTCACCTTCACCTAACGCTCTCATAAACGGTTCAACAGAGGCACTGCTTGGGAATACCATGGTGTTCACGTCCGCTTCATCTAACATTCTTTTAAAAAGAGGCAGGAATTGATAATCAAGCTCTTTCTTGCTGGTCACCATAATGTCTGCTGAATCTGAATCAAACTCTTTTTTCAAGATGCTATCGTCTCCAACGATCAACATAGTACCTGGCTCGCCTAATTCATCCGCATGTGCAGCAATAAACCCGCGATTATTTAATGCTTTTATCGATTTCACAGAAGCACCAAAGAAGTCGGCACGGATTTTTCGGATATCGATTCCGTCCTCCAGCACCGCTGTGAAAAATTCATTTACACTTTCTGGTGAGGTAAAGAGTATTTTCTCATAGGAAGTCACTTTTTCTAATTCAACTGGCAATGAAGTCCGTTTCCACTTTGGAAATTCAATCACATCAGCGCCTTGGTCCATTAATTCCTTTGCTAATTCACTTGGGGCCTCACTCGTCCGGGCAAGCAGGATTTGCCGTCCATACAGCGGCATTTTCTCGAACCAATTGATTTTTTCACGAAGGGCAATGACGTCACCTACTAAGATAATCGATGGGTTGCTAAACTTTGCCTCGATGACCTTCTCAGAGATATCTGCCAGCGTCCCTAGCAATGTTTTTTGACGGGCAAATGTCCCCCATTGAATCAAAATAACAGGAGTTGACGATGGTTTTCCATAGGTGATGAGATTTTCGCAAATAAACGGTAAATTGCCAACCCCCATGTAAAAAGCAATCGTATCGACACCACGGGCAAGTCCTTCCCAGTCTAGCACCGGTTTGCCCTCTTTCGATTTATCATGGGCTGTAACAACAGCAAATGATTCTGCATACTCACGATGGGTAACAGGAATTCCTGCATATAGGGGGGCTGCAATACCCGATGAAATACCAGGAACAATTTCAAAAGGAATTTGATACTCAGCCAGGGAGGCAGCTTCTTCGCCAACTCTGCCAAATACGCCAGGATCGCCGCCTTTTAAACGAACAACCCGCTTTCCTTCAAGCGCCTTCTCAACCAAAAGCTCGTTGATATTCCCTTGGCGCAGAATATGGCGGTTTGGTAACTTTCCGCAATAAATCAGTTCGCAATCCGCTGGAGCAAATTCCAATAGCTTGGGATTGGCAAGCCGGTCATATAAAATGACTTCGGCTTGCTTAATGGCCTCCAGTCCCTTAACGGTGATTAAACGGACGTCGCCCGGCCCTGCTCCTACTAAGAATACTTTCCCCTTTTTCATCCTGCAGCCATCCTTCCCATTTCGCTCTTATCTGATAATAAAAACGATATCTTCCTCTAATTCTACCTTAAATGTCCGTACTTGACCTTCATCCGGTGCTTGTACTTTACCATCTTTTAAGGATATTTTCCAATCATAGACGGGGCAATATACATATTCGCCACTAACAAGTCCTTCTGAAAGGACGCCGCCTTTTGGATGGGGGCTGCGGTTTTCAACAGCATAAACCTCTCCACTGGTTACTTTAAATAGAGCGATTTCTGTGTCGTCAATTTTAAGTGAATAGCCTGATCGAACTTTTATATTTGAATAGTTTGCCACTGGAATTCGAGTTAATGTTTGTAGCATATAAATCACTCCCCCACCTTGATTGTATGTTTTGCATAATATTTATCTTGAATTTCTTCACTCTGGATCGCTTCATTCCAAGGCTCAATATACTTTTTCAATGTCTTATCCATGCGCTCGTTCAATGCTTTTCGCGTTTCCTCGTTGGCAAGAACCTCTCTCACGTTGTCTAACCCTACACGTTCGACCCATTTTGAAGTACGCTCTAGATAATTGGCTGTTTCACGATAATATTGCAGGTAAGCACCCGTCATTTCCATTACATCGGCTTGCGTTTTCACCGTAGATAGGAGGTCACCTGCGCGGAGGTCGACACCCCCGTTACCTGCGACATAAATTTCCCAGCCGCCATCAATGCCGACAAAACCAATGTCTTTAATACCTGCTTCAGAGCAATTTCGTGGGCAAGCAGACACACCCATTTTCACTTTATGTGGTGTATCTAGGCGTTCAAATTTCTTTTCCAGTTCGATTCCAAGTGCCATCGAATCCTGTGTTCCGTAGCGGCAGAATTGTGCACCCACACATGTTTTGACTGTCCGAAGTGTCTTTCCATAGGCATAACCGGATGGCATATCTAACTCTTCCCACATCGCTGGCAGGTCTTCTTTTTTCACTCCGAACAAACCGATTCGTTGGCCACCTGTTAATTTTACAAGTGGTACCTCATACTTTTCGGCAATCTCGGCGATTTTTTTCAAATCAGCAGCAGTCGTTACCCCGCCGTACATTCTTGGTACAACTGAATAGGTTCCGTCCTTCTGGATATTAGCATGCATTTTTTCATTAACAAGACGGGAGTCACGATCATCTTTGTATTCATCCATATGAATCATGCCTAGATAGTAGTTGATAGCAGGACGGCATTTGGTACAGCCCTCTTCGTTATTCCACTCTAGGACATTCATAACTTCTTTCACACTAGTTAAGCCTTTTTCTTTAATTTCAGCTACTACTTCATCACGGCTTCGTGTAGTACACCCGCAAAGGCTTGTCTTTTGTGCCGCTGCTTCATCAAATTGATCCCCAAGTGTATGTGCAAGAATACTGCTTACCATCGGCTTACACCGTCCACATGAACGGCCGGCGTTCGTGCAATGGCTCACCTGGTCTAACGTTGTTAACCCTTGCGTTTTGATGGCTTCGACGATGGCACCTTTTGTCACGCCATTACAGCCGCAGACTAATTCATCATTTGCCATTGAAGCGACATCGTCATTTCCGCCTTCTGCGCTGCATTCGGATTGCAGCACTGAAATGCTGGTCATTCCGCTGATATCTTCTTTTTTCGTCAGCATCCGGAATAACTT
This sequence comes from Bacillus sp. AFS006103, assembly GCA_002559145.1. Taxonomy (GTDB): domain Bacteria; phylum Bacillota; class Bacilli; order Bacillales; family Cytobacillaceae; genus Neobacillus. The sequence continues at coordinate 8,904 of NTXX01000086.1, forward strand.
GATGCTATCCTTGGTGTCACCATATAGCACAACACCAACAATCATGTTATTTCTCGTTAAGATTTTTTTATAAACACCATCATACTCGTTATAAACCATGATAGATTTGGTTGTACCATCTTCAAAAATCTCACCAGCAGAAAACAGGTCAACTCCTGCTACCTTTAATTGTGTTCCCGTAACAGAGCCTTGATATGGTTCGCCAAGATTCCCACAAATACGGTTGGCAAGCACCTTTCCTTGTTCATACAATGGGGCCACCAAGCCATAGACAATCTCGCGGTGCTCAGCACATTCCCCAACCGCATAAATGTGAGGGACGCTTGTTTCCATAAAGTCATTGACCACGATCCCGCGATTTACATAGATTCCGCTGTTTCTTGCAACTTCTATATTAGATTTAATTCCGATTGCCATCACAACCAAGTCGGCTTCCACTTGGGAGCCATCTTTAAAACGAAGACCAGTCACACGTTCGTTGCCTAGAATCTCTACGGTTTCTTTTTCCATGAGGAAATTCATACCTTGCGCTTCTAGCTCTGCTTTAAGTAAAGAGGATGCAACGGGGTCCAGTTGACGCTCCATGAGATGCGGCATTAAATGAACCACGTCGACTTTCATCCCTAAGTTTAATAGTCCTCTTGCAGCTTCAAGTCCGAGGAGTCCGCCACCAATGACGACCGCCTTTTTATATTGCTGCGCTGACTTGATCATCATTTCACAATCATTTATATCACGAAATCCGGTCACACCGATTTTGTCTGCACCTGGAATGGGCAGGATAAAAGAATTCGAGCCTGTTGCAATAATCAATTCATCATACTCGACTTCCCTGCCTAGATTACTAACTACACGCTGTTCCTCAACATTCATGTTAACAATGGCTTCCCCTGTAAATAATTGAATTTTATTTTCTTTATACCAATCTAATGGATTGATAATAATATCTTCGAAGTTTGTATCGCCCTGCAGGATATTGGATAATTTAATCCGGTTATAGTTCGGATATGGTTCTTGGCCAAAAATAGTAATTTCAAACGGTTCAGTTGCTACTTTGAGAATTTCTTCAATCGTTCTTACGCCTGCCATACCGTTACCAATCATCACTAATTTTTTCATTTATGGATCGCTCCTTATAGGTTACATCATTAATTTTGTACGTTAACAAGGTTTTCTTTATAGCTAAATTGTAAATGCTAGCGATAATAAAAATTGTGAAGTTCGTCACATTCTAACCAACATGTGAAAAATTTCACAAAATAGCCATAAACCAATTCTGATAGTGACTGATAGAAAAAAACTATTAATATTATGCAAAAATAAAAAAGGGTGTCAGGCACCCTTTTCATGCATGTTGTTTATCTCTTTTACAGAAGGTAAATAATTTTACATATGAATTCACCACTGGGACTAGAATCCCTATAATGGCAACGGGTCCGAGCTCCCATAGGTCCAAAGGCGGTGTAACGAGAATATTCGTTTGATGGATTACAAACAAGGTAAGAAAATAGGCTATACTACCCGTTAAACCAGCAATCCAGTGGACCTTTTTAAACAATAAATACAGTAAGGGAATCAATAATAGCGTAATTGGTACATACGAGGTTGGATAACCCACTGCTGCAAATGTCGCTTTACCAACGAACCTTAACAGGATATACAGGGCTGTTGCCATCACAGGGATGGTATAATCTCGACAATATCGAATGATTAGAATCGTAAAAAGCGCAACCATTAAGATGGAATAAATGGGATATACCCATTCTGGAATCCCTCCAAAGATCTGCGAGGCAGGGTTTGAAATTAAATCTAGAATTTCCTGTGAGGCAATTGATTTTCCTTGAATGTACTGATGGTAAGAAATCGCTCCGTTTTCCTGCTGCATATTTGGAAACATCAAGCATTCGAGGAGAAACATCGCAAACAAAGTATGAAGTGACTTCCATGACGGTGGAATCTCTCTCGTATACAGAAAGTAACCGCGCCAAACCCCAAAAATCATCATTGCGGTACCAATATAATAAATAAAATGGGTAGGACTCCAGGTGGTTAAATCAATTCCATAGGCAATATGGTAGGTAAAATCCAGGGGAATTCCAATTAGGAATATGACGTAGCCGATCGTTATCAAATTTCTAGAAAATCGCTCCATATGATGTGAGCGACGCCACTCTTGTAGTAACAAAACCGCCCCTAAGACAAAACCGAGCGTATTAACAATATGGGGAATTGAGTATTCCTCAAATAAATATTTAAAATGATATGAAGCATCCCAGGCAGACCCAATTAATTTTAATAGAAAGGCAAGGACCCACAAACGGTAATATTTCAACGATCTCATCTCCCCATTTTGGTTTATCCCAGTAAGTCAAATATATCGCCAAAGATTGCGATAAGGATATAATTGACGGCTAGAGCAATCGCAAAAGTTATTCCCGCTACCCGAACGTTTTTCTGACGGAATAATTTATAGGTAAAAACAATACCGGCGCTGACAACAAAGACGTTGCAGATCAAAAATGTCCAAAGTAAATTTTCACTATGTTCAACTGTTGTAACGTGCATGAAATAAAATGGAATCAACTTTACTCCTCCATACTTATACTTCCTCAATTCCCTTTTCTCTATATTATCATTTTTTTCAAGTTAGATAACTATGTTGATGGCATATAATTCTACTATTGGTTAATTATGGACATAGTGAGGGTCATATAAATTTTAAATCGTCCTAAAGTGATCTTATGACTATTTTTTCCGAATAAGTCATTTTATATGATTTGGGGTAATTTCACATGCCCATCAAGCTAAACATTAACGAATGCACAGAATAGAACCGTTTCTAAATTGCAATGTCTATGTTACTGAAAAAAGGCCACATAAAAAAACACATCCTTACCATGATATTACAGAAAGAATAGCGTTTTTGTCGTTTGGGAGATAATGATTTGCCTTAGCTAGATAGGCATGGGATGGTACCCCTATAGGCATATGTTAAGGCAAATCCAATATAAAAAACCCAATTNNAATTGGGTTTTTTATATTGGTAGGACCCAAAGTTATTTAAACCTATTACTTTGTATTAAAAGAAATTTTGATATTTCATTGTAAAATAATAAACAAGAGTTAAAAGAGCTAAAATCGAAAAGTTATAAAAGCTAAACCTTATAAGGTACATTTTACTTTTTTGTGGATCTCTCTTAATAAAAAGTTTAAATGAAATTACACTTGCGAGGGAAGCAACAATCGTACCAAGTCCACCTAAATTCACACCTATTAATAAAGGCTGCCAATTCACGGAGAATTTTGATAAAAAGATCGCAGCTGGTACATTGCTTATCAGTTGGCTTAAAATTATGGAACTGAAAAAGATTGATGTGGGACTTTTGAGATTTTCGCTGGCAAATGTGTGTACTACCTTTAATTCCGATATGTTTCCTATAAATATAAAAAAACATATAAAAGTAATAAGCAATAAATAATCAATTTTCTTCAATAATTTTATATCAAGTATACATGCTGTTCCCAATGCGATGATGAACGCAAGTTTGTAGCTTAAAACCCCTAGTATGGATGCAGATATGATGCCAAATAGTATTCCCCATACTGTTGCCTTTTTTTTATTTATTATAGGAATATACGGAAGTTCCATTTCCAATGTTTTACTATTCAATCTTTGATTAAGAAAGAATAACAGAATAATTCCAAGAACCACTAAAAGAAGGATTGTTGAAAAAAATTGTATAGGCCTTATTCCGTAGTTAGTAAATATGAAAAGATTTTGAGGATTTCCCATTGGAGTTAAGCTGCTTCCGATGTTAGCCGCAATTGTCTCTAGTATAATAGTATCTAACATAGAAGTTTGTATAATCTTACTAATTATAAGTGTTAATGGTACAAATGTTATTAATGCCACATCATTCGTTACAAGCATGGAACTAAAAAAGCATAATAAAATTAGGATTGCTGAAACACTTTTACTATTATGACATTTACTCAGTATAGAAATGGCGAACTTATCTAATAGTTTAAGATCTTCCAGAGCCTTCACTACGAGCATAAGATTAAATAAACTGACTAATACTTTAAAATTTATATATTCTATTTCTGGTGCATGGAATAAACAGCTTATGATTGCTAACAAGAGTGATATGGTAAATACAATGTCTTTTTTTAAAATTCCAAATTTCAATTTCACTTTTTCTTCGTTTTCCACATAAATATATTCTTTCATCAATCCCCCTCCAGTACTATCTATTCTACTACACACCCCTGTTTCTTGCATTTGAAACCTCAATGCACTTAAAAAATACCATTATTTCCATTAAACTACAGAAAGAATGGCGTTTTTTCGTTATGAGGGTAATGATTTGTCTTGACTTGATGGGCATGGGGTAATTTCAGCATTAGGACAAAGTATTTACAGTCCCTTTTGTGATAAACGTACCCGAATAATAACAAACCCCCTTTCNNGAAAGGGGGTTTGTTATTATGAATTAATACATTTCAGACGTAGTTTTTGCCTGCATATGAAGCAGCAAGTAATCAGGACCGCCTGCTTTAGAATCAGTTCCGGACATGTTGAAGCCGCCAAATGGCTGATAGCCAACGATTGCGCCAGTACATGAACGGTTAAAGTATAGGTTACCAACATGGAAGTCCTCACGGGCTTGTTCCATGTGAGCACGGTTATTAGTGATTACTGCACCGGTTAAGCCGTACTCTGTGTTGTTTGCAATTTCAATCGCTTCATCAAAGTTCTTTGCCTTTGTGAATCCAACGACAGGTCCGAAAATTTCTTCCTGCATAATCCGTGCTTTAGGAGCTAGATCTCCTATAACTGTTGGTTTAATGAAGTAACCTTTCGAGTTATCACCTTCGCCGCCAGCCATTAACTTGCCTTCGTTCTTACCAATTTCAATATATTCCATGATTTTTTTGAAAGCATTATTGTCGTTAACTGGGCCCATGAATGTTGCTTGCTCGGTAGGATCGCCCACTGTTAATTGGTTCGTTAATTCAACGACGCGATTCAATACTTGGTCGTAGACATCTTCGACGATTACCGCGCGTGAACAGGCAGAACATTTTTGACCTGAGAAGCCGAATGCACCTGCAGTAATGGATTGAGCAGCAAGCTCAAGATCTGCTTCACTATCAACTACAATGGTATCTTTACCGCCCATTTCTGCAATCAAACGTTTCATCCAAATTTGACCTTCGTTAACTTTAGAAGAACGATCGAAAATGCGAAGTCCGACATCGCGTGAACCGGTAAAGCTGATAAAACGTGTATCTTTATGGTCAACTAAATAGTCGCCCACTTCCGAACCGCTTCCTGGTACGAAGTTTAGAACACCTTTAGGAAGACCTGCTTCTTCCATAACTTCAACAAACTTCGCTGCAACCACAGGAGTCGTTGATGCTGGCTTTAAAAGCACTGTATTCCCCGAGACAATTGCTGCAACTGTGGTACCTGCCATGATGGCAAATGGGAAATTCCATGGAGAAATAATAATACCTACGCCAAGCGGAATATAGTCATAACGGTTAAATTCATTCGGACGGCTTTGAACGGGTACCCCATTTTTAAGTGCGAGCATTTGACGCCCATAATATTCAAGGAAGTCAATTCCTTCTGCCGTATCTGCATCGGCTTCTCTCCATGGCTTACCTGCTTCTTTTGTCATTAGCGCAGAAAATTCGTGCTTGCGGCGGCGAATAATGGCTGCTGCTTTAAATAAAACATCCGCGCGAACTTCTGGTTTTACTTTTTTCCAAGTTTTATAGGCTTCGACAGCCGCTTGCATTGCTTTTTCAGCTAGGGCTTGGCTCGCTTTTGAAACGCGGCCAATGACCTCTTCCTTATTGGAAGGATTATAAGAAACAATCTTATCCTCGGTCGCAATTCTTTCTCCGCCAATTACGAGGTCATAATCCTGACCTAAATATCCTTCTACTGTTTGTAACGCCTTTAGATAGGCCTGACGGTTTTCTTCAATCGTAAAATCTGTAAATGGTTCGTGTTTGTAAGGTTGTACCATTTGTTAAACCCTCCTATGTATTAAAAACGTTTTCACTCCACTGTTCATTCTAACACGATTCATTTCAGTGCCGCAATCATTGGCAATACCCACTAAAAAAGACCCAGCATTCGCCAGGTCCTATTGATATATATGAACAAATGGTTCTGTTTCATTCGCCTTGCGGACGATTAGTGCCTCAGGTCCGTCTACAGACGTAACACTGACCGAAACAGATAAATACTTCGGAAAATGTTCCATGACAAGGCCTGTTACATACTGTGTGAACCCAATTCCTTCTGTTTTTCCGTAGAATTGAATCGGAATGGTAATACTCAAATCTTGAAGCTGATCACCCATATAAAAGGCTCTACCAATTACACCATTATAGTTAGGAAAATACTCTTCCACATCTTGCTTAAAATTTAAAAACGCGGTGACATCATCACGATGTTCATCCTGTGCGTCCTTGGAAGGGAAAAGATAATACTTTTCATTTACTTTTTCCCAACTGTTTAAAGTAGCACTACCTTTATCGACCGTAGAATAGGTAATGAAATTTCCGGGAACGACAGAAGATTTACTTGCCTGTTCAAATAAGGCAATCGTAATGGGAATCTCCTTTAGGGAATTTATATTCCTCATCCGCTGGATGACTTCTGCGGCAATTTTCTTGCCTTCCCGTACCATTTCTGATTGAGGAATTTTTTGCTCAAAGGTATCACCATCAGATGTCTTTTTATAATAATAAATAGAATTTAAGGCAAGGCCAATTGTAACTCCGCCGAGCGTTACCTTATCATTCTCATTTTTTATTAAATAGTCATGCTCCAAAATATGCGCTAAATAGATTGGCGAACTCGGCTCACCCTTTTTACCCGTATCAACAGGGTTTAGTCCGATATTCTCCGATTCTTTTAGTTCTTTGTTATCCCTTTGTAAAGCGTTAAACTGCTCTTTTGTATATTTACGGTTTAACAAAAGTTTGATGGTCTTTCCTTTGATTTCCTGTCCCTCACGGAACAAATATTTCTCCGTATCAAATGAATTTTGGGCAATTCGCATTAAACCCATTTCAAACTCGTTTAAGTCATACCGTGTATTAATATTATTTACCACCAACCCGCGTGCTTCCCCTGGTTCAAACGGCAAAATCGTCCGATAATAGCTGTCGGAAATATTATACTTTGGAATAATTGCCTTCCCTTTCACTTTCTCCTTCGTTTGTACCACTTCATTTTGCTTCTGAAAATTTGGTGCACAGGCACTTAGCAAAAAGACAAGGGAGAGAGCGAGCAATGAGAACTTTCTCACGTCATACACCTCTTATTTATTTAATTCAACTAGGAGTTTCTCCTCGTCCCATACTTCGATTCCAAGCTCTTGTGCTTTGGTTAATTTGGAACCTGCCTCTTCACCGGCAATGACAAGATGTGTTTTTTTACTGACACTGCCAGCTACATTACCGCCAAGCGCTTCGATTTTATCCTTTGCTTCATTTCTGGACAACCGTTCTAGCTTACCAGTAAGAACAACGGTTTTTCCAGCAAAAATAGAATCGGATTCTTCTGCGCTAACGGGTCTGGTGCCCTTATATTCCATATTAACGCCGGCTGCGACTAATTCGTTGATTAACTCGACTGCTTCTTCTTTTTCAAAATAAGCAACGATAGATTCCGCCATTTTATCACCGATTTCATTAATCGACAGTAAATCTTCCTTAGAAGCTTGTGCAAGTTTGTCCATTGAACCAAATGCCTGAGCCAATGTTTTTGCAGCTTTGGCACCTACATGACGAATCCCAAGTCCAAATAAAAGCTTTTCTAAAGAATTATCTTTCGAAATCTCGATTGCTTTGATGAGATTGGTTGCAGATTTCTCTCCCATTCTTTCAAGGGCTAAAAGCTGTTCACGTGTCAGCTTATAAATATCGGCTACATCCGCAATTAACTTTTCGGCAAAGAGCTGACTGATGACTTTTTCCCCCAGACCCTCAATGTTCATCGCAACTCTTGATACAAAATGAATCAGACCTTCGCGGAGCTGTGCAGGGCATTTTGGGTTAATACAGCGTAAAGCGACTTCTCCTTCCAAACGGACAAGCTCACTTTCACACTCGGGACAATGAGTCGGCATGTGGAATTCCACTTCCTCCCCCGTCCGCTGGTCAGCGAGTACATTGACTACCTCTGGAATAATATCGCCCGCTTTTTTAACAACGACTTTGTCGCCAAGCTTGATATCCTTTTCCCGGATTAAGTCCTCATTATGTAACGATGCACGCTGTACAGTTGTACCTGCTACTTTGACCGGTTCAAGAATCGCTGTTGGGGTAATCACACCTGTTCTCCCGACACTTAACTCAATATCTAAAAGAGTGGTGACCACTTCTTCGGCAGGGAACTTATAGGCAATCGCCCAGCGCGGACTTTTGGCCGTTGTTCCAAGTGCTGCCTGATGAGCGTAGGAATCTACTTTAATGACGATACCGTCAATCTCATAAGGAAGCTGAGGACGCTTCTCGACCCAACTATTTACATATTCAATTACTTCTTCAATCGATGCACACTTGCTTCGCTCTTGATTCGTTTTAAAACCGAGACGATCTAAATAATCAAGACCTTCGCTATGAGAGTCAATCCCGCTGTTTTCACTGATATTTCCAATGCCATATAAAAAGACATCCAGCCTTCTAGAGGCTGCAATTTTCGGGTCAAGCTGCCTGAGCGATCCAGCCGCAGCATTTCTTGGGTTAGCAAATAGCTCTTCGCCTCGTTCCACCCTTGTTTGATTCAATGCTTCAAACGAGCGTTTTGGCATGTACGCCTCACCACGAACCTCCAAAGAAACAGTTTCACGCAGACGAAGCGGAACGGATTTAATCGTTTTTACATTAGCGGTAATATCTTCCCCAATGGTTCCATCACCACGGGTAGCCCCTTGTGCGAATAAACCCTCTTCATATCGTAAAGAAACAGCCAGTCCGTCAATTTTCAACTCGCAAACATAAGAAATGTCTTCACCGACAGCCTGACGGATGCGACGATCAAAATCCCTTAAATCTTGTTCGTTAAACGCATTGCCAAGACTCAGCATCGGGGTACGGTGTTCAACCTTTTCAAACAGATCGAGCACGGCACCGCCCACTCTTAGTGACGGAGTATCGGCTGTTTTTAATTGCGGGAATTTTTCTTCAAGCGCAAGCAATTCCTGCATTAACTTGTCATATTCGGCATCTGGTACCGTAGGTTTGTCCAATACATAGTATTCATAGCCATAGTGATTTAATCGGCCGCTTATTTCAAGGATTCTTTTTTCTGCACTATGAAGGTCCATATAACCAGTCCTTTCATCAATATTTTCATGAGCAGCCCCGGAGCCACTCATGAAGACTCCTATATTTAGGCTTTAGTAATCGGAGCAAATTTGGCTAACAAGCGTTTGATTCCAACCGGACTTGGGAAAGCAATATCTAATTCCGTCCCTTCCCCTTGACCTTTTACGCTGACAACAGTACCGATTCCCCATTTCCCATGTTGGGCTTTATCGCCAACCTTCCAACCAGACTCATCACCGGAAGGAGCGGAAACTGGTCGCATAACTGGTTTTCTGGCTGCAGCGGGTGTGCCAAATGATGTTTTCGGCGTTCCGAACGATGCGCTCCGTGCGGAACCAAACGATTTTCCAGTTGAACCAAACGGTGAATTCACTTTTTTCTCAGAAGGTTCAACCCCTTCAATCAGGTCCTCAGGGATTTCTTTTATAAAACGAGAAGGTGGATTCATATTGGTTCGACCATACAATGTTCTCATTTGTGCATTTGTAAGGAAAAGCGTTTGTTCTGCTCTTGTAATTCCAACATAGGCAAGACGGCGCTCTTCTTCCATTTCTACTTCCTCCATTAATGAACGACTGTGAGGAAAGACGCCTTCTTCCATACCAATTAAGAAGACAACCGGGAATTCCAGCCCTTTAGCTGAGTGCAAGGTCATGAGCGTAATGGCCTCAGCCTTCTTTTCACCATCATCCTCGAGAGCATCTATATCCGCCACAAGGGCTAAATCGGTTAAAAAGGCAACAAGGCTCTTATCTTCACTGGAATCCTCAAAGCTCTTTGTAACAGATAATAATTCCTCAAGGTTTTCGAGTCGGCTTTGGGCTTCAAGCGACTTTTCCGCTTTGAGCATTTCACGGTACCCGGATTTTTCTAACACTTCTTCTACTAGTTCGGTAACCGACAGAAACTCTTGCATATTGGTATAATTTCCGATTAGATCACGGAATTCCCGAGCTGCTTTAGTAATCTTCGGACTTAATCCTAATAGTTCCACAGACTCAAGTGCTTGGAAAAGGGATAAATCGTGCATGTCAGCAAAATTAGCAATTTTATCGACGGAGCTTGACCCAATTCCCCGCTTCGGAACGTTTATGACACGGCGTAAGCTGATATCATCATCAGGATTGGAGATCAGCCGTAAATAAGCTAACATATCCTTAATTTCTTTCCTGTCATAGAACTTGGTTCCGCCGACGATGGAATATTCGATATTCGATTTAAGGAGCACTTCCTCCATCACACGGGACTGAGCGTTCGTGCGATAAAGAATGGCAATGTCGGTTAATTTTTGCTCACTATTCCGCGTTAATTCTTTAATTTTCCCGGCAACAAATTGCGCTTCACTCTGCTCGCTGTCAGCACGGTAATAAACAAGTTTGTTCCCTTCAGGATTTTCAGTCCAAAGATTCTTCGCTTTACGGTTTTGATTGTTCTGGATGACCTTATTCGCCGCTAAGAGAATCCTTTTGGTTGAACGGTAGTTTTGCTCTAGTAAAATAACTGTAGCGTTCGGGTAATCTTTTTCGAACGAAAGGATATTCGCAATATCCGCTCCGCGCCAGCGATAAATCGATTGGTCCGAATCCCCTACCACGCACAGATTCCTAAACCGGCTTGCAAGCAGTTTGACTAACAGATATTGTGCTTTGTTTGTATCCTGATACTCATCGACATGAATATATTGAAACTTGCGTTGATAATATTCGAGCACATCAGGAACCCGATTAAATAATTGAATCGTCAACATAATGAGGTCATCAAAGTCGAGCGCCTGATTCTTTCGTAATCGTTTCTGGAATTCTTCGTATACATTACCTACGACATCTTCGAAATAGCCACCGCCTGTTTTCTTATACTCTTCCGGTTCAATCAACTCATTTTTGCTTGAGCTAATCGCTCCTAGAATAGCACGCGGATCAAATTTCTTGGGATCAATATTTTTATCCTTAAGAATTCCTTTGACCACCGATAGCTGATCGGTCGAATCAAGAATCGTAAAATTACGATTAAAACCGATACGGTCTATATCTCTGCGTAATATCCTTACACACATCGAGTGAAAGGTAGAAATCCAAATTTCTTCGGCCGCCCCGCCCATCATTTTCCCGATCCGATCTCTCATCTCTCTTGCTGCTTTATTGGTAAATGTAATTGCTAAAATATTGTAAGGATTGACTCGTTTTTCAACAATCAAATAGCCAATTCGATGTGTCAGCACTCTAGTCTTACCACTTCCGGCACCAGCCATTAATAATAGCGGTCCATCGGTTGCTTTTACAGCACTTTGCTGCTCCGGATTCAGTCCGTTTAATAGCTTATCAGTTAAATATTGCATTCCATCCACCACCATAACAAACGTATGTTCTTATTTTTATCATAACTCTATTTTTCTATTTTAGCAATTCTTGGGTCCATCTTTACTGTTTCCAAGGCAAGCTCAAAATTTTCATAAATAGCATTTCCGACGACAATGACATCTGCATACTTGGCCATTTCTTTGGCCTGCTCAATGGTTGATATTCCTCCGCCATAAAAAAAGACGGTCTTTCCAAGCGTCTTTTTCACACTCGCAACCAGGTCCACATCACCATATTTACCGCTATATTCAAGATAAAATATCGGAAGCTGAAACATTTTTTCAGCCATTACCGCGTAGGCAATTACCTCGTCGTTCGTAAGGTTTGTATTCGCATTTGTCAGTTTTGCGGCTTTGCAGTCTTCGTTTAAGATGCAATAGCCCTCCATAACAATTTCTTCCCAATCCATGACATCACCAAATTCCTTCACAGCCTCGTGGTGAAGTCCTGTAATCCATTTTGTATCACTGCTATTTAAAATGGTTGGAATAAAATAAAGGTCAAATCCCGGTGTAACGGTGTCAATCGAAGATACTTCAAGGACACATGGAACCGAAAAGCGGCGAATTCTTGCCATTAAATCGAGGACCTTTTCTAAGGTGATCCCATCTGTACCTCCAACGATAATGGCATCGGTTCCTGATTCACAGATTGTTTCTAAACGTTCATCCGATAGTTCTTTATTAGGGTCGAGTTTGAACACATGCCGCCACTCGCGAAAATCATACATCAAAAAGATCCTCCCATATCATTAATTCCATTACACCATTATAGCACTAGCCGTTTCGATAAAAAAAGAAAACACTAAATCTAAATTTTAACAGAAAAAAAAACCGAAGAGCGTCTCCGGTTTGGTTATTCCTGTTCAGTTGCAGTGGTTTCGCCCTTAAGTCGTTCAAGTACCATTTCATACGTATCGTTACCATAGTTCAAGCAACGTTTTACCCGTGAAATTGTGGCAGTACTCGCTCCGGTTTCTGTTTCAATTTTATGATACGTATTGCCATCGCGAAGCATTCTTGCTACATCAAGACGCTGTGCTAAGGATTGAATTTCATTTATTGTGCACAAATCGTCAAAAAAGCGATAGCATTCTTCAAGATCTTTTAATGAAAGAACGGCTTGAAATAATTGATCCAGTTCTTTACCCCGTAATTTATTTATCTGCATATGCTTTACCCCTTTAAATTATCTATTTAGTTAACGTGACAATGTTCTCAAGACCAGGTTTTGTTGGAACCACATTGACCCATGTTTTTCCCTGAACAAGCGGAACTTCTACGCCATCTTTGACGGGAACAAGTTCACCGCTCTTATTCTTCCATTCCACTTGGTTTACCTTTCCTTTTTGCAGCAAATACGCTTTGCCGCCGGACTTCAAATCGATATCTCTGCGCCCATAAGAATCGATAAACTGATGCTTAGCTTCAATAATAAAAATATTATCGAGTAGCACAGGATCTTTTGAATCTAAATCAACCGTTTGCGCATCGCCTGAAAACCGTTTATATTTGCCTGTGGCTGCATCAAATTTAAACATGGAATTAGAAATTCCACCCTTTGAGTAAGTAATCTTGACGGTACTTGCATCGGCCCCCGTTATATTCTTACTTTCTTCTTTTGTGAAAAACTTAAATGGGGTCGGTCCCTTTTCCATCGAATATTTCTTTTGCTTTGCACCCTTTAAAATGTTTTGATACGTAATATAGGAGTTATGAGGTGCTCTTCGTGTCTTAGAACGTTTAAATAGCGTCCCGTCATAAACCATTCCATTTAAATTATCAATATAATTACCATTCAGGATTTCCTTTGCTTCCGGACTATAACCATGTGCTATATATAGGGCATTAAGTCCTTTTGCCAAGTAAATATAATAATCCCTTGCACTCCTAACAGGACCTATATTTGCTGGCTTTTCACTTTGAAATACGGCCAAGAAGCGCGTGATATCACCTTCTGCCAGAATCTCATAGACGATGTCAGCTTTAGTCAGACCCGATTGCGGTCTTGCTTTGGGGTGATTATTAACCATCACGGCTACTGCTCTGGTATCCGTGTCTACCTTAGAGCCCACCCCTGTTAATGGATAAAAATATGGGTTGACTTGTTGCTCTTCCGGTTGTTTCGGTTCTGTTTGGGTTACCGGCTTTTCCTTTTTGACCGGTCCCTTAACCTGTTCCTTTTCACTACAACCAGAAAGTAGTAACAGGAAAGCTATCATAAAAAAAGCCCATTTTTTCATTTTCATGAACACACTCCTATTTACTTTCAAAAGTGAAAGATACTTTCATACTTTAGCTCTTTACTCACTAACAGTTTAACGCATTATTGACGGAAAGAGTACTGTTTTATTCATCACATCGTACATTCCCCGTGGAGTAATCCGAATATGAGGCAAATGTGTTGCCGAGAAGAAGGCCAGACTGTAAATAGGATCTGAGAATGTATAACCTCGTTCTCTTAACTCAATCAGCAGTCTTTTTTCTTGGCTCATTAATTCTTCGATTGGGAGATTGGACATAATTCCATGTAAGGATAATGGCAGTTCGCAAACAACCTGGTTATCCTCAACCATTACAATCCCACCGCCTAATTCTCTCATTCTATTAAAAGCATGGAGCATATCTTGTTTGTTTTTTCCTATTAAAATAATATCGCCTGTACTTGAATAAGAACTGGCCAATGCGGATAAGGTAGTGGCAAATCCCTTTAAAAGCGTATTTATCCTCCATTTCCCATTTCGGTCGATTAATGTAAAGAAGCATTCATCGTGATTCATTGGCAGTTCATCTGCGGAAGCATCAATGGAAATGGAATATGGCTTTGTAATCACAGCGTTTTCCATCTTGATCCCAAATGGCATCGAAAATTGCATATCATCTAACGTCAAATGCCAATCCAGCTCCATCGGCTTTAGACCATATTCATCCCAGCCAATCGAAGGATAAGCACCGGGCACTTGTTGTCCATCCCGTTTTACCCATTTCCCTTTTGCAAGGACAGACACAGGTGTTGGATTTTCAATACTCGATAAGAAGTTAATATTAGCTACCCGACCAGTTGCTATATTCCCATGAAGATGGTCAATATTGTAATAACGGGCAATATTGACAGTTGCCATATTATACGCATCAATCGCGGGTACTCCTTTTTCAATCGCAATACGAATCATCGCATCGGTAACTCCTTGCTCATAAAAGGTCGAGGATGAGCCGTCAGTATTAAACATTAATCGATCATAAGCATCTATACCTAATCGCTTCATATCATCCAGTATATTTGGCAAATCGGGACGAATGGATGAATACCTTATGCTCACCATATACCCTTGCATTAAGCGGTTATAAACCTCTTCACCGGTCATCGCTTCATGGTCACAATCGGCACCAAGCAGCATCATTTTTGCCAAGGTTTTTTCCGAAGCACCAGGGAAATGACCTTCAATTTGCTTGCGCATCCGTTTTGCCTCTTGAATCCAATGGAGCATCATATCATCGCCATCAAGCAGTTTTGGCCACCCTGTCAATTCTCCGCCCTGAAGAACCGCATCATGTTCAAGCCATGATTTAACATTACTATGTGAAAAAATTTCTTCCTCATTCAATATTTCTGTTTGTGAATCAAAACGGCTCCACCAATACATTGTTGTTGGAATCGACCGAAGATCCTTTAACAATGTAAACGCTTCCCTTTTTTCTAAATGTAAAATCAAGGCCATATTGTCATTAATTAAGGTTGTCGTCCCAAACTGAGATGCATACGAAGCCAGTGTTAGGGGATTATATAATTGAAACGGATGGGCATGTGGTTCAATGTATCCCGGAACAATTATTTCATTGGTACAATCAATGACTTCACAGTTTTCGAGCTGTATTGGTAAGTTCTCACCCACGTAAACAATCCGATCTTCATAAATCCAAATATTTGCTCTTAACCACTTTTTAAACGTCTGATTTAAATACAAGGCGTTTTTTAATAAAATGGTTGGAGACGTTTTTCCATCCAATACGGATACATGCGTGCGTAAGTGTTTATTTTTCCAGCGGTAGCGTTGCTCTAGCATACGTCTTCCCTCCCCTTTTTCAAAAAAACTATCTATATAATAATAAGTTGATTTAACAACAAAGAAAGCCCTTACAAAAATTCTTCAGATACAATATTATCATATTTTATTGTTTAACGCATTAAAGAATTGATAATTATTGTAAACAATTTGTGAAGGAGTGCACAAAATGAATGTTAAACCAAATATTAGTTTGATCAATGCATTAATTCGGATTACGATTGGATTAACGCTTCTTTCCTGGACAACCTCTAAGTTGGTTAAACACCCTTGGAGAGATTCTTATTTGTTTGTCGCCATGTGCGCAGCAATGAAGGTGGCTGAGGGTATTGTCCGCTACTGTCCGCTGACCGCTTTATTTGAAAAATGTCAGTGCATGATTGAGGATCACGACCGGGCGATGGATTCAATGGATGGAATGGAAGGACTTGCGAATGGGGATAGTAATGAGCTGGTACCGTATAATCCGACTTAAGGTGGATTTGAAGTGATAGTATTTGTAAAAATTATACAATTATTGTAAAAATAAGATAAATTTTGGTTGAAAAATTCGATATTTCGTATAAATAATTAAAATTTTGGTTGAATAATCTAATATTTTGTATAAAAGTTTGAATTTTTATAAATTGAGTCAATTTCCCCCTTTTTTTAGCTAAAAAAAAGAGCTGACCCTTAGTGGTCAGCCCTTCAAATGACGGGATGAGGAAACCCGTTAACGCGTAACAGGTAAGATAGCCTTTGCACCGATATCTTTTCGATAAAATACACCATCACATGTTAGCTTTTCGAGTTCACGATACACTTTTCCCTGTGCTTCCACGATACTACCAGCTTTGGCCCCTACAAGTAGCACCCTGCCGCCAGCCGTAACAAACTCGCCCTCTTCATTTTTAGCAGTTCCAGCATGAAAAGTGAAAACTTCCTGATTAATATCCGTTAAGCCCGTTAATACTGCACCCTTTTCGTATGCTTCAGGGTACCCTTTCGCAGC
Organism: Bacillus sp. AFS006103; assembly: GCA_002559145.1. Lineage (GTDB taxonomy): Bacteria > Bacillota > Bacilli > Bacillales > Cytobacillaceae > Neobacillus. The sequence goes on from NTXX01000086.1 coordinate 25,672, forward strand.
CACTACGGCACCAATCATAGCCTGTTCATCCCATTCAAGAGGGGGACATCCTCCATTTAAGAGCTCCATCACGACTTGAACGAAATCTGACTTTAACCTCGGCAAGACCACTTGTGTTTCAGGATCGCCAAAGCGGGCATTAAATTCAATTACCTTTGGACCTTCTATTGTTTTGATCAAACCGGCATATAACACACCGCAGAAGCTTCTTCCTTCATCGACCATTGCTTTTGCTGCCGGAATAAGGACTGTTTCTACAGCCGTTTGAACAGTGTCGTCACCAATTTGTGGAACGGGTGAGTAGGCACCCATTCCTCCTGTATTTGGACCAAGATCGCCATCAAAGGCGCGTTTGTGATCCTGAGCAATTTCAAGCGGCACGACAACCTCACCGTTTACAAACGCCATCAAGGAAAATTCCTCACCCGCTAAAAATTCTTCAATGACAACACGAGAAGACGCTGCCCCGAACTTCGCATCAATGAGCATTTCTTCTATACTTGCGAGTGCCTCGCCTTTCGTAAGCGCAACGGTGACACCTTTTCCTGCCGCTAATCCGTCTGCTTTAATAACAATCGGCGCACCTTTTTCTTCTATATAGTTCCGGGCATCCTCGTAATTCGTGAACACAGCATAGTCAGCCGTAGGAATATTGTATTTTTTCATTAATTCCTTTGCGAAGGACTTGCTTCCTTCAATTTCCGCTGCTGCGGCACGCGGACCGAATACTGCCAATCCAGCCGCTTCAAATTTATCAGCAAGACCTTCCAGCAAAGGAACCTCGGGGCCAATAATGGTCAGGCCCACACCCTTTTCTTTCGCAAACTGAAGTAATTGTTCATGTTCCGATTCCGCTATTGTCACAAGCTCTGCGACATCTGCCATTCCGGGATTTCCCGGTGCAGCAAATACCTTTTCTACATTCAAGCTTTCACTTACTTTTCGGCAAATCGCATGTTCTCTACCGCCGCGGCCAATAATCAGTACGTTCATTCGAATGCCCTCCACCCGTATTAATGTTTGAAATGTCTTACTCCTGTAAATACCATTGCAATCCCATACTCATCTGCTTTTTTAATGGAATCTACATCACGGATCGAGCCGCCCGGTTGAATAATTGCGGTAATTCCGGCTTTCGCTGCTGCTTCCACGGTGTCATCCATTGGGAAAAAGGCGTCAGATGCAAGGGCTGCCCCCTCTGCTTTTGACCCTGCTTGCTTAAGGGCAATTTCAGCTGCACCTACTCGGTTCATCTGGCCGGCACCAATTCCAATCGTCATATCCTCTGCCGTAACAACAATGGCGTTGGACTTCACATGTTTAACAACCTTCCAGCCTAGCTTCAAAGCTGCCCATTCTTCTTCTGTTGGTTGTCTTTTTGTTGCAATCGTAACAGTGGCGTCTTCCAATGTGTACCGATCTTGATCCTGAACAAGCAATCCGCCTTCAATCGTTGTCATTTTTCGCTCAGGTTTTTTTGCCTCATTAAAAGGAATCGTTAACAGGCGCAGATTCTTTTTCCCTGTTAAGATTGCTAACGCCTCTTCTGAATAGGATGGTGCAATAATAATTTCTAAGAAAATTTCATGAAGCTTGCCTGCTGTTTCGGCATCCACTTCACGGTTAAATGCAATAATTCCGCCAAAAATCGAAACAGGATCCGCCGCAAATGCTTTAGTGAATGCCTCATATCCTGTTTTACCCGTACCCACACCACATGGATTCATATGTTTTACAGCTACAGCCGCAGGTTCGGAAAACTCTTTAACAATCTGAAGGGCTGCATCCGCATCGTTGATATTGTTATAAGATAGTTCTTTGCCATGAAGCTGCACAGCATTTGCAATCGAGAACGTTGAACCAAGTGGCTTTTTATAAAAAGCTGCCTGTTGATGAGGATTCTCCCCGTAACGAAGGGTTTGCTTTAATTCGTAGGTAACCGTTAATTGCTCAGGGTTCTCTTCTTCTGCCAATTGGGTCATGTATTCCGCAATTAAGGCATCATAGGCTGCCGTGTGACGGAATACTTTCGCTGCAAGCTTTCTTCTTGTTTCAAACTTTGTTGCACCCTCAGCCTTTAACTCGTCGATAACCGTCTGATAATCCGCCGGATCCACAACCACGGTTACATATTGGTGGTTTTTGGCAGAGGCACGAAGCATAGTTGGGCCGCCGATATCTATGTTTTCAATCGCATCGTCAACAGTAACATTTGGTTTGGCAATGGTTTGCTGGAAAGGATACAAGTTAACACAAACCAATTGAATAGCCTGAATTCCATGCTCATCTAACTGTTGTTGATGGGCAGCATCATCCTGTTTCGCGAGCAAGCCGCCATGGATCAATGGATTTAATGTTTTTACACGGCCTTCTAAAATTTCCGGAAACCCTGTGACATCACTCACGCCAAGAACGGGAATCCCCTGTTCTTGAAGTGCTTTTTTTGTTCCACCTGTAGAAATTAGTTCATATCCAAGGCTGACTAATTGCTTGGCAAATTCAGTAATTCCATTTTTGTCAGAAACACTAATGAGTGCGCGCTTTTGTGTCATTTACTACATCTCCTTGTGTCAATAGCATTTGAAGTACGGACGGATAAAGCTTGTGTTCTCTTTGTTGGATTTTCTGTTGCAGGCTTTCTCTTGTTTCACCTTCGTCAAGTCGGACCCGCTCTTGAATAATAATCGGACCCGTATCCATACCCTCATCAACAAAATGGATGGTGACACCGCTCCATTTGACTTTAGCAGCCAACGCCTGCCCAACCGCATCTTTGCCTGGAAAAGCAGGAAGCAATGAGGGGTGGATATTAACGATTCTTCCTTTAAATTCAGCTAATAATTTCGAACCAATCAAACGCATGTAACCGGCAAGGACAATGAATTCAACCCCAGACTTCTTTAATTGGGTTAAAATTTCTTCTTCGTAATGTTCCTTACCAGGATAGTCCTTTGCGGTAAAGACAAAACTTGGAATCTTCGCAGCTCTTGCTCTTTCAATCGCATAAGCACCTGGTTTATCGCAAACTAGTAGCGAAATCTCCGCATCCAGTTGGCCCGATTGAACTACATCAATAAGAGCTTGGAAATTACTTCCGCTTCCTGATGCAAATACAGCAATCTTCCTCATAGGTGGCCACCTTGCGCGTTGATGTGAATTCCTTCATTCCCTGTTACTACACCAATTTCATACGCGGTTTCTCCAGATTGGTTAAAATGCTCTAACAGGTTTGCTGCATTTTCCGGATCGACAGCAATAACCATTCCAATTCCCATGTTAAAAATATTATACATCTCGGAGTAATTAATTTGTCCGTGCGAAGATAGCAATTTAAAAATAGCTGGGATCTCCCAGTTCTTTTCATACAACTCAGCACCAAGACCCTGTGGCAGCATGCGCGGAATATTTTCAATAAATCCGCCGCCAGTTATATGAGCCATCCCTTTTAATGGGAACTTTTTCAACGCAGACAAAATCGGTTTCACATAAATTTTTGTAGGCTTGAGCAATTCTTCTCCTAATGTACAACCGAGTTCATCAACAAAATCTAGTAACGGCCAGTCATTAAACACTTTTCTAACGAGTGAATAACCATTGCTGTGAATACCGCTCGATGCTAAACCAATCAGCACATCTCCCGCTTGAATCGTTTTGCCCGTGATAAGCTGTGACTTCTCGCAAGCTCCTACTGTAAATCCGGCTAAATCATACTCATCTTCACTATACAATCCTGGCATTTCAGCTGTCTCACCGCCAATAAGTGCACAGCCAGCCTGCTCACAGCCATCGGCAATCCCCTTGACAATTGCCTCAATTTTTTCAGGCTGAGCTTTTCCGCAGGCAATATAATCTAGAAAGAACAAGGGCTCAGCCCCTTGAACAACAATATCATTCACACACATGGCGACCGCATCGATCCCAATCGTATCATGCTGATCCATCCAAAAAGCAATCATTAGCTTCGTGCCCACCCCATCGGTGCCTGACACCAAAACGGGTTCTTTTAACTGGAGTGCCGATAGGTCGAACATGCCGCCAAATCCACCCAAGCTGCCAAGGACGCCAGCCCGGGCTGTTTTTTGAACATGCTTTTTCATTCTTTCTACTGCTTCATATCCTGCTTCGATATTAACGCCTGCTTGCTTATACGCATTTGCCACGTTGCTCGCTCCTTTCTACTTTTGGTAATAATATTGGAGTGTATCCGGGTATATTTCGGTTGGATAATTTCCTGTGAAACAGCCAAGGCAATAGCCGCTTGTGCCGTCTCCATCTTTTCTGCCAATGGCTTCGATCATCCCTTCAACGCTTATAAACGTGAGTGTATCTGCACCAATTAGCACTCTCATTTCCTCAATTGATTTATCATAGGCAATCAATTCTTCTTTTGTCGATGTATCAATCCCATAGAAGCAAGGATTTTTAATTGGAGGAGACGTAATCACCACATGAACTTCGGTTGCGCCTGCCTCTTTTAGCATCTTCACAATCCGTCTGCTTGTTGTTCCGCGTACAATCGAATCGTCTACCATCACGACCCGCTTGCCTTCGACGACTCCGCGTACAGGGGAAAGCTTCATTTTTACCCCTTGCTCCCGTAATGATTGGGATGGCTGGATGAACGTTCTTCCGACATAGCGGTTTTTAATGAGCCCCATTTCGTAGGGAATGCCCGTTGCTTCCGCATAACCAATTGCAGCAGAAATGCTGGAATCTGGTACCCCTGTGACGACATCCGCTTCAAATGGCGCTTCGACTGCCATTCTTTTCCCAAGGTTTTTACGGGCTGTATGGACGTTGATTCCTTGAATATTACTATCCGGTCTTGAAAAATAAATATATTCCATCGTACAAATCGCTTTGGTTGAACTAACAGCGAATTGTTCTGATACTAATCCCTGATCGTTGATAATTAATAGTTCTCCCGGCCGAATATCACGAATATATTCCGCACCGACCACATCAAAGGCACAGGTCTCCGATGCGACAACATAGGCATCCCCAAGACAACCAAGTGATAAAGGTCGTAAGCCGTGCGGGTCGAGTGCCACCATTAATTCAGTTTCTGTCATAATTAGGTAAGCGTACGCCCCTTTTAACATCGAAAGCGCGTTTTTGGCACGATCCTTTGAATCAGAGTAGCCGCTTCTTTTCATTAAGTGAGCAAGCACCTCGGTATCGGAGCTTGTTTGAAAAATGCTCCCTTGTGCCTCCAACTGATGTTTTAATGAATTCACATTCACTAAGTTACCATTATGGGCCAGTGCAAGGCTGCTGGTTTGAGAATGGAACAAGAGCGGCTGAACGTTTTCGTAACCGCCGCCTCCTGCCGTTGCATAACGAACGTGTCCAATGGCAGATGTACCTGTCAGTTCCTTCATCGCTTCAGTTGTGAAAATCTCAGCAACTAGTCCTTCGCCCTTTACGCCTTTCAACTGTTTGCCATCAGAGACTACGATTCCGGTCCCTTCCTGGCCGCGATGCTGCAGGCTGTGAAGTCCGTAATAAGTCAGTTGCGCAGCATCCACATGTCCCCAAACCCCAAAAATTCCACACTCTTCGTTTAATCCCTTGATTTCAGGTAGCATGGGATTGCCCCTTTCCAAGCAGCTTTTAATTCTTCAATTGACGCTTCAAGTACGTTTGACTCATCATTTGTGATGTTTAGTTTTCCAGAATCATTCACAGTGCCAATTTGGACTGCATCTACTAAACTTTCAAACTCCTGTTGCTGCTCTTTTTTGATAGTTAAAAGGAAACGGGATTGTGTTTCACTAAATAATGCTGAAACTTGATTTCCAGTGATGCTTACTTTTGCACCAAGCTGTTTATTTGTGAAAAGACTTTCTGCTAACCCAACAGCTAAACCGCCTTCTGAAAGGTCGTGTGCTGACTCCACCAATCCTGCACGAATCGCAGCAAGGACCTGATTCTGTCTTTCTTTCTCGATGGTTATATTTAAATCTGGGGCTTTACCAAATACCTTCCCATACAGAAGCTTTTGGAGCTCACTGCCGCCAAATTCATCCTTTGTTTCTCCGACTAAATAAATGAGATCGCCACTGTTTTTAAAGTCCTGTGTAGTAATATGGTCAATATCTGTTACTAGCCCAACCATTCCGACCACTGGGGTTGGATAGATTGCTGTTCCGCTTGTTTCGTTATATAAAGAGACATTACCGCCGATAACCGGAGTTCCAAGAACGCGGCAGGCTTCACTCATGCCGTCAGCCGCTTTTTCGATTTGCCAGAACACTTCTGGTTTTTCTGGGTTTCCGAAGTTAAGATTATCAGTGATGGCAAGTGGTTCCGCACCAGAACAAACAATGTTGCGGGCTGCTTCAGCGACAGCAATTTTTCCGCCTGTTTCTGGATCTAAGTAGACATAGCGGGAATTACAATCGGTTGTCATCGCTAATGCTTTACGCGTACCGCGAATCCTTACCACTGCAGCGTCCGAACCTGGTGATACGACAGTATTGGTTCGAACCATGTAATCGTACTGCTCATAGACCCATTCCTTACTTGCTACCGTCGGCTGACTTAAAATATTGATTAACGTTTCTTTCAGATCATCCACCTGTGGAATTTCATTATCCATCGCTTGGAATTCTGCAAAATAACTTGGTTCTTTTGATGGCTTGTGATAAACCGGTGCTTCTTCCGCAAGAGCATCAGCTGGAACATCCGCTACGATCTCGCCTTTATGGAAAAGCCGCATCTGTTTATCGCTAGTCACCGTTCCAATCGCTACTGCTTCTAAACCGTATTTTTCAAAAAGCTCAACGATTTCTTGTTCTCTTCCCTTTTTAACAACAATCAACATACGCTCTTGAGATTCTGATAACATCATTTCGTAAGCAGTCATCCCTGTTTCACGTTGTGGCACCAAGTCTAAATTCATTTCAATGCCCATTCCAGCTTTACTGGCCATCTCCGCAGATGAACTAATAAGTCCGGCTGCACCCATATCTTGAATCCCAACAAGCGCATCAAAATGAATTAATTCCAGACAAGCTTCAAGCAGTAATTTTTCCATAAAGGGGTCGCCTACTTGAACCGCCGGGCGATCTTCATTCGATTGCTCCGTTAGTTCCTCAGATGCAAATGTTGCACCGTGAATCCCGTCACGTCCTGTTTTTGCTCCAACATACATGACGGTATTGCCTTCACCATGGGCTTGCCCCTTTTTGATGTCTTTATGGTCAATTAAGCCAACACACATGGCATTAACAAGCGGATTTCCCTCATAGCATGGATCAAACCCAATTTCTCCGCCAACCGTCGGAATTCCAATACAGTTTCCATAGCCAGCAATCCCAGCAACGACCTCTTTGAATAAGTAGCGAACCCTTGCTGAATCCAGTTCACCAAAACGAAGTGAATTCAACATGGCAATCGGTCTTGCTCCCATTGAGAATACATCGCGGATAATCCCGCCGACACCAGTTGCTGCTCCTTGATAAGGCTCAATCGCTGATGGATGGTTATGACTCTCGATTTTAAAAACAACCGCTTGTTCATCGCCGATGTCGACAATCCCTGCACCTTCACCTGGCCCTTGCAGGACTCGTTCGCCTGTAATCGGGAATTTCTTTAGAATCGGCTTCGAATTTTTATAGCTGCAGTGTTCTGACCACATAACTGAGAAAAGGCCTGTTTCGGTATAGTTCGGTGTGCGTCCAAGAATGTTTTCAATCATTGCAAATTCTTCGTCGGACAAACCCATTTGCTGATAGATTTTTTCTGCTTTGATCTGATTCGGATTTGGTTCAAGCGTTGACAACATATGCTTCCCTCCAAGCTTTTACAATCGATTGGAACATTTTCAATCCATCGGCGCCGCCTAAAAGTTCATCTACTGCTCTTTCCGGGTGAGGCATCATCCCAAGGACGTTTCCTTTTTCATTGATAATTCCGGCGATGTCAGCAAGACTTCCGTTCGGATTCTGGCTATAAGTAAAGACAATTTGATTATTTTCTTTCAGGCTTGCGAGGGTTTCCTCGTCACAATAATAGTTTCCTTCACCATGGGCGACAGGGATGACAATCGTTTCCTTGTTGCTGTATTCAGTCGTAAACATCGTCTGATTGTTTTCTACCTTTAACTCGACAGGCTTACAAATAAACGACAGGCTCTCATTTCGTCTCATAGCGCCTGGCAGTAACCCTGCTTCGAGGAGAATTTGAAATCCATTACATACGCCAAGAACCGGCTTTCCGGCTTCTGCCGCCTTGATAACTTCCTTCATAACATTACTAAATCTTGCAATAGCTCCAGTCCGCAAATAGTCTCCATATGAGAAGCCGCCTGGAAGTAGAATTCCATCAAATTCGTCTAAGCTTTCAGAATCATGCCAAACATATTCAACTTGCTCTCCAAGTTCGTCTTGAATGGCATGGAACATATCAACATCACAATTTGATCCTGGGAAGACGATCACTGCAAATTTCACAGAGTAACACACTCCTCTACTTCGTAACGGTAATCTTCAATGACCGGATTTGCTAACAGGTTGGTACAAATTTCATTAACGACTTCATTTATATCCCGCTCTGACTTTTCAATCGTTAACTCCATATATTTACCGATTCGGACATCGGCCACTTGTTGGTAATTTAATGAGTGTAAGGAATGGGTGACTGCTTTCCCCTGTGGGTCTAAAACACTTTCTCTTAATGTGACAAATACCTTTACTTTATACATGCTGATGTCCTCCCAATCTGGTTAAAATATTTTCATAGGCATCTGTTAAGCTTCCTAAATCACGTCGAAATACATCCTTATCGAGCTTTTCATTGGTTTCTGAATCCCACAGCCTGCAGGTGTCAGGGGAAATCTCATCAGCAAGTAGAATATTTCCGTCTGCGTCCGTGCCAAACTCTAGTTTAAAATCGATGAGACGTATGCCAAGGTCATTGAAAAAGCTTGATAAAACGGTATTAATTTGGAGTGCTTTTTCTTGTAAAATTGTTGCCTCCTGGGTTGTTGCCACTTGCAGTTCAAGAATGTGATCGATAGTTAGGAGTGGATCTCCTAGTTCATCGTTTTTTAAGTAAAATTCAACAATCGGTTTGGTTAAATCGCGTCCTTCTTCGACTCCCAATCTTTTTGAAAAACTGCCAGCGGCCACATTTCTTACAACTACCTCAAGCGGAATAATCGATACTTTCTTCACCAGTTGTTCCGTTTCGGATATACGCTCGATAAAATGGGATTCAATTCCCTGTTCTTTAAGTTTTAAAAATAACAAACTAGTAATCTCGTTATTTAAACGACCTTTTCCTGTAATGTCAGCCTTTTTTTGTCCGTTATAAGCAGTTGCTGAATCCTTATATTCAACCAAAACAATCTGTTCATCGTCTGTGGCGTAAATTCGTTTTGCTTTTCCTTCGTATAAAGGGTTTTTCATTTGGGAAGCGCCTCCTAATTTGCAATATTGGGAATTTTTAAGCTAAGAGGGGGGCACGAATGACCCCTTCTACGCCCTCTTTTATTCATTCAATCCTAAGCGATCAAAGATAGTATCTACATGTTGCAGATGGTAGCTATAATCAAAACAAGCAGCAATTTCTTCTCCTGATAGCAGCGAAGTAATTTTATCCTCTGCTTCAATTAAACTGCGGAAAGGAACTTGTTTCTCCCATGCCTCCATCGCTTTTGGCTGCACGGTATCATACGATTCTTCACGTGATAATCCTTTATCGATTAAAGCAAGCAGCACACGTTGGGAATAAATTAAGCCAAGCGTCCTGTCCATGTTACGCTTCATATTCTCCGGATAAACCGTCAAGTTTTTCACAATGTTACCGAAACGATTCAGCATATAATTCAAACCAATCGTTGCATCTGGTAAAATGATTCGTTCTGCGGATGAATGAGAAATATCACGCTCATGCCAAAGTGGTACATTTTCATAAGCTGTCAGCATATATCCACGAATCACTCGGGCAATTCCCGTCATATTTTCGGAACCAATTGGATTCCGTTTATGCGGCATTGCTGATGATCCCTTCTGACCTTTTGCAAAAAACTCTTCGACTTCACGTGTTTCACTCTTTTGTAACCCTCGAACCTCCACAGCAAACTTCTCTATCGAAGTAGCAATCAACGCAATCGTTGACATGTAGTGGGCATGACGGTCACGCTGCAAAGTCTGAGTCGAAATTGGCGCACGCCCAAGTCCTAATTTTTCGCACACATACTGTTCCACAAATGGATTAATATTTGCATAGGTCCCAACCGCACCGGAAATCTTTCCAAATTCTATACCCTCGGACGCTTGCTTAAAACGCTCCAGGTTCCGTTTCATTTCTTCATACCAAAGTGCAAGCTTTAAGCCAAATGTCGTTGGCTCCGCATGGACACCGTGTGTCCGTCCCATCATGACGGTCAACTTATGTTCAATGGCTTTATTTTTTAAGATCTCAATAAAGTTTTCCAAGTCTTTTTGTAAAATTGCATTGGCCTGCTTTAAGATATAAGATAGGGCCGTATCGACGACATCCGTTGACGTCAATCCGTAATGAACCCATTTCTTCTCTTCCCCCAGTGTTTCTGATACAGCACGGGTAAATGCAACCACATCGTGCCTAGTTTCTTCCTCAATCTCTTTAATACGGTCAATATTAAAAGAGGCATTTTCGCGAAGCTTCTTGACATCTTCCTTTGGTATATCACCTAGTTCCGCCCATGCCTCACACGCAAGTATTTCCACCTCAAGCCAGGCGTTAAAGCGGTTTTCCTCTGTCCAAATTGCTCCCATTTCCGGTCGTGTATAACGATCAATCATGTTTTATCCCCCGATCTTTTCTTTGGCTCTTTTCCAGATGCTGCTTTCATTCATTTCTGCAAGCGCGACTTCGACATTATCTCGCAAAATCGTCACATGTCCCATTTTCCGTTTTGTTTTCGCCTCTTTCTTTCCATATAAGTGAATCTTCCAGTCGTTCATCGTCGGAATTTCCTTATAAAGATTTTCAAGATGCTCTCCTAATAGGTTGACCATAACAGCCGGTTTTAATAGCCCGGTATTCCCTAACGGCCAATTACAAATGGCACGGATATGCTGTTCGAACTGTGACGTCTCGCAAGCTTCGATTGAGAAATGGCCGGAATTATGCGGCCGTGGTGCCAATTCATTTATATAAATTGCTCCATCACTCGTCAGAAACATTTCGACAGCTAGCGTCCCGACTAATTGTAACGAATCAGCCAGCTTCTTTGCTAGTAGTACAGCTTCACTCTGTAAAACTTCTGAAATTCGTGCAGGAACAATCGTCGTATCTAAAATATTCTCTACATGTCTGTTTTCACCCACTGGAAGAAATGAAGTCTCCCCATCAAGCTTTCTTGTCACAATTACCGATAGTTCTTTTTCAAAAGGAATCCATTTCTCTAATACACAGGCACCATGTTTCAGAAGGGGTTCACCCTTTGATAAATCCTGCGGTTCCCTAATCACCAGTTGACCCTTTCCGTCATAACCGCCTCTTGCCGTTTTTAAGACTGCCGGGTAACCGATTGTATTTATTTTTAAAAATAAATCCTCTAAGCTGTTAATCACTTCATAGGGTGCTACTTCCACACCTGATTGTTGGATCGCCGCTTTCTCCTTAATCCTGTCCTGCGTGATAGTTAGCAATCTCGGGCCTTGCGGGACATAGGCTTGATTACATAACCACATTAATGTATCTGCATCAATGTTTTCAAATTCATAAGTAATGACATCACTAACTTTTGCTAATTTACTGATGGCTTCACGATCATCATAAGCCCCGATCACTTCAATATCAGCAACTTGTCCGCATGGTGAGTCCTCCGTCGGTTCTAATACTGCGATTCGAAAGCCTTGAGCCTTTGCCGCTAGAGCCATCATTCTGCCAAGCTGGCCACCGCCAATTATTCCAATCGTCGCACCTGGTATAATGGTTCTATTAGACAAGTTGATCACTACTTTCTAGTACCGCTTGTTTGGTAGCTTCTCTTTTAGACTCTAATTTATCAGCTAATTCAGCGTCAACAGTTGCTAAAATTTGTGCGGCAAGCAAGCCTGCATTTAAAGCACCGGCTTTTCCTATTGCAACGGTTGCTACGGGTACACCCCCTGGCATTTGGACGATTGACAGCAACGAATCTAACCCTTTTAATGCCTGTGTTTGCACGGGCACTCCGATTACCGGCAAGGTGGTTTTTGCTGCTACCATTCCGGGAAGATGGGCCGCACCGCCGGCTCCGGCAATAATCACCTTCAAGCCTCTTTCCCTGGCTTCCTTCGCATATGTAAACATCAAATCAGGTGTCCGATGAGCCGATACGACCTTTTTTTCATAAGTAATTTCGAATTGGTCAAGTACGTCACAGGCATGTTTCATTGTTTCCCAGTCTGATTTACTCCCCATGATAACTCCAACAAGAACTGTCATCTCAAATCCCCCTTTTATACCCAAAATAAAATGCCCGTAACAAATAGCATCTCTAGAAAGAGAAAGCCATTTGTCCGGGCATCATGATGATAGACAACATAAAGTAAGGGACTGCCCCTTAATTGCCAGACCTATTGACTTTCCCTCATAGTCCAATAATTTACGGTTATTGGGTAGAAACTTATGGGCCATATCCCCATGGATATACGAGGGTAAAGATTAATTGTTTAATTCACTCCTATATCTTACAATCAACTCATGAAGGTGTCAATAAATAAATCGAACGTTATTTTCAAATAGAACTACAATGTTCGTGTTTTACTCAATTAATATGCCTTCAAAGATAATTTGTCGCGCTACAGGTTCATAAATGGTTTCACTGCCTTTTTTAATTTCTTGAAAAATAGGCTTTTCCGTTCGGCGTACAGGAGTATATCCCAACTTTTTCATTCTATTCAAGCAGTCCTCAATACTTTCACTTTCCTGAACCTCAAATTGTATTTTCTTTTTACCCATTGACAATACTTACCTCCGATTCCACTATTATTTTTCCTCTCTTACTAAGGCATTTTCTAATTGTCTTACTAACATGGTGTCTTCCGCCAGTTTTATTTGGTAATCAAAAAGGGTTTGGGCGAGAATCCTCCTTGCACCCTTGGCTGCATCCCAATAATAGGCATCATCAACCAGACCAGTCACCGTGTATTCTATCCCTCGATAGCCCGAATTTATGGTGGTTATTCCATATACTTTAAACGGCTCTATAGGACAATTGGAGTGGTCTAATTTTAAACACGGTTTGTTTACTTCATTTATATTTTCACAAGCAATCTCAAGAATTTCAAACACTCGTTCAGGATTCTCACGATAGCTTACCACTACTCTTTCAATCACCCGCATTTGATCGATATTAAAGTTATGAATCTGTTTTACTTCTCCATTGCTAATCGTTAAAACCTTTCCACTCCATTCTCGAATTTTTACAAACCTTAATCCAATATCCACAACCGTTCCATTAAAGGTATTATTGATGGTTATAAAATCGCCCTTATGCAGTTGTTTTTCATAAATTAAAAAAATACCTGAAAGAATATCTTTGATTAAGCTTTGAGCTCCAAAACCAAGGATTACCCCAAGAATTCCTGCCCCGGCAAGAATTCTTCCAAAATTACTTACATATTGGGATATGGCAAAAAAGGTAAAACTAATGGTTACTGTGTATTTTGTTAACGAACGAATCATGCTTTCGATCGTTTGCTCTTTACGTTCCTCAATGAAATGGGTCTTTAGAAAGAAGTTATGAACCGTTTTATTTATGATAATAACAATTACTCTTGCAATAATAGCTGCTAATAGGATGCTTATCAGTTTATAGTGATGCAGAAATTCCATCCAATCCATCATATCACCTACTTGTTTTCCAATCATGCTTAGTGTTTGCAATGTTTGATGTTAAAAACAATAAGTGGGAAAATAATTTTAATGGAATGTAAAAAATTAATTTTACAAAATTGACGGCTTTTATACCAAAATACGAACTAATTTTACAAAACTAAGAGATAATTATACAAAATTTGAATTAATTTCACTAAATATGTAAAAATAAACCAATTACTCTAATTTTCGCCCTAAATAATTTCTTTCCATAACAAAAAAACAACCCCTTTGGGTTGTTTTTGATGTGCCTGGCAACGT
>NTXX01000087.1 GCA_002559145.1 Bacillus sp. AFS006103
GGGTTGGGTTAGGGTTGGGGTTGGGATCGGGTTGGGGTCGGATTCCGCCAACTTTTTGGTTTATTCCGCCAAACTGATCTGGGATTCCGCCAACTTCCCAGTTTATTCCGCTAAACCTCTCCGGGATTCCGCCAAGTTTCGAATTTATTCCGCCAAACCTGTTTGGATCACCCCAAGAATTCGACTACAGCTTGCATTCTTAAAAGGATTCCGCCAACTCCCCGATTTATTCCGCCAAACTTGTCTGGGATTCCTCTGCTGGGCTGCTAAAATAGGTAAATAAAAAAACGCTCTGTTTTTATCAAACAGAACGTTTTTGACACTATACTCTTATTTTTTAGCTGCTAGCCATTCAGCGATTGTGTTAGCGTCATCGCCGGTCACTACGTTTGCAGGCATTTGACCTTTACCATTTTTAAGAATACCCAAGATGTCTTCCTTAGAGTACTTTGAGCCAACCTTTGTAAGGTTTGGTCCCATCCCACCTGTTAGATCCCCGCCATGACAGCCAGAGCATTTTTGATCGAAAATCTTAGCAGCTGCATCACTACTAGCTGTTTCCGTTCCTGTGTCCTTAGTCGTGTCCTTAGATGTGTCCTTATCTCCGCCTCCGCAGGCAGCTAGTCCCATAACTAACGCAGTTCCCATCAACAATGTAAGCCATTTCTTTTTCACCTGATTACCCCTTTCAGAAATTAATACCATCAATGCATTATTATACCAATCCTACGCTCGTTTGAAACCCTCTCCTAACACTTCAGCCGCATCCATAACGACCACAAATGCAGTTGGATCAAGGGTTTTAACCAATTGTTTCAATTTTGTGAACTCCGACTGATCAACAACGCACATTAGAACTGGCCGTTCATGGTCAGTAAAACCACCATATGCTGATAGTTTTGTCACACCACGGTCAATTTTATTCAAAATTCCTGTACGAACTTCTTCTTGTTTATCCGTAATAATCATCGCCATCTTTGACCGGCCGAAGCCAACCTGAATCAGATCAATCGTTTTGCTTGTTACATAGAGGGCAATCAATGCATACAAACCCTTTTCAATATCAAACACAATCGCAGCAGCAAGCACGATTAAGCCATCGATCATAACAACGCATCGGCCGAGACTAATGCCTGTATATTTATTAATGATCTGTGCAGCAAGGTCGGTTCCGCCCGTTGATGCTCTCCCCCTAAAAACAATGCCCAGACCAAGCCCTACACCTATTCCCCCGAACAAAGCCCCGAGCAGTGCATCATTTGTCCAAGGCTCTAAACCTTTTGTTAAAAAAACAATGAATGGTAAAAAAATAGTGCCCGCAAGTGTTTTGACGCCAAATTGCTTTCCTAAAAACAGCACACCAGCAATAAACAAAGGGATATTAAAGGCCCACTGCACATAAGCCGGTTCCCAGCCCAACACCGTTTTTGTAATCGTACTGATGCCGCTGACTCCTCCTGAAGCCACTTGATTTGGCAATAAAAACACGTTAAACGTCAGACCAATAATCGCCGCACCAATCAGTACAAGTAGATAATCTATCGCGATTCTCATTTTAGGATAGGATTGTGTAAGATTACTTAATATATTCATTAATACTATTCTCCTCAAAATTCATTCTTCTAACCGAAAGAGTATAGCATGGGCAAATTTTGGTGTAAATGGCAGTAAAGTGACGTGTTAAAGGAATAAATTTTTTTCTTAGGATTTGCCTATAATGTGGTTTTCATTAGGAAATGATCAATTAGAAGTAGGTATCATTCATTTTGCAATAAATGTTATAATATGTTGAAAAGGAGGTGTACAAAATGGAGCAGTTGCTAAAGCAAATGATGGAACAAATGAACCAGCAGTTTGATAACATTAATCAACGCTTTGTGGCAATCGACAAGCGGTTTGATGCTATAGATCAGCGCTTTGATAAAATTGAAATTCGGTTGGATGCCATGGATCAGCGGTTTGATAATATTGAAATTCGGTTGGATGCCATGGACCAGCGCTTTGATTCCATGGATAATGAATTCATTGGTGTAAAACAACGCTTAGATAAAGTGGAAGAAAGTATTCACTCACTTGAAGAAACGGTTAAAAATAATGCAACGGAATTTAGGAGCTATTTCAGACACATCGATAACAAACTCGAACATCATGATAAAATGTTTGAAATGCTCTCTGCGGAATGATCGCTTCAAAATTTCTAATAAATCACTTCAACCTCAAAGCTACGATCACACAATCCTCACCATGATCGGCAAAAAAATCCAAAAAGATAAGCCTTTGCCGACTAAGTCGACAAAGGCTTTGTACATTTTAGTTATTATTAGGAAATCCTTGACCTTAGATAGGCATCAATAAACTGATCCAAATCCCCATCCATTACCGCTTGAACATTGCCGCTTTCTGCACTAGTCCGGTGGTCTTTTATCATCGAATAGGGATGGAAGACGTACGAACGAATTTGACTGCCCCAGCCAATTTCCTTTTGTTCGCCGCGAATTTCCAGTAGCTCTTGTTCTTTGCGTTCAATTTCTAGTTGATACAGCTTGGATTTTAGCATTTTCAGCGCGGCCTCGCGGTTTTTAATCTGCGAACGTTCCGCTTGGCATGTGACCACCACGCCAGTTGGGAGGTGGGTAATCCGGATGGCCGAATCGGTGGTGTTAATATGCTGTCCGCCTGCTCCGGTCGCACGGTAGGTATCAATTTTTAAATCCTCGGTCCGAACTTCTATTTGAATGTCGTCATTGAGTTCAGGTATGACTTCACAGGAAACAAACGACGTATGGCGGCGGCCTGAGGAATCAAACGGAGAAATCCTGACCAATCGGTGTACCCCTTTTTCCGCCTTCAAGTAGCCATAGGCATTATGCCCTTTGATGGCAAGTGTCACACTCTTAATCCCTGCTTCTTCACCAGGTAGATAATCGAGCGTTTCGACCTTAAAGCCCTTTTTCTCAGCCCAGCGAGTATACATCCGCAAGAGCATCGAGCCCCAGTCCTGTGATTCCGTTCCGCCGGCACCTGGGTGCAGCTCCAAAATTGCATTATTTTTATCGTACTCTTCACTCAAGAGAAGCTGCAGCTCATATTGACTCAAGCGCCCCGTTAGCTGCCCAAGCTCTTCTTCCAGCTCCGCACGCAATTCGTCGTCATTCTCTTCTTTCACCAGTTCATAGGTTAATTCCAGATTTTCAAAGCTCTCGTTCAGTTCATAAAATTCATTGACCTGATCCTTCAACCCATTTGCTTCACTAATGACGGTCTGAGCGGCTTGCTGATCATTCCAAAAATCAGGATGAAGCATCTCATCATCTAGTTGAGCAATTCTCGCTTCCTTATTTTCAAGGTCAAAGAGACCCCCTAAAGTCCGCTAATTTCTTAGCTGAATTTTCAAGTTCATGTCGTATTTCTGCTAATTCCATTTCCTTCACCTCTATAAAAATTAAAAATATGTCCTGTAATGTAATTTATTCCGAAATCACTTGTCAGTTCCTTAACCATTATAGCTTGATTACCCTATAAAATTCAAAGATTGACCTAAAAATGCACAAACCTGTTCAGGAAGGTAAAATATATAAATTTCTAACGGTATACTCTAATAGATCGTTCAAGCAAATTTCATGAGTATCTTTACATTTTTATCTGTCAAAAATGGTACTATTAAAATAAGAGTACCCTGGATGAAATTTCTTTTTAAACAGTTACTTTATACATACGTCTAAGAACGAATCGTATTTCGAATATAAAAGCTTGGCTTTATAAGGGGATGAGTGAGTTGGAGAAAATAAACCGGAATGGTCCTTGTCCATGCGGAAGTGGGAAAAAGTATAAAAAGTGCTGTGGGGCAAATGAGGCTGTATCCATCACCAATTTGATTGAAAGTGAAATCGACAGCCTCCAAAAGCATATCCTTCATTTTGCTTTCTATCACTTTGGGCAAGAAATACAAGAGGATTTCGAAGACCTGGAAGAAATCATTCAAATCGATACGGATCAAGAACGGGAATTTTATGAATTTATTCATGCGATTTGGTTTATTCTTTTCGAAGGTTTAGATGATGGGGAAACGATTATCGAAAAGTTTATTGCTGCGGAAACAGGGAAAATTAAACGACCTAAACTAAGAAAAGTTTTACAAACATGGACGGAAGCACGAACAATTGCGGGAAAAGTCCTTGCCGTTGATAACAATAAAGTTACCGTTTCGGATGGGTTTACCTCTGAAGAATTGGATGCAATCATTGCAAATGTCCCCATTACTGTAGAAGCCGGTTCCTTCTTCGTGGGAATCTTAGTTCCATATGAGCAAAATTATGTCTTCTTCCCCTCACCATTTGACTTACCTGACCTAAAACCAGAGGATGCCTTTACCTATATTGAGGCAAGCAGTTTAGAGGCAGAATACGACTCAGCGCAGGAATATTTGACAGACTTCTTCCTGGAGGTGTTGAGTGAACTTCCGATGGTCGGCAATTTGTTGGATATCGATGAGATGGATTGGCCAGCTCCTATCTATAAAGAAGTGGCCAATACCTTTAGGAATTCCATGGAAGCAATGGATGTTCCAGCACCCATCGTCGATACAGGTGTAATACTCTGGCTGAGTTTTTGCCAGAAAAAGCAAAAACGAATCCAAAATCCAAAACTTTATGTGGCTGCCCTCCATTATTTAGTGTCAACGATTGCACCGTTAGAAAAAACGTATACGCAAAAGGAGCTCGCCAAGCAGTACGGAGTTTCAACAGGTTCCGTTTCCTCGATATTTACGGAGTTGGAAACAGTATTACATCAGGAAATTGCTGAGTTGATTGGAATGGTCTATGGGTTTGATGAAGCACCGATCTCGCCGCCTTCTGAAATGGCCCCTGTTATTGAGTTTCCTAGAAAAGGTGGTCTCGTCGCTGTAGAGACTGGGAAACCTGAAGGCATGCAGGATTCAAACGTACAAACACTTACAGTTGTTGAAACGCCCACTAAAAAAGCAAAGAGCCCTGTTCGGAAAGTATCAAGACGTGATGAAGAGCGTGCTAGAAATTTGATCTATGATGCCTATCAATCGGACGGTCAGCAGCGATATAAGCTAGCAGAAGAAGCCGTCAAGTTGAATCCTAATTGTTCGGATGCCTATGTCATCCTTGCTGAAAAAACAAAAAGCCTTGAGGAAGCCATCCTTCTCTACGAAAAAGGCATACAGGCGGGGAAACGTGAACTTGGGAAAGCATTTTTCGAGGAAAACAAAGGCTACTTCTGGGGATTAACTGAAACTAGACCGTTCATGCGGGCGAAACTTCATTATGCTGAGGCCTTATCTCTGATTGGGAAAAAAACAGAAGCCATCCGTCAATATGAAGAATTGCTGGAACTAAATCCAATGGATAACCAAGGTGTTCGTTACTCGTTGTTTGTGGCCTACATCGATGCAGGGGACTACAAGAAAGCTGAAGACTTGCTCCAGCAATATGAAGAGGAGTCAGCTCAAGCTTCATACAATCAGCTGTTGCTTGAGATCCTTCAAAGAGGTTTCACAGCAAAGGCAACCAAACTGCTAAAGGAAGCAAAAAAATTAAATAAGTATGTAATTAACTACTTAACAGGCAAAAAACGCCTGCCCGCCTATCCACCAGACTATTACGGCTTTGGCGATGAAAATGAAGCGATTGTTTACGCAGACATGCATTTGCATTTGTGGAAAAGGATCGATGGGTTAAAAGAGTGGTTGAAAGGTAAATAAATCTGGTGCCACCGGTAACTGTTTTGGAGTTACCGGTGGCCTTTTTCACGTCCCTATCCTCATAACATATTGTTCCTTAAAGATTCACAGGACCTAAGAAATTACTAATTGCCCTCAAGATATAATAGGAAACAGGTATTCTATTTGAAGGGATGACTGTCTAATGAAAAAATGGGCTATTATCATGGTCTTAATACTGGTCGGGGTAGGGATTTTCTTCACTAAGTATTACACAACCCTATTAGATTCAAAGGATTCAGCGATTATCGTTAATAAAAACTATTCATTTAAGGATGATTTTCAAGATAAACAAAAATTAGTACAGGCGGTTGATCATATTTTTATTGGCGAAGTCATTCGGGAAGTCGGGAATGAAGAACATAAAGGAAATCCAAATACCCAATTCTTAGTACGGATTACACAGAATATAAAAGGTGCCTTACTTGGGGACATTACAGTGAATCAAGTGGGAGGATATTATAAGGAGAAGGGGAAATTGTATCTCGTTTCTTACGAAAAGTCTCCTTTGCTGAAAAAGGATCAAATGTATTTATTTTTCCTCACCAAAACTAACAAGGGTTATTTTGAGATGATGCCGAAATACGGCAGTGTGCTTCTCGATAATGAGGATGAAAAGTTGAAACAGATTGATTCAATTAGAAAAATAATGAGTGAAAAGTAAAAGTAAAAACGAGAGGGCGCATCCCCTCTCGTTTTTACTTTCTATTATTCTAAGGTGTACCCTGCATTGGTGCATGTGCGGCACTCAAGGCTTTTTCTTCTGCAGTATTTCCCGTCCCGTGGCAGGTCGAGCATGCTCGTGGATCTGTACTGGTATGACCGGCTGATTTAGCAGTATCGAGTGCTTTTCCGGTCACACCGTAAATGGCCGTTGAACCGTTATGGCAGGTAGAACAGAAAACACGCTCCTTCGCTGCATCCCAGTCACCTGAACCTGAGGAAAATAAACGTCTGTCCTCCAATCCCAATGTATTACTTAGCAATTTGATATTTGTAGAACCATGGGTATCATGACATTCACTACATGGGATGTGACCGTCATTGGCTGCGGTACCGCTGCTCTTTACAAGCTGGCCATCACTAATAGCTGTAATCCTGTGCTGAGATAAATTGCTGTTTGTCAAATCCATTTTTTCATCTATCTTCGTATCAAAGAATTGTTGAATGTTGGAAATTACTTGTTCCACACCATTAGAGTCCTTCCACTTCCTCGTGCCGTCATGGCAGCGCAAGCATAAGGCATAATCATCTGGGACACCCGTTGCCGTTGATTTACGGTAATCAAAGATTTTATTGGTCACCACAATATTGTTTTGTGAACCGTAGTTCTTTACCTGATTGGTTTCCGTATCATGACAGGTCTCGCAAAGTTGCTTTTCGCTGTCAAACATATCCGCAGGAACCCCTTCAACGGCCGGATGGTTATCAACCACATAGTGATCCTTTATCAGGTTTGGATTTTCTTCATTCCAAGCCAAATGCGGATTATGACAGGAAGCACATTCCCCGGCACTGCTTTGAACCCCGTCTTTTCCATACTCTGAAAAATGACCATTCTGATGCATATTTAAAGGGGCGGCTGCTCCCGTACCATCATGACAGGCCATGCAATAGTTATAGCTAGAATAGTTCGTATTGTATTGTTCCAGCTTTGCCCCACTAGCATTATGAGTACTGTGGCAGGTTGCACAGGTATTCGTATTCATCTCATAATTGCCGTGCGGATCATTTGCATTTGGATTGGTTGCGACCAAAGCCAGCATTCTTGCTAGCTTTAAAACGCTCCCCCGTTCCGTTGCAAACTTTCGAATCAACGGATAAACAGGATTTCCAGCTGCATCGGTAGTGGTCGCTGAGCCAGGGACCACATCAACGAGCAGAGGATTGATCATAATATAATAGGTTGTACTTGCGGCAAGCGGGGTAGCAGGTGTAAAAACCACTTCCAAATTTTTATCACTTTTTTTAGTAGCCTTGATGGTCCCCGCAACGTTAACGCCTTTACTGGAAAAAACAATCAGTGCATTCTGTACTTTGTCCGCTGCGACCATTTTGTCATCTGTAATGGTAAAAGTTATCGGGGTATTGGTTTTAACATAACCAGTCACATCATTTGGAAGCAAATCTATATCTGTTTTCCCATTAGCATTAACTTTGTCCGATACTTTGACTTTTATCGAGGATACCTTTGGCCGGGTATTGTCTACCGTAACACTATAATTAGTAATAGTAGTAAAATTAGATGAATTAGTTGCCTTCACCTGATAAGTGTAGGTTCCCTCCGTAAATTCACCAGGAAGGGTATAAGACCATTGATTACTTGTTGCAGTTGGGGCTGAATAAATGGCATTGGTGATCGTGATCGGTATAGCATTCGCATCCAACAACTGCATTGGGATTTGATTGGCTGGAGTAGTGGCATCTGATACGGTCCCGGAAAGAGTAATCTTTTTGTCGGTTTGGAAAACAGGACTATTCGTAGTAATCTTTGGCCCAGCTGTGTCCACAGTGAAACTGTAGTCTTTGTAGGTAGAATTATTGAGTAAATCCAGCGCTCTTATTTTATAATTATAGGTTCCATCCGTTCTTGTCAAAGAATAGGACCAATATCCTTGCGCATTCGGTCCAGTTAGGATAGCATCGGGTACCCGATTTAGATTAGAATCATATAATCCCATTTGGATCAAATTACTGGCTGTCACGATATCAGAGACTGTTCCAGAAATGACCACGTTATTGTTTTGTCGTGCTGTGCTTGAGATAGAAATCGTAGGTCCTGTCGAGTCCACTGTAAAGCTTACATCCTTAAAGGAAGAATGTTTAGTCTGCGCATCATCGGTTGCTTTAATTTTCAAATTATAGATTCCATCGGTTTTTTGAAAAGAAAAAGACCAATTCCCTTGTGCATCGGGGACCGTGGAAGGAACACCGGCAACAGGGCTTAAATTGGATTCCAATAATTCCAAGGTAATTTGGTTATTTTGTGTCACCGCATCACTAACGGAACCTGAAATCGTCACGTTATTCTTTTGAACCGATGTGGTTATTATCGAGAGCGTTGGGCCGGTGGTGTCGACGGTAAAGGTGATGGGTGTTGAAGAAGTACTTGAAGTCCTATCATTTTTGTGAATAGCAATGGCTTTAATCGTATAATTATATTTCCCGTCACTGAAACCATTCGGGAAAGAATAGGACCATGTTGTGGCTGAATTCAGCTGAATGGGTTTTGAAATCTGGTTTCCATCAACCATTTCCATAGAAGCAACAAAATAATTTTTATCACATTCGACCGTTCCGGAAACCGTGACATTGTTCCCCTGTACAACAACAGTCGGATATACGTTAGGATTCGCAGCATAAGAACTGGAGGGATGAACCATGGCTACCAGAAGCTGAATGATGATATATGTTAAAAAAATACGTTTCATTTGTTTTTGCATTTATTATTCCTCTAATTGTCATAGTTTAATAGGAGAATAGGATAGCTGAATGTTGGGAAATTCCTTTCATTGTTTAGTAAAAATTTACTATTATACTCATACTGAAAATTGGTTTATATAACAGAAATCGACAAATTATTTAACAAATTGTGAATTTACTGTATAAAAAAGCCCTCCATCTTTAATTAAATGGAGGGTTAGGGTTAACATATCTATGTTAAATGGGAGGCCAAAGCTTATTTATTAACATCAGGTCTACGATGTAGGTACACTATTACTTTTATGACAGTTCTTACACTCAGCGTGCTGAGCTTCATGAATTGGTTTGGTGTGACAAGCTTGGCAAGTTTTGTCCTTATTCGCAATCGCTTTAACAACAATCGGATCCTGGCTATCATGACACCCAGCACATTTGATATCTCTATTTTTATGCTCGGTTGTTAATGTATTACTATGACATCCAGTGCAGTTATCAGACATTTCCGTGTTAACGTGGAGTTCATCATGGGAAGCTTCACCATGGCAAGCGGAACAGGATAGATTTTTATCCTTAATCGCTTGAATTACTTTGGTATCCGTGCTTTGGTGGCAGGTGTTGCAGGTAATCGGATTACCATCTTTATCTGTTCGTTCATCCCTAGCATGTTCATGTGTCAATGACTGGGCATGACATTTGGTGCATGATTCGTCACTAGTTTTATGGAGTTCAGGGATATCGTGATTGTTGAGGATTCTGGTTGGCGTGCTTAAATATCCTTCATACCCTTTTACTTGTGAACCAGGCTGGTGGCAAACGATGCAATCATATTGCTCACGGTTTTCTGTTATCCGTATAGGGAAATAGGGATCCATGTTTTTAGGCTGATAATGGATAGTTGGTGTTGAACCGTGTGGAGCATAACCAACCCAATCTGCATTTGGATCACCATGACATTGGCTGCATCCAGCCGGGACTGTAATATAGTTATGGCAGTTTTCACAACGATTTTTAGAATGTGTGCCTCCAAAACTTAACTTTTTACTATGCATATCTTCTAATACACCATTGGAACCGGCAAAGCTACTTACTGGATGGCAGGTTGTACAGTTTGAGGCACCGGAGTCCTTCATGTCTGGATAGTCATTCGTATAAAATTTCCATTCCCGGCTTACCGAAAGTCCCGTTAAATCAGAAACTGTTAGTTTAACGGTATGATAGCTTTCATTTTTCAGAGTTTCTGATGGTGTATAGGTAACTTCCCCTGTGCCTCCATCAAATTTGAAGTCTGCTGCCTTTCCATCCAGTTCTAATGTAATGGAATCAGCTTTTACCGAACCATTTGGAGATTTAACAACAGCTGAAATCGTTGGTTTTAGATTGTCGACACCGTATTTTATGGGAGTTTCATTTGAAATGACTGGCTTGGCAGACATTGTAAAACTCCAAGATCTAGTAATTTTATTTCCTAGTTTATCTTCCGTATACAATGTGAGCATGTGATTGCCATTAGGAACTGTTCCTTCAAAATTGATATAGGCTTGTTTATAAGAGGTAATGACATAGTTCCCATAATAGTCTATAGTCCCTTTATATCTAAAATTAATGTTTAACGGGGTTCCATCTAAAGAAAGGGTTACATTGTTCTTTATGTCTACCAAATCCTTAAGTTCTCCCCTAAATTTTAAAATCCCGTCTGTAATGACAGAACCATCCTTGAAATCATAAAGGCCGACTAGGTCTGGTGCAGATGAGTCAACGGTAAAAGTCCAAGTCCGTGTACCTAAAATTCCATTCGAATCCTTTGCTTCAAGGACAGCAGTATAAGTGTTGGATGGAAAATTGTAATTGTAGGTGACCATGCGCGTATCTCGATTGACATTCAATTTCCCAGAATCAACATAAGCATTATTTAATTTAAGTTTCACCGTATCCCAATTTACTGCATTATTGTCACTCACGAAGGCGGATAGTTGGTTTAGCGTTACTTGTTCACTCTTGTCAGCAGGACTGATTGTTTCAAACTTTGGAGGCTCAGCAACTGTAAATGACCAAGAATCGCTTAGTAGGTTCGGTGGGCTGGCTTTATCATAAATACTAACGTCAACCGTATTGATGCCATCTTTAAGATTTGCAGTATCATAGCTAATCGTTCCTTCTCTTCTGTCCGAGATAACGTACGATCGATTTCCATAGTAGTCCGTTACCCATTTACCTTTATACAGAAAAATGGGTGATACTTCAGTTCCGTTTAACTTCAGTTTAACTGTTGTACTGTCCAATTCAGATAAACTTTTCACATACGCAGATATTTTTGGGTTAGAAAGTGTAATCGTGGAGTTTTTTGCGGGATAGTGGTTGGAAAAGTATGTGTCAACTGCTGATACATAGAAGGTAATCAGTATTAAAGCTATAGTACTAAGTAGGAAAACAATTAAAAAGTATTTGCGTCTCAATTTAAAACTTCCCATATTATGAGACATTACTTGTCCCTCTCTTTCTAATTTCTACATTTTATAAGCAAATAACATCTTTCATATAATCCCTCCGTTTTAGTTGTTCTCTTATAAGAACAATATACCATGAAGGTTTTAAATTGTAAATTATTGTAATTATATTGCTTGTCAATTTACAAAAAATTAAAAATATTATATATTCTTTATAAGTAACAAAATATTCCTACATAAGAACAATCATTTTTATGAAGGGAGTGAACGGAAATGAAAATTTCTAGGAGGGGTTGGATTAGAAAGCATCGCTTGTTTCATAGGGTCCGAATTATCATGCTGGCTATACTATTATTGTTAATGAGTTTTGTTTCTACTATTAGTCCGGTTAATGCATCAGGATATAACGTGGAAACTTCTCAAAAGTATGGAAAAATGATTGCAACAGGTTTAAATCATTCACTTGCTTTAAAATTAGACGGAACTGTTGTTGCCTGGGGGAACAACTGGTATGGACAAACGGATGTCCCAACAGGTTTAAAAGATGTAGTGGCTGTCGCGGCAGGTGCATACCATTCATTGGCTCTAAAAAAGGACGGGACTGTTGTTGCTTGGGGGGATAACTGGTATGGGCAAACATACGTTCCGAGAGGTTTGAATAGCGTGGTGGCAATCGTTGCAGGCGG
Organism: Bacillus sp. AFS006103; assembly: GCA_002559145.1. Classification (GTDB taxonomy): domain Bacteria; phylum Bacillota; class Bacilli; order Bacillales; family Cytobacillaceae; genus Neobacillus. Next base: position 12,303 of record NTXX01000087.1, read on the forward strand.
TTATCATTCATTGGCTTTAAAATCGGACGGAACGATTGTGGCATGGGGAGATAACTCCTATAAACAGAATAGTATCCCTGCGGGTTTGAATAACGTAGTGGCGATTTCGGCAGGTGTTTATCATTCATTGGCTTTAAAATCGGACGGGACTGTCGTTGCTTGGGGCAACAACTCGAATGGTCAAGTGAAGGTTCCTGCAGGATTGAATAACGTAGTGGCCATCTCGGCAGGCGGTTATCATTCAATGGCTTTAAAATTAGACGGGACTGTCGTTGCGTGGGGAACTAACTACGATGGGCAGACTAATATCCCCGCCGGTTTGAAAGATGTAATTGCAATTGATGGAGGTCTATACCATTCACTTGCATTGAAATCGGACGGGTCTGTCGTTGCCTGGGGAAACAATTACCAAGGGCAAACTAGGCTTCCAGTAGGTTTGAAGGACGTGACGGCAATTGTTACTGGGGGGTATCATTCATTAGCATTAAAATCGGACGGGACTGTCGTTGCTTGGGGGAACAATGCAAATGGTCAGATTAATGTCCCTCCAGGGCTAAGTTTATTGGATACCACACCACCAACAGCGAGCATTCAATACAGTTCGGTTAACCCAACTAACCAAGATGTTGTGGCTACCTTAGTACCAAATGAACCAGTCACCGTCATAAATAATGAAGGCTCTTTAAAGTACACTTTCTCTGAAAACGGTACTTTTACATTCGAATTTAAAGATGCTGCGGGAAATCAAGGAATTGTCAAAGCTACGGTAACAAATATCGATAAAGTGGCTCCAACTACAACTGTAAATTACAGTACAACTAGCCCGACCAATGGTAATGTTATTGCTACAATTGATCCAAATGAACCGATTACCATGACAAACAACGGCGGCTCTTTGAATTATACGTTTAGTGAAAATGGAAGCTTTACTTTCAAATTTATCGATGCTGCTGGAAATCCTGGTACAGCAGAAGCAACGATAGACAATATTGATACAAACAATCCTACTGCAACAATAAGTTACAGTACAACCGACCCTACTAATGGTGACGTAGTTGCTACTCTTCATCCAAGTGAAGCTATTACCGTTACAAACAACAGTGGAAATTTGGATTATACGTTTGCGAAAAATGGAAGCTTTACATTTGAATTTAAAGATTCCGCGGGGAATAAGGGAAGCACAACCGCTGAGGTAATGAATATCGACAAAGAGGTTCCGACTGCAACTGTTACCTACAGTAAATCAGACCCGACTAATGGCGATGTCATTGCTACTATTGTTCCAAATGAACATATTACTGTAACAAACAACGGCGGCTCTTTGAACTATACATTTAATGAAAATGGTTCCTTTACTTTCAAATTTATCGATGCTGCAGGAAATCCTGGTACTGTAGAAGCAAATGTTACCAATATCGATAAAATTGCTCCAACTGCATCCATTAGCTACAGTACAACTAATCCAATTAATGGAAAGGTAATTGCCGCTATCAATCCAAGTGAAGCTATTAATGTAACTAACAATGAAGGCTCTTTGAACTATACTTTTGATGAAAATGGAACCTATACCTTTGAATTTGTGGATTCTGCAGGGAATACTGGGAGTGCAATCGCTACAGTTACCAATATTGATAAAGTAAATCCAACAGCAACGGTTACCTACAGCTCAACTGACCCGACAACTCAAGAGGTTACCGTTTCTATAAATCCTAGTGAACAAGTAACTGTCTTAAACAATTCGGGTTCTACCTCCTATACCTTTACAAAAAATGGAACATTCATCTTCCAATTTGAGGATATTGCTGGTAACAAGGGATCTGTCGAGGCAACTGTATCAAATATATATATCAACGACAACCCTATCATTCAGTCCATTACAGTTCCCAACAGTCCAGTGAAAATAAACACCAACCTAAATATTAGTGCAGCTTTCAACGATGTTCAAAAAGATGATACACATACAGCATTGATTGATTGGGGAGACGGTCAAACTTCCACTGGAACTGTCAATGAAATAAATGGTACAGGAACTGTGAGTAAAAATCATGCCTATAGTGAGCCTGGTTTGTATACTATTAAGGTAACAGTTACTGACCAAAATGGCGGGGCAGCCCAATCCACTTCACAATACATTGTGGTATATGACCCGCAGGGTGGGTATGTCACTGGTAACGGATCTTTCTATTCACCTCAGGGCAGCTATACTGCAGATCTCAATTATAATGGAAATGTTACATTTACAATTAATTCATGGTACCAAAACAAAAACTCAACAACTCCTACAGGTAATACAAACTTTCAATTTTCTATTATTAACAAGAATTTTACAAGCACATCCCTAGATTGGATGGCAATTTCCGACAATAAAGCAGAGTATAAAGGCAGCGGAAAATGGGACAATCAATCAGGTTATGGTTTCCTTGTGACAGCAATTGACGGTGGATCAACCGACAAAATTAGAATAAAAATTTGGAACAAATCATCAGGGGCCATCATTTATGATAATCTACCTGGCCAACCTGATACTGCTTTAGATGGGACAGTTACAAATGTCCAAGGAGACATTGATGTCCATTAAAAAATGTAAATAGACAGATAATAATTTATCCTAAAATGTTAGTTAGATTAAGGAGGTGTCCCAAAAGCTTTGGGACACCTTTTTAGTGCTTTAAAAATAAAACGTTTTCTTTCGTAATAGCTAAGTCAGAAAAAAGACAGACGATAAATCCGTTTTTTTCGAATTTTATCGTCTGTCTGAATTTAGAATACAGCTTCTCGAGTTCTTTATGGACTAGTAATAGTTACAGGGCCGTGCACGGCCTCAATAAATGAGTTATTATTACTATGACAAGCTGAGCAAACCTCTGCACTGTCCCTAGCATGGCCAGATTTAGCATTTTCATTCGTAGTATTTAATGAGACACCATTTTCATCATAAATTGCTTTTCCAGTTACACCATAAATCGATGTTTTTCCGTTGTGGCAGGTTAAGCAGAAATCCCTCTTCTTTATGTCGGTCCAGTCCTCTACTTTAGATAAAGAAAAGTCCTGCTGGTTTTCATGACCTAGTTTATCCTTTAATAAGAATATGTTTTTTGCCCCATGTGTTTCATGACATTCCGCACAAGGTATTTGCCCATTTAGAGAATTACCATTAATTGCACTAATAATATGCTTCGAGTCACTATTGGTATAATAGCTTAATATATCTTTTGTTTTATTATTGGTTTGTTCTTGTTTCTCGCTATTATGACAGTTAAAACATAAATTATAATCTTCCACATGAGAAATTTTAGTTGTTATACCATCTTTCACTTGATCTGTAGTCGTAATTTGCCCAATAGCACTACTTTCTTTTTGATAATGAAGAACCTTGTAGGCACCAGCTTCTTCTGCTCTTTGTTTATAGGAATACGTATACCTGCCATGGCATGATTCACATAGCTGAATACTACTGTCAATCTCTCCAACTGGCTTCCCTTCCCACTCATCACTAGATGGATGTTCGTAAACATAATGATCCTTTAATAAGTTTTGATTATCTTCACTCCACGTAAGATGTGGATTATGACAAGCTGTACATGAACCAGATTTTGTTTGATGTTCGGTAATGGCTTGGGTTTCATGCTTTGATTTAATACCTGAATCCGCATTTTCCATTTTAGGGGCCGCTGTTCCATCATGACAAGCCATGCAGTAATTTTCCGCTAAATTCTTACCTTCAAGGCTACTATTTGAACCAACATGGGTATTATGACAAATTGTACAGTTATTTACACTATTATTGTAATACCCATGTGGCTGCTTTTCTAAATTATCCATTTCCACCATCTTATAGCCATTAATAGAATAGGATTTAACAGCATTACTTACAGTTGTAAATTTTTTAATAACTGGATAGAAGTTAAGCCCACCATCATCTAAGAGTGTTGATTCATTTGGCTGGCCAGTTGAAATTAAGCTAGTATTAAACTTTAACCAGTATGTTTCGCCCTGATTAAGGTCATTTAATGTTAGTTCAATTATATTATTGGGAGAATCAAACTTAATGTTAGCAATCGGAACTGGTTGTTGTTGTTTGTCATAAACAATAAATGGGTTAACTATACTGTGTGAAAGTAGATCACTAAGTTCAATCTTAATTGTTTGATTTAAAGTCGCTCTAGTTATACCTTCATGCTTCAAAATATCAATATCGGCGGTAACATCTTCATCTTGATAGGACCCATCTTCTTTATATACTTTCTCCTTATATTTAAAAACACTCATCGTGATGGATTTAATATAAGGACGTTGAGCAGGAATTTCAGTTGTATTATTTGAAGCATCAGTGGCTTGGATTTTTAATTTATTAAGTTTTGTTGAAACGTCTGTTTTAAATGACCAGGAACCAGAGATAGGAGTCAATACTTCCTCTGTTGCATCTGGATAAATTACTTTCATTACTATTGGTTGATCTACCGCCTGATTATCTGAAACAAATCCCTTTACTACCACTCCGTCACTTTGCAAAGAAATACTATTCACCGTAATAGAGGGACGAATAGTATCTGGAGCTGGTTCAGTTACTAGGGAATCGGCTGAAACGACAGGAGCTTCAACTGCAGCTCCTTCAGTTGGTATTGGGTCTGTAGCTGGTGACGGATTTTCAGTAGGAGCTAGGACTTCAGCTGGTGCAGGATCAGTAGTTGAAACTGGGTCTACAGCTGTTGCAGGATCTTCTGCTATTGCTTGAGAGGGAAGAATAATGGATACAGCAATAAATAGTAATACTATCATGATATTTAATTTTTTGAATTTGATTTGTGCTTTCATAAATGGTCATTTCCTTTTTGCTTCGTCATGTGTGTTCTGATGCTTAAGGTTCAATGGTAATGAGTTTATTTGTTTGCAAGGTTATTAATATATAAATGTATTTTTATTATATTAATCTACATTATTATTATACTTTTATTGTTAATGTAAGTGGATAACAATCCTGTGAAGAATTATTGTCTAAATTGTGAAGTTGATTATTGACGATTTTGTGAACATATGCTTAAATAAAAATAAGAAAACAGCCCACCGAAGTGAGCTGCCTTTTTAAAACTTAAATATTCCATTCAGGGCTATCAAATAGTAGGGCTATTTGATGGCTTTTTTTAATAATCGAACTCGATTCCGTTACGATCGTTACTTTCATTTGCAGTTGGATTGTATTGGAATGTGTCAGTGTTTCTTGTGCCTTCAGAGTGTGAAGACGTATGACAGCCCCAACATACAGCCATGTTAGTGTAACGTTTTAAAGCAGAAGATGGGTTTTTATCTATCATGTAATCATTTGCTAATGTTGCACGTGCAGTTGAATCAGTTACAGTTGAGAAGTAATTAGGGTCAGCAATGATCTCAGATAATTTTTTACCACGAGCGTCTCTCATGACTGTTACGTCAGTACCGTGTGCATAGTGACAGCGTACGCAAGTGTAGCTATCAGATGTTGTAGTGTGACGGTATGCATGGTCAAATGTACCTTCACCCTGATTTGTTGCTGTTTGTTTAGAAGATGTTGCTAAATAGTCAGTATGACAAGCCGAACAGAAAGCAGACATTGCAGCACCACGGCCCGAAACATATCCTGGGTTATTAGTACCGTCAGCTTTTTTGCTTGCCCATAGAGAAGATACAGTAGTTGTTGCTACGTTATTAGCATCAAAAGCTGAAACGTCTAACTTAACAACATAACCACGAGCAATATCAGCTTTAGTTAATGCATTTACAGTTGCTACTAATGATGAAGTAGATTTAACAGCTGCGAAACCATTACCTAAAACTTCACCTTTTTTAAGTTGGTCGGTGTCGAACTTTTTAGATCCATCAGCATTTTGTAAAGTAGTCCAGTAAATCTTATTTGTATGACTTGCATCAAACTCATATCCATGTAACCATGGAGCTGTATCGATTTCATACATTGGAGTTGGTGTTACTTTATCAGCCGCTTTTTTATCTGGATTCCATTTCATTAATTGAAGAACAATGTCTCCAGCAACTAATCCCTTTGCAGTATAGTCAGGATTAGAATTAATATTAGTTGCATCTAATGTAATTCTGTTTACTACATAGTTACTTGTTATAGGGTTACCACCTGCATCATTAAACGAAAAGTTTCCAGCTGCATTTATTGTGTTAACATCTTGGTTAGAGACAACAGGAACGTTAGTTACTTTTTTACCACCTTGATCGAGTGTTAGGTTACCCATACCGTTTGGATCTGGACTTAATAAACGATCAGAGTAAGATCCATGCGGTGCGTGACAGCTTGCGCAAGTGAATTCTGCAGTCCAGTTATCTGTACCGTTCGTTTTTCCACCAGGAGCAGCTTTTAATTCAACTGTTCCGTTAGCTAAGTGGACTGACATGTTACCGTCATGTGTTCCGCCGAATGTACCAGCAGAATCAGAACCAGTAAATACGTTGTAGAAGCCTAATGTACCATCATGACATGCTGTACAAGTTGCATATTCGCCATCTTTGAACAATAAGTTCTTAGATGCACCAGTATGCGTTTGGTGACAGCTAGCACAAGAGTTAGTGTTGTTCATGTAAGATCCGTGTGTACGTTGTGTTCCGTGTGATCCGTCTGCTTTAACCATGTTGTTATCAGATTTGATAACTTGGTTGAAAGTTGAACCATCATTAGTACCTACACCAGTACCAGTTTTGTTGGCGTTGCTTTTAACAGTTCCATCATAGCTGTTATCATTTGCACCATCAGTTGTAACTACACCTGCTTGAACATCAGCAGGATCCCCTGGTGGTGTTGCAACAGGGTTACTACCTGCAGCAGAAGCCACGATGCTAAACATTGCTACTAACATTAATGTTAGCAAGAATGAAAAGCTTACTTTAATCTTACTCATTCCAAAAACCTCCCATAATTCTCTCTTTTTTTCTCTCTTTTTTAATCTAAACTATGATATTAAAACATTGACCCTAATTTGAGGCATCACCTCCTTAAATAGATCGGTAGTTTTTTAATAGTAAAGTGCAACCCGTTGATTCAAGGTGTCGGTAATATATACCCGGTCGTTATCATCAACATATAAGCCATTTGGAAGATAGAATTGTTCGTTTTGGTCCCCCATTGAACCAAAGGTAAAGACTTGTTCACCTTTTTCATTAAATCCATAAATCGTGTGAGATAAGTTGTTTACGACATATAGAATACCGCGTGAGTCAACGCCTATTCCACGTGGGTTAACGAAAACTGACGAGCCTTTACCATCCTTTGAGCCGTTAATTGTACGAAGGTATTTTCCTTTTTGGTCGAAGGCTAGAATTCTTTGATTTCCAGAATCTGAGACAAAAAGTTCACCTGTTTTTTTATCTAAAGCAATCGCATTTGGGGCTTTAAATTTATCATCCTTATTAGCACCAGTGCTAATTTCTAGCACCTTTTCGCCAGAAAGTTTAAAGACATAAACTTTGTTTTGTTGAACATCCGTCACATATAATTTTTCGTCAAAGATACGAATTCCTGCAGGTGTTTTTATTAATTTCTTTTTGTCATCAAAGTATTTTATAAATTTCCCTTTTGGATCATGTATAGAGATTTTTCCATTATATAAATCGGCTACATAAACATTTCCTTCTTTATCCCCGGCAATCCCATAAGGAAATTTAAATTGACCTTTTCCTTCGCCCTCTTTACCAAACCTAAATATTGGTGTTCCAGCTGTATCAAATACTTGAACCCGCTTGTTATTGGTGTCAGAGACATATAAAAACTCGCCAATTTTTGCGATATCCATTGGTTTATCCAATGAATTATCAAAGTCACCATAGATTAGTTGGCTAAAGGTAGGCGGAGCATCAGGGTTTACCAAATTAGGTGCTTTTTTCACAACAGATTGCATATTCAGAAAGTAAATGGCAGCAAATGCAGCAATTGTAAGAACAACTATCCCGCTCATCCACTTATAGACGGTCTTTTTCTTCATTGTTTTTCAACCCCTATAGCTATTTTTTAGCGACTCTTTCAAGTCCTTCTAATGCTGGTTTATACAGAGGGTCGTAGCTAAGTGCGTCCTTGTAGATTTGTTCAGCATTCTTCTTGTCACCTTGATCTTCTGCGACTCTACCAACTTCATAAATAATATCAGTATTTGCTGGCATTAATTTATTTGCCTCGTTAAGAGCTTCAATAGCTTCTTTATACATTTTAAGTTTTCTATAAGACATTCCCTTCAAAAGAAAACCTTTGTAATCTTTTGGTGAGATTTCAGTTGCTTTTTGAGCCATTTTTACTGAATCATTAAGGCGATTTTCCTTATTGTAAACAAGACCTAAGTTAAAGTAAGCGGTGAAATAATTTTTATCTAAATCAAGTGCCATTTTATATTGATCAATAGCTTCTTCATTATCCCCGTTTAAGAAGTAGGCGTAACCAAGATCAACATGGGACTTTGGATCATTAGGCTTTGCATCAGCAACAGCTTTTGCTGAATCTAATTGCTCAGCTAAACGACTATTATCGTACTTAGACCAAAAATATTTTTGGCTGACATAATAACACGCACCAACTGAAACAACTAAAGTAAGAAGCAATATCAGAAGCGATTGCCACCATTTGAATTTCTCATTTTTCGTACCATTAGATTTCTTCTTCTTTTTTTCAGGTTCTTGTTTTGATCGTGTTTCTTGTTCTTTGTTGAGCGGTTGTTCTTGAGCTTCCATACGAACCCTCCTAATCTAGCAAATACAAACTTCTTATTTTAAATGGCAGGCTGAGCATGTCCTTTTTACGTGACAGGTATAACAAAAATCAGTTACTTTTTGATTTTCAGAAAGTGTTACAGGATGCCTTTCTTTGTCGAATCCCTTATGCATTGCAGGATGACAGGATGAGCAGGCAACCATTGTGGTTTTAACCCCACCAGCTGCTTGGTAGTTATGGCAGGCTAAACATTGCTGTTTATCCTTTGATGCCTGATTACCATGTTCCATCATCCAACGATTACTGTGGCTAGCTGGACGTTTACTATGGCAATCCTTGCAAAAGGTATTATCTTTCGCATAATCATAATGATTTTTTTTCTTTTGTACATACTCTGTGTCTTTTTTAAGATAGCTAGTTAAAGTAGATACTTGGTCGTAACCTTCAACAGGTTCGGTCGACATATCCTTATGACACTGATTGCACTTTTGCAAATTCTTTGCTGCAAGTTTCCCGTGGTTCTTTGTTGCAAAGTCTGCTTTTTTATGAGTTTTCGGAATCATTCCTGTTGTGTGACAAGCAGAACATTTAGTTGTAACTTTTCGTGCTTTATGACATTCAATACAAGTATCCATATCTGGGCGAATGAATTTCGTATCCGCCATCGCTGCTTTTCCAACCTTATTGTCCCATTTGTCAAGGTCTGTTGTAAAAGTCATTTTACGATCGGCGACTTTACCATGAGCTACACCACTATGGCACTGGATACATTCAACACCTTCAGTTTTATGTTTATCATGTGGAATGATTAGGTCCCCTGATGGTGTAACTTCACGTTTTAACACATCATGACATGATTCACATGCACTATCTTTAATTTCACCAGGCATTCGAATTGGTGCAGCAGATGTGCTCGTTGAATGGTTCCTTAATTGCTCAACTACCCCTTGAGCTTTATTTTTTGCTAAATCCTTTAACACCGGGTCGGTATGACAGCTGGTACAATCTACTTCACTGTGTGTGGAGGCTTTCCATGTGTATACCTCCGGTTTCATTTCATGACAGGATGCGCAAAATTCTGAGCTGGATGTTGTTTCTAGCCCTACGAAGCTGAGGCCAAAGAAGATAGCTAGAAACAACACAGTTAGAGTTACATATTTGATTAACTTATAGCGAAAACGGGGAGGGGCCGACCGCGTTTCTTGTTCTTCTTCCATAAAGCGACCCTCCTGAACAAGTATCTGTTATTTCTTCTTGTCAGATTTAAATCCTGTTCTGTGACAGTATTGGCAATAAACATCTGTTGGTGCTTTTACTTGTGCTGAGCCTGGTATTGGCTTTGTACGGTCATGACAAACGAAGCATTCTGATTTTTGAGTATCAGTTTTCGCTTTCGACGCGTGAGCTGTTAACCATTTGTCACTGTCGACGTGTCCTGGTGGACGGTTGCCGTGACAGGCGCTACAGAATTTATTGATTCGTGATTGGTCTTTTACGACTGTAATGTTCGGTACATATTTTGTTTTGGTTTCTTTCATCTTAAGGATTGAAATAATATCTTCTTTTGGTATTGCTCTGAACCATTTTGAATCCTGGTGACAGTTCACGCATTTATCTAATTCTTGAATGGCTGTGCCGCCGTGATTTCCATTCCATCCTTGTACTTTATGACTCTTCGGAACTTTAACTTTTTTATGACAAGTTTCACAAGCCATGGAAAGCTTGACGTCTTTTTGCTGTTTGCCAATTGCTTGTAAGATGATATCTTGTGTTTTTTGATCATGTTCCGCTAATGCTTCTGCTTCTGTCTTTTCACCTTCATGTGTTGCCTCAGTTGTTGCTACAGCTGCAGTTTCTGTAGTTGCTGCGGAAGAGCCTTCTTTCTTGCCTTCTTCCATTTTTTTCTCAAGTTCTTCTGGATTTGGCGGAACGCTGTAAGCAGCTTCCTTCCAAGGTTTTATGCCGTTGTTTACTTTATCGTGGCAATCAATACATGTTCCCATGTTTGGTCTTAGGTATTTCTTTTCCATTAATTTCTCGGCACTCTCTGCCGTCCATTTGCCGCGAACTTCTTCGACGTTGATCCCACGAGATGCCATTTTCGCGTGCACGACACCGGCATGGCAGGTGATACAAGGAATATCTTGTTCGATATGTCCTTTGTGATTTACTTTTAAGTCCCCGGATGCGGTTACGAGTCGGTTCTTCGAGTGACACTGCAAACAGTTTTCGTTTGAAACGGCTTCTTCTTCCGTCTGAACGATCTGTTCAGGAACACCTGTCACGTGGTAGTATACTTCTTTAACCGATTTCATTTTATGGGTAATCATATTAGTGAACCCAGGTTTGATATGACACTGTACACATGAAATCTGATTGTGGGCACTGGCAGTAAATGTTGAATATTCGGGTGCCATTTCGTGACAGCTTGCACAGAATGTCGGTGAGTTAGTTGCTTGCAGAACTCCATAACCTCCACCAAATACAACGATACAGCCAACAAGTGAAACGAATAACAATTTCCATCTGTTGACTGGGTTCTTCCAGTCAATCGCTCGAAACTTTCGCCATAATCCGCGAATTAGGCCAACTTTTTTTCTATCTTCTCTACTTTCGGGATCTTTATCTTTATTTTTTTTCCCCCAAATGGCCACTTAACTCACCCTTCCCATTTTGGATTGTTTCTCTATATATTTTCCATATTAACCTCTCTAAAGGTAGTATCTAACATTGTGAGAGTATAATCCAATGTACAATTTGTGAATATTTTTTCATAGGAATTTAGTATGACATTTCCCATTAAAACAACTTAAAAACGTTGTTATCTTAGGAGTCACTTAACACTATTTATATGTTGTTTAATCTGTATAAGGTTGAATTTATATACAATATTAGTTTATCTTTATACAAAAATTATTGGAATTCGAATGGAAGTTCTTCTAGTTGGGATTCATTATCAAGACAACGTCATAGGTCTGCCATATTTGACAAAAAATCGAACATCTATTTGAGCAAGTTGCGGCATTTAACTTGGTCAGATATATAATAGTAGATTGTACAAATCCTGCACTCCGCTACATTGTTGTCACTGTATGGATGAAATGGTAAGATAGGAAGGGTATTTAACGAAATTTTTGACTATGATTTTTTAAAAAAGAGTGCATTAGTCTCTATATATAAAGGAGCGTTCATCAAATGATGGGGATTTTAAATAAAGTGTTTGATCTGAACAAGCGTGAGCTGAAGCGGTTAGATAAGCTGGCCACAAAGATTGACGCATTGGCGTCGGAAACAGAAAGACTGACCGATGACCAACTGCGTGAGAAAACGGAAGAATTTAAGGCTCGCTATCAAAACGGAGAAACACTCGATGACCTACTCGTTGAAGCGTTTGCCGTTGTCCGTGAAGGCGCTCGCCGTGTGCTTGGTTTGTATCCGTATCATGTTCAGTTAATGGGCGGGATTTCTCTCCACGAAGGGAACATCTCGGAAATGAAAACGGGTGAAGGTAAAACGTTAACTGCGACCATGCCCGTTTATTTGAATGCTCTTTCCGGCAAAGGTGTCCATGTTGTTACGGTGAACGAATACCTAGCAAGCCGTGACGCCGAAGAAATGGGTCAGTTGTATCAATTCTTAGGCTTAACAGTCGGTTTGAATTTAAATAGCATGGATAAAGAAGAAAAGCAGGCAGCTTATGCTGCTGATATTACTTATGGAACAAATAACGAATTTGGTTTCGATTACTTGCGTGATAACATGGTCCTCTATAAGGAACAAAAAGTTCAGCGCCCACTTTTCTTTGGCGTTATTGATGAAGTTGACTCGATTTTAATTGACGAAGCCCGTACACCTTTAATTATTTCAGGCTCAGCGGCAAAGTCGGCTGTCCTTTATATTCAGGCGAATGGTTTTGTTCGTATGCTTTCAAAAGATACAGATTACACCTACGATGAAAAAACAAAGGGTGTGATGCTGACAGAAGAAGGGATCAGCAAGGCGGAAAAAGCTTTCGGGATTGATAACCTTTTTGACATGTCGCATGTTACCTTAAACCATCATATTAACCAGGCATTAAAAGCCAATGTCAGCATGCACCTCGATGTCGACTATGTCGTTCAAGAGGGTGAAATTGTGATCGTTGACCAGTTCACCGGTCGTTTAATGAAGGGGCGCCGCTACAGTGAAGGCTTGCACCAAGCGATTGAGGCAAAAGAAGGTCTCGAGGTTCAGAACGAAAGTATGACGATGGCAACGATTACGTTCCAGAACTATTTCCGTATGTATGAAAAATTAGCCGGTATGACCGGTACGGCGAAAACGGAAGAGGAGGAATTCCGCAACATTTATAATATGAATGTTATCGTGATTCCTACGAATCGCCCGATCGTCCGTGATGACCGTGCTGATTTAATCTACTCCTCAATGGACGGCAAATTCCGTGCAGTAGTCGAGGATATCGCTGAGCGTAACCAAAAAGGACAGCCCGTACTTGTTGGTACGGTTGCGATTGAAACATCTGAGCTTATTTCTAAGTATTTATTGAAAAAAGGTATTCGCCACAATGTCTTGAACGCGAAAAACCATGAGCGTGAAGCAGAGATTATTGCCGAAGCAGGTCACCAAGGTTCAGTTACGATTGCGACGAACATGGCCGGTCGTGGTACGGACATTAAACTTGGCGAAGGTGTCATAGAGTTGGGCGGACTTGCTGTTATTGGTACGGAGCGCCATGAAAGCCGCCGGATTGATAACCAGCTCCGTGGACGTTCTGGACGTCAAGGGGACCCTGGTATTACACAGTTCTACTTATCAATGGAAGATGAGCTAATGCGCCGCTTCGGTTCAGATAATATGAAATCAATGATGGAACGCCTTGGTATGGATGATAATCAGCCTATTCAGAGTAAAATGGTCTCAAGAGCGGTTGAATCTGCGCAAAAACGCGTGGAGGGTAACAACTTTGATGCTCGGAAACAGCTCTTGCAATATGATGATGTTCTACGCCAACAGCGTGAGATCATTTATACCCAGCGTGATGAAGTATTAGAATCGGAAAACCTTCGTGAAATCGTTCAGAAGATGATCATGAACTCCATCGAGCGCAACGTGAATGCCCATGCATCGCGCCATGAAGATGAGGAAGAATGGAATCTACAAGCGATTGTCGATTATGTGCATGCCACTCTTTTACATGAGGGTGACATGACAGCGGAAGATTTGAAGGACAAGGATCCAGGTGAAATTGTTGAGGCCATTTTTGCAAAAGTGAAAGAACGTTACGAGGAGAAAGAACAACTTCTTTTCCCTGAGCAAATGCGCGAATTTGAAAAGGTTGTTACGCTCCGGGCGGTTGACTCCAAGTGGATTGATCACATCGATGCAATGGACCAGCTTCGCCAAGGAATCCATTTACGTGCATACGGACAAATCGATCCGCTTCGTGAATACCAGCATGAAGGCTTTGCGATGTTTGAGGCGATGATTCAATCAATTGAGGACGAAGCGGCCATGTATATCATGAAAGCGGAAATCCGCAATAACCTTGAGCGTCAAGAAGTAGCTAAGGGCCAAGCAGTGAATCCAAAAGAAGAAGGCGAACCCGTTAAGAAAAAGCCGAAAGTAAAGCAAATTGACGTCGGCCGTAACGATCCATGTATCTGCGGCAGCGGCAAGAAATATAAGAACTGCTGCGGGGCAGGGAAATAAATTTTTGATATTTGATATCAACTTCGATGGTGATAATTAATTAAGGGCTGGCGATTGGATTCGCTGGCTCTTTTTGTTGTTTTGAAAGTATTAACGGGAGATTAAACATGACATTTGGCCTACATTTCCGTGACCTTTTTCACAAAATCATCTACCTGATAAAGGTGATTTCTGGTAAGATACTACTGTAAGAGGGGGATTGCTGTGGCTTTTTGGAAAAAGAAACAAGATATCGATCAAGGGCAAGTAACTGATGGGAACCATCCAGAGTCTGCCGGTAGAAATGTAAGAAAAGGTAAAAATCCAATGAAACGTTGGAGGCTGCTTGTCGTCGCTTTAACAACATTTATAGCGATACTTGGTTTTACATATGGAGCGATTAGCTATACTTCTACACCATCTTTTTGTTCTACTTGTCATGAAATGGCACCGGAGCATGTGACCTATCAGGCTAGTGCTCACAATCAAATCAAGTGCACCCAATGTCATATTAAACCTGGTGCGAAAAATTTAGTCATACATAAAGTTGAATCACTTAAAGAGGTCTATTACCATGTAGTTGGGGCCCCAGATTCGAATGTCCCGACGGTTACCGTCTCAAACAAGAACTGCGAGCAGTGTCACTCAAGAAATCGCCTAATTACCGCGAATGGCGATTTAAAAGTCAACCATAAGGGTCATATTCAAGAAGGCATCCCTTGTATCACCTGTCATCGGGGGGTGGTTCATGCGAAGGTGGCCGAGCGAGGGATTAACGATTCATCCACTTATACTGCCTGGACCAAAGACAACGCGAAGAAGCTGATGGGTGAAAAGTACGAAAATCCAAACATGGGAACATGTATTGACTGTCACGAGCAAGTCAACCTAGGCAAAAAGCCGTGGAAGGACAAAGACTATCTTCTGCCTAAAAATAATTATGAAAAGAAATTAGTTGAAAACGAAAATAGCGTCGACCTTCAGGAGACAGCAGAAGCACAGGCTGGTGTTCTGGAAAGGGAGCTCCCTGATAACAAACAAAAGACGATCCTTCAAGCAGTTAGCCAACAGAAAACCGATGTGAAGCTATCGATGCAATGCTTTACCTGTCATCAAAGTATCAAAACACCGAAAAATCATGATGTTAACACCTGGATAGTAAGGCATGGTGATTTTGCTGTGAAAGAGCTGGGCACCTGTTTTAACTGTCATAAGGATTCCTTATGGATCAAAGATCTCGAAAAGCAAGATATAAGGAAGTTACTAACGGACACCAAAAAGAAAGTGACCTATAAACAAGACTTGTTGACGGTTTCTACAGAATCCCGCAGCAATTATTTCTGCAGCATCTGTCATGCACATAGCCCGTCAAACCACAAAGAGCGGTACACGTGGTTAACCGATAGGCACAGACTAAATTCAACAACACCCGAACAGAGGAAAAAATGTTTTGTCTGTCATGATAATGGAAAGCCAGACCCGAAAACAAGAACTGCACCTTCCGATGTTTACTGTGACTTCTGCCATAACGGCGAGTTCAAAGCCGAACATGCCTAACCCACTAAAAATATCAAGCTATAGGGATGTCCCAGAATTAGGACATCCCTTTTTTTAATTAATTAACGGTTAGACTGTGTATATTGTGTATATTGTGGATATCACGGGCGGATTTGTGGGTATAGGTAATGGGATTTTAGTTATCCACATGGGGATAACTGCATGGTGCTGATTTTACCAATTATTATTTTTTAGTCAGGTATTTCACAGCTTCGGAAATATTTAAGCAAAGTAAATTCCTAGTGTGGTATGCGAGGCCATTTTACCATCAATAGAACATTTTAAAAACTAGTGAGCTAATATTTTCACTTTCTTCTAAAAGTTAGCTTAGCTCAAAAACGCTGCCCCATGTAAGAAGCAGCGTTCGTTTTTCTCATATTCCTTATTGGGCTTCGATTAAACCATAACGGCCGTCTCTGCGCTTATAAACAACATTGGTACGGTGTGTATCTGCATTTGTGAATACATAGAAGCTGTGGCCCAGCATGTTCATCTGTAGAATCGCTTCTTCACTGTCCATTGGTTTTAAATCAAAACGCTTGGTACGAACTAATTCTAATTCATCTTCGTCTAATTCATGTACTTCTGTGTTTTCAGTGGTGGCAAATGTAACAGGAAAATCGCCTTTTTCACGGAATTTACGGTTTACCTTTGTTTTGTGTTTGCGAATTTGGCGCTCTAGTTTATCAGTAATCAAGTCGATCCCAGCATACATATCAACATTTGTTTCTTCTGCACGAAGGACAAGTTGCGGAAGCGGGATAGTCACTTCTACTTTAGAAGTTTTATCTTGATTGAATCTTAGATTCACATTTACCTTTGCATCAGGTGCTTCTGTAAAATAGCGTTCCAATTTTGCGATTTTCTTCTCTACATACTCTCTAATTGCTGGAGTAACCTCGATGTTTTCACCACGAACGTTATATTTCATTTGTGGACTCCTCCTTTAGTTAAGGCTATGTATTAACATTTCTATTTTACCCTATGAATATCCTGCTAAATCAGAACAAAAATTTTGTCGATTTATTGACAAAAACAATGGGGAAATAGTGACAATGTTCTGCGCTACCTTTGACACGATATGGTAATTTTTACTAAAATGAATGATTATTCAATTTCATTGTAATCTTAAGTAGGACCACTTTCCAGTAAAAAGCCCTCAGAATAGGCTAAATCCTAGAAGAGCTATCGCGCAATTGTCAGTGATTGAACACTGGATGCACCGCCCTCTTTTAAAATTTTTGCTGCATGCCGTAGTGTTGTGCCGGTTGTGTAGATATCATCAATCAGAACGACTTTTTTTCCTGCTATCTGAATATCAGGAAGGAGCTGAAATACTTGTGGGAGGTGAATCCGTTCTGACCTTGATTTCTTCGATTGCTTTTCTGAATGAATTCGGCTGAGGAGAGGATTGGGTTGATAGCTTGCTTCTGATAGGATTGCGGAAGCTTGATTAAAGCCTCGTTCATACAGACGTTCTTCACTTAAGGGAATAGGAACACATAGGTCGGGCTCGATTTCGGTCAGTTTCTTTTTAAGAAATTCCGAAAATATCTTCGCTAGTGCATAATCACCGCGAAATTTAAACTTAGCAATTATTTCTTTTAAAAAATCATTGTAGAGGAACAGGGAATGGTTTTTCTCAAAGTATCCCTGCCATTCTGGGTCTTCCTCCCAACGAAAACAATCATGACACAACTCACCTCTACGGAATTTTTCGTCTATGTTTCGAAACGGACGGCTGCAGATTCGGCATTGCTCGCCTTCTACCTTTTCTAACTTTCCTTCGCATGCTGGGCAAATTAGCTGTTCTTTTTCTACGGAGAATATAGCTTGCCAGCCAATGTTAGCAAGGATGAGCTCATGGCAGTTTAAACAGCGATTTGGGAGGGAGAAATTCATATTTTACGCTCCTTTCTATTATTATTTATCGAGCAAGCCCCTTTTGATCCCTTCCCGGTTCATCGAGACAATTTGCTTTCTTGCCTTTAACATCTCTTCGGTTTTTCCATAATGAAAATAGGTCACCACGCCGTTGGGGTGATCCTTGCTCCTCCCAGCTCTTCCGGCAATTTGGACGAGGGCACTTTCTGTGAAAATAGCATCCTCGGCACCAACCACAGCCACATCGATATTTGGAAAAGTTACGCCTCGTTCGAGAATGGTCGTCGTTAACAGCAGTGGGATCCCTTTCGAACGCATTTTTTGCACCTTTTCTTTGCGGTCAGGGTCTTCGGCATGGACAGCTTCTATCGTTGAGTCCAATTGACGCAGAATCGGAAGAGCTTTTTCCATTAAGGGGATATGTGGAAAAAACACTAAGGCTTGTTTGTTCGATTGGATCCGCGCCGTTATCCAGCGGAGGACATTTGGCGGGAGTTTATTTTTTTGCAGCTGTTTTTGCCAGTTTCCACACCATTCAAATTTGGGAACCGGGAGCGGATGGCGATGGAACCGAGCCGGGATGGTTGTAAACGCTCGTTTCCCTGTCCGGCATTCCCTCTGCCACTTTTGATTAGGTGTCGCCGTCAGGTAAATCATGGCGGAGTGCGGCTTTCGCGCCTGAATGGCGGCATACTGGAGGGATTCCTCGACTGTATAGGGAAATGCATCGACCTCATCTAAAATAATTGCATCAAAGGCATGGTAGAAGCGAAGCAGCTGGTGGGTGGTTGCAATCGTAAGGGGGGCATATAGATGTCTGTCCTCACTTCCGCCGTATAGGGATGCGACTTTTATTTCTGGAAAGGCGGCTTTCAGCCTAGGGGTCAGTTCTAAGACAACATCCATTCTTGGAGTAGCGATACATATTCTTTTTTTTGCAGCAAGTGCGACTTCAATTCCAGCGAACAAGACCTCGGTTTTCCCTGCTCCACATACAGCCCAAACTAAGTGCTCTTGATTCTGTTGAATGGCTGTTGTCACGTGGTCAGATGCTACCTGTTGACCCATTGAAAGCATCCCCTGCCAATGTTTGATTTTTGAAGGAAGAATGGTGTCAGGCACCGGGCCATTCCAACCAATGAGCGGAGTGCATTCGCTGATTCTCCCCATCATGATACACTGGCGGCAATAGAGACAGGTTTCGCCGCAACGGGAGCATGGGTAGGAAGCAAAATGCTGGGGATCCATATTTCCACACCTCGAACAAACGGGCTTTTTTCCTTCGTAGTAGATTCCTCTGCGGTAGGTGACATATCCATTTTCGTAATGGGTTTGCACTTCTTCTACTGGAAATGGGATATCTTCTAGGAGGAGTTGTTTGCCTGTGAGAAGCTGCTGAAGGTCGGGATTGTATGGGAAATTGGGGTTTTTTGGCGGCTGCGGGATGCTTGGAATGTATGAGATTGGAAGTGAGTTTCCGTCAGTGGTGTTGCCGGGAATTAGGACGTTGTTTTTAATGACAAATCGCATGAGGGCACCTTCTTTGGGTTTAGATAATAGAGACGATTTTTCGTATTTCCTGTTGTTTGCAGGTTTAATCTGTGAACCACTTTTTGAGTGGTATCCGGGGTTGGGAGAAGTAGAAAATTCCTTAATTCCAGATTGGTAATTGTTGGTTTGTAAAGGTAGAAATAGTGACTGAGTGTTATTAGGATGGCGTCTTTTGAGATTATTAGGCAAGCGGGGCAGTTCCAATTCCCTCTTTTGTAATTCATCGGGATATGGTTACATTTTTCATTTGGGCAGCAAACACCGCACCGAATATCTTTTTCGGTAAGAGTGTGCTCTTTTAGGATATTGATTGGTTTCGGGCTATGTTGACTTAGAAGCAGGTTACCGATTTTGATCATGGTCTCGCTGCTTATTTTTTCTTGTTGATAGCGTTGTTCCATTGAGTTAATTTTATTAAAGATGTCTCTTCCTTTGCATATTTTGGTGAAATCGGTTTTGTCTCCGGAATTTGTTTTCAAGATCGTACTGATGCTTTTGAAAAAAATAAGGGTATCTACCGGGAGCACATTGCAGTGGTTTTTGATTAGCCAGTTGCACAAGAGGGATTGAAGTCGTTGGCATTGAACGCGCGGGTCCTCAAAGCATTCCTCTGTTCCGTCGTCATGGTTTCGAATAAGCTGCTTGAAAGTATTATCAAATGTCAGTGTACCGGCGATGTTTTTGGCCTCGATGATTAGAATATAACTTAGCGAGAGGAGAAGTGTGTCGATTTGGAAATGAATACCGTTGAATTGAAGTTGGAGGTCGTGGAAGATGAGGTACTTTTCTTTTGGCAGCTCTTTTACGTAATTAGCTAAAGCTATTTCACCCCGGTATCCTGCCCAGCGTTTGGCGAGGTCTTTTTCTATATCTTTATATTTGCTGTGGCCGATGATTAGTCTTGTTTTTAGGATTTGGGTTAGGAATAGTCTTTGCGGTGGGGTTAATTCTTTCATAATCATTTTATTTATCACTCCTTATACTTTTTTGGAAAATTTCTACAATGTTTGTAAAAGTTCCTGCTTATTTGTCGAAGATTAATATATTTTTTGTAGATTTGTGACGATTTGTTGTCTTTACTATTGTTGCAAGTTTGAGATTCGGTTGAGTTGGGGAGGGATTCCGCTTAGTTGGGGCGGAATTCCGCCAACCCCTTTTTGATTACCTTTTTTATAAAACAGGTAACTTTTCTCTGCTCGTATAGTAGCGGGCGCTAGACCGATGGATTCCGCCAACTTGGCCCGGGATTCCGCCAACTATTTGAGTTATTCCGCCAAACTGAGTATGGATTCCGCCGAGTTCCGAACCTATTCCGCCGAATCCCTGGATGATTCCGCCACCCCTTTTTAATTACCTTTTTTATAAAACAGGTAACTTTTCTCTACTCGTATAGGAGCGGGAGCTAGACCGATGGATTCCGCCATTTTGGCCCGGGATTCCGCCAACTATTTGAGTTATTCCGCCAAACTTTGTATGGATTCCGCCAACTTCCGAACTTATTCCGCCGAATTCCTAGATGATTCCGCCAACCCCTTTTAATTACCTTTTTTATAAAACAGGTAACTTTTCTTTGCTCGTATAGTAGCGGGCGCTAGACCGATGGATTCCGCCAACTTGGGGCAGGATTCCGCCAACTTTGAAGTTTATTCCGCTAAACTGTGTATGGATTCCACCAACTTCAGAACTTATTCCGCCGAATTCCTAGATGATTCCGCCAAACCCCTTTTGATTAGCTTTTTTATAATATAAGTAACTTTTCTCTGCTCTTATGGTAGCGGGCGTTAGATTGATCGATTCCGCCGATTTGGGCTGGGATTCCGCCAACTTTGAAGTTTATTCCGCCAAACTGCGTATGGATTCCGCCAAGTTCGGAACTTATTCCGCCGAATCCCTGAATGATTCCGCCAAACCCCAATCCTCACGAACCACCACCCAAAACAAAAAAACCATTCCAGCCGAAAGACCAGAATGGTAACTCGCTTATCTATCTAATTTTTTCATCCAGCCCATGCCCATGGATCCTTCTCCGAGATGGGTACCGATTACTGCACCAAAGTAACCTATCGTGAATTCGACGTTGGGATACCTGGCAGCTAGCTCATTGCGCCACTCGTTTGCTTCTTCCTCGCGATTGGCGTGAATGACTACGGCTTGATATTTGCCACCTCTTGAGACATCATCACCGAGCAAGTCTGCGATCCGATTCATCGCTTTTTTCCGAGTGCGAATTTTTTCAAATGGGACAATTACCTTATTTTCAAAATGAAGTAGTGGTTTAACCTTTAGAAGGCTGCCGATAAACGCCTGGGCACTTGAAAGGCGGCCGCCTCGCTGCAGGTGCATTAAATCATCAACCATGAAATAGGCACGGGCTGTTTGCTTTAGTTCATCTAACCGAGCCATAATGGTGTCAGCATCCACACCTTGGGAGGCCAGCTTTGCGGCCTCAATCGCGTAAAAGCCTTGAACCATGCAGCTGATTTCCGAATCAAAGGGATAGACAGTGATACCCTCTACCATTGTACTCGCCGTGTTCGCACCCTGGAAAGTGCCGCTAATTCCACTTGAGAGGTGAACACAGATGACCGCATCATAGTCCTTCGAAAGCTGTTCAAACAGCTCTACAAACTGGCCGATAGGTGGCTGGGAGGTGGTCGGCAGATCTTTCGTTTTCACCTCTTCATAAAACTGGCTCCAAGTTATATCAATCTCTTCATGGTACACCTCGTTGCCGAAGATGACATGTAACGGGATCATATGTATATTCCATTTATCGCGTATATCCTTTGGGATATACGCGGTACTATCCGTGATGACGGCTGTCCTCATAACCAAATACCATCCTTATCTATTTACCTACTATATGGTATTTTATATGAAGTAGAGATAAATTGCATTAATTGGCCATACAAAAAGAGCATACTATTCAGCATGCTCCTTATTACTGGTTTACTTTACCTCTACCCAGCCATTTTTAATCGCGACGACTACTGCTTGGGTACGGTCGTTAACGTTCATTTTTTGTAAAATGTTTGATACGTGATTTTTGACTGTTTTTTCACTGATGAATAATGCTTCGCCAATTCCGCGGTTGCTTTTTCCATCGGCAAGCATTTGGAGCACTTCGCACTCACGACGTGTTAATAAGTGCAAGGGACGGCGAATTTCCATCGTTGGCATATAACCTCCGCCACTACGGGCTACTCCCGCAGCGAGCTTGCGATACTCGTTCACTAAATTGTGTGTAACCTTTGGATGTAAATAGGATCCACCTTCAGCTACCACACGAACAGCATCAATCAAGGCATCAGCATCCATTTCTTTTAAAAGATAACCTTGTGCACCCGTTTGTAAGGCATGGGTCACATAGTTTTCATCATCATGAATCGAAAGAATAATAATTTTTGTATCAGGGTATTTTCCAACCAACTCACGAGTTGCTTCAATTCCGTTCTTTTGTGGCATGTTAATATCCATGATGACCACATTAGGTTGGAATTCTTCTACCAATCTTAGTGCTTCGCAGCCGTCGTCGCCTTCTGCAACAACTTGGAACGTTTTTTCAAACTCTAGTATTCTCTTTACACCTTCTCTAAAAAGTTGGTGATCGTCTATAATAACAATTTTCGTAGTCAAACGGTACGCCCCCTAATCCTTCTAATTTCGAAATTTTTCTCCATTGGCGGTAGGTTCATTAGTCTTAGTTAATTAGTGGAACTCGGATCAAAACTGCGGTTCCCTTGCCTTTTTTTGAATCAAACGTTATTTCGCCTTCAAGCAGGTCAACCCGCTCGCGCATCCCAATCATGCCAAATGACTCAGGTTTCTTTTCTGTGATATCAAAACCAACCCCATTGTCCTTAATTAGGACGGTAACCGAGGAAT
Organism: Bacillus sp. AFS006103; assembly: GCA_002559145.1. GTDB lineage: Bacteria > Bacillota > Bacilli > Bacillales > Cytobacillaceae > Neobacillus. The sequence goes on from NTXX01000087.1 coordinate 35,560, forward strand.
TGGTTATTTCTAAGCGAACTCTGATTTCGCAGGCATTTGCATGCTTCAGTGCATTTTGCACCGATTCCTGAATCATTCGGAAGAGTGCAACTTCATACTTAGTAGGAAGCCTGCGTTCTAGGCCAATATTCATAAACTCTATTTTTGAATGGTTATGATATTCTTCGATGGTACGCAAGTATTTTCTGAGGGTAGGGACAAGACCTAAATCATCTAATGCCATCGGACGAAGGTCATATATAATCCGTCGGACCTCATATAGTGCCGATCGGACCATTTTTTTAAAGCTATTAATCTCAGCAAGTGCCTCATTCGCACCCTTTTCCCTATAGACACGCTCAATTAAATCGGAACGCATGATGACATTAGCAAGCATTTGGGCAGGGCCATCGTGAATCTCCCTTGAAAGCCGCTTGCGCTCCTCTTCTTGTGCTTCAATGATCTTCAAACCGAAATCTTGTTTCGCTTTTGCATGTTCAAGGACTTTGCCCACCTGTTTTAAATCACTGGTTAAGTAATTCATGACGACAGAAATTTGCGAAATAAGCTGATCGGCACGATCAATTGTTTCATCTAGACCCACGAGACGATTTTCGAGGTCTGTCCTTTTTTCCATGAGCTGCATTTTGTATTGCCAATTAATGGATAAATCCATTTGCAGCTGGTGGGCCTTCTCGTAAGCATCACGGACCTCTTCCTCAGAGTAACTTTTAAAATTCATGCTGACTTCTGACAACATGCTCTGAGCTTCAACGACTTGTGCTTCGAGTTGATCGCCTTCATTTATAAGTTTAACCATCATTTGTTTAATATTGTCTAATTCATTGATCATTTTTTCATAATCTTGACGGCATTGCTCACCGATCTGGAAGATGTCAGATTTACTGCAAGTAACGGTCTCAATCATCTCTTCACGAATTTCATCAATCGATTTCATATTAAACTGTTTTAATTTCATACACATTCCCCCGATATGAAAAGCAAAAGCTTCTTGACGCTACTGCTAAACAATCATCTTATTTCAGTGAATGATATTTCATTAGTTTTGGATATCACAGTTCTTTCCTACTACCTTTTAACATATTTTACCTTGTTTTTTACTAATTTGCGAATCTAAACCAATGCGTTACCCTTCATTCTCAGTAAAAAGTAGTATAATGGTAGTGTTATTATCTGTCTAAAAAAGTAGGTTTTCACTACTTTCATCTATCTTATTATAACACGGAAACTTTACTGCCATATTAAAGTTATATTACACACTTATGAAATTAAGGAAGGAGTGCGCATAATGTTGCCTCGTTACCATACTGTAAAAAAAACTGGAGAACATGAAATTACTATTCAAAAATCACGATTTATTGCTCACATCAAAAGAAGCGAATCGGAAGGGGAAGCCCAGGAATTCATTCAAACGTTGAAAAAAAAATATTGGGATGCCTCTCATAATTGCTCCGCCTATCTAATTGGTGAACACGACCAAATTCAGAAAGCCAATGATGACGGCGAACCAAGTGGTACTGCCGGTGTTCCGATCCTTGAGGTTCTGAAAAAGAGAAAACTGAAGGATACCGTCGTGGTGGTTACACGCTATTTTGGCGGGATAAAATTAGGCGCAGGCGGTTTAATTCGTGCCTATGGCAAAGCAGCGTCAGAGGGCCTGGATGCGGTGGGAATTGTTGAAAGAAGACTGATGAGGGTCTGCCATGTTAAAGTAGACTACTCATGGCTTGGAAAGATTGAAAATGAATTGCGGTCTTCCATCTATATTCTTAAAGGTATTCAGTACCAGGAGAATGTCGAAATTGAAGTATTTGTCGAGGAAAATATGCAACAGGTGTTCACTGAGTGGATGATTGAATTGACAAATGGACAAGCCGAGATTACAGCAGGTGAAGTGACTTATCTTGAGGCAGATATGTAGGTAATCCCCCTTTCCTGTTTCGGCTGGAACAAACAAATTTTGTTGTAATAAAAAATTCATTTTACCTATCTCAATAAATATTATAAAATAGAGTAGATTTTCCACAAATACTGACATTTTTCTACTTTTACTACTTAGGAGGCAATCGATGTCTATCAATAGACAAGTGTATAATAATAACAAAAAAAAGGTGAAGAAAAGACGAAAACGAATGCTGCTTTGGGTGCTAATGCCCATCCTATTATTGATCATTGGCGCAACAGCTTACGGTGGTTTTTTATACAATAAGGCTGAATCAGTGATGAACAAATCCTATGAGCCCATTGATCGTGATTCTAAGAAAACGAATGTTAAGCTTGAAAATACATCCATATTATTTATTGGTGTGGATGATAGTGAAAAAAGAAAGGCTAGCGGCAGTTCACGTTCAGACGCCTTGATGCTTGCTACCTTTAATAAGAAAGATAAATCCATTAAACTATTAAGTATTCCTCGTGATTCATATGTTCATATCCCTGAAAAAGATATATATACAAAAATTACTCATGCCCATGCTTACGGGGGCGTGAAACTTACGCTTGAAACCGTTGAAGAATTACTTGATGTTCCAGTTGATTATTATGTAAAGATGAATTTCAACGCCTTTATTGACGTAATTAATGCGCTAGATGGTGTAAAAGTTGATGTTCCATTCACATTTTCCGAACAAGATTCCAAAGACCATGCGAAAGCTATTACCTTACAAAAAGGTTTACAGGAGCTAGATGGTGAGCAAGCTCTAGCGTTTGCAAGAACAAGGAAAATTGATAGTGATATCCAAAGAGGAATGCGTCAGCAACAGATCGTTAAAGCCATCATCGCCAAGGGTTCTTCCATAAAATCCATCACTAATTACACTGATGTAATGGAAGCTGTTGGAAAAAATATGTCTACCGATTTAACGTTTGACCAAATGAAGTCGTTCATTAGTTATATCCAAGCTGGTAGTGGAATCAATGTTGAATCTTTATCATTAAAGGGCTCTGATTCCTATATTAATCGCATTTATTATTATCAACTGGATGAAACGGCCCTAGAGGAAACAAAATCAACGCTAAAGGCACACCTTAATCGAACAGATACAGCTAGTACAACTGACGTAAAATAAAAAGGAAAAACCCGGATGATTAATATCCGGGTCCTTTTTTTGCATAATTATGGAGTAAAAGAAAACAATAAAAGGGTAAATCACCATGGTGATTTACCCTTTAACGATTTTATTAGATTTATCTGTTTTTGTTTAAAATCCCCATGATGCGGAGAAGCGGTCGATAATTTTTATTGATCAAACCAATTGTTTCAACAAAAAGTTCAATGGCTAGCAAGATAATGGTGATAATTAAGATCGAACCCCAAACGGTTGTAATCGTAAAAATGAAAGCAGCCAGTCCAAACATGGCACTCATTGCATAAATTAACAGAACGGTTTCTCGATGCGTAAAACCAAGTTCTAGTAAACAATGATGTAAGTGTGACCTATCTGGTGCTGCTAATGATTTCTTATTGTAAATTCGACGGATGATTGCAAAAAAAGTATCTGAAATCGGAACACCTAGAATTATGATTGGAACAACAAACGAGATTAAGGTTACATTTTTAAAACCGAGTAGGGATAAGACCGAGATCATATAACCTAGGAAGAGTGCTCCGGAATCACCCATAAAGATTTTTGCTGGGTGAAAATTATATAATAGAAATCCTAATGTGCTGGCTAGGAGGATTGTCCCCATCGCAACTACATAAGCATTTCCCATCACAATCGCCATTCCGGAAATCGTGATAAAAGCAATGGAAGATACGCCAGCTGCTAGGCCATCCAGTCCATCAATTAAATTGATGGCATTAGTGACACCGACAATCCAGATGACGGTAATTGGAATACTAAAGATACCAAATTCTAAAGAACCATTGAACGGTAAATTAATGAACTCAACTTCCACCCCGCCCCACATCACCACGATGAGAGCTGCAAAGATTTGCAACAGAAATTTTATTTTTGCTGATAAATCATAGATATCATCTAACATACCGGTAGCTAGTATAATTATCCCACCCACAACAATCGCTGCGTGGTATGGACTGTTTGGTTGCAGTATTAATAGACCTAAAAGAAAGCTAATATAAATGGCAAGTCCACCTAAACGAGGCATAATCTTAACATGTACTTTACGCTTATTAGGACTGTCCGTTGCTCCTAATTTAAATGCCAATTTTTTTACGATTGGAGTAATTAAAATGGAGCATAAAAAACATAATATTAAGGTCAGATATAGCATACAGACCCTCCCTATGAATATAATGCCCCATTAATAAATTTTAGAAACAGGCACATATTTCTAAGTACACAACGACCCTATTATAGCACACATTTTTTATTTTGATATAAATTGACGAATTGTTGGAAAATTCAATCTAAATAAACTAACTAAGCTAGATTTTTCTAAAAATATCTCACCATTTATTGACGGTTTGTTGCAACAAAAAGTTACAATTATTTTACGATAAAAATTATTTTTGAAGCTTTACTTTTAAGATTTGTATTAAAAATCGCGGAATAGCCAACATTCTTCTCCACCTAGAAGGCTGGGTAAGTAAACGATAAAACCATTCAAGGTTCATTTCCTGCCAGATACGCGGTGCACGCTGGACCTCACCGGCGAGCACATCGATGCTGCCCCCAACCCCCATGAACAGTCCTTTGGAAAACTGGTCAAGATTCATAGTAATCCATTGTTCTTGTTTAGGAAAACCTAGTGCCACAAAAACGATATCTGGTCTGACCTCTTTAATTTCAGTTGTAATTGTATTTTCTTCCCAATCAAAAAATCCATGATGACTGCCAGCAATATGAACCTGCGGAAATTGGCTTTTGATATTATCAACCGCTTTGTGATTGGTCTCTTCTCGCCCGCCTAATAGGTAAATACTCCATCTTTTCTTATTCGCCTCTTCTAATAGCCGAATGGTTAAATCATATCCAGTAACGCGCTCCCGAATTGGATTTTTCAAGATTTTCGAAGCAAGAATGATCCCGACACCATCAGGTACCACCATATCAGCCGATTGAATAATCTCTTTATAGTCGGGATGATCCTTGGCATACATAACAATTTCCGGATTGGCAGTAACGATAAATGACTTATGATTTCCTTGTATATACCTATCTAGGATTTCCGCTACATCCAAAAAGCTTTTATTAATAAAATTAATTCCTAATATATTCACTGAATTAGTTTTCATTATAAATCCTCATATGATTATTCCATAATTATTTCATTTAAAAGAAAACTCGCCAAGCTGGCGAGTTTATTTAGATTGTAGCTAAACCTTTTTGTTTTTCCATAACTTTTTCACGGAATCTTTTCTGTTCCACATCGGTCATTGATTTATATTTTTTTAAAAAGGTTTCATATTTCGGAATAACATCTTTAACAAGACCATACTCTTTTATCTCACCGTATTCAAGCCAAACAGCCTTTTCACAAAATTCCTTAATTTGTCTCATTGAATGGCTAACAAAGAATATTGTTTTTCCCTTTTCTTTGAATTCAAACATTTTTTTCTTAGATTTTTCCGCGAACACCTGATCCCCTACTGATAAAGCTTCATCAACAATTAGGATATCTGGGTTAACAGTAACAGAGATAGCAAATCCAAGTCGGGATTTCATTCCACTTGAATATTTCTTAACAGGTTGATCTATAAATTTCCCGATATCGGCAAAATCAATGATCTCCTGTTCCATCTCTTTAATCTCTTTCTTTTTGAAACCAAGCATTAAACATTTTAATTCTATATTTTCTCTGCCAGTTAATTGATTATCAAGACCAGATGCAATCGCAATGATTGAAGTATTTCCAATCGTGGTAACCTCGCCTGAAGTTGGGGGAACCACTCCTGCAATAATATTAGATAAAGTAGATTTTCCTGAACCATTCACACCAACAAGACCAATTACATCTCCACGATTCGCGGTAAAGGAAATATCTTGCAGTGCAAAAAAATCTTCGCCATATCCACCTGGTAAAATAACATCGAGAAGTTTTTCTTTTGGTGATTTATGCATTTTATACTTTTTAAAAACATTTTTGACATTTACTGTTTCATTCATTTGGATTCACCACCTATTTACAAGTAATCCACAAAGCGATTTCTAAACTTCAAATGCAAGACAGACCCAATCATGAACAATAAAATGATTATTATCCAAAAATATAAAGTATATTGCGGGTATTCAAGCGGATACCACGTAGTTCCAAGTAATGCTGCCCTATAGCCCTCTACAATATAGTAAAGAGGATTGATTTTCAATAAAAAGGTATAGTCTATTCCCTTTATCATTAAATGATCAACATGCCATAAAAAAGGAGTAAGGTACAAAAGCATCTTTAATATTGACTGAACAACCTGCTGGACATCCCTTACAATGGTTGAGAGAGTAGATGTTATGAGTGCAAGTCCTAATAAAAAAAGTAAAGTTGCAAGCATAAAGTAGGGTAATTGAATAAAATAAACAGTTAATTTATAATCAGTAAATTGTAAAAATATAGTGACGACAGCGATCAACATGACGTGAGTATAAAAATTTGCCATAATAACAAATGATGGAATAACACTCATTGGAAAACTCATTTTCGAGATCAATTGAATTCTGGAATAGATAGACCTAGAAGATGCAGAAATGGCTGGATTCACGAAAAACCAGACAATCATGCCCGTAACCATCCAAATAAAGAATGGAACATGCAAGCCATTATCCATTGGAACCTCTCTTCCTTTACGAATTCCTGCGCCAAATACAAACCAATAAATGGTCAGTTGAATCATTGGATTCAGTATTTCCCAAAATCTGCCGAGATAATTATTCGTGTTCGCACTTTTCAATTCAAAGGCAGATAATCTCAGGATAAGGTAAAAGGAACTGATTTGCTCCTTTACAATCGTAATCATTGATTTCATTAAAATTGTCCTTCCTATCGCTAATAATAACCTTGTTCATTATACATTAATTTCTCCAAAGGGACATAATAAAAAACAAAGCTTCGACGTTAAAAAATCGAAGCCTGTCACAATTTTTTAATACCCTTTACTTGTAGTTTTATGATGATCTTTAGTAAAAATGTGTTGAACGAGGTTCTGACTGGAACGGCCTTTCGAGTATTGATTCCATTTTTCACAGTAATACTCGACTATATTCAGGTCAAAGCGGTTGTTTCTAAAAATATCGATTATAGATTCAGTATCCGTTACTATTGGGCCCGGCAGGTGTTCTTCAAACTCTTCCACGACCCCTCGTTCCCGTTTATATTCTTCTAAATCATAAGGGAAAAAAATCATCGGTTTACGTAAAAGTGAAAACTCGTAGGGAATGGAAGAATAATCCGTAATCAAATAATCTGCTGCGACAAGCAAATCATTAATTTCATACTGATTGGAGGAAAGGTCAACCACAAAATTTGGACAGCGGATGGAATAATCCCCCTTATTCTTAATCGCTGGATGTAAACGTAAGATCAAAATATATTCCGCCGCAAGTTCCCGAGCCATTTTTTCTATCTCAAGCACCAGATTAAAATGATCCAACTCATAATCCCTATAGGTCGGAGCATAGAGGATCACTTTTTTCTCTTTCAATATGGGATGTTTTTGTATTAAGGATCCTACTGCCTTTTCCTTCGCCTCTTCATTAAAGTAAAAATCAGTTTTGGGAATCCCCGACGGCAGAATATTCTCCTTTTTAAGATGAAAGGATTTCATAAAAATTTCTGCCATTACGTCTGAGCCAACGACCACTTGATCAAATTTACTATAAACCTGTAAGAAACGCTGTTTTGCTTTTTCCGTTCTAGTTTTTACTGATGCATCTTCAAGTCCAAATTTTTTCATAGCGCCCGATGCATGCCATAACTGAATGCATCGGACTTCTTTCTTAAATGTTACCGCTGCTAAAAAGCCGAAATAATTGTCAATGAAAACATAACGGGAAGTAGCTAAATGAAAAACCGCTCTTACCCAAGGAATAAGATGGCTGAGCTCAAAAAGAATTGCAGTTCCTTCCAGATTGTCCTTAAATTTAGGTAACGTCTTTTTTGTGCACAGAAAAACCACATTCATCGGAATCTTTTGCCGGCGAATTTCTTCATACACATACTGGCTGTTATCGCCAAAACTAATAACAAAAGTAGTTTTGTTCTGAAGTGGTACCAGAGAAAATATCGAAAAAAGACACTTAAAGATCAATAAATAAAAACAAATGGCTAGTTCCCTAACCATTTGTGACAGCATTTAAATCATCTTTGATTTGGGAAGTAGAGATCCCGATCGTTCTTGGAAGGTAAACAACTTCACAGTATTCCTTTAGAAAGTCAAATTTACCTTTCCAATCATCACCCATGACAAATATATCAATATCATGTTTGATGACATCTTGAATTTTTTGATCCCACGTATTTTCAGGAATCACTTCATCGACAAAACGAATCGATTCTAAAATTAACTTTCTATTTTCAAAACTGTGGTATGCCTGTTTATTTTTACCCTTATTAAATTCGTCAGTGGAAAGACCAACAATCAAATAATCACCTAAGTCTTTTGCACGGCTAAGTAAATTTATATGTCCAAAATGTAACAAGTCAAATGTTCCATAGGTCAGGATCTTTTTCATTAGAGTGATTCCTCCTAGTAATAGTATTAAGAAAAGTATAAAGTATTTATTCATCAAAAGATTAATTTCAGTATACGACATAGTTCACCAAATCATTATAAGACTAACACCTTTAAAATTCAATGTGAAATTACTTGATTTCCACGCATATCCCACAAATGGAGAAATGTACCCATAATAATCAAAAAGCTGACTTGAGTTCCAAGTCAGCTATCAATTATTTTAGTTCCCTTGCAATATAACCCCCACTTACCCAGCCAGGCTTGCCATTTGCTAACCTGATATTGTACCACTTTTTATCTTTATCCATCACGATGTTTCCTTTGCTATCCAAGGCCAACTGCACATACTCATTTAAATGAAGAGTAGCAATTTCCTTATTTGTGGTGGAAGCATCTGGACGTACTTTTAATACATCAGTCCCAGTTCCAACAACTCTTCCTAGATTGAGCACTGTGAAATAATCATCGTAGGTTGAGAAGGGAACTTTAATGGTCGCATCCTGTTTATTTACATTGACCTTTAGATTATAATCATTGAATTTCTCAAGTAGGATAAAAGTTGTACCTTTTTTAATGGTGCTTGATAAATCCTTTTTTGCCTTGGCTTGGATTCCTATAGGAAATATATCTTTACCGGCAGGTATTCCCGGCAAAGCAGGAACACTTGTATTGATGGCCACATTTTCATAATTTTTTTGCTCAAAGGCCAAGATTTTTTGCATATGTCGGGCAATTCCATTGCCCCAGTTCGGGTCACTAGCATACCAGTAATTCATGCCGATACTTTTGCTTGCGATTCTCTTTCCTTTGGAATCATTTGTTCGGTAGCCAAGTAGTGCTCCTTCAAAATGAGCGCCGTTCGGATTGAGGTAATCAGCCTTCATTTTTTGGGCAACATAATTAATACATTGCTCCACGGTGGAGAAACGGTAGGCTCCTACAAAAGGAGTGGCATCATAGGCACCATAACCAAACAAATTCTTTTTACCTAATGAAATATTAGAGGTGCCGAAGCCGCTCTCATGTATGGCATGTGCCGCTAAGTATAAAGCGTTTACCCCGTACTTTTTACCTGCATCAATAAAGGCTTGCCCTTTGTTTACCAGCACACTTGGCTTGCCGTTAATATTTTTCGAGATGTAATCATTGATTTGCTTAGCAGTAACTGTAGATTGAGTCCGTAAATCAATAAACCGATAATCCGTTAGCTTATATTCCTTAATATAGCTTTTATAAACATAACCTGTTTTCCCATCGTAAATGACTTCGTACCAGTCATTAAGTTTTTTACCAGTTGATTTAACGCTCGAACCATTTGGAATAACAGCTAAAACAGATGAGCCTTCTCCCGATTCTCGCATATTTAAATCGTCCAAAACCACATAATACATACCATTGCTTGTACTTACCGGTGGATTTACAGGAGTTTTTGTGGGTACCAATTGTATATAAGACTTAAATACATACCCTTTTTTCCCTTTATAGCTAACCTCATACCAATCACCAATCATTTTTACAGACGAAATGACGGTACCCTTTGGAATCTTAATCAATTTTGTATAGGCTGTTCCATAGGATGAATAGACATATGTATCCTGACTGATTTGATAATCCTTTTTCGCAAGAGATTTACTAGAGGATTTATAAACATCACCGCTATAAATATACAAACTTTTCCCTTTGTATGTAATCCGGTACCACGTTTTCCCAATACTATTAACAACCTTGTGTGATGAGTACAATCCATTTCCACTAGGCAGACTCCCTAGAGCCTTTTTCTTTGTGTCGGGCGTTGAATAAAGGCTGGCGGTTTTTTTGGTAAAATAATAAGTTCCACTCGTTTTTATATATTGATAGTATTCCTTTACATAACCGCCACTGACCCAACCTGATTTCCGATAGGTTTTACCTTTTGATTTATACGAATATGTTACCTTGAAAAAACTTCCCTTTTTCTCTGTTGCATAAATCACTTTCCCCTTTGGAATCGTGAGAATTGTTTTGTATGTAGTACTTGCCCCTGCCCGCAATCTTAGATTAGCTGTTGTTTGAAGTGTTGTTTTACTTATCCGGACAAGGCTAGCAGCTTCCGCATGTTCAATACTGATTGGTGTTAGCGGAAAAGTCACCCCGCTACTCAAACCACCTATTAATAATCCGGTGGATAAAACAAATACTTTCCCCATGTTTTTCATTGAATCTACATCCTTCTCTCTCTACTTTTCGATTTTCCGTCATCGTAACGACTCAAGCTTCTTCATCAGAAATGAACGTTCGTATTAGGGACTATCGCATCACCTCATTTAATTTTCTCTATTAGTCTACTTTTGTTAAAAAATAGTAAAAAAAACAACTTTATTAAGCTAATTTAAATCCTTCGTATAAAGGTAAGCTGCACTTACCCAAGCATTTGAAGCATCAGCTGTTTTTAATTGGTACCATGATTTTGATGAGTCCATTATTAATGAACCATCTGCCTTCATAGCAATAGAAACATACGCATTAAATCCTAATTTTCCAATGGAAGGATAGGATCTGCCTGGTCCAGTTCGAATATTAAGCCCTGAATCTGTAACTCTTCCTAGATTTTTTACAGAAAAGTAGTTTTTATAGTTACTAAAGTCTACATCATTGGTCCAGTATTCTTTATTGTCCACTATAACCCTCAGCCAAAAGTCATTGGTTTTTTCTAGAAGGTAAAAGGGGGTTCCTTTTTTAATCGTTTTGACAGCATCATGTACGCCCTTTTTACTATTAAGAACGATTTGTTTATCAGTTGGGAGGGTGACACTAGCTACAATACCGTCCGGAAACACATCCCCGCCAACAGGAATAGACGGCCTTGTTGGAACACTGGTATCAGCATTAGCCACTAAATAATAGGCTTTATCATAGGAAAGAATTCTTTCCATATGCTGGCTGACCGCCTTTCCCCAATTCGGGTCAGTGGCGTAGAAAAAGTTCATTCCCTCACTGCTAGCATCAATTCTTGCATTCGTTAATGTTTTGGTGCTGAAACCTAAATAGGCTCCTTGATACTTCCAATTCACTGGATTTAAGTACGTTGATTTCATTTCACGGGCAATGTAGTCAATGCACAGCTCTACACTAGCAAATCGGTAAGCAGCTGCATAAGGGGCTGCATCATAAGCACCAAAGCCAAATAAGTTGTTCTTTGCAATCGAAATGGGGGAGGTTCCAAAGGAACTTTCGTGGATCGCATGGGCTGCCAAGTAAAGTGCATTTACCCCATATTTTTCTCCAACCTCAATAAATACCTGTCCTTTATTCGTTAGAATACTTGTCTTCCCTGTATTTTTTACATAGCCGGCAATATAATTATTAATCTGACTAGCCGTTACAAGGGATTGCGTCCTTAAATCAATGAACTGATAGCTATCTCTCACACCCATAGGATCACCTGTTATTACCTGTTGAAGGTATGTGCCAAATACATAGCCGCTTTTCCCTGCGTAGCTGACTTTATACCAGCCGTTAGACGTCTTACTGGTTGGGATAATAATGGTCCCTCTAGGAATCGTCGTTAAGATAGTAGCTGTCGTCCCTGCAACTTGTCTTAAATTTAATTGATCGGTGACCGCATAAGTATTCTTAGCTATAGCTTCCTCGGTAACCGCGTTGACTGGAGGATTGTTTCCCTCGTCCTTGTCTGTTTCTCCCGTGCTGGGCGTCTCTGCAGGCTTGGTGTATTTAGTAAAATCACCGCTATAGACATAGCCTGATTTCCCGTTATAGGAGACTTTATACCAATCTCCAATTCTTTGTTTTGCGAAAATGATTGTTTGTTTTGGAATTCTCACTAGTTTTGTATAGGCCTTACCATAGGCGGCGTATAAATAAGTATCTAGTTCAGCTTGATACTCCGCTGCCACTACAGAAGTTAACGTGTATTTACTTACATCTCCACTATAAACGTAAAGTGATTTCCCATTGTAGGAAACTCGATACCAAATTTGTCCAACACTATTTACAACTTGATAAGCAGAATAAAGGCCATTGCCACCTTCCATGCTATAAACAACGCTTCTCTTTGTATCAGGAGTAGAATACAGCTTTACTGTCTTTTTCGAAAAATAATAAGCTCCCGTAATCGTACTATATTTATAGTATTCCTTTAAGTAAGTCCCCTTTACCCAGCCAGTGGTTGTCACATTTTTCCCTTTGGATGGATAGGTATAGGTCACTTTATACCAGTCACTTAATTTTTCCGAGCTTATAAGGGCTATACCTTTCGGAATCGTTCGTAATGTTTTATACTTTGTACCTGCTCCCGAACGGATATTGACATGATCGGTGGTTTGAAAGGTTGTTTTTTGAAATTGAGTGGTCTTTGGAGCAAGTGAAATTTTCTCAATGTATAAGGCGGTAACCCAGCCAATTTTTGTTACCTTTTTTCCAGTCAGGGTAAATTGGTACGAGACCTTAAACCAGCTACCTTTTTGCTCCATTACGGTAATTGTTTTAGATTTGGGAATTTGGGTGATTATTTTGTTGTTTGTACTTGGTCCCATTCGTAAATTAACATTTGCCGTTGTTTGATAGCTAGCATTGGCTAATTTTACCATGTTAGCTGCCTGTACCTGATACAAACCACTCGGAACGATAGGTGCTGCAATCTCTCCTAAAAATAAACTAGTAGATATGAGGACAACTTTACCGATATTTTTCAATGAAACACCTCCCTATGTCTCTTTATAAGATATTAGTTGGCAAATTTCTACAATTCCTTCAAAAAAATATATTATGCAGAAAATATGAGGAAATCTATCATTATTATCTCTTATTCATCCAAGATTTTAAATAGATTCCAATAAATACTTATTGCAATAGAGAAAAATAGGAAATTTTTCTTATATAAATCAGGAGGTTTTTCATAGAATTTGTCACAACTTTTGATTGGAGGAGGGATAAAATGACAAAAACACCCAAATTCAGACCTTGGGTGTTTTCAATAGACTTATTATCGATGCTTTAAAATTACTTCTTCAACCACTCGTTCCGCTGCATGTCCATCTTCTAAATAACAAAACTGCTGATAAAATTCATTCATGTGATTGTTCGAAATAGCCGCCTCTCCCAAACCTTTAATTGCATTAATTACCTCTTCTGTTGTTTTGACAAGCGGACCGGGTGCCTTTTCTTCAAAATTAAAATAAAAACCCCGGATATCATCTTTATATTCTTCCAAATCGTAGGTAAAAAATATCATCGGTCGTTTTAAATTAGCATAATCGAAAAATACAGATGAGTAATCCGTGATCAATAAATCGCTGATTAGGTAAAGTTCTTGAATGTCCTCATGCTTGGAAAAGTCCCAAGCAAAGCCTTGATACGCCTCCAAGTTAAAGTTTTCAGCAACTAAATAGTGCATCCGGAGAATGATAATATATTCACTTCCTAATTCTGTTCTAAGCTTTTCCAAATCCAAATGCATATCCAGCTTATATTTACCTTTTTGATGATATTGATTATCTCGCCAGGTTGGTGCATAGAGGATAACCTTTTTATCATTAGGAAGATTATGTTTCTTTTTAAACCCCTTGGCTATTTCCTCACGATTCGGTTTATAAAAAAGGTCATTTCGTGGATAGCCAGATTCAACGATTTCCTTTTCAAACCGAAAGGCACGCTTAAATATGTCGGTTGAATAGCGATTGGGAGATACTAAGTAATCCCAGTTCCTAGATTCAAGAAAAAAGTTTTGCTTATACTGCTCTGTCGTGGTCCCAGGCATCAGCACTTCCTGCATATCGTGGGCCAACTTCTTTAATGGTGTCCCATGCCAGGTTTGAAGGTAAATTGTTTTCTTAGGTTTTGGAATCCAGAGCGGCATCCGGCTATTGGTTACCCAAAACTGTGCCCTTGCCATCAAAAAAAGCCACTTCATTGAAAAACGTCTTGCATAAGGAATTCCCTTTTCCAAGAATCCCTTTTCAAACCTGGGGTCCACACTCCATACAAGCTCATATTCAGGCTGAGTTCTATTAAGATACTCATAAATCGCTCGTGGATTACAACTATATTGCTTACCAAGAAAGCTTTCAAATATAATTAGATTTTTCTTTCGTGGAAGAATTGATACCACTTGAAATAACCATTTATAAGCCAATATTGGCAACTTTTTTAAAGATGTTAACAATAAAACCTCGCTCCTTACCATATTAAAAGAAAAAACGATAAGGCTGCATTAAAAAAATCAGCAGCCTTTTGTTTGTTTCATCATTCTATTTGTTAATTTTCACTTCATGATCGACAAGCTTAATTAAATATTCAAGTAAATCGTCTCTCAGTTCATCTCGGCTCAGTGCCATTTCAATAGTTGTTTTAATAAAACCAAATTTTTCTCCGACATCGTATCGTGTTCCTTCGAAGTCATATGCAAACACATTTTGAAAACTATTCAGTTTCTGAATGGCATCTGTAAGCTGAATTTCACCGCCTGAACCTGTCTCTTGATTTTCAAGGAGATCAAAAATCTCAGGAGTTAAAATATATCTTCCTAGTATGGCAAGATTCGAAGGAGCAGATTCTATTGAAGGTTTTTCAACAAAGTTTCTAACCTCATACATTCGACCATCCTGTCTTATTGGGTCGATGATTCCATATCGATTGGTTTCTTCTTTCGGGACTTGCTGAACACCAATGACAGAAGAATCTACTTTATCGTAGAGATTCATTAATTGTTTTAAAGCTGGGGTCTCTGCTTGGACGATATCATCACCTAATAATACCGCAAAGGGTTCATTCCCTATGAACTTTCTCGCACACCAGATGGCATGACCCAGACCTTTAGGTTCCTTTTGTCTTATGTAATGGATATCTACATTACCTGGCTTACGTACTTCTTCTAAGAGTTCGAACTTTTCTTTACGAGCTAAGTTTTCTTCCAGTTCAAATGCGTTATCAAAATGATCCTCAATGGCTCGTTTACCTTTACCTGTAACAATGATAATATCTTCGATTCCTGATTCAATTGCTTCCTCAACTATATATTGGATCGTTGGTTTATCAACGATTGGCAGCATTTCTTTTGGCATAGCTTTTGTAGCAGGTAAAAATCTGGTTCCAAGTCCAGCCGCAGGGATGATTGCCTTTTTAACTTTAGACATAATAATATTCCTCCAAATTTACTTGTGTCTTTGAAGACTCTTATTTTTCCAGACTTTACTGGGGTGGTAAAGAGTAGTTTTCCTCAATTTCTAAAATATTATAAAATGTAGCCATTGCCTTATTATTGTATTCTTCTGGAATAAATTCATCAAGTATAATATCCAACTCACTTCTAGCGAGTTGATTTAGACCTTTCTTAAGCCCATCAATACTATTCTCAACTAATAATCCATACCTGCCATTTTCCAATACATTTCGATTTGCTACGATATCGGTCGCGATGATTTTCATCCCATGGGTCATCGCTTCTAATAACACCATTGGTTGTCCTTCATAATGGGAGGAGAGCACAAAACAATCACATTTTTTCATTAGCCTAAAGGGATTTTCAAGCTGACCCATAAGATAAACAGATTCCTCCAGATTTAATTCAGCAATTAAATTCTCTAAATCCTTCCTTAACGGACCTTCTCCTAGAATATACAGTTTCGCAGTTGGGAAGTTCTGCTGAAATTGTCCAAAGGCCTTAATTAAGTTATCCTGACCTTTCTCTGGTGATAATCGTCCCATTGTGATGAAGTTATAATTTTCTTTAACGGGCTCAGGTATAATTTTTTCCTCGACCGTTTCATGATTCACTTCCGTTTTCTTTGCAACAATTATTTTATATCTCTTCGCATTAAGCATTTTATACAGAGATGTATGGAACCTTGCGTGGAGATTTTTCTTTCCTTCATATTCACGAACAATCTTCAATGCTGACGAATCAATCCAGCCAAGGAAGGTTCCTTTAACAGAAAGCCGACTATAGATTCCTTGTTGCGTCCTTGCTTCTGCATCCACATCGACTAACCGACCTTTATAGTCCTTACCGGAGGCAACTATTTCTGTTCCTTCAAGAAAATATGGCTTGCTCCAAATGTCATGTCCATGTCCATGAGAAATAATAGCTAATTTCTGCATGGGTGTTTGAAATAAAATACTGTCCGGAAGCATTTCAAAACAGGCTTGGTCTAGCCAGCCGACAATTCGGTCCTCAATCGTAAACTTATAATAATGATTAGATATGGTTTGAACCTTACGTAAAATTGCCACTTCCTGATTTAGATATTTCATGGCAGGCTCAAGTTCAGCTGCTCCTGCCATGACAGGTGGTCTGTTCCAGATTACTTGATCTTGAGGAAATGAGATTCTTGCCCTAGCTTTAAAGACCGTATTACTAATAATTTGGTCATCAAACAGAGCCTCTTTGATTAATGATTTCGTGATACTATCAGGCGAATCTTCATTCCCCAATTTTAATATTTTTTCAGGATTAATCGAGTTCATGACGAAATCAAATTTAAACTCCTCAGCAAATTCGGCTAAATTACTCTTATTTAACTCCATCGTTGCAGGGGATACGCTGACAAGCTTGTCAAACCTATCATAGACAGAAAAAAGTCCACGTAAATTAATACGATGCGGCCGGCGCCCGTTGATGACTTTTTCACTATCTGTTCGGATGTCATTATGCATATAACAGATTTTTTTCTTGGCATTGGAAGCTAGCAAATATTTGGCCCAATAAAGGCTATACCCGCTGAAGTCGATCGCATAATCAAATTGTGCCCGCCCTGATAATCTGTTGTATTCCCGCTGGTAAGCCTTCTCCGGGTAAAGCTTCTTTGTCATTTTACTATGTGCCCCACGGTTATGTACAAATTTATCCCGGTAAACTTCCAAAAGACTACGTACTTCTAAGCCGCTTCGGAATAGGAACCTGGCATTCTTATTCACCTTGGCAAGATTATTTAATGCTTCCTTCGCCTTTGGGGGTTTCATCAAAATACTCACATCATACTTCGTATAATCGATGTTATCGACAAGATTAATAAAGGAGGAAGTAATCCCATTGTTCAGCAACCCACCCGGATAAATGAGGATTTTCTTTTTCTCCTTGTCTAATTGATTTATAACATTGACCTGAGTCTTTTCCTGATTGAAAACGTATTGGACAATTCTAGCGGTAACATTTCCATCATCATGATTGGTGAATTTATTTTTTGCCGCTTGGTAAACAGAATAGAAGTTTTCACTTATTGCCGAGATAGTGTGAACAGCCGCTGCTACTTCTTCAATGGTAAAGAGAGTCGGCCCTGGTAATTCGTCTTCGGATAGATACATGCCTCTTTCTTCACGGTAGTCGTCATAATCCCATATATAGAATAAAATCGGTTTATTCGTGACGAGGTAATCAAAAAAGATACTCGAGTAGTCGGTAATTAACAGATCCACAACACTTAACAACTCATTCGTATCCACAAAGTCAGGGATTAAGATATCGTTAATTCCAGTAAATTTTTTAGCCTGATCATATAAAAATGGATGGACCTTGATTAATAGATTATAATCGTTTCCGACCTTATCCCTCAAATAGGCCATTTCACTAATGATTTGAAACATATCATTTTTTGCCTTTGAGACATTATTTCCTTTCCATGTCGGAGCATAAAGGAGGGTCTGTTTGTTCTTATCAATAGACAGCCCTAATCCTGCTAAAAAGATTTTGAATTCCTCCGAATTAGTTTGATAGGTAAGATCGATTCTTGGATAGCCCTCTTGAATAATTTCTCCCTTATAAAGACCATTCAGTTTATAACTATTAAGAAACATTTTGGTTGTATGCTCATTCGGACTTAATAGATAGTCCGCACTAAGAAAATTTCTAACCACATTCTGCGAATGAGCTGGATTGCCAGGGATATCAAATCCCATGCTTTTAAGCGGTGTCCCATGCCAGGTATTAATATATACTTGTTCAGCTTTAGGGATAAAAAAAGACTGAAAGGTCGAGTTATTAATGAGATATTCACTAGTGGCTAAACATTTGAGATATTCCTTTGAATTCCGTTTCACAAACCTCACATTTTTTAACCTTTTGTAATTAACTAGTACACTTTCTAACTCATTAGGATTACTTACCGACCAAATATGTTTGAAATCCTTATATTCAGGGTTATCTAAAAGGTATTTAAAGATGGCATAGGGACTATCTGTTACACTTTTTCCGTCCCTGCTTTCATAAAAAATCGTATGATCCAACACATTTAATTTTTCATAATATTTTCGGTACTGATAACTTCTACGATGGTTTGCCTTCCTCAAATAATTGTAGACCGGCCCAACGATAAAATTAACTCTTCTTTTTAAAACCTTTTTATTCATTAAAACTGCAACTCCCTTACCAATTCACATTCATATACTTTTTGTTAGCTATTCTTGCCATCAGTGGGGAGTTATATGTCATGACGGTCTACTTTTCCTGACAAAAAAAGCAAATTGATCAAACAAGTTTCTCTTGTCATCAATTTGCTTTTTATACCTATTATTTTAAAACCTTATAAAAGGTTCCCATCGCTTTTTTATTATATTCATCTGCAATAAATTCATCAGGCTTGTGGTCGAGCTCATTTTTAGCAAGTTGAGTCAGCCCCTTCTCAAGACCCTCGATGCTATTTTCAACTAATAGTCCATACCTTCCCTGCTCCAACACCGTTCGGTTGGCAACAATGTCTGTTGCGAGGATCTTCATTCCAAGTGTCATCGCCTCTAGTAAAACCATTGGCTGTCCTTCATAATGAGAGGACAAAACAAAGCAATCACATTTCTTCATTAATTTAAATGGATTTTCTAATTGTCCTACCAGATAAACTGAATCTTTAAGATTATACTCCTCAATTAAACTTTCAAGGTTTTTCCTTAATAAACCTTCACCTAGTATATAGAGTTTGGAATTCTCGAAGCCTTTATGGAACTGAGCAAAAGCTTTGATTAAATTGTCTTGTCCTTTTTCCGGTGATAATCTTCCCATATTAATGAAATTATAGTTTTCCTTTGATGGTTCAGGAATGAAAGTATTTCGTATTTCAATACCCAATGTTTGAATTACATGAAAAGCATGTTTATTTAACCAACCAATTTCCTCATTCTCATAGACAAAATGACAGAAGGTCCCATCCATAGTTTTTGCTTCCTTGTCAACTACAACTGTTTTACCGTTAAATTTTTGGTAGTTCGCTAATTCCTTTTTACCTTCGGGACCAGCAATTGTTTCCCAAATAACATCTTCATCTGATAATTTAATCTCTGCAAGTCTTTTAACTGCCTTTTCTGAAATAATGACTGGTTCTTCAATAATCGAAAAAGCGCGTTGATCTAGCCAGCCCATTTGTTTCCCATTGAGATAAAACAAATGAAAGGTTCCTTTCCGCGTTTTACTACATTTTGTAACAGTCACTTTTTCACCTAGTAACTCACTGGCATCCATGACTTTTTTGCAGCCAGGGTTAGGGTATGGCTTTTTCCAAACCACGTAATTTTCAGGATTGGCAATAGTGGCTAGTTCGTATAAGTTATTTTCCTCTATTGTTCGATCGTCCAATTGATTGATGAAATTTTTATGCTTTCTTTGATTGGACCATTTAAAGATAATATCTTTTAAGTTTGAGTTAGAACTTTCCTCTTTAACCCTTGACAATGCAGAATTATCAATCCAGCCGATTGAGGTACCATTGATCGAAAACTTGCTATAGATGCCATGCTGTGTTCTCGCTTCGTGATCCACATGAACTAAAATGCCTTTATAATCCTTACTCGATGATACCTTTTGGATATCTTCTGTCTTATATGGTTTATTCCAGATATCATTGCCAGATACATTTCTAAGTACAGCTGATTTGTTGACTTGCTTTTCAAATAATATATTATCTGGAAGGAGTTCAAAACATTCTTCTTCGAGCCATCCGATAATCCGTTCATCCAAGCTGAACTTGTAAGATACATTTGTTTCAGTAGTTGCTTTTTGTAAAATGGTCACCTCACTATTATGAAAATGATTAGCGAGATCCACTTTTCCTGCACCATTTAAACCAACAGGTCTATTCCAGATATAAAGGTCTTGTGGATTATTTATAATGGCCCGTGATTTAAAGACGATGTTTTTAATAAGTTCAACGGTTTTATTATCGTTACTAGCGACATCGGCTTGATCTTCAATCATTCCTTCATTACTAAGTTTTAGTATTTTTTCAGTATTAATTGAGTTCATTACATAATCAAATTTCGATTCATCCGCATATTTCAACAGATTTTGTTTATTCAGCTCCATCGTTCCAACTGAAACACTTACCAGCTTGTCAAACTGATTATAGACCGAAAAAAGTCCTCTTAAATTAATTCGGTGCGGCTTGCGTCCATTAATGGTCCTCTCGCTATCTGACAGTATATCGTTATGCATATAACAGATCTTTTTCTTTGCATTCGACGCGAGGAGATATTTTGCCCAAAAAAGACTATAGCCGCTGAAATCTATGGCATAATCAAATTGTGATTTTCCCACTATTCTTCTGAACTCTCTCTTATAAGCCGTTTCAGGATAAAGTTTTTTAGTTAGATTGGTATGCGCCCCTCTATTATGAACGAATTTATCGCGGTAGACCTCAAGCAAGCTAATTACAGCCAAGCCATTTCGAAAAACAAACCTTGCACGTTTATCTACCTTCGCCAAATTATTTAGGGCCTCTTTTGATGTTGGAGTTTTCATAAATATACTCACATCATACTTATTAAAATCAATGTTATCCATTAGATTGATGAAGGATGAGGTGATACCGTTGTTCATCATTCCTCCTGGATAAATAAGAATCTTCTTTTTGTCCGTGTCTAAATGATTGAACACATTTAGTTTTGCTTGATTATTTTTAAAAATATATTCGACGATTCTTTTCGTCACCTTTCCATCATCATGACTAGCAAACCTATGTTTTGTTTCATTATATATATTTTTAAAATCGGAACTTACTTGTGTAATATTTTGAATAGCATTTACCACTTCAGTAATTGTAAAAAGAGTAGGCCCTGGAAGTTCGTCATCTGACAAATAACGTCCTCGTGATTCATTATAATTATCATAATCCCATACATAGAATAAAATCGGTTTATCTGTAACTAAATAATCAAAAAAGATACTTGAATAGTCGGTTATTAATATATCTACTACACTTAATAATTCGTTCGTGTCCACAAAGTCTGGAATTAAGATATCTTTTACTTCACTAAATTTTCTGGCCTCCGCATATAAAAATGGATGTACCTTAATAAATAAATTATATTCTTCGCCGACCTGATTCTTTAAATAGTTCATATCAGCTATGATTTGATACATATCATTCTTAGCTCTAGAAACATTAGTCCCTTTCCATGTAGGTGCATAAAGAATCGATTTTTTATTCTTATCGAAACTAAGACCCATTTGGGCTAAGTGTGTGTTAAATAGATCTGCATCCGTATGGAAGGTAAGATCAATCCTTGGATACCCTTCTTCAATAACCTCGCCATTATATACACCGTTTAACTTATAACTATCTAAAAACATATTTGTGGTATGTTCATTAGGGCTGATTAGATAATCAGCATTTAAAAAGTTACGAACCACATTTTGTGAAATGGATGGGTTCCCAGGAATATCAAAGCCCATACTTTTGAGTGGTGTCCCATGCCAGGTATTAATATAAATTTGATCTCTTTTATGGATGTAAAACGATTGAAAGGTAGAGTTGTTTATTAAATATTTACTGGTAGCTAAAGCTTTGATGTATTCTTTGGAATTTCGTTTGACAAATGTTACATTTGTCAACTCTTTAAATTGATTAATCACACTGGCTAAATCTTCAAAGCTGCTAACAGACCAAATATGTTGAAAGTCCTTATATTCTGGGTTATGTATTAGGTATTTAAAGATGGCATAGGGACTATCCGTTAAACTTTTTCCATCTCGACTCTCATATAAAATGGTTTTATCAATAATAGATAATTTTTCGTAATACCGTGTATATTGATAATTCCTACGGTGGTTAGCCTTAGCAAAAAAATTATAAATTGGATCTATAATAAATTTTATTTTTCTTTTCAAGACCTTTTTATTCATTTAAACTACAACTCCTTTTTTGTGCACCATGTACCAAGTAATATACCCAGCCAAAGAATATATCATAATTCTTAAAGTACCTCTAATCAACTAAGCCTGGAATTAGTTAGAAAATGGGGATTTTGCCTCGGAAAATTATAGCATACATTTTTCCGACAAACTACAAGAAGGTTCGACATTTTTCTGTTTTTATTATAAAGTAAATCATGAATCAGAGAGAGAAATGGAGTAATCTAGCAGGTTGGAATAGATTAAGGAGAGAATTTTGATGAGTAAGATTAAAATAGCTGTAATTGGCAGCTGTGTAAGTAGAGATAGCTTCAATTCTAGTTTCATAAAAAATTATAAAGAGTTTTATCAATGTGTATTGACCCAAAATCATATGTCTATGATCTCACTTATATCTGATCCCGTACCATTTAAGCCTAAAAGATTGGATGGGGATATTACTGATTTTAATAAGCAAATATTAATGACGGAATTAACAAAAGGTATTTGGGATTCTTTAAAAATTCAAGACCCAGATTATTTAATTTTAGATTTTTATCCAGATGTATATTTTGGTGTAAGACAAGTCGGGGATAGTTTCATTACCGATAAAACTTGGCTTTTCAAGAAAACTTCACTTTACTCAACTTTGGATTTAAAAGATGGCATAAAGTTAGAAAAGGACTATGAAAAATTTATGGAATTATGGAAGCATTCCGTAGATATCTTTATGGATAAAATGGTAAATGAGTTTCCTCACATAAAAATAATAGTTAACAAGATTCACTTTACAGATTTCTATTTTGATGAGAACAAAGGGGAATTGCAAAGAATAAGTGAAACAGGGAAGTATAAAGCAATAAATGTTGATCAAATAAACAAATGGTTAGATGAGTTTTATCAATATTTCGAAGAAAAATATGACGTAGCCGTTTTAGAATATAACAAAGAGTATCACTCTGACGAAAGGCATATCTGGGATTTATTTTACGTTCATTATACAAAAGACTTTTATGAAGACTTTACAACAAAACTTCTGAGTGTCATTTTAAAAGATCTATATAAATCCAAGCAACAAGAAATAACAAAAATATCTACCAATAAACCAAATGATAACCTTATTAGAAATTCAACATTTAATAGGGGAAATGTTTTTTGGTCTTACTGGCAGGATGATTTTAAAATAAGGAATCCTGAAAAAGATTGTCTAACATCTAATATTTTATCTATTGACGCAAATGGATTTGAATCTGATACATTTCGACAGGTTTGGTCCCACCCAATTGAAATAAATACCAATGGGACCCAAGAATTCACGATTTCATTCGACATAAAGGTTAAAAATGTAAACGCTGTAGATAGTCAAAAATTTATTTTTTCATTGCGAGCGTTCAATAAAATAGACCATGTTTTCCAAAAAGATTCAGTATGGCATATGAATATAAAAACGGACGATATACAAAATTTTAAAAATAATGAATGGATTAGATTTACATACTCGTTTAAACCAAATAGAAGCAAATTCTTAAAGGTTGGGCCGTATTTAATTAGAAATGGTAATATTTTATGGAGAAATATAAAACTTGAAAAAGGGAATCATGCAACTGAATGGATACCTTCTTATAAAGAAGAAGGGAGAAAAATAGATAAAGTCCAGATTAGTGGAGTGGGAAAAAATAACAAAGAAAGGTGGCTATCAAAAATTTTCAAAAAAAATGTCCGGGAAATCCTGCGCTTAAAGTGATGAAAAAGAATGAGCCTAAAAAGCATGTCAAAAGAAATTTCAAGCTTCTGGTACTCAAAAATTCCTGCGTCAGCTTTCATTTGGTAGTTAATCAAATGAAAGCTTTTTGTTAGAATTTTTTTTAATAACTAAATTACTCTAAAATCTTTTATCATTCCAAAAATTCTTTACAAAATGGTTTTTGGGGTTATAAACTGCTAATTTATAGCCCTTACTGCGAAGGTAATCAATGATGATTGGAAGCTGCTGAGCCGTGCCTCGTGAGTCATGAAAAAGTATCACAATTGGACCTTTTTTGCTTCGAATGCCTGATTTCACTCTGGAAGTAATGATACTAGGTCTTGTTCGATTATACTTCCAATCCAGTGTATCAACATCCCAGTCCCACATTTTAAAGCCCTTTTTTGCTAAGGCATCACGGAGCGGTTTTTTCATATAGGGTTTGCTTCCATAGGGAGCACGTGTCAGCTTACTATTAAACTTGGAAACTCTTAAAAGAGTTTGCCGCGTTTTTTCCATTTCAATTGCGACATTATTCGAACTACCCCGGTATAGTTTCCGCACATCGTGAGAAACACTATGTAAAGCCGGATAGTTTCCTTCTTTAATCATCCGTTGGACGGTTTTATGATTCCGTTTGATATTGCCTTCAATCATAAAAAAGGTCGCATGCGCCTTTTTTCTTTTCAAAATATCTAGAATCTTTGGAGTGTATCGATTGGGTCCATCGTCAAAGGTCAAATACACAACCTTACTTGTGGTGGACTCGGCTGCCTTTGTGGTATTTGCTGAAAAGAAGCCAGTACTTATGACAAGTAGTGAGGCAAGGAAAACCATTGATATTTTTCTACACATGCCATCTCCCCCTTAAGAAACTATCCCCTATAAAGCTTTCATTCTATGATATGCTTTTATCGCTTTTCCCTATTTCTTAAAAAGTAGTCATGAATAATTTAGAATCATTCCATCCAACCTATAATGGGTAGATTAATGTAGGTTTGGGAGGTCCATAAATAATGGAAGACAGGTCTTTTGTTTTTTCTAAAAGTATGACGGCGATCTCGAAAGGGTTTGCCATCCTTTTAATGGTTTATCATCATTTATTCACTTTTCCAAACCGTATTTCTGCTGTTGATTACAAACCCATCATGATTGTCAATGACCTTCCATTAGACCAGCTGATTGCCGATTCTGGAAAACTTTGTGTAGCTATTTTCCTTTTCTTAAGTGGTTTTGGCCTTTATAAATCATTTGAAGCAAAAAGAATTTTCACTTTTCAACAAGGGTTAAAACGAATACTCAACTTTTATAAGCTTTATTGGATTGTTTTTTTCATTTTTATCCCAATTGGACTGATTTATTTTAATGACTCGATAAGATATAGCTGGAATACCAAGCAGTTTTTTTATAATTTACTTTCTCTCATCCATACCTATAATGGTGAGTGGTGGTTTATCCCGATATATATCGAGTTAATATTTGTGTTCCCGCTCTTAATACGGTTAGTTGAAAAAAATCCCGTAGTCGTTTGTTACCTCTCCTTTATAGGTTTGTTTCTTTCTGGTTTTTTTCTGCACATAGATGATTTTTTTTCAAAATATGAATTAATTCAAATTTTGATAAATCATTTAGGCACCGACTTAATCTGGCAAGTCATGTTTGTCACAGGCATCTTCTTCGCCAAATATTCATTATTTGGGAGTATGGAACGGTTTTTCTTAAAAACTCATCTGAATTATAGAATCATCTTTTTGTCCCTGCTTGTTATCTGCTACTACATAAGACAATACGCGCTCAAGTTTGTTATTGATACTAGAGGTACCGAAATTGAGGGAATATACAACTATGCTGATTTTATCCTTGCCCCTATCGCGATTTTCTCGTTTGTAAAACTGATTCAAAATATCACTATTCTTGAACGGCTTTTTCTTTTATTAGGAAAACATTCGACGATTATTTGGCTTACCCATACTTTCTTTATTTACTACTATTTCCAAGAGATCATGTATGCTCCATACTATTCCGTTTTGATTGTCATTTGGGTGTTTATCATCACGATTCTTGTCTCAATCGGCATCAATTTATTGATCAACTTATTACATTTGACTTTTTCAAAAAATAAAGCAAAATGAATAGGCTTACATTAATAGGAACTAATCAGTTAACTGCAGGGGCAATTGCCCCCACTTGAACAGAAATTACTAGACAGCTTAATATGATATGGCTCGCTTACTTTGGTTACCCCATAGTCTATTGAATTCCTTTTTACTGAGTTTGGCATTCTTTTCTCCTGTCCAGCAATCATTATAATAATAATAATTTTGATCAAATCCGGTTAGGGTCAAAGCATGAACCGAAAAACCATGCATCCGTGAAACCCAGACCACAATTGATTTGTTACTTACTAATTGTTTTTCTATATTTACATTACTTGTACCTGTTAGGTTTTTAGCACTTCCAGCATAATTCTTGACCAAGCCCATTAAGGCTGATGGATATATTGTCCATCCTCTTTTAGTATATGGATTTCCGACATATCCAAGGTTTGGATTCTGTGAATGCCTTGGCATTTTATTAGCTAATGTCACTTTATCAACACGTACACCTTTATACTGCAACATCATTGTTACAGCAGTAATTTCACAGCCTGTTGGTAATTCAGGGCGTTGATTGATCAAGGGAACATCTAACTTAATACCGCTGACACTGGAAAATTGCTTCCCATAAACCGTTTTTGGATAAAATTCATACGTTGACATCATATCCATTGTCCCATTTTTCCTTTGAATAGCCTTTGTTACATATCCGGAAGTATTAATGGTAAAGATATACTTAATATGTTTACCATGACTTCCATATACTGTTTTTGGAAAGTACTCATATCTTGATAAACTTCGTTTGGTTCCTTTCTCTCTCTTAACAGCCTTTGTTAAATAACCAGAAGAAGTAACATCAAAGATATATTTAATCTTGTCTGCATGTTTTCCATAGAAAGTTTTCGGATAAAATTCATATCGATTCATAACCTTTTGCATCTTTTTATCAAGTTGTTGTGCAGTCCTAATCGATCCATCACTGTTCAAATTAAAAATATATTTAATACTTTTTTGTGCATTTTCTAAATTGCTATTGGGATAAAAGTTAAGAATCTTAGTTACTTTACTGCCTGAATATACCTTTGCAGAGGTAATTACTCCCTGTCCGTTAAGGTAGTATTTTGTATTTCCTTTGACAATCTCCTTTGGAAGAACTTCACTTTTAATAATGGATACCTTTTTAGGTGACGTTGACACTGTTGCACTCGTATTATTAGCTGGAATTATCATCGAAAATAAAATTAAACCTATTAAAATCCTCTTGTAAATATTCTTTGTATTCAACTTTTCTCCGTCCTTCACCATTTTACTTTTAGGTAAATTTACTTACTTACACTGAGTTCCGTTATATAGTTACTTGCGACATACCCCACTCTTCCGCCTATATCCACGCCATAGAAGTCATTTTCTTTTTTGAAAAAATAGTAATCTTGATTTTTATTAATATAGCCGATTACCGAACCTGCTGTGGTTTTGTCTACGATAGGAGCGATTGCCTTCATCTTAATAATTCCTATTTGCGGTTGATTTGCTGACCAGCCAGTTACGGCATGTTTCAACAGGGCGGTCACTGATTTCTTTTGGATATAACCAGATCCCTTGCCAAATTTAATTTGATACCATGTCCCTTGATTCGAAAGAATTCTAAGTGTTTGATATTTTTTTAATGTCCCTACCGCTGCATTTTTCGACTTGTCTTGATAGATAGTTACATCCTCATTACTCTTAAAATAGTTAGCGGTTGCTTTGGTCTGATGATGCTTATTAACAATTGCTGCTAATCCCGCAATCACCTTTTGAGATTTTTCATAGGAAATTCCTTTTGTCATAATCGCTAACACATACGGGTTTTTGTCATACACAATCGCCGCATCATTATAAATCCTGTCCATTGGAATCATCCCGACCTTGTGGGCGACAGCTGTTCCCTTGATCCCACGCGGTATCGTCGTATTATAGACTGTCCTTTTCAAATAACCGACAAGTTCTTTCCCGCGAGCACTTTTCTCGGAAAATTGATAGAGTCTTTTTGCATAGATCGTTAAATCGTTAGCAGAGGTCAAATTCTGCCCATTTGGATAGGCATATTGACCCCCGATACTTTTCATATATTTAATGAAATTACGCTGGCCCACTCGTTCTTTTAACATAATAAACGCGATATTATCACTGTAAATCATCGCCTTTTTGACGAGGTCCCTAATGGTATAGGTCGTCCCAACCCGATCCTTTTGAATGACGCCGCTACCGCTATAATAATGATAGCTTTTGTATTTAAGCTTTTGATTTAAGTTGATCTTCCCTTTATCTGCCTGCTCCATAATATAGAGGGCGAGAGGCAATTTAATCGTACTGGCTGCTCGGTTAGGTGTTTTTCCATTGATTTGAAAGGTATCACCCGTCACTAAATCCCTGTATTCAAGGGTGACCTTACCGCCCGTTTTTTTTATGTACTTATTTAGTTCTGCGGATACTTTCTTTGAAAAATTTTGCTGTGCTGTTAATTCAGCTGCACTAGCTGGTTTTGCTGGAATGACCAGCGCAAATAAAATCATCATAATAAAGATTCCCTTTAAAAAACGTCCCATCTTCAACACTTTCCCCATCCTTTTTACTATATCTCCCTTAAATTTTAACAAAAATAGTAAAATATGAATATAGGTTTCTCCTTTATTGAAGCATTAAAAAAGTATCCATTAAATAATATGGATACTTTTTTATACGAATCTACTATCTATAAAAGTAAGATGTATAGGAAATCGCATCATAAGTAAAATAAACCTTTATGACAGTGTTATATGAAAATTGCGATACTGTTTTATTAGGATAAAAATAATAGGTTTGGTGCGTACGTCCTATGGTAATCCAGTTTTTAGATAATAAGTATATATGACCTTACCATAATTCAAAAACTTCATCACCTAAAAATAAATAGATTTTTTATCCTTCAATTGCATTTGGTTATGTTTCCGTAAATCTAAAGCAAATCACTTTTTCAAAAAGACTTTTTTACCAATTAATCCAGTTAAAAAAATGTAACTTTTTCAAAAAAATGTATAAAAATTCGACAATATCTGCTATTCTATAATATAGTTTCTAATATTGTTTCGGAGGTAAAAATTGATGAGATCTGAGAAGATTAAAAAGAAAAAGAGTAGATGGCTCCGAGTGACTGGAATTATTTTTTTATTACTTGTGATTGGAATTGGGGTTTATGCCTATTCAGTATATAATTCATTACAAAATGCAGTTGAAACGATGCATCATCCTATTGATCGTAAATCCGATAAGCGCACGGAGGAAGTATCCTTACAAAATAAACAGCCGTTTTCCGTTCTGCTGTTAGGTGTCGATCAGCGTAAAGGGGATAAGGGCCGTTCCGATACAATGATTGTCTTATCCGTTAATCCAAAACTTAATTCAGTAAAGATGTTAAGTATCCCGCGTGATACACGCACTGAAATCGTTGGTAAAGGAACAGTGGATAAAATCAATCATGCCTACGCTTTTGGTAATGAAGAAATGGCAATGAACACGGTTGAAAACTTCTTAGATATCCCTATTGATTATTTTTTAAAGGTCAACATGGAAGGATTTAAAGATATTGTAGATGCGGTTGGCGGCATAACCGTCGACAATGATTTAGACTTTTCGCAAGGTGGCTACCATTTTCCAAAGGGTAAGGTAACTTTGGATGGTAAAAAGGCATTAGCATTTACACGGATGAGACATGAAGACCCTCGCGGTGATTTTGGACGTCAATTACGTCAACGTGAAATTATTCAAGGGGTCTTAAGAGAAGGGGCCAGTCTCTCTTCAGTTACTAAATATCAAAGTATTTTTGCAGCACTTGGCAATAACGTTAGAACAAACCTTACCTTTGATCAAATGATGGATATTCAAAAGAATTACCGGAGTGCAGCAGGTAACGTTGATCAAATGACTGTTAAAGGCTCTGGTACAAAAATAAACGGAATCTATTATTATATTGTTCCAGATGACGAGAAGCAACGGATCCAATCTGAGTTGAAAACACAATTGGAAACTAAATAAAATAAAAAAAGAACTCTGCCTTAAAGTTTTGGCAGAGTTCTTTTTTTATTCGAATTTAGAAGTCATATTCGTAAATAGCAGACCCATATTCGTCAATATAATACCAATACTCATTACCTAATAGGTCTTGATATTCCACTAAATAAAATAAGTAATCTGAATTAGGTTTAGTATAAACGATATTATTTTCACCTGGTTTAATGGAATACTCATTTTTATCCAATTCTGTACTATAGTTATAGACATACAAAATAGCTTTAACATCTTGAGTCGTTCGAATAGTCAGCTGCATTTGACCATTATAAGTCTGGTCAGATGTCATTGGAAATTCAACAGAATGTAATTCCAGCCATGAAGGGTTTCCTCTCCTGGTCATTTGCCCAGTGACGGATGTTTTCTGACCGTAAACATTTTGAGCTGTGATCACATAGAAATAATTGTCATCATACTCATCATATCCATTATCATCCTGGCCATCCCAGCTAAAATATTGTATCCCTGTACTAACTGGTTCATTTTTCTTAATGGTTCTAACTTTCCCATCCCATGCATTGAATATCTCGATTGTCACATTTGCTGCCTGTGAAAGTTTATAATATACCTCACTCCCACTATACGTGGTGAACTTCACGACATCAGGATAATTAATTAGAATATTAGTGAGACGAACGTGAACATTCCCTGTGAAGGTTTGCGACAAACGATACTTATCCACTACATTGATTCTAAATTGATAATCCCCATCGACCGCTTGATTCATAGCAGTATCTGTTCCATCCCACATAAAGGATTGTTTTCCCGCTTCCTTATAGACATCCTTCTGAATCGTCTTAACAAGGGTAGTCCCTTTTAAGATATCAACAGAAACTTTTCCAGGCTTCGTTAAAGTATAGGTAAAAGTCTTCATTCCTTCTGTAATAAAATTAAAATCTATACTCGATTGGATAGCAGGAATACGCCAGTCTTGGAGGGAGAATAGACTACTATTTATCTTTGTAATATTCCCAGCAACATCTTTTAACTGAATGCTATATCGGTACTTTCCTTCCGCAGCCAACTGGTTTTTATCATTTTTTCCATTCCAGCTGATAGTGATCGTGCCTGCTTTGGATTGTTTAGAAATTAATCTTTTTATACTAATTCCACTTTCGTTCACTACATTTACAAGAACATTTGAGGTTTCATTCAGACTTAATTTAGCTGTGGCTGTGTTTTTAGTGTTCATTTTAAATAAGGTGGATGACAATGTAACTTTAGCGGATGGACGAACAGTATCCACTTTTATCTGCACCTTTTTCGTTTTCCCTTTTCTATTACGGCTGTCTGCTGGGGAAATAATGAGATAGTATGTGCCATCTTTTATCGAATGCCCTCTGGAGTCTTTCCCATTCCAAACGATTGACTTCTTACCGCTTGATAAGAATTTATTGGAGAGAATTTTCAGGATTGTTTTACCTCTATTATCAGTTATAACCGCGGTAACTTTTCCCTTTAGTGTTAGCTGATAAGGAATAGTTAGTTTTCCGCTTACTTTAGGCGAAAAGAAATAATTGCTTGACACTACTATTGCAGGTCTCACATTGTTTACTATTTTAATATTGGAGCTTTTATAGATTGTGCCCTTACTATTCCACACCTTCGCTAATAGCTTGTAGGTGCCTGACGTTACATAAGCTCCACTGCTAGTTTTTCCATCCCAAGAGGCATAAATTCCCCTTCCGGATGAAGCTTTATTACTAAAGATTGTTCGTACTGTTTTTCCACGAGTGGTCTGTAGATATAAGGAAACTTTGGTACTGCTTGCAGCAGTAATTGAAAAGGCAGCCTTATTTGTCCCAGTCATTGTATAAGTTGTTGGGGCAGTTAATTTTGTAATAGGTGCAGGTGTTTTCGAAACAGCTTTATATGCGTCAATTCTTCCATATCCATAAAATGAATCCCAACCCCTGTTTCCCAGGTCAGTAGTTGATCTGGTTAGAATACTCTCTACTTGACTGGGACTTAAAAATGGGTTTTTTGAAAGAACCAGTGCAGCTACTCCCGCTACTACCGGTGCTGCCATTGAGGTCCCAGACATGTAATCATAGGAGCTTCCGCTTATTGTTGAGTAAATAGACAAACCCGGTGCTGCCAAATCTATATAGTTACCATAGTTTGAAAAGCTAGTAATACGATCATTATTATCAGTTGCACTGACACCAATAACACCATTTAATGCAGCTGGATACATAGGGATATAGGAATCCGAATTTCCAGCAGCAGCCACAAGGACAATTCCATTCGCCCTAGCATACTGGATATAAGAATCCAATAGATAACTATAGCCTTCACTTCCCAAGCTCATATTAACAACATCAGCATGATGGTCAACGGCATAGTTTAGAGCAACCGCCACATTATAGGCGCTTGCTCCCTGCCAATCGAATACATTGATTGGCATAATTTTTACATTTGGAGCAATTCCAGCAATGCCCTTTTTATTAAAGCTGGCTGCGATTATACCTGCGACATGTGTAGCATGTTCATTGGGGGTATAATAAGAATTCCCAGTTACCGCATTATAAGGGCTGACAATTTTCCCTTTAAGGTCAGGATGATCCTTCTGAACCCCGCCATCTATCACGGCAACCGTAATATTAGATGAGCCTCTAGTTTTGTCCCAAGCTTTTGGCAATTGGATTTTGTTTAAATACCACTGTTTTTTATAACTTGGTTCCTTTGGTACGTAAGTACTTTTTACTTCATAATTTGGTTCGACAAAAAGCACCTGTTTATTTTTCAATAAAATTTTTGAGAGGCTCTCTAGATCCGAGCCATTGGGAACTTTAACGAATGAAAAGTCTCCCATTTCTAATTGGTCTACTTCTTTGGCATTTACTTGATTTAAAATAGTCTTTCGTTGATTTGAAGATGTGCCTGAAGTAAATTTTACAATTAACTCCTGATCATTAAACTCCTTTTTCTCATCAAAAATCACCTTCGTATCAAACTTTGAAATCTTTGGCTGGATGGTAACCTCATCCGCACTTCCGACTGAGGTCATTATTGATAGACTTACTAACATGAAAATGATTGACCAGAAATATTTCACGATTCTCCCCCATTGTTATTGTATTATCTAATTCTATTTATTTACATTTTATCACTATTACTTGTAAAATTGTGGGCACTGATTAAAAATTACTAGAAAAAAAGTACCCCCTCATAGTAGAAAATACCTCCATTTAACTTATTACCGCATACAGAAACATAGGATTCATCCTCATTGTCCACCTATAGCGGACAAAATCCGTAGTTTTGTCCACGAAGGGTGCCTGACACCGGATTATAACGGTTTTGTCATACAACTAGTAAACTATTGAAATATAACTGTAATACTATTGTGGTAACTTTTATATAACAAGAGAAAGGGGTTTTCAGTGATGAAGAAATTCCTAGTCATGTTCAGTTTGGCAGGTATGATATTATTTGGAAGTAATAATGGCGCATTAGCAGCATCCAATACATATAAAGTTAAAAGTGGCGATTCGCTTTATCGTATTGCAAAAACATATAAAATCTCCGTGAATACCTTAAAACAATGGAATAACCTTAAATCAAATACGATTCATCCGAATCAAAAGTTAAAGATTACTAGCTCAACCGTTAGTAAACCTGCTCCAAAGAAATCTGTAACTACTACGAGTAAATCAACGAAGTTAAAAGTTGTAAAGACCATTACCGTTAGTGCTACTGCTTATACTGCAAATTGTAAGCGATGCTCTGGGATCACAGCTATAGGGTTAAATCTTAAGAAAAATCCAAAACTAAAAGTAATCTCAGTAGATCCGAAAGTGATTAAGCTTGGCACGAAAGTATATGTTGAAGGTTACGGCTATGCTATTGCCGGTGACACCGGTGGCGCCATGAGAGGAAAAAAGATTGATATCTTCGTTCCATCTTATAAGAAGGCCATTCAATGGGGAAGAAAAACAGTGAAAGTACAAATATTAAAATAAGCATAATCAAGTCCAAAGTGTCCTCATACACTTTGGACTTTTTATATTAATTTACTATAAAAAACAGCACCCTCATCACGATAGATTAGGTGCTGCTTTGATTTCTACTATATTTGTTTAACATGCACTAAGACTTATTCTACCATTGCCTCTGCTTTTTTAATAGTAAAGACCACAGTTGTCTTGTTTTCAGCTGCATCTGTTACCACTAGAGTATGTTCACCTTCTTCGGAAACAACAGTTCCTGTTGTAACAATATTACCATCTAATGTTGCGGTTCCTTCATTAAAGGAGATCGTAACATCCATATCGAAGGTCCCATTGCTTACCC
>NTXX01000004.1 GCA_002559145.1 Bacillus sp. AFS006103
ACAATTATACGGACTTAATCTTTTTTTACTTTATCTAACGTAAATTTGGTGAAGATTACTTCGCGAATCGGTGATTATCAATCGTAACCTTACTGGACGCGGGACAAGGTAGAGTTCACAATTCTAACCCCATAGACCCCGCCTGCTGCTTTTCCTTCATAAGATTGAAATTTAACCTCTATTTTTTGCTTTTTCTTTGTCAAACTTAATGGGATCTCATAGTGCATATCAACCAGGCCATCGGCATAATTTCCCTCTAGTTCTTGAGTAGCGATTAATTGACCATCAATAAGAATGCCAAATTCACGTTCAAATACCTTACCATCTGTAAAGAGAGTCTTGTCCCTGCCAAAATAAGTTACTTGTAAATACATTTGCTTTTCTGACTCCACTTGCATTTGATAACTGAAAAATCCTTCACCACGACTGTCTCGCCAAGATTTTTCTACCTCGTTAAAATAACCTGTGGTAGAGTTGCTGCTTTGTACACCATGTTCAATCTCAGGCTGTTGTTCACCTGGCTGGACCACATCCACGGTAATCGCTCTTAACTTTTCAAGTTCCTCTTTTTCTTTATCTACAAACGTTTTATAGGCATCTTCATCCATTAGATTCCAATATAAGGTATAACGCTGATGATGCAGATCGTAAAACGGAATTAGGGTCACTTTCCTATTACCAGGCTGGCCGACTTCTGTAGTTTCAAACGTCAATGGTTCTCCCTCAACAGGCTTAATCCAGTCAGTCAAATTTTCTTTGTCAGCAACAAGGCTTGGCACATCAATTAATGGATAGTTATTTAATTTTAAGTGGTCTTCCAAGATATCGGTTTCCGGGAAGTTCTCTTTGCCCAATGCCCCGGCCAATACTACCGGCCCGTGCATAATTCCAACTTTTGTTGGATTATCTTTAGCGGTATAAGTATGAAGACCAATTGGAAGTGAAAATTCAATCGTATCTCCTGTACTCCAATTTTTTCCTATCACAAGATAACCATTTTTTGTAATAGCATCTACTTTAACACCATTCACCAAGACGGTTAGGTCACCATTCACCCAATAAGGAACCCGGATATGGACATTTAGGAATACGGCTTCCGCCTCTTCAAAAGATACCCGCACATGATTTGACTTTGGGAAATCTGTTTCTTGTTTAAGTTTTATCTTCTTTTCTTCTATTACAATTTCAGAAGCAATAAATAAATTAACAAATAAATCTTCAAGATCTTTATAAAAAATATTTCTTGTATAACGAGCAGGATTTTCCATTCCTGTCCCAGTGCAGCACCAGAAAGAGTTTTCGTGTGAACAATAGATTTTAAAATGACCTGGCTGTGTACTTACAAAATAGGTCTTCATCCCAGATTCAGGGTCCTGTGAGGCAAGGATATGATTGTAAAGTGCCCTTTCATAGTAATCCATATATTCACTTTTATGATTCCAGGCGAATAAGTGCTCGGTTAGTTTCAACATATTGTAGGTATTACAAGTTTCTGCCGTTGTGATACCTAGTGTTTCCTTATTAATTGGACCAAAATGTTCGCCAATACTGTTCCCGCCAATAATATAGGAACGGTTTTTTGTGACCTCATTCCAGAAGAAAATGGCCATGTTCTTGTACTTTACATCTCTTGTTATTTCATATAGCTTGGCAGCGCCGATTACTTTTGGAATTTGTGTGTTAGCATGTTTTCCCTCTAGTTCATCCACGTCTCTTGAGAGAGGCTCCAAGATCTCATTGTGGCAAAATCGGGTGGCAAGCTTTAAATAGTCTTCATTTTTAGTAATCGTATAGAGATCGGCCATTGCCTCATTCATGCCGCCATGTTCACAAATAAGCATTCTTTGAAACTGCTCATCATTGAGATTGTCTGTCCCCTTTTTGGCCCAATCTGCCAGCTTCGTAACAACCTCAAGTGCTTTGGGGTTTCCGGTTAGGGAATAAACATCAATAAGTCCAGCATAAATCTTATGAATGCTATACCAAGGCACCCATCCGCCTGCTAAACTAAAATTCTCTACCTCAAAACTTCCGGTAAAGACATTGTCAAAATAATTTCGAGGAAAACCGCTGACATATCCACTCTCATCAAGACTTTGCACATAGGCTAGTTCGTTAACGGCATAATCAATTTTATGTGTTAATTCTTCATCTCTTGTAACAGAGTACATGGTTGCAGCGGCTGAAAGCCAATGTCCAATAGAGTGCCCGCTTATCGGCGTAGACTCCCAGCCGCCGTAACGAGGTTTTTTAGGAGTTTGTGAGGCAGCTTCATAACAAGGTGCCACTAGTCGATCAACGTCTAGATATACCAAATATTCCTTACCTTTTTCTTGTGATTGCTTAAAAATCCCATCTAGTAATCTAACGGTTTTCATGAAGTATTCTCCTTCAGTAGATTTGTAGAACTGAGTTGTTATTCACTTTAACTTCTCGGTCAATTGCTAATTAAAAAACCACTACTGAGATTATTAAAAGAAGACATTTAAATATGCGGCCAACCATCTTTTCCCCAATATAAGGGTCTAATTTGTAAGGTCGGCTTGCCTTTTTTTAAGGCATCGTAAGCGTGATTCACAAGCAGGCTGGAGTCTCCAGAAAAATAAACGGCACAATGACCAGGACCAATCCAGCGCTCATCACCTGTGTCAATCAACGTTCCTCCTCCTTCCATCATCGATACTCCCTCTTTATCAAAATATGTTCCTGTGATCTCCCTGGCCCTTCCGACCACAATTTTGTAGGTACTTTCAATGCCCCTGCAGCAAAAATCAAACGATACAAACTGATAATAATATCCATCTTTATATACAATAAACGGAGCTTCAATGGTGTTAGGCTGTTCCGTTCTACTTGAAATGGATAGTAAATCGGCATTTTCAGCTGCCTTCATGGTTTCAGGATCTAATTGAATCATCTTAATACCGGACCAAAACGAACCAAAATTTAACCATGGGTGACCATTCTCGTCAAATATTAAATTCGCATCAATGGCATTATAATCATCAGCTTCGGTAGAATGAATTACATGTCCTCTGTCCTTCCATTCATAATCAGGATTTTCCGGATTAAGCGTTGTATTCGTTACTAACCCGATTGCTGAAGTATTTTTTCCGAAGGTAGATACAGAGTAATAAATATAATAGACACCATTATGGAAATAAATATCTGGTGCCCAAATACTATCTTCGTCTTTTTCTGGTACATATTCCTTTGTCCACTCTGGCAAAGAAGTAAAAATAGGACCTACTTGTTTCCATTTCACGCCATCCTCAGAGGATTTTATTTGAATACCGCTTCCGGTATGGAATACATACCAATGGGAGTCTTCCTTTGCAATTACCGGATCATGTGCCCATAGATCCCCTTTCAAATTCCAATCAATACCGTAAAAATTAACTCCACCAAAGTGTTCTGCCTTAGCCATAGGTAGTTATTCCCCCGTCCTTTTAAATGATTAACATATTAATTATTTAATTAATAACAATATTAACAAATAAATAAAAAAATATGAAGAGTTATGACTAATCTACTTAAATATTTCTATATTTAATAACTTAATATTACATCTCTTTTCCAATTAGATTTTATTTTCTATTTATTCAAAATAAGAGAATATACCCATGAGGAATATACTTATTTATAGTAATATTAATTAGTTAATATTTATATTAATATTAATGATATTTGTAAGCGGTTAAACAAGTTAGCAATCTATTAAATGGTGGTGATTTCCGGAAGCGGTTTGGGAACGATTTTTCTTTTATCGTACATAAAGAAAGGAGAAATTTTAATGAATAAACGCATGCTTCAAAAATTTGCTCTTATGTTCTTAACACTTTTATTAATCATCCCAATTTCAGTATTTGGGAAAACAGCTGCACAATCTACTGCTCAGCCAAGTGAAAACAGCAATAAACCAAACCTGGACTATCCAGGTGAGGATCCAAATTTTCAAAATGTATCCGTACATGACCCTTCCATTGTAAAAGATGGTGATACTTTTTATGTTTTCGGCTCCCACATTGAGGCAGCCAAATCAACTGATTTGATTCATTGGCAAACCTTTACGAATGGGTATACAACGCCTAATAATAAGTTATATGGAGATTTATCTCAGAATCTTGCTGGTTCTTTTAAATGGGCCGGTGAAAACGATTCTGACAGTAAGGGCGGTTTTGCAGTTTGGGCACCGGATGTTTTCTATAACAAAAACTATGTAAATGAGGATGGAACAAAGGGTGCCTATATGATTTATTATAGTGCTTCCTCCACTTATATTCGTTCTGCGATTGGTTTTGCAGTCTCGCAAAAAATTGAAGGTCCTTATAAATACGTAGACACCATCGTCTATTCTGGTTTTACGAAGAATGATGCGAAGGATGCTAACAGTAATGTTAATAAGAAATGGACCAATACAAACATCGGTCAGCTTGTTAACAAAGGTACCTTAGAAGGTCCAAGAGATGACTGGTTTAATACCAATGGATCTTTCAATAACTACAATTATCCAAATGCGATTGATTCCACTGTGTTTTATGATAAGGATGGAAAACTATGGATGACATATGGTTCTTGGTCCGGTGGAATTTATGTCCTTCAGATTGATGAAAAGACTGGTAAGGCGATTTACCCTGGCAAAGATGGAAAAACAGCTGACGGACGTTTAGTTGACCGTTATTTTGGCACCAAAATTGCTGGTGGATATTATAAATCCGGTGAAGGCCCTTATGTTATTTATGATAAGAACACTGACTATTATTATTTATACGTAACATATGGCTGGTTAGGGGCTGACGGCGGCTATAACATGAGACAGTTCCGTTCTAAGAGCCCAGATGGTCCTTATGTAGATGCCTCCGGACAAAATGCCGTTTTACCAAGTGATGTCGCAAATACCCCTTATGGAAACAAAATCATGGGGAACTTCTTATTTGAACGAAAAGTTGGCGACCCTGGAACAGGAATCGGTGTTGGTTATCTTTCTCCAGGACACAACTCCGTTTACTTAGATCCGAAAACAGGGCAGCAGTTCTTGGTTTTCCACAGCCGCTTCCCACAATCAGGAGAGTACCATGAAGTCCGTGTTCACCAGATGTTTATGAATAAAGATGGCTGGCCAGTGGTGGCACCGTACCGCTACACAGGTGAAACATTAGAGAAGGTGAATAGACAAGACCTAATTGGTGAATATCAATTTATTAACCAAGGAAAAGATTATTCAGCAGCGATTAATAAATCTGTTTTCACTCGCTTAAATGAAGATGGTACGATTACTGGGGATGTCACTGGTACATGGAAGAAGACCAGCCAAACCTTAGCGGAATTAACCATCGATGGGCATACCTATAACGGAGTGTTCGTCAGAGAGTGGGATCCTGTTTCAAAGAGTAATGTGATGACATTTACTGCCCTTTCAAACGAAGGAATTTCTGTTTGGGGAAGTAGACTAGCAGATAAAACGGATCAGGAAGTTGTAACAGCAGTGGTTAAGGACCTGGATCTTGGTGATACAGAAAATATTATTTCGAATTTATCACTACCAACTGAAGGTACTCGCCACACAACGATTTCTTGGGAAACTACAAATGCAAATGTTGTAACGAATACTGGGGTTATTACTCGTCCAGAAGCAGGTTCAGAACCTGTTACAGCTACACTTACGGCAACGATTACCAAAGGGGATGTAACCGACAAAAAAGTCTTTACGATTAAGGTACTGCCATATCAAGAGGCTGGTTTAGCGGCTCAATATTCCTTTGAAAATAACCTGAATGAGAAAACCGGTACATTTGGGCCAGGAAGCATTACTGGTAATCGAATTGATAATACGGGCGGGACTATTTCTTACGCTGCTGGTAAAAGCGGCGAAGCGGCCGTCTTTAATGGTGCCTCTGGTATTCGCTTACCAAATCGACTAATCACAAGCAACCAATATTCTGTATCTCTATGGTTAAAACCTGAACAATTAACTATGTATACAACCACCTTCTTTGGTGCTGCAGACCCTAATAACTGGGTCAGCCTCGTTCCAAATGGTCCAGCTGGCGGGAACACGATGGTCTGGTCTGGCAGTGCCAAATGGTACGATGCTTCTTCAGGGTTAACGATTAAGACCGGTGAATGGACACATTTAGCATTTACGGTTGATAACGGAACAATTAAGGTGTACGTGAACGGTGTTGAAAAGTTTACAGGTACAAACTTCTCGAATATTTTTACGACAAACAATGCCAGCTTCAGCCTAGGAGTCAACTGGTGGGATACCCCATTCAAAGGCTTAATGGATGAATTGAAAATATATAATGGCGCCCTTACTCCTTCTCAAGTGACGAACTTAGCAAAATAGTATATAAAAAAAAAATCGTATGGATATCCGGTATCCATACGATTTTTTTATTGGTTTGAAATTTTTTCTAGGTCTTCTTTGGTCATTTCACTATCAATATAATTGAGGCGGAAAAGTATATCTTGATTATAATTCCCAAAGCCTGTTCCAAATAGGGTGACCCCGCCGACATTTTGACTTTCTTCAAGGACGGCAATCCGAAAGGTCCATTGCTTCTCACGAATGTCAACATCCCCGAGAGTAACATCTGAAATCCTTAGTCCATCAATATAGGTACCGTCTGATGTAATACGGAGCCGTTTAAGCAATCCATATTGATTGACTTCACTAGGCCACCAGTCAGGTGTGAATTTCCCCCTGCTATCACCGAAATCTCCGGGACTAGTCCATTTCCCCAATACGACATTATTTAGGTAAAAATGGATATCAGATGGCCAATTACTGTTCGTAAATGGTGCCTCAGATGAAAGCTCTAAAGATATTTCAAGTTCACTTGGGTCTTGATTGCCCAGCAGGAAGTTTGGAAGCTTATATTCCACATACCCTTTTCCAAACCACAAGATCTTGGCACTCATTCGGTCAGGATAGAGAAAATACCTTGGATCATCAAATTCTCCAATAATCTTGTCAGTGGTTGCAATTCCACAGGTTGGTTCGATGGAAAAATCAGTATAGTGACCAACTGACACTTCTGTTTCATGATATTTCTTTAGTTCACGTTCCTTTGAAGGAAATAATACTTCCATTTTTTCAATCACAAGATAGCACTTTTTTTGTAATCCGCCTTTACTAGAGACTAATTCTGACTGGATGATTCCCGCTTTCTCTAATTTCTTTACATGCATGGTCATGATGGCGCTGGTGAGCTCTAAGCTTTGAGCGAGTTCCTTTACATTTCGAGGCTGTTCCGCCAAAAGGTGAAT
Source organism: Bacillus sp. AFS006103 (assembly GCA_002559145.1). GTDB lineage: Bacteria > Bacillota > Bacilli > Bacillales > Cytobacillaceae > Neobacillus. Next base: position 7,273 of record NTXX01000004.1, read on the forward strand.
AATTTTCATTCTTACCTTACTGGCAAGCGCTTCAAAAACGGGAAGTGATTGTTCAGATATATCTAAATTCATGTAGTAATCCACCTTAATAATCATTAATAAATTTATTAACAATTATTACATTACTACTAATTTCCTATATTTACAATAAAGGACGGTACGGATTCTCCGAAAATATTTATCAGCCTTATCTTATTAATTAATTTTTCACCACTTTTATAAAAAATTGCCATAGATTTCACCTATTTTCTATCAAATTCCTTTACCTTAAAGGAACAAAATCTTTTACCTTTTCAAGTATTTTTTCAATTTCGTTCAATATATCTTGTGTTAATACTAAATCCACTGCTTTTACATTTTCCTCGACTTGCTGTGGACGGCTGGCCCCAATAATAGCCGAACTAATACTAGGGTGACGAAGAATCCAAGCAAGCGCCAGCTGACTCAATGTTACGCCTAAATCTTCAGCCACACCATTTAATTGCTGAACACATTCTAGAACATCATTCCTAAGATAGCTATTAATGACCCAGTTAGTTGAATCATTAGCCGCGCGGCTGTCTGTCGGTTTCTCTGTATTTGGTTTATATTTCCCTGTTAAAACCCCTTGAGCCAAAGGCGAAAATACGATCTGTCCGATTCCTTTTTCCGTGCAAACCGGCAGAACTTCCTTTTCTATATACCTCTCAAACATGTTGTAGATTGGCTGATTTGAGATAATTGGTCGTAAGTGATTGGCCTTACCCATCCCTACAGCGTTTTCAATTTGGGCGGCACTCCATTCACTGACACCTGCATATAATATTTTCCCTTGCCTGATTAAATCATCTAAGGCATATATTGTTTCTTCAACCGGTACCTCCGGGTCAAAGCGATGACATTGATACAAATCAATATAATCTAAGCCCAACCGCTTAAGACTAGCGTCACATTGTTCCAGAATATGTTTTCTGGAAAGTCCACGCTCATTTGGCTTGTCTCCCATTGGAAAGAATAGTTTTGTAGCGACTACATAACTGCTCCTTGGATAAACTTTTAGTGCTTCGCCAAGGACCTCTTCTGCCTTCCCTCCTTCATAGGCGTTAGCCGTATCGAAGAAATTAATCCCTAATTCATATGCCTTATGAATACAATTATGTGCGGTATTATCCTCTACTGCCTTCCCATAGGTTAACCAGCTTCCTAAACCAATTTCACTTATTTTCAAACCACTATTGCCAAGTCTCCTGTATTTCATCTCATTTCCCTCCTCTTTAAGTTGTTGACTGAGATTAAGAACTTACAGTTTTAGCTTTTTGCTCTACCACCAATACCTTCTTCTCCCATGCCCTGCTCTTCCATCTAAAAAACATAACAATACCTCTAAACCATTCATCTACGATAAACGCAGTCCATACCCCCGCTAAGCCGAGCCCAAAATGAATTCCCAAGATATAGGATATTGGAACAGCGAGACCCCACATAGAGAGAATCCCCATTTTAACAGTAAAAGCAGCATCCCCAGTAGCCCTAAGGGAATTCACCCCAATTAAATTGAAGGTTCTTCCTGGTTCAAGGATTAAACATAATAATAATAACGTACTGCCTGTTTCAATAATTTCTTTATTATTCGTAAACAGACTCATTAAATCTTCTCTGAATATAGCAATTAAAATCGAAACAAAAATAGAGATTACAAAGCTTGGTTTAAGACTTTTATATAATTGACGATACGCATCTTCATAGTTTCCCGCACCAACACGGTATCCTATTAAGATTTGTGTGCCCTGCCCCAATGCTAACCCAAACAACATAATAAAGGACATAATATTCCAAGTATAAACACGAGTTGATAAAGCCGCCGCACCAAGAATAGCCGTAATAGCTGTCATTGCCATTTGGCTGGTATTATAACAAATTTGTTCCCCAGCAGCAGGTATACCAACTTTTAAGATTTTTCTTATAATCGTTAAGTCGAAATTAAGAAAATCTTCCCATTTAATGGTTATCGGCAGCCGCTTGTACATAAGAATGAATCCAATAATTAGAGCTGATGCTCTACTAAAGGCGGTTGAGATGGCTACCCCTTCTACTCCCAATTCAGGGAATCCAAATAAACCGTAAATAACTAAACTATTACCAACTAAATGGATAACATTCATGCTAATTGATACAAACATCGCCTCTTTTGTAAATCCATTAGCCCTAAGAATTGAAGAAACAGTAACTAAGATAGCCTGTAAAAATAAGGTACCCCCAACAATGGAGAGATACTCATATCCGATAGAGGCAAGATGATCTTTAAGATGGAATAATTCTAATAAGGGCCCTTTAAAGATTATCATTAAGCAGCTTACTATTAAGCCAATAATCAAATTGATTGATAAAGAGATTGCAGCTGCTTTTTTAGCGCCTTCCCTTAAGCCAGCTCCTAGATATTGTGAAATAAGGACAGCTGTCCCAGTGGCAGTAAAACTAAAAATCAAGATACAAAAAAAGACAAGCTGATTTGCGACTCCGACAGCGGCGACAATATCATCAGAAATATGAGACAGCATGATTGTATCAGTACTGCCCATAATCATTTGTAGCAGCAACTCAATAAAAATCGGCCAGGTAATCGCGAGTAAAGTTATGTTTCTATGATTTTGATCAATTGAATTTCCCATTGTTATCTTCACTTTCTACAGAAAAAGATTCATATCAAAGGAAAGATATGAACCTATTATTACTGTAACAATTTAATCTATTCACCATTCCTGATTTTTAACTAGGGAGGCCAAAGTTTGGTGTACCGTCAGTATTCCAGGTAAACTCTTTCGCACAAGTGTGGCGGTTTGGATCATAAAGTGGGTCTCCAACAATTTCTGTATAGTTTCTTACATGATAAACAAGAATATCCTTGCTTCCATCTTCAGAGACTGTAAAGCTGTTATGTCCTGGACCGTATTGACCAGCTTCATAATTTGTTTTATATACCGGTGCTTCCGATTTACTCCATGAATTTGGGTCCATCACATCACATGACTCATCCGCAGTCAGAAGGCCCATGCAATAATTCTCATCGGTTGCACTTCCAGAATAGGAAATGAAAATCTTACCATTTCTCTTTAGTACAGCTGGCCCTTCATTTACCCAGAATCCAATCGTTTCCCAATCATATTCCGGTTTAGCTATCATCACTTGCGGCCCTTTAATCGTCCAAGGGTTTTCTAATGGAGCAATATATAGATTAGAATTACCTCTGATGTTAGGATCCTTTTGAGCCCAAACAAGATATTGCTGTCCTTTATGCTCGAATGTTGTCGCATCTAATGCAAATGATTCCCAATCGGTTTTGATTTGTCCCTTTTCTTCCCATGTACCTTCTAACGGATTAGCATATTTGTTTTCAATCACAAACATGCGATGTTGAAAAAGTTCATCGATGATTCCCTTTGATGGTGCAGCAGCATAATAAATGTACCAGCTACCATTAATATAGTGTATTTCTGGTGCCCAAATCAGAGCACTCAATGGTCCTGTTTCATGCTTTTTCCAAGCGGTAACAGGTTCTGCATCAGCTATACCCTGGATGGTTTTTGAACGTCTAACCTCGATACGGTCATATTCAGGAACAGATGCGGTAAAGTAATAATATCCATCCGTATGTTTATAGACCCATGGATCCGCTCTCTGCTCGATAATCAGATCCTGTGCTGTTTTTGCCTCTTCGATTGTTACTTTTACCATCGTAATCTCCCTTCCAAACATAATGTCAGCTATTGATTATTATTTTGCATCGGCGATTGGGACACCAAAATTCGGTGTTCCATCTTCGTTCCAAGTAAACACTTGAGCCCGAGTGTGGCGGTTCGGATCCCATAACGGGTCGCCCTCAATATCCCGATAGTTACGCGCATGATAGATAAGAATATCTTGGCTTCCGTCTTCTGATACTGTGAAACTGTTATGTCCCGGTCCGTATTGACTGTTTTCTAGATTTGTTTTAAATACAGGTGTTTCTGATTTTTCCCATGATGCAGGGTCTAATAAATCGCTATTTTCTTCAGCAGAAAGGAGACCCATACAATAATTGTAATCTGTGGCACTTGCAGAATAGGAAATGAAGATCTTTCCATTTCTCTTTAATACTGCCGCTCCTTCGTTTACCAAGAAGCCAATGGTTTCCCAATCATACTCAGGCTTTGTGATCATCACTTGAGGTCCGTCAATCGTCCAAGGATTGACCATTTTTGCGATGTAAAGGTTGGAGTTTCCAATAATTTCAGGGCCTTTTTGTGCCCATACATAATATCTTTGCCCCTTATGCTCAAATATCGTAGCATCAAGAGAGAAAGACTCCCAGTCCGTTTTTACTTGACCCTTTTCTACCCAAGTTCCTTCGAGAGGGTTCTCGGAATCATTTTCAATAACATACATCCGATGATCAAAAATCTCATCTGCCCTTGCAGCCGCATAATAGATGAACCATTTTCCATCAATGTAATGAATTTCAGGTGCCCAAATATTCGCGCTCATTGGGCCTTCTTCATGTTTTCTCCAGGCAACGACAGGCTCGGCTTTACCCAACCCTTGTATGGTTGCATCCCTTCTGACTTCAATCCGGTCATATTCCGGAACAGACGCTGTGAAATAATAGTAACCATCTGTATGTTTATAGACCCATGGATCAGCACGCTGCTCGACAATGGGATTATTTAATGTTTCAATGTTAGGCATATTTGATCACCTTTCTCTTTCATTTTATCTCGCTTCAACCTGATGATTGACTTTAATTACCTCATTTAGTAACTTTAATGCGGTGAAACGATCTCTTAAATGATGGGCTTCGGTTAAACTTCTCATGACAAGATTTCCATCAATCCCTAGTTGGCTTGGCAGTGTTTCTCCTCCAACTTTTTCGATAAGTTCACACAGTTGAGAAGCTTTTGGAATAGCCGCATATACCACTTTAATTTCTTCAATGTTTTCTTTAATATTTCTAACGATACAATAGTTTTCAACCGTTTTTATCGTATCATCTAATTTTATCAGTACAGAGATAGCTGAGATAAATTCCCTTTCATATATATCTGCCAGGAGCGCAACCGCCACCCCGACCTTGGCCCCGTGAAGGACTTGCGGGCGGTTTTGTCTTAAGAATTCCATCTCCCAATAGTGTGAGAGGTGATGCTCCCCTCCTGAAGCTGGATGAGATTGGCCAAATAGTAACATTGCTAATCCAGATTGAATAAGGGCTTCAATTAAAATACGGATACCTTCTTCATCAGCGGCGGCAATTTTATCCGCTTTTTCAACACATAGATTAAGAGCCTCTCTCGTAATGTTTGCAACAAGGGGACAATATGGTTCACCATAAGTAAGATGCCCAAATTTCCAATCTGCAAGGGATGTATATTTGGCTAACATATCCCCAAATCCTGCCGCGATCATTTTCTTAGGCGCATTCCGTAGTATGCCTAAATCAGCAAATACCGCAATAGGCGCTATCATTTGAAAGGTTTTCTTCATCCCTCTCACAATTATTGGTGCTCCCATAGAGGTAAATCCATCAACAGAAGGAGCAGTAGGAACAGAAATGAACGGAATTTTCATTTTAGTACTGGTAAAGCGAGCAATATCGTGGATCGTTCCGGATCCTACCGCTAAAATGACATCAGTATCTTGAGACGTATCCAACAATGCTTGTACTAAAGACTTTTCGTCTGATACTACATCTTTATTCTCGTCAGGCTGCAGCAAACAGGTAGAATAGCCAACCTTTGTTGTTGATAAATGCTTGGTTAGCTCTTCCCCAGCAGCACGAAAAGTCTGCTCGTCTGCAATGATAACTGCTTTTTTAAATGCTTTCTTTTCCAAATAAGCAGCAGCTTCTCCTAATACATTGTTCCCTACTAAAATGGTCTCAAACGGAATCTGATTATGATGATTGCCGCAGTCACAACTATTGGCTAGACTCATAATTTCATTTATTACTCTTTCCATTATTGTGCCTCCTGCCCTTCAACTTTTTACCCTCAATCAATCTTTGACTATTTGGCGATAAGACTGAATTTATACTTTGTTACAGATGTGTACTCTTGGTCTTTTTCTAACACCCAAGAGGGAAAGTTCGGATGGTGAATAGCATCAGGTAGCCCTTGTGTTTCTAAACAAATACCAAGGTATTTACGAGATGGGACACCGTAGATCTCACCTTCTGATTTCATTTGGTTTCCAGAGTAGACAACGACTCCTGGCTCATCGGTTTCAATGGTTAATGTACGGCCGCTCTCGGGTTCTGTAAGAATAATTTCTTGGTCATGGTTGGATGAGAGTAAAAAAGGATGATCATATCCTTGGCCTGCTAATTGATTTTGCGGATGATTGGATTCAACCCCTGATTGAATCAATCGTTCACTAGTAAAATCAAACGGTGTCCCAGGAACGTCCAACAGCTCTCCGGTTGGAAGCAATTCATCATTTAGTTCTAAGAACTTATCACTCTTAATTGATAGTGTATGATGGAGAATATCGCTTTTAATATTTCCACTTAGGTTAAAATAAGAATGATTGGTCATATTTAATAATGTCTTTTCATCTGAAATTCCTGAATAGTGGATGGTTAGTTCATTCTGATTATTGAGTGTATAAGTTACCTTAATATTTACATTTCCTGGGTAACCTTCTTCACCCTCAGGGCTCAGGTATGCAAATTGAACACTTACTTCTTCGTCATTCTCTTTTATAGAAGCATTCCAAATCACTTTATCGAACCCTTTATTTCCCCCGTGGAGATGGTTGTTGTTTTCGTTTTTTGCCAGAGTATAGGTTTTTCCGTCAAGTTCAAACGATCCGCCTTTTATCCGGCCGGCTACACGTCCGACAACCGTACCGAAGAAATAACTTCCCTTCACATATTCTTCTAAGCTGTCATATCCCAAGACAATATTCTCATAATTTCCGTCTTGGTCAGGAGTGATCATTTTCGTAATGATACAACCGTAGTTAATGCATGTTAGTTCCATACCATGGTCGTTTACTAGTGTAAATGAATTGACAGTTTGATCGTTTAATTTACCAAACTTTTCTTGAATAACCTTCATATTCATCCTGCCTTTCATACCATTGATATAAAAAATAGTCCATATCTTCTCAGTCTAGTTGACTAAAAGGATATGGAATATAAAGAATTACTTACGTTTCGCTAAACGGATTACATTCCAAGAAAGCTTCGGAAGAATAGCCGTTACACCGCCATTCTCGGTCTTAGCATTTCCATTTGAATGAGGAGCTACAGGTGTTCCCTTAGCTGAATTCGTTTGCTTAATATCGTCATTATCTAGGACAATATGCTCAACTACTTCGTAGCGTTCAAAATTACGGATATCGACTTCTAGGTCTAAGCCTTCTTGAAGGTGACGGTTTACTGCAAAGATGGTTAATGTCTCTTCCTCTTCATTGTAGACAGCTGTTGACTCTAAATATGGAACATCCGTGAAATCCTTGCTATCATATTTAGGACTTGAAATGATAGGATTTAGCGAAACTCCACGGCCAAATACAGATGTATGCATGTATGGATAGAAAATCGTTTGCTTCCAAGCAGGTCCGTTATCCTCTGTCATAATTGGCGCAATAACATTCACCAATTGTGCAAGGCAGGCAATTTTCACGCGGTCCGCATGCTTTAGCAACGTAATCAGCATACAGCCTACTAATAGAGCATCTTCAAAGTTATAAATATCTTCTAATTGTGTTGGTGCGATGCTCCATGGTTCAATCCTTTTATCCTGCTCATTGCTGTGATACCAAACGTTCCACTCGTCAAAAGATAGATTAATATTCTTTTTACCGCGTTTTTTCGCTTTAATGTAGTCAGTAATAGAAATGACAGATTTAATAAAATCATCCATTTCTAAGGAAAGGGCTAAATAGTTTGAAATGTCATTGTCACGGTTGCCATAATATTGGTGCAGAGAAATAAACTCAACATGATCATAGGTATGATCAAGAACAGTAGCTTCCCAATCTGCAAATGTAGGCATATTTCTGTGTGAGCTTCCACAGGCAACAAGCTCGATTGAAGGGTCCACCCACTTCATAACTTTTGCAGCTTCTTGGGCAAGACGGCCATATTCAGCAGCAGTCTTGTGACCAATCTGCCACGGACCATCCATTTCGTTCCCTAAACACCAGGTCTTAATGTTATAAGGATCTTTTACTCCATGGGAAATTCGTAAATCACTATAGTAAGAGCCGCCAGGATGGTTACAATACTCTACTAAATTACGAGCAGCATCAATACCGCGTGTTCCAAGGTTAACGGCCATGTTTACATCCGCGTTTACAAGCTGGGCCCATTTCATGAACTCATTCGTACCCATTTCGTTTGTTTCCGTTGTACGCCAGGCTAATTCTAACCGACGCGGGCGGCTTTCAACTGGTCCCACGCCATCTTCCCAATTGTATCCGGATACAAAGTTTCCGCCTGGATAACGAACAAGCGGTACTTGCAGTTCTTTTACCATTTCAATCACATCTTGACGGAAGCCATTTTCATCTGCTAGAGGATGACCTGGTTCATAAATACCACCATAAACGGCACGTCCTAAATGTTCGATAAAAGAACCGTAAATACGATTATCTATCTCAGATACTTTAAAATCCTTTTCTAAAATCATTTTTGCCTTTTGGTTGGACATGTTCATTCTTCCTCCCCCGTCATCTTAATAGTCTTATCAACGAGAAACTACTATAAATACTAGTTAACTGACTTTATCCCATTTTGGTTTACCTGCAAATGGACAGCTTTTGCTTTTAATCTTAGCACGGTAGCGGACGATACATCCGCTATGTGCACAAGTGGTACCATATTGCAGGGAAGGACAGCTCTCACAAGTCTTTAATCTTGCTAGATAGACCTCGTCAGAAACAATAACAGTTGGGTTCTCTTCAGCTTCTTTGACTAATTCTTGAATGATCTCTTCCGTTACGATTACACTCTCCACGCAGCCCTTGCACAGACTTTTCTGATTCACTGAATTCCCCGCCTTGTTCTTTTATTCAATAACTAATGTCACAACAGACATAGCTGGAAGTTTGATGGCCAATTTATTATTTTCAACAGCTACACCTGTGAATTCAACTGGTTTAACAACATCCGGCTGTTCAAATGTGTTATGAGCATTCATCGTGTCCGCAGTGATGATGGTGCCTGACACCTTTGTATTCGCTGCATTAATACCGCGTAGGTCTAAATCTAATTCAGCCCCGTTTTGGTGATCGATATTACATAAGCTTACATGGATCTTGCCTTCCGTATTTTTCGATGCAGATACCGTTACCTGCGGCAATGTTTCACCATTATACTCATAAGTGCCAAATGAAGAATCAACTGCTAATAGTTCAGCATCCTGGTGAACCTTGTACATATCAAATACATGATACGTTGGAGTAAGGATCATCTTCTCACCTTCAGTCAGAATCATGGCTTGTAATACGTTAACCGTTTGAGCAATATTTGTCATTTGAACACGATCTGCGTGGTTATGGAAGATGTTGAAGTGTAATCCTGCCACTAATGCATCACGAATCGTATTTTGCTGGTATAAAAATCCTGGGTTTGTACCTGGCTCAACGTCAAACCATGTACCCCACTCATCAATGATCATGCCAATGCGTTTTTGCGGATCGTACTTATCCATAATCGTACTGTGTTTAGTAATTAACTCATCCATATGAAGAGCTTTTTTCATGGTAACGAACCATTCATCTTCTGGGAAATCAATGGCAGAGCCTTTTCCTAACCAGAAGTCTCCTGGAATGGTGTAATAGTGTAGGCTAAGGCCATCCATTAACCAGTGGGCATTTTTCATTAACACTTCTGTCCAGTTATAGTCATCGACATTCGCACCGCCGGCGATTTTATAAACTTTATTATTTCCATAGTTTCTTACATAGGTTTGGTATCTGCGATATAGATCAGCATAATATTCAGGACGCATGTTTCCGCCGCAGCCCCAGTTTTCGTTACCTACACCAAAATACTTTAATTTCCATGGCTCCGCGCGGCCATTTTCACGGCGCCAGTTGGTCATTGGTGATTCGCCTTCAAAGGTCATGTATTCAACCCACTCTGACATTTCTTGAACCGTTCCGCTTCCAACATTTCCGCAAATATATGGCTCACACTCTAGTAATTCACATAAAAGCATAAATTCGTGTGTACCAAAATTGTTGTTTTCTACGACACCGCCCCAGTGAGTATTAACCATTCGTTTGCGGTTTTCCTTAGGACCAATACCATCTTTCCAGTGATATTCATCGGCAAAACAGCCACCCGGCCAGCGAAGGACTGGAACTTTGATGTTTTTTAATGCTGCTATTACGTCATTCCGAATTCCTTTTGTATTTGGGATCGAAGAATCCTCACCAACCCAAATCCCTTCATATATACATCTTCCAAGGTGCTCTGCAAAATGACCATAGATATTTTTATTGATTTTTCCTTTTTGGATATCTGCGTTGATAATTACATTATTAGCCACCAAAAACGCCTCCATTTTTGATTTATTAGTATTTAAAAGCAACTACGTAAACTACTATTTTTTATAGACGGTCTTTTATCTTCGTAATGATGCTCTCTGGTGTAAATCCGTATTCTTTAGCAATCTTATCTCCCGGTGCAGATGCCCCGAATGTACGAATTCCAATGACAAGTCCTTCTCTGCCGACATATTGTGCCCAGCCTTGTGGTGAAGCTAATTCAATCGCCACGTTAAGTTTAATGTCATTTCTAAGGATAGATGCTTGGTATTCAGGAGTTTGCTGATCAAATAGTTCCCATGACGGCATGCTGATGACACGCGTACTGGTTCCTTCTTTTTCTAGACTGGTTTTAACATCTAGGGCAAGATTTAATTCCGATCCAGTGGCAATCAGTTGAACAATAGGTGTTTCAGCAGCACAGTCAGCCGCAATATATGCACCTTTAGTTACTTGATCATTTGCCGTAGCAGCATCCGTGTTAACAGTCAGATTTTGTCTAGTTAAAACTAGCGCAACAGGACCATTTTGATTTGTTACAGCATATTTCCAAGCTGCTGCTGTTTCGTTGGCATCCGCTGGGCGGAACACGGTTACATTTGGAATGCCGCGCAGAGCAGATAATTGCTCAATTGGCTCATGTGTTGGTCCATCTTCACCGACAAAAATGCTATCATGAGTAAACACGTAAACAACCGGTAAGTTCATTAGTGCCGATAACCGAATAGCAGGACGAAGATAATCAGAGAACACAAAGAAAGTAGAACCGAATGGTTTAACGCCGCCGTGAAGAGCCATACCATTTACAACGCTCCCCATAGCAAACTCACGTACTCCATAATAAACGTTGCGTCCTTCATATGAGCCTTGCGCGAAACGGCCTAAGTCTTTCATGTGAGTCATAGTAGATGATTCCAAGTCGGCAGAACCGCCAATTAAATTTGGAATTTTTCTAGCAAGGGCATTTAGCACTTGTCCTGAAGCCACTCGGGTGGAAAGGGATGTGCCTTTCTCATATACAGGTACTTCCTGATCCCAATCTTCTGGAAGTTCACCTTTAATCTCACGATCAAGCCGATTAGCTAATTCAGGGAAGACTTGCTTATACTGATTAAATAATCCATCCCATTGTTGATTAGTCTGAATACCTTTGGTTTTAACTTCCTGCCAGTACTCACTCACTTCCTCTGGGATAAAAAAATCTTCTTGAGGCCAGCCGTAAAAAACTTTTGTCAATTTTACTTCCTCCGCACCAAGCGGAGAACCATGTGTACCTTGATGTCCTCCTTTTCCGCCTTTGTTAGGGCTTCCGTAGCCAAGAGTGGTCTTTACCTCTATTAAAGTTGGTTTGGTTAGCTCTTTCTTTGCTTCTACAAGAGCCTCTTCGATGTCCGATAGGTTATTTTCTTCTTCTACTCGAAGGACCTGCCAGCCATAAGCTTCAAAGCGCTTCTCCACATTTTCAGAGAATGAAAGATTCGCTTCACCATCGAGCGTTATGTTGTTAGAATCATAGATTAAAATTAATTTTCCTAATTGTAGGTGGCCGGCCAATGAGGCTGCCTCAGCAGAAACACCTTCCATCAAGTCGCCGTCGCCGCAAATTGCATATGTATAATGGTCAATCAGCGGGAAGTTTTCACGATTATATACGGAAGATAAATGAGCTTCTGCCATCGCCATTCCAACGCCCATGGCAACACCTTGACCTAAAGGACCGGTCGTTGCATCAACACCTGTAGTATGCCCAAACTCAGGGTGTCCTGGGGTTTTGCTTCCCCATTGTCTAAACTGTTTTAAATCCTCGAGTGACAAGTCATATCCACTCAAATGCAATAAGCTATATAACAACATCGATCCATGACCAGCAGAAAGAACGAAGCGGTCACGGTTGAACCATGTTGGGTTTGCAGGGTTATGATTCATGATTTTTGACCATAAAACATGTCCGGCAGGCGCCATTCCCATTGGCATCCCTGGATGGCCTGATTTTGCTTTTTCGATTGCGTCAATAGCTAGTGTTCTAATGGTATTGACCGCAAGCTGTTCTACTTGTAATTTATCAACTGTTTGGCTCAAAATGTTTCTCCCCTTTACAACAATAAAAATAATGGTCTTAAGTGACCATCAGGGCTATTATTTACTAATAGCCCCGATTTTTTTATTAATGGTTGTGAAACTTGGATGTTAATTAACGAAAGATAACTTCGTTCCAACGGATTTCGTTATTGAATGCATGAGTGTTTGTGTCATTGTTAATTAAAAGGAACTCAATTCCAGCTAGTTCAGCTAAGTCTCTTAGCTGTTCAGTTGTTACTTTATAAGAGAAGCCTGTATGGTGCGCTCCGCCGGCTTGAATCCAGTTTTCAACTGCTTGGCTTAAAGATGGCTGAGTCTTCCATAATACCCGTGCAACCGGAAGCTTTGGCATATCCTTCTCTAGGCTTATCGTATCTACTTCATTTACAAGTAGACGGAAACGATGGCCAAGGTCCACAATGGTTGCATTCAATGCTGAACAGCCCCCTCTTCCATCAAATACAATTCGTGCTGGGTCCTCTTTACCGCCGATTCCAAGTGGATGAACCTCGATTTTCGGACGAGTGGCAGAGATGGTTGGGCAAACTTCAAGCATGTGAGAACCAAGAACCATTTCATTCCCTGGCTCAAAATGATACGTATAATCTTCCATGAAGGAAGTTCCTTCGTTACCTGCAATAATTTTCATCAATCTTACAAGAGCAGCGGTTTTCCAGTCACCCTCACCAGCAAAACCATAGCCTTTTTCCATTAAACGCTGCACCGCTAAACCAGGAAGCTGATGGATGCCATGTAAATCCTCAAAAGTAGTGGTGAATGCTGTGTAGCCGCCTTCTGTTAAAAATGCTTTCATACCAAGCTCGATTCTCGCTTGATAGCGGATAGCATCGCGAACCGGTCCATCAGTCAATCCTTCTGGAGTAATATCATATTGCTGTTCATATTCAGCCATTAACTGGTCGATTTCCTGTTCTGTAACATCATTCATGCGCTGAACAAGATCGCCTACACCATAACCGTTTATTGTCCAACCAAACTTGATTTGCGCTTCTACCTTATCACCCTCTGTTACCGCTACTTGGCGCATATTGTCACCAAATCTTGCAATTTTAAGAGATTTGCTTTCCTGAAACGCAGCTGCTGTTCTCATCCAGCTGCCAACGCGATCTCTTACTTCTTGGTTTTCCCAATGACCAACAACAACTTTACGCTTTACTTTCATACGTGCTGCGATGAAACCATGCTCACGGTCACCGTGGGCTGCTTGGTTTAAGTTCATAAAATCCATATCGATTGAATCCCAAGGGATATCACGGTTAAATTGTGTAGCTAAATGTAGATAAGGCTTTTGAAGAGAAGAAAGGCCTGCAATCCACATTTTTGATGGTGAAAATGTGTGCATCCAAGTAATGATACCTGCACAATTTTCATCCGCATTAGCTTCTAGGATCAATTTGCGGATTGAATCTGAATCTTTTACTACTGATTTAAAAATTAATTTATAAGAAACAGCCGGATCATTATCCAATCCATTTACAATTGTTTTAGAGTTTTCTTCCACTTGGAGAAGTACATCTTCTCCGTATAATAATTGACTTCCTGTTACAAACCAGAATTCATAGGCTTTTGTAGTTAACACTGTAATTCCTCCTAAGTATAGATATTATGTTAGTAAATTATTAAACTTGTACTTTGCAGCCAGTCATCCGTACAAGTACTCCGAGATTACGCCATTAAACATTCTATTAGACTACTTCTGTCCGTAATAAGCATTAGCACCATGCTTACGGAGATAATGTTTATCAAGCAAGAATTGGTCGATCGGCTTAATTTGCGGATTAAGCGTAAATGTGTTTAACGCCATTTTAGCCACTTCTTCTAAAACAACCGCATTATGGACCGCTTGGTTGGCATTTTTCCCCCAGCTAAATGGAGCATGACCTGATAATAAAATTCCAGGCATTGCAACAGGGTCAAGTCCTTCTTTTTCAAAGGTTTCAATTATCACATTGCCTGTTTCAAGCTCATATCCACGATCAATTTCCTCTTGGGAAAGGGTACGTGTACAAGGAATTTCTCCGTAAAAATAATCCGCATGTGTCGTCCCAAGTGCCGGAATTGGGCGTCCTGCCTGAGCCCAGCTTGTTGCTCCTGGGGAGTGAGTATGAACAATTCCTCCAATTTGCGGGAATGCCCGATATAATTCGAGGTGTGTTGGTGTATCGGAAGAAGGTCTTAAACTCCCTTCCACGATGTTTCCATCTAAATCTAATACAACAAGATCATCGATTTGCAGTTCATCGTACGCTACACCACTTGGTTTAATCACAACCAGGCCTGTTTCACGGTCAATTCCGCTCACATTTCCCCAAGTAAACGTAACCAATCCATGTACTGGAAGCGCTAAGTTAGCTTCCAGAACCTCTCTTTTCAAATATTCTAACATCGGTTTCTTCCTCCTTACCCTCAAATAAGAATACGTTTACAAACCTAATAAAATTTTCTTAATCTTAAAACAATTAATAGCTATTCAGTCATTCTATATAAAAAAAATTATTATCCGTACAAGATACTTTATAAGGATGACAACCTTACATTAATTCCTACAAGTTATACAAACAGTTTCAACTTGTACGTATAACATTGATTAAATTTTAACATCTATCTGTTTTTTTTCAATGGTATTTTTAAAATTAATTACCTTTTTTACTATTTACTTTAGATTGTCTATAGCTGCTCTTTCGATTGGGAGTCCGTTGGTATAACGTTTCATAAAATGCTCAAATCCCTCAACATCCTTCAGAACAGGAGACACAGTCGAACCAGCTCTTTCTGAAAATACATGGTGGCATAAATACTCTTCCAACGTTTCATTATTGGAATTGTTTTTCATATAAGCTGCAAGCAATGCGATCCCCCATGCTCCGCCCTCTCCTGCAGTTTCCATAACGGAAACAGGAACATTGAGAGCAGCGGCCATGATGTCCTGTCCAACACCTTTTGTCTTAAACAGGCCGCCATGACCTAGGATTACATCTAGTTCCACTGCTTCTTGTTTAAGAAGAATATCCATACCAATTTTCAAAGCGCCCAATGCTGTATATAAATGTACACGCATGAAATTAGCCAGGTTGAAATTGCTATCAGAAGAACGGACAAATAATGGACGACCTTCTTCAAAATTGGTAATGTGTTCACCGGAAAAATAACCATAAGCAAGTAAGCCGCCGCAATCCGGATCTCCTTGAAGGGCCAAATTATATAGAGTTCCATACAATTTATTCAAGTCAACATCCATACCCATTGCTTTTGAAAATTCGTCAAATAATTTGACCCATGCATTCAGGTCTGAAGAACAATTGTTGGAATGAGCCATCGCTACTAGGTTACCAGTAGGTGTGGTAACAAGGTCGATCTCGGTATAAACTTTGGAGAGTTCTTTTTCCAGTACGACCATTGCAAATACAGAAGTTCCAGCTGAGACATTACCCGTACGCTTCGCTACGCTGTTTGTTGCGACCATCCCTGTTCCTGCGTCACCTTCTGGCGGACAAAGTGGAATACCAGCCTTTAGCTCCCCGGTAACATCCAGAAGCTTCGCTCCTTCTTCTGTAAGTACACCAGCGGTTTCACCCGCTACCAATAACTTAGGTAGAATATCCTCAAGTTTCCAAGGCAGATTATGAGGTGCAATCAATTCATCGAATTGTTTGACCATGGTTTGATTATAATTCTTCGAATTTAAGTCAATTGGAAATACACCGGATCCTTCACCAACTCCCAGAACCTTTTCTCCAGTCAGTTTCCAATGGATATAACCGGCTAGGGTTGTCTGGAAGCTAATGTCAGCAATATGTTTTTCCTGATTTATGATAGCTTGATACAGATGAGCAATACTCCATCTTTGGGGAATGTGGTAGTTAAACAGTTCTGTCAGTATTTTCGAAGACTGTTCAGTAATATTATTACGCCAGGTTCGAAAAGGTACCAGAAGCTCTCCATCTTTATCGAAAGTCATATAGCCATGCATCATTGCACTAAAACCGATTGCTCCTACTGTTTGGAGGGTAACTCCATATTGCTGTTTTACATCTAGTGCCATTTTCTGATAGCTATCTTGTATGCCCTTCCAAATATCCTCTAGGCTATACGTCCAAATATTGTTCACATAGCTGTTTTCCCAGTCGTGGCTGCCAGAGGCGATTGGTGCATTATCTTCTCCAATGAGCACTGCTTTAATTCGGGTTGAACCAAGTTCGATACCAAGTGCTGTATTGCCACTTTGAATGGCATTTTTCACATCCATACGCATGTCATTTCCCCCTATTTTATAGAAACTTCTTTAACTTAGTTGATAGATATTATCCAGTTCATTTGCAGCATCAGTATTACTGCCTTGATAACATTAGTAGTTATCCTTACAACTCACTTAATCGCTTAAACTTGTACGTATAACTTAATTTAAATTTTACCATCTAAGAATTTTTTTTCAATGCCCTTTTATAATAATTTAATAGATTGGACTATTTATTTATTTATTTATTTATTTATTTATTATTTTCTCTCCCCAAATCACAGTACCTTCTTGATTCATTCCAGTGAAAACCAAAGTGCCCTTCCAATTCTCCCAATCCCATGATGGAATCACTTTTACAGTGAAATTCCAATAGTCTTTAGGTGCAACTCCGGGATCATATATTGACATTTGTAGTGTGTTCCTCCCGTTTAATTTCCAACGGCTTTTCCCTTTAGCGGTTTTAATTTCCCCATAAGGGAGTAACTGGAGCTTGGTCGAGCTTTCCATAGCATCATCGAAGCGATTCAAAACAATCTGCTGCCACTCTCCAATTAAATTGGATTCCATCACTTTTTGCTCTTTTTCTCCAGCATATCTTTCAGGGGAAACTACTGGCCAGCCATCATCTGTCCAGAGGACCTTTCTAACATGTAAATGGGACCAATACTTATCCTCTCCGGTACGGGCATTGTGAATTAAATAATAATTATCTCCATCTTGTAGTAATCCATTATGTCCTGTTCCCAGCCAGCCTGGATCTTTTCCGAAAGAATAAGACGCTACAATCTTATTTCCTGTATTAAAGGAATCGTCACTCAGGTCAATCATGTCCTTATGGTTATAATCTAAAAATGGTCCTGTGATATTCTTAGAACGGGCAACCCTCACATTATACGTATCTTCCAACCAGCCATAAGAAACAGTTAAATAAAAGTACCCTGTTTTTTTGTAATAGATTATCTCTGGACCTTCAATTCCAGCATTCATGTCTTTTCTTTGAGCAAGCAGGGTTCCTTGATCATTAGGATCTACTAATTTAC
Organism: Bacillus sp. AFS006103; assembly: GCA_002559145.1. Lineage (GTDB taxonomy): Bacteria > Bacillota > Bacilli > Bacillales > Cytobacillaceae > Neobacillus. Next base: position 25,159 of record NTXX01000004.1, read on the forward strand.
CAGTATTTTTATCTATCTTCGTAATAAAGATCCCGCCAAAGTAGGATCCATACACCATCCATGGCTGGTCACTTTTATCAATGGTTATATCTGGGTCAATCGCATTAACCGTATTTCCGTCGCCTTCTTTCGATTTAAAAACTGCTCCTTCATCCTTCCAAGGGCCTTCGATCTTCTCACTTGTTGCAAGACCAATATAAGAATTCCTTTTCCCTACCTCAGAAACAGAATAATATAAATAGTATTTTCCATTCATTTGGATAACGTTAGGCGCCCAAAATGTTGTTCCATGTGTCCAATCCCATGCCTCTTGCGAAACTTGGTCAAAGACGCGGCCAACAAATTCCCAATGAATCAAATCTCTAGATTTCCTGATTTGAATCCCAGGAGTGGGCGGTGCTCCGACCATATAATCAGTAGAAAACACATAATACCAGCGATCCTCTTTAATAATGGCCCCATCATGGGTAAAATTTGTCGTCCACTTTTTTTTCATCAAAAAGAATATCTGTATTTACATTTTTAACTGGCGTTTTTGTCGGTGCTGAAGGCACTTTAATTCCAGTAAAGTCATTAGTATTTGGATAGTAGTACCTTACACCGAAGATAGACGCTGGAATGATAATTACAGCAAACAGCAGACCCATCAGCATCACTTTAGTTTTTGTCTTCATCCATTATTCTCCCAGTCACCTAAACGATATTAGCATTTTTTGATATAAGAAAAGGCACTTATCAAAACAAGTGATAATGAGTGCCTTACGTTTTCCTTCTATTAAACTAAACTATGAATGTTAAGCATAAAGGCACTAACAAAATTTAAGTAGGATTAACCTTTAACACCCGAAATAGCAATCGATTCAATGATTTGTTTTTGGAAGATAATGAATACGATTAACATCGGCAATAAAGCTACCATCGAAGCCGCCATGATCAGAGGGTAATCACTTTGAATTGCGTATGATGCGTTAAAGTTTGCAATAACTAGTTGCAATGTTTGTTTCTCTGGTGAGTTTAAATAAAGAATTGGACCTAAGTAATCATTCCAAATCCCCATGAACCATAGGATTAACTGAGCAGCTATCGCTGGTTTAATTAGCGGAAAAATAATCTTGTAGAAGATTTGAAAATATGAGCATCCATCGATTTTTGCTGCTTCAATGATTGAATTAGGAATACTTGTTAGGAATTGCCGTAAAAAGAAAATCATGAATATGTTGCCAAACAATCCAGGAATAATTAATGGTAAAAGGCTATCAACCCAGCCAATTTTTGAAAACATAATAAATTGTGGGATCATAAGAACTGGATACGGAATCATAACGGATGCAAACAGCATGATAAAAATTTTATTCTTACCAGCGAAGTGTAGCTTTGAAAAGGCAAACGCTGCTAAACTGGAAGTGAATGTTCCGATTACCGTTACTGTCACAGCTACAATTAAACTATTTCCTATACCAGATAAGAGCGGACCCATATCCCAGATTTCGGTATATTTACTAAAAGAAATTGTATCAGGGATCCATACTGGCGGTAAGGCAAAGACATCTTCTTTTGATTTAAGAGATGTGGAAAACATCCATAATAACGGCGCTACCATGAAGATTGCTCCAATACTTAGGAGGAGAAAAACAAAGATATTTGTAATTCTATTTTTCTTTTTTTCAGACATAGGTTCTGCTTTAACCGTCTTTTTTGCAATAGCAACTTCCATTTTTCAAGCCCCTTTCTATAACACTTTTATTCCCGTTCTTAATCCAAATCAAAAGAATTTTTCTCGTTGATCTTAAACTGGATTAAGGTAACAATAAAGATGAAAAGTCCCAGTACCAAGGCCATTGCAGATGCATAACCTAATTGGAAATTACCAAATGCTTTCTGCCAGATGTAGAATACAACGGATGCCGAGCTATATTCAGGACCGCCAGTTGGTGTCATAACGTTAATTTCTGTAAAGATTTGAGCTCCGCCAATAATATTTGTTACGATGATGAAGAATGTTACTGGTTTCACCATTGGCAATGTGATGTACCAAAAAGATTTGAAGGCGTTAGCCCCATCTAATTTTGCCGCTTCATAGAATGATTTGGGAACACTTTGTAGTGCTGCTAAGTACAATAACATCGTGTAGCCTAAGCCCTTCCATACTGCCATAATAATTAAGGCAGGTTTAACTGTGCCTGTATTTTGCAGCCAGTTTGGACCCTTAATGCCAAAAAGATCTAAAAATTGGTTAACTAAACCATAATCGCCATTGTAAGCCCATTGCCATAGAATCGAAATTGCAGCAAGTGAAGAAATAACCGGGATATAATAGATAACTCGGAAGGTATTCGTTCCAGGAATCCCTCTATTTAATGCTAAAGCAAGCAGTAGTGCTAATACGATACCAATCGGAATTCCCAGCATCATAAAGATGGTATTATACATAGACTTATAGAAATATTCATCTTGAAATAGATTCTTAAAGTTTTCTAGTCCAATAAAATTCATCTGTCCTAAACCGTTCCAATCTGTAAATGCTCCGTAGATTGAATACAATAAAGGAACCATAGCAAATATGAGGAATCCTAAAACCGGTGCCGCTATAAATAAATAGGCGTATCTTTGTTCGGTACGATACAGCTTGGATGATGATTTCATCTTTCCCCACCCTTTCGCGTGTCTTGTCGAGTACATTTCCCTTTCTCTAAATTTCTTATGACTAAAAAAGTTAGATAAAAGGAATAAATGGTGCTAGGAGTACTTCTAGCATCTAGCACCATTTACACTATGTCAAAACAATATTATTTCTTTGCAGATTGTTTTTCTTGTTGAATGGCTGCGTCTAATAGTTTTTGCATTTTTGGCTGTTCTTCTTTTACATACTGAGCCGCTGTTTTCTTGCCGTCAAGTACAGGCTGAATGTTTTTGAAGAATTCATCATACCATTCACTAGTATAAGTGTATTCACCTGGGAAGCTACGGCCATAATTATTGATAATATCTAAGAATTCTTGTTTGTTAGCTGGTTTTGTAGAAGTATTAGCTGCCCACTCTTCTGCAACTGTCATGCTATTCGGAAGTTGAATTTGTGCATCAACTAATGCTTGTTGTCCTTCCTGATCAGCAGATAGATAGGTTGCTAATTCAGCAGCCGCTTTTTGGTTCTTAGTAGTTTTAGCTACACCTATTCCAAGTGAACCAATCCATGCAGCAGGTTCACCAGTTGAACCAACAGGCCATGGAATTAAGTCATAGTCAAACGGTAATGATGAATATGTTGCCATATCCCAAGGACCTACAGGGAAGAATGCTAATTGACCTTTCATCCATCTTTGGTATGTGTCAAGAGTTTGTGCTTCTGAGATAGATGGAGTAACTTTGAATTTGGTTTGCTGATCTGCAAACCATTGTAACGCTTCAACAAATTTAGGGTCATCAATAGTGACTTTTGTATGTGTTTCATCAATAAAGTCTGCGCCATTGCTCCAAACGATTGGCTGTAATGACCATTGAACGTTAAATCCGGTTCCGTATTGATTAACTTTACCGTCACCGTTTGTGTCTTTTGTTAATTGTTTTGCAACATTGATAAATTCGTCCAAAGTATATGGCTTATCTTTGTCTGGAAGAGGAACTCCAGCCTTTTCAAACATTGTTTTATTGTAACCAAGTGCAAATCCACTGATATCTTTTGGTAATCCATAGATTGCACCTTTGCCAAGTTCTTTTCCATCAAAACGGTATTTGTTTACACCTTTTTCCCACATATCGGCTAATTTAACATCTTTTGAGCCTTCAACATATTTTGTAATATCTAGTAAAATTCCAGAGTTTACATATGCTTTTACTTGCGCTGGGTTATAGAAGAAAACATCAGGAATTTTGTGTCCTGCAATCGCAGCTTTTAATTTTGTATCATATTGGTCTGGAGCTACAGAGACAACAGTTACTTTTACATTTGGATGAGACTCTTCGTATTTCTTAACAGTTGATTTATAGGCTTCTAATTCTTTAGGCTGACCGCGGAACATAAAAGTAAGTTCTGTTTTACCGCTTGAGCCCTCACTATTACTTTTGTTACTACATCCCGCAAGAGCGGAGCTTACTACCATAATCGCAAGCAATATAAGTAAACTGATTTTTTTAGATGCTTTAAACAAATAAATCCCTCCAATAATTGATTTGAAAAAATGTAAAAGTAAAAACCAATGAAGGCGTAACCACTTTTAATAAAAAATAAAGCGTTAATTTTAGTAAACTAGATAACTCTTTAATAGATGTACGGACATGTAAAGGCGATTAGTTTTGAATCCCTCCTTAAAAGCCCCCCTTTATACGATTTTAAAATCTTAAATTTGACGTTTGCTTGGGCTTTCTTATCGTTTTTACAAACTGTGAAAGCGTATTCCTTATATTCCAAATATTAATATACCTGTTCGTACATGTCAATCACTTTTCTATTTATTATTTTTTTGTACGTACGTGTAAAATGTTAAATTAATAACCTTTATACAATAATCATTAAAATGCGTTGCATGGCATTTAGCTCATCTTCTGATAAAAGTTTATCCGAATGACATTATTCTAGCAAATTATTGGAGTAGTTACATCATCTTTCTAATGAATTCGACATTTTTTAATTTCTTTATTATAATTTCCCATAGTTTTTTTTTATTAATTTTGTTACGATAGTATTATATAAGTGTTGTACGTATAAGTTATAACTTTTTCATACAAACTGAGAGAAGGTGATACCAATGGCCAAGGAAACTAAATATAATATGGTAAAAGAAAAAGTAACAGAATGGATCACAAGTGGAAAAGTAAAACCGGGCGATAAGATTTATTCTGAAAATGAACTCGTTAAAATGTTTGGGGTAAGCAGACATACCGTACGTCAAGCAGTTGGAGATTTGGTACATGAAGGGTGGCTGTACCGTGAACAAGGAGCAGGCACTTTTTGCTCTAATAAGATTTTACAACCAAATGAGGAATCGGAGACTATCTCTCCTATACAAACTTTAAATACAAACGGGAAAAACATCGGGGTTATTACTACCTATATTTCAGATTATATTTTTCCGTCCATCATCAAAGGAATTGAATCCTATTTAACAGCACAAGGTTATTCGCTAACATTTGCTTGTACGGATAATGATGTGGAGAAAGAAAAACAATGCCTGCAAACGATGCTGAGCAGGAATATTGATGGTCTAATAGTGGAACCAACTAGAAGTAGCAATTACAACCCTAACATTCATTACTACTTACAATTAGAGCAAAATAATATTCCATATCTAATGATTAACCAGTTTTATTCACAGTTGATGCCTCCTCATATCATTATGAATGATGAACACGGAGGTTTTATTGCAACTGAACATTTAATCAATATTGGCCACGAGAAAATTATTGGCCTTTTCAAAACCGATGACCTTCAGGGAGTCAATCGGATGCAAGGGTTTATCCGAGCATTTAGAGAACATAACCTCTCGTTTTTCCCGGATATGGTGATTACTTATAAAACAGAAGATAAAGATAGTAATCTAATGGAGCAATTACAGAAGTTTTTCACGACAGAAAATAAACCAACTGCTATCGTCTGTTATAATGATCAACTCGCTTTACAGGTTATAGTTATGTTAAGAGAACTTGGTTTAAATATTCCAGAAGATGTATCCATTGTTGGTTACGATGATTCTTCCTTAGCAGAAGCAACAGATATCAAACTAACATCTGTTACACATCCGAAAATGGATATGGGGATTGAAGCGGCTAAATGGATTGTTTCTGCTGTTGAAAAAAGAGGCAGCATTGCTCATACAACTGTTTATGAACCTGAGCTCGTCGTTCGAAATTCTACTGCTTTAATAGAAAATTCTCATCATTAAGCTAATAAGGTTCCTTGTAATACGCGTACTTTTTTCAATAAAAAATGGTGTCCTGATACATTTGGGACACCATTTTTTATGTTTTTATATTAATTTAATTAGGATTGAGCCATGCGGTGGAATCAGTTTCTTTATACCAGCTGTTATTTCACCTAGATCTTCCTGGTTCCACAAATCTTTTGCTTTTTCTTTAAAAGAAAATCCCAGTTGTTTTAATGTAACCTCTACTTCTGCTGTCTCATCTGTCGCATTAAACAGAGCTGCATACGTATGATTACCCTGGTCTTTTGCCATCCAGACAATTTTATCATCCTTGCGATAGACAAGACGGTTACTGTGGCTATTCCATCCTAATGGAGGAGTTGTTGCAAATGTATGGTGTTTCATTATACAAATCTCCTTCTTCTATAAGATTTTTAAAAAAAAGTTGTACGGTCCACTTCCACAATAACACTTTTTCATTTAAAATTAAATAATAGAAAAGGAGAAAAAAGTTAGTCACTTTACATTCCAATTTAGGATAATTAAACTGCCAATTTAATACAACTTCTTCTATAAAAAAATCTATGCTATTTTTCGGGTACCACAAAATATTAGGGGAAATTGGTGAAACTAAATGTTAAGATATGACGGTAAATTCTTTCGCATCCTCGAAGTAGTTACAGCGTTTTTTCAGCTAAATATTCTATGGTTAATACTTTGTATACCTGTAATAACCATTTTTCCTGCCACAGTCGCTATGTTTTGTGTTGCAAGGCAATGGAATTTGCATAAGGACTATAGTGTTTTTCGGCCGTTCTTTCAATACTTTAAGGACAATTTCAAACAAAGTTTTGGACTGGGATTGATATGGTTAGTATTTAGTGGATTGTGTTTTATTGATTTTCATTTAATGAGGAATTTTGGATCTTTTCAATATATTTTATTACCGATTCTAACTTTAATGGGAATCCTGATGCTCTTTATTTCAATTTTTATCTTTCCTACTATTGCTAATTTTAAATTAAGCTGGTTAAATGCAATTAAAAATTCTTTATTTTTTTCAATTAGATATCTATTCACCACTCTTGCCGCTGTCCTATATATTGGGTTAATGGCCCTAATTCTATTTACGTGGCCGATTACCTTTTTATTTATTTTTAGTCTTGGTGCATACAGTATTTACTTTTTATGTAAACGAGTATTTACTAAGATCCAACCTGTTAATCCGTCTTAAACACTTGTATGGACAAATAGTTCAATATAAAAAAAACAGTGATCCCATTTTTAGGAAATCACTGCTTTTTTGTTTACTTTACAACTTTTTCGCCATACTACACTTAATTAGCTTTTACTTTGCGAAACGGTGGTTACCGATAGTTACCGTTACGGGACGTGAGTAGATCCACTTACTTACAGCTGTTTTTGGATTATAGAAAAATACCGATCCATTGCCCTGGCCTTTAAAGGCAAGTGCTTCATTCACAGCCTTTTTGGAAGCCGCATCTGCTGCTCGGTTAATGGTACCATTTTGAACAGGCGTGAACGCATAATAACCATTAGATCTCTCATAAATAACACCCTTTACGGTATTTGGAAAATCAGGGCTGGATACTCTGTTAAGAATAACGGTAGCTACCGCTACTTTCCCGGCGTATGGCTCTCCTACTGCTTCTGCTCGGACAAGTCGGGCCATCAAATCTTTTTCTGCTGCAGTAATAGAAGAGTTCGGGATGACTAGATTTGTTCCTGCATAAAGTAGACTGCTAGTTTTATTGTTTGCTTTTAATAGACTATTAACCGTTACACCATATTTACTTGCAATTTTCCAATAAGTATCACCAGATTGAACCTTATGTGTGGTCGTTGCTGCTTCAGTTGTACCATTTAACGTAAATGCTGACAAAGACAAAATTAGGCCGGTCGCCATCACTAGTTTTTTTAATTTATTCATTTTATACCCTCCAATATATGACTCGCTTCTCTACTATTAAGGCTAACAGTTGTAACATTCCAATTCATTACCCAATAAGTGGTAACAACCGGACTGCTCAGTTAGCACCCTGCATGAAGGCTTTCTACTACCAATTGGAACAAATACCCAATATTTATTTACTTCCAAAAAATAACTTTTATGGTTAGTTTAGGAGCGATTATTACATTATGTATCAGGAATGTAACACTCAAATGAGTAATATTGACCGTCGATAACACAAAAACTTCACCAAATTGACAACAAATCCCTTTAATTTACACAGGATTTCCCGCCAAACTTCGGGAATAATAAAGGTAGGATAAAAAGGAGGTATTTTAAATGGAAAATCAGTTAGTCAACATACTTAACAAACAAATTGCAAATTGGTCTGTTTTGTATACAAAGTTACATAACTATCATTGGTATGTGAAAGGTGGACAATTTTTCACCCTGCATATCAAATTTGAGGAATTTTACAATGAGGCAGGCCTGCACGTCGACGAATTAGCGGAACGCTTGCTGGCAATTGGGGGCAAGCCTGCTGCTACGATGAAAGAGTACTTAGAAATTTCATCGATTAAGGAAGCAACAGGAAATGAAACCGCTGATGAAATGGTTGAATCTGTTATCAATGATTTCTCGATTATTATTGGCGAACTAAAAGAAGGTATGAGCTATGCTGCTGATAAGAGTGATGAAACAACGGGTGACATGCTGCTTGCGATCCATTCCGGCCTTGAAAAGCATGTATGGATGCTAACTGCTTTCTTAGGCAGAACCATTTAACTTTCATATAAGAAGTAAACAGTCCAGCAAATTTGTTGGACTGTTTTGTTATTTATAATAATTATTAAAAAGTATTGACTTTTATTTAGAGAATCTACTATTATTAAATTAAAGAAACTTACAAATTGGAGGTTTTCTAAATTGCCAACACCTGAAATTATCGTTTATAGCAGCACAGGCTGCCCTTATTGTGAAAAAGTTAAGACGTTCTTAAAAGATCACGGCTTTACATATGAAGAGCGAAATGCTTCCATACATAAGGAATATTTTGATCAATTAAAGGAACGGAAAATTTATGGAACGCCCGCTACACTCATTGATGGAAAGCTTGTTCTCGGCTTTCAAGAGAAAAAATTTAACAAGTTGCTAGGACTATTAGAAGACCAAGCACCCGTGGTGAGCCATTCACAACCAGAAACAACCGAAGCAAATACGGATTCTATTTTTCAATCGGTTAATGATAAAGTTCTTGAAGGAGTCTATGATTTTGTCACCATCGGTGGCGGCCCCGCAGGTGCATCTGCAGCGGTTTATGCTGCACGCGGGAAATTAAAAACGCTCGTCATCGATAAAGCTCCCAAAGCCGGGACGCTTGCAATTACACATAAGATTGCGAACTACCCAGGCGTGCGCGAAGAAGTAACCGGGCTTGAACTGTTAACAAGAATGCAAGCACAGGCAAAGGATTTCGGTGCGGACTTTGTTCGTTCAACCGTATTGTCGGTTGATTTCACTAATGAGATCAAAAAAATCGAATTAGCTGAAGGAACAATCCAAGCGAAAAGTGTCTTTATTGGTGTTGGGGCAAAAGCGCCCTCTGGCAAAATTAAAGGGGAAGAAGAATTTACCGGGCGTGGTGTAAGCTATTGTTCAACCTGTGACGCTGCCTTCTATCAGGACCGAATTGTCGCTGTTGTTGGGGATAATGATGAAGCAATCCACGAGGCTGAAACATTGGCCAAGTATTGTAAAACAGTGAAATTGTTAATTCCAACTGAATTAAAGGGTGACGTGGATCTTTCTCATTTAGAAAATAACCCAAAAGCAGAGATCTACAAACGTCACCGTGTCAGAGAAATTATTGGGACGGATAGTGTGGAGAAAATTGTTGTTCTTACTGATAAAAAAGAAGAACAAGTATGGGATGTCGATGGAATTTTCTTATATCTAGGCGGAATGATGCCGGGAACAGACTTCTTAAATGGGGCAGTTATGCGCGATGAAGAAGGCTATGTCATGGTAGATGAGTACCTCCGCACAAATGTCGACGGGGTGTTTGCAGGCGGTGACGCAAGAAGAACGCCGATTAAACAGGCGGTTATTTCTGCCGCTGACGGAGCGATTGCAGCCTTAAGTGCTGAGCAGCATGTCAATAAACGAACTAAATTAAGACCACAATATTCATAAAGAAAGACGGCTGCCGCCGTCTTTTTTTATGAGCTTTTAAACGAGAATAGTTTCTTTAACCACACCATTAATAACATAAGAAGGTGCTTCACCGTTTAGTACTTTCACAATGTTTTCTGACGCCATTTCCGCCATTCTCTCTCGTGCCTCAAAGGTTGCATTTCCGATATGTGGAGTGAGGACAACGTTTTTCAAGCCTTTCAAGCCCTCACCAATTTCAGGTTCGAATTCAAATACGTCAATGCCTGCTCCTTCAATCTGTTTTTCTTCTAACGCCTTGATCAGAGCTGCTTCGTCAACAATTGGACCACGAGCACAATTAATCAAATAGGCTGTCGATTTCATCATTTCAAATTGACTTGTGCTGAACATGTGTTTCATTATTGGATTATAGGAACAATTAATTGTAATGAAATCTGATTCGGCCACTAATTCATCAAAAGATACATAGGTCGCATTTAGGGCATTTTCAACTTCAGGGCTTTTTCGACTTGGACTCGTATATAGAACCTTCATGTCAAAAGCTGCTGCTCTTTTTGCAACTGCTTGGCCAATTTGACCAAACCCGACAATACCGATTGTTTTTCCAGAGACTTCACGACCGCGGAAATAGAGAGGAGCCCACCCATTGAAGCCAACCGTACGACATACTTCATCTCCTTCTACGACTCTTCTAGCTGCTGCTAGTAAAAGAGAAAGCGTGAGATCAGCCGTTGCCGCTGTTGAAGCAATCGGTGTATTGGTAGTTGGAATTCCTTTTGCTGCCGCATAATCAAAATCAATATTATTAAACCCCGCTCCATAGTTTGCAATAATTTTCAAATGGGGAGCATGGTCAATTACTTCCTTCGTTACAGGGGTAGATAATAAACTTAGCAGGGCGTCCTTGTCCTTGATACGCTCTTTTAATTCTGCTTCAGTAATCAATTTCTCGCCTGCAAATACCTCTACCACATGATCCTTTGATAACAAATCTAATCCCTTTTGGGGAATCTCACCTGCTACTAAAATTTTTGCCATTCCATAACACCTCTTCAGAAATATATGATGGTCTTTCCCATGAATGCAAATATCTTTATTTAATTATACTATATTAATATAAAGAAACGATTAATTTTATTAAAAGTAGCTGTAAAAAAATAGCTGGTACTAAGAAGCATGATGCCTCTTAGTACCAGCTACTTATCATCTACAAATCCGCTACTCGTTCGACCTTCTAAAATTCGGGTGTGGTCTTCTTCTCCTTTTTCCAGCTGACCCTCTCCCTGCCTGTGCAAGCGTAATCAACCCTCCGCCGCACATCATAAGGATTCCAGCTAATTGATTGGCTGCAAGAATTTGGCTGCCTGCAATCAATAATCCCGCTCCAAATATTGCCATGACAATTTTACTGGTTTGGTATGCCTGCTGTCCGATAAGCCTTTTTTCAAAAGACTTAGCAGGTTGAATTCTAATTTCCCCTGATTCTAGCTGATCAATCAAATTAAATACCTTTCGTGATGAAGGAATTATTTTTAAGAAGGTATTTTTAACTTGGTCCAGCACCGTCTCTTTCGCGGGGTTAAAGGCCTCACTGCTCATGATATCTTCCACATAGGGTTTTGTATTCTTAATGAGATCAAAGTCCTTATCTAACCCGTTGCAAATGCTAAAAACAGTCATAATGGCTTTTCCTAAAAAAGTAGTTCGAGACGGGATTTGAAAAGGCTGCTCATATAAAAACTCACGCAATTCTTCCAGAAATCCTTCGTTGTTCATCATGTCAACCTTAAAACCATCCTCTGAAAAACCAGTAAGAATGACTTTTACATTCTTTGTTAACACAGACTTATCCGCCTTTTTTCTTAAAAATCCTAGATCATGAAAGGCTTCAACAATTCCACTGGCATCCTTAAGATAAATCGACATGGCGAGCTTCACCATATTTTCCTTCATATCATTTGAAATATGGCCAACCATCCCAAAATCAATATAGCATAGGGTCCCATCTTTTTTTACCAATAGATTGCCTGGGTGTGGATCGGCGTGAAAGAACCCATCCTCCATCAATTGCTTTAAATAGGACAAATAAAGAATCGATGCCAATTTCTTCTTATTAATAGAGGCTCCCTCTAGTTTATCAATCTCATTGATTTTTACACCTTCAATAAACTCCATAACGAGCACTTTACTTGTCGTTAGATCCCAATAAACCTTTGGTGTCGTAACACCTGGAAAGTCACGGAAGGAATCTTGAAAAGTTTCAATATTTTTCGCTTCTTTAATGTAGTCTAGTTCATCGGTGATTACTTCTTCAAACTCTTGATAAACTTCCTTTAAGTCAACAAATTTGCCAACCTTTGTAAATCTTCTAGCAAAGGCAATCAGTATTTTCAAAGTCGCTAAATCGAGCGTAACCGTAGACTCAATGCCAGGGCGCATCACTTTAACCGCGACATGCTCGCCAGTTATCAAAACCGCTTTATGCACCTGCCCTAATGAAGCAGCTGCAACAGGTGCTTGGGTAAAGGAATCAAACAGCTTGGAAACCTTACCCGACATCTCTTCTTCGATTCTTTTAATCGCAATCTCTGAATCTACTGGCGCCACCGAATCCTGCAGTTCTGATAAAATGTCGGTATATTCCTTTGGTAAAATATCGACCCGCGAGCTGACAAATTGACCTAGCTTGATTATGAGGCCGCCCATTTCGACAGCTATCCTAGCAAACTTTTTAGCTTGAGATGTATAAAGAGCCTTATATTTTTGAGTTACCTTATCTTTATGTAAAAATCTCTTTGTTTTTCCTAACCACCAAAACTGTATAAAAAAGCCGATAAACATAAAAAACGTTTGCCGAAACCTCTTGTTGAATAGTAAGCGTAACATCTCACGCATACTTGTCCTCCCCTTTCATTCACAACTTCCACGGGACAAGCCTGCGTGGTCATCTTCCAAACTTACAGTTTATTCTTTTTCCTCATCGTCTTCGATGTCTGTTTCTGTTTTTTCGAAAATTTCTTTGGCAATTTTCTCAAATCTCTTTGACTTGTTAAAAAAGAAATTAGCAAACTTGTTCATAATCTCTGATTTCACTAAAATCACGGTTCCCTTACGTGCATCACCAAAAACAACAAACTTCTCTCCAGACTTGATTCCTAATTCCTCTCTTGCTTCCGATGGAATAACCACTTGGCCTCTTTCGCCCATACTCGTTGTTCCAAAAATTTTCCCATGATTCATCATCATCACTCACCTCTCTTCTGTAGGATAAATCATACTTTTCGTACCAACAATACCTTTCACAGATTATACATATGTCGATATTATGACCGTTAGATGCACTAATCTAATTCCTTTTTTTTTCATAGTCAACGTTTGTCCATTTCAATTGTAGCCTTCCTGCATACATTGTTATTAGTTTAGAGGTGGAGGTGATAGTTTAATGTCTGATCACGGTCGTAATAACAACAGCTTTGCGTTAATCGTTGTGTTGTTTATTTTATTAATCATTGTTGGTACATCCTTTATGTACTAATTGACTAGTAAAGCCTAAGGCTCTCAACAGGAAAGAGCGGGAAACCATTGGTTTCACCGCTCTTTCTTTTGAAATCTATCTACTTTTTGCTTCGTGCGACAATAATCAAGCAGACAGTAATAATCATAAATGCAATTAATGCTAACAACGGAATCGTAATAAAGCCAAGCCAATTAATATAATCCTTCGAGCAAGGCACTCCCGTTGTGCACATTTCAAACTGTTGTAAGTAAGGAATTTTTTGTAATAAGGTATGATAACCCGCAATGATTAAACCAATGATTGACAGCGGCAGCGCATATTTAGTTATGCTATTATCATTCCGGTAAACTGCAACCCCCAATATGATTGCCAGCGGGTACATAAATATCCTTTGATACCAGCAAAGGGTACAAGGAATGAAATGCATAACCTCACTAAAATATAAGCTGCCAAGTGTAGCAACGATGGCTGCTATCCAGGCCACCAGTAAGGATTTATTCATGTTATTCACCCTTTGCCGCTTTCGCTACCATCTCTTTTAAGTCATCAATCGTTTGTCCCTCAAACTTTTTGCCATTAACGTAAATGGTAGGGGTTCCTGTCACACCTAGTGTTTCAGCGTAATCCATATCTTTTTGCCAAGCATTATCGGACTTCTTATCCTGGAAGTTCTTTAAGACCTTTTCTGCATCACTTTCGTTGGCAACTTCTTTTAAAGTAGTTACCAAGAAATCTTCTGTGAAGACGTCCATCTTTTCATATTTAGGATCTTCCGGTTGTTTTTTGTAAAGAAGGTCATGGAATTTCCAAAACGTCTCATTGCCGAGCTCTGAGAATACCGATTCCGCAAATTTAGCAGATCGGGTAGAATCCACGTTAATAAATGAATCATTCATAAAATAAAACTTTGCTTTACCTGTATCGACTAGTTCCTTCTGGATAATTGGAACAACATCCTTGGTAAAGTTTTTGCAATTCGGGCATTTGTAATCTCCGAATTCAATGATCGAAACAGGGGCTGATTCCTTGCCTAAAAATGGCTGATTGCTATAATCAATTTTTGTGGAAGTTGTTTTATCCTGTTGTTTTGAATGGTTGCCCAAGAAAATAAAAGCTAAAATAAAAACCGCAACCAAGCCAATCATCCAAAAAATAAAGGCAGAGGATGATTTTGCTTCTTTTTTCTTATTTTTAATATTTTTTGCCATAGTAGTCTCCTTTTTTATATGGGCATTTTCGACCTAGATAGTATAAATATCACTTATCCGAAAGAATAATGCAAATAAAAGGTTCTACTTTAGCTTTTAAGAATATCCTCAATTCTTACTAGTTCTTCTTCAGAAAAATCAAGGTTATTAAGAACAGCCACGTTTTCCTCAATTTGACTCACTCGGCTCGCACCAATCAAGACAGAAGTAACCTTTCCACCGCGTAAAACCCAGGCAAGAGCCATTTGTGAAAGACTTTGACCGCGTTCAGTTGCGATGTCATTTAATCTTTGGACACGTTCAACCACATCAGCTGTTACATGATCTGCACTCAGGAAACCGGTCGGACTTGCTGCACGTGAATCGGATGGAATTCCTGTTAGGTATTTATTGGTTAATAAGCCTTGTGCTAACGGACTAAAGGCAATGGAACCCACACCATTCTCTTCTAGGACATCCTGCAAGCCGTCCTCAATCCAGCGGTTAAACATGGAATACTTTGGTTGATGGATTAATAACGGAGTGCCCAATTGATTTAAGATTTTAATCGCTTCAGCAGTTTGTTCCGCACTATAATTGGAAATTCCTACATATAACGCTTTTCCTTGACGAACAATGGAATCTAGAGCTCCCATTGTTTCCTCTAACGGTGTGTTTGGGTCCGGACGGTGCGAGTAGAAAATATCGACATAATCAAGTCCCATCCGTTTTAGACTCTGATCTAGACTCGATACCAAATATTTTCTAGAACCCCAATCCCCGTAGGGTCCTGGCCACATCGTGTAGCCTGCTTTGGAAGAAATAATCATCTCATCACGGTAGGGAGCGAAGTCAGTTTTTAACATTTTGCCAAACATCTCTTCTGCTGAACCTGGTGGCGGGCCATAATTATTAGCTAAATCAAAATGGGTAATCCCCAAATCAAATGCCCTTCTAAGCATAGCCCGTCCATTTTCATAGTTATCAACACCGCCAAAGTTATGCCAAAGACCTAGTGATACCGTAGGAAGCATCAATCCTGAACGGCCACTGCGATTATACTTCATTGCTTCATAACGATTTCCTGAAGCATGGTAGACCATATTTGTTTCCTCTTTTCTATATGTATTGTTAAACTATTTATAGTTTAACTTAATAATATCAAAACAGAAGGTAAGCATTGCATTATTTGAGTAATGATTCGATATTTTGCTAAAATAAACAGACTATACTTTTTGAGGAGCGGAAAAATGACAAACAACAAAAAATATATTGGTTATATTGGAACGTACACCAAGGGGGACAGCAAAGGAATCTATTCCTTCACGTTAGATACGAATGAGGCTAAAATTGCAGATATTAAAGTAGCGGCACAGTTAGATAATCCTACATATTTAACAATCAGTAAGGACAATCGCTACTTATACTCGGTTGCAAAAAAAGGGGAAGAAGGTGGAATCGTCGCTTTTTCAATCGAGGGAGATGGCTCACTTACAGAGATCAATAGTCAAATGCTTTCCGGCTCATCACCCTGCCATGTAAGTGTAGACAGCAAAAACCGCTATGCATTCAGTACAAATTACCATAAGGGATCCGTCGAATCATATGTAATTAACGGGGAGGGTGGTTCTATTCAACCTCCGGCCTCTAGTATTAAACATGAAGGTTCAGGTCCAGATCCACGACAGGAGAAACCTCACACCCATTATGCAGGAGTCACCCCTGATGAGAATTATCTCGCAGTTGTTGAATTAGGTATCGATGCACTGATTACCTATGCAATCAATAATGATGGCACCCTTTCAAAAGCAAATCTTCTGCCATTAAAAGCCGGGAGCGGACCAAGACATTTGGTTTTTCATCCGAATGGTAAATTTGCTTATATTATGACTGAATTTAGTTCTGAGGTTATTGGGTTAACCTATTATAAGGAAGATGGCCATCTTACAGAGAAACAGTATATTTCCACCCTTCCCGCCGATTTTTCAGAAAATAATCAAGGAAGTGCGATTCATATTTCATCTGATGGGCTCTTTGTCTACGCGGGTAATCGCGGTCATAACAGTATTGCAGTTTTCCGTGTCGACCAAGAAACAGGTGAACTTAGCTTGGTTGAACGTATTTCTACTGAAGGAGATTGGCCGAGAGATTTTATGTTTGACCCAACGGAGAAATTTATTGTGGCTTCTAATCAAGAGTCGAGTAATCTAGTGCTCTATTCAAGGGATAAAAACTCAGGAAAACTCACTTTAATTCAGGCTGATATTGAGGTTCCGTATCCGGTTTGTGTCAAGTTTTTACATGTCTAATAGTCAAAACAGGATAAGTGACGAACTTATCCTGTTTTTTTATAAAACAATGGTAAAAAGTAATTAATCCGGGCCAATCCTAAGTTGGATGCTTTTGATTTAATTACTTAAAAATTTAAAAAGCGAAGGTTTATCCTATTTAGCAGGCTTATGTTTATTAGCCAAACCATTTGCATAAGCAAATTCCTTAATTTTACTTGGGTTATCAATTTCTCCTATTGTAACCCCCGCTGCTGCTGCACCTGTTTCAATATAAATTAATCGTGCTGCCTTTGCAGGCCTATTATCAATAACTTTTAAAGATTCTATGTTCATTTTAACTGGATTAGTTAAATAAGAAGATACTTTAACAAGTTCAGAAACTCCACTATCATAAGCCAATAACCGATCAATACTTACTTCACTTTCGGAAGAAGTAGAATAATTTTGGAGCACTCGGTCTGATACATTACGTGCAGTAAATTTACTTATAAAAACATCACCGCCTTCATTTCTTACACCATATCCATTAACATCGTTCATCTTCAAATCCTTAACCACCAAGGTAGGCTTTTCTTTAGCTGCGTATTGGAGACTAATTCCGTACTTTTGTCCACCCTTAATAGTAAGTTTTTCGATATCCCATTTAGCAGAATACAATAATTTTATTGGTACTGCATTTTCACCTTTAGGAACAAAAATGTTTAGTTTATCAATCTTGGCGGTAATTGCATTGGAATATATAACATTATCGGGACTTGTATTGTTGCTTGCC
This sequence comes from Bacillus sp. AFS006103, assembly GCA_002559145.1. Classification (GTDB taxonomy): domain Bacteria; phylum Bacillota; class Bacilli; order Bacillales; family Cytobacillaceae; genus Neobacillus. The sequence goes on from NTXX01000004.1 coordinate 42,931, forward strand.
ATTCGATGGACGTCCAAAGTTCCTATATCTAATATCCAATTTTTCGCGTTCTGGCTTGAAGTTCCAACAGTAAAATCATTTCCTTTTCCATAGGTAGACACATAATCGAAACGCTGATAAAATTGGGTGGCTCCTGAGTAATTGTCAGGCTCCAAATCCATAGAATTTGCCCCTGTCCATCCTTTCTCTGCATTTCCTTTAGAATTATCCAATATGGCTCGCTTTACGTATAAGTTGTTTACATAATGTATAACATAGTTCTTTCTTCCGGCTCTTACTCCCTTGACATAGTCCATTCTCACATTCTCCGACGGATCTGCCTCCGTACCACCTACAAAAATGTTATCTCCATAAGAATCATGAGAATATACAGATTGAATATAAACGTTCTTACTAGATTCAATATGAAGATTTGCCATATGCTCATTTCCTTTTGTGACAGAATTGGAATTTCCGTCAATTTCAAAATGGCCAGTAATTTCTACATTTCTAACTTTATAAATGGCTAACGCTCGAGACCATGAGGGCATATTATCTTTAAATCTTAATATGGCTCCATCTTCAAAATGTATATGTGTATTAGAGGGAACTTTTAACCCCCACCATACTTTTCCATCCCCATTGCGATATTTACCACTTGAAATTGTGTACACGCCTTTAGGTACAATGATATGACGATTATTGTCTAGTATACTTTGAAATAATTCGGTTCTGTCCACTCCATCATTAGGTAGAACCCCCATATCTGTAACGTTGACTCCTATTTCTTTATATTTCTTATCCTTGTAATTAGGTTCTGTTTCTGCTGATTCATTTTTAATTAATACCCCTGTTACTATCCCCGCAATAAGAAGAAAAACAAACAAACCCATTAATTTCATTTTCATATTTTCTCCAGCCATTCCCTTTTAAGCTATTTTAACTAATCATAATTTTTGTAAACCATTCCCAAAGACGCTTTTTGTTCTTTATCAAGAAAAAAATAATAATTTTTATTTATTAAACCAAAAGATTGTTCTCAAAAAGAAACGAACATGGTATAATTTTCTTGAGGTTCTGCATTTAGTTTATAGACTATTCACCCACATAATGTTCTCTATTAAGAATAACCTTCTAAAGATATAATAATACACTTAATTGTGTAATAGCAATAAAGAACATTTATGTAAGGACGATTAATAAGCTAAGCCTAAGACCTTCAATTACTTACATACTAAAGTGAAGGTAAAGAAAGTTGCAAAAATTAGTTCTAAAAAAAAAACGGAATCAGTAAAATATGTTATTAATCCTAGGAAGGAAGGTACGTGTATTAATGACTAATCCCGAGAAAGGACCTCCATTTTATTAAATAAGAATATAACACTAGTACTCTTAAACATTTGAATAAATCTGGCTGTCATTTCCGATTGAACCTATACTCTGCACCAAAAGGAGTTTTGAAAAAAAAGGAGGTACCAAATTTGAATTTTGGGAAGAAACTAGCAACTATTACTCTAATTACATTATTTTCTATCTACTTGTTTCCTTTTATGAGCAAGGCTCAAGCAGCCGAAAATTACTCTCTAACGATTATGCATGTAAATGATTCGCATTCACATGTTGAAAAGTATCCAATGTTAACCACTGCTGTAAAAGGAATTAGAGTAGAGAATCCGAATGCACTGCTTTTTCACGCTGGAGATGTTTTTTATGGAACCTCCTACTTTACCAAATTCAGTGGAAAAGCAGATTTATGGTTTATGAATTATCTAAAATTTGATGCTATGACATTAGGAAATCATGAATTTGATAAAGGTTCAACTGTCTTATCAGACTTTATTAACGGAGTGGATTTCCCTTTAGTCAACGCAAACCTAAATACAACAAATGATAGTGTGTTAGAATCTCTTTCTATTAATAGCATCAGCTCTAGTCCAATGGCTAGTAAAATATACCCTGCAATAATCAAAGAAGTAAACGGTGAAAAAATTGGTATTTTTGGGTTACTTACAAATGAGTCAAAATATAACTCTCTTTTTCAGGTTTACAATCCTACCGATAAAGCAAAAGCTACAGTTGCAGCTCTTAAGCAGCAAGGAATAAACAAAATTATTCTGCTATCTCACTTAGGCTATAGTGCGGATTACAGCCTTGCAAAAGCTGTTGATGGAATAGACATTATTGTAGGTGCACACACACACACAGTACTGAATAAACCTCTTTTAATTAGTAAAGCCGAGCCTACTGTTATTGTCCAAGCAGGACAATATTTAGATTACCTTGGTCTTTTGAATGTAACTTTTAATCCTAATGGAGTTTTATTAACCCAAAGCGGAAAGCTTCTAACTGTTAGTACTTATCCAGCTGACCCAACAGCCCAAGCGGCCCTAGATCAAGTAAATAAGGGAACATTACCTGCTCCAGGATCACTGCCGGGACTCTAGTAACAAGTGTCTTTTTGTTGAAGCCGGCAGCACCTATTACTATGTAAACGAAGATTATACCCATTGCTGGCGGACTTTATCACTTTGGTCCCGATGGCATTCTGATACCGTAAAAGCCGGAAAGGCGAACAGATAAATTCTGTTCGTCCTTTTTGCATAACGTATCCTTAGATAAAACGGTAGTCACTTCATCTAAACCGAATATAGATAGTTATATATATCCCAAATTTCGATAATACTGATACAATTATAGGAGTAATTTAAAATAGGAGTGGCACTTCATGGAAGAGCAGAGGAACTTTTTTGCAGGGTATATATGGGGCATAGCAATCTGTGTACCTATATGGATTGTACTTTTCAGTTTCATAAAATTTGTTATTCGTTTATTTTAATGTTATTTTTACCAAAAAAAGAAGTAAAAACGTTAAGCCCTACCTGTCAAGGGAGGGCTTAACGGCATTCATCACTTCCAGATACTAGTTATCGGTTTCACAGAATTACTTTCCCCTGCATGAGCTAATCCATAAAGATCCTCAAGGGTCCTTAGAAGATAATAGTGGTTTAGTTTTTCATTAAATTCCCCTGGTTTCACCATTGGTCCAACGAAAAAGGTTGGTATGGTATTGTCTTTTGTCCCATTATCTTCATCCCAAGTAACAATCAACAAACTATTATTCTTCTGCGCCCAATGGACATAGGGATCTATATTCTCCTTTAACCATTGGTCTGCTTTCTCAATGGTCCCATCATGCATATTATTTTGTTGATTAGGTATAACAAAAGAAATGGTTGGGAGTTGATTAAAATCATCCGGAAAATTTGCAAATGGCTGATTAGCTTCTTTTGGTAGATTGGAAAAATTCACCCAGGGATTATGTTTACGAACATAATGTCCATTTGTCTTTCCGTCAAATCCTACTAATGGCAGGTCTTCAGAATAACCAGCAAAGGTGTAATTTTTTTCAATTAGTTCACTTCCCAAATTTGCTGCTGAAAATTTACTTTTCGGAACCTCATTGTCGGATATATTTTGGTTGGACCCAGAGAACATATCCAAATAATTGGGCTGGCTAGGACGATGAATACCATGATTATTTGTTAAATTTGCACCTTTAGAAATCAAAGAATTTATATAGGAAGCTGACAGATTCCCTATTATCTGCTCTTGTGAATGATTTTCCTCCACAACAATTACAATCTTATTTATTTTTGGGAATTTCCCCTCCTTTATTATTTCCTTAGTACCTGTTTTATTGGTAGTTTTTTGATGAGTTTGATTTTGTTTTTTAGGATTATTCTGTGTTTGAGATTCGTTTGTACATGCACTTAAAATGAATATAACTGAAAGTAAAAGTAATCCCCACTTTTTTAACAAATTCCTTCCCTCCATCCATATTTTTTTTTACAGGTTACTACGATAAAATAAGTGACTTCTTTCAGACTAATTTATAAATAAACCAAACCCTTACAACATGTATGCAAGGGTTAATTGAAGGTGGATGAGATAAAGCACAATTGATATTAAACATATTTTATTTGGTTAATTCCATACCCATTAGGATTTTGTTTCTGCCATCGCCAAGCGTCCCTGCACATGTCTTCTATTCCTCGTTCCGCTGTCCAACCGAGACCTGATTTAGCCTTTAACGTGTCAGCATATGAAACCCCAACATCTCCAGGTCTTCTATCAATAATTTGATAAGGAATTTTCATTCCCGTTGCTTTTTCAAAAGCAGACAAAATCTCTAGCACACTATAACCAGTCCCTGTACCTAAATTATAAGCATCGGCACCTGTAGAATTCAGAACTTTCTCTAATGCTTTAAGATGTCCCAGCGCTAGATCGACTACATGAATATAGTCTCTCACACCTGTTCCATCAACTGTTTCATAATCACCTCCAAAAACTTTTAACTCCTGTAATTTACCAGCGGCAACCTGTGTTATATAGGGCATGAGATTATTAGGTATGCCATTAGGATTCTCGCCAACCCTGCCGCTCTCATGTGCCCCGATTGGATTAAAATAGCGAAGTAAAGCAATGCTCCAACTTGGATCAGCTATGTATAAATCCTGCAGGATTTCCTCAATCATCAATTTTGTTCTACCATAAGGATTGGTTGCACAAAGACGAAAATCCTCTGTAATAGGTACTTGGTCAGGAATTCCATAAACAGTTGCAGATGAACTAAATACCAAGTTATTTACACCGTTATACTTCATCACTTGACAAAGAATCAGTGTTGAAGTAATGTTATTATGATAATATTGGAGGGGAATCTCTACCGACTCTCCTACTGCTTTCAAACCAGCAAAATGGATAACAGCATCGATATGGTGGGCAGCAAACACATTTTCCACACTATTTTGATCAAGTAAATCAACCTCGTAAAACGGGAAGTCCATACCAGTTAATTCCTTTACTCTTCTTAGTGATTCTGGATTACTATTTGAGAAATTATCAAGAACAATAATTTCATAACCTGCATTCAATAGTTCTATACATGTATGACTTCCAATATAGCCGGCACCGCCTGTAATTAATATTGCCAAAATACAACCACCTCTCCAAAAAATGGGTAAGCCAAATAATACCTCGTACTACCCCACGATTTAGATAAAATACCAAGGGTAATCAATGAAATGAAAATGACTTATCTGGACCTGTTATAAGGTTTATTTCTTCTTCTTTTAATACCTCGTTATACACATTTGTTAGTTCTTCCATAACAGGTTCAATGGAAAATTTATATACTAATTCAATACTTCTATTACCAAGTTCTCTTCTTTTCTCAATAGAAACATTTAGTCCCTCGAGAGCGTTAGCAAAACCTTCTGCATCATCGACCCCTATGACATAACCATTTTGACCATCAACTACCAAATCACGATTCCCTCTGCAGTTTGACACAACAAGAGGTAAACCCGTTGCCATTGCTTCCATGATATTAACCGGTAACCCTTCTCGCCTTGATGCGGAAACAGCAACATCTGCTAACTTAAAAATATGAGGCATATCCTTTCGATATCCTAAAAATTGAATCTTATCTACTAAACCAAAATTTTCGACTTGTTCTTTATAGTACTCTTTTAAGCTACCCTCCCCGGCTAGTAACAGCTTCAAATTAGGAATTTTATCTTTAAGAAGATTGACTGTGTTTATTAGTAAATCTTGGTGTTTATTATGATTTAATTCAGCACAATAAACTAATATAAAATCATCATCATGGAGATTATTTTCTTTCCTTAACAAACTTTTCTCCCCCGGGGCAACTGGGCAAAACGTTCTTAAATCAACCCCGACACCATTAACCTTTCTAATTAAATTGGCTTGAAAACGACGGTTCAACGCTCTTTGGTAATCCTCCTCATTAATCGTTATGAGACAATCCGTATATTTTGATAACCACTTCTCAATTGGATAATAAATCATCCAATTTATTAAGGAGGCTCCTTTAAAAAAATGGAATCCATGAGCCGTATATGCAACCTTGGTGCCTGTTTTTCGCTTCGTTTTTGTAACCAAACGAGTAACTACTCCGCCCATGGGAGTATGACAGTGTACAAGAGCAAAATCATTGCTTAAGATAATCTTCTTTAATTCTCTATATGCCTTTATATTTCCAATTTTGAAGGGCGATCGCTCAAATTGTAAATTATGCTTTTTATCCACAAAGGGGATTATTGACGAACCATTACTCGCAACATGTACTTCATAACCATTCTCTTTAAAATACCTTAAATGTGGGATATGAAAGTGTAGAATATGACTATCAACCGTAGCTGTAAATAAAACCTTTTTCATAAATAGCAGCCCCTAGTTTTATTTGAATTTTCGCAGATTGCTTCTAATCAATGAATCGAAATATTTTTCATTCTTATTCTGCCTGCTTATCACTTTTAGCCCCTTCAGATACTCCCTCACTCTTAAGTACACTACTGATCGTCTTAATAAAGATACTTAGATCAAACAGTAAACTCATTTTCCTCACATACTCACCATCAAGAGCCGCTTTTACCACTATTGGCAGCTCATCTCTTCCATTAATTTGGGCCCAACCTGTTAAACCAGGGCGAATATCATTGGCCCCATATTTTTCCCTTTCCACAATTAAGTCAAACTGATTCCACAGAGCAGGTCTTGGTCCAATTATGCTCATCTCACCTTGAATAATATTAATAATTTGTGGAAGTTCATCTAAACTAGTTTTTCTTAGGAATTTTCCAATTTTAGTAATATACATATCAGGATTCTGTAGCATATGGGTTGGCATATCCTTCGGTGTCTCTTCACGCATTGTTCTAAACTTTAAGATATAAAAGGTTTTTTTATTCATTCCAATTCTTTTTTGTTTAAAAAAAACTGGTCCCTTGCTTCCCTTTTTTATCATTAAAGAAATAATAATAAGGAAAGGACATAAGGCCACAATCGATAAAAGGGATACCAAAAAGTCGAACGCTCGTTTAGATTTGACATACATTTGACAGACCACCTTTTTTAAACCTTTTTGAAGATCACTCTTTTCCTTTTTAGGATTACAATAGTTGTTAATACTTTACGAAGACTTTTCTATAAAGCCGCTTTTACCATGTCTACCTTATCGTTACCTGAATTTTCTCTCCTACTTGCTCTTTCGACACCTTCATGAACCCAGTACAATATGAAAGCATAGAAAATCCATAGGCATCTAAAATTTTCCAAATTAATAGTAAACGCTTGGACCAATATTCCTGATAAACTAACGAATAGGAATATAGAAGTTACTTCTCCCTTTTTTACCCATATAAAAAGCTTATAGAACAAGTAAATTGGTAATGAGAAAAAGCTCATAAATCCTATGATGCCTGTTTCTGCTAAAAATGACAGATAGGTATTATGAGGTATATTTACAATGCTAGAATTAATCTCCTGGGCATTATGAAGATATTGCCCAAAACCCACCCCAAGAAAAGGATTATCTTGCCATAGTGTTAAAGCTGTTCTCCAAAGTAAAAGTCGAAGATTGGTCCCTGATTCTTCCGTACTAATATTTGAAATCCGACCTAAAGAAGTATTTACAATGTCTAAGGGATAGATATAATTGATTAATAGAATGATTGTAATGAGGACGATAAGGAAAACTACAATTTTAGCAATTTGCTTGATTCCTTTATTCGTTAAATTAATTAAAACAACTAAGATGAAACCCACTCCAAGTCCAAGTACACCACCTCGAGAAGAGGTTAGAAGCAGTGCAAACAGAATTAATAATAAATTGATTGGTATCCTCTTTTTATTTGAATTAGGACTATTATTATAGGACAAACAAAATCCTAATGATATGATTAGAAATGAAGCAGCTAAATTAGGGTCTTCAAATGTCCCTGTGGCCCGAAAACCAAAGGTTAAGTTTGTTGTAATGCCTAAATAATACAAAATAACGCCTATTATACACAAAAGCGAAAAAATGATTGAAATAAAGTTCCATACTTTCAAAAAAGTATAAGACTTATCACTCGTTTTCTCATAATTCATAAAATAGATTAAAAAAATGTATAAATATACGAAGTTTATGACGATTTTCATGATGTTTGATATAGCAGTGCTGAGTTCAAATTCATTGATAGAAAAGAACATTGGTTTGATAAAGCTTATTGTTAAAGCAAATGTTAATAAGTACAAATAAAATAGCAGATAACTATATTTATTGGTAAAAGCATTTTTATTCTCAATAAAAATGGGTAAAGTAATTAAACAGGCAATCGGAAGTAATAAATCTGAAAACGAAAAGTTAAACGTCAACCCTACATGTAAATAGACCATTAGGGGCAAAAGTAAAACTATCAAATTATATATATAATTATAGGATATTTTAATAAGTACTAAAAAAAATATAAACAACAACAATAATCCGTAAATTAAATATTGGTGATAAGCGACTAAAACACCCATTAATAAAGAACAAATTAATATTATTACGAGGTTTCTATTAACAAACCTGCTTAAACCCATATTATTCACTCCCGTTTCCTCTTTCCGAAGCACAAGTCAAGAGCACCCTACGGGTAAACTTGGTTAAACTGTATATTTTAATAAGTGCTAGATAAAGTTGATTAATGTTGAAATGAGTCCCAATTATTTTATATGTTTCTAATTCTCCTCTTTCCATTCTCCAAAGCTGTCCACTTAATCCTGATACACCAAATGGCTTCTTATAGGCAAATAATAATACCTTATTGATCTTTATTGCTTTTTTATTTGACAAAACAATCGATAGCCAAAGAAGGAAATCCTCTGAATACTTTTTATTTGAAAGAAATCTATAAGGTAACTCCCTTTTTAAAACAACAGATGATGTTGCATACCTATTGGAAAATAAAAATTGTTTTTTTGACAAGATGTCAAATTGGGTCCTTTCATCATAAATTTCATAATGAGGATTATCTTCAATGAAACATGAATTATGTCCTGATATGTCTACTTCCTTATTGTCTAACATGACTTTCAATTGAATTTCGACTTTTTGCGGATGCCAAGAATCGTCTGAATCCAAAAATGCTACATAATCTTTAGATGCCATATCCCATCCTACATTTCTAGCATTTCCAGGACCGCCATTTTGGGTTAATAACACCAATTTAATTGATGGATAGATATGCTTTAGATTTTCTAAACATTTATGAGTCTTACCATAATCAGTACTACAATCATCCACGATAATGACCTCTGAAGGTTCCCAAGTTTGGAGAAAGACAGAATCTATAGCTCGTTTGATTGTATCCGCGCTATTATAACAGGGAATAACAACACTTATGGGTGCATTTTTACTCATTAAATAATCCCTTCCATACTTAAGCTAGTTTTTGAATAACCTTAAAATAATTCTTTTCAAGCCATCTTTTATTTTTGGTGATTAGTGGATTGCTATTCATAGAATTTTTCAAGAAGTAACACCAATAGATAATTAAATCATCACTAGGATTTTGAGTATATCTAGTAATAATCTCATCCCCTAAAGACCATCCCTTCTTCATTGCATGATAATAAATTTCTAAATGCATCCGGTCATATACAATCGGACGGTCAAGTCTAAATCGATCCCAGTCAATGATTCCAATTAATTTGTTTTGATTAAAAATGATGTTTCCTAACCAATAATCTCCATGAGAAAAACCAAAGGTGATTTCTTTATTTCTTCCCTTTTCTAAAAGCTTTCGAACCTTTTCATGTTGAAAATCCTTAATTCCATTTCTTGAAAAATTCTGCTTAACTTCCTCTATAAATTCATCGATAATTTCCTCACAAAAAACAACTGAATAGCGTGGAAATCGGTCTTGTATGTCTTTAATCACATTTATTCCTTGATTAATTGCATGATTTTCACTTATTTGGCTGCTCCTAACTGCCTCATAACCATCCTTCCCAACAAACATGGTTTCGATATATATATTTCCATATTGACTATTAATTACTTTTAGTGGAAATGGTATCAAATTAGAACCTATTTCAACACCCGTAGCAAGGGACTGAATATTACAAAAACTCATTCGTGCCCTTTCCACTGCCTCTTCATCTAATGGGATTTTACAAATAATCTGGGTGTTCTTGAGACTATGCCTGCCTTTGATAAACAAAACATTAGTGCTGGTAATTCTGATATTAGAAATGGGTTGATATTCTTCCCCTAGTGATTCATTAATCAATTTCCATACATTCCTTAAGAAATTCCTATTTCTATAAGTAAAAAGCATACTATTCACCGAATTCTTCCCATCTATTACGGCTCGTTTGATTACAGAATTTAGCATATTCGCTTCTCCAAAAAGTATTTTTTTAAGAAAAATCTACCTTTTTCAGCTCCATAACTTTATTTAAAATCGTACCTGTAATGTTCTCAATCGAATCATTTGTAGAGATCTCTTCAAAATTTTTAAGGTATGAGCCAATTTCTTGGTAGCTTCTAATTTGGAACTCTATTTCCTCAACCGACTTTTCTTGTTTTCTTTGATAAATAACATTTGGGTCATTTACTAATAAAAATGTCTTATTGGGATTAATCATAAATTTAATAAAAAACTTTTTTACGAAGGCAGGTGTGTAGTACCAGGAAGTAGAAAATAAATCAAAATAATAACGGTCACCAATGACAATGGTTCTTTTTGTTTGTAATGGATAGACCCTTTTAAAATAAGTGATACAATATCTTACAATATGATACATGATAGCTATTATATCTCTCGTCATCGTTTTAAAGGTTTTTGGCTTATCGATATTCTTTTTGATTTTCAATTTGCCTTTGATATTATTGGATAACGTTTGATTCTTACTACCTAAATAAATATATTTAGAATCAATTGTTGTATCCTTTAATGCATTTATTAATTCTTCCGCTATTGTCGTTTTACCTGAACCATCAGGACCAAGTAAGGTAATAAAAGGAGATTGCCGGCTTACATATCGCATTAACTTTAAAGTCCCCATTTTAGCTACATATTTTAGCCGTTCAAACACATTTCGTTTATATTTTACTAAACAGTATTTTATTAATAACTGTCTAATCTTTACTAGATCAGCTTGATCCCCACTTTCTAATAGTGAAATGATTCTTTCAGCATTATGTACACCAACAGCTTCGGATAACACTTCTATAAATTCATCTTTTTCCTTAGAATAATTTAAGAGGATGGAATTCCAATAAGCTGCTTTAAAATACCTTTTATCAATAATACAATGCAGCAAAAGAATCGCACCTAAACAGCCGGATCTTGTTACGACAAATCCTTGATACTCTTCTGTATGATTTAACACGGTTTTTGCATCTAAATAGGTAAGGCCTTTATTGGCTAATGAGGTTTGTAAATCAAGCGCAATAATCCGAGAATCAATAGGACCACGCGGAATATAAACTTTGACCTGATCATGTGAACCCGATTTTAATCTAAAAATGGTTAACAGCTCATGTTCATGTATGATGTTGTTTAAGAGTTTGATACCAGCCAAGTAATCATCTGGATGGATTAAAATATCTAAATCACCATCCCAGCTATAAGGTAGTTCATGATAGTTTCTAAGAAAACAATAACGGATGGAATATTTTTTAAACTCCTCTACTATTCTAATTAGCAATTCGGAATTTCCAGTAATTTTCATATTTGGTTCTCCCGCTCTTTTTAGATGACAAAATAAAGAATGGACAATAGAATCGAATAAGTCCCAACAATCGGAAGTAAAAGAGGTTTTACTAACTTAGTAAATTTTCCTTCACCATTTAAAACATATTTGTTCACTCCAATAAGGAAAAGGACAAATAAAACTAGCTCGGTTACAATGGTGCTTATCACCGCACCCCAAATTCCTATAAAGGGAATACACGTAAGATTAATAATGATATTGATAGCTGTACCTGGCAGCTGATAAAAAAACTTTCTTTTCATGGTGTTTCTTGTCACTAGTAAACTTCCAAAACTAATCGCAAGAAAGCGAAAAGGAATCGCGAAGGATAAAACCATTAGTACTTCTGCTGAAAAAAGATATTTACTCCCAAAAACAATTGGAATTAGGATTTTTGAGAATGAGAATACAATACACATGATTGACAGGGAGACAACTAGCATAATTTTATTTCCAGATAAAAATAAAGAAAATAACTTTTCTGGATCCTTTTCGATCCATCTGTGTATTTTTGGCTGTAGATAGCTTTGATATAAAGTACTTGGGAAAAGATAGATAACCGTAAGGGCTGTATAGGCAACACTGTAAATTCCAACAATGTAATCTGAATCAAAAAAACCTAGTATCACAACATCTGACTGATTATAAATCAGGTAGGAAATGCCAGCAAAAGCATATGGCCATAACTCATTATAAGTTTCCTTCATTGTTTTACTTTTTCTCTTAGAGAGTTCACTTATATCTGTTGATAGTACATGCCCTTTTAAAACAATTTTTTTGTTAAATAGCTTTAATATGGCAGGAATCGATAACAATATAACGATAAACGCTCCCAGCGAATACCCTATGCCTACTTTATAAAGGTCAGCACCAATAAAATAAAGAATTAGAACAATAATAAACTTATAACCCTGATTTAATAATTTATATATGGAAAAGGTTATAAACCTTTCTTCAAGCTGATTTACAGCAAAGCTTATATTAGATATGCCTTGAAGAATGATAATCGATATAAACAAAAGTAGTAAATTATCAATTTTTCTATTTTGTTCTATATAGATAAAGAAAAAGACAATTCCTATAGAAACAAGTACTGATATCATCCATATCCTATTTAATGGTTTTATCCAACGGAAGGCATCCCACCCCTCCATTCCAAAGACCCTCAGGAGGAATGCACCAATTCCAAATCCAGCAATGGTGGATATAACTGAGATGGCTGTTAGTGAAAAAGACAAAACCCCATAATCAGATACAGAAATTAGCCTAACAAGAATTAATTGGGTTACGAAAGCTATAATGGCACATAGGAATTGAGATGACCATAGAAACAGAAGATCAACCGATAACCTTTTGTCAATAGTTAGTATTTTTTTTAAAAATGTCATACTTCTACTCCGAACCATAATTTATAAAAATTACTTAATTTTTTTTATTGCCTTTTTAATCTCCCTAAAAGATACCGAACGTTTTTTTTCTAATTGGAATTGGCGCATCGATGTAAAGATGTTGCTGTTTTAGAAGCAGTTCCGCATTTTCTCTGAAATAAAAAGTTCGATTGGTACCAAATGTTTTTGAAATTGTTTGAAAAGCCTCCTGGAGAGAGAACCCTCTTGGTCCACTATTATGGGCATCCGATGCAATAAAGTGTGCCAAATTATGTTCGATTATTCTTTCAGAAAAGGATTTTACCTTTTTTCCAAAATGGCCAATTACGCTTCCTGATGTTAGTTGGGTCAACGCTCCCTCTCGGACAACCTCAAATAGAAGGTGATGATCCTCTAAAAACCCCATATTTCGCTCTGGATGGACAATAATTGGTGTAATTTCTTTTAATTTCAGTTCATAGATAATATCCATGGTATAGGGTGGAACTTCTCCTGTAGGAAGTTCTATTAAAAGGTATTTCCCCTTATTATCCAGAGTAAGTATTTCATCCATCTCAATTGAGTTAAAAATTTCACGATGGATTCTTAATTCCTGTCCCGGATAAACGATAAGGGGGATATTCTCACGTGCTAAAAACCTATTAAACTCTAATACGTGTTCCAAAATTTTACACTTTACATTACTATATTGCCCATTCCTATGATGCGGTGTTGCAAATAGATAGGTGATTCCAACACTTACAGCTGTATTTGCCATATTTAAACTTTCAACAAGACTTTGGGGACCATCATCTAAACCAGGGAGAATATGCGAATGTAAATCAATCAAGGTATCAGCCACCTTTTGAATTTTCTTATCAAATCACCTTTTAGTAATATTGGCCATAATACCAGTTCCTTTTTACTTTCACACCGTTCACAACCACACCTAGTAGATGAGAATTTGCTTTTTCAAGCAGCTCTTTTGCGTATAATCCTTTGTAATTTTTTGTTTTTCTACTGCACACTACCAAAACAACTCCATCACATTTATTTGCCATAATTTGTGAGTCTGTGACTGCAAGTATGGGTGGCGTGTCAAAAACTACATATTCATATGATTCCTTTAACTCTTCTATAACCCTTTCCATAGCTTTTGAATTTAATAACTCAGAAGGATTTGGGGGCACTGGACCACAGGTTAGTATGTCTAAGTTAGGAACTTGAGTCGTTGTTATTTCTGTTTTTAAGCTTTTTTGCCATGTTAGAACACTAGTTAATCCACCTAAATTACTGACACTAAAAGCATAATGAATAGAAGGTCTCCTTAAATCTGCATCTACTAGTATTACCCGCTTTTCTTGTTGTGCTAAAATAATAGCCAAATTTGCAGCTGTTGTTGACTTTCCATCTGAGGGTTCGGGAGATGTTACTACTATTGTTTTTATTTCTTTATCCACTGATGCGAAACGGATATTATTCCTAATTTGACGATATTGCTCCGTGATCGGAGATTGGGGATTTTCATGCGTAATTAACTGTATAGGCCTTTTCCCATTATTTGTTTTACTTACCACCATACGTGACAACTGTTTCACTTCCCACTTTTTTAATTTTGGCTGCTTTTCTACCTTTATGACCAATTGACGACATCATCGGGATAGTTCCAATAACCGGAAGTCCCAGCTGTGCTGCAACATCATGATCATCCTTTAATGTATTATCGAGCAGTTCTAATAAGTATGCTATGCCAATTCCCATCATCAAACCTACGACAATGGCAATGGCAATATTCAATAACGGCCTCGGCGATACGGGAATAGGATTATCTTTATATTCCGCTCTTGCTAGAATACTTACGTTATCGACATTCATAATCCCTTTTATTTCCTGTTGGAAGGTTTCTGATACTTCATTAGCAATTTCAACTGCTGTTGCTGGGTTAGTGTTTTCAACGATTAATGTAAAGACCTGTGAATCCCCTGTACTATCAACTGTTATACTTTGGTTAAGTTCGTCTACACTTTCAGATAGATTAAGTTTGTCGATGACTTTCACCAGTATGGTGGGACTTTTTATAATGTCACGATAGGTATTAATTAATTCGACATTGCTTCGCATTAAAGCTGTATCAAGTTGATTCTCCGAATTTTTCTGATTAACAAGCAATTGGGTCGACGACTGGTATGCTGGTATCAATAAATAGTAAGAAATAGCCCCACTTATTAACCCTGTCAGCACAGTTATTAGGAAAATTAACATCCAGCGTTTTTTTAGGGCATGTAATATATCGAATAGCTGTACTTTTTCTTCCATAATATCCTCCATAGTTGTAACGTAAAAATTACCTTAAAATTTAAATTGAAATAGGTAAGTATGGATTGGAAATCACCTTTTTGTTAGCAATCATTAAAAGCTGATTTCTAATCTCTTCCTTTTCCATATTTGAGAAATTTACTAACAAATTATTGATTTCTTCAATATCTATATAAGAAGTTTTGCCAATATAAATTTTCGGATAGATTTGCTTATCTTGAACTTCATCATCTTTTAATAGTTCTTCGAATAATTTCTCTCCCTTTCTTATTCCTGTGAAATTAATTCCAATCTCGTCTACAGAATTACCGGATAGTTTGATTAAATTTAATGCAAGATCAACAATTTTCACTGGATTCCCCATATCCAATACAAATATCTCTCCTCCATTGGCAAGAGCACCTGCCTGTATTACGAGCCTTGAAGCTTCTGGTATAGTCATAAAATAACGAACCATATCTGGATGTGTAACCGTAACAGGTCCACCTCGTTGAATTTGTCTTTTAAATAAAGGAATAACGCTTCCCCTGCTTCCCAATACATTCCCAAAACGGACGGCTACGAACTTGGTTTTGCTCCCTTTATTCATTGATTGAACGACCATCTCTGCTAATCTTTTAGTTGATCCCATGACACTAGTGGGATTTACAGCCTTGTCAGTAGAGATCATGACAAAGGTTTTAACACCATTCCAACTAGAAGCATTAGCAACATTAATCGTGCCTATTATATTATTTTTTATAGCTTCTTCAGGATTGCGCTCCATGAGTGGCACATGCTTATGTGCTGCTGCATGGTAGACAACGTCAGGGCGATGGGAACGCATGACTAAGTCTATTTTTTCAATATCCTGTATATCAGCAATCTCAGTAATAATTTCTATTGGAGACCCTTTATATGTTTCTATTAATTCCATTTCGATTGAATAGATACTGTTTTCACCATGACCTAATAAAATTAATTTTTTGGGATTAAAGTGTGCAATTTGTCTGCAAATTTCTGATCCAATTGAACCACCTGCCCCTGTGACCAACACTGACCTATTCGTAAGACTTTTTGAAATTGAATTCATGTCAAGCTCGATAGGATCCCTGCCTAATAAATCCTCTACTAGGACATCGCGGAATTGGCTTACTGAAACCTTCCCTGTAACTATATCCTCCAGCATTGGAAGAATTTGAGTTCTCGCTGATGTTTTTATACATTCTTGAAAAATAACATTTAATTTCTTTTTAGATAACGAAGGAATGGCGATTACAATGTTATCTATCCTAAGCTGTTCAACCATTTGTACAATACAATTTATTCCCCCGACTACTGGAATACCTAAAATATCTAATTTATGCTTATTAACATCGTCATCAATAAAGCCAACAGGAAGTAGATCAGCCCCTTGATTTTTTAACAGTTGCCTAGCAACCATTGTTCCTGCTGAACCAGCCCCGAAAATTAGCGTTCTTTTTTTATTCATATTTTTATTAATAATGGGATCCCGAAATATTCTCCAAAATAAACGTGAAATACCAAGTAATAAAATATGTAATGCCCAAGTTACAACTAATAGTCGAAAATAAATCTCGTGGATAATCAGTTTTTGCATAACTGAAGCCACAATAATAGATAAAGTTACAACTTTAAAGATTATTAATAATTCAACTGTGCTCGCGTATTTCCAGGCCTTTTTATATAGCTTTAAATTTAGTGAAAAAATATGATGACTTAATAAGATAGTTAAAGACGTGACAATGATTGGCAAAGTAATCACATATTCAGTGGCATACACCAAGAATTGACTGAAAAAAATAGCGGTTAACACAATACACGAATCCACTAAAAAAAATAAAGACAACCTTTGGCGAAATGTCATATCCTGACTCCTTTACTTCACTAAAATAATCATTAAGTAAATGAATTTTTTATTAATAATTAATGTTCGATTCACTAAAAGTAATCTTTTATAAACCAGTGGGCATTCACCCCCTCCTCACATCACACTCTTGGCGAACCGCATCTTAGGACACTTTAAACCCACAGCTTGACCAAGGGCCTTCATTGATAGAGGTAAGAAAACACCTCCAAATCAGAGAACGATTCTGTTTTTAATATAGAACAAAAAATTTAAAAAAATTTATGAATCCTAAATTTTGTTTGTCAAATAATCCTACTGAGAATTATTTGACAATACTCCACATAAATCATTCCTTATTAAGAACATTATAAATCAATAGCCACAAATTGCAACTGCAAAAATGGCTGAATTGTAACCGTAATCACAAAAATAAAACAATGATTTTTATGAAATTCAATCTTTAAAAGGAATATACTGTGGTAATAACGGAAAATTAAATGTTAAATAATCTTAAACATTTATGACCCTAGAACCTCATTTACTTTTTCTATTTATATATCCTTTTAGTCTTCCTTCGAAATATTCCTGGATAATTAGACAATAAACGTTTCTTTTATAGAACACCTTTAATCATATATTATAGTTTGGTTTTATTGGAGTCAACTACTTAAAGAAAATGATTCCCCCATTTTAAGTGAAAAACAATTTGACATCACCGCTTTATTGTAGTAAATTTTATAAATAATCTAAATATTAATTTTCTTATCAAGAGAGGTTGAGGGAATGGCCCGAAGACACCTCAGCAACCATCAATGGTTTTCACATTGAAAAGGTGCTAAGTCCTGCAAATTAATTGCTAATTTGCAAGATAAGAAGAATGACTTTTTGGTCGTACTTACAAAAGCCTTTCTTCTTATAGAAAGGCTTTTTTTGATGGAAAAGCGGAAGCGCCCGTTTAGCGGCGTATGGACTGGAGCGCTCCAACTGAGATAAANNAACACGGAGAGCGAAGCGATTCGATGTTGACTTATCGTAGGGCGGAGAGCAAAGTCCACTAGACGCTGGGTGCTGAAGCTAGACAATTTACAAAGTTAAAACTACAAGGAGTGGTCGTCATGTACAAAATTGAAACGAAACTTGCCCAAATTGGTAATCGCAGTGAGTCAACAACTGGAACTGTAAATCCGCCTGTATACTTTTCAACAGCCTTCCGCCACGACGGAATTGGGCAATCTACCGGATATGATTATATTCGAACCGGGAATCCCACACGTCAGCTCCTTGAAAAAACAATTGCTGATTTAGAATGCGGTGATCAAGGATTTGCCTGCAGTTCAGGGATGGCCGCGATTTTGACCATTCTCTCTTTATTTGAAGCCGGAGATGAATGGCTGGTTAGTGAAGATTTATATGGCGGGACATACCGCTTATTAGAAAAAGGCTATAAAAAATGGGGCTTGAATAGTCAATATGTTAATACCTGTTGTCCGGAAGAGATTGAAAAGAACATTACCCCAAAAACGAAGGCGATTTTTTTAGAAACACCAACCAATCCTCTTATGCAGGAATCCGATATTGCCGCTATTTCAAAATTGGCAAAAAAACATGGCCTATTACTAATAGTAGACAATACCTTCTATACTCCACTATTACAGCAGCCGATCAACCTTGGTGCGGATATTGTTATCCATAGTGCAACGAAATACTTAGGCGGGCATAATGATGTTCTTGCCGGGCTCATTGTGGCAAAAGGAAAAGAACTTTGTGAAGCCTTAGCCTTCCATCATAACGGGGCAGGTGCAGTCTTAAGTCCCTTCGATTCCTGGTTGTTAATGCGCGGGATGAAAACTTTATCGCTTCGTATGGAGAGACATGAAAAAAATGCCAAGAATATCGTCGAATTTCTTTCCCAGCATGATGCTGTAACAGATGTCCTCTACCCTGGAAGAGGTGGAATGGTATCTTTTAGAATCAAAGATGAAGCATGGGTTAATCCATTTTTACAAGGGTTACAGCTGATTAGCTTTGCAGAAAGTTTAGGCGGGACAGAAAGCTTTATTACTTATCCGGCAACACAAACACATGCAGATATTCCAGAAGAAGTTCGAATTCAAGCAGGCGTCTGCAATCGGTTATTACGTTTTTCCGTAGGAATTGAGGATTCCCAAGATATCATTGAGGATTTGAATAAGGCTTTTGTACATGTCCAAGAAGGAGTGATTGCATAATGGCACACGGCGACTATACCTTTGAAACCAAGCTCCTTCATAATAAGCATAAAATTGATCCCATTACGGGTGCGGTTAGTGTACCCATTCAACATGCATCGACCTTTCACCAATCTGATTTCGATCAGTTTGGCAAATATGATTATGGCCGCAGTTTAAATCCGACTAGGGAAGCACTTGAAGATGTGATTGCCGAACTGGAAGGCGGGGTGAAGGGCTTTGCCTTTTCATCCGGTATGGCCGCTATTTCGACCGCATTCCTTCTACTTTCCGCCGGTGATCATATTGTCATTACGGAGGATGTCTATGGCGGGACATTTCGGATGGTTACGGAGGTCCTCACACGGCTCGGAATTGAACATACCTTTGTCGATATGACGAATTTAGAGGAAGTAGAACAAGCGATTCAGCCAAATACAAAAGCGTTTTATGTGGAAACACCCTCGAATCCGTTAATGAAAGTAACGGACATTCAAGCAATCAGCAATATCGCAAAGGAGACGGGCGCGTTAACATTTGTTGATAACACGTTTCTCACTCCCTCCCATCAAAGACCATTGGAATTAGGAGCGGATGTTGTGCTTCATAGTGCCACCAAGTTTTTATCGGGGCACAGTGATGTTGTTGCCGGCCTTGCTGTCGTTAATGACGAAGCTTTGGCGAAAAGATTAGGCTTTTTGCAAAATGGGTTTGGGGCAATCTTGGGTGTTCAGGATGCATGGCTCGTTCTAAGAGGCATTAAAACACTACATGTCCGGCTCGAGCAATCACAAAAATCAGCGATTAAATTAGCTGAATTTTTAGATTCCCATCCGCTTGTTGAAAAGGTTCATTACCCAGGCTTGGAGAGTCACCCCCAATATCAGATTCAGAAAACACAAGCAGCCGGCCCGGGAGCAGTCTTATCGTTTGAGCTAGCGAATGAGGAGGCACTTCGAACCTTCCTAGCCCATGTTCAAATACCTGTTTTTGCTGTCAGTCTAGGAGCAGTGGAATCCATACTTTCCTACCCGGCGAAAATGTCCCATGCTGCAATGCCTCAAGCAGAGCGTGAGAAACGAGGGATTACGAATAGCTTAGTTCGCTTATCGGTTGGACTTGAAAATCCTGAGGATTTAATCAATGATTTTTCACAAGCTTTTAAGCAGGTTGAACAAAGTCAGTTGGTCTTTCAACAAGGAGAAACATCATGAGTTTTTTAGAAAAATTAAAAAATCAAATTTTAATAGCCGATGGGGCGATCGGTACGCTGCTTTATTCCTACGGTGTGGATTCATGCTCGGAAGAATTAAATCTCTCCCAGCCGGAGCAAATCCAAAATATCCACCTCGCATACATTGACGCCGGGGCGGATGTCATCCAAACCAATTCCTACGCTGCTAACTATTTAAAGCTGCAGCGCTATGGATTAGAAGATTCAGTGAAAGAGATTAATAGTGCCGCAGTCCGTCACGCCAAACTGGCAGCTCAAAAGAATGCTTATGTGCTCGGAACAATGGGCGGAAACCGTGGGATTAAAACAAACTCTATTACAATAGAAGAAATTAAACGAAGCTTCCGTGAACAACTATACTGCCTCCTCCTTGAAGGTGTGGATGGAATATTACTTGAAACTTACTACGACCTGGAAGAGCTTGAAACCATTCTAACGATAGCGAGAAAGGAAACAAAGCTTCCGATTATCGCCCAAGTTTCCCTTCAGGAACCTGGATTTTTACAAGATCGGACGCCTGTAAATGACGCTTTAAAAAGACTGGAAGCACTTGGTGCGGATGTCGTCGGCCTTAATTGCCGGCTTGGCCCTCATCATATGCTGCTTGCACTTGAACAGATAGAACTTCCGGCGCACGCCTATCTTTCTGCCTATCCAAATGCCAGTCTTCCTGCTTATACGGACGGAAAGTTTCATTATGAAGGAGATCCTGCATATTTTCGGAATTCAGCCAAAGCGTTCCGGGAACAAGGAGTCCGGCTGCTGGGCGGCTGTTGCGGGACAACACCTGAACATATCAAGGCCTATGCTTCTGAGTTGAAGAATAGTGTTCCAATTTCTGAAAAAGTAGTAAAATTAAAACCAAAGAAAATAATTGTAGAATCGCATATGCCAAAAAGGGAGTTTACTCCCCTTCAGGAAATTGTCAAAGAGCGGCCATCGGTAATCGTAGAATTAGATCCTCCTAGAAAGCTAGATACTACCAAATTTTTCGAAGGGGCTAAAGCTTTAAAAGAAGCAGGCATCGATTCGATAACTTTAGCGGATAATTCCCTTGCAACCGTTCGAATCTCGAACGAATCATTAGGTTACCTAGTGAAACAAGAATTAGGAATGCGCCCGCTCATTCATATTGCCTGTCGTGACCGCAATATCATCGGCCTGCAATCGCATTTAATGGGGCTTCATACACTCGGGATGACCGATGTCCTAGCCATTACCGGTGATCCTGCTAGAGTAGGTGATTTCCCTGGAGCTTCTTCTGTTTACGATGTGTCATCATTTGAGTTAATTCAAATGATTAAGCAATTGAATGAAGGGTTATCTTTTTCAGGAAAAGATTTGGGCCAAAAGACAGACTTTAGCATTGCGGCAGCCTTTAACCCTAATGTCCGCTCACTGGACAAAGCCGTGAAGCGACTTGAGAAAAAAGTTCAATTTGGAGCAGATTACTTTATCTCCCAGCCGGTATTTTCAGAGGAAAAGTTACTCGAAGTGTATGAACATACCAAGCATCTTAATGCGCCAATCTATATTGGTTTAATGCCACTGACTAGCAGTAAGAACGCAGAGTTCCTGCATAATGAAGTGCCCGGAATCAAGATTGCCGACTCCATCCGTCAGCGGATGGCCCAATTGAATGATGATCCGCTTCAAGCGGCTAGAGAAGGCATTGCTATTTCTAAGTCACTCATCGATGCTGCCTTAGATCTATTTAACGGGATTTATTTGATTACACCATTTTTACGTTATGAATTAACTGCTGAATTAGCGTTATATACTCGTCAGCGGGCCAGTGAATTGAGGAGGACCAACTATGCCGAAAACACCATTTACTGAACAACTCAAAAAACGAATCCTTGTCATGGACGGGGCAATGGGAACCATGATCCAGCAAGCAAATCTTACCGCTGAGAATTTTGGCGGTGAGCAGTATGAAGGCTGTAATGAAAACCTCGTGTTAACTGCACCCTCTGTGATTGCCAATATTCATCGGGAATACTTAGAGGCTGGAGCAGATATCATTGAAACCAATACTTTCGGGGCAACCAATCTGGTTCTTGATGAATATGATTTGGGTTTTAAAGCCTATGAGATTAATAAAATCGCTGCTTTCCTTGCCGTCAAAGAAGCTTACAAATATACAACCGATGAGTGGCCGCGCTATGTGGCAGGTTCCATGGGACCAACTACTAAAACCTTAAGTGTAACAGGCGGAACGACCTTTGATGCACTTGCTGCTGCCTATGAAGAACAAGCCATCGGCCTCATTGATGGTGGGGTTGATTTACTGCTGCTTGAAACGAGTCAAGATATGTTAAATGTAAAAGCTGGCTATGTTGGCATCGAAAGGGCGTTTGAAAAAACAGGCAAAACACTGCCATTGTTTATTTCGGGGACCATCGAGCCAATGGGCACGACTCTCGCCGGGCAGTCGATTGAATCATTTTTCATTTCAGTAGAACATATGAATCCCGTAGCAGTTGGACTTAACTGCGCAACAGGACCAGAATTCATGCAGGATCATGTCCGCTCCTTAGCAGATTTAGCATCGACAGCAGTCAGCTGTTACCCAAATGCAGGGCTGCCAGATGAAGATGGCCATTATCATGAAACGCCCGAAACGTTAGCCAAAAAGCTGGCTGATTTCGCCGCCCATGGCTGGCTTAATATTGTTGGTGGCTGCTGTGGGACAACTCCGGATCACATAAGAGCGATTGCCGAAGCAATGAAAGAATTCCAGCCTAGAGAATTCAAGCCAACCGCTGTTCATATGGTGTCTGGGATTGAACCGTTCATCTATGACGATCCAACGTTACGACCAATTATGGTCGGCGAACGGACAAATGTGATTGGCTCACGTAAATTCAAACGGTTAATCACTGAGGGGAAATTTGAGGAAGCGTCCGAGATTGCTCGAGCCCAAGTGAAAGGCGGCGCTCATGTCATTGACCTTTGTCTTGCCGACCCTGACCGTGAAGAAATGGTCGATATGGAAAATTTTATTAAAGAAGTCGTTAAGAAAGTCAAGGCTCCCCTCGTCATCGATTCCACTGATGAAAAGGTAATTGAGCGGGCCCTTAAATATTCGCAAGGAAAAGCGATTATCAATTCGATTAACCTTGAAGATGGTGAGGAACGATTTGAAGCAGTTGTCCCATTAATCCATCGCTATGGTGCGGCTGTCGTTGTCGGAACCATTGATGAGGAAGGCATGGGCGTTACCGCTGAGCAAAAGCTATCCATTGCAAAACACTCGTATGATTTATTAGTAAATAAATATCGTCTGAAGCCGCAGGATCTCATTTTTGACCCGCTCGTGTTTCCAGTCGGTACGGGGGATGAACAATATATTGGGTCTGCCAAGGCAACGGTTGAAGGGATCCGGTTAATTAAAGAGCAGTTCCCAGAAGTACAAACGATTCTTGGCATTAGTAATGTCTCCTTCGGGCTCCCTCCTGTCGGCAGGGAAGTTCTAAATTCCGTTTTCCTATACCATTGCACCCAGGCTGGTCTTGATTATGCGATTGTTAACACGGAAAAATTGGAGCGGTTTGCTTCCATTTCCAAGGAAGAAGTTCAGTTAGCAGAGGCTCTTCTTTTTGATACAACCGATGAGACGCTTGCTACCTTTACTGAATTTTACCGCGGCAAAAAGAAGGAACCGAAAGTAACTGTTCCAAATATGAGTGTGGAAGAAAGACTGGCCTATTATGTGGTGGAAGGCACGAAAGAAGGCCTGCTTCCAGATTTAGATTTAGCCCTTGAGACGTATCCTGCCCCGCTCGATATTATTA
This sequence comes from Bacillus sp. AFS006103, assembly GCA_002559145.1. Taxonomy (GTDB): domain Bacteria; phylum Bacillota; class Bacilli; order Bacillales; family Cytobacillaceae; genus Neobacillus. Next base: position 67,275 of record NTXX01000004.1, read on the forward strand.
ATGGCCCATTAATGGAAGGGATGAAAGAGGTTGGCCGTCTTTTCAACGACAACCAGCTCATCGTTGCCGAAGTGCTCCAGAGTGCTGAAGTAATGAAAGCAGCCGTATCGCATTTAGAACCACATATGGAAAAAGGCGATGTTTCTGCGTCCAAGGGAAAAATCATTTTAGCCACTGTAAAAGGTGATGTTCATGATATCGGAAAAAACCTTGTTGATATTATTCTAAGTAATAATGGTTATGAAGTGATTGACCTTGGGATTAAAGTAAATCCAACCGATTTGGTTCAAGCCATCCTTAGGGAAAAACCAGACATGGTTGGTTTATCTGGCTTGCTTGTGAAATCGGCGCAGCAAATGGTATTAACCGCACAGGATATGAAGGAATCCGGTATTGCCGTTCCAATCCTCGTTGGCGGTGCCGCCCTTTCTCGGAAATTCACAGATACGAGAATTGCAAAAGAATATGACGGGCTCGTCCTTTACGCCAAAGATGCCATGAATGGCTTAGCCCTTGCGAATCAATTGAATTCGGAAGAGGAAGTTCAGAAATTAATGGTTGAGAAAAATGAAAAATTAGCTTCTTTAGCGGTTCCAAGAGAGTTTGAGCGCCGTTCGACGGTCTCTGTTGCAGTTAAACCGAAGCCAGCCGTTTCGACCCAGGTTCCTGTCTTTACGCCAATGGATACGAAGAGGCATATCCTTAAATCGTACTCACTTTCACATATTGAACCCTATATCAATATGCAAATGTTGATTGGCCATCATCTCGGTGTAAAAGGGAAAATCGCGAAGTTATTAGCAGAGAAAGATGAAAAAGCGGTCAAGGTCAAAGAAGTAGTTGACCAATTGCTAATGGACGCGCGTGTAAACGGTTGGATTTCTCCAGCAGCTGTTTATCAATTTTTCCCGGCACAATCGGATGGCAACAAGGTCATTATTTATAGTCCCGAAAATCCGGATGAGGTTATTGAAACATTTGACTTCCCTCGTCAGGAATCGGCACCGCATCTTTGCTTAGCAGATTTTCTAAAGTCCGTTGACAGCGGTGAAAAAGACTATGTCGGCTTCTTTACAGTCACGGCTGGCAGAGGGATCCGTGAAAGAGCGGAGCAATTTAAGCAGGAAGGCCGCTTTTTAGAGTGTCATGCCCTACAAGCCATGGCTTTGGAGACCGCGGAAGGTTTTGCCGAGTTGATTCACCGTCAAATGCGTGACCGTTGGGGCTTCCCGGATCCATTGGATTTCACCATGCAAGACCGTTTTACAGCTAAATATCCGGGTCAGCGTTTTTCGTTTGGCTACCCTGCTTGTCCTGAATTAGAGGATCAGAAAAAACTGTTTAAGTTAATTGCGCCCGAGGAAATCGGCATCCAGTTAACAGATGGCTGTATGATGGAGCCAGAAGCATCTGTTTCTGCAATCGTGTTCGCCCATCCAGAAGCTAGGTATTTTAATGTGTTAAGGTAAGGATTTTCATTGGATTCCGCGGAAGATTGTTTCTTTCCGCGGGATTTTTTTATTTGAAGGGCATTCTGGTGGTTATTCCGCCAAAACTTGAATGGATTCCGCCAACTTGGACCGGGATTCCGCCAAACGTGGACCGGATTCCGCGAAGTGGATTGCCAGCCACAATTCTGTGAACATTCCTTGACTTTTTCCAACAATTCCACTATAGTTACCTAGGTAACTAATTTTAAAAGAATTTTGAGGTGTGCTACATATATGAATAGCCACGAATTATTCCATACGCTTCATCAGCTCTCACGCCATCTTACTAACACACTTAATGATGCATTAAAACCTTTAGGCTTGTACGGATCACAATGGTCCGTCATTTTTGTTTTAAAATCCAAAGGCTCGTTAACTCAAAAAGAGCTTTGTGAATACTTATTTGTTGAGGCTCCCCCCATGACCCGTACCATTCAACGACTTGTTAAACAAGGTTACGTACTTCAGGTTCCAGGTAAAGACAAACGAGAGAAGCTTATTCAATTAACAGATGTGGCCTTAAAGATGTTTCCCGAATGGGAAAAAACGGTCATTGAAACGAATCATTCATTAATGAAGCATTTTTCAGAGACCTCACAGGATGAGCTTTTTCATTTGCAAAAAAGTTGGTTGCAACAACTGTTATAAAGGAGCGGATTATATGAAAAAAACCAAACTATGGACGAAAAGTTTTATTAGCATTTCCTTAAGTAACTTCTTTTTATTTTTAACCTTTTATGTTTTACTCGTCACCTTGCCTATTTACGCGATACAGGAATTCGACAGCAATGCATCAGAAGCGGGATTGATGACCACTGTCTTTTTAATATCTGCCATTATCTCCCGGCCGCTTGCAGGTCAATGGCTTGAAAAAGCAGGCCATAGAAAGGTGCTGCTTGCCTCACTGATTATTTTCGCAGGGGCATCCTTGTTATACTTTTTCCCAAAAACAATCATTGGTTTTCTAGCCATTCGTTTATTACACGGGATTGGTTTCGGGATGGCGACTACGGCTGTAGGGGCAATCGTTGCTGACCTTATTCCGATTTCGCGACGCGGTGAAGGCATGGGCTATTTTATTATGTCGTCAAATATGGCGATGGTGCTGGGGCCATTTATCGGCTTAACCTCTATGCAACAGTGGGGAGCAAAAACCCTATTTATCGTCAGTGTCGTTGTCGCTATTGGCGCCTTAATTACAGGTCTAAGCGTTCATGTGAAAAAAACCGAGCAAGCAGGTCTTCCGGTTGTCCACTCTGCTTTTTCATTTAAAAACTTAATCGAGGTTTCTGCTATTCCAATTGCGATTGTCGGATGTTTTCTTGCTATTGTCTATTCAGCCCTACTTTCATTCGTATCCGTATTTGCAACGGAAATACATTTGACTGAAGTGGCTAGTCTTTTCTTTGTGGTCTATGCGATTGTTTTATTGATATCAAGACCTTTTACTGGAAAATGGTTTGACCAATATGGCCCGAACGTGATCGTTTTCCCATCCATCGTATTGTTTGCTATTGGAATGTTTCTATTAAGTCAAAGTAGTGGCGCAGTCACATTTCTCGTTTCAGCAGGGTTGATTGGTTTAGGCTGGGGAACGCTGTTTCCGACCTTTCAAACCATTGCCATTCAGGATGCTGCACCTAGAAAAAGAGGGTTAGCTACAGCTACCTTCCTATCAATCTATGATATTGGGATTGCATTAGGGTCGTTTGTAGTCGGCTTAGCGGCTGCAAAAGTGAATTATAGTACCCTTTATTTCTTATGTTCCTTCTATATTCTTTTTGGTATAGTTCTTTATTATTTCCTTCATACGCGGAAACAGGCTTCTTCTAAAAAACATCAAAGATCAGTGGAGTTAAATAATATAAACTCTTAATACGAAAGAACCATCACTTTCCAAACGGAAAATGATGGTTCTTTTTATGTTGCGGCAAGCGTTAATCCTTTTAATAATGACTGTCTCTCGAGATATAATCGGTGGGCTTCCTCAAGAGTTACCTCTGAAAACTGGATGATGGTGTCAGGCACCGCTTGAGCCAATTTTGAGATATCCACGGAAATCACAGTACCAATTCTTGTGTAACCCCCGGTTGTTTGGTGGTCTGTCATTAAAATAATTGGCTGACCACTTGCTGGGACTTGGATGCCCCCTAATGGAATGGGGTCGGAAATGATATCTGGTCCATTCGTATGTTGTAGCTTCGGACCATTTAGTTGATAGCCCATCCGGTTCGATTGTGGTGAAACTCGGTATTCGGCAGTTAAAAATTGCTCAAGGCTCCGTTCGGTAAAGAGATGATGGTGCGGTCCGAGTATCACTCGAATTTGTAACTGTTTTTTATAGTCAGGAATCAAATCAGGATGGATTGATTTAGATGGTTTTCGAATTTCTGGAAACCCACATAATATATCCCCTTTTTTTAATGCTCTTCCCTCATGTCCACCAAAGCTGCCATTTAGAAAGGTTGACTTACTATTTAAAACGGCGGGGACATCGATTCCACCAGCAATCGCAATATAGGTCCTGGCACCATGCTTGCACTGACCCACTGATACGACTTGCCCCTTTTTTATCAAAAAGCTTTTCCAAAGCTGCACGGCCTGTCCATCCACAGTTGGCGAAAAATCCCCTCCGCAAATAGAAATCACCAGGTCACTTAACGCCTCCATGGTCGGACCTATGAAAGAAGCTTCCAGTACTGCTTCAGCTAACTTATTCCCTACTAATAGATTGGCTATTTGCATGGCATAAGCATCCATTGCGCCTGCTGGGCTAACCCCAAATTGCTGATAACCATATCTGCCTAAATCTTGGACGGTTGTTTGCATTCCAGGCTTAATTACCTTAAAAACAGGTGTTTTCATTACTTATCCCAGCTTTTTCTAATCGAGATATTTTCCAAAATGAGGGCCTGCTTTAATTCGGTTACGAATTCGAACGCCTTTGGACTGTCCCCATGAACACAAACTGTATCTGCCTTAATCTTAACGTCTGCCCCGTCAACAGCAGCTACTTTTCCATCTTTAATCATCCGGATCACTCTGTTAATTGCAATCTGCGTATCATGGATTAGTGCATTTTCTTTCGTTCGGGGTGTTAAAGTTCCATCGGGCTGGTAGGTGCGATCGGCAAATACCTCTTGTGCTACGATCAACCCTTTTTCCTCCCCAGCCTTCACTAGTTCACTGCCAGCTAGACCGAATAAAACAAGTTCCGGATCGAAGTCATAAACTGCCGCTGCAATAGCCTTTGCAATTTCAAGATTCTTTGCGGCCATATTATATAAGGCGCCGTGGGGCTTCACGTGTGCAAGAACGGTTCCGTTCACCTTGCAGACTGCCGCTAACGAGCCAATTTGATAAATAACCAGGTTGTATATCTCGCGTGCTGAGAGGTTCATTTCCCTCCTCCCAAAACCGGGGATATCTGGTAAGCCTGGATGGGCCCCGATTTGTACGCGGTAATTTTTCGACAGCCTGACGGTTTGAAACATAACATTATGGTCGCCTGCATGATAACCACAGGCAATATTTGCAGAAGAAATGTATTTTAATACTTCTTTATCGTTTCCAACGGTATATGCTCCGTAACTCTCGCCCAGGTCACTATTTATATCCACAACGAACATCAGTTCACCCCCCTTCTTTTAAATAGGCAGACAATTTGTATTTCTTTTCGTCCGATAAATTCTTTATCCGTTGATATTCATTTCGAGTGATTGGAAAAAATTTAATATAATTTCCGGCTGAGATTAAATTTGGATTTTCCAAATCAAAAATATTAACAGGTGTGATGCCAATGATTCGCCAGCCCGACGGAACCTCAGACGGGTAAATCCCCGTTTGGTTTCCCCCAATTCCAACCGATCCTGCCAGAACTCTTGGCCGGGGATGATCAAGTCGCGGAACAGATAACTGCTGGGATAGTCCGCCGAGATAGGGAAAGCCCGGAACAAACCCAATCAAATAAATTAAGTATTCCTTATTGGCATGAAGTTTGATGACCTTATCCTCACTCATTTGGTGATACTGTGCAACAAAAGGGAGGTCCTGACCTGTTTTTCCGCCATAATAAACGGGAATTTCGTAAACGATTGGCTGTAGAAGATTTACATCAACTGAGGTGTTACAAAGGTTCACCACCACCGCTACTAATTTAGTGTAACTTATCAGTTCAGGCCGATAATAAATGGCAACCGAATGATAGGCTGGCACGCATTCCACAATTCCGTTAATTTTTGAAAAATGAAGCCTGGAAGTAAAGGATTGAACTTGCTTGTGAATCGTTTCATTGATTCCTTCACCAAAACAGACTCGGATCGCTAAATCACCTAACGGCTGAATATCCATAACCACTCGTGCTCCTCTTCCTTGATTACTGCTTAGTCTAGCGTAATTTGTTTATTCAAAAAGTTCAAATATTATTAACATTTACGGGCAGTTGATTTTACATAAGTTTCTATTTAAGCTAAGCTTATTCTAGCTTTAATTTTATAAAAAATGGAGGTTTTTGATATGTTTGATGTGTTAATTGTTGGAGCAGGACCTACTGGAGCAAGTGCAGCCCTATTTACAGCCAAAGCGGGGAAAAAGACAGTGGTAATAGATAATGATAAAAGCGTTACCAAACGGGCCTGGATTGAAAACCATTATGGGGTAGCAGAAATTACTGGACCAGACCTTGTTGAAACTGGGAAAAAACAAGCAACCAAATTTGGAGCAGAAATCGTCCAAGCGACTGTGTCAACTATCAGTAAAGCTGAAGGAGGCTTTAAAGTAGCAACGGATCAAGGGGAATATGATGCTAAACATGTAATCCTTGCGACAGGCATGTCGGTTGATCTTGCTGAAACGGCTGGCTTAACTACAAAGCCAGGTACAGAGCCAAGAATCAAGACTGTTCTTGATGTTGATGCTTCAGGAAAAACAAATATTGACGGGATTTGGGCTGCGGGGACAGTTGCTGGTGTAAGTATGCATACCATCATTACCGCTGGCGACGGGGCTAAAGTGGCTATTAATGTTATTAGTGAACTGAATGGTGAACGTTATGTTGACCACGATGTTTTAAAGGCTTAAAAGGATACATAAAGGGGGAAGACAAGTGGCTGTTAAGAAAATAGACCATGTCGGTGTATACGTAAACGACTTGGATTCATCCCTTGCATTTTATCAAGAAGTGGTTGGGTTGGAGGTAAAGGACCAATTTACGATTGCAGACGGCTCGATTACACTGGCATTCCTTGGATTTAATGGTTCGGATGAAACAGAATTAGAATTAGTTTATGGAGGAAATCCTAATCTTCCAACTGAAGGAAGGGTCAATCACATGGCCTTCTTGGTCGATGATATTGAAGAGGAATTCAACCGTTTAAAGGGATTAAACGTAGTTTTCCTTAGTGATGAAATCGTGACTCTTCCGAATGGGTATCGTAATTTCTTTGTGCAAGGCCCTGATGGTGAAAAGGTTGAGTTTTTCAAAAGATAAATGTGTATAAAGAAAGTAAAACAGAGGGACTTAGCAGCTGAGTCCCTCTTCTTTTATTGGACCGGAGAATGATTTTTATATAAAAATTGACAGTCCTTATCCTTCCTTTTAAAATTGGTTTAGCTTGATTATCAATTATAAAAAATAACATTTTTAAAGACTAAGGGGAAATTTTATGATCAAAAAAGACACGAATCTTAAACCAGTCGTCGCGGGTTTACTGTTGGGGATTTTAATGGCAGCGATGGACAATACAATCGTAGCTACGGCGATGGCCACGATTGTTTCGGACTTAGGAGGTTTTGATAAATTTATCTGGGTCACCTCTGCCTATATGGTAGCGGTTATGGCTGGGATGCCGATCTTCGGTAAGTTATCCGATATGTATGGACGGAAACGCTTTTTTATTTTCGGATTAGTCGTCTTCCTGATTGGCTCGGCACTTTGCGGGATTGCGCAAAGCATCGTGCAATTGAGTATTTTCCGTGCCATTCAAGGTATAGGCGGCGGGGCTCTGATGCCAATTGCCTTTACGATTGTATTCGATATTTTCCCGCCTGAAAACCGCGGGAAAATGACTGGCTTGCTAGGGGCTGTTTTCGGTGCATCCAGTGTTTTAGGACCGTTACTTGGCGCCTATATTACTGATTATATTAGTTGGCATTGGGTTTTTTATGTGAATGTACCGATTGGAATTGTTTCGATCTTTTTAATCGTTCGTTATTATCATGAATCCTTGCAGCATTCGAAGCAAAAGGTTGACTGGCTTGGGGCGACTACACTGGTCATATCAGTTGTTAGTTTAATGTTTGCGCTTGAACTGGGCGGGAAAGAATATACTTGGGATTCGACACCTATTATTGGTTTGTTTGCAAGTTTCTTCGTCTTTTTTGTAGCCTTTTTCATCGCGGAATTTAAGGCCGCTGAACCGATTTTACCGCTATGGCTGTTCAAAAGACGTTTATTTGCCACCTCGCAAATCTTGTCGTTTTTATATGGTGGAACGTTTATTATCTTAACTGTGTTTATCCCAATCTTCGTTCAAGCGGTCTACGGCGGGTCGGCTAAGAATGCCGGATTAATTTTGACACCAATGATGCTCGGGTCCGTTGCCGGGAGTTCTGTCGGGGGGATTTTCTTAACGAAGACTTCCTATCGTAATTTAATGATAGTTTCAATTATTTCATATGTTGTTGGCATGTACTTGCTTGGCACATTGACGGTGGATACTGCTCGCTGGCTGCTGACGATTTACATGATTTTAGTTGGCTTTGGGGTTGGCTTTTCCTTTTCCTTATTGCCGACAGCATCCATGCACAATTTGGAGCCGCAATATCGCGGGACGGCCAACTCGACGAACTCATTTTTACGGTCTTTTGGAATGACACTTGGGGTAACAATCTTTGGAAGCCTGCAAAATAACTTGTTTACCGATAAACTCAAAGATGCGTTCAAAGGCATGCAAGGAGCGGGAAATTTCAAAATGGGCGATCCGCGCCAAATTTTCCAAGCAAGTGAGCGCTCGAAAATTCCAGATTTTATTTTAGATAAGATTGTTCATGCGATGTCCGTTTCGATTACCCATACCTTTTTGCTGACACTGATTCCGATCGGGATTGCGGCGATTACTATCTTTTTTATGGGCAACGCTCGGGTAGAGGTTAGTAAGAAACCAGCGAAAAGCTAAAATGGAGTGCCCGTATGGCGTCGTTTCTTCTTATAAGCTAATAAGCACTTGGGCTGGATTTGTCCCAAGTGCTTATTTTTGTTTTCTTATTCTGCAAACTTACCGGCCATGTAGTCACGATAGGCCTCGCGAATTTCTTCCTCAGTGTTCATGACGAACGGTCCTCTGGCAACGATTGGCTCATGAAGCGGTTTACCGGCATATAACAATACTCGTAGCTGTTCCTTGGCGGTAATAGTAACTTCACTGGATTGTCCCGCCTCACCTTTTTCGAGGAGCAGCACATGGCCTTTTTCGGCCTCTGTTTTACTTTTTCCAAACTGACCTTTTCCTTCTAAAATATACATGAAGCCATGGTAATCCCCTGGCAGGTCCTGGCTAACTGTTGCACCTGGTTTTAGGTTGATTTCAACCATTGTCACGGGTACATAGTTTTTGGTAGTGGATTGTATGCCGCCCGATGAACCAGAAAAGATTCTGATGAATGCTCCCTCTTCTTTCCGGACCGGCATGTCTTGGGCACGGAGATTCTGATAGCGCGGCTCTGCCATTTTGTGCTCACGCGGAAGGTTGACCCATAGTTGCAAGGAGTGGACGGTCACCCCTTCAGCTGGGTCCTCGATATGGATCACGCCTTTACCTGCAGTCATCCACTGTACATCGCCAGGCTCAAGCTCGCCGCGGCCCGCTTTATTATCCTGGTGCTCTAGCTTGCCTTCAATGACATAGGTAACAGTCTCAATCCCGCGATGTGGATGGAAATCAAAGGTACCTTTTTTAAAAAAATCCTCTGCCAGGAATAGAAAGGGATCTGACTCTTTCATTTTACTTGGGTCTAGGACCATTCCTGCTGTATGTATCGGACTATGCTGTTGATGCTGTACGGTCCAAACACGCTCAATACCCCTTTGAAACATTTCGCTCATGATATGACCTCCCTGTGTAAAATCATGATAATGTTATCGCTATTTAGGTGGTTTATCAAATTTTAAACTTTAGATGGGTCCAGAAATAGGATTCGCTCTTTGAAACTGCTAATCCGCTCGTTGGACACCAGAATTCGCTCATAGGATTATATCTCAAAAATATTTTACAAGAATCGCTAAAATTCGGCAGGAAATTCAATCCTTTTATTAGAATATATCCTTAAAACGAGAGGAGTGATAATTTTTGATCATAAAAGAAAGGACAAAACCATTAATTATGCTTGTTTTAGAGGCCTTATTGCGGCGACTTCCCTATAATCACCAAAAGTACAAACAAATTTTAGATGAGTTTGGAAGGAGGCAGGCCGGTTACCTTGGTGAGAAATCGCTCGATTATTATTATCGTGACCTTCCACAGCATAAATATATGATTCTCCACGATTTGAACCTTCCTGATGGTGATTACAACTGCCAAATCGATACCCTTCTCCTAACACCTGAATTTGCCCTAGCGATCGATGTGAAAAATATGGCTGGTAAGTTACTTTTCGATACTGATAATGAACAGTTTATTCAAATCAACAATGGTATTGAAAAAGGTTACCCTTATCCGATTGCTCAGGGAGAGAGACATCAAAAGTACTTACAGAAACTTCTTGCTGCAAATCATTTGCTTCCTGTTCCAGTTGAATATTTAGTGGTGATTAGTAATAGCTATGCTACATACGCTGTGACAGGAAAAAATGCCCACAAGGTTAAACCTCGAATATGTAAGTCTGATGTTTTCTTAAACAAAATTTCCATTTTAGAGAAACAATATTCGAAACCGCTTCTGACCGCCAAAGATCTCCGGAAAATTTGCCGTCTCCTCGTGAAAATGAATACCATTCCAACAAGCTATGTATTGAATAAATATGATATTCAGAAAGGTGACCTGTTTACGGGTGTCCTCTGTCCTACCGACTCTAATCATTCCCTTGGCCGTAAGAACCAAAATTGGTATTGCCCACCCTGCGATACTTTTTCTAAAGATGCACATATAGATGCTCTGAACGATTATTTTCTGTTGTTTGGCCCGACGATAACAAATCAGCAGTTTCGGGAATTTGCTCATATAGAATCACGGTATGTTACAAAAAGAATTCTGCGTTCTTGTAATCTTCAATGTCTTGGAAATTACAGATCCCAGTCCTACGCTCCAAAGAACTTCCCTTGGTGAGCTTTTATTTTCATTATTAACAGGGTAAGGACGATTCGCCCATAAAGTTGCGAAATTCGCCCATTAAACATCAAAATTCGCCCATTAAACATCAAAATTCGCCCGTTGAATCAGCAAATTCGCCCATTAAATACCGAAATTCGCCCGTTGGGTCTACAAACTCACCGCGTTTATTGCCATATAGGATTAAATCACTTTAAAAACCAATAAAGGGCACCTAATTTAGGTGCCCACAATCAAAAATTCAAGAAAATTTACAACTTTACACTTCAATATCCTTGCCTTCTTCGACGACATGGAACAATAAATGGGCTAAATGATGAATTGGGCCGTATTCTTCTTGGTCCTCATCGTCAGGTTCCTCATTAAACTCCATGTCATTTAAGAATAAGGCGACAAATTCGTAAAAGTCTTTCAACTGGAAGGAATAGCAGCCCACGGGATCTTCATTTTCTTCCTCATATTGCAATACCATGTAGGAGAGGTCTCCGTCCTCATCTTCCGCATCAAAAAACACAAATAGACCAATGTTTGTGTCGAGCTCAAATAAATGCCTTGTTCCACCTTCTGTTGCTTTCGTAAAATCTTCCTGGCTTAGTTTTTGAATCTGCATACTATCTACATTATCTTCTTGATGGAATCCGACAACAAATGATTTCATGATTTCCTCCTTTAAACAGTTACCTTATAAAAACACATGCCTATAGCTTGCCCTGCACCTGGCATGTTTCATTCCTTCAATTCTCAAAATAGATTAATCACATTGTTTCTCTGCCCCTTCATTTAGAAGTGAATTTTCACTTGGAGCGAAATGAACGGACTGTAAACTCATTTTCGGCTCAAGTCCAAAAAGATCTTTATCAGATTTACTTTTATTGCTTTCACTTAGAGATTTTTCCTTCTTCATTCCAAGCACCTCTTTCAAAAGTGATAATTTCCTAGTATTGTCTGCCTTATATTTGATTAACATTCCAATCCGCAAAAAAAAAATCCCTGATATGTTCAGGAATTTTTTGATTACAATCATCCAATTGGCGGTTGAATGGGATGGTTGGAAGGAGCCGTGTAGGCAACATCATTGCTTAGGGTGGACACCTTTACATCCTTAGATGAAGTAAAAAGAGCGATGAGTGAAATTGAAAAGACGATGACAACAAATTTTTTCATATAAAATCTCCTCCTTATAGTTTAGGTTAATTTATTTAAATAAGTAACTGCATCAATAACCATACCCTTTTGATTGTAATAATCTGCAAGCATTTTATAAAAACGGGTGAGGTCATCCGTATGTTCATTTGCCTCTTCAAAATAAGGGATTACCTTCGATTCCAAATATTTAAATGCTTTTACCTGAGAGGTCATGTGGAGGAGATAAAAGTCTGCCAAGAGTCGATATTTTTTCACACCCAAATCTTTAGACAATAAGGTAACCTCTTGGAAACATTCTTTTGCTTTTTCGATTGAGTGAAGTGAATGGTGCACCTCCCCCATCGCATACAAAGTGACGAGATAATGCTGATTTTTATTCGGCTGCAGGGCCAAACTTTTTTCATAATAAAACAGCGCTTCGTTTGCCTTCTTCATTTTAAATTGCAAATGGCCCATATTATGATAGATCTGTGGAAGTAATTTTTCTTTCTTTAATAATTCTGCGTTTCGGATTAAATGGTGAAAACACTCCTGTGCTTCTTCATAGATATTAGAGTGGGTATAATTAATCCCAAGCAGCATGAGGGTGTGGAGAATTCGAATGAAGTTATGCTGATTCATGAATATTTGCAAAGCCATTTTACCAAAATGGATAGCATGTCCTGATTGTTCAAGTGAGCTTTTTACAAGTGATCGATGATATAGAAATTCCCCACTTGCGGTTATATGATTATTTTCTGTATGTAAAACATCGAGGATATCATCTGCAGTTTGATATTGTCCCTTCCACATTAAGAATATCGCATGATAGTAACGAAATAAATAATCTTCATGTTGGGAAAAATTCCTCTTTTGCTTATATAAAAGGGCCCGTTGGCCATCTGCTTCATCAACAAGGCCTTTAAAAATTAAATATCGAAACTTATATAGCTCGTATACATAAATATATTGGGAAAATGGAATAAGATGTTCAATTTGAACCAATTTTTGATAATTTTCTTCAATTTCATCCCTTAGGTAAAAATTGATCTTACCGTCCAGCCGCCTTAGTAAGATTTTGATTTCCTCTTCTTTTTCCTCCATCTCTTCCAGATCTATATTTAAACGCCTTAGTATAAGGGAAATCGTCGCTTCGTTTGCTTCTTTTGAATTGTTCTCAATCTTACTTAAATGTGGGACAGAACAGATTCCTTTGGAAAGTTCTGCTTGTGTGATTCCTCTTTGCGTTCGATAGAATTTAATCAGTGCTCCAAATTCCATAATGCCACCAAACCGTGCCTTTCCTTTATTTACTATTTTACAACAATATACAGATTTCATATAGCCGCTTTTCAGATTATTAAAAAAATATTACTAATAGTACCCTTTCTAACTTGGGAAAGTTTTTTATAAAAGGCAAAAAACCAGTCCGATAAAAGGACTGGTAATCTAGAAATATTTCTTTTTCCAAAAAATGAATGCAGTTAAACTTGTTAAAAAAGCAGAGATTACTAGCGGTATTGCATAGGAATGGGTGGCATGCTGGAAAGGGATATCCACGTTCATCCCATAAAAACTCGCCACCATTGTTGGGAAGGATAAAATAATTGTAATTGAAGTTAAAAACTTCATCACAATGTTTAGGTTATTCGAGATAATCGATGCAAAGGCATTCATCATCCCCGATAGGATCGAGCGATAGGTCTCAGCCATTTCAATCGCCTGTGTTTTTTCAATAATTACGTCTTCTAATAAGTCCTTGTCTTCTTCATACATTTTTAAATAGTTGAAGCGCAAAATTTTATCGAGGACAACCTTATTGGATTTTAATGAGGTCGTAAAATAAACTAAACTTTTCTCTAAAGAAAGAAAGGCGAACAATTCTTTATTTTTTAATGATTGATGAACGACACGTTCAATCTCATTTGTCTTCTTGTTAATTTGCTTTAAGTAACGAAGATAATACGAGGAAATAACGAACAGAATTTGCAGCGCAAACCGCGTCTTTTTAAACGTAAAAAACTCTTTTACTCTGTTTTTTCGAAATTCCTCTAAAATTGGTGTATCCTTTAAGGAAACCGTAATGATACATTCATCGGTAAGAATGATGCCGATTGGAATGGTTTCATAACCAGCAAAACCATTTTCATCATGAACAATATAAGGAAAATCGACAATGATATAGACTCGGCCATCATCTCGTTCTATCCTCGGACGTTCTTCATCATCTAGGGCATCTTTGATGATATCTACATCAATTTGAGCATCCATGGATACCTTGTTAATCTCTTCTTGTGTTGGGGCGTACATATTGACCCAGCAACCTTTTGAGATGACATCTACCTGTTCTAAAACTTTTGTCTCTGTACTTTTAAAAATTTCCAGCATGACATAACCTCCTCACTCACTTTGTTCGAGGAAGCCAACAACCTTTTCCAGAGTTGATATTCTTGATATTCATTTCAATCCATTCAAAGATCACATTGACTTCCCCTCGCCTACTACTTGGGTCCGGGTCTACGGAATAACTCAAAAATATCAACTCCCTTTAACTTTTTATTGTACCTATCCTATCATAAACCCAAATCACCTAAAGTACAAAGGAGTTTTTTTAAATTATTCATCTTCCGCGAAATAGGGGTTTAAATGGATTAAAACTTCCTGGATGTTATCAAACTTATCCATAAGTCTTTGTTTAATTAATTTTGCGAGGTCATGCCCTTGCTTGATTGTTTTAAAATGATCAATTGAGATACGTAAATCCACTAATACATAATGACCCAATTCTCTTGCTCGAATCCGGTCAATTCGTTTGACCTCTTCAAAGGCCTTCACCGCAGCAATATATTCCTGAAGTGTCTCTGTATCAATATTTCGTTCAAGTAAGATATCAAATGCCTCTGTTAACATTTCCTTGGCGATTTTGAAAATTAAATAGGCGACAAAAATACTGGCTGCTTTATCCCCGTAAAGCAAGAAATGAATATCGAATCGGTTTCCGGCGATCGAAATTAGAACCCCGATGGCAGCTGCAATGGATGCGACAATATCTGCTTTATGGTCAAAAGCAATCGCTTCAATCGCCTTACTCTTATTCTGTTTCGCGACTTTTAATGAACTTCGGTACAGCATAACTTTGGTTGCATACGAAAAGAGGGCGACCCACATCGCCAACAAGCTCGGTGATTCCACTTCATGAAAGAAACCACTAATGCCTTCATAAACCACATAAATGGCAACAAAAAAAAGTAATATCCCGATAATGCCTGAAACGATGACTTCGGCCTTCCCATGCCCATAAGGATGTTCCTTATCGGCAGGCTTATTGGCGATTTTTATCACTAATAGCACGATGATAGATGCAAAGACATCTGCAGCAGAATGGATCCCATCTGCAAAGACCGCGTCACTATTCCCATACCAACCGATGACAATCTTCCCTACGGTAAGAATAATATTACTAATTACACTTATCCAGGCCACTTTTTTAGCCAGCGTTTCTCTCATTTCCATAAATAAATAAACCACCTTTAAAAATACCTCTAGAAATCATAGCAAACTCAACCTTGATGGGTCTATAGAAAAAGTCTTGCTCACCACAAGCTATGTTGGCGGCATGCAAAATATCTAACTATCTATCCTTCGTGGCCCTCATTTTCTTCTTTCACCATTTCAATTTCTTCGATGACGGAGATTTTATTAATTTGGTCATGAAGAAAATGAAAGGCTTCGTCTAGTTTTTCCCGAGATGGAAACTCATTTTTTTCGTTCATTATATTTGCCTCCTGATGAGATTTATTTTTTATTAGGAGTAATCCTGTGAAAAAAAGAAAAAAATACCCTTGTATCAAAATTGAAAGGGAGGAATATGAGATGGACAATAAGAATCAGAAAGCTAATCCAAAGAAAGAAGTAGCAGGGAGTTTCTATCATCCAAGTTATTACAAAGAGACGGATACCTTATCTGCTGGGCTTGCAACCACACATGAGCAAGCAAGTGACGCGTATACTGAAGGTGAAATTGGCGCTGTTATTGATAATGTAAACGGTGAAGATGTCCAGATTCCGCAAAAAGGCTATGAGGAATAATTAAAAATTAGAGAAAACAGCTCTCACATGAAAGCTGTTTTCTTTTTTTATACTCTGTTAATTTTGCCTAGTGATTTCCGTTCCAGGCACTTCGCTTTCCGCGGGCGGTCCGGGGAGCCTCCTCGGCGCTTAAGCGCCTCCGGGGTCTCCCGCAGGAGTCTTCGTGCCTTCCACTCCAATCAACAGGACAGGGTGCCAAAATCAAGAATATGCTTTATCACAGTCTTTTTTTAATCATTTATCATCATGATCGACATAGGGGTCGTGTTCGAAAGCGGGTAAATCCCCAAAACTGGTCATGATTCCTTCCTCATCAAGGGCATCCTCATATTTTTCATGCTGTGGATTTGGATAAACTTTAATATTATTTCCATACATGTCATTCCCGACAAAATTTTCATAATCTTCGACATAGCCAATGTTTTCGTCGGCTTCAGAATAGATATCATTGTAACTATCCTGTGGGAACGCTAAATCGGAGGGAGTTTCGGATGTGCCCCATGAGGCAACCGTCTGCCAAGAATCTTCCGCATCAAAAGCCACGTTCTCATTCTTTTCATCCATAGCGAATTTACCAAATGGAGGCATGAGCACCCCTTCTTCAACTGGCCGTTTATGCGAAGTAACCTGATCGGGACTGTGCTCGATACAATAAGTTGTATTTGGCAAGGCTTCTAAACGTTCTAGCGGAATTTCCTTCCCACATACCTCACAGTTTCCATACGTTCCCTTTTCCATCGCTTCTAACGCATGATTGATATTCCTAAGTTCAAATTGATAATGTTCATTTAAAGCAATATCTTTCTCACGTTCATATAATTCGGTTCCTTCATCAGCTGGGTGGTTATCATAGCTGGACAACTCCCCCATCGATTCATGGAAATGACCTCTTTCTAAACCTAAGTGATCATTTTGTTCTAATCGTCCTTCTAGATCACTTTTTTCCTGCAACAATTGTAACCGTAACTCAGCTAACTGCTGTGTCGATAACATGTGATAAACCCCTTTCATTGAAAAGCGCAATATCTATTTCACATTTATGTTATTTGTTTATATTTGTCCAGCTCCAGCACCCAGCGACTAGTGTCCTTCGCTCTTTTCCCTACGATAAGTCAACATCGAATCGCTCCGCTCTTCGTGTTTCCTTTATCTCAGTCAAAGCGCTCCAGGCCATACGTCGCTAAACGGGTGCTTCCGCTTTTCTTTGTTCCCTTATATTTTCATTACTTTCGCGGTTGATTATGTAATGAAAATTTAATTCCATCAAAAACCAATCTCATGCATTGATTTTTAACTGAATAAGAATTGACGAGGCGAGTATCTTAAGAAATATCAATTAGGAGAAATGAGGAGATAGTGTGGTTAATGAAAACTTTGATACATTCAGAAAAGAGCAAAAGGAACATCAAGCGGTATATTTAGGTGGCAACAAAGCACAAAAGCCGGGTCTTAATGATCCGGAATATAATAATCAAGATAATACCGACAAGTCGCCGGGGGCGACCGGAAGAGATATTTAGAGTAAAAGGAGAATGTCAATGAGTAAATCCAAATCCGGCGGGGACGAGCAAAACAACTTGAAATGGTGGCAGCTTTCTTTATTCGGAGTAGGCTGTACCATTGGGACAGGTTTTTTCCTTGGCTCCGGGTTAGCGATTAAGATGACTGGACCCTCTATTTTAATCGCGTTTTTGATCGCTGCCCTCGGGACTTATTTTGTCTATGATGCTCTTTCAAAAATGACTTCAAAAGAGCCATTAAAAGGCGGCTTTAGGTCGTATGCGAAGAAAGCCTATGGAAAATGGGCTGGTTTTAGCAGCGGTTGGGTCTACTGGTCCTCAGAAGTACTAATCATGGGAAGCCAAATGACGGCACTATCCATTTTTTCCCGTTTCTGGCTGCCAAAAGTTCCCCTGTGGATATTCGCCACGATTTATGCCGTTCTTGGATTAGCGGTTATTTTAATCGGAGTAAAGGTATTAAATAAACTTGAAAATATTCTTGCGATTTTAAAAATCTCAGCAATCTTAATGTTTATCGTGATTGCCTTGCTGGCGATTTTCGGAGTCATTGATGGTGACCGCGCCATTCAGTACCCTAATAGTAAAAGCGAAATTCTTCCACACGGTTTCAAAGGCTTGTGGTCAGCTGTCATCTTTGCATTTTATGCCTTCGGAGGGATTGAAATCTTAGGATTGATGGCCACCAATTTAAACGATCCTAAAGAAGCGCCAAAAGCTGGGAAAGTGATGTTGTTTACCCTGATGATTATCTATGTTGTTTCCATCGGCCTTGCTGTTATGATTGTTTCTTGGAATCAATTTAACACAAAGGAAAGTACGTTTGTCGTGGCCTTAAACGCCTACCATTTGTCCTTTGTTCCGCATTTCTTTAATGCAACATTAATCATTGCAGGGTTTTCGACGATGACGGCTTCTCTTTATGGGGTAACAAGCGTTCTTGTTACTTTGGGAGAAGAAGGTGATGCCCCTGCAAGTTTTTCGAAACTAGGGAAATTAAAAGTTCCCCTCCCCGCATTACTTGTGACAATGCTGGGAATTTCCGCTTCGATTGTGTCCGCGTTAGTGCTGCCCGATCAAATTTATGAGTGGGTGACCACAGGTGCTGCATTAATGCTTCTTTATAATTGGCTCTTTATTCTGGCCTCTTCCAGAAAAATCTTAGAGTTAAAGCTGAAAGAAAAAATTATGTACTCCTTTGGCGCTCTCTTTATTTTAATTGCTGTCAGCGGGACACTATTTCATAAAACAAGTAGACCTGGCTTTTTCATTAGCTTAGCCTTTATTGGCATTATTGGGGTGATTACCTTATTCATGCAGTTAAAGTGGAAAAAGTCTAAGAAAAAGGTTCTTAGTCCATGGCCTACCGCATAAAGAAAAGCGCAAGCGCCCTGTTCAGCGGCGTATGACCTGGAGCGCTCCAACTGAGATATAGGAAACACGAAGAGCTGGAGACGATTCGATGTTGACTTATCGTAGGGCGGAGAGCGAAGGACACTAGCCGCTAGGGCACTGGAGCTGGACAATTTTCAAAGTCAAAATTATGGTTTCTTATCTTTTATGAAAATCCAGCGATTTTTCGCTGGTTTTTATTTTTAAAATAAAACATTAAAAGCTTGCATTCCAAAATATATCCCAAAGCCAATTAAAGAAAGTCCAGACAAACAGGATATCCCTACAAGTAATTGAGGTGTTAAAAATTTTCGAAAGTTGCTGGATACACTTGCCATGGCAATATCCCAAATCAATAACCCAATAAAAATCGCACTACTGTATAACACTAATTGACCAGTATTGTAGGTTGCGGCTGTTTTTGCAAGGACAGAGCCATAAATACCTAACCAAAAAAGAATCGTTAACGGATTGGATATTGACATAAGGAATCCAGAAAAAAACGATTTGACCAATGGTTCCTTTCCTCTGGAATGCTCCAAATTTATTTTCCCTGCATTCATGAAGGTTTCGATCCCTGTGTACATCAATACAAAACAGCCAAAAAACCAGAGAAAGGTCTGCATAAAGTCTGTCTCAAGAAATTGGACAACTCCTATGTAAACCACAAACATATATACACCATCTGCGACAACTGCCCCTACCCCAATTAGCCACGAGTGCATAAAGCCGCTTCTTATTCCCCTGTCAATTTGTGCTGCATTAATCGGCCCAATAGGAGCAGCCAGCGATAACCCTAACAGGATATAGCTCAAAAATACATTCATCTCTATCTCTCCCCCAAAAATAAATAGAAGCCTGTCTATAATTTTTATTCAGAGAAATAGGTTTGTACTACAGAAAAAATTAAATGAGCTTACAAATCCAGGTAAACTATAACGCTGCTCTTATATTTTTGAAGACAAAATACTTTTATCCAATGAGTTAGTTGTTGGTTTCAGATATTTGTCTAAGGTCAAGATTATACAACTCATCCTCTACTGTTTGATTAAGCAAATGATGTCTTGGTTTTGGCAGATTAAAGGAATCAATATCAACAATATACTTTGGCCGCTGTTTTGATTCTTTATAAATTTTCCCTACATACTCTCCAATCAATCCGATCGCAATTAACTGCAAACCGCCAATAAGCCAGATTGAAGTAATCAGCGACGTCCATCCCGTCTCGGTATTCCCAAAAATCTTTAGAGTTAAAAAATAGACTCCAAAGAATAGGCTCAGGAAGAAAGAAACCAATCCGATTATAAGAACAAAGCGAATTGGCGATACAGAAAAGGACGTAATTCCGTCAAAAGCAAAGGCGAGCATCTTTTTTAAAGGATATTTCGTTTCACCCGCTTGCCTTTCAAGCCTGTCATAATAAACCACATCCGAGCGAAAGCCGAGGAGAGGAACAATCCCCCGCAAAAATAAATTGACTTCGCTAAAACGTTCTAACTCTTGCACTGCTCTTTTACTCATTAATCGGAAGTCTGCATGATTATAAACAAGGTCAACCCCCATCTTTTCCATGATTTTATAAAATCCTTGGGCGGTACTTCTTTTAAAAAGAGTATCCGTATCACGCCCCTTGCGAACGCCGTAAACAATTTCATTCCCATCATGAAACTTCAGGACAAACTCACGGATGACTTTGATATCATCCTGTAAATCTGCATCAATCGATACAACGCAATCAGAGAGCTCCATTGCAGTAAAAAGACCAGCAAGTAATGCATTTTGGTGACCGACATTTCTGGATAACTTTAAGCCACGAATATATTCATTTCTTAATCCTTCCTTATATATTAATTCCCATGTACGGTCTTGACTTCCGTCATCAACAAACAAGATTTTACTTTGTTTAGAAACAAGCCTCTCGTTAATGAGCTCCTTCAACAATTGCTGTAGCTGAACAATGGTTACAGGTAAAACTTCTTCCTCGTTATAGCAAGGTACAACAATTGTAAGAACTTGTTCCATCATCTGTTAAACCCCCGCTGTCTCCAAAGTCGTGTATAAATAGATTTTCCATGCTGATCTCTTTGATTCGAATACTTTAACTAACAATAATTGATTTTTCTTGGCATTATCGATCGGCAAAGCCGAAAAGATATAGCGGCCGCCCATGTCTTTAAAGGCATCCGTATTCAACATTAAACTTTTCAAATGACGTTTAGTATCCTTCTTGATCATATAATGTTTTCCAAGCTGTGCGCTAAAAATGTAGCAACGGCCGCCCCATTTATCAAAATACCTGCGAACCTCTTTATTTTTTGCCAATTCCTTTTCAATTATTTTCCGAAACTGATGTTTATAAGTTAATGGATAAAAATTATTATAGGTATCAAGTGTGTAAAAACCATTATATTGAGAGATGGCCGGGTGGATTCCAATACTAGCAATCCGGTATTCTTCCTTTGGAATCCCGATATATCCATCTATTTCTTGAAACATTTCCTCAGCAAAGAATTCTTTGACAGTGGGTTTTTTTTGATAAATGATTTCATCATTAAATAGCCCTAAAAAGAGGAGCTGCAGGACAGCATACCACTTAGTTGTTCTAGCCCAGTCCTTTCCTTGTAGCGAAAGGATTTTTAATGCAAGGGCAAAGCCTGCATAAATAACCATCGGTCGCAAAAAGTGATAACGAGCGAAATTAAAGGTACTTAGAAAGTGGAATCGCTTTATTAAAGGTAACCATCCTTCATAAAACCAAAAAGCATACCAAATAGATAGCAAGATATTTAATGAGAATAAAAAAACAAATAGCTTTTCCTGCCCCCAAAGCTTTCTCCAGAAGACAATATACATTGCTGTAAAGGTTGCGGGTAAAATAAATAGTGTATGAACGGTCATCACATGGGTGTGTCCAAATAGGTAATTTTTTATAACAAGTCTTACCGATTTCCAAAAAGGCAGGGTTGCATAAAAATATTCATCCCGACTATTTGGTTCATCTATTAATAGAAATGAAAAAATGAGCCTGTATTCAACTAGCATAAAAATGAGGGTCATATAGATCAGTGCGAACAAAAAGCGAAGGTTCCATACCTTTCTTCTGAAACAATCAACTAACCACAAGCACCCCATGGCAGTTAAAAAAAAGAAAAATCCCAAAACAATACTTGCATAAAATGGAAGTAGGGTAAGCACCAAATAATCCTTCCAGGCTCCCTCACCGTTGCGAATGTTAAGAAATGACCAAAGTGCAAGCGGCATTCCCAAAGTACTTAGCATCCCAGAAGGCCAAAATGGAGTTAGGGCAAATGAAAGAGCGGTGCCAATTTGTATAAACAGCCACTTCTCACCAGGTAAAAAGTGTTTTTTTAAAAGCCAATACATTCCAAAGAAAGCGACTATTCTTGTTATGGCTTGGCTTATACCATAGGCAGTCATGGTTGGGAAAAGTGCGTACAGCCAGACAATGATACTATATTCAGTTCCTATGGCATTTCTCGATAATTGTCCATTTATGATTTGAGGAATAGTCGCATTAACTGAGCCAAACATTTCTCCACTTCTCGCTAAGACCTTATACCATGCTAAGTTTGAATCCAAATTATCATGAACACGAATATGAGCATTTTCCTGAAGAATAAATAGTGGAGAAAGATAGACCGCTATGACAAGCAAAGCTAAGAAGATGAATCTTTGCTCTTTTTTTGTTTCAATAAGCACACTTCTTCACCTCCATAGATCAAGACTAAAAAAGGTAAATACCGTTTTACATTTTGCATTTAGGTAAAATATTATTCTCTCTGCAAAAAAATAAACCTTCCGGAGTATGTACCCCGGAAGGTTTTATGTGTTCGACATCAATTATTGTTTTCCAAAATTATTAAAGACATTTAATAGAGAATCAAGTTTCTGGCTGCATTTTACCACATGAGGATTCGAATAACCGTATAGATGCGCTAATTCAGCCATTTCTACCCTTGTTTTTTCAATATTTGATAGCAGCGTAATCAAACCAGTCGTCATAAAACCAACCCTCTTCCTTGTTGTTACTGTATTAATATTGATAACCATAATTTATAAGTTTTAGGCAGTAAAAACAAGTAGATTAATGAAAAAATTTCGTATTTTTTGTGAACATCGACCTATTTTCAAAAATATCATGTAGGCCTATTAGATCGATTCATTTTCGTCAATAATAGTAATAACTGTTTCAGCACCAGATCTAAATAATGGAGCTAAACACGAGGAAAGAGGTGTCCGTGTGCCGAACAGAGTTTATATCAGCTTTTTGCGCTTGCCGCTCCTCGTTCGAATACTAGTCATTGCGCTGCTCGTATTTCTATCATTTGGAATATCCATTCATTTATTAGAACCAGATACTTTTCCTACCATTTTCGATGGGATATGGTGGGCCATTATTACTGCATCGACCGTAGGATATGGAGATTATGTTCCACATTCCTTCTTTGGAAGACTAACTGCAGTCATATTAATCCTGTTAGGTGTTGGAATTGTTTCCTCCTATTTTGGAACATTGGCAGCAGCTGCCGTTACTAAGCAAGATGCCTTTTCGGAAGGAAGAATTCCTTATAAAGGGGAAGGTCATATCATCATTATTGGCTGGAATGAACGCTCAAAGGAACTAATAAGTAAACTAACAAATTCAAAATATGTACAAATGATTGTTTTAATAGATGAAACATTAGAAGCAAACCCTGTAAAATCAAGGTTCGTCCATTTTATCCAAGGCAAAGGTCATGTGGATGAGACGATTATCAAAAGTGATATTCAAAATGCGGAGAAGGTGCTGATTACTGCTGATAGAGGGAACGATGAACTCCAAGCAGATATGAATAGTATTCTAACCTTACTCACAATCAAAGGGATTTGTCCTCAAGTAAAATGTATCGTGGAAATCTTAACGGCTGAGCAAGTGAATAATGCCTTAAGAGCCGGGGCGGATGAAGTCATTCAATCGAATAAATTGACATCTGTTTTTATGGTAAACAGTCTGCATTCGAATGGTGATGGGCTTCTTTCAAATATTGTCCATGAGTTACAAGACAGTCGATTGTCCTCCTATAGAGCTAAGGATGAGGAGATTGGACGGTCATTCACTGATGTTTGCCATATTTCATTAAAAAATGGTTTCCTGTTGATTGGGATTCAAAGAGGGGATGAAACATTTCTGAATCCATCCCACTCTTTGCAAATTGAGGAAAATGATCACTTATTAATTTTTAAATAGTCTAATCAGCTAGGAGCAGCATTTCCAATTCCTGTGCCAAAGCTTTCCCTTCTTCAATAAATTGCTGCGGAAAGCTAGCATCTTTATCAACGGGCTCCTGAAACTGATTGAAGGTCCCGGAAAAGGTGCCTGTACTTGCTTCATCATCTAGTTCTGCCTCAAATACGTGCGACAATAGAAACGGTCTCCCTAACTTAACTGTACAATTGTTATCATCAAGCTGCCCGTCGACTGCTTGAAAGGGCAAGCGTATGAACTGGTAGCCTTCGTCTTCACTACCGTTTATTTTATAATCAAACGCACCATGGTCATAATCCCAGTTCCCGCCAATCGTATAGCCGATTGGCTTTAGTTTTTGTTCTAACTCAAACAAATCAAACTGCTTACCTTCCACCTTTGATGGCAATTCAATCATCTAAATTTACCTCCTCATTATCGATACGATTAGTTTCTCCAAACCAAGTAATTTTCAATAAAAAAAGAGAGCTGATTTTATCTCATCAGCTCTCAGACTGTTGAAAAATTTTATAGCCTTTTATTTTAGCTTTTTTTCTTTATCAATCAACCGCGTTAATTTGTTAAACGATGTAATTATATAGGTTTCTCAACTAGTCTGTTGATTGGTGCTCCAGGCACTTCGCTTTCCGCGGGCGTGCCGGGGAGCCTCCTCGTCGCTTCGCTTCTGCGGGGTCTCCCCTGCCCCGTACTCCCGCAGGAGTCTTCGTGCCTTCCGCGCCAATCAACGGTGTAGTATTCATTTTAAGGCCTTCCACTCAACTAAAAAATATTAAGAATAAGTGGTGAATCATTGTTTGAGCCAAAAGAGTTTAGACAAACTGAATACGAATTAGTGACAATTGATAAACTTGTTCCAGAAAATTTAGTGGGCTAGAAAAAAAGTATGTTGCAATGAATTAGGTTAATTTTCCAACCTGGTGATTGGAGCGGAGGGCACTCGACTCCTGCGGGATAGAGAGGTCACTGGAGACCCCGCAGGCGCGAGCGCCGAGGAGGCTTCAGGACCTCCCCGCGGAAAGCGAGTGCCTGGAGCGGAAATCAACAGGCTTGTCAGCAGGGACTACCAATTTATAGAAATCGGATTTTAGATTCAAACAAAATAAAAAATTGCCGAGAAAATGTTTCTTTCTCGACAATTCCTGAGCTGATTTTATCTAATCGGCTCTCTTTCTTTTTTGTTGATTATAATCTTTTTTCTAGTTCTGCCTTTTTCTCTTCAAATCCTGGTTTGCCTAAGAGGGCAAACATATTTACTTTGTAAGCTTCAACACCCGGTTGATCAAAAGGATTGACTCCTAGTAAGTAACCGCTCATCGCACAGGCCTTCTCAAAGAAATAAACAAGGTAGCCTAGTGTATACTCATCCATTGCTGGGATATTAACAATTAAATTTGGAACGCCGCCGTCTGTGTGGGCGAGCATGGTCCCTTGAAATGCCTTATTATTAACAAAATCAATCGTTTGACCAGCTAAGTAATTCAACCCGTCTAAGTCATTTTCGAATGCTTCAATTTTCAACTCGTGGCGTGGCTTTTCAACCTTAATGATCGTTTCAAACAAGTCACGACGGCCTTCTTGAACATATTGTCCAAGCGAATGAAGGTCTGTTGAGAAATTTGCAGAAGATGGATAAATACCTTTTTGGTCTTTCCCTTCACTTTCTCCAAATAATTGCTTCCACCACTCCGAAAAATACTGCAGCCCCGGTTCATAATTAATGAGCATTTCAATCGTCTTGCCTTTATTGTACAGGACATTTCGAACAGCAGCGTACTGGTAGGCAGCATTATCTTCAAGTTCGGAATGACCAAAGTCCGCTTGTGCTTGCTGAGCGCCCTCCATAATTTTTTCAAGGTTTGCTCCGCTTACCGCAATTGGAAGTAACCCAACTGCAGTTAGTACTGAATAACGACCGCCAATATCATCAGCGATGACAAATGTCTCGTAACCCTCTTCGGTTGCTAATGTTTTCAGAGCACCCCTTGCTTTGTCCGTTGTCGCATAAATACGTTTGCGCGCTTCTTCTTGACCATATTTCTCTTCAAGAAGTTTGCGGAAAATACGGAAAGCAATTGCTGGTTCGGTTGTTGTACCCGACTTGGAAATGACATTAATAGAGAAGTCCTTTCCATCAAGGACGTCAATTAAATCCTGCATATAGGTAGAACTGATATTATTACCGACAAAAATAACTTGAGGTGTCTTTCGTTGTTCTTTTGGCAATACATTGTAAAAACTGTGCTGGAGCATTTCAATTGCTGCCCGTGCGCCAAGATACGAACCGCCGATACCAATCACAAGAAGTACATCAGAATCAGCCTTGATTTTTTCAGCAGATTTCTGGATGCGGGAAAACTCTTCCTTGTCATAATTGGTAGGAAGGTCAATCCACCCTAAAAAGTCACTGCCTGCCCCGGTTTGCTCATGTAAAGAATGATGAGCAACCTTTACAGCATCACGTAAATATGTAAGTTCATGTTCTCCAAAGAAGGTTAAAGCTTTTGAGTAATCAAAACGAACGTGTGTCATGCATGATCCTCCATAAATTTTATTTTTCAATAATCACTTTAACGAATGATGAGCTGATTATCAAGGTAGGACTTTAATTGTAAACGTACCCATTTTCGACAAATTTCTTCTCAAGCGATAAATTATAGCGATGCCCGATAAATGGCTAAAACATCATCACGATTTAACTTTTTAAAATTCCCAAATTCTCCGTTTTCCATCGCTCGGTCAGCCATTAAATCTAGCTTCGAATCATCTATGTCATAATCTGCTAACCGTGATGGTGCTTCGATGCTATTCCAGAATTCACGTAACTTTTGAATCCCTTCAAGCCCTACTTCTTCGGCACTCCTGCCGTTATCATTCACACCAAACACTCGAACAGCAAGCTGCTTAAAGCGTTCCGGCTTCACGGATAAGTTATGCTGCATCCAGTGTGGGAATAGAATGGCAAGCCCGCCGCCATGCGGAATGTCATATACAGCAGATACGGCATGTTCAAGATTGTGAGTAGCCCAATCCCCACGGTATCCCATGTTCAAGATCCCATTAAGGGCCATTGTCCCGCAGTAGAGGATGGTTGCCCGATGTTGATAGCTTTCTAAGTCAGAAAGCAACTGAGGGGCCGTTTCCATCACTGTAATGAGTAGGGATTCACACATGCGGTCTTGAAAATCCGTACTTTCTTCTAAATGAAAATAATGTTCTAGAACATGGGTCATCATATCGACCATTCCATAAATCGTTTGATTTCTCGGAACCGAAAACGTATTAACGGGGTCTAAGATAGAGAATTTAGGGTAAGTTACCGGGCTTCCCCAGCCATACTTTTCATTTGTCTCCCAATTCGTAATAACAGAACCGGAATTCATTTCTGAGCCCGTTGCCGCAAGCGTCAAGACCGTTCCAAATGGGAGCGCCTCTTTTGCAAATGCCTTTTTTACGACTAAATCCCATGCATCTCCGTCATATTTCGCTCCCGCTGCGATTAGCTTTGTACAGTCAATCACACTGCCGCCGCCAACAGCCAACAAGAAGTCAATTCCTTCTTGCTTACAAATGTCTACCCCTTTACGTGCGGTAGTAATCCGGGGATTCGGTTCCACACCTGAAAGTTCAAAAACCTCAACACCGATTTCAGATAATAAGTTGATAACATTTTCATATAAACCACTTCGTTTGATGCTGCCGCCGCCATAGACAAGCAACACCTTTTTACCATAACGGGGCACTTCTGTTTTTAACTTCTCTAGTTCACCCTTACCAAAAATTAATTTGGTTGGATTCCAAAAAGTAAAATTCTCCAATTGATTACACCATCCTTTTCCCCTTTACATTATTAGTTATTATGGTTCATTTTGCAAAAAAACCGAGCTAATTTATAATAAAAAATTCCTTGCATCATCGAGTCGATGCAAGGAATTTCTTCAGACCCATCCTCTGAATAAGGATGCCTCCGCCATTTTTCTTACACCGACCATATATGCAGCTAATCGCATATTGACGTTACTCGTTTGTGCAAGATTATAGATTTCATGGAACGCTTTGATTAGCTTAGAACGCAACTTGACCTCAACCTCATCCTCACTCCAATAATACCCCTGCTTATTTTGAACCCATTCAAAATAGGAGGCTGTTACACTTCCTGCCCCTGCTAAAACATCTGGAACGAGCAGGATCCCACGGTCGGTGAGAATATTTGTCGCCTCAAGCGTCGTTGGCCCATTTGCTGCCTCGACAATAATTCTTGCTTTGATGTTATGGGCATTTTCAGCAGTAATTTGATTTGAAATCGCTGCAGGCACGAGGATATCACAATCCTGCTCAAGCAACTCTTTGTTGGTGATGATCCCTTCAAAAAGCGAGGTTACCGTACCAAAACTATCCCTTCGTTCCAGCAGATAATTAATATTTAACCCATCAGGATCGTAGAGAGCACCATAAACATCGGAAATTCCAACCACGATTGCTCCTGCGTCATGCATAAATTTGGCGATATAACTGCCTGCATTTCCAAATCCTTGGACAATCACACGAGCTCCCTTTATATTAAATCCACATCTTTTGGCTGCTTCTTCAATACAAATGGTCACACCCCTTGCTCCTGCCTTTTCCCTGCCTTCAGAACCTCCAAGCACAAGTGGCTTGCCTGTAATAAAACCGGAAGAGTCATACTGGCGGAGACGGCTGTATTCATCCATCATCCATGCCATAATCTGAGAATTGGTATACATATCGGGTCCCGGGATATCCTTTGTTGGTCCAACTATTTGACTAATTGCACGAACGTAGCCTCGGCTTAATCGTTCAAGTTCCCCGAATGACATTGTCCGAGGGTTACAAAGAATTGCTCCCTTTCCCCCTCCAAAGGGCAAGTCAACGATTCCACATTTTAAGCTCATCCACATTGCTAGTGCCTTTACCTCATTAGCTGTTACCTGAGGATGAAAGCGGACACCACCCATGGTTGGACCAACCGCATCATTATGCTGGGCCCTAAATCCGCTAAAAATTTTAGTCGAGCCATCATCCATCCGCACTGGAATTCTGACATTGGACATTCGTAACGGTTCTTTTAATAATTCGAACATTTCTTGGTTATAGCCCATTTTTTTTAATGCATCATGAATAACAATCTGCGTTGATGTAACAAGGTTCAATTTCTCTATATCCTGTTCATCTCCACTATTTGTTACATCATAAATCCCCATTTTTGCACCCCTAGTTTTTATTAACTATGCTCCTAGTACGTTGTTTATCCTCTCAATTGCCCAATCCAATTCCTCTTTACTGATAATCAGCGGCGGTGCAAACCGAATCACTGTGTCATGTGTTTCTTTACAGAGTAGACCTTGATCTTTTAATTGTTCACAATATTTGCGTGCCGGTGCAGTTAGTTCAACACCAATAAATAAGCCGCGGCCGCGAACATCTTTTATTAAGGGATTATTAATTTCTTTTAATTTATTAAGGAAATACTCACCAAGTTCAAGGGACTTTTCCGCAAGTTTTTCATCAATTAGCACATCCAGCGCAGCGATTGAAACCGCACATGCCATTGGATTTCCCCCGAAGGTAGAGCCGTGCGATCCTGGATTGAATACGCCTAATATCTCTTTATTTGCAACCACACAGGAAATTGGGAATACTCCGCCGCCTAGTGCTTTACCGAGGATATACATGTCAGGGGTAATTCCTTCCCACTCGCAAGCAAACATTTTCCCTGTCCGGGCCAAACCTGCTTGGATTTCATCGGCAATAAACAGAATATGGTTTTCCTTACATAAATCAAGGGCCGCCTTCATAAAGCCTTTAGGCGGAATGACAATCCCAGCCTCCCCTTGAATTGGTTCAATTAAAAAAGCGGCTGTATTAGGTGTAATCGCCCCTCTTAACGCCTCTAAATCACCATAAGGGATAAGTTTGATCCCTGGGAGCATTGGTCCAAATCCGCGTTTATATTCATCATCTGACGATAAACTGACAGCAGTCATCGTCCTGCCATGGAAATTTCCGACACAAGCAATAATTTCTGCTTGGTTTTCAGCTACACCTTTTACATCATAACTCCAGCGGCGGGCCGTCTTCACAGCCGTCTCTACGGCTTCCGCCCCTGTATTCATAGGCAGAACCATTTCTTTCTTTGTTAATTGACAAACCTTTTCATACCACGGTCCAAGCTGATCATTGTGAAAAGCCCGAGAAGTTAACGTAACCTTATCAGCTTGATCCTTAAGGGCTTGAATAATTTTTGGATGACGATGTCCTTGATTTACCGCAGAATAGGCACTAAGCATGTCCATATATTTATTTCCTTCGGGATCTTCTACCCAAACACCCTCTGCACGGGTGATGACAATTGGCAGTGGATGGTAGTTTTTCGCACCGTATTTCTCTGTTTTTGCGATCAATTCGTTTGTATTAACGTTTGTACTCATAAAGACATTCCCTCCGTTTCGATACTAAATTATGTACGCATAGTTATATTGTAGCCGAGCATGAAAAAAGAATGAATACTTCAGCAAAACTTTTATTAATGAAATAGTCTATATTTTTGTATAATTTGTGGCACAAAAAAAAGTCTAAACTAACCGCTAATCATAGCAATCAGTCTAGACTTTTTTGGGAATTATTTTTTGATTAAATCTTCACGTTGTGACTGGTCAATCCATTCTTGAAGCTTATCTTTTAAAGTATTGAAGCCTTGTTGGCCTTCCACTTCCGGGATAATTGCAGCTGCTTGGCGTTTACGAGGCTTCTTTGCTTTTGGAGCTGCCTGTTGAACAGGTGCTTCTTCCGTAGCACGAATCGACAGACCAATCTTGCCTGCACCTTCATCTACAGATAATACTTTAACCTTAATTTCATCGCCTACTTTAAGGTGGTCATTAATATCTTTGACATAACCATGTGTAATTTCAGAGATATGGACAAGGCCCTGGGTATTATCGTCAAGCGCGACAAACGCACCATATGGTTGAATTCCTGTAACTTTACCTGTTAAAATACTTCCAGCTTCGATCTTTTCTGACATGAAAACACTCCTAATTAAATAATTATTTTATCCATTCTATACGCATTATAATATTATATCATAAAGTATGACTTTAAACAAAAAATATTATAAATTAATTTCAATCCCGCCTATTCGAATCAGCTATGTCTGAAAATTTTAACATAATGTTCAAGTTGTACAGGAGAAAAGTTTACCAAACGTGATACACTAATAGTGAGGAAATCTATTTTTAAAGGAGAGGTGAACCAGTTGAATACAATCGGCCAAACCATTAAAAATGCACGTGAAATGCTCAACATGTCTCAGGAGGAACTGGCACAAAAAGTCAGAGTGGGAACACAAACCATTGAGAAGTACGAATCCGGAGAGCAAATTCCAAGTAACCAGACACTGCTAAAGATATCTACTGTTTTAGAACTGCCTGCTGTAGAATTATTGCAGCAGTAACTGACGGGCTTGCAAATTTTTTTTATAACTGTATAAAAAAGGGGAATACTGGAAAACCTTAATTATATAAGGCTTTCTAGTATTCCCCCCTTTTTGAAGTGGACATCCATTCTTGGAATGTCCCTTTTTTTTTGCTGTAAATCATTAAATAGAGCAAGAATCATTTGCTTTAATGGATAATAATTCTTTTGCGACTTTCAAACATTTTTCAATGGGAATGATTTCTTCAAAGGAAAATTCATATATGCTTTGTATTTTTTGGGCTAGTTTATCATAGTCATCCAATTCATGAATCGCTTGGACCGTATCAGCGATTTCTGTTTCATATCCCCCACTGGTCAAATGGAATGGGTCCCACTCATTTAATACGTCTACATATTGCAAATTTATTTGCAGTTCTTTTCTCATATTCTTAACCCCTAATTTTTTACTTTACACTAGTATACCAGAGTGCATCCTTTTATTTATTTGAGGACATACTCTGCTAACACACTTTGAAGTTCGTAAATGTTGAGGTTCTTATTAAATTGCTTTTGTAATGGCAGGGCATTTCCGGAAATCCATATTTTCAGTTCTGCATCTAAATCAAAGTTACCTGCTGTTTCAATGCTGAAGTGAGTAATATTTCGATAAGGAATGGAATGATATTCAACCTTTTTTCCCGTTAATCCCTGTTTATCCACTAATATTAAACGTTTATTCGTAAAAATAAACATATCACGAATTAACTTATACGCTTTATCAATTCTTTCATTCGGGGAAAGGACTTTCCCAAACTCCCTTTCTACTTCAGCTGCACTTACCTCAGATGCATTACCCATTAAACCATCTAAAAATCCCACTAGCTACATCCCCTCAGATTACAAATTTTCTTTACGTTCATCCTTATCCTTTGTTAAATAGGCAGTTTTATATTGCCCTGGGGTCAACCCGGTATATTTTTTAAAAAGTGATGTGTAGTAGCTTTGATTACAATAGCTAAACATGTTAGCAATTTCGCTTAGTCTTGAGTTTGAGTGGAGAAGAAAATACTTAGAATCCTCTACTTTTTTTCTATTTATGTATTCTGGGATAATCATACCGACCGATACTTTAAAGATCTTTGAGAGGTATCCGGGATGGACCCCTGCATATTCAGCAATTTTTTCTAAGGTGATCTCATGATAGATTTCTTGGTGAATGTAGGTTATCGCTCGATTTACAACTTGATTGTACTCTAAGCGGTCAGTAGATTTTAGTGTATCAATAAAACAAGAAACCATTTCATATTCAAACAGTTTCAACTCTTCCATTGCGTCTGTTTTCTCAATCTGTCGAATCATTACATCACTCAGGCTAAAAGCATCCTCTGGTAAAGCTCCGCCACGAATGATAGCTCTTGTAAATAACGTGCAGGAGCAAATGAGTGAATTTTTTATCGACCTAAGCGGTTCAGCCGCTAACTTCGCCCTTTCCAAAATATTAATTTGGTCTAGGACATCCTTCGCTTCTTTTTTATTACATCGAATAATACAATCCATTAATTGTTGTTCTAAAGCATAGGAAGGGTGATAGTAAAAATTTTGGATATTTTCAGCTCGGGATTCAAAAAAAGGCATGAAAGCATTATTTTTCATATTCATCCACATTCACCTTAAAAAAATGTTAAAAATATCATTTTTTTAATATCATTGTAAATTCCTAACCTATAAAATTCAAGTATCAACCTTAAAGGGGGCTATAAACAAATGCAGAGAAAAAAGTGGTTCACTAAATTGTTAGCGTTTTCTTTTGCAGCAAGTATCGCTTTAACTGGATGCAGCAGTAACGCTAGTACCGAGAAAGCGAAGCCGGCAGACAAGGACAAAGGGACTGAGAAACAAATAGTTCTTAAATTTGCAGCCCAAAACGACAATACTCCCGCCACACAAAAATTGATTGACGCCTTCAACCAGAAGCAGGATAAGTACAAAGTGGAGTGGACCCAAATGACCAACGACTCCGCTCAAATGCATGATCAGCTTTTAAACTCTCTATCTAGCGGTTCTTCAGATTATGATGTTCTCTCGATGGACGTTGTTTGGGCCGGTGAATTTGCCGGAGCAGGCTATTTGGAGCCACTTGACGTGAACATGAACAAAGTCGGCTTAAATAAAGCGGATTTCAATTCAGGTTCGATGACATCAGGAAATTACAAAGGCAAACAATATACCCTTCCTTTCTTTCCGGATCTTGGCTTGCTTTATTTCCGTAAAGACATTGTAAGTGCAAAGGACGCTGCAAAGCTTGAAAGCGGCAGCTATACGTATGAAGATTTATACAACATGGCAAAAACCTATACTGGAAAAAACAAAACAAAATACGGATTTGTTTATCAATCGAAACAATACGAGGGTTTGACTGTTAACGTAACTGAATTCTCTAAATCCTATACAAATGTAAAAGCTGGTCTGGAAACCATGTACAAGTTTACACAGGCCCCATTCGAGCCTAAGGATCTATTAAACTTCATGGAAGGGGAAACCCATACGAACTTTGAACAAGGAAATGCTGTATTCTCCCGTAACTGGCCATATGCTTTCGGTCGCATTAACGGTAAAGAAGATGGCGTGACCGTAACGGTGGATCAGGTTGGAATTGCTCCACTTCCTAACGGCGGCTCTGTCGGCGGATGGTTACTTGGCGTTAATAAAAGTTCAAAACAACTGGATGGCGCTTGGGAATTTATTAACTTCGCAGCAGGCGAAGAAGGTCAAAAAATCATGTCAACCGAAGGGGGATATTTACCTGGATTCAATTCCCTGCTAACCAATGAAGAGGTTAAGGCTAAAAACGTCATGCTTAGCTATCCGGGCTTCCAAAAAGCATTAACTACAACGATTGCAAGACCTGTGTCACCTGAGTACTCCAAAACCTCAGACACGATTCAAGTGCAAGCCCATAAATATCTAAGCTCGGGCGCTGGGCTGGATGAGGCAGTAAAAGCAATAGAAGCAGCTGCTAAGGGAGAGTAATATAGAAAAGCGGAAGCGCCCGTTCAGCGCACGACAGGACTGGAGCACTCCAACTGAGATAAAGGAAACACGAAGAGCGGAGCGATTCGATGTTGACTTATCGTAGGGCGGAGGGCGAAGTCCACTAGCAGTTGGGCGCTGGAGCTAGACAGTTTTCTAAGTTCAAATATACTTTCTATTTTTTAGAATAAAAGGCGCGGTTCGAGTTCATCGATACCGCGCCTTTATTATATTTAGATGGTAACTGTCTCTTGCGCCATTTCTCTAGCCGCTTCTGCAGCTTGTTTCTTCGCTTTTTCCATAATTTCAGGAATCTGTTTTGGAAAATGATCCATTCCTTCTGCATAGACGGTTTCCATTAAATCAAAGCCGAGGAATTCTAGCGCTTTGCTCAAATAACGGTCACCCATTTCGAAATCGACCATTCTTCCAGTGGAATAAATACCTCCGCGCGTTTGAATGTGAATGGCCTTTCTTCCGGTTAGAAGTCCCTCTGCACCATGTTCAGAGTAGGTAAAGGTTTTTCCCGCAATAAATAAACAATCCATGAACGATTTTAAAATAGCTGGAGCGCCAAGGTTCCAGATTGGAGTAACAAACACATAGTAATCTGCATCAATAAAACGGTCGGCGAGCGCATGCATTTTTTCAAGTTTGGTCCGCTCTTCCTCGGAAAGTTGCTCTTTTGTATAACCCATAAATGATAATTTGGCACGTGCATATAATAAATCCATGTCTATCTCAGGGATATCCATGCTATATAGATGCATATGCTCAATCTCCACATCTGGCTGAACATTTTTAAACTCTTCTAAAAATGCTTCCCCAATTTGCAGCCCTTTTGAACGACTAATATCACTTTTTGGATTTGCTGTTATATATAGAAGCTTTGACATTTAAATCCCTTCCCTTATCCGCAAATTTAATTTTCTCTCCTAATAGTACAATATATCTTTATGCTCACGAATGAACAATCAGTGAAGTTTGTGAAATTTATATGAAAACTACTAGTTTATTTTGAACAATCCATGACAATCCCAAACGAAACTAAATGAAACTTAACAAAACTTAACAAAAGTCACTTTTAGTATGCTATTCTTTTATTAAAATAAAAACTGGAAATAGGAGGGTGACTTATGGATGAGAAGGCGTACACACCCGATGAAGTGGCCCAAATCTTTCAAATCTCAAAACATACCGTTTATGAGCTGATTAAAAGAGGTGAATTGCAGGCCTTTAAAATCGGTAATAAAATGCGAATTGAACACTCGGAACTGGAAAGATTTAAAGAGAATACGAAAGCTCCTGCCAAAAAAAGTCCTACTGAACCAACAGGAATTCCGAGTAATCCTGCCCAATCGATCCGATTATCCGGCAGTCACGACTTTCTAGTTGAGCATTTCGCAAAACAAGCAGCAACTGCACTAAACTTGCAGATTCAGCCTTCCTATATAGGCAGTCTCGAAGGGTTAATGATGCTATACCGGGGACAATGCGATATTGCAGCCATCCATCTTTTGGATCCCACATCACAAGAATATAACCTGCCCTTCATTCATCAACTTTTTGTATACGAATCGATTTTGGTGCTTAGATTAGCGGCAAGACAACAAGGCTTTATTGTCGCGAAAGGTAATCCGAAAAACATTCATGATTTTACTGACCTGACACGACACAATGTTCAATTTGTTAATCGCCAAAAGGGTGCGGGCACAAGATTTCTGCTAGATTCCAAGTTATCTATTAATGGAATTGAACCAAATAAAATAGCAGGGTATAGCAATGAGGAATGGAATCATTTATCAGCTGCCTCTTATATTAGCAGGGGCATGGCAGATGTTACCTTCGGAATTCAGTCAGCAGCTAGCCATTTAGGACTGGACTTCATTCCCGTAGCTAAAGAAAATTTCGACCTGGTTTTCCGCTTTTCCGCTGAAAATAAACAAAGCTTAACCAACCTAATTGAGTATTTACAGTCTCCTAGTTTCAAAGACAGCTTAACAGATTTAGAAGGATATGATATTTCAGAATTAGGTAAAATCACCTATCAAACTAGTCAAACGGAGGAAACAACAACATGTTAAAAAATCGGTATTTTGCATTCTTATTCGCGATGATGCTGTTAGTTTTAGCAGCGTGCGGAAATGCCGGCACGAAAGATTCAGTAGAAAAAGTGAAAAAGGAAGAACCTAAAGCAGCACCAACTGAAATGATCTTAGCAACTACAACAAGTACCCAGGACAGCGGCTTATTAGATGTTATTATTCCAATGTTTGAAAAAGAAAATAACGTCAAGGTAAAAACGATTGCTGTAGGTACCGGCCAAGCATTAGAAATGGGTACAAAAGGGGAAGCAGATGCCCTTCTAGTTCATGCTCCGGCAGCTGAAAAAGCAGTGGTTGATGCAGGTGATGGGATAAACTATAAACGCGTAATGTACAATGATTTTATATTAGTTGGACCAAAGGAAAATCCGGCTGGTGTTAGCGGCGATGACATTATGGCTGCTTTCAAAAAATTAGCAGATTCAAAGGCTACTTTCGTTTCTCGTGGGGACGATTCAGGTACACATAAAAAGGAACTGGGAATCTGGGAAATGGATAACATTAAGCCAGCAGGTGATTGGTACGTTTCAACAGGACAAGGCATGGGTCAAACGTTACAAGTAGCTGCTGAGAAAAAGGGTTACGTCTTAACGGACCGAGCAACATGGCTGGCACAAGAGAAAAATTTAGACACCCTTCAAATCGTCGTTGAAGGCGGCAAAGATTTAATGAATATCTATCACGTAATGCAAGTAAATCCTAAAAAACATGATAAAATTAATAGCATAGATGCAGAAAAATTTGTAGAATTTATGGTAGATCCAAAAACACAAGATGTGATTGAACAATTCGGTAAGAAAGAATATGGTCAATCATTATTTAAAAAATATACAGAATAGTTGACTAGGAGGCCCTTATTTAAGGGTCCTTCTATTTATACACCTATAGAAAATCCTGGAGGCACTGGAGATGGACCTACTCATTGATGGACTAAAAAAAGCAATAGACATGATCCTTTCTGGTGATCAAGAAGTATTTGCGATTACTTGGCTCACTCTTAAAGTGTGTCTTATTTCCATTTTAATAAGCACCCTGATAGGATTGCCGCTGGGAATTATTCTTGGATTAACTAGATTCAAAGGCCGTAGACTTCTTCTAATGTTCATCAATATTGGTTTAGGGCTGCCTCCTGTCGTTGCCGGACTTTGGATTACGATGCTATTATGGCGCTCTGGTCCTTTAGGAGGGCTAACCCTTCTTTATTCACCCACAGCGATTGTCATGGCCCAAATATTAGTCAGTTTACCGATCGTCACGAGTCTAACCTGCTCGGCTTTTCAGCAAATTAGTGAAAAAATGCTTTTGCAAATAAAAGCCCTAGGCGCAACGAAGTTACAGACATTATGGATACTCATCAAGCAATTGAAAATTGCTATTTTAGCGGCAATCATGGCTGGGTTTGGCCGGGTCATAGCTGAAGTAGGTGCCGCGATGATGGTTGGCGGCAATATCCAAGGCGACACGCGCATCTTAACGACGACGATTGTGATGGAGGTTTCAAAAGGGAATTTTGATATTGCCTTAGCACTCTCGTTCATATTATTATCGGTTGCCCTGTTAATTACTGCAACGTTAACATTTTTACAGCAAAGGAAGCGAATATCATGAGCCCGTTACTGGAGTTGAAAAAGCTAACCTATCAAGCACAGCGTAAAATGATTCTTGATATTCCTGAATTTCAGATTGAGACGGGTGAATTTCTCGGCATCATGGGACCCAATGGTGCAGGTAAAAGTACGCTCCTCAAGGTGCTCGCATTTCTTGACCAGCAATCGAGTGGTGAAATCCTTTACCGTGGGCAGGCCATTCCTAACGGAAATGCACCACTTGAGTTACGGAGGAAATTCTCAATTGCTCTCCAACAGTCTTTGCTATTAGATGGAACTGTTTTTGATAATATTGCGATTGGTTTAACCTTAAGAAAAGTCCCAAAATCGACCATCAAGGAAAAAGTAGAACAATGGATGGAATTGTTTGCGGTCAGTCATCTAGCGAAAAAAAATGCGCTTTATCTATCCGGCGGCGAGGCACAACGGGTCAACTTAGCACGAGCAATGATTGTCGAGCCTGAGATTCTGTTTTTAGATGAACCCTTTTCTGCTTTAGATTTTCCTACAAAAATAAGGTTAATGGAAGATTTCAAGGGTATTATCGAAGAGGCTCAAACAACCACCGTGTTTGTCAGCCATGATTTGATGGAGATCCATTACCTAACGACGAGGCTTGCCATCATCGTAAACGGTGAAATAAAACAAGTCGGACCTACTCCACGAGTGCTCGAACATCCGAATTCTTCCACCGCGTCCTTCCTAAATGAGTGGAAGAAGTTTTATCCTGTAGCCCGCTAAATAACAGTTCCGGTTTGGAGCTGTTTTTTTGTTGACTCAATTAATTATCAGGGACGATAAGTCTAATCTTGCTTTAATTTAGAACAGAGCATATTATAAGAATATATGTTCCTATTTTAGGATATTATAAAAGTTGACTATATTTTAGGGGGAATCGAAATGGAACAACGCATTAATTATTATGAAGTAGCACCTGAAGCACTTAAGATTATGATGGAAATGGAGAAGTATACCAAATCTACGGGAATCGACCGTAAACTCCGCGAACTAGTTAAAATTCGTGCTTCTCAAATTAATGGCTGTGCTTTTTGTATTAATATGCATACCTCTGACGCTCGAAAAATGGGTGAAACAGAACAGCGTTTATACTGCGTCAGCGCGTGGAGTGATTGCGATTTCTACACAGACGCTGAAAAATTGGCATTAGAATTAACTGAACATGTGACGTTAGTTCCAACTAAACATGTACCTGATGAACTTTATAATCGAGTGCGCACACATTTTAGTGAAAAGGAATATGTAGATCTTGTTATTTTAATTAATCAAATTAATAGTTGGAATCGGCTCTCCATTTCAATGGGAAATTTCGCAACTGGAGCAAAATAATTTCAGAACAAAAGGCGCAAGCGCCCGTTCAGCGGCGTATGGCCTGGAGCGCTCCAACTGAGNNGGAGAGCGAAGGACACTAGCCGTTGGGCGCTGGAGCTGGATTCAAAGAGACTAAATCAATTTATCTACAATTAAATCTTTTAGAATTTCCTATACAATAAAAAAATGGCATCCTCCATTGTAGGAAGATGCCATTTTTTAGTATGACCTCTATTTTACTTTTCTTGGCCACTACTTACTGTACAGTCTGCTGTTGTGTTATTCATAGTTAATCTTCCTTCGGAAACCACAAGGTAACGTTCGTACCTTTATTTAACTTGCTTTTCACTTTAATGACTCCCTTATGCGCATCCATTAAAGCTTTTACAATCGAGAGGCCAATCCCGACTCCCCCCGTTTTGCGGTCTCTTGATTTATCGCCGCGATAAAAGCGTTCAAATATATGAGGGATATCGTCCTCTGCCATCCCTGAGCCTTCGTCTTGAATCTTGAAGCCAACATAGCCGTCCATATTGGTTTCTACAGAAATAGTGACATTTTTTCCTGATGGTGTATACTTTAGGGCATTATTAAGGATGTTCGAAAGGATTTGCATCAAGCGATCCTTATCAGCCTCAAACAGTTCGTCCTGCACTGGTTCTTCAATCTGGAGCTGAACCCCCTTCTCTTTAAACAAGGGCAAAAACATCTCAAATAAAGCAGCCAGTACACTTCCTGCATCCAATTCGATTTTTTCAAGTCGAATCTGTGGATTTTCAGCTGCGAGAAGCTTTTCTAATTCATTAACTAGCCTGACTAACCTCATTAACTCTTCATGTGTTGTCTGCAATCGCTGCGGAGTCGGCTCCCAAATGCCGTCCTGAAACGCTTCAATCTGACTTCGGAGTGTCGCAAGCGGCGTGCGGAGCTCATGAGCCAAATCGCCCGTAAAATGCTTTCTTAGGTTTTCTTCCTTGGCTAACGACACCGCGAGATTATTAAAGGAGATGGCAATGTCCTTTACCTCCGTTGGCAATCCTGATAAAGGGATGCGAATGTCAAGATTATGATTCTGCAGCTCATTTGCCGCAAAAGATAGCTTCTGTAGACTGGAGGTTAGCTTTTTCGAAAAAAGCATACTGAAAACAATTGCCAGCACGATTGTCAAACAAACGGCAGCATAAATATACAATTGAATCGTTTGGATAAACGTATATTCATCATCAATTAAGCCCTTTGGATAAATGGCGACGAGTTTTCCAATGACCTGATTATCGACTCTCAGTGTATAGGTCTGGGAATGCCATTCTTCCCCGTTTGGAGCAGGTTCAGATAATCCAAAGCTATTTAATAAGCCCCGGATATTTGAGGAATCCATTTGCAATTGACCGAAGCGATCATACAATTGAAAATAAAGCTGCTCGGTCATCGC
Organism: Bacillus sp. AFS006103; assembly: GCA_002559145.1. Lineage (GTDB taxonomy): Bacteria > Bacillota > Bacilli > Bacillales > Cytobacillaceae > Neobacillus. The sequence goes on from NTXX01000004.1 coordinate 108,417, forward strand.
ATGTTCGTGCAATAGGCCAAATACCGGGTCACTGGTAAAATGACCATTTAGTTGATAATCTTTTTCAATTTCGGTGATAATTCGATCAATCTTTTTTTCCCGATTGTGATCTAAATAGCTGCTAAAACTTTCTTCAAACCCATACTGGATAAAAAAGCTGACAATGATAATGGCAATCATCGAGATAAGTATTAAATAGAAGAGTATTTTAGACCGGAGCGTTTGCAGCATCTAATACCCCTCCAAATTTGTAACCCATTCCGAAAACTGTCACGATAAAATCCGGCTGCCGTGAATCCATCTCAATTTTTTTTCGAAGATTTTTGATATGGGTATCCACACTGCGTTCATAGCCTTCATAATACATGCCTTCATCCTGAATCTTTTCAAGCAGATCCATCCGGCTGTAAACCCGGCCTGGATTCACAGCCATATTGGTTAACAGCTTATATTCAATAGGTGTTAAGGTAATGTAGGCTCCGTTAACGGTTACTTCTTTTTTTATTAAGTCGATGACAAGCTTTTTGCGATTGAATTCAAGTCGTTCCACTTTCTCCGTCTTCTTCACACGTCTTAAAATAGCTTGAACGCGAACAACGACTTCGCGCGGGCTGAACGGCTTGGTTAAATAATCATCTGCTCCCATGACGATCCCGTTGATGCGGTCATCTTCAGCTGACTTAGCGGTCAGCATGAGAATGGGTACGTCTGATTCTTTACGAACTAGGCGGCAAACTTCTTCACCGGAAATGTCAGGCAGCATTAAATCTAATATAATTAGGTCAGGGTTTAGTGATTTTACTTTTTTCAAGGCATCGATTCCATTATCGGCGCTATGAATTTCATAGCCTTCTCGTACTAAATAGGCTTCAAGAACTTCTATGATTCTACGTTCATCGTCTACTAATAATATCTTCATTTTTACCACTCCCCACACAATAACTATATCATTTCAAGTCTGTGATGTTTGTAACTTCACAAATTCACCACAAGTTCTTCATAACATCTTCAATCTTTCTCGGTAAGATGTGAGTGTAGTTAGGAATGAGGTAATAACTAAAAGGACTCCCAAGTTTTTATTATTACCTCATTGATGCAGTATTTGGTACCCAACCATCTTACTCATCCCAAATTTAACCTCTCTTTTTTATATAGTTCAGGCGTCCCGGTCGATGGGGCGCCTATTTTTTTGGGGGGAAAAGGTGTCAGGCACCAGCTTTTTTAAAAAAATTGATACAAAATGAGGCACTCCTGCGGCAAACTATAATGTATGCTTAAAGGAGTGAGGTGTATGTTGATATGAATAAAATATCTGTTAAAATAGCTGGACTATTTTTTATGGCAATATTTATCTTAGAATGTATTTCGATGTTTTTCTTGCATAATAATATCATTCATTCCAGGGTTCATGAAGAGCTATTTTCGCTTCAGACACGTGGGAATAATCACAGCGAGATCCTTGAAGCATCTTTCCATAATGATACGATCAGACACATCGCGATGATGGAAGCAAGTACGGATATGCAAGTCGTCTTAACCAAGCCAGATGGAACGATCTTTATGTCATCCAATAAGGTGACAGATGAAATGAAAAAAATCATAAAAGCAGTCCCGAAAAATATTCCACATGAGGGATTAATCTTAGAAGATGACTGGAAAAATGCTCCCTATATCGCCTCCATCAGTCCAGTAACTGTTGATAAGAAAATTACAGGTTATGTCTATATGTTCCAAACTACACAAAAAATTAAAGAGTTGATTTCAGGACTTAACCAGCATTTCCTGATTGCCGGTCTGCTTTCTGTTCTGTTTATGATTATTATTATTGTCTTTTTGACAAGGTTTGTCACGCACCCGCTTATTCAAATGAGTGAAGCAACGAAACGGATCAGCAAGGGGGATTTCACTGTATCCTTGCCAAAGCTTGGCACAGACGAAATCGGCGAGCTCGGAGAATCCATTAAGGTGTTAGCAAGTGATTTGGAAATTTTGAAAAATGATCGGAATGAGTTTCTAGCAAGCATCTCTCATGAACTCCGCACGCCGCTGACTTATATTAAGGGCTATGCTGACATTGCCCGCCGTCAGGAAACAAACAGTGAGGACAGAGATAAATATTTAGGAATTATTGTTGAAGAAACCGGTAAGCTGGCGACACTTGTGAAGGAATTATTTAATCTCGCAAAAATGGATGAAAATACTTTCTCAATTGAAAAAGAGGAGATTCATTTATTACCTTATTTTGAAATGATGATTGAAAAAGTTTCACCCGCTCTTCAGGAGAATCGTATGGTTCTCCACCTTGAATGCCCGAATGGTCTCCATGCACAAATTGACCCCGTGCGCTTTGAGCAAGTAATCGTAAACCTGCTTGATAATGCGCGGAAATATTCGGAACCAAATACAAGCATTTTCATCGATGTAGCTTTGGTAAACGAAAGGATTCATATGACGTTAAAAGATGAAGGAAAGGGCATTCCGGAAGAGGATTTACCACGAATATTTGAACGATTTTACCGGGTTGATAAATCCAGAACTCGTGCGCTCGGTGGAACAGGACTGGGGCTGGCAATTGTGAAACAATTGGTGGAGGCCCACAAAGGGACAATTACGGTAAAAAGCAGCCCGAATCATGGGACAGAATTTGAGATCATTTTGTAAACCGCAAAAAAGGGAAAGACACCAGACTTACACAGTGTCTTTCCCTTTTTATTTATAAATCATATTTTACTTATGGATCCAAACGGCACCAGCGGAGTTGTCTTTCGCTTCGCCGATAACTTGGAACTTAAGTGGGTACTGAGCTGGAACTTTAACTCCGGCATCAGGAATTACTGTGTTAATGTATGTCTTTGTAGAATCAAATTCAATTACGCCTGGTAGGCCTTTGTAATCATAGATTCCACGAGACGGTGAATCAATATACCATGCAGGTGCCTTATCTAATGAGAACGCTGCATCAGCAACCTGATATCTTACACTTTGATTGATAGATGGCTGGCCTTTTAATGTACCAATGATCGCTTCAGGATGCGCATCGACTACGCTTAGGAAGCCTTCACCTGGGTGAATTCCTGTCCAGTTATCTGTAAACGTATCATCCCCATACCAAACTACTAAACCAGTATTATACTTAACACCGCGTGAGAATTGCAAGGCTGTATCAGAGCCAGCATAGTTTCTCCACTCAAGGTAATAGTAGTGTGGCTTTTTAATCCAGCCGTCAGATACTTCGAAACCGTTTAATGTAACTTTCGCCGTTCCTTCTGCATCATCAGAGAATGTCACGTTGCCATCTACTGTTAATTGCAGGTTATCCATAGCGAAACCATTTGGAGCTAGTCCGCCGTCAGTTACATATTCAAAAACAAGTTTCACTTTTTTGCCTGCAAATTGGCTTAAGTCAAGGGACTTATCTAACCACTTGCCTTGTGATGTTTCCAAACCACCTGCAGTGTTCTCATCACCAATAACGTCAAGTGATACTGGTTTTTCAACCCCTTCAACATATGCATCTACATATAGGTAGTCATAGTCAGTTTCAACTTCATACCATTGTTTGTAATCGAACTTAGCTGAGGTAGCACCTGTTAAGTCAAACACTGGTGTTTCTAGTACCGTATCAAGGCTATCACCTTTCGTACTGTAATAGTACTTTGCACCAAATGCTGGAGCAATACCAGGGACTTTCTTTTCAGGAAGGTTTACCTTAACGATACCAGGGTTCTTAGATTTTGTAACACTTTGGTCAACAACAGCTGCAAGGCCATTTTTATCGATATCTGCATAGCTTACTTCGGTAATATTTGCCCAGTTACCACCGATTGTTTTCTGGTAAAATTCTTTTACTTGTGGTGAGAAGCTTGGCGGCTGGGTACCAGCAATATGTCCACTCCAGCTGCCTCCACTCATGATCGACCATTGTTCAACCGTATCACCATGACCTGAATATTGTGTATCATACTCATCTGGAGCACCTAAGTCGTGGCCAAATTCGTGCGCAAATACACCGACTGCACCATCTTCTGGTTCGATTGTGTAGTCAAATGCCCCCATCTTGCCGCCCCAATAATCTACCTTTGCAGTAGTATTAGGAATCGCGTAAACTCCACCTAAATCCCAGCGGTGAGACCAGATCGCATCATCCCCAAGCTTTCCGCCGCCAGCTTCCTGACCCACACCTGCATGAAGAACCATCAAGTGATCAACCAATCCGTCAGGCTCGTTTTGATTGCCGTCTCCGTCCATATCATATTGGTCAAATTCATCGAAATTAGACAAATCAAGTCCCGATGCAACTGCAGCTTTTAAGGAATCGGCTACAAGATTACGAGGACCCTTTGGTGCTAGGTTGTCATGACCACCTTCTGGATTATCATCCCCATACTCTTTTGCTGTACCTGGTACTGTCAACCAATCAGTAACTGTACCATCTACAGTATAGCTGCCACCAGACTGCTCTTCATAATATTGTTTGAAGGTCTTTACTTTATCTCCATTGAAAAGGGTGAAATCTTCATCACCAAATAGCATCTTTTCATAATGCTCTTTGTTAAAGTTGTCTGCATACATATAACCCGGTTCTTGATCAATATTATTGTGTTTAAAATCTGAATACTCTACTAGTAATACAAGCACTTTATCCTCACGGACAGCTCCGTTATAGGTTGCTTGTTTAGCAGAATCCACTTTTACGGCGCCCGTTGGCTTGCCTTTTTTAAAGTTTTCGTGTCCTTTTTGAATTTGTTGTGTAAGCTTGTCCTTTTGCTTTGTAACGAAGTCTTTTGCTTTTTTGTCAAAAGCCTTTTGTTCCTTAGTCAGAGCTTTGTCAGTTTTGCCAGGCTTTTCACCTTGCTTCTTTTGGATATAAGCTTTTACTGCTTTTGTTACTTCTGCCTGACTAGCATTCTTAGAAATTAGACCTCTTTCCTGTAATGCTTTTGCCAGCCTGTCCTGATCAATAATATTCAGGTCAAATGGAGCAGATTCTGCCGCAGATACTTGTTTGGCCAATACCGGTGATACTTTCGGCCCAGCAAAAGTACCTGCGAATAATGTCGTCGCTAGTAGAGTAGTAGCCGCGACGCTGGAAAAGACCTTTAAGCCGCTTTTCTTCTTCAACTATGTAGCCCCCTAATTATTAATATGGTGTCGAATATTTTCTGAAGAGTCTGATTTTAATTCTACTAATTCTTCTAAATATTGTAAATGGTTTAAATATACTAATGATTAGACATCTTTTTCAGATAATCTACCGACCTTTTACTTATTTCATCAAAAACTTATATATTTAGACCTAACCTACATCCATTCCAAAAGAATTAAGTTACGTAGAAACTGCTTTTTTTGTCAATTTATTGCGAAAGAAAATTACTTCGCAACCCTAAATTTAAGTCTTTTTACCTACTTGAAAACTACCATTTTAGTAAAAAAAGTGAGGATTGAAAAAATCCTTATCGATTGCCGATAAGGATTTCTCTTATTTATTCTACTTTTTTCTTCACTTCGTCTGTCAATTCCTCAATGCTCTTTCTGACATTCGACTTACCGGAGTAGTTTTCGATTAATTCTTTGACATCTATTCCACTTGAGGCCTTTAATGATTCTTGGAGGCTAGCCATTAAATTGGTTGCATAACTGGTGATTTTATTGGCACCGCCATTCTCACTAGAACCGCCCGTATCGACAACGGTAATTTTATCAATATTGGATAATGGGGCTGCGACTTGCTTCGCGTATTCAGGCAGCATTTTGATGACCATGTCGAGGATGGCCGCTTGACCGAATTGCTCAAACGCTTCGGCGATTTTTTCTTTCGCTTCAGCTTCTGCTAACCCTTTGAGGCGAATAATTTCTGCTTCTGTCGAACCCTGGGCCTTTTGTGCTTCTGCTTTCGCCAGGCCATCCAAACGAATCCGCTCAGCTTCCGCTTTCGCCATTGCTTCAATTCGATATTTATTCGCTTCGGCTTCTGCCATTTCCTTGGCCTTATTAGCGGCCGCAGATTGCTCGACAGAATAACGGTCGGCATCCGCCTTTTTCTTTACTTCCGAATCGTATTGGCGCTCGCGGCGCTGAATTTCTTTTTCTTCCAATTCAATTTGTTTCTGTCTTTCAATAATTTTAATTTGCATTTCCTGTTCCATTACTTCTTGCTTTGAACGTGCGCTTTCAAGGTCGTAGGCTTGGTCAGCACGTGCTTTGGCAACATCTTGTTCACGGCGGTATTCGGCAATTTTCAATAGATTGATTTTTTCCGCTTCGGCAATTTCTGTTGCCCGTTCTAATTCATTCCGCTTGGCTTCCTTAGAAGCTTCTGCTTTTTTAATTCGGGTTTCTTTATCTGCTTCAGCTGTGGCAATATCAGCATCCCGTTTTACTTGCGCAATCCGCGGTTTACCAAGGGATTCAAGATAACCATTTTTATCACGGACATCCTTAATTGTAAATGAAACGATCACTAAGCCCATTTTAGCCAAGTCCTGCGAGGCAACCCTTTGAACCTCTTGTGAAAATTTATCGCGGTTTTTATAGATTTCTTCAACGGTCATCGAGCCAAGAATCGAACGCAAGTGGCCTTCAAGCACTTCCCGGGCCTCACTTTCGCGGTCTTCCTTCGGCTTTCCAAGATACTGCTCAGCAGCAGTCGCAATTTCACTGATTGAGCCGCCGATTTTAATAATTGCTACCCCATCGGCCATGACGGGCACACCTTGCTCGGTATAGACCTCTGGAGTCGTTACTTCCAGTTTACTAGATAGCAAGCTTAGCGGTTTTGCTTGTTGGAAGACTGGTAAAATAAACGTACCGCCGCCGCGGATAATTTTGATTTTGTTACCGGATTCGTCAACGTGGACATTCCCGTTGCCCAGAAAGCTTCCTGTCACAATCAACGCCTCATCCGGCCCGGCTGTTCTGTATTTTGTAATAAAAACGCCAATTAATGCAACCAAAATAAGAATAACCATTCCGATAATCACCCAAATAATATTAAAATCCATCTCCTAAAAACCTCCTATAAAAAACTCTCTAATTGATGATGAACCGTTACTTCTAGAACCCCATTTTTCACCTGGACCACAAGGACACTCGTCCCATTGGGAATCGAGTCCCCATCAAAGCTTAATGCCGGTTTCGCAATTCTTCCGCTTATACTATCAATCATGACCTCGCCAAAGCCATCGGCCGGAATCGAGGTAATTACCTTTCCAACCCTTCCCTGTAAATCCGATTCTTTATAAACCAGTGATTCCTCCGCACCAGACAATGGCACGAGAACAAAGACATTTAATAACGTCACAACGACCAAAGCTGCAACAGCTGAAATACCTAGAATGAGTAAATAATGAATGGATGAAAGCCGCTCAAATAAATATCCACTTGCAGACAGAATTGTCACGAACGCAAAGATTAGGACAGGGTTAAGAAAATCGAGTCCGTCTCCAGGCCCGTGAAAATGAAAGACATCGGCAAAACAGACATAAATAAAGGTTAATATTCCAGAAATGATTAACCCATATAAATAAATCGTTTCTAAAGGAATGCTGAAAGGTTCCATAAGCATCTGTCCTTTCCTATGTATATAACTTATTTACGATTAAATTATGGAAAAGTTTCACTTTTTTCTAAATTTTTACCTTATTTATACAATATTTCGATAAAACTTGTCGAAATCCTGCCGTGCTAATAAGGAGAAATTATGACTTTTTACCTTAAAACTAAGATCTTTTAGAAACGCTCATTTCCAAAAGGTTGTGTTTTTTTAGATTCGCCCGTAAAAATCTAGATTAGCCCATTGGACACTAAAATTCGCCCATAAAAACCCTAAATTCGCCCATTAGACTTAAAAATTCGCCCATTGAAGGGACAAGTCTCATTAAAGTCCAACTATCTTGGTGTAATTTTACACAAAATATGATTATTTTAACAATATTCTTTGCGAAAACATGCTTTAAAAAACAAAAAGTGCCATAGCACATGGCTACAACACCCTATTGAATCATATTCAAGAACTTCCTTGTTCGTTCTTCTTTTGGATGGGTAAAAATCTCATCAGGCTTGTTCCTTTCGACAATCACACCTTGATCCATGAATATCACTTCATCGGCTGCTTCGCGGGCAAAGCGCATTTCATGGGTCACAACAATCATCGTCATGCCTTCACTGGCAAGGTCCTTCATGACTTTCAATACTTCACCAACCAGCTCCGGGTCCAGTGCAGACGTCGGCTCATCAAAGAGCATCACTTCAGGCTCCATGGCCAGTGCCCGTGCAATGCCGACACGTTGCTGCTGACCGCCGGAAAGCTGGGCGGGAAAGTAATCCACTTTATCACCAAGGCCCACTTTTTCAAGTAAAGCCTGCGCTTTTTTCCTTGCCGATTCTTTACTCTCACCTTTTACAATAATTGGTCCTTCCATGATGTTTTGAAGAGCAGTTTTGTGAGGAAAGAGATTATAGCTTTGAAAAACCATTCCAGTTAAACGCCGGAACGAGGCAATTTGTTTTCTCGGTACATTTATAGAAAAATCCAAACTTTGACCTTCAATGGAAATCACACCTTTTGTAGGGGGTTCCAATACGTTCAAACAGCGGAGCATCGTGGTCTTACCGGAACCCGACGGACCGATGACAACGACCACTTTTCCTTTTTCAACAACAAGGTCAATCCCTTTTAATACCTCTAATTGACCAAATTGCTTATATAATCCTTTAATTGAAATCATCGTAAAACTCCCTCATTAAGACGTGTACCGGTCCATTCTTTTTTCCAAATATCCTTGCAAAATCGATAGGAAAAAGCAAATGACCCAATAAAGAAGTGCTGCCTCTACGTATACCAATAAAAACTCATAGGTGGTTGAAGCAATTTCTTGGGCCCGGCGAAACATCTCAGTTACAAGGACAACTGACGCAAGAGAAGTGTCTTTTACAAGACTGATAAATGAATTCGATAATGGCGGTATGGATACTCTTGCAGCTTGCGGAAGAATGATTCTTTTTAACGCCTGGGTATAGGTCATTCCGATCGAATATGCAGCTTCCCACTGCCCCTTAGGAATGGAGATAATCGCAGCTCGAATAATTTCTGAAGCATAGGCTCCAACACTCAGCGAAAAACCAATTACTGCGGAAATAAATGGATCCAAGGTAACTCCGATATTAGGGAGTCCATAGAAAATAATGAATAACTGAACAAGCAATGGCGTTCCGCGAATCGCCGAAACATAAAATCTGGCAATCCCCTGAAAGAATTTCACTTGAGAAATTCGGGCAAGGGCTGTTAACACCGCCAGAATAATCCCAATGATAAACGAAATAATTGTTAATGGAATGGTATTCATAACAGCACCCTCCAGCAGCGGCCGGAGGGAAGTCTTTGCAATCTCAATTAACCTGTCCATTCTTTCCGGATCAGCAAAAATACTACTTAAGTACATCTTCACCAAACCATTTCTCGGAGATTTTTTTGTAGGTACCATCATCGACGATTTCTTTTAGCGCTTTATTTACTTCGTCCACAAGCGTGTCGCTTTTCTTTCTAAACATAAAGCCGCTTGAAGAAGCATCATTTGCGGTTGCGACAACTTTAATTGGCGCATCTGGCTTTTGCTTTTTATAATCTAAAAATGAAAGCTTATCGTTAATCGTTACATCGACACGTTTTTGAGCAAGAAGCTCAACTGCTTGCTGGAAACCATCCACTCCTACAATCTTAGCTCCATATTTCTTTGCCATATCTGCGTAATTACTTGTCATGGATTGAGCTGCATTTAATCCTTTAATATCTTCAAATGCTTTCACTTTATCATTATCTTTATGGGCAATCAGGACACCTGCTGAAGTAATATATGGGTCTGAGAAATCATATTTTTTCTGACGATCTGGACGGATCCCAACTTCGTTAGCAATCATATCAAAACGCTTCGCATCTAATCCGGCAAACATTGCATCCCACTGGGTTTCTTTAAAATCAGGTTTAACCCCGATTCGTTTAGCCACCTCAGTCGCAAGATCCACATCAAATCCAGTTAAATTGCCACTTGTATCATGGAAAGTAAAGGGAGGATAGGTACCTTCTGTGCCAATTAACAGCGTTCCTTTATCTTTTATCGATTTCAATAAATCATCTGCCTTTTTAGCAGTTTTGTTATCCGTTTCCTTCTTATCTTTATCGGTGTTATCCTTGCCGCATGCTGCTAGCACAACCATTAAGCTTAATAATAGTGCAAAAATAATTGTTAGTTTTTTCACTGGTGGAACCTCCTAGTTCTGATTGTTTTTATCGGATTTAATTTGTTTAAACAGTTCAACATCTGCAATGGGATTGTTGTGATCGAAATCAATTTTATTTTACCCATTTATTAAAATAAAAACCTATCAGAGAAATTCTGATAGGTAAAAAAATTATTATGCTGGTAAAGCTTTCTTTTCTGCCAATTTGTCTGCCTTTTTTCTTCTCCAAAGCGGTCCATAAAAGAGGATTCCGCTCGCAATCAACATCATTCCGTAGGTGAACGTATTAATATCGGCCGTTCCTGCAATAATCACCCAAACTGAATAAATAGTGGACAGTCCGGCAATAATTCCATCAGTAACCCTGGAACGATCCCCTTTATACGTATCCCCTGTAACAACTAATTTCAGCTGATAGACTGAAGAGATAAAATACGGCACTAAATATGATAACGTTGCGATGACAATAACGAATCCAAAAGCATCAGAAATGGATTTTGAAACGGTTGAAAAGATAAACAGTTGTCCTAAACCATTTGAAACTATCATCGAAAACAATGGCAGGCCCTTTTTGTTTTCTTTTTTGAAAGAAGGCAGGAATAAGCCCTGTTTCGCAGCTTGATAGGGGACTTCTGCACTTAACATTAACCAACCAATAGTGGAACCAAATAAACTGATTAAACCAATTCCTGCTAAAACTTTTCCTGCAATTGGACCTAATACAGATGAAATTGCATCAATTAGCGGTTTATCTGAGTGCATAAGGGTGTTTTGGTCTAACATCCCCATGACCAGTGTGCTGATTCCAACATAAATCCCAAGTGCAATAAATAAGCCCAGTATGGTCGCTCGTTTTACATCTGTTTGTTTTCTGGCACGGGATGCAAACACAACGGCAGATTCTACACCAATAAATGCCCATAATGTATTCACGGCTGCACCATTAATTTGACTCAACATACCGATTGCATGACCTGCTTCATCCATTCTAACCGCCATAAACGGAAGAATATTGCTTTTTTCAAACGCAAATAACCCGACAATTATAAAGATAATAAACCCGGCAATTTTTGCAGCAGTGGCAGCGAAATTGAGCTTTCCGGCACTTTCCATCCCACGCAGGATGATAAAGTGAGTACCCCATAGCAGTACGGAACAAACTAAAAAGGTTAATCCATTTCCGACCTTAAGAGTAAAACCACCAACCGTAAACCAATCTGCCTGGCTTGTTAGAATCGGGAAAAAGGTAGATAAATATCCCGCAAAAGTTGTGATCATCGCCACATTTCCTGCAAGGTTACCGATCCAATAACCCCACGATGACATAAAGCCGGATAGGGTAGAGGCATGAGAACCGTGTTTAAACAGTTCTTTTGCATAAATTTGTGGACCGCCTGTTATGTTTGGCTTGCGAATTGCAAGGTTACCAAACACAAGGGCTGTCATTAACACACCGAGTCCTGTGATAAGCCAGGCTGAAATGACTCCCGCCGGACTTGCAGCTTCCGATAATGAGCTTGGCAGCATGAAAATTCCTGAACCGACCATGTTTCCGACAACTAGTGCAGTTAACACCCAAAATCCTAATTTATTTGTGTTCCCCATGGTGTAATCCCTCGCTCTATTGATGAATTATTGATTTTAAAATAATACTTTTTTAAGTTATCTATTGAATAAATATAAAATTACCTCATTAAATATATGACCCGTTTCGGGTTATGTCAATGATAAATTTTATTATGATAAAGTATTAGGGTGTTAAAACAAAAAAAAGAAGCCTGTAACCGTTAGAGATGGATTACATGACTACTTTTTGAACATTTCTCGTGTCTAGTTTTTCATTTTTATTGGGAATGGGAAAGTGATGGACTCCCGTCATATCGATAACAGTTCCTATTATAGTCTCATTTTGTCCATCTTCAAGAGTTGGTTTAATGGAAATAAGTAAAGACTTTTCCATGAAATCCATTTCAAAACGGAGGCTTTCTTGGAGGCGAAAGGCAAGATGACAATAATCATTCAAGGTTCCGCTTTTCGGCGAGAAAATCTCTGTTAGCGGTCTTTTCACCAGTTCTTCATGATTTAACCCCAGTTGATGAAGCAAATCACCTTCGATAACCGTTACAATAAAATCACTTCCTTTTTTAACTGCTGTAAAAATAAAGCCGGGAAGTTCATTTAATAGCTTGTTGGTCCCCTGTTCATTTTGGGCGCTTTTATCCTTCTCGGGTGCAAAATAGAAGCTTTTAAGGATGAAAAAGAAACCAAGTGCTTTAAAAATATGCCCTGTGAAATTATCTAAATCAAATACACTCTGGTAGATAGTAAAAACTAATTCTGTTAATAACAGAAAAACTATGGCCAGGGCCATCGCTAATTTTTCTTCACTTTTTTCTACATGGTATTGATATAAAGTAAGAAGTAATGAACCGAATTGAATGATACTTACCACATACTCGATTCCATTTTTTAAATAAGTAGTTCCTTTTCCCTCCACAACAAGCAACGGAAGATTATTTTCATATTGAATAACAATGAATGCGATGGAACCTGTAATAATATAGCCTAAGATAATGGCCGCCACTCGGTAATCCCTTGTTAATTTCCGCTCCGGAATCAGCAGGATTAAAAATATGAATAGAGCCTGAAAGAACCTAGCGGAAATCCAAAACCAGGTCGCTTTTGCAATGGAACTTTCCGTAATAAAATAGGGCATACTTTTGAAGGATAAGGTGTGAAGCAAATCAAGGGTCCCAACTAAAAAAAACGTAATTACCATGAGAAGCATCCGACTGGACCTTGTCACTCCAAATTGTTTTAGCCCATATAACATGATGGCAGCTGAAATGGAAATACTGAAAGACTCTAGAAGTGTATGGAAACCAACGTAATTTTTAGGATTGTAAATGGCGTATATTTGAGGTTGGAAAATATGGATAGCCATCAGGAGAAGCACTGCAAATGTTGAGTAAATAAGGAATTTCCCCTCTGTTAAATTCGATTTCAAACCATTCCACCCCCCTTTATAAAGAAATATTTGTTTATTTCATTATAAAAGCTGATTGCTCTTAATAATCTGAATAAATATAGACTTTTTATGAATTTTTTGAAATTATTTCCTTTAACTTTTAACCAAAAAGAGACTGCACTAGGCAATCTCTTGGAAATTTCTTATTACTTCCACCATTCATCAAACATGGTAGCCGGAAGCTGGCGTTTATGTTCTGTCAGCAGATAACGCTGTTCAATTTTCCCTGCAACCTCTTTTGATACCGGCTTTCCTTCAAGATAGTCATCAAGTTCATCATAGGTAATGCCTAATTCGGTTTCATCGGCTTGGCCGGGTTTTTGGTCAAGTAAGTCTGCCGTTGGAATTTTTAAATACAATCGTTCATCTGCACCTAATTCTTTTAACAAGGCTTTCCCCTGCCGCTTCGTTAAGCCGCTAAGCGGAAGGATGTCAGCCCCTCCATCGCCATATTTGGTATAAAAGCCAGTTACTGCCTCGGCAGCATGATCCGTCCCAATCACAAGAAGTCCTTCCATACCGCCAATCGCATATTGAGCAATCATTCTCATCCTTGCTTTTACATTTCCTTTTTGATAATCGCTTAATGGTCCCCCTTGATAACTGGCATCATATTCTATTTGAACATTATCTACCGCTGATTTGATATTAAAGGCCGTCTCTCGGTCGGCACGGATAAAAGCTAATGACCGCTTAGCATCTTCCTCATCCTGCTGGACTCCGTAAGGAAGACGAACAGCAATAAATAAAGCATCTACTCCTTCGCCCCGCAGCTCCTCTACCGCCAGTTGAGCGAGGCGGCCTGCAAGAGTAGAGTCTTGACCCCCACTAATCCCCAAAACAAAGCCCTTTGCCTTTGTTTTAACTATGTAATTTTTCAAAAAATCAATCCGTTTCCGAATTTCTCCTTGTGGTTGAATAGTCGGATTAATATTTAACTCCTTCATGATCTGTTCTTGTAATCCCATTTAGTGTTCCTCCTGACAAACAATTGATATAGTAAATAATGTACCACAAATGACTCAATTTCACTAAAAAGACAAGAAAGTTAGTGAACTGGGTAAATTATAAGAAACGGTTCTTGGAGGGATTGGATGGAAACAAAAACATGTAATGAATCTCGCGTCGTCAGAACGAGCAGGATTTTTCCAAATGATGTAAATAACCATAATACCTTATTCGGTGGAAAGTTAATTAGTGATATTGATATGATTGCGTCAATTTCGGCAGTCAGACATTCCAGAGCAGAATGTGTCACCGCTTCGATTGATTCGGTCGACTTTCTTAGCCCGATTACCCCGAAGGATTCGGTATGCATCGAGACATATGTTTCGTCAACAGGAACGTCTTCGATGGAAATCTTCGTCAAGGTGATTGCCGAGAATCTAATGTCCGGCGACCGAAAAATTGCCGCAACTGCTTTTTTAACCTTTGTGGCATTGGATCAAAATGGAAAACCAACCAAAGTCCCAGGAATCGTCCCGGAAACCGAAGAGGAAAAAAAGCTGTATGAAACAGGAAAAGAACGAGCCGAAAAACGGAAAGTCCACAGAAAAAGCAGCAAAGAACTGGCAAGCGTGCTGACAGTACATAAACCTTGGGAATAGCACAGAAAAGGTTCGCGAAATGATTCGCGAACCTTACAATTTCTGTAGATCCCTTCGACTTGGCGCATGTGGTGGCAACTGGGCCCAGCCACGGTCGACCATTAGGTCAAACCCCTTAGCCGAATAAACCAAAATATCTAAAATGTACTTTTGATAATAAGCAGATAGGTCTGATCTCATGGATAATGATAACGCATGGCCGATAAGCGCGATATCAATTGCGTTCAGTGAATGGAAAAGCGTGACTACAAGTCGATTGGAAAAAGGCGAAACCGTTGAATCCGTCACTTCCATACTTGTTGATATATTCCCAAGTAGTTCCTCTTTCATTAGAATATCATTGAAGGTTCTAATTTGCTTTTCAGAAATTTTCTTGCCTTCCTCAATATAATTATGTATCTCCTTGTCTGTAACCACTTGAAGTAACCCCGTACATAGGAGGACTGAAAAATAATTCCGCTCCGTATTAAAAAAGATTTCTGTAATTTCAGCTACGTTTATCGGCCTTTTTTTCCCGAACCCACTTAAATAAGACAATTTTTCAATATATTCTACTTCTTTTGGATAGGGTATCATTGGCGGACGGTCATAAATTCCCTTCGAAAGCATAAGGTTAGTTGATTGCTGATATAACATCGAGGTTTGCTGGACCATCGTAACAAAAAAATCCATCACATCTTTTCTTGCCACATTTACCGTTATAAAGCCTGTGTTAATCATACTCATTCGGCTCATTGAATAAACGAAACTGAGGCCAAACATATCATAAAATAATGGCGGTGCTGATAAATTAAGATCCTTTTCTGAAAATCCATCAGGGATAGGGAAACCTTCGTCATTTAAAATAGCCGTGACCCCCCGGACATGCCCGTCAGAAATCTCATAGGCTTGTTGGAGAATTTTTTTAATTTCTTCATCTTGATTGTGATGAAGAAAATAGGTAAGTAAACAAACAGACATATTCTCCTGAATATAGATAGCCCATAATCCACCGATTTCCGCACTGGTCAACCGTATTTTGTGTTCCATCCTACCCTACCTCCTAAATCGCTCATAAGAATAGATTTCCACTTAAAAAGCGCTTTATTCATCCATCAAGAGAGAAGTCTTCCAAGTTGCTTCTATAAAAGGCATTCTCTAATCTACGTTTGACTCAGTGCGTGCCTTCCACGACATGACTTCGTCTTCTTCATCAAACTCAATCGTGACATCGACGACACCTTTTTCGGCCATAATTTTTTCGTGTAAACGGTCTTTAATATCATCCGCTGCAGCTACCGTTAATTTCGGGTCGACTTCGATTTCTAGTTCGACATGCAAGTCCTCCCCTTCCTTAATAACGGTGATCCCTTGAATATCCTTTACATCAGGATCTTCCATTACCATGACACCAATCTTATTTTCCATTTCTTCATCTGCTTGTCCAAGAACTCCAGCCGCATTGTCCAAAAATACCCTGCCAACCACAAAGAACATCATGGCTCCAATAAGCATTGAGGCGAGCCCCTCGATTTGATGGAAGTCTGTAAAGCGAGAAATGACGACGGCAATTATCGCTAATAAGCCTCCTAAGGTTGCGACAAGATCCTCCATGAAAACCAGCTTTGTCGCCGGTTTTGCTCTCCCCAAATTGGCCATACTTTTCGTAAACACTTGAAGTCCGCTTGCTTCTATCTCAATATCATGTAAAATCTCTTTCATTGCTTTAAACAAGACAAAGGTTTCTAGAAGTGTCGCTACGGCTAACACAATAATATTAATTGCAAAACCACCAGACTCCGTTGGATGAATCACATGGTGGTATCCCTCTTTAATGGTTTCAAAAGCCATAATTCCGACAATCAGCACCGCACCCAAAAGCACCAAGTTTACTAATCGGCCAAACCCATTTGGATATTTTTCCGTCGGTGCCTTCTTACTTAAAGCGGAACCGACAAATACAAAAAACTGGTTAGCCGCATCGCCTAGACTGTGCATTGTTTCAGCAAACATCGCCACATTGCCTGTGTACATAAAAGCTACACCTTTAATAATCGAAATAATTGTATTAATGATAGCTGCCAGCATGGCCGATTTATTGCCACGTTTTAATAATTGAAATAATTCTCCCATCGTATCCTCTTTTCTTTAAAAAACTTTGCTATTTTTAATATTTTCAAAAAAAACCCTTTTCATTATAAAAAAGAAAAATAAATAAGGCCCCATTTTTAAGGGCCCCGATACTTATACGTTTTTCAGCACCAAATATAAGCGGTTGTTTCTAGTAGCTTGTTCCTCTTTTGTAGCTAAATCGTATTTTTTTAGCAAATGGAACACCTCGTTTAAAAGGTCCTGGGTATGTTCTTTTTCAAAGAATTGAACAAATAATGGCTTCAAATCCTCAGGCAAAAAAGCGGCAATCGATTCGTATTTACTCTTTACATCTTCATGGGTATGATCTAATTTGCATTCACTCAAAATGACATCCTCCTTACTGGTTTATACTTTTAGTATAAACAAAAAAGCCCAAAAATGGGCTTTTTATTAACGCTTCTTACTTTCAGTTACTTCTAATACGTCCAAAAAGAAAACAAAGACAGGTATTCCGACGATCAAGCCCCATACACCAAAAAAGTGCTCGGAGAAAATCAAGACTATAAATGTATAGAAAACTGGAAGATTTGTTTTGGAACTCATTAAATTTGGATTAAGGATATACGCCTCAATTCCATGAATAATCATAATGGCAATACCGACATAAAGGACTTTGATCAAACCGCCGATACTATAGGCGATGATTGCAAGTGGAATGATTGAAATAATGACACCAGCGACTGGAATGAGCCCCAAAATGAAAATCATGATCGATAACCCGCCAAGCTGTGGGAAATCCAATATCCATAGGGAAATGGTTGTCAAAATGCAATTCACAACAGCAATGATTAGCTGCGCTTCAATGACTTTACCAAACGTTCCTACAAATTTCCGTGCAAAAAATTCAATTTCAGAGTAAATGGGTGCAACCTTACTGGTTCTGAATTTCTTTGTAAACACAATCAAACGCGGTTTTTCTAAAAGGAAGAACAAACTCATTAGCAGGGCTAATAAAATTTGCAGACCAATTTTACTAATATCCGTAAAGTATTTTAAGACAAAGGTAAAGCCTTGCTCTAAATAGCTTGATATTTTTATTTCTTCCATTCGACTCATGACGTAATTCAGGACAATATTATCGTGCTTCGTTGTATAGAAAGCAGTTAATTGCTTGATTAGTGCAGTAATTTCGCCTGCAATCATTGGCAGGTACATGACCAAGCCATAAGAAAGCAGACCGACAATACTCGCATACGATATCACAACAATTAACCTTCTGTTAAGCGGTATTTTTCTTTCAATGAATTGCACTAAGCGATCCATTAAAAAAGCAAATATAAACGTAAGTAAGATTAAATTAATCATCGACTTCATTGCATAGATAGCAATAGCAATGACGACAAAGATTGATATTCTCTTGAAACTTGTGCTCTGCAAAATTTTATTCATCATAGTCCCTTATCGATCCCCATTATCTTCACTATAAATTCACATGAAAAAGTTTTTTATCCTAACGTTATTATATCAAATCGGCAGGTATTTTGTCGTATTTTAAAATTGAACAGGTGTCGTTGTCTTTTCAATTGGTTTCCCTTCATATCCTTGTTTCTTTAAATAATCCAGAAGCTTTGGCAAATGGGCAAGTGTTTCCTTTCGCTCGTGTAAAAGGATAACCAGAGGTCCATTATGATCTTTCCTTTGTTTAATTTGCGCGATGACACTATTGACATATCGTTTATCCTTATAGTACCAATCCTTACTATCAATATTCCAGTCCCACATTAAATACCCGTTTTGCTTTACAGCCTTTTTATATTCGGGAGTCATGTTTGGGGCACTTCCATAAGGTGTTCTCATAATAAAGGAATTGACACCAGACACTTTCAATAATGTGTTTCGATTTTGGGTTAATTCACTGAGTACTGTTTTTTTAGATTTATAAAATTTCTTTTGACTATGAGATACACTATGTAATCCAACCGTTTCTCCTGATTTGGTCATTAATTTAACTGATTCTGGATATCTGCGTATATTCCCGTCAATCATAAAGAATGTCGCTTTATATTGATATTTTTCAAGCAGTGAGATAATCTGATCGGAAAAAGCTGCTGGACCATCATCAAATGTTAAGTAGACTATTTTCTTCCCACTTTTGTTAGGTTGTGTATTTTTTTGTTTAATCGGAGTTGCATTGGATTCCTTTGTCGATGGTTGAGAAGTAGTTTTATCTGTTGTGGTGGGGTGTGCCGCAGCTAAATCTGTAGTAGTATGGTTTGGCACCTTACTTGACTCTCGTTCTTGCTTATTTCTCCAAATCACGGCTTCCTCTTGTTGCTTTCTCATCATTTCTTTTTCCAATTTTAAATCATTTGTGTTTCGAACAATCATTTCTGCTGATACACTTTTCTTCATTGGCAGATTAGTAGCTTCATTTTTTGGGTGATTATTAGCATCATTGCCAGCAGCCATCGCTTGAAAATAATTACTAACAAAGATCCCCGCAAACAAAAAAGTAACCCCAATGATGGCAATTAACGTCCCCTTCGACCAATTGCTTTTAAAGTTCCCCATTGATCAATCCCTCTTTGATGTTTTTTATATTTCTTTTTCCATTATAGACGAAATTTTTACCAAAGTGTTACCAAACTATTAAATTATTACAATATAGGTAAAAGGTTATATCTACTTAAATTAGTACAAAACTATTCCAAACAAAAAAAGCCTTTCGAATGGCTTTTTTTGTTTTTACTCCTCTTTTTCTTTTCCTAATAAGCTGATTAATTCCTGAATTTGCTCTATTTTTTTCCTATTCATGTCATCCTCAGATAAACTAATTTCTAACTTCAATGTGCTTCTATAGGGGTTTTTATTTTCTTTTGGCTTAATCAAATAATTCATATCGACTTTGAGCACTTTGGCTATTTTTTCAATGATTTCAATACTGGGGTTTTTTTGAATTCCTCTTTCAAGCAAGCTTAAGTAGGATTTTGAAATTCCGGTAAATTTACCCAGTTCGGTTAATGAATAGCCCCTTTCTTGTCGTAACCTTTTAAGTACATATCCATCCATCAAATCACTCCTTTGTAACCCAAACCAGTCAAATTAACCGACCAGCCCCTTTGTAACCAACTGTATGACTAATGGACCAAGTATCACAATAAATAAGGAAGGAAAAATGAAAAATACCATTGGAAACAGCATTTTCACCGGTGCTTTCATCGCTTGCTCTCGCGCTGCCTCGCGACGCTGCTCGCGTACGCGTACCGTTAGATTCCCCAAGACCTTCGCCATTCCTATTCCAAGCTGATCCGCCTGAATGAGCGAGGTAATGATACTCTGGAATGAATCAGATGGGACACGTTTCCGAAGATCGTAAAAGGCTTCCCTTCTAGATTTACCGAGCTTCATATCCTCCAAGGTTTGAAAAAACTCATCGGCAAGTGGACCCTTTATTTTCTTAGAGACCTCTGCCAAAGCTAAATCCAGACCCATCCCGGCCTCAAGCAACAGGTTTACAGTATCAAAAAAGTCGGGCATTGACAGATTAATCGCTTTGATTCTCGCTGTCTTCTTTTTCCCAAGGTAAAATACTGGGAGTCGGAATCCTAAAAAGGCCATGGTAATGATCATCAGCCATGTCAGCATTTTGTTATCTGAAATAGGTAATATAAAGAAGAAAACAGGCAAGCCCATTCCAACACTTAATACTATTTGAAAAAGTCGGAAATCAATCGCCGATTTAAAGGGATAGCCTGCTTCCCGTAACAGCATATCTAGTCTTTTTCTCTCTTCCTTAGACACCTTCTGATTTAATTTTTCAGTTCCCATTTTCCAGTAGCTAGTAAATAAGCCACTTATGGTTTCTCTCTTCCTATCATTCAAATCGTCCTCATATTGTTTTTTTGATGGTTTACCCAAAAACATGATTACCCTTTCATTGATGGCAATTTGCTTTTTAAAAACAGTTAACAAGATTCCTGCCAGAACAGTAGTCACAAACCCAGCTAATAGAAAAATAAAAATCAAATCAAGCATTGCCCTACACCTCGATTCGGATAATTTTCTGAATAATTAACCAACCGATGATGTTTGCGGTTGCCCCTACAAAAATCATCATCCATCCTAAGGGATGCTGCAACATCGGGGCGAAATAATCCCAGTTTACCAGTGCTAAATATAAACCTAGAGCGACTGGAAGTAAGGTAATTATCCATGAGGACATCCTTCCTTGTGCGGTCAGGGTTTTCAATTCTTCCAAAATACGCACCCTGCCTCTAATGGTTTCTTCCATCGTTTCCAGCAATTCAGCTAAATTACCGCCACTCTGCCTTTGAGCAAGAATCGCCCTGACAACAACATCCAATTCTTTATTTGGCAAGCGCTTTACTAAGTCTGCAAAAACATCATCCACCGGCACACCAAGCCCTGCCTGGCGAACCAGCCGTTCAAATTCTGGTCCAAGAGGGTCGGGTATTTCCTTGCCGACAAGCTGCATTGCCTGCATGAAACTGAAGCCTGCCCGCATCGAATTCGCCATCGTGCCTAATACTTCAATTAATTGATAGTTTACCCTTGCCAACCGAATTCTTCTTTTACGTTTCATCAAATTAATAGGAAGGATGAATCCAATAATTATGACCAGCAAAACAAGATACCAAGGCAGCCCAATTAAGCCCGAGATTACCCCACTACCTGCTGGAACTAGGATTCTTATTGCAAAGAACTCTTCAGGCTTTAATTTACTACCAGCCTCCAATAAAATTTTCTCAGTATTCTCACTAAATTGAACATTTTTAAAAATATTCGCTGTGGCACCGAAAAAGCGCTTAATTAAAGAGGAACCTCTTTCTTGATGATTGTTCGTTTCAACCATTTGCGGAGAGGGTAAAAATTCTTTCATCCGGTTATTCATTCTTTTATTACGGAAATATCCACTTAAGAAAAGAAAAATCAAGACAGTGACAAGACTAAATATGATCAGCAATTCAAGGACTATTTTCATTGCTGCCACTCTCCAACAAACCATGAGGCCGGTAATTTGTAGCCATTTAGTTCAAGTTGCTCTGTGAACCTTGGACGAATACCAGAGCTTGTAAATTTCCCTTCCATTCGACCATCATCAGTAATACCGGATTCCTTATATAGATATAGATCTTGGAGGACAATTGTTTCTCCCTCTAAACCTAACACCTCAGTGATATGAGTGATTTTCCTTGTCCCATCCTTCATTCTTGATTGATGGACAATTAAATCAATCGCATTGGCAATTTGTTCACGGATTGCCTTAATCGGCAGTTCATAACCCGCCATCAATACCATCGTCTCCAAGCGGGACAGAATATCACGAGGAGAATTGGCATGCCCAGTACTCAAACCACCGTCATGACCAGTATTCATGGCTTGGAGCATATCTAATGCCTCGGCACCACGAACCTCGCCGACCACAATTCGGTCTGGACGCATCCTGAGAGCGTTACGGACTAAATCCCGAATCGTAATTTGACCTTTCCCTTCTATATTTGGGGGCCGTGATTCAAGTGCAATGATATGTTCCTGATCAAGCTTAAGCTCGGCTGCATCCTCAATCGTAACAATTCGGTCGTCATTGGGAATAAACGAAGATAACACATTTAGCGTCGAAGTTTTTCCTGATCCTGTCCCCCCGCTGATAAAGATATTAAGTCTCGATTTAACACAAACCTCTAGAAAATCTGCCATATCCTTCGTTAAGGTACCAAACTGAACCAAATCTTTTATCGTAAACGGGGTATCGGAGAACTTACGTATCGTTAAACACGGTCCTTTTAAGGCAAGCGGAGGGATAATAGCATTCACACGAGAGCCGTCAGGTAGACGGGCATCCACCATTGGTGAACTCTCATCAATCCGACGACCGATGGGCGAGACAATTCGTTCGATGACACGCATGACATGCTGGTTATCGATAAAATTCAGTTCACTTCGGTAAACCTTGCCTTTTTTTTCATAATAAATCTCATTGTAGTTGTTAACCATAACCTCACTTATTAAGGGATTATCTAACAGTGGGGTAATCGGTCCATAAGCGAGAAGTTCATCCTTAACGTAATGCAAGATTTCTTGCTTTTCTTCAAACGTCAGTCTTCCGCCCTCTTGGTCAAAGAATGCAGATCCCAGTTCCTCGATTTTACTTTTTTCCGCTTCTTTGCTCTGTCCAGGATATTTTTTCAATTCGTCTAACAAGTGATTGTGAAGTTCGGCTTCTATTTCCCAAAATTCCTGCGACTTCTTCGGAACGGAAAACTCTGGAACCTCCTTGTTTAGAGTAATCGTAGATCCTTCGATATAACGTTTAAATAATGACATGTTCCGTCCCGCCTCACTTTCCTACCTTGAACCATTTTTTAGCTTTCTTACTCTCATTAATCTCACCACTTTTTTGTTCATAAAGCTGATTAGATAGCTTCCAAACGGCCTTGCCTAGATGGCTTCTTGGGTTCGAAAGCATAAACGGCTGGCCTGATTTTATCGAGGATGATGCCACATTTACTTGTTCTGGCAGCGTGAAATAGACCTCTACTCCGAGAATTTCCTTGATTTTTTTCACATCGAGCCCTTGGCTTTTTACTTGTCGGTTAAGAATAAGGCTTACTTTATCCTTTAATTTAATTGACTCTAATGTATCAAGATAAAGATGGCTTAACCTGAGCTCGGAAATTTCGTTAGTTGTAAGTAATAAAATCTCATCTGCCAAATCGAGGAATCCTAGGTGGATTTCAGATAGATAAACAGGCATATCAATAAAGACGATATCAAAAGATTTCTTTGTCTCTTCAATAGCCTCTCTGATATGCTTTTCTGAAATACCTTCAAAGAATTCTGGACGCGGGGGTGCAGCAAGAATCGAGACCCCACCATCAACAAGTGTCATATATTGGCTAATCGAATAATTGGCTTGGCCATATCCCTCTTTTACCCATTCATAAATTGTTTTTTTCGGTTTCATATTATAGTAGATAGCCACTTCACCAAATTGGAAGTTCCCATCAATAACAGCAACCTTCTTTCCCATATTAGAAAAGGCAACTGCTAGATTAACAGTAAGCATCGTCCTGCCCACTCCACCCTTTGGGCTCGCGACAGCAATGACTCGGGCTTTTTCCTTTTTATAATGGTGGAAATTAGGTTCCATCTTGGAGCGGTGATGCATGAAATTCTTCGCATGAGCAACTGCTTCAGAAAGTTCTCCAAGCTTATATGTAGAACGAAGTGTATCTGAAGCCCCATTTAGCATCGCCTTTTTAAGGTTTTCCATTTCTTCAGGCACAACCAAGATAATATAAACAGATGGGTATAGTGCAGAAATTTCCTGACAAAGTTCATAAATGTTAAATTGAGTATGTGCCACTAAAAATAATACAGACTGATCATTCCTGCTTAAAAGTGAATGAAGCCTGTCAATTTCACTAGTTGCCGTTAATTGAAATTGCTGTTTTTCTAGATAGGTTTTGATTTCTCCAAGCGGGGCATTTTCTTCATAAAAGTAAACCCAGTTTATACTCATTACTTATCACTGCTCCCCTCTTTGATTACTTCTCTCGTTTGCTTTAGTCCTGCTTTTCCCGTTTGTTTATCCTCTGTATTTCTTAGCATTAAATAAAATCCATCTTTATCTTTGGAAGCTAAACTGAGAACGACCCCTTCTTCGGGAGTGACTTCCAACGTAACAGTTTCATATTTAAGAGCCCCTTCCTTGTTGTCAGATGATTGACCAGAAGTAAGGACCTTCACATTCTCTAAGACAAGAACGGCAGATCTAAATTCTTTATCCTTTTTCTCATCTTTCGTTGATTCATAGGCAATCACGTCGACCATTGAATTTGGGGCAACATAGCCGGAAACGCCTGTTTCTAGATTAACCTTGATAGAAATGGCGCGTTTTCCTTTGCTTACATCTACGATTGGATTGGTGAATTCTCTCTTGAGGACTTTATCTTTTTTTGCTTGTTTGTCTTTTTCTTTTTGTTCATCGGATTTTACTTCTTTGGCTTCTGCTTTTTCCTGAGTAACTTGCGTGCTGGCAGGAGTGGATGCTTTTTCTTTTGCAATAATAGTTATGTACAAAAAGCCCGCTACCGCCATACCTAATATTAATGAGATCATCCAAATCTTTTTTGTGTTCATATCGTCCTCCTCCTTCTGCTATCTATTCAACTAGAGATACACCTAACACATGATAATTATTTGCATCTCCCGGATCTCCAAACTCTCCAAAAGTTATTGTTTCTATATATCTTGCATTTACTCTTTTGGGGTTACCTTTCTCATCGATGGAAGAAATCCAAATTGATGCAAAGCCAGTTATTTTAACCATCGTTTTCCCATTTATATCAGTAAAACTTTCTACAATTGGAACAATAATAACTCTGCTACATGAGCTATCAGCAGTATCGTAATTTGAACAATACGATTTTGAAGCATCCCGGATAATTCTATCATTAAATCCATCTCTCACATTTCCCCAGCTAAAACCCGTTTTTGTGTATTCATACATATTCTCTGAAACTTCCAAATTCACTCCATTAAAAATGTTATTATATAAAACATTTCCACCATTACCACCTATAGATAAAAAGCCGAAATTCCCACTTATGGATGAGTTATTTCCATTACCTGATTCAAAGTTCATAGGGAACTCTGGATAAGGATAACCTGATTCTCCAGATTTAGGGAGCTTATCAGCTGGAATTGCAACAGGAACAATCCCCTCTCCTCCTACAAAACCACTTTTAAATTGTGCTTTTGCAAAAGCAGGTACTGCAATCGATTCGACACCAAACATTCTAGCAAAGGTGAGGCTTGCATTTACCGTTTTCTTTATTGAAATATAGTCTGAACCAGTTTTAATATCTGAAGCTGTTAAAGTTAATTTGTTTTTGTCAGCAATACTAATAGCTGTACTTACTGCTTTACTATCACCTGCCATAAGTTCACTCGCACCAGCTAAGACTGAGGCATCTAGGGTCTTTTGTAAATTACCTTTTTTAACATACACAGTTCCTACATCAACAACTACTGCTGAAATACCACAGATTATAATCAAAATTACAGCAACAAAAACCATTGAGGCCCCCTGCTGGTTTTTCCATATATTTTTTAATCTGTTTAATATAATTTTTTTCATATTTATTCCACCCTCATTACTGTTGTATTAGATAATTCCATTGGAGAAACTATTGAATCAGCCAAGGGTGTAATGAAATTAAAATCATATTTCAATTGGATTTCTACTTCTGTACCGGTTTTTCGATTGGCTTCTGCAGGAGGGGATATATTTATTAGTTTAAGACCTGTAATGTAATAATTTGCTCTAGCCTCTATAACTGCATTTGACGAATGAACACTTGCCAATCTTGCCGCTTCCCTCCCGGCATGGTCCAGTGTTAATATCGTGTAAAGTAATCTACCAAAGTCAACAATTCCGAATAAGAAAAATAACAAAATTGGTACCATAAGAGCTGTTTCAACAAGGGATTGCCCCTTCTCAGACTTCATATTATCCTCCCCAGTAAGTAAGTGCATAAGGCACCGATTGCAATAGGAACCCCATATGGAATTGTAGGGGCAAGATCTGTCTTTTCCAGATTAAGCGATCCTTCGCTCGCTTTAATAAATAAAAATGAATAAAACACCCTTATGAAAAAGCTTTTTAATTCTCCTCGACGCAGCATTATTACTAGCGCAATCACACCACCAATTACTGCCGCATAAAAAAAGTTATAGAACACGAATTGGGTCCCTTTAAGTGCCCCAACAGCAGCTAAGAGTTTTACATCCCCCGCCCCAATTCCTCCCATCAAAAAAGGGATTAATAAAAGAGAAAATCCAACTAAGAAACCTTTACCACTATATAAAAAGCCTTCGAATCCATTTAAATTTATAGAATAGGTAAAACCGATAATGATAGCAGGTAGAGTAACAATATTAAAAATTTTTCTAGATTTAATATCGGTAATTACACAAGTAAAAAGTACAATCAATAAAATAAAATCAACCATTTTTATCCTCCTTTTGTTATAAAGGAAACCCCGCTTCTCCAAAATGAAAAGCAGGGCTAAGCGCAAATCTTTATTGTTTATTTTTATTGCTTATGTTGTTGGTATTAATGCAGCTATCTTAGTATTAATTCTTGTAAATAGTCCTTCAAGTTCAGTCTTAAACAAAAGACTTACTGCTGCACCCATAATGACAACTAATCCAACTATCAACCCGTATTCTGTCATCCCCTGTCCTTCTTCTTCTTTCAATAGTCTTTTTAAAATTTTCATTCTTTTTCCTCCTATACCCCTTTGGGTTTATTGTTCTATATTAAGAACATATTATAAATATAAAACGAATAGGCGGTTTTGAAAATGTCCATATTTGTCCGTTTTATCTGATTACCATGTATTTATCTCCCTTTTTCTCTAATATTCTAGTTTTTCCTTAGTTTCTTGTTCTTTCTAAAGAATATTAAGTTTAATATAATGAACATATAAATAATATAAAATTCTGAAGGAGTTGTAAAAGATGAAAAAAATAGTTATTGATATCCCTTATCAAATAAAAATGGCTGATTCTTTTTTTACAAGATTAAAAGGGTTAATGTTTCGGAAGGAACCGATTAAGGAAGAAGGTCTTTGGATTGTACCTTGTAATGCGGTGCATATGTTTTTTATGAAGTTCCCAATCGATATTATTCTCCTCAACGAACAAAATGAAGTTGTAAAGGTTTATCATAGTTTGAGGCCATGGAAAATAACAAAACCAGAAAAAGCAGCATATTCCACACTAGAACTTCCAGCTGGGGCGATTAAGCAACTAGGTATTAATGTAGGGAGTACCATAGACTGCTCATTTACTAATTAATATTTTCAAATTTATTTCTAAGTTTTAGGACTGCTTTTTTAATGTTCAAGCAATATTTAATTTCCACTTAAGAAGGGCTAAACTCAAATTCAAATTTTGGGCTCAGTCCTTTTTATGTTGTCTTTGTTAAATATGTTCACGATTTGTACATACCCATCTCCACCATTTGGCAATATGATGGAAATGAAGAATCTTATAGAAAGTGAGCATAGCAAATGAATAAAGAGATGAGATTGCAAACAATTTCAAAACTTATTTCTGAGCATGAGATTAAGACGCAAGAGGAGCTAGGAGAATGGCTTAATAGCAGTGGTTTACAGGTCACGCAGGCGACTATTTCTAGGGACATCCGTGAATTGAAGCTGATTAAAGCTCCTTCCAAAGATGGTACTCCGAAGTATAGTTTCAAAATGGACCAGGATCATTTTATTTTTGAAAAACTGCGCCATAAATTGAAGGATGCCCTTATTGGCATGGAGGTCATTAACTATTTTATTATCATCAAAACATTGCCTGGTCATGCCCATGCGTTTGGAGCACTGTTGGATTCCATGGACATTGCTGGTAAAGCTGGAACCATTTGTGGAAATGATACATGCTTAATTATTTGCAGGTCTACTGAAGAGGCTGTCAGCATCAAGCAGCAAATTGATCTATTGCAAGCATAATTGGAATAGGAATCACATGAAAAGGAGAGAACTTCTATGCTCAACTCATCTGTGATAAAAATGGATGTGCTATCTGATTTACAGCAATTCGATGTCTTTTCCTGTCTTACGGCCAAGAAGCTGCAAACGTACCTTCCCAATTTTTATTTTCGCAGTTATAAGAAAAACCAATGTCTATTTATGCAGGGTGATCCGCGTGACAAGATCTTCTTCTTGTTGGATGGGTATGTCATGTATGAACGGGGCAGCCAAGAGGGCAATATGCTTTATTTAGATTTTATTAAAAAAAATCAAATGTTCCCCTATGGCGGAATATTTCAGGATAAAGTATACCAGGACACAGCCATTGCCGTTACAGACGTTCATTTATATTTTATTCAGACACATGTCCTTGAAGAAATGCTCAAAACGAACCCAAGACAACTCATATATATCATACATAAACTCTCAGATATTCTAAACCTTCATCAAAAGCGAGTCCAAAGAATCCTGATTCCCAACGCTCAGGAGCGAGTCTTACATACCATTCAATTTTTAATGGAGGATCTCGGTGTTAAGGACGGTAAAGAAATTGTTATTCCTTGTCCCCTTACTGCCATCCATATCTCCAAATTATCTGGAACAACCAGAGAAACGGTAAGTCTATTAATCAATCAGCTTAAAAGAGAAAGAATTATTTCTGTTACTTCCAAAAAAATAAGAATCCATCACCCAGATTATTTTAAAGAAATCTAATACGAACAAAGGCTGATACCTCATTTAGAGTATCAGCTTTTTTTATGGGTTATTTTCTTAATTTTACAACATTATCTGTGAACTTATTATGTCATTCAGAGATTATTCAAGTGGTTTTATTCAAAAACATCCATTCCTATAAAAATATACATATTTATACAGATTCATTTATGCGGTCGACAAAATAACGTTAAGATTATTACATTTTGTCTGTAAGGGTTATTACAATAGGAAGTGCTTCCCTCACTTAGAATGAAGGTGTAGCAAGGATAGTTTGAAAAAAGGAGGAAGCAAGATGAACAGTATAGTGGAAATGACTTCTCAGCGGGAAATGCAAACCAAACTAAAGCACCCGATCCATGTTACATCAGAAATCGGTACGCTACGGACGGTTTTGCTTAAACGTCCTGGCAACGAAGTTGAAAATCTGATACCTGAGTATCTTCAACGACTTTTATTCGATGATATTCCTTATTTACCTATCATTCAAAGAGAGCATGACTACTTTGCCGAAACATTAAAAAACAGAGGCATAGAAGTCCTTTACCTCGAAAAATTAGTGGTTGAAACACTAAGTAATCCAGAAATAAAAAGACAATTTGTTGATGATATTCTACGAGAAAGTAAGGCGAATATCAACGGGGCCAGAGAGGTGTTAAAGGAATATTTACTATCCTTCTCGACTGCCGATATGGTTGACAAGGTGATGAGCGGCATTCTCAAAAGGGAAATAGAAGAGAGTAAAAAAACACATCTATATGAGTTAATGGAGGATCACTATCCCTTCTATTTAGACCCTATGCCTAACCTCTATTTTACTAGAGACCCGGCAGCCAGCATCGGAAATGGTTTATCGATTAACAGAATGCGCGAACCCGCTCGACGGCGCGAATCGTTATTCATGGAATACATCGTGAAGCTTCATCCTCGGTTTGCCGGCTATAATGTTCCTGTCTGGCTGGACCGAAACTATGAATTTCCGATTGAGGGCGGAGATGAACTTATTCTAAGTAATGAAGTGGTTGCAATTGGTGTCTCAGCCCGTACCTCCGCACGTGCGATTGAAAGATTAGCACTTAACTTATTCAAGAAACAAGATTCTTTCAAAAAAGTGGTGGCTGTCGAGATTCCAAAATGCCGCGCTTTTATGCATTTGGATACAGTGTTTACCATGGTCGATTACGATAAATTTACAATTCATCCTGAAATCCAAAGTCCGCAAGGTAAGATGAATATTTATATTTTAGAAAAAGGTTTAGATGATGAACACGTAAATATTACCCACCGGACGAACCTTCAGGAAACGTTGAAAGAGATTTTAGGTTTGAATGAGCTGGTCTTAATTCCTTGCGGCGGCGGTGATGAAATTGCTGCATCCCGCGAACAATGGAATGATGGATCAAATACCTTAGCGATTGCCCCAGGAGTTGTTGTTACCTATGACCGAAACTATATCTCCAATGATTTATTGCGCCAGCACGGCATGGAGGTTATTGAAATTTTAAGCTCGGAGTTATCCCGCGGCCGTGGGGGCCCGCGCTGCATGAGCATGCCAATCGTTCGGGAAGATTTAAATAAATAATATGATAAAAAGGAGTTTGATAACGATGTTACTAACTGTACCTAAATTATATGGAAAAAGCTTTCTATGTGAAAAGGATTTTTCAAAAGAAGAGTTCGTTTATTTAATTGATTTAGCGATGCAATTAAAGGATGAGAAAAAACATGGCATTCCACACTGCCATTTGGCAGGCAAGAACATTGCCCTTTTGTTTGAAAAACCATCTACACGCACTCGCTGCGCCTTCACGGTTGCCTGTATTGATTTAGGAGCCCACCCGGAATATTTAGGCAAAGATGACATCCAGCTTGGAAAAAAAGAATCGATTGAGGATACGGCAAAAGTATTAGGCCGCATGTTTGACGGCATTGAGTTCCGCGGCTTTGAACATAATAAGGTAGAAATATTGGCTGAGCATTCCGGTGTTCCGGTCTGGAATGGCTTGACCGAATTATGGCATCCAACGCAAACACTTGCTGACTTATTAACGGTAAAAGAAAACTTTGGACGCTTAGAAGGAATTAAGTTTGTTTATGTTGGTGATGGTAGAAATAATGTAGCCAACAGCTTGCTTGTTGGCGGGGCACTCGTTGGGATGGACGTCCGTATCTGCGCTCCTGAATCGTTGTTCCCGGCTCCAGAGATTGTGGAATTGGCTCAGGGCCTTGCTGAAAAGTCCGGCGGCCATGTGACTGTGACGAGCAACGTCGATGAAGGTGTAGCCGGAGCAGACGTGATTTATACAGATGTATGGGTGTCCATGGGCGAAGAAGATAAGTTCGCAGAAAGGATTGCCCTTCTTACTCCATATAAAGTCACGATGGACATGGTGAAAAAGACTGCAAACAACCGGATGATTTTCCTGCATTGCCTGCCTGCGTTCCATGATCTAGAAACAACCTACGGCAAGGATATGTATGTAAAACACGAAATCCCTGAGATGGAAGTAACGGATGAAGTTTTCCGGAGCGAACATTCAAGGGTATTTGATCAAGCAGAGAACAGAATGCACACCATTAAAGCAGTAATGGCGGCAACACTTGGACATTTAGAATAAGCGTTATCTGAGGTGAGTTGGGAGAGCGAGCGCTTTGCGGGTCCTCTCCCTCTACTTAAAAATTTGGATTCTCTGATAGAGTGAATTTTTCCGCTGATTAAGCAATATATAGATGATTATTTTTCTTAAAAAGCTGCAATGGAGGAATAGCATGGACCATATCTCCGAACTTTTACTACCGGAACTTCAAAAAATAGAAACAGATTTTCATCGAGCATTAATGGAGCTCATCGAAATTCCAAGTGTCATTAATGAACACGATGGCGATTATCCATTTGGAAAACAGATTGGTTTAGCACTTAAAAAGACACTTTCGATATGTGATCAGCTGGGTTTTAGGACGTTTTGTGATCCGAAGGGCTATTACGGCTATGCCGAAATTGGCAATGGTAAGGAAATGATTGGCATCCTTGGACATCTGGATGTCGTTCCTGCTGGAAAACTGGATGAATGGGTGACACCTCCCTTCCAAGCCATCATCAAAGACGGAAAAATGTACGGCCGGGGAACACAGGATGACAAGGGACCCACACTTGCTGCCCTCTATGCTGTAAAAGCGGTAATGAATCTCGGTGTTCCATTTACCAAAAGAATTCGCTTTATCTTTGGCACGGATGAAGAAACATTGTGGCGCTGTATGAATCGCTACTGCGAAATCGAGGAAATCCCAAACATGGGTTTTAGCCCAGACGCTGTCTTCCCGCTCGTATATGCCGAAAAAGGCCTGCTCCAACTGCATTTAGAAGGTAAGAACGAAACAGGTTTACGGTTGATATCAGGTAATGCTTTCAATGCGGTGCCTGACACCGCACGTTATTCCGGTAAAAAGCAAACCGAGTTAATTGCTGCATTAAGAGCGCTGGATTTTGCTTATGAAACGGATGAAGACGGGATTATCGTCCTTGGCAAAGCGGTCCATGCCCAGGTGACGGAAAAAGGAATCAATGCGATTAACCGTTTATTAATTGCACTCAAAAAAATAGGTTACACATCCAAAACCATCGAATTCGTCAATGATTTAATCAAAGAAGATCCGTTTGCGGTGAAGATTTTCGGTGAATGTGAAGATGAAGCTTCTGGTAAATTGAAATTCAATGTAGGAAAAATCGAATGTAACGAAGAGGTCGAGAGGTTATCGATCGATATTCGCATCCCTGTGACAGCTGATAAACAAGAGATTGTGGACAGACTCTCGCAATTGGCCTGGGAATACGGATTGGCCTACAAAGAATTTGATTACTTAAAATCCATTTATATTCCAAAGGATCACTTTTTAATCAAAACCTTAATGAATGTGTACCAGGAGGTTACCAATGATCTGGTTTCAGAACCGATTTCCTCGGGCGGTGCCACCTATGCAAGAGCGATGGATAATTTTGTTGCGTTCGGTGCTGTTTTTCCATATCAAACGAAAACCGAGCATCAGCCAAATGAACACATTGAATTAGCAGACATGTTTAAAGCGATGCTGATCTATGGAAAAGCTATCTACGAGTTAACCCGCTAGCTATTCCCAAGATGTA
Organism: Bacillus sp. AFS006103; assembly: GCA_002559145.1. GTDB lineage: Bacteria > Bacillota > Bacilli > Bacillales > Cytobacillaceae > Neobacillus. The sequence continues at coordinate 141,792 of NTXX01000004.1, forward strand.
ATGGAGGAATTGACATGAAGAAGTTCAAGATGCCTACAGCGTATACGTTATTATTTTTAATTATTGTTGTAATCGCAGCACTAACCTGGGTCATTCCGGGTGGACATTATGATATGAAGCTTGATAAAGCAACGGAAAAGGAAATTCCGGTCTCAGGGACATACCAGCAGCTGACAGGGGGTGAACAAACTCCACAAGGAATCTGGGAAGTGTTAAATGCGCCGATTAACGGATTTTTTGATGCAAAGGACATTGCACTCTTTGTAATTGTTATCGGGGGTTTCCTTGGGGTTGTTATGAAAACGGGGGCGATTGATGCCGGAATTTCAAGGGTAATTCGAAAATTAAAAGGCAAGGAGCAATGGCTGATACCAATCCTTATGATCCTTTTTGCCATTGGCGGTTCAACTTACGGGATGGCGGAAGAAACCATCGCCTTCTATCCTATCCTCATCCCCGTTTTAATTGCAGCAGGTTACGACGCGTTAACGGCCGTTTCAATTATCGCACTTGGAGCGGGAATCGGCTGTTTAGGTTCAACGGTTAACCCTTTTGCTACTGGGATTGCCTCTGGATTTGCCGGTATTTCGATCGGTGATGGGATGGGGCTTCGTTTAATCATTCTTGTAGTGACATTGATTGTTACGATTATATTCGTCATGCGGTACGCAAAAAAGGTCAAAGAAAATCCATCTAAATCACTGATTGCCGATATGAAGGTGGACAATGAAAAGCATTTCTTATCGCAAAAAACAGGTGAAGTTGAATTTACCGGCAGGCATAAAGCGGTACTTTGGGTATTTGGCTTGACCTTTGTCGTGATGATTTTAGGGGTAATCCCATGGGCTTATAAATTTAATATTACTATTTTTGAAGATTTGACTAAAGCAGTTGCAAAAATCCCATTCATAGGTCATTTATTAGGCGGCATCATGCCGCTTGGGGACTGGTGGTTCGGTGAACTAACGATGTTATTCTTAACCTCTTCAATCATTATTGCATTTATCTTTAAAATGGGAGAATCAGAGTATACTAGCACGTTTGTTAACGGTGCAAGAGATCTATTAGGCGTTGCTCTCATCATTGGTATTTCTCGCGGGATTACAGTGGTCATGGATGCTGGCGGGATGACCGCAACGGTTCTCCATTGGGGTGAAGGAATGCTAGAAGATATGGGCTCCGTCTTTTTCACGAATTTATCCTTTCTATTCTATTTGCCACTTTCTTTCCTCGTGCCGTCCACTTCCGGACTTGCGACGTTGTCGATGCCGATTATGGCGCCGTTGGCAGATTTTGCAGGAGTAGGCAGGGATATCATCATAACCGCTTACCAAAGTGCATCCGGGGTCGTGAACCTGCTTACACCAACAAGTGCAGTCATCATGGGAGCATTGGCAATTGCTCGTATTCCCTACAGCACCTACCTTAAGCATGTTTGGAAATTGGTCCTATCACTCTCAGTCATTGTTATGGTGATTATGAGTATCGCGACACTAATGAATTAAGATTCCGTTCTGCTGATTTTTCAAAAAAGAGGAGAGACCCATATGAAAAGACAAAAAGTAGTGATCGCCTTAGGAGGCAATGCCATTCAATCGGGTGATGCAACCGCGGAAGCACAACAACTTGCACTTGAAAAAACAGCTCGCCAGCTGGTCGATTTTATCGAAAAAGGCATTGATATTATTATTTCGCACGGAAATGGCCCACAAGTAGGAAACATTTTGCTGCAGCAGGCGGCCGCTGACTCCGTCAAAAATCCGGCCATGCCGCTTGATACATGTGGTGCGATGAGCCAAGGCATGATTGGCTATTGGATGCAAAACGCGATGGATAAAGTTCTGAAAGAACGCGGTATTTTCAGAAATGTAGTGACGGTGGTTACACGTGTTGTCGTCGATCAAAATGATCCTGCTTTCCAAAATCCAACCAAGCCGATTGGTCCTTTTTACAGTGAAGCAGAAGCTCAGAAAATGAGGGTAGTTACCGGAGCATCCTTTAAGGAGGATGCAGGCCGCGGCTGGCGCCGTGTTGTTCCCTCACCAAAGCCGGTAAACATTCAGGAGCATGCGGTGATTAATACCCTAGTCGAACAAGGAAGTATTGTTATTTCTGTCGGCGGCGGTGGGATTCCTGTCGTTGAGACGAAGGAGGGCCTGGTCGGAATCGAAGCAGTTATTGACAAGGACTTCGCTTCTCAAAAGCTGGCTGAACTGGTTGATGCGGACGCGTTAATCATTCTCACAGCCGTCGACAATGTGTATATTGATTTTAATAAACCCACACAAAAGAAATTAGAAGATGTCACAATTGAAGAGTTGAAAGCCTATATCGAGGGCGGGCATTTTGCCGAAGGGAGCATGCTCCCGAAAGTCGAAGCAGCGATTCATTTCGCCGAGACTAATCCTGAACGGAAAACCATCATTACTTCTTTAGATCAAGCCTTTAACGCGATTGAGGGAAAGTCTGGCACAGTAGTTACCCTAAAGGGTGCTCCGGTTCTAACCTAATCATGCGTTTCAACCAACCCAATAAAGGAAAAAACCTCCTTGAATTAAGGTTCAAAGAGGTTTTTACTTTTCCAAGATGAGCAATAAGTATACTATTAGATTCAGCCTACGTTAGTATGCTAAAAAAATTATCAACGAAAATTGTTCAAACAACCTCCACATTTTGGTACCTGACACCCATTGACAATGATTCTCATTATCTTTAAGATAACAATATAGAGATTACCTTGGAGGGGGATACAACATGTTTAACATGCTATATGGGTTGAAGGATATTCACACGGTTATTTCTAATCAACGTAAAATCGGTGGTGCGGCTGAAGCTGATTCGATTCGGTTATCATCAGGTGAAACCTATCTAAACCCTGTGTTTACCAATGTTGATATCTCCAAAGGTCATTATGTATCGGTTGGTTTCATCGACCAAGATGGCGCAAATGTCATTGCCCATGTCGATCAAATTGCTGTCATTAAAGGGTTACAGCACAAATTAATTTGTCAGCTCAATAATACGTATATTAAGCAATACCTGCTTCACGATACATTGAAATATTTACAAAAGCTTTGTGAAGTAAATGCCGGTTTTGTAACAAGCTCATTTAAAAAAGAGGCACTGAAGCTTGTTCGTGATATCAGTGTAAAAGAATTGAAAAACCACAATATCTTGCTTCCATTCCCTGTTGAAGATAAATTAGTTCAATTATTTGCTTAGAAAAAAAAGCGGTCTCCCTTGTGGTGGACCGCGTTTTTTATTTTATAGAATGACAGCTTGGCAGGCCAATCGATAGCCATTGTTTACTTCATTGCCAAGTTTTTTTTGCTCTTGTTCATTTGGCTTTGATAGTCCTGGACCTTGCAGGACCTTTACGGTACATTGTCCGCAGGTTCCTTTCCGGCATTTAAATTTGATGGGCTTCCCTTGGTTTAGAGCGGCATCAAGCAACTTTCCTTTAGCTGGTGTGATTTCAAATGTATCCGACCCCTGAACCACAATTATATTTTCGAAGTGATTTTTGATTTCACCCGATTGCTGTTTTGGTCCTTCTTTTTCAAAAAGAGTACTTGTGGGAGAGTTTAGCACTGGTGCAATTTTCCCAGGAATGAGCGTGCCTACCGTAAAAACTCGAGTATTCACCCGTTAATCCTCGATTGCCTCTAGTGTGCAAATAGCCCCGGGACGCTTGATTCGTAATACTGCTGTTTCATAAACGCGGAACGGGTGGTTCATCCCTTCCACGCCCAAGTAGGCTGTATCAAAATCCTCTGACACGGCAAGATCCAAGTTGTTTCGTCCTGTATTAAGAATCACTCCCGTCTTCCCTTTTAAAACGGGGGATTGGAATACTCCATCAGTCACTAGCTCACGAATATGTTCAATTTCCAGAACATTAGTATCCTTATGAACACGATGAATGAGTGAATAGAGTTCGGGTGATAAGATAAGCGCAAACGGTCCGTGATGATTCATTTCAAGCAGTTTACTTCTTGCTTCGACAATATCCTGAAAAGCCGTACCCGATTCATACCATTCGCCAATTAGGTGCGTCAGGCGGCCTTGAACATTCATTAAACCAGGGATATCAAATTCTCTTGCGCCATGAAAAATCATTTGATCCTCCAGATTAGCGACGTCGCGGGCGGCATTAGCAGCTGGGGAAAAATCTATCGGAATATCAAGTGTCTTCGCCTGTTCGATATCACGCCAATAGAGGATAAAATCCTTATAGAGTAATGGAATCGTGTGATTTACACGTTTACTGGATTCAACAGTAGTATCAAAGGAACCCTGGAAATCCATTTTGGCTTCCATATTTTCTAAGAAGATATCATTTGAGATACTTTGCATGCCTCGACCAAGCGGTCCATACAGTTCGATAAAACGTCTGCCTACTAACTGTCTGCGGGCCGATTCGACGACTGTTTGATCTAATTGGGAGAATTCTTGTTCATTTAACGGTGAATCTGGATATAAATGCAATTTGTTCATTGTTTAATCCTCTCTTCTTTTCGTATATATTTTTCTATTTTGTTTTTGTGTTGGGGATTTGTTTGGATTAAGGAGGACGGGATGTCGCTTACTTGTGGCTAGGCGGGATTCCGCCAAGTTTTGCTTTTATTCCGCCGTTTGGAGCGGGGATTCCGCCAAGTCTCCCGGTTATTCCGCCAAACTGAAGACGCATTCCGCCAACTTCACTATTTATTCCGCCAAACACCAAAAACAGCTAAATTAAGTCTGTTCACTTATGTAAAAACTACCTAAATTAAACTACCAACCGTAAACCCCTTTTTATATTTAGCAGCAGGTACAACCGGAGCAGCAGCTGAAGTGGTACCTGCTCGGTCTAAATGGTCATGGTCGTGATCATGATGGGCATGCGGGTCTACATAGTCGTTATCAAATCGTTGATTAATCTCCAACAACATTGCTTTCACCTGCTGGTAATCCGAGTAAGAAACTTCCCGCAACTGGTTCAGCATCGTGCTACGTTCCTCATCGGTAAAACGAAACAGGGCTAAATCAAGATGTTCGACAAAATTATGTAAGCCAAACTTTTCAAGGTTCAACTCTTGCAATAGCCGATTAAACTCATTATTTGTGGGAGCGAAATCTTTTTCATCTTTTTCTTTTTCAAATTTACTAATCAGTGGAATTAGTTCAACTAGACGAGACAGTCGTTGCTCCTCTTCTTCAAAAATATGATGATAATAAAGACGTTCATGGTCATCTGTGGCATTTTGAATGACTGGATCGAGCATATTCATAAATTTCTCTATGGCATCTTTGGTCGTAGTAAAAATATGATAAAAAATCTTTAATTCTTCTTTCATTAAATGCACCCCTAGATTTCAACTACTTGTCATTATTGACGTAGGAAAGCATTTTTAAAACCGTTACCACAAATAAAAAAAGACTAGTAGCCAAGTTCTACTAGTTAAAATTATTTTCGCTTGAAAAATCGTGTTTAGTAGTTAATACTACAAATTTGATATGAATTATCTTAAATGGTAAAATTAAATAGGAACATACGTTTCTTCCCTTTTATTAAATCACTTTAACGGAGGTGCACTAATGGAGGATTGGGAGGCAGCTTACCTAGCAGGTATTATTGATGGTGAGGGCACAATTACCTTAACAAGAATGCATGAAAAGGAACATCGCCGCCCATGTATAACTATTGCATCTACGGACATAGAACTTTTAACTTATCTACAGAAATTAACCGAAGGTACCATAAATAATAAAAAAAACTATAATCCTGACAGACATAAAGATTCCTACACACTAAATATTAAGAGTAAAAAAACTATCTTATTTTTATTAAATCGTATTACGCCCTTTTTAAGAGTAGATAAAAAGAAAAATCGTGCTTTATGGATACTCGACAATTATGAAATTGTTACTCCGAGGAACGGAAAATATAACAAAGACTCCCTAGAAAAGAAAATCACCTTCGAAAATTCCTTTTTTCAGATATAAAAAAAGACCAGCATCTCTGCTGGTCTTTCTTTCCACTATGTAGTGGAGACGGTGGGACGTGCTCTTCCATGCTTTCGTCATGGCACTGACTATATCTTGAACCTGCCATCAAACAGGTCCTCCGGCGTCTTATGCGAATCATAAATTTACCTCTTCAAGGTATGATTTCACATCCTAGTACTACCACTTAAACATGGCAGCCTATAAGTCGATACACGGCTGTTGGATTACTCCACATACCGCTCGGCATTGCCCTATCACATTGAAGTGACTTAGGTTTCACCGATAAAGCCGAATTTTCACTTATGTGTTACCACATAAGGCGACTAATACTAATCGAACCCACGTCCAAAGATATCGCCACTTAAGCTTCTACGAGTGTAGTCGATATATTGGTGTTTCGCTGAAGCCATATGCCTATCGACCGGCGTCCGGTCAGCTAGCCTGGTTGTTCTCTTCCTTCGTCCTCAGGCGGTGGACTCCGGCGTAGCCTACTAAGAGTGAGTCCGCTACCCTACCACATAGGCGATGGAGGGGCGAACAGCTATGCAGTTATTAAGCTGCGAAAGCTAGGTTGTTGTTAGTTTTGCCAGTTATGGCTTTGACGTTTTAACGAGGCCGATCCCCTCGACTCGCGACCTAAGCTCAAACTACCCCTGTCGAATCCGTAGCGTCCCCATATTAAAAGGAGCTGCAATCTTTGTTAAAGATTAAAGCTTTAGACGTTAGGAATGCTCAAGCAATGTTATTTGAGCAAAGTTATTTCATCGCTAACTTAGCGACAAACTTATTATAACACACTGTAAGGATTTTTCAATTGTAAGTATCTGTAAAACAATTTCCAATTCACTCTGGCTACATCTTCTGACGATCACGGAAGGCCCGTTCGATTTCACGCTTCGCTTCTTTTTGCTTCAGAGATTCACGCTTATCATAATTCTTCTTACCTTTTGCTAGACCAATTAACACCTTACAAAAGCCATTTTTTAAATAAAGCTTTAATGGAACAAGGGCGTAACCAGCCTCTTTTGTTTCTCCGATTAGTTTATTAATTTCGCGCTTATGGAGTAATAGCTTTCGTGTTCGTAATGGGTCATGATTAAAAATGTTGCCTTGTTCATACGGACTGACATGCATCCCGAAAAGTATGGCTTCCCCATTTTGAATCCGTGCATAGGCATCCTTAAGATTCACTTTACCACCACGAATTGACTTAATTTCGGTACCCTGCAGAACAATTCCAGCTTCGTAGGTTTCTTCAATAAAATAATCATGGTAAGCCTTTTTGTTTTGTGCACAAACTTTTCCTTCACCTTTTGGCATCTTTTTCACCTCATCTTAAAATTTATTTTAGCAGAATATAATAGCTACTACAATTGAAAGAGAGCCCTAACTCATTAAAGGTTTCCGTTTCCTGTCGCAATACGTCAGCTTATTGCAAAGGAAAATGCAAACCAAAATGTAATCCTTTTTGCACTATAAAATGTAGGGCAATTTGTAAGTTGCGTAGATTTGAGAATTCATAGGCGGAGAATTTCCGCCTAATGTATATAGGGGAAGCTTGTGAAGCGGATATAAGCGGAGTTATTCCTGTTAACTCCTCTAAATAAGACAAAATCTAAAGATTGGGATCATATAAGCGGAAAAACTCTCCTTATTTTTAAGGAAATATGGTTATTTCCCAATTTAGCCGGAAATTCTCCGTTTATCGAAATCCCTTTATATCTACAAAAATATACCTCCAAATTGCCATACAATTTGAAGGTCATTTTGCATTACAGTATTAATGTTTGTAATAGTTAACGGAACCCATAACTAGATCATGGGCTCCCGTTAGGATTATTTATTTTTCCGCTTTGTACTTTTGTTTTTAGGAACGTTATCATAAAATTTACGTTTCTTCTTCGCTTTATTTCCTTGACCGCTGCCGCCTTCAGACTTGGCATTGGAACCTCCGCCTTGGCCTTGACTACGACCACTGCCTCCACCTTGACCTCGGCCACCACTGCCGCCTTGACCTTGACCGCGACCACCGCCGCCGCCTTGCTGTTTATTCCTGCGCGGCTTCTTGGTATCACTGCCTGTACTGAAAACTCTTGGCGTTTCCGACCGTTCGCGACGAGGAGTACCCTTCATGCCGACAATTTCAAAATCAATCGCACGCTCATCCTTATTGACTTTTACAACACGAATGGTAATTTCATCGCCAATTCGGAACACATTCCCTGTTCGCTCACCAATCATCGCCAGTTGGCGCTCATCATAGCGGTAATAATCATCGGTCATATAGCTGACATGGACAAGGCCCTCAATTGTATTCGGCAGCTCCACAAACATACCGAAATTCGTCACAGAGCTTATAATGCCGTCGTACTCAACGCCAATCTTATCTTCCATAAATTCAGCTTTCTTCAAATCATCTGTTTCCCGCTCAGCATCAACAGAGCGGCGCTCCATTTTTGAAGAATGATCAGCAATCTCAGGTAAGCGCACATTCCATTTTTCCTGGGTGGTTGAATCAAGCTTTCCTTCGATTAAGTATGTCCGGATTAAGCGATGCACAATGGTATCCGGATAACGGCGAATCGGTGAGGTGAAATGGGTATAGAACTCGGTTGATAAACCAAAATGTCCGAGACTTTCTGGATCATATTTGGCCTGCTGCATTGAGCGAAGCATCACCTTTGAGACCACCATTTCCTCAGGTTTACCTTGCACTTCTTCAATAATCTCTTGAAGGGCTTTAGGATGGACATCATTTGCAGTCCCTTTTACGATGTAGCCAAAGTTGGTGATAAACTCGAAAAATCTGCGCAGTTTATCTTCCTTTGGATCCTCGTGGATACGGTAAATAAAGGGAACCTCCATCCAATGGAAATGCTCTGCCACTGTTTCATTTGCGGCCAACATAAACTCTTCAATTAGCTTTTCTGCTACCGAGCGCTCCCGAAGAACCACATCAGTGGGCTTTCCTTCCTCATCGACCAGAATCTTTGATTCTTTAAAATCGAAGTCAATCGCGCCCCGCTTCATCCGTTTGTTCCGTAAGATAGCGGCTAACTCCTCCATCATTTCAAACATTGGCACGAGCGGTTCGTAACGCGTGCGCGTTGCTTCATCATGTTCAGCCAGAATCAGATTCACATCTGAATAGGTCATTCGCTCTGTTGTTTTAATCACAGATTGAAAAATCTCATGCGAAACAACTGCGCCCTCCGAGTTAATTTCCATTTCGCAAGATAACACCAGACGGTCTACTTTCGGATTTAAGGAACAGATTCCATTCGATAAACGGTGTGGAATCATCGGGATCACCCGGTCGACTAAATACACACTCGTCGCCCGTTCCTCTGCTTCGAGGTCAATCGGCGTACCTTCTTTTACATAATAGCTAACATCAGCAATATGGACGCCCAGCCTATAGTTGCCATTCGCAAGCTTGGTCACCGTTACCGCATCATCCAGGTCTTTCGCATCGGCACCGTCAATCGTGACTATCGTTTCATTCCTAAGGTCACGTCGGTTGGCTAATTCACTTTCATCGATGGTGTCAGGCACCTCGTTTGCTTGTTTTAACACCTCGTCAGGAAAGGCCATCGGTAAACCGTGTTTATGTATGACGGAAAGAATGTCCACGCCTGGGTCGTTTTTGTGCCCGAGAATGGTAATGACTTCGCCCTCAGCACTTTTGCGGCCTTCTGGATAGGTTACAAGCTTCACAACCACTTTATGTCCCTCGACTGCCCCTTTAGACGCTGCCTTTGGAATGAAAATATCACTCGCAAATTTTTTATCATCTGGAATGACAAAGCCAAAGCTTTTGCTTTCCACATACGTTCCAACAATTTGCTGGACACCACGTTCTATAATACGGATAATACTGCCTTCCCTGCGCTGCCCCGCGCTTTCAGAAGAAACACGCGCTAAAACGATATCCCCATGCATCGCCGTATTGGTTTCATTAGGCGGAATAAAGATATCATCCATTCCTGGCTCATCCGGTGCGACAAAGGCAAATCCTTTTGCATGACCGATAAGCTTACCGCGAATTAAGTTCATTTTCTCCGGCAGTCCATAACGGTTACTGCGCGTTCTGACAACTAACCCTTTCTCCTCCATTTGGACGAGTGCTTTCACAAACTCTTTAAAATCGCTTGAATCTTGGATGCCAAAGGCTGTCTCAAGTTCCTGTACGGTTAATGGCTTGTAAGCCTCATCCTTCATATATTGTAGTACCCTATCAATATGCATTTGTATATTATCTTCCAAATCTAATCCTCCTTTATAGGTGCTTTGTTAATCGTGCCAGTCGAGTTTTTCTAAAAATGCATAGACATCCTCATGCAATTGTTCCCGTTCTTTATCGAGCGTGATCACATGACCAGACTCCTCATACCATTTTAATTCCTTGTCAACTGATTCGATTTCGTTGTATATAATGTTCGCACTTTCTGTGTTTATCATGTTGTCATGACGTGCCTGAACGACAAACGTAGGCGCATAGATCATATCCACATTTTCACGCACATCGGCGATTAATGCCTGTAGTGCTCTTAATGTTTTCATCGGTGTTTTCTTAAACTCATTCATTTCCAATTCGATTTGCTCGTCTGTTTTTCCTTCACGTTTTTTAAATTCACGAGCATATTCGAGAATTCCTTCATACATGACCTCTTCACTTTTTATATGCATCGGTGCGCACATTGGTACAATCGCTTTTATAGGTACAGTGTATCCCAATTTCAAAGAAAATACGCCGCCAAGCGACAATCCCGCCACTGCAATTTCTGCGTGGCCTTTATTTTTTAAAAAATCATAGCCCTTTAAGACATCCTGCCACCAATCCTCAGGACCTGTATGAACAAGCTCCTCCGGTGGAACGCCATGCCCTTTGTAATGCGGAGCATGACAGGTGTAGCCTTTTTTTTCTAAAAAACGCCCTAACATGCGAACATCAGCTGAATTTCCAGTAAAGCCATGTAAGAGGAGAACCGCTCGTTTTCCTCCTTTAAAGGTAAATGGCTTCGGTGTAGCAACTTTCATGATAAAAACTCCCTTAATTTCAAGTCATTAGTTTAGTTTTAGCAAAGCAAGCATGAACATTCCAGAAAAAAGCTTAAGTAGTCGGTAATTATTTAAATTAATAGCTATGTTCATTTGATTTTGGCACACTATAGATTGGAGCGGAAGGCGTGGAGACTCCTGCGGGAGGACGGGGCTCCCCGGTCCTCCCGCGGAAAGCAAAGCGCCTGGAGCGGAAATCTACAGCCTTGCTTAAAAAGCTTAACAAACAAAAAACCTGGCGCTCAGGCCAGGTTGAGTTTACATATTAGATTTTAAAGTACGTTACAGCAATTGAAAGCAGAATAAATAATACTGCTAATACAATCGTAATACGATGCAGAATCAAGTCAAGTCCTCGCGCTTTTTGCTTACCAAATAGTGATTCAGCACCACCTGAAATCGCACCAGATAATCCAGCGCTTTTACCTGATTGAAGAATAACAACACCAATAAGTCCGATACTTACGATTACTAATAAGATTACAACTAATGTATGCATAAAGGCCACCTCCTGTTAGTCGTACAGTTCACAATATCTCTAATCTACCATAATATTTCCCATTTAACAATAGCAGAAATTTTGTCTGAATTAGGAGAATTACCCGTCTCAATCTAAAAAATAGAACAATCGATAATAAGAAAAATTTGGATTACAACATCTTCTAGAAAATAAAAAAAGGATGAAGCAGACAATAAATACAAATTTCGTCTGCTTCACTCCAAATAAAATTGTTCAATTAGGTTTTTCATGGATTCTCAAATTTCGAAAAAATATTTAATTCAAAAAAATTAGCTGTTCTATTTAACCGTTATAGAGTCGACATTAATTTTTGTTGCTGTTTTTTTAGCCCCTGTATGAGCCTTACCAGTCCATTCAATTTTGAGAACATGTCTGCCTGCAGTTAATCCCGTTTTACTAAATACGAGTGCTTTATATATTGAAGTGGTAGAGAATAAATCTATATTGTATGCCACTCCATCTAATGTTACCCTTCCTAGCCCATGTGAACTATCTTTTAATGCATTATAAGAGATTCCCGTTCCATTAAATACAAGTTGCACACTTGCCCCTGATTCATTTACCACTTTATAAGATCCACCTGATGCATTGGTGGTCGCAACTTTAACCCAATTCCCTGCGAAATTTAAAGAAGAATTAATGTCTTCGTAAATACCTGCAGTTACCCCATACTTTACAGAGGCTGTATAGCTACCCGATCCACTATAAGCATATACATCTAAATAATAGGTTCCATCAGATGGAGCAAAGAAGCTAAAGGATTCGCTGGAAGTACCTGCTTTTTCTGAATAGGCAAGAATACCAGCACTGGAACTTACTGTCTTTGCGCTTTTGTCGTAAAGATATATATCAAAATCTGTGCCTAGAGCACCTGTTAACGAAACTGTAATCTTTTCACCTTTTAGAAGATTTATCGAATACACGTCATCTTTATCAGTAGATGTATTTAAGGTAGAACTTACACTAGTTCCTTTTAATGGAACACCAGGAATTTCCCCATCTATATCAATTGATACTGCTGCTCCGGCATTAATTAAACCTCCTGTAACAGTCTTTCCTGTTAAAGATGATAATTTAGTTACTGTTTTCATAATCGTATCTTTTATTTGTAAAGGCGTTAGCGTAGGTGAGGCTGCAGTTACGAGTGCAGCTGTACCTGTGACATGCGGTGTTGCCATTGATGTGCCATCAAAATATGCATAATTATTTAGCGGCAATGTACTTAATATCGATTGTCCAGGTGCGGCCACGTCTACACTTGTTGCTCCATAATTAGAAAAAGAGGCTAGATTACCAGTATTCGTAATAGCTGCTACTGAAAGGATATTGGTAATATTATAGGCAGCCGGGTACATCGGATAGGTATCTGTATTTACACCATCATTTCCTGCCGCAGCAACAAAAAGGGAATTTGAGTTTTTAATGGTATCAGATAACGCTTGGCTGTATGCTCCGCCCCCCCAAGAGTTATTCGTTATTTTAACTCCTTTTGACTTTGCGTAGTTGATAGCTAGGATCGCATCTCCAAGATTCCCACCGCCAGGACCTATAAATTTTAACGGCATAATTTTGACATTCGGAGCAACTCCTATTACACCGGTGGTATTGGCTTTAGCTGCAATGGTGCCCGAAACGTGTGTACCGTGATCATCTTCGCCCGGGGCATAAAATACATCATTGTTATTATCAAAAAAATTCCAACCATTTACATCATCTACATATCCATTTTTATCATTATCAATTCCATCATTAGCTATTTCACCTGGGTTTTTCCAGATATTATCCTTTAAATCAGTATGATCAATATCAGTACCTGTGTCGATAACAGCAATGACAGTTGAGGAACTTCCTTTTGTTTTCAACCATGCCGTTTCGGCCTTAATATCTATTCCAGATTTCCCTGGTACCCCTTCTATAGACTGTCCGGTATTTTTCATTCCCCAAAGTTGCCCATATAAAGGATCAGATACAGCAGCAGGGTGATAAATATAGTTTGGTTCTGCATATTCAACTTCTCCTGAATTTTTCAATGATTTTACAATATTATCCATTGAAGTTGCCGTGCTATCAAAATTCAGTAATTGAATTCCTAAAGATCTATCAAGATTCTTGGAAACCCTTAAGCCTTTTCCCATCGCAACAACACCTAAGGATCCAAGTGATTTTCCTTGTTTAAATCTAACAATAACTTCTCCTTTCTTGTAGCCTCGTCTTACATCCGCTGGAGTAATCCCCCTTGGTTTTGCTGAATCATTTTTAAAGAAATTATATTGCTTTTTTACTGGTTGATTTTCTTGAATCTGCATGATGGAGTTTTTTGCTGACTGTGAAGCCTTTTTAAAATTTGATTGGACTGAAGATGGTTCATGTGGTGTAGCTGCATAAGCCGTAGTAACAGAAAACAATAAACCTAATCCAGCAACTGTACTTATTATTCTACTATTTTTCCTCATTTTCTCCTCCTCAACCTTGTTTAAAAAAGTAAAATATGTAGATTCTATAAACACTTCCTAAAGATTATTTTACAAGTTTTAGTGGTCAATTAATTACATTATCGTTCGTCATTTTACTACATTTTCATACACTTTAACGAACATTATGGTGAAAAAATGGAGCAAACTTTAGTGCACATCATAAAAAGGCACTCATTTGAAAAATGAGTGCCTTTTTATTTATATGCAAAATTATTTGCTTAGGTTGTAGAAAGTTTTCTTACCTAAGTATTGAGCTGTTTCACCTAATTGATCTTCAATACGAAGCAATTGGTTGTACTTTGCCACACGGTCTGTACGAGATGGCGCACCAGTCTTGATTTGACCTGCATTTGTTGCAACAGCAATGTCAGCAATGGTGTTGTCTTCTGTTTCGCCTGAACGGTGAGAGATGACAGCAGTGTAACCAGCACGTTTCGCCATTTCAATTGCGTCAAATGTTTCAGTAAGGGTACCAATTTGGTTAACTTTGATAAGGATGGAGTTACCGATTCCTTTTTCAATACCTTCAGCAAGCTTACGAGTATTGGTAACGAATAAATCATCACCCACTAATTGAACCTTTTTGCCAAGGCGTTCCGTTAGAAGTTTGTGACCTTCCCAGTCATTTTCATCTAAACCGTCTTCGATAGAAACGATTGGGTATTTAGAAGAAAGTTCTTCGTACCAGTCAACCATTTCTGCAGATGTTTTGACAACACCTTCACCCGCAAGATGGTATTTTCTGTCTTCTTTGTTGTAGAACTCAGAAGATGCAGCATCCATTGCAAGCATAACTTCTTCACCTGGCTTGTAGCCGGCTTTTTCAATTGCTTCAACAATTGTTTGAAGAGCTTCTTCGTTTGATCCTAAGTTTGGAGCAAATCCGCCTTCGTCACCAACAGCTGTGTTCAGTCCTTTGCCTTTAAGAACAGATTTTAGGGTATGGAAAATTTCTGCACCCATACGAAGTGCTTCTTTAAAGTTTGGAGCACCCACAGGCATAATCATGAATTCTTGAATATCTACGTTGTTATCCGCATGTTCCCCACCGTTAACGATGTTCATCATTGGCACTGGAAGCTGCTTAGAGTTGAAACCGCCAAGGTATTGGTATAAAGGAATATCTAAGTAATTTGCTGCTGCATGAGCAACGGCCATTGATACACCAAGAATTGCGTTTGCACCTAGTTTACCCTTATTTTCTGTGCCATCAAGCTCGATTAAAGCTTGGTCAACTGAAACTTGGTCAAGAACGCTGAATTCTTCGCCAACAAGATGTGGCGCGATAATTTCATTTACGTTGTCAACTGCTTTTAGAACGCCTTTTCCAAGGTAACGCTCTTTGTCGCCGTCACGTAGTTCAACCGCTTCATATTCACCAGTAGAAGCACCACTTGGAACCATAGCGCGTCCAAATGCACCTGATTCTGTAAATACTTCAACTTCAACTGTAGGATTCCCGCGGGAATCTAGTACTTCACGAGCGTATACGTCTGCAATAAATGGCATGTAAAATCTCTCCTTAAAAATTAAGTTTATTTTTGGTTTACTTTATCAATGATTTCCCAGTCATTTCGACTGGCTGTTGAAGACCTAATAAGTCTAACATAGTTGGCGCTAAATCCCCAAGAATCCCGCCATCTCGTAATTGAATTCCTTGTTTTGCCACAATTACCGGCACAGGATTTGTTGTGTGTGCAGTCATTGGATCGCCTTCAAGCGTGATGACTTCATCCGCATTTCCGTGGTCAGCAGTAATAATTACAGATCCACCTTTTTCAAGGATTAAATCCACAATTTTCCCTAGACATTCATCGACGGTTTCAATCGCTTTAATCGTTGGCTCAAGCATACCTGAGTGACCGACCATGTCTGGATTTGCAAAGTTTAGCAAAATGGCATCAAATTTGTCTGCTTGAATTTCTTTTAAAAGTGCATCAGTTACTTCGTAAGCACTCATTTCAGGCTGAAGATCATACGTTGCCACCTTTGGAGAGTTGATTAAAATCCGCTCTTCACCGGGGAACTTTTCTTCACGACCGCCACTCATAAAGAACGTAACATGAGGGTATTTCTCTGTTTCAGCAATTCGTAATTGCTTCATGTTGTTTTGAGCTAACACTTCACCAAGTGTGTTATCTAAATTCGATGGTTTAAAAGCAACATATCCATCCACAGATTCACTGAAGTGCGTTAAGCACACGAAGAATAAATCCTTTGGATGCTTCGGTCCGCGGTCAAAGGAACGGAAGTCATCATTTGTAAACGTATTGGAAATCTGAATCGCCCGGTCCGGACGGAAGTTATAGAAAATGACAGCATCGTTATTCTGAATCGTTGCCACTGGTTGCCCATCTTCTTTAGTAATAACAGACGGGATAACGAATTCGTCAAAGATTCCATGAGAATAAGAATCTTCCACCACTTCTAAAGGATTTGTGTAAGTAGGGCCTTCACCATAGACCATCGAACGGTACGATTTCTCGACACGCTCCCAGCGCTTATCACGGTCCATAGAGTAGTATCTCCCTGAAATTGTTGCAAATTCACCAACACCAATTTCCTTCATTTTATCCAAGGTTTGTTGGATAAATTTAGCAGCTGTTTTCTGACCGACATCACGGCCGTCAAGGAATGCATGTACATATACCTTTTCGACGCCTTCATCTTTTGCCAGCTTCAGTAAGGCAAACATATGTTGAATATGGCTGTGTACACCGCCGTCAGACAACAATCCGAATAAATGAAGGGCGGTGCCATTTTTCTTGACGTGCTCCATTGCGCCTGTAAAGGTTTCATTTTTTTCAAATTCACCTTCACGAATTGCAATGTTCACTCGTGTTAAGCTTTGGTAAACAATCCGGCCGGCACCAATATTCAAATGTCCAACCTCTGAGTTACCCATTTGTCCTTCTGGAAGGCCGACTGCCTCACCAGATGCGGTTAAATGAGAATGTGGATACTCGCTCCAAAAACGGTCGAAATTAGGTTTTTTTGATTGTGCGACCGCATTCCCTTTGGTTTCGCCCCTGCATCCGAAGCCATCAAGGATGATCAGAGCAACTGGAGATTTACTCATAGCTACCTGCCTCCAGTAGTTGTAAAAAGGATTGTGCTTCAAGACTTGCTCCGCCTACTAAAGCACCATCAATATCTGGTTGTGCCATGTATTCTTTAATATTTTCAGGCTTGACACTACCGCCATACTGAATTCTTACTGCATCCGCAACATCTTGTGAAAATTGTTGTGCGACAACCTGACGAATATGTGCACACACTTCATTCGCATCTGCTGAAGTTGAAGATTTACCAGTTCCAATTGCCCAAATTGGTTCGTAGGCGATGACTGTTTGCTTCACTTGTTCATCTGATAAGCCTTTTAGTGCTTTCGCTACTTGATCCCCAACTAATTGGTTGGTTTCACCATTTTCACGCTGATCTAGTGTTTCACCACAGCAGACAATCGGTGTTAAATTGTATTTAAAAGCTGCAAGAGTTTTCTTGTTTACTGATTCATCGGTTTCATTGAACATTTCACGGCGTTCTGAGTGTCCGATAATGACATATTGAACCGTAAGGTCAGCCAATGCATTCGGGCTGATTTCCCCAGTGAATGCTCCGCTTTCTTCAAAGTGCATATTTTGGGCACCAATTTTTACATTGGTTCCTTCTGTTACTTCGACAAGACTTTGTAAAAATAAAGCTGGTGCACAGATGACTGAGTCCATTTTTTCTGGCGCTGGTACGAGACCTTTTACTTCCTCAGCAAAGCTCTTTGCTTCAGAAAGTGTTTTGTTCATTTTCCAGTTACCTGCAATAATTGGTTTACGCATACACTACACGTCCTTCCATGATTAACTAAAACTATTATTTATCGTTCAAGGCCACTACACCTGGCAATGCTTTGCCTTCCATGAATTCAAGGGAAGCGCCGCCTCCTGTGGAGATGTGGCTCATTTTTTCTGCAAGGTTGAACTTTTCAACTGCCGCTGCTGAGTCTCCGCCGCCAATGACTGAGTATGTACCTTCTGCTTCGGCAAGTGCTTCCGCAACTGCTTTTGTACCGTTAGCAAATTTATCGATTTCAAATACGCCCATTGGTCCATTCCAAATCACTAGTTTTGATTTTTGAATGACATCGCGGTAGATTTCGGCTGTTTTCGGTCCGATATCAAGTGCTTCCCAGTCGGCTGGGATTTCCTCAATCGCTACGACTTTAGAATTTGCATCTGCTGAGAAATCATCCGCAACGACCGCATCGACAGGCATGTAGAAATTAACACCTTTTGCCTTCGCTTTTTCAATAAACGATTTTGCCAAATCAATTTTGTCAGCTTCCAGCAACGATTTACCGACTTCATGGCCTTGTGCTTTCACAAAGGTATAAGCAAGTCCGCCGCCAATAATTAAGTTATCGACTAATTCCAATAGGTTTTCAATAACACCAATCTTGTCCTTAACCTTTGCTCCGCCGATAATCGCTGTAAACGGACGTTCTGGATTGGAAAGTGCTTTACCTAGGACATCTAGTTCTTTTTCCATCAGCAGACCTGAAACCGCTGGCAGAATATGTGCAATTCCTTCAGTTGAAGCATGGGCACGGTGTGCGGCACCAAAGGCATCATTTACATATACATCTGCTAGTTCAGCAAAAGATTTTGCCAATTCCGGGTCATTCTTTTCTTCACCGGGATAGAAGCGTACATTTTCAAGCAGTAGGACATCGCCTTCTGTCATCGTTCCAATCAACGCTTTGACAGAATCTCCATGAGCCTCATCTGCCTTCTTCACGTCTTTACCAAGTAGTTCAGATAGTCTGACACCAACTGGAGTTAAGCGCATTTCTTCGACTACTTTTCCTTTTGGACGGCCGAAGTGGCTTGCTAGAATGACTTTAGCGCCTTGATCGACTAGATATTGAATGGTTGGAATTGCGGCACGAATCCGCGTTTCATCGGTAATTTTCCCATCCTGCATTGGAACGTTAAAATCCACTCGACAAAATACGCGTTTACCTTTTACATCGACATCTTTGAGAGTTTTCTTATTCATAAAGGACCTCCATAAAGTGTTTGCTTTTTTAGAAAAATCATCATCTAAAATTAGAAAAAGGGGAGGGGGGCATATACTCCCCGCTCCCCTTTGGAAAACCTTTGTATTTATCAACTTCTTATGATTGGAAACCAATCATCGTCCGTTCCGCTATTTTAAAGTCCTTTTTCTGCAAGGTAACCAACAAGGTCAACAACGCGGTTAGAATAACCAACTTCGTTATCATACCAAGATAATACTTTTACCATGTTGCCTTCAAGAACCATTGTTGATAATGCATCAATAGTTGAAGAAACTTTCGCTCCGTTATAATCAGTTGAAACTAGTGGAAGGTCGCTGTAAGCTAAAATTCCTTTTAATGGGCCTTCAGCAGCTGTTTTTAATGCTGCATTAACATCTTCAGCTGTTACATCTTTTTCTAACTCCATTACTAAGTCAACGATTGAAACGTTTGGAGTTGGAACACGCATTGCCATACCGTTTAATTTACCTTTAAGTTCTGGTAAAACAAGAGCAACTGCTTTAGCCGCACCAGTTGAAGTTGGAATCATGTTTTCAGCTGCTGCACGTGCACGACGGTAGTCCTTGTGTGGTAAGTCAAGAATTTGTTGGTCATTTGTGTAAGAGTGAATCGTTGTCATCATACCACGTTTGATACCAAAAGTATCATTTAATACTTTTGCAAACGGAGCAAGACAGTTTGTTGTACAAGATGCATTAGAAATAACATGGTGGTTATTAGCATCGTATTTGTCTTCGTTTACACCCATTACGATAGTGATATCTTCGTTAGATGCTGGTGCAGAGATGATTACTTTTTTAGCCCCTGCTTCAAGATGTTTCGCAGCATCTTCACGCTTTGTGAAACGGCCAGTTGATTCAACTACGACGTCAACTCCAAGACCGCCCCAGCCTAATTGTGCAGGATCGCGCTCAGCAAGAACCTTCACTTTTTGACCGCCAACTACTAGGTATTCACCATCAACTGTAACATCTTCTTGAAGTGTTCCGTGAACAGTGTCATATTTTAAAAGATGTGCAAGCATATTTGCATCGGTTAAGTCATTAATTGCTACGATTTCTACATTGCTATTTCCTAAAGCCGCACGGAATACGTTACGACCAATACGTCCAAATCCATTAATACCAACTTTTACTGTCATGATAAATTTCCTCCTTTAAATTGGGTAAGGATGTTTTTTATTTTAAAAAGGATTTACCCTTTTAATAAACTTCTTGCTGCGCCTTCATCTGTGATTAAAATGGTCGATGCTGGTGCTTGTTTTAAATAGGCCTTAATAGCCTTTGCCTTGGAGTTTCCACCCGCGACGGCGATGACATTCGGAATGCCAACCAGATTTTCTAACTGCAGGCCAATCGTTAAAACCTTATGAACAATTTCGCCTTGTTCGTTAAAATAGTAGCCAAAAGCTTCACCCACAGCTTTACTGCTTTCAAGCATATTTAGAATCTCGGGGTTGGATTTTCGCCGTTCAGCCATTGTGATAGCATCTCCAATTCCATGGAGAACCATGCTAGCTGATTTAATAAGTTTTAGAACTTCATGAATGTCGGGCTCTTTGATAAGCGATTCATAGATATCGGTACTGACTTGATCAGGTACATAAAACACTCGATGCTTGGAATGGGTGTTTCTAGACATAATTGAGCAAATCGTATTCGCCTGATTTTGAACGTCCTCACCTACTCCGCCTCTGGCCGGGACAAACAATAAATCCTTTTGAGTAAGCTCTGGTGAAAGTCTTTCTGCGACAGCAGCCATTGTTGAACCGCCGGTTACAGCAATGATATTTTTTCCGCTGAGAAGCTTTTTCATGCACACTGCACTTGCTTTGCCAAGTTCACCTTTGACCATCAGCGATTCATCACTATCGCCGGGAACAATGATAACCTTTTTAATGCCTAGCTTGTGCTTCAGTTCCAACTCCATTACATCAATACCCTTTAATTCACGCATAAAACCTTCCAAGTCTTCTAGCAAATTTTTCCCTTCAGTCGTTAAACTCATTCCCACATTGTTTGTGTAAATTAAATTTTGCTCCTTTAGGAAATCAACCTCGCCGCGAAGGACTCTTTCGGTATACCCCAGACTTACTGCTAAACTCCGTCTTCCTACTGGCTGCATAAAACCTATATATCTTAGGATAGAATATCTTTTCTGTAGGACCTGTAGGAGGTCGGGTAATAATCTTTTTTGGATATCGATTAATGACTGCATGAATCTCATGCTCCTTTATTATATGTAGTTGGCCCTAAAACGTCCACCATAGACATATAATGTCCCACTACATCTAAAAAAAATCACCCCTGCTACGTTTTTCATTGTAACAGGTGTGAAAATCTATTTCAACTGTTAAGATTGGCTTTTTTTTCTTGCAAACGGTTACCTATGTCAAATTTGTTAATGACACCAAAACCAGCTTCTACTCCATCAATATATACAACTGGAATCATCAACCCGTATTGTTCGGTTAAATCATCACTGGATTCAATATCAATTTCTTCTAAAGTGAAGTCCCAGTCTCTATTTAGTTCAAGAAGCGTGTCCTTTGCTTTGTCACATAGTGGGCAGCTTTTTCTTGTATATAATGTGATTGTCGTTTGCTCCATCGTTTTTGTCCTTTCAGTCAAACCGTTTTCTTTTCGAAGAAGAGGGAATACCTAATTGATCCCGGTATTTGGCAATCGTTCGTCTTGATACAACCATTCCTTCGTCTATTTTAAGTTGTTCAACAATTTCCTGGTCCGAAAGCGGTTTTTGTTTATTCTCTTTTTCTATTAAAGTGGCAATTTTCTTTTTTACCTGTGTGGACGAAGTAATTTCATCATCTGATACGGTTTGTATGGTACTACTAAAAAATGTTTTTAATCCAAACGTTCCAATCGGTGTTTGCACATACTTTTCCCTGACGGCTCGGCTAACCGTGGATTCATGGATATCAAGTTCCGCAGCAACTTCCTTCATCGTCATTGGTACTAAATATTGTGACCCTTTTTGAAAAAAAGTAGACTGTTTTTCAATAATTTTGGCAACAACTCTTGTCAGCGTCTCTTTCCGCTGCTCAATACTTTTTTGAATCCACTGATAATCCTGAAGTTTATCCTGTAAAAATCGGCTTACCTGCTGATCTTGATCTTTGAATTGATGGTAATACTTCTCATTGAGACTGATTCTAGGAAGTGACTCATCAGACATCCTTACGGTTAACCCGTCGCTCGATTGCTCAACAATGGCATCCGGGATAATATAAGTCGTTGCTTCTTTCCCTAAAATTGCAGCTGGCTTAGGATTTAATGTTTGAATTTGGTCAAAGATATCTTGTAATTCCTTAAGTGTTACCTTCAGTTCTTTCGCAATCGGTTTCCATTTCTTTTCGACGAAGGGAATGAAATAATCAGCGATGATCTTATGCGCTAATTCGTTATCGGGATTTAGATAATATATTTGCATCAACAGGCATTCTTGTAGGTTCCTTGCCCCGATACCCGCCGGCTCGAGTGTTTGGATGATTGCCAGGCATTCTTCGACTAAATCCTCCTCTATTCTCAGCTTTTGGGCAATTTCGGTTTGTTCACCAAGAAAGTAACCGTTTTCATCTAAATTCTGGATTAGATGACGAATCACCCGTAATTGATCCGCCGATAAGTTGGTTATTTTTAATTGAGAGAGTAAATAATCCTCAAGTGAGAATGGTTTGTCAGCAATTTGATCAATCCAGTCTTTTTCTGCCTTTTGATGTTTGCGGCGATTGCGGTCAATGAGCGGATTCATAGGCTTTATATTGCTATTATCAATCTGCAATAGGGGATTTTCAAGTGCCTTATCTTCTAAAAAAGCAGTTAACTCATGGGCAGAGTACTGCAACAATGCAATCGCCTGTGAAAGCTCCTGCGTCATCGCCAATTTTAAGGTTTGCTGCTGCCATAAACCAGCCTTTAAGTTCATCCGAATCCCCCCTTAAGGCTATTTTACACGATAAAAGGGTATTCGTGTATGAAAATTTAGAAAAGCATTAAGTACGGTTAGGTTAGTGCTGTATGGTAAGGCCCCCCAAAACGAGAGATAAAGAGAAAACAGACAGGCAGAAGCCCTATATGTCGACCTTTTTTAATGTAAAAAACCAACAGGTGATGAACATACCTGGTGGTTTCTCTTTAAGAATAAATTCAATTCTCTATTATTTTAATTATTTTCATTCTCATCATCTAAATTTCCAGTCGGTTCATCCGCTAGTATTATAGAAGGATAATTAATGAGCGCTCTAGATATACACACCGGAGCCCTTCTCTGCTTTTAGCAAAATCTCAGTTACTTCACCCAACCCAGAGGAAGTTTTTATTCCGTTACTGTTGAATCATCCGTAGGCGTTGTTGTCGGTTCGTCTGTTGACGTTGAATCATCCGTAGGCGTTGTTGTTGGAACATCTTTATCAATATCTGTTTCTTTTCCATTCACATACTCAAGTTCGACTTTTATTTTAAATGCATCTGTAAGGTTTAATTCTGTTTTTATCAGTGCGATCATTTGATCTTTAGTGATGCCAGGTGTGGCTGCAATTTGATTTACTAGAGTTGTTGCTTTATCTTTTGTGACCAATCCAGATCGATCCTTCACTTGTAACAAACTTTTACCATTCGGACGGTAATTGAAATGAATATGAATTTGCTTTGCCTGTTTCGTTTTGGTATGAATTTGGATGTTTAAATTTTTAATCTGATGGGACAAAGCCACTCCATTTTTGTCCGTTTCTTGCCCATCTTTAATTCCATCCTTGTCGCTATCCGCAATAACAGGATTAGAAAGGAATTCTACCTCGGTCAAATTAGGAACTCCATCCTTGTCGAAGTCTTCATCCCCATCAGGAATTTTATTATGGTTCGTATCAACAGAAACAGGATTCAACTTAAGCTTGTACTCTAGTGCATTGGTCAATCCATCTTTGTCATTATCCTCTTTACTGTCTGGTAATTTATCTTTATCTGTATCTTTTAATTTAGGATTTAAGTTTAATTGATATTCTTGAAGATTATTTAATCCGTCTTTGTCAAAATCTTTCGTGGCGATCGATTTTCCGCTTCCTAAATGATATTTTTTCTGCCAAACATCAGGAATTCCATTTCGATCTTTGTCCACTTGAACAACCTTTTTCTTTTTTACAGTGCTTTTTCCTTTAGCATCAGCTACCCCTGTACTATAAGAGAACATCAGTGTAGCAGCTAATGTGCCAATAAATAACTTTTTCAAATACATCCACTCCTTTTGTTTTTTGTGAATGGTAACTGGCTGGCATTATAGCATTTGCTATAGTAGCCCCTATAGTTTTGCGCCCCCATCTTTCAATAGGTTTGCCACTATAATTAATAATAGTATTTTATTATTATTTCATCAAGAAAGATATTAATATATTACGTTTCGGATTAGGTAATTCCTGACAATTTACTCATTCAGCGATTGTATGTAATTCGTTACGTCATCCAGGAATTGCAAAGCATAAAAAAAAGTCCCTCAGCACGTTGAAAAATCAACTTGTAGAGGGACTTACTGATGCGCTCGGCAGGAATCGAACCTGCATTTCAAGCTTCGGAGGCTTGCGTGCTATCCGTTGCACCACGAGCGCTAATTTGTTGCGACTTACATATTATATGCCAGTTCCCCTCACATTGCAAGTAAAGAATTGGTTTAAAAAAGACAAGAATGGTTATGCTGAATGATGGAAAGTTGTCGAACAGTTTTAGAGAGGTATTGTTTGACCTTTATTGACCATCAGTGTATGATAACTATACATAATACTTTATTCTTTACAATCAAAGGAGGAAGAAAGATGAATTTAATCCCTACAGTTATTGAACAAACAAATCGGGGCGAGCGTGCCTATGACATCTATTCCCGTCTGTTAAAAGACCGGATTATTATGCTTGGCAGTGCCATCGATGACCATGTGGCTAACAGCATTGTCGCACAATTACTATTCCTAGAAGCGGATAACCCTGAAAAAGATATTTCGCTCTATATCAACAGCCCAGGCGGCAGCATCACTGCAGGTATGGCGATTTATGATACGATGCAATTCATCAAACCAAAGGTCCAAACCATCTGTATCGGTATGGCAGCATCCATGGGTGCATTCTTACTTGCTGCAGGTGAAAAAGGCAAGCGTTATGCGCTTCCAAATGCTGAAGTCATGATTCACCAACCACTAGGCGGTGCTCAAGGACAAGCAACTGAAATCGAGATTGCTGCAAAACGGATCCTTTTCCTTCGTGAAAAATTAAATGGTATTTTAGCGGAGCGTACTGGACAGTCGCTTGAAGTCATCGGTAAAGATACAGACCGCGACAACTTCATGACTGCAGAACGTGCAAAAGAATACGGTCTAATTGACCACATTATCACTCGTAATCTAATCGAAGACGAGAAGAATAAAAATAAATAATACTAGCAGAAGCAATCGGCATTTAGCCGATTGCTTTTTTTGTAACCAAAAAAGCCGGTTCCAATGGAGCCGGCCTTTTTCAAATTAATGTTCTTTTTGGATAAAATCTGCTAACGCTTCAATCGCTGATGCTTCATCATCGCCATCAGCGACGATATCAATCATGACACCCGAGCCAACGGCAAGGCTCATTAAGCCCATAATGCTTTTTGCATTTACTTTCTTGCCGTCCTTTTCCAGGAAAATATCTGCAGAAAACCGGTTGGCTTCCTGAACAAAAAGAGCTGCCGGTCGTGCTTGAAGACCCGTTTTTAATTTTACTTCCACTTGTTTCACTAACATTACACAATTCCTCCTCATGGTTTTTACTCTATTTTTCTTGGATCTTTGTTCATATTATGATCTTAGGGTCACTCTTCATTCGATACATGTTATCTCTTTCACATGTGATCCTTTAAAAAGGTTATTGCACCCTAGCATTCGCTGCTACCGAGTAATGACATCCCCCGAGCGTAATTTCTCAGCAATCGCATCAATTTTACGCAACCGATGATTAATCCCGGATTTGCTGATGGTACCACCGGAAACCATTTCCCCCAATTCCTTCAGGGTAACATCTGTATAATTCAAGCGGAGTTCTGCAATTTCCCTCAATTTTTCCGGTAAAATTTGCAGCCCGACCGTAGCATTGATGTAACGGATATTTTCAACTTGCCTAATTGATGCACCGATTGTTTTATTAAGATTGGCGGTTTCACAGTTTACCAGACGATTAACAGAATTCCGCATATCTCGGACAATTCGTACATCTTCAAAGCGAAGCAGGGCGTTATGCGCTCCAATAATATTTAAATACTCGGTGATTTTCTCCGCTTCTTTGAGATAGGTAATATATCCTTTTTTACGCTCAAGTGTTTTGCTATTTAGTTCAAATGTATTCATTAATTCACATAAAGAATCATTATGTTCTTTATAAAGTGAAGCAATTTCTAAATGATAAGAAGATGTTTCCGGATTATTGACGGAACCGCCGGCTAGAAATGCACCGCGGAGATAAGAACGCTTACAACATTTCTTCTTTATAAGTTCCGGTGCTATATTATGGATGATCGTAAAACCCTCACCAATAATTTTTGTATCCTCGAGAATTTCCCGTGCCCGCTGTGATAATCGGACAATATAGACGTTGTTCTTTTTCAGACGCATCTTTTTCCGAACAAGCAGCTCGACTTGGACATCGTAACTCTTTTTTAATAATGTATAAATCCTTCGAGCGATCGCGGCATTTTCAGTTTGAATATCAACAACTAACTTACGACTTGAGAATGAAAGGGAACCATTCATCCGGATTAAAGCTGATAGTTCTGCCTGAATGCAGCAGGTTTTTACTTCCAAGTTGGTTAATTCTTTTTTCGTTTCCGAAGCGAAAGACATCCCTTCACCCCCTTTTACAAACTCGTACTTTTTTAGTAAGTACTATATTTACGTTTTATAACGCTTTTTGGTTTCAATTAAAAGCAAATTATATAAAATTTTTGCGACCTTTTTCGGATCATGCCTTAGTGCTCCATTTTCCTGATAAGCGATATCCGCATGAACTACCTCCAGCCCTAATTCAAACAGGCGCGGAAGGTCATATAGAACAGGGTCAGCCAGCTCTTCATTATAGCGGAGCTGAATATCCTGTGGAATCTCTTCATTATTTACAAGAATCGTATTAATAAATGCACAGCTCATATGATCATATAGGGCCTTCACATGGTCACTTGCGGTAAAGCCATGAGTTTCCCCTGCTTGGGTCATCAAATTACAAATATATACTTTCTTTGCTTGTGACCGGCATAGCTCATCTCCAATTTTCGGGACAAGCAAATTTGGAAGAATACTTGTATATAGGCTTCCTGGTCCAATAATAATTAAATCAGCTTGACGGATTGCTTGAAGGGTTTCTGGTATCGGACGAATATTTTCCGGTGTCATAAACACCTTTTTAATCCTTTTTCCAGAGTAGGGAATTTTTGATTCACCTGAGACAATCGTCCCGTCCTCCATTTCAGCATGAAGAACAACACTCTGATTGGCAGCAGGCAGGACCTTGCCATGAACATTTAAGATCTTGCTCATTTCCTGAATCGCATGGACAAAATTTCCCGTAATGGAAGTCATTGCTGCTAAGATTAAATTTCCAAGCGAGTGTCCGGAAAGTTCATTGGACGTTTTAAAGCGATGTTGAAACATTTCTTCAACGAGCGGCTCTACATCCGATAAGGATGCTAACACATTGCGAATGTCTCCAGGAGGAGGGATATGAAGATCCTCACGCAAGCGCCCAGAGCTGCCGCCGTCATCCGCGACTGTCACAATGGCGGTAATATCCACAGGATACTGTTTTAATCCACGCAATAAAACCGGTAACCCTGTTCCCCCGCCAATGACGACAATTCGAGGCTGTCCGTAAATGCTCATGTTGTTTTTTCCTTTCTCCTCTCAATGTCACGATGAGAAATACATGTCTTATAATCGCTTTGGAAAAATTTACCCAGATATTCAGCTAATGTCACCGAACGATGCTGGCCGCCTGTACAGCCAATCGCAATCACTAACTGTGCCTTGCCTTCTCTTTTATAATGCGGAAGCATGAAGGAAAGCAGGTCCGTTACCTTTTCCAAAAACTTATGCGTTTCATTCCATTTTAATACATAACTAGAAACATCCTCATCGAGTCCTGTTTTCGGTCTCATATGCTCGATATAATGAGGATTCGGCAAGAAACGCACATCAAACACTAGATCCGCATCAATAGGAATTCCATACTTAAAGCCAAATGACATGACATTGACTGTGAAGATTGATTGTTTATTCGCCGTAAATTCCGTTAATATTTTCTCACGAAGTTCCCTTGGTTTCATCTGGGAAGTGTTGTAAATTAACTGTGCCCTGCCTTTTAATTCTTCCAGGAGCTCACGTTCAAGCGTAATTCCTTCAAGTGGCAGTCCTGTTGGTGCTAACGGATGCGACCTCCGAGTCTCTTTATATCTGCGCACTAATGTCGCATCATCTGCATCTAGAAATAATATCTGCGGAGTTACCCATGAGGTTTCTGCCAGTTCATCTAATCCTTTAAATAAATGTTCAAAGAATTCTCTCCCACGCAGGTCCATCACAAGGGCAACTTTATTCATCTTATTCCCGGACTCCTTCATAAGTTCAAGGAATTTTGGAAGGAGTGTTGGAGGTAAATTATCAACACAGAAGAATCCTAAATCTTCAAAACTCTGAATGGCCACAGTTTTTCCTGCACCAGACATTCCTGTAATAATGACCATTTGGATGTCACTTGCAGCACCGGTACTCATTAATAATTCCTCCTATTAGTTAGCTTGGATCTAATCGATAACTGATTAGTTGAAAGTCTTTTGTATAAGTAAAAGTACCGTAAATGATTCCTTTTCCGTGAATCATGTAATCAAGAATATGATAATCGCCGGCAGCCATTGGCAAATTTTTTAATTGGTCAATCATTTGCCATTCTAGCTTACCTTCTTCGGATTCGTCTAAATCAATACCATCTGAATCTGTTGCTACAAATGAAAACATCATCCACTCGGAAACAAGTTGGTCGTTTTCCTTCATAATCATTGTAAAAATCCCTTTTAGCTGCGGATTTTTTAAATAGATTCCCGTTTCTTCGCGGTATTCCCTGATGCAAGAATCTCGAACCGATTCGCCCGGCTCCATTTTTCCACCGGGAGCTACCCACCAGCCGCGTCGCGGTTTTTGCAGCAACAATATTTTTTCGTCTCTAATCAATACACAATTGGTGACACGCTGCACAACATTCACCCTCTTAATAAAGCATACGCTATTTAGCCGTTCACACGGTTCTTGATAAAGAGTCGCATTCGACCCTAGGAGCCGGTAATGCCAAATATCCTAATATAACTTTAAATTCATTCTTATTATTATACTATTTTTAGGATACAGTCACAATGAAACAAAGTTGATATTTCGGTTAATTATTATTAAGTTTGTTACCATTTCTAACATACTTTTAAAAAAAAACACGGACAGGCTGACCAGCCTAAAAAAATAGCACAGGCTACGGGCCTGTGCATGAAAGGAATATATTTTTAAAGGGGGTCAATTACTGCTTTTATCATACCCTAAAAATATTGCGCTTTTGTTACAGAAGAATTAAAACATAGTTACGTTTTTGTAAACATCGCTTTTTTCTATTTGCTGCTCTTTTGTTTCAGTTCTTCCTTAAGCTCTTCGACAAAATGCTGGGCACTTTGAGCGGCAATACTGCCATCACCGGTTGCCGTTACAATTTGGCGCAATGTTTTTTCACGAATATCCCCGGCTGCATAAATTCCCGGTACCTTCGTCTCCATACGGTCATTCGTTTCAATATAGCCGTTTTCATTGGTAATGCCTAGGCTCATAAATGGTTTCGATAGCGGCACCATGCCGATATATATAAACACTCCATCAGCAGGCAGAACTTGTTCTTCACCATTTTCAGTGGAAACTAATGTCACACTGCCGACTTTACCATCTTTGTCATTAATCGACTTGATCGTGTGATTCCAAATGAAATCTACTTTCTCATTAGCAAACGCACGGTCTTGGAGGATTTTTTGCGCACGAAGCTCGCTTCGGCGATGGACGATCGTTACTTTCGAAGCGAAGCGGGTTAAGTACACACCTTCTTCGACAGCCGAATCCCCGCCACCGATGACAAAGAGTTCTCTTTCTTTAAAGAAAGCCCCGTCACAAACCGCACAATAGGATACGCCGCGTCCGCCCAGCTCTTTTTCACCTGGAACGCCAATTTTCTTATACTCTGCACCAGTTGTAATGATTACAGCGTAGGCTTTATATTGTTTGGAACCGGCCACGACAATTTTATAGTCGCCATGATCAATGATTTCCTTAATATCTCCATAAGCGTATTCCGCCCCAAACTTTTTCGCATGTTCAAACATCTTCGTTGATAAGTCTGGGCCTAAAATACTTTCAAAGCCGGGATAATTCTCAACGTCTTCGGTATTAGCCATTTGACCACCCGGCATCCCGCGCTCAATCATTAGTGTCGAAAGGTTTGCTCTAGATGTATAAACAGCCGCTGTCATCCCCGCAGGGCCAGCACCGGCGATAATGATGTCATAAATTTTATCTTCAGACATAATTTGTCACTCCTTATATAAAAAAATACGATTAAGTATATTGTTCCCTTACTTAATCGTATATAACAATCGTTTTATCGTCCACCAATATGCTTAATTTAAATAGTTATTCACTATTTTTACATACTTACCAATGGTCGCTGAAGAAATCCCGTATCGATCGGCAATCTCCTGCTGGGAAACTTTTTCACTACGCAGCTTATGCCACATATATTCGACTGCTCCAGCCCAGGCATGTTTATTTTTCAATTGTAGTTTGTCTTTCGAAACCTCAACATATACGGAAAACCACATGAGATATAAACCGGCCTCTACCGTTCCAATCGGTTGATAATTCTCATAAAAAAGCTCAGCAATTTCCTGTGCTTCAGCAGTCTTTGATGGTTTACCCGACCGAATAAGTGAAATATATTCCTTTTCTAAAGACGTAAATTTTTGATTTTGAAACAGCCGCTTGGAAGTCATGATTTCTTCCTTTTTACTTGAAACGGTTGTTAAGAACAGGGCGAATAGGCGCTCTTCCACATAGTCACTGTCTAGTTTTTGAAAAATAGATCCTGAAAGGTCTTCAAAACCGGTAGGCAGTGCATCTTCTTTATTCCATGGTTCCGAGCCTTCTTTGTCCGGATTAAGCTCCAGCACCTTTTTCCAAATGCTTCTTGCAAAGTTTTCATTGCCTGTGAAATAGGCCGAATGTGAAAGCCAATAGTAAAACGGACCGTCCCCATCAAAACCGTGCTTATATAACTTTTTCAGCCATAAATAGGCAAGTTCATATTCTCCCACTAAAGCAAATGAGGCACCAATCTTAAATTTCTGCTCACTGAGAAGCGGCTGGATTTTCTTCAATATTTCTGTTAACCCGGCAACATTCTTTGCTTGACCCTGATAATGGGCAAATACCAAACGATTACATAAGGCATGAAGATTTCCGGGATTTCGCTCCAATACATCGTCTAAAATCGATTCAGCCTTTTCCGTTTTCCCTAAATAAAAATAAGCGAGTGCCAAGTTATTGTACGCCGACCAGTACTCCGGATAATCTTTCACAACATCTTTGAGAAGTTCGATTGCTTTCGGAAAGTATCCTGACTCAAGCAGGTCACGCGCTTGTTCTTGTTTGACAATTAAGTCATCCTGCTGATAAAGGTCATCCTCCAGATCTTCTGTCTCAAATGTTAGCACATCAAGCAAATCCTCTGTATCTTCGCTAAAATCACCATCCGGATCCAGCTGTAAATACAGCTTGGCGTGGTGATAAGCATCTTTAAAAAATCCCATATGGGCATAATTATTCGCCAAAAAGTAATGGCATTCCACCATTTCTTGATCTAGTTCTTCAAGGATGAGGTGCAAGAGCCGGTTGGAATTTTCAAACTCGCCAAGTTCTGTTGACACAATCGCCAACTGGCATATAATCATCGGTTCACCCGGCTCAAGCTGCATCGCTCGCCCAAGATATTTTTTTGCTTTGATAAAATCACGTCGATGGAATGCCTTTAAACCCTTCGTGAAATAATATTCCCCCGTAGGAACAAATGTAAGTAATTTTCCCATATGCAGTCTTGCTTTCGCGTCTTTACCCATGAAGTCCTCCACAATTTTTAACATAACTAATGTAGTATACCACAATTGGGAGTTGTTCGAGAAGGGATAGTAAGGGAGAGATTTACCTTGAGTTAGGTAGATTTGGAGGACTGGTAATATTTTTACAATTTTTGTTGAATTAATCAAAATTTCGTATAATTATCGGTGTGTTTTGTAAAATTAGTGCTAACTTTTGTAAAATTAGTGCTAACTTTCGTATAATTAATGTTCGCTTTGTTTAATTAGCACTCCATTTTTCCTTCCATGCCGTTCAAAATAAATAAAACCAGTCGATTTACGACCGGTCCTTGTGTCTCTCTTCTAATGTCCGTAAAACTTCTTTGAATGGAAGGCCTTGTTCGACCAGCAATACCTGCAAGTGATAAAGTAAATCGGCTGCTTCCCACCTTAACTCCTCGGCATCACGGTTCTTGGCAGCAATAATCACCTCCGCGGCTTCTTCACCGACTTTTTTCAAAATTTTATCGACGCCTTTTTCAAAAAGGTAGGTAGTGTAGGCCCCTTCCGGACGCTCCTGTTCACGATCGACGATCACTTTTTCAAGCGATTGTAAGATTTGATAGTCCGCTAGGCTGGATGTTCCAGTATAGCCTCGTTCTGAAAAACAACTAACTGCACCCGTATGGCAGGCTGGTCCTTTTGGATAAACAAGCACTAATAATGCATCTTGATCACAGTCATAGTTGATGCTGACAACCGTTTGTGTATTACCGCTTGTTGCTCCTTTATGCCATAATTCCTGACGCGAACGGCTGAAAAACCAGGTTTCTCCCGTTTCAATCGTTTTCGCAAGTGATTCCTCGTTCATATATGCGAGTGTTAACACTTCTTTCGTACCGGCATCCTGGATAATGGCTGGCACTAGGCCTTTTTCATCAAATCGTACATTCATCGAACCGTCACTCCTTTTTCCCGTAAATAGTTTTTTACTTCATGAACAGAAGTCTCTTTATAGTGAAAAATAGACGCAGCTAGGGCAGCATCAGCTTTTCCTGCTAAAAATGCTTCTTCAAAGTGTACTGAATTTCCTGCCCCACCTGATGCGATGACTGGTATCGGAACCGCTTCACTCACTGCCTTGGTCAGTTCTAGATCAAATCCATTCTTCTCGCCGTCACTGTCCATACTTGTTAATAAAATTTCACCTGCACCAAGCTTAGCCGCCTCGACTGCCCATTCGACGACCAGTTTATCAGTAGGTGTCCGACCGCCATGCGTAAATACGCGCCACGTCCCAACCGTATCATCAAATTTCGCATCAATGGCTACGACGATGCACTGCGAACCAAAGTAGCCGGCACCTTCCTTGATAAGCTCTGGATTCAAGACGGCTGCTGTATTCAGTGAGACCTTATCCGCCCCGGCACGGAGAATTCTTTTCATATCCTCCAAAGCATTAATGCCCCCACCTACCGTAAACGGAATCGCTAACTGGGAGGCAACCGCCTTGACGACGTCCTCCATCGTTTTCCTGCCTTCAACTGATGCAGATATGTCTAGGAAAACTAGCTCGTCTGCGCCCTGTTCATCGTAAAACCGTGCCAATTCAACCGGGTCGCCTGCATCACGCAGCTGGACAAATTGAATGCCCTTTACCACTCGGCCGTCCTTTACATCAAGGCAGGGAATAATTCGTTTCGTTAATGTCATACATTCTCACCTTCCAATGCCTCTTTTTGCAGGAAATACTATGTAAACTCCTGTGTCATACGCCAGCCAATGCTAATGCTTCCTTCAGCGAAAACCGATTTTCGTATAGTGCTTTCCCAACGATCGCACCTTGAATTCTATTTGCAGCGATTGCTTTTAAATCGGCCAGACTACTAACCCCGCCAGAAGCAATTACATTTTTTCCAGTTACTTCAGCCATTTCACATACAGCCGCAATATTCGGCCCCGCAAGCGTTCCGTCCGTGGCAATATCGGTAAAAATAAACGTCTCTGCACCGGCTTCGGCGAAGCGCTTGCCGAGGTCGACTGCCTTTAGCTCGGAGGTATCCAGCCAGCCATGTGTCGCCACATAGCCATTTTTCGCATCAATCCCCACGGCAATTTTTCCACCGTATTTCTTAATCATCTCAATCGCAAACTCCGGCTTCGAGACGGCAATACTTCCAATGATAACCCGGTCGACCCCATTTTCAAGATAGTGGACGATGTCCTCTTCGGAACGAATGCCGCCGCCAATTTGAATGTTAACCTGTAACTTTTGCGCGGCTTCAATCACAAACCGGTCATTGACACGCTTGCCATCCTTTGCCCCGTCAAGGTCGACCATATGAATCCATTCGGCGCCGTCAGTAGCAAAACTCTTGGCCATATCAAAGGGCGAGTTCCCGTAAACCGTTTCTTGATCATAGTCTCCTTGAAGAAGACGGACACAATTGCCTCCCCGCATATCAATTGCGGGATAAATTGTTAAGCTCATCAAACTGCCTTCCTTTCCTCTACCATTTGTAAAAAATTATTGAGAAGGGCCATCCCAAGCTTGCTGCTTTTTTCCGGATGAAATTGCATCCCCATCACATTGTCCCTGCCAACAACTGCTGATACTTGTTCGTGGTAATCTGCATTCGCCAGCAAAACCTCGCTATTTGTTGCGTCCACATAGTAGGAATGGACGAAATACACATAATCCTCTACTACATTTTTTAAAAGAGGCGATTCGTTGACGAATTCAAGCCGGTTCCAGCCCATATGCGGAACTTTGTAAGTTTCGCCTTCAGGTGTTCGGCCTGGAAAGCGACGAACATTTCCCGGTAACAATCCTAATCCTTTCGTTGGACCATTTTCCTCACTTTGTTCAAACAACAGCTGCATCCCAAGGCAAATGCCAAGAAGCGGTTTACCCGTTGCCACAAATTCCTTGATGGTCTCCACTGGCAAGCGTTCCATCGCATCTCGAAAGGAACCAACCCCGGGAAGAATCAATCCATCAGCTTGAAGCAAATCCTTCTTATTGGCGGAAATAAAATATTCAGCACCGAGTCGCTCAAGTGCTTTACTCACGCTGAACAAATTCCCCATCCCATAATCAACAATGCCAATCATCGAAAACATCCCTTTCCTGGTGCATTATCCTGGTGCCTGACACCAATCATGAATGGTGCCTTACACCACTATTTTTCCTATCTTAGAGCATCCCTTTGGTCGATGGTACGCCTTTGATGCGCGGGTCGATGGTGGTGGCTTCGTCGAGGGCACGCCCGAGTGCTTTAAAGACGGCTTCGATCATATGGTGTGTATTTTTCCCGTAATGAACAATGACATGAAGATTCATCCGCGCCTCTAAGGCAAGCTTCCATAGAAATTCATGAACAAGCTCGGTGTCGAAAGTACCAACCTTTTGTCCCGGAAATTCTGCCCGCATTTCGAGATGAGGACGGTTGCTGAGGTCGACGACTACCTGTGCCAACGCTTCATCCATTGGTACAAAGGCATTCCCGTAGCGCTTAATGCCGCGCTTGTCTCCCAGGGCTTCACGAAGTGCTTGTCCTAAACATATCCCGATATCTTCTGTTGTATGGTGGTCATCCACTTCGATATCCCCTTTGGCATCGACTGTAAGGTTGAATTGACCATGTTTTGTGAATAGATCAAGCATATGCGTCATGAACGGGACACCCGTTTCAAGATTAGACTGACCTTCACCATCTACTTCTAATCTCAATTGTATTTGCGTTTCATTTGTATTCCGTTCCACACTTGCGATTCTTCCCATGAATGCGACCCCCTTATGTGATAAAAAACTATAACTTTCCGTCATTTTTCAAACGAATTTCCACTGCCCTAGCATGGGCCTCTAACCCTTCCATCCGGGCAAATTCAGCAATTTTTTCGCCATTCTCAGTTAAAGCCTTCTCACTGTAGATAATTACGCTTGATTTCTTTTGAAAATCATCGACATTAAGCGGACTTGAAAATCGCGCTGTACCGTTTGTTGGCAGCACATGATTAGGACCTGCAAAATAGTCTCCGACGGGTTCAGAGCTGTACCGGCCAATAAAGATGGCCCCAGCGTGGCGAATTTTCCCGAGCAGTTCGATGGCGTTCTCTGTGATAATTTCCAGATGTTCAGGTGCCAATTGATTAACCGTTTCGACTGCTTCGTCGATATCAGCGGTGATGTAAATGGCACCGTAATCGGAAATGGAACGTGCGGCGATATCTTTTCGCGGCAACGTTGATAATTGCTTTTCCACTTCCTCAGCCACTGCTTCGGCCAGCGTAATCGATGGAGTAACAAGAACACTGCATGCGCGTGGGTCGTGCTCTGCTTGTGAGAGCAGGTCTGCCGCTAACTCGTCTGCCTTCGCCGTGTCATCTGCCAAAATGGCAATCTCGCTTGGACCGGCGATCATATCAATATCAACATCCCCGAAAACTTCTCGTTTTGCGAGTGCCACAAAGATATTTCCAGGACCGGTAATTTTATCAATAGATTGAATCGTTTCAGTTCCATAGGCTAGAGCGGCAATCGCCTGTGCCCCGCCAACTTTATAGATTTCTTCAACGCCTGCTTCTTTCGCGGCGACAAGGACCGCTGCTGGCAATAGACCTTGGTCGTCCGGAGGTGAGACCATCACAATCCGTTTCACACCAGCCACTTTTGCTGGAATAACGTTCATGAGGACGGATGATGGGTAGGCAGCTGTTCCACCGGGAACATACACTCCAACCGAATCAAGCGGTGTTATTTTTTGACCAAGAACGGTTCCATTTTCTTCCGTGGTCATCCAGGATGGCCGAAGCTGCTTTTCATGAAAGTTTTGAATATTTTTGGCCGCTTCCTGGACGATCGAAATAAAGCGTTCATCCACTTGCTGGTAGGCAGTTTCAATTTCTTCTTCTGTGACGGAAAAAGAAGATAAGCTGACTCGGTCGAATTTTTCCGTGAATTCTCTTAACGCTTCGTCACCACGCGTGCGAATTTCCGCGATAATTTTTTTGACAACATCCAGCTGTTCTGAAGTCCCAGTTTCAATCGAACGTTTTATCGAAATCAGTTCACTCACTTTAAGTATTTTCATGTTAATCCTCCACTGAAACAACTTTACTAAG
The DNA here is from genome assembly GCA_002559145.1 of Bacillus sp. AFS006103. Taxonomy (GTDB): domain Bacteria; phylum Bacillota; class Bacilli; order Bacillales; family Cytobacillaceae; genus Neobacillus. The sequence continues at coordinate 179,203 of NTXX01000004.1, forward strand.
TCGTGTCACTAAATCGTCAATCTGATTGTCTTTGATCCGATAGCTGACTGGATTGACAATCAGCCTTGATGTCACATCAACAATTCTCTCGTACTCGACGAGGCCGTTTTCTCTCATCGTCCGTCCGGTCGAAACAATATCGACGATTCGATCGGATAAACCGATAATTGGTGCCAATTCGATTGAACCATTTAGTTTAATAATCTCAACCTGTTCCCCTTGCTCACGGAAATAAGCCTCGGCTACATTTGGATATTTAGTGGCCACTCTGGGTGCTACATCATTCATTTTCGTATTGGGAAGTCCAGCAACCGCTAGATAGCAGGCGCTGATTCGTAAATCGAGAAGTTCGTAGACATCGCGCTCTTCCTCAAGCAATACATCCTTACCGGCAATCCCAATATCTGCAACCCCATGCTCGACGTATGTTGGAACGTCTGTCGGTTTTGCTAAAATAAACCGCAGCCCCTCATTTTCAACCTCAATAATTAATTTTCGTGAATCATCAAATTCAGGCGGAAGCTGATAACCGGCTTTCCTGAGCAGGTCGGCTGCTTCTTCAAATATCCGCCCCTTCGGCATCGCAATCGTTAGTACATTATTCATCGGCACGTCCTCCGAGTAAGTAGGTAGTATCCGCAAATTTCTTTGTATAGGAATCAAGATTCTTAACACCATTGATGTCCTGAAGTACGGTCCGATGACCCTGTTCATGCATTTCTTCAGCTAATTGAAAGGCTTCCTTTCGTCGCTCCTGACTGAAAAAGATACAGGTTACTGTGTTTTCGATGTCATAGCTGCCGAGTGCCTCTAATAATCGATCCAGGTGAACCGCAAACCCGGTCGCACTTGCATTTTTTCCAAATTTCTCAATTAAGCTGTAGCGACCGCCATTTCCGATTGGAAAGCCGACTTTTCCTGCATACACTTCAAATAAAATACCAGAGTAGTAGCTCATATGGCTGACGATGGTTAAATCAAATTTTACTTGATCCTGTACACCATAATCATTGAGACAATCCCATAATTCCTTTAATTGTAAAATAGCTTGCTTGCCTTGTTCATTTTCAATCAAGTCGAGTGCGGTACCGATGATTTCTACTCCGCCCCTAAGGTCAAGGAATTGCAGAAGTCTTTGCTTATCAATCGATGATAGCGATAGTGAGTTAACATGCTCCCGATAACCGACATAATTTTTTTCATAGAGGAATCTTCTTAACGAATTGGCTCGTTCATCTGTGCCAAGGATTTGTAAAAATAATTCCTGAGCAAAGCCAATATGGCCGATCGATACCTGGAACTCTGATAATCCTGATTTTTTCAAAGAGGAAATGAGCAAGGAGATGACCTCTCCATCACAAGAAACGGTTTCGTCATTCAAGCATTCGACACCGATTTGCTCGAATTCAGCCGGACGGCCTCCTTCGCGCTGCTGTGCCCGGTAAACGTTAGCGGAATAGGCTAACCGAAGCGGCATGTCATCCTGCAGTAGTTTGGAAGCTGCCACTCTGGCAATCGGTGCGGTCATGTCGGGTCTCAACACCAGCGTATGGCCCTCTTTATCAAGCAATCTGAACAGTTGGGCATCCTGAATGGCCGATGCGGTTCCAACGGTATCATAGTATTCAAGTGTAGGTGTTTCAATAAATTGGCAGCCCCAAAGTTTGATCGTATCCTCCATTAAGGTACGAACACGATGTTTCTTTTCATATAACTCTGGCAGCGTGTCTCTCATGCCCAAGGGTTTTTCAAACATAAATAAGCGACTCATCCTGCTCATCCTTTATCGTTAGATTACTTTATTAGTATATTGAATATTTTCTAATTACTTTAGTCTGCTAATGTGATAATGAAGTAAAGTAGTTTTAGTTTACTCTTAGGGAAACATTTCGTCAATCAAAAAATTGAAACAATTTGGAGTGGATTCCGCCTGATTTGGGTAGGATTCCGCCGAACTTGAGGAGGATTCCGCCAACTTGACCAACAATGCCGCCAAACTCTGATTAATTCCGCGAAACGACAATTTTTATAGTAAGTTTACTACAAAAAAAACCCGGTTGCGAAAACCGGACTAAAAAATTTGCAATACTTTATTTTTTCATATTAAAAAAGAAGCACCCCTGAAAAGTTTCAGGGGCACTCCGAGTTACAACGCTAGTTTTTTACCAGAACTTTGAATTGCTTTTAACAAGAGTAACGGAGCTAGCTTTACTAGTATTCCCTGCTGCATCCGTTGCGGTAAAGGTTAGGACTGTTCCATGGGTTTGTGCTGATTTAAATGAAATAGTGAATACTCCGTTTTCATCAGCAACTGCCTTGCCTAACAATAATTTTCCTTCAAAGACTTCCACAGTTGAACCAGCCTCTGCTTTTCCAGTAACACTCTTTGCAGGGGCAATGATTTGTCCAACATCCGGTGCGTCTGGAGCCGTAACATCTTTCACTACTACCTTTGTTTCTGCACTAGTGTTACCAGCAGCGTCTGTTGCTGTAACCACGACTTCAGTTCCCGCTTTTAAAGCAGCTATGGTTAGTGTAAACGAGCCATCAGCTTGTGCTTTAGCTGTACCAATCACTTGACCATCGGCTTTTACCTCAACCTTTGCACCATCTTCTGTATTACCAGTGATTTGTGTCGATTGATCGGTCACTTCATTAACAGTTGGCGCATTAGGTGCGACCTTGTCAATTAAAATTCTGCCTTCAATTTGGGCTGAAACTGGGCCAGTGAAGGATTTAACGTAATCAATAAACGCATCGATATCCGTCATCCTTGTGACACGATTCGTTCCTTGTTTAAGGACAACAAATCCATCGCCGCCGTCCGCCATGAAGTTATTTACTGTAACAGAATATACCTTATTTGGGTCAATTTTCGAACCATTCGGCAGGTAAATATCGAGCACCTTTTGCCCAAGTGGCAAATTATTGGTCCAGGTATACTTTAAGCCTGAAATTTGCATAATACGGTTTCTGTCTGCTGCAAATTGTTGATTTAATAATATTCTTACTTGTTCACCGGTAATGTTCATTGTCACGATATCATTTCCGAAAGGCTGGATGGCGAAAAGGTCGCCCCAAGTAATTGGGCCTGCCTTTTTAATCTCATCACGGATCCCGCCCACGTTCATAAAGGCAAAGTCAGTTTTCGTTGCAGCCTTCATACCATCGGCAATCAGGTTACCGAGTGCCGTTTCTCCGTCTGCATTAGCAGTTCGAGAAATTGGAGCAGTTGCTTCACCAACTACTTCACCTGTAATCGGGGCAATATCTGCTTGATATTTTTCAAGTTCTCCTTTGATTTTGGCATCTGGAGTAATAGCATCTCTGAAGGTGGATGCGACTTCAGCTTGTTTCTCGACAATATCCTGCGTGACCGGGTCAATAGTCAATTCAACATCAGAGAATGCTGTACCATAAGAATAGGACTGTACTAACAATTTTCCAGACACTGTTGAGTTCAAGTACTTGTGGTCATGGGCACCGTAGATCACGTCAACTTCGTCATCAATGGCTTTAGCCATTTCAACCACTTTACCGGTTGGGTTACTTCCATTCGTTGCAGAAGTACCAGGATCATGGGCAAGAACGATGATAGTTTCGACACCTTTTCCTTTTAACTCAGCTGCATATTTATTAACAGCTTCCACTTCGTCTGTGAATTTAACGCCAGCCACACCGCTTGCCGTCACGATACTTGGTGTTTCCGTTGTAACGACACCGATGAAGCCAATCTTAACGCCGTCCACTTCTTTGATTGCATATGGAGGTAAAATTAATTCGCCAGTTTTCTCATCCTCAACGTTGGCAACAACATATTGGAAGTCGGCACCTTCAAATGCACCATACTTATCAACTGTTTTTGGATGGGAACCGCCATTGATTAAACGCTTCATTTCTACTACGCCTTCATCAAATTCATGGTTACCGATCGTACCAATATCCATTCCGATTTCATTCATGAAACGAATCGTTGGCTCATCTTGTAATAGCGCAGATACCGGACGGCTTGCCCCTACTAAGTCTCCAGCTTGTAATGTCAAAGTATTGGCAGGGTTGGTTGCTTCTCTTTGCTTTAAGTACGCTGCTAAGTATTCAATACCGCCGACAGCACGACCAGATACGTTAGTTGTATAGTCTAATTGTCCGTGGAAATCATTAATTCCTAATAATTGAACATGGACATTTTGGTCTAATTCAAATAAATTGTAACCAGCTTTCGTTGTGGATGCCCCAAGGTCTTTGACATCTGGTTGTTGTCCAAGGTATGCCTTTGCCTCTGGAGCAGAGTGGAATACTACTTTGGCAACGCCGCCAACAGGAGCAATTTTCCAGTTGTTGTCTGCGACAGGGTTAATTGTCCCCTTAGCTGAAATATAATCCATTAAGATTTGACGGTTTTCAAATGGAGAATCAACGACTACTTTCGCACTCTTCAATTCTGCTAAACCGCCGCTTCCGCCAGCACGGTAGTTATTTGTTGCTACGATGAATTTTTGCGCTGGGTCAACAGGTGTTCCATCCATCATCTTTAAGTTAACAACGCGCTCGCCTTTTGGCTTCGTGACATCAATTTCGTATTTCACACCATCAAGAACATCATAATTGTATGGACGGAAATCATAATCTAGTAAATCTTGATTTCCCTCTTTATTTGGATCAATGGTATTGAATTGTTTCGCTGATTCTTCGATCCATCTTTTTACTTGATCGCCTGTTATTTCAACAGCTTTTAAGGTGTTATCAAATAAGTACAGGTCAGCAGCGCTCTTAATTGTCACGTCACCTTTAGCAATGTTTGTATAATCCGCTACGCCGCCGCGACCGCCTTTAAACGGTGCTGCCGCTGAAAGAACGGGAACGTCCTTATACTCTGGTGCATTTGTGTTAATCCACTTTTTCACATAATCCATTTGTGCTGCATTGACGATTTGTGTAGAAGCGTCATCCATTACGCGAGTGAAGTAGCTATGCATTGGAATTTCAGTCGTACCGATTTTTCCACGTACATAGGCAAGTGTTTGTTCGTGGATTGCTTGTGCATCACTTACAATTGTCGCGTCTGAAGCGGTAAGAGCCGTTACTGGACGGTTCACTGATTTAGAATTAGCTTTATCAACTATCCACTTGCCGTTTGTATCTTTAACAAGGGCTAAATCAAGCACACCAAGGTTATTACCCCAGAATCCTGCTTCAACAGCTTGTACTCCATTGATGGTACCCTTGGTGTTATCGATTCCAGTCTTGCCGGTAAATGATGCATCACCAGGGAAGTTTACGTGAGCATGTCCAAAAAGCATGGCATCAATGCCAGCAACTTTGGTTAGATCGTAAACAGCATTCTCTGCGAGTTCTTTGTCTGCCTCAGCGATATCACAGCCAGAGTGCGCAATCGCAACAATTACATCTGCCCCTGCTGCTTTCATTTCTGGAATGAATTTATTGGCTTGTTTCACAATATCCTTCGTAATGACTTTTCCATTTAGGTTATCTTTATCCCACTGCATAATTTGCGGTGGAGCGAAGCCGATTACCCCAACTTTAATGGTGGATTCATTACCCGCACTATCTTTAATAGTTTTATTGATAATTTGGTACGGTGTAAAATAGTTTACATCATTATCCGGGTTGGAATCATGATCATCAGCGTAAATGTTGGCGTTTACAATCGGGAACTGTACTTCTTCCTGAACATCTTTTAAGTAATCTAAACCATAGTTAAATTCATGGTTCCCGACAATTCCTGCATCATATTTTAAATAATTCATTGCTTTATAAATTGGATGTGTCTCATTTGGTCCAAGTTTATTAACTTTGGCAACATAACTTGCTAGCGGATTCCCTTGGATCGTATCACCCGCATCAAAAAGCATGGAGTTATCAGCTTCAGATCTGGCTTGCTGGATTAGAGTAGCTGTTTTTGCTAAACCGTAATTTGTCACAGCTGTATCCTTGAAATAATCATACGGCAAAACATTAGAATGCAGATCCGTAGTTTCTAAGATTCGTAGGGTAGCTGTGTTTTCTGAGGCAGCTTTTACATTATAAGGTATTGCTGGTGAAACAATTGTACTAAGTAGCAAAGCTGTAGTAGCCATTTTGCTTAATTGACTAATTTTCTTTTTCTTCATAGTCCCTATCACCTATCCCTTTGGATTATTCTTTCTGCTAAGAACCCACGCCCGAGATTATGTAAAAGTGATCCTCCCCTTTTATAAAGATCCAGACAAAAAACGGCAAATTTTTAATAGATTACTACTATTAAAAACTTGCCTTCTATTTAGACTGAATCTCCAAGTATGTATGCTTTATTATTATATCGTTCTTTGACAAGAACGAAAATGTGTCTTATTTACTATTTTCGTACTCAATTTTAAGATAAAATAAAAAAAGCCTGGTCGAAATGGACCAGACTAACCCCTTTTTCCATAAATTGCATCATCCGCCCAGCGTTCGGCTAATTCTTCCTTCGTGTAAATGACCCGCATCGGATTCCCTCCCACAAACGCACCTGGAGGTACATCCTTATGTACCAGTGTCCCAGCCGAGACAATTGCGCCATCACCAATCGTGATCCCAGGCAGGATTGTCGAATTGGCACCAATCATTACTTCGCTGCCAATCACAACCGGACCCAACCGGTATTCTTTAATTAAATACTCATGCGCTAGAATTGTCGTGTTATATCCGATAACCGTATTACGGCCGACACTGATCTTCTCCGGGAACATGACATCCAGCATAACCATCAACGCGAAGGAAGTTTGCTCACCCACCTTAAGCCCGAGAAAAACGCGGTACAGCCAATTTTTCATTCCCAAAAAAGGGGTATAGCGTGCGAGCTGGATGACTATAAAATTTCTGACCACTTTCCAAAAAGGCACAGTCTTGTAGACGTGCCATAAAGAATTTGCCCCTTCAACGGGATAGCGGGTCGTATTTCTCACTCAATTCACTCCCCGAGAATGGTAAGTAAGTCAGCCATGTTCTCTAAAATATAATCCGGTTCATATTTGGCAATATAGTCTCTGCCTTTAATCGACCATGCACAACCGGCCGTTACCGTCCCAGCATTTTTACCAGCTAAAATATCATGGTAATTATCCCCGACCATCATTGTCTCTTCAGGTGTTGAATCCAGCTGTTCCAGTGCTTTAAAGATTGGTTCGGGATCGGGCTTGGTTTTACTGACATGATCGTAGGTTACAACCACTTCAAAAAATCGTTCAAGGTCCATCAAACGCAAACCCTTCAGCGTCACATCATGACGTTTAGTCGTGACGATCCCAAGTTTATACCCCTTATCCTTCAATGACTGCACCGTTTCAAAGACACCGGCAAATTCCGTCACCAACTCATCATGGTTGGCAATATTAAAGGCACGGTATTCTAAAACCATTTCCTCTACCAGGTCAGGGTTGATACTGCCAAACGCTTCATGCAGCGTAGGTCCGAGAAACGGAAGGACGTCCTCACGCTGGTATTTGCTTGGGTAGTATTTTTCCAACGTGTGCAGATAAGTCGAAATAATTAACTCATTCGTATCAATTAATGTCCCATCTAAATCAAAGAGAATTGTCGTAATTTTGTTTTTCATAGGTTGCTTCCTTTCCTTTCACAAGCCCCGAGCGTTTCCAAATCGTACCGACAATTAAGGTTAATACAATTGCCACCCCAATCCGGATGAGAAACAATGGCACAATCGGAATGCCGAGTGGTAAGAAGATTAATGTATCCTCCACGACAGCATGGCAAGCCATTAGAAAAATAAACGCCAGGGTAATATCCTTTTTGCTGACTCCATCTTCTTTAACCGCCTGAATCATCACACCGGCACCATAAGCTAAGCCGAACAAGAGTCCTGCCGCCATCGTGGTTGAAGTATTTTCCTGCATGCCGAGCGTTTTGGTAACGGGCGCCATTGTTTTTGAAAACTTATGTAACCATTGTAAGTCTTTTAAAATTTGAATCACAATCATCAGTGGAATGACAATCATGGCAAGTTGTATAATACCCAGCCCTGCCTTTTGAATCGCCTCAAGGAGAATACCACTCACGCCCGCAGCCGGTTCGGCACTTTGCTCAATAAATCCATATTGAGCGGTCTCACCGCCGCCATGCCAGACTAGATTTATCACTGCCGCTGAAAGCAATGCAAGTCCAGGTCTTGTGACGAGAACCACCCACAGCTTAACACCGGCTTTCATAGCAACGCCCGATTCGATAAATAAATTATGGGAAAATGAAAGCATTACTGCTAAAATAAACACTTCTTTTACCGAAAAATCGAGCGTTAATATCGCTCCAATTGCGGCATAGAGATTAAGAAAATTCCCGAGCACAAGCGGAATGGCCGCATCCCCTGACAAGCCAATCAGCTTCATAAGCGGGGAAATCAATTTAATGATCCATGGCAGTACAGGTGTATACTGCAGAACCGCCACAATCAGGGTCACTGGAAAGATAATTTTCCCCAATGTCCATGTGGTCTTAAAGCCAACCTGTAACCCCTTTTTTAATGAATTAAAAAGCATTTCCCCCAAACCCTCCTTTTTAAAAAGACGATTAAAGATTCTCTTGATCTAAATAACGTCGCTCCGTCATCTGCTTAGTTCGACGATAGATGAGGATAGCTAATGCACCAATCACCAATGCAATCGAAATCATTTGCGCCATTCGGAGACTTCCAATCATTAAACTATCTGTCCGTAAGCCTTCGATGAAAAAGCGGCCCACAGAATACCAAATCACATAGGTAAGGAACAGTTCACCGCGCCGGAAATTGACCCGGCGAAGGAAAATTAATAGGAAAAAGCCTGCAAAGTCCCAGAGAGATTCATAAAGGAATGTGGGATGATAATAGGTTCCGTTAATATACATTTGATCAATAATAAATTGAGGTAAATGCAAGTTTTCAAGGAAAGACCTTGTCACTTCCCCGCCATGGGCCTCCTGGTTCATGAAATTCCCCCAGCGGCCAATCGCCTGTCCGAGAATAATACTTGGTGCAGCAATATCGGCAATTTTCCAAAAGGATATACCTCGTTTTTTCGCAAATACATAGGCGGTCAAGACGGAACCAATTAAGGCACCGTGAATGGCGATGCCGCCATTCCATATTTGCGGGATATCTGCCGGATGTTTGACATAATAATCCCATTCAAAAATTACATAATAAATGCGCGCCGAAATAATCGCGATCGGTATGGCCCACAGCATTAAATCGGCAAACGTGTCTTTATCAAGTCCCCGCTTGTTCCCTTCCCGGATCGCAAGGTACAAGGCAAGTGCCAGACCTGATCCAATAATCACTCCATACCAATGCACCGAAATCGGCCCTAGTGTAAAGGCAATCGGATTTAGCGGTTGAATAGTTTCGTTCATCTCTCTATCTCCTCTTCCCCTTAAATATCTTCATGGTCACCGTCTTCAATAACATCTGACAAGCGCTCCGTAAATTGCTGCGCCGCATTCACGCCCATTCTTTTCAGACGGAAATTCATGGATGCAACTTCAATAATAACAGCCAGATTTCGGCCTGGACGAACAGGGATGGTCATCTTTGGAACATCCGTATCAATAATTTTCATTGTCTCTTCATCTAAACCAAGACGATCATACTGTTTTTTAGAATCCCAAATTTCTAAATTCATAACGAGCGTGATGCGTTTATTACTCCGTACCGCACCGGCTCCAAACAGAGTCATCACATTGATAATCCCTAACCCGCGGATTTCTAATAAATGCTCAATTAAATCCGGAGAAGTTCCGACTAAGGTATCCTGATCTTCCTGACGGATTTCCACACAGTCGTCAGCAACAAGGCGGTGTCCGCGCTTAACCAATTCTAAGGCGGTTTCACTTTTACCTACACCGCTTTTTCCGGTAATTAACACACCAATTCCATACACATCTACTAAGACACCATGCACAGCCGTGGTTGGTGCCAGCTTGCTTTCTAAGTAATTGGTTAAACGGCTAGAAAAACGGGTGGTTTTCATGCCCACTCGAAGAACAGGGACGGATTCACGCTCTGACGCTTCAATTAGCTCTACAGGTACCTCAATATCTCGGGTGACGATGATCGCCGGAGTGATATCCGTGCATAAACGTTCCATTCGTGAAATTCGTTCATTTTCAGGCAGCATTTCAAAAAAGGAAAGTTCGGTTTTACCTAACAATTGAATGCGTTCCGCTGGATAAAATTCAAAATAACCGGCCATTTCAATTCCTGGACGGGAGATATCACTCATTGTAATCGGGCGGTTAATTCCTTCTTCCCCGCTCACCAATTCAAGATTAAATTTCTCGACTATATCTTTCGTACGTACTTTTGGCAAGAAGCTTCCTCCTTAACTAGAAAAGCATTAGGCGCCTGCCTATCGGCGATATAGGGAGACTTTTCGATGGCAAGCGTAGCGTTGCCAGAGAATTAGTCTCCCTTAATGCGTACATAAAGCGTTAGCTTTATGTAGCCAAGCATAAGACGAGCCGGCATGAAGGTTGCTCTTTAACCTTCTTGACGGATTGGCTTATGACCTCGAGCAGATGGCGCCTGAAGCTAGACAGTAATCAATTTCAAAGCAAATTTTATTCCATTTCCACTTATTTTAGCATTTTTCGAGGAATAACCATACTTTCCTGTCTAAAAAATTAGAATGGGTAGATTCAGATATTTTCACCAAAAAAAGTGCACACCGGTTTAGTGTACACCCTTAACATTAATCCTTTGATTTCCTTGATGGCTGTAGCAGTGTTTTTTGAATAATCAAGTTTACGAGCGACATCAGGATCGCAAAAAAGAAGGCCATCCCAAATCCAGAAATCTCAAAGGCATCCCCCATTAAATAATCCGTCAGCTCAAGCGTAATCGCGTTGATAACAAATAGGAACAATCCTAACGTTAAAACCGTCACCGGCAAGGTAAAGAGAATCAGAAGCGGGCGCACCAATACATTTAATATTGACAATAAGATACTTGCCTGAAGTGCGGCGCTAAATCCTGTTAGTTGAAAGCTCTCGTGAAAATAACCGGCCAGTGCCATAAATAAAACCGCATTAATCAAACATCCAATCAGCCATCTCATTTTCAGTTCCCCTAGTTATACTTCTTCTGACTTATGAATCGCGATAGAACCGGTTTTTGTATCAGCATAGATTTTCACCATTTTTTCCGGATGATTGATCGATTGGAAGCGAAGCGATTTCTGAATCATTTCGCTTTTCTCCTCCAGAACCTGCACGCCAACAAGCTGCAGATTAAATCCGCCCAGGTTGGTCTTAAGCTCCCCATTAACCGGCAGCCCTTCAGGGACAAAGAGGTCGATCCCGCCAGTGGTCGCTTTTACTTGAATTAATTCTGTACGATTTCCGGTTAGTTTATAGCTGATGTTTCCATTAAAGGATTGGGTTTCTACCTTTTTAAAATCGCCTTCGAGGTTGATTCCACCGTTAATGGTCTCTGCTTCAAGATTATCCAATCGACTGCTGATAATGTTGATCTTTCCGTTCGCTGTTTCAACCTCTATTCTGTTTCCATTGATACGATCAAGGTTTATTTTTCCATTCGCGGTTTTCACCCTTAGGTCAGAGACATCCATCGCTTCGCCCGATACAGGACCATTAAACATTCTGATGCGAACGCGCTCATACTGAGATTTCGGCACATAAATAACGGATTCAACTTTCATCCATTTTTGCTGAGTCTTAAAACGTAACTTCTGATTTTCAACAGAAAAAATAACATCTCTTAAGAAGTTCTGGCGCGCTTGGTCTGGGTTTTCCACCCTAAATACCTTCGCTTGGCACTCAATTCGTACATCTGGTTGGTCCCATGCAGCAATCTTTATCGAACCATTCGCCACATCAATGTCCATATTTTTCAAATCAACCTCACCATGATGAAAAATATGCGAAATTTCGACGGATTGGCCAAAGTTCAAATCAAAATCAAAGTCTTTGATTTTTTTCAATGCAGAATCGACAAAGTCAAAAATCTTCTCCTTTGTGGATTGATATTTCGCCTGTAAAGGGTCCTCCTTTTTCGTTTCCTCAAAATTGACGGCGGTCGAGAGTTCTTTCACAATTTGCTCTTGCTTCTGCTCCATCGTTTGCTGGGCCTTTTCTAGTTCATCTAAGAGCGTTACTGCCTCATCAACGGTCAGCTTTCCTTCTTCAACCATTTTTAAGATTCTCTTTTTTTCTTCTTTCATCGTTTTTCACCCCGGAATCTGTAATTTTGTCTCATTTAATGCTTATTCAGCAACCAATACCTTTACGCCTTTGATAATGTTCCAGATGATAACAACAATCCAGATGAGAATAAGGACAACAATACATATAATCGTAAAAGCAGGCACACTGTCTGGCGTATTGGTGAGATCATAGTAGAGGGCAAATATAAGTAGTGGCGTTGGAATTAACGGTATCAAATGTGATAGTAGCGACTTTTTGGCATGTCTTTTTGTCACTTCATCCCCCGTCGCGATGTAAACAATAAGGGGAAAAATAAACCCAGCGAAAAAAATACTAAAATAGCACAAGCTTGATAGAACTTTTCTCGTTTCCATTTCTGCGCCCAACTCCTTTATCCTTTATTTACGTGTTTGTATATGGAAAGTTTCGTATTTTTATAAAAAAGTGAATGGTCGTCTTTGTTGTTGTTTGGATAAGGCAGCCATTTTGGTTTGGATGGGGGTGGGTTGGAGTGGAGTGGGATTCCGTTGAGTTGGTCCGGGATTCCGCCAAGTTGATGATTGATTCCGCCAATCTGACCGGGGATTCCGCCACACTCTCTATTTATTCCGCCAACTCTCAAACTTTTTCCGCCGATTCCTGCCATGATTCCGCCAAACCCCCTTTTTAAGTTACCTTTTTTAATTGGAATCCCGTAACTGGAATGCACTCTATTCCCGGGCTACTCTTTCCAAAGAGATGGGCAGGATTCCGCCAAGTTGTCGATTGATTCCGCCAAACTGACCAGGGATTCCGCCACACTCTCTATTTATTCCGCCAACTCTCGAACTTTTTCCGCCGATTCCTGCCATGATTCCGCCAAACCCCTTTTTAAGTTACCTTTTTTAATTTGGAATCCCGTAACTGGAACGCACTCTATTCCCGGGCTACTCCTTCCAAAGAGATGGGCAGGATTCCGCCAAGTTGATGATTGATTCCGCCAAACTGATCCG
>NTXX01000088.1 GCA_002559145.1 Bacillus sp. AFS006103
ATTAATTTAGGTTAGTCCAGGGAAAATGGTTCCTAGTCAGCCTTTTTTATGTATATTCGTATCATGACTATATTAAGTAATCGTTTTAGTTAACTGGATTTCCATATCGTATAATGCATTTTTAAAGTCTTCCCATAGCCAAAAATAGGTTTTGGGTTTTTTAAACTCAATAATACAACTTATTAAATCGTCTATCATCCCAATAGGGACCTCCATATGGGTACGTTCGACAGTAGTATGGATGAAAGCAAATAATTCTTCTAATTGGCTATATTTAGAGATAGTTGTAACTACTCTCGATATTCCTAGTAATAATTTGAATTGAACGATACTGTCTTCAATAATTAGAATTCCCCAGTGTACGAAGTTTTGGTCACTAAACTAGCAATTTTTTCAAGGAGTTCATTTTTATATTCAAAAGGGCATAGCATAATCATTTAATTCTATTTTTACTCGAGTTTTATTCTATTTATTTTTTTAAAATTATCTTGCCCGCTTAACAAAATTTCCCCTATAAATTGTAAAATTTGAAATTTTAGGTGTATAATATAATTTGTGTTTTAAAAAAAGGAGGAGCAAAAATTGAAAGAAAAATTATTTACACTGTTTTTAGTTGTGTTATTACTGATTACAGGGTGTAGCAAGGATACTACTAAGACGGATAAAAAGCAAGAATCTAATGGTAGCCAAGTAAAAATTGTAAAAGTTATGATTAAGAAAGAAAACTCCCAAAATTTTTATGTCGTTACTACCGCAAATGGAAATGATTTAAAATATGCATATTACGTGCTCAAGGATAACAAGGTTATAAAGAAACAACTTTATATACAAGATTCTTATTTTACCTACAAGATAACAGAACCAGGTGACTATAAAGTACAGGCCTTCGTAATGGATGGTAATGGGAAAAAAGTGGCAAAATACACACAGACAATTAAAATGGAAATGTAGAATTTGATTTTTCCTATTTCATCTACTCAAGGGTGTTCCATGGGTAAAGGCATTACACCCTTAGTTTTTTTTTACATTCCCTGGCATAATCTTAATGAATATTCAAAAAAACCCAGAAGGATAAACAAAGAATATAATACTCTTTTGATTTGGATAGTATCTTATTAGGAAATCTTTTTATTTAACTGGATCTCCATATCATATAATGCATTTTTAAAGTCTTCCCGTAGCCATAAATAGGTTTTCGTTTTTTTAAACTCAATAATACAACTTTTAAAATCGTCTATCATCCCAATAGGTATTTCAAAATGGGTGCGTTCGACAGTGCTAGGGATGAATGCAACAAGCTCCTTTAATTGGTTATTTTTATTCTCCGGTAATACTTCTAAAGCAACCAAAAGTGCCTCTTTTACGCAAACAGGATCTTTAAAATAGACCAAAATACTCAACCCCTTTCAAATTTACATTTTAATTATTTCATACCTTCAATTAATAATTTGTTGAATTATGTAAGTAGATAAATTTATTGTTCTTTTATGAAATGAGCAATATTAAATTAAGTTAATTACTAATTAAAGAAACTTTAAACTGTTCCATTCCTCATCCTTAAAACAATATAAAAAAGCAAAAATATGGTACCAATACATGTATCGGCACCATATTTATTTAGTAGAATGAACTTAGTAAATTCTAGTTAATAAGATGTACTATTTATCAAGATGCATATTATCAGATATCAATTTAATAATTGTATTATTTAGCTTAACAAATACTATTACAGAATAAGTTCCTTCAACTTTACCTGTTGGTAACGTAGATAGCGCTTTACCTTTGATATAAAACTGTTTATCAATACATACCTTATCTTTATACCAATAGTAAGCAAATTCAATTATTTCAGCATTATCACAACTAACTTGACATAATATATTGCTCCCTGAATCTAGTTTAACTTCTACTGATTTAACGTACATATTAGGGTCCTTATGTAAAATTAAGAAGTTTGCTTTTTGCGTCATGTAATTCTGAAAAAGTGCCAAAGCATTATGACCATATCCTTCAATCACTTCATATTTATACTCCACTCTCATCTGGTCTAATTTGGTGATTAATGGCCGCAAATGATTTTGAAGGTGGTTGTCACTTCCTCCAACCATTAAATGTATATCGGGATATGATCGGTTTCCTTCAATTAACCTAAATAACTTTTGATTTAAAAATGATACATCTGCTTTTTCACTATACTTAGTAATATCCTCAACTATGTCCAAAGAAAAATTCCCTAAAAAGTTTCCAAGTAGTGTTTGAGGAGCTGCTGCAACAACCATACCAAAGGAATACTTAATTCCAAAATAGAGAGCAGCATATCCACCTTTTGAAGAACCCATTGCCAAAATATTATTTAATGGAATATTATTACGACTAGCGTAATTAAGTATCAAGCTAATGACAGACGTCTCCACAAGAGAATCTCCATTATTACCTAGATAATAGCTCCCTCGATCTCCATAATCGTCTATAATAAATAGTTTATGACAATTGATATCGGATATTGCTTTTGCGTAGTTATATCTATATTCATATTTCTTTCCCATACCTGCAAAAACAACTATTAATTGATTCCTAAGCTTATTATCTTTCGCTTCTACATAGTGGTACCTAATATCACGGTGAGAATTCCAAACCTCTTCATGTGCACCAGGATAAAAGAGTGTCTTTAAAAGGAACTTACCTTCTTCAATTTCCCTTTCAATTTTGCATTTAACGCCATTACCAATTAAATTAATTAGTACGTTTTTTGACTCTTTCCCGAGGAGGTGTATGCTTTCAAGATCCCTTGATTGAACATGAAATTCCGCTACTTTTACTCCTTCTAAAAAGTACTCTATCACATTTTCTCTACAGAAAAATGTGAATTTATCTTGAGCCTCCAAATATATTTGGACATATGAACGCAACTCTGTTTCTATCTCATAAACGGACCCATTTTCACGCTCTAAGGCCTTAAAAAGATTTTCCTTCATAATATGAGTTATAGGATCTATATTTATATCCTCTTCGTTTACTTTAATTTTGTGAATTAATTTCGAAAATACAAACATATGTGCAGCTCCTTCTATACCTAATCTTTAAAGATATAAACAAATTACTCCTTATTATACAATAATTTCTCTTATCATTAATACGATACCTTGTTATTGCATGTAATACACATCTCCCCCAAATATTGCAATTTTATCATCTATATTGAAATTAATAATATCGCATGCGATTGATGAAATTAAAGAATCAATGAGGATTTATTATTTGAATTAATAATCTAAGGCTCTTATTAATGTTGATACTCCTAAAGCAAATAAAAAGGACCACTTGGTCTAAGTGTGTCCTTATCAAAGCTATCAATTTGAGGCATTATTAATTATCAGATATGATCGTTTACCAGAAATTTGTTTATTATTTGCAACCGAGATTTTAGAGTTGGAGGAAAGTATATTAATAGCGGGATTTAATCCGTCCCCCCAAAAAAGATTATTGTCGATTATAATATTAGTACCATTTGAGCCCGAAATTGGGAAAACTGAGTCTGATATCGAGTTATACAAAATCTCACTATCCTGAACAAAATCCCAATTAATTCCGTTTGTAGCTGCTCTATTTCTACTTGATAAAGTATGTCCTCCTCGAATTTTATTTCCCTTTACTATAATCCGCGAAGCTCTATTGTTAGAATCACCACTTAACTTAATTCCTAAGAATAACCTTGCATCTAGTGTATTATTCTGTACCACTATATCGTTCGAATGTATAACATCAATTAGATTAGCGGCGTTGGGTAATTCATCTATAGTCAAATTATTTATATGTGTATTGTTTAATACCTTCACATTCGATGCCTGTACTTTTATTGCCCGCCTGTTAATGTCCTTAATTGTGTTGTTAAGTATAACCCCTTTTGCATTTAAAAAAGGAAATGACCCATCATTAAATAGAAATTGTATCCCATCTCCTTCCTCACCTGTTACTCCTACTATTGTATTATTTTTAACAATATTCATTTCCGTAGAATTCACCTTAGATGTCACAAGTATGGCACGAGACGCACCAATATTATCACCAAATTTACCGTTTGCTGTACCATGTATGTTTTTAATGGTGTTGTTTTCTATTCGAATACCTCTTGGTGATTGGGATTTAATGCCAAATGCTGTTTGATTACCTCCAAAGATATTCTTTATCATGCTTTTATTGACTTTACATCCAGCCGATTTGATCAAGATTCCTCCCGTTGCCTGATTATTTCCGTCTAATTCTATCGATACTTGGCTATTACCACCTTCAACAGTAAGCATGATAATATTTGGCCGATATGCTAGGATTACTCCTCTTTTAGATTTAATTGTTACCCCCACATTAGAAGAGATCAACCCTGATGTAATTTTATATGAACCATTTCCTAAATCCTTTTCTATCCCAGGTGCATCTAACCATGCTTGCAGTGCTACGGTGTCATCAGCGATACCATCCCCAACTGCACCAAAATCTCTAGGATTTAAATCCTCTTCATTTTTTTCATCACCAACAATATGATGATTAAAAAATAGAGGAAACCCACCATGGATTTCTGGTTTATTCATGTATAATATTTGAAAGGTTGAAATAATCAGTAAAACCCCAAAAAACGCACTTAGCATTTTTCTTTTAAACATTGAAACTCCTTTCAAAATTAAAATACTCTGTTAACGGGTGTATTAAGCCACTTTTAGTGTAATGAGCAATGGTCACTTTTTTAATAGTAAATCATAGTTATTTTCCATATAGTAGCCATTGGCCAATTGTTAATTATTCAATATAACAGCTCTACAGTAATTTTTCTAACACACATCATATTTCTATTCAAATTATTTTGCAGGTCTTATATGCTTTGAATGATTCGGTACGACACCAGAATTTTTAAAATTAATTATATATGAAAAAATAACGAGCAATTTCTCACTAAAATTGAGAAATTACTCGCTAGAATATCTTTATGAGCTTTTTAGTGACGCATTAAATATTGAGGTCTACTATTAAGAGTTTCTTTATTAATAAAGAGTCAATGAATTAATTACAATTCAATGTTAACAGACATTTCTTTATTAGAGTCTCATAAATCTTTTGGTCTAGAAGTAGTTTTATTCATATAGTATAGGATGGCTTCCACTATTCTTTTGGAGGCATTTCCATCCCCATATGGATTAGAGGCTTTTGCCATTTCATCATGTTCACCTTCGTTACTTAAAAGCTCATCTGCCAAGTTAAAAATTACTTCTTCATCTGTTCCAGCAAGCTTTAAGGTACCAGCCTTAACTCCTTCTGGACGTTCGGTAGTATCTCTTAGTACCAATACAGGTACTCCCAATGAAGGTGCTTCCTCTTGTACCCCACCTGAATCGGTTAAAATCAAGTATGCTCTAGACGCAAAGTTATGAAAGTCGATTACATCCAATGGCTCGATTAGATGGATGCGATTATTCTGGCCAAGAATCTTATCTGCAATTTGGCGTACAACTGGATTCATATGTACAGGATAAACCACTTGAACATCATCATGTTTCTCAACAATTCTTCTAATTGCTCGAAACATATTTTCCATCGGTCTACCTAAGTTTTCTCTTCTATGAGCAGTCATTAGTACTAACCTGTCCTGTCCTATTTCTTCTAGGATCGGATGGGAATAGTATGGTCTTACTGTAGTTTTCAAAGCATCAATTGCCGTATTTCCCGTTACAAATATATTTTCCTCAACTTTGTTTTCCTGTAATAAATTATTCTTTGAAACGGCAGTAGGAGCAAAATGAAGATCAGCCATAACCCCCGTAAGTTGCCGATTCATCTCTTCAGGATAAGGAGAGAACTTGTTCCAGGTCCGTAGACCAGCCTCTATATGGCCGATTGGAATAGAATTGTAAAAGGCAGCCAAGCTTGCTACGAATGTAGTTGTAGTATCCCCATGAACCAAAACCATATCTGGCTTTGCTTCCTGAAGGACTTTATTTAATCCGTCTAAAGCTCTTATCGTTACATCCGTTAATGTTTGTCGATCTTTCATAATGTTCAAGTCATAATCGGGTGTTATTTCAAATATATCTAATACCTGGTCCAACATTTGCCTATGTTGTGCTGTCACCGTCACGATAGACTGAATGGATTCATAGTTCTTTTCCAGTTCCTTCACTAAAGGCGCCATTTTTATAGCCTCTGGTCTCGTCCCGAATATGGTCATTACCTTAATTTTTTGGTTCATGACTAGCTCCCTCTTTTTTCGAATTTCATTAGTCATTTAATGAAATAGTAGCTTTGTTATTTTGGATGTCAAAAACTATCTCATACGTATTTGTTTTAAAATAATAATAAAGGGAATCATTTGAAATTAGTGAGGCACTTTCCTTTAATTGATCCCACTGTTCTATGCTTGTATCAATATTGCTTATGATTATAGATTCGGCTTTATTCTCTTGGTTTATGGAAAACTGAGCGCTATAAACGGAATAGTCCAGCGTTTTCATTCCATTATCAAGTGTCTTCCCATTATCAGATCCAATTAATTTCGTTTTAACCTCTTCATAGTCGGAATTGAGAAAGGTGAGGAAGTATTCATAAGCATTAGAAAATCTTTCAGGAAATAGAGGGAGAAAATCCTCTATTTCCCTTTCAGAGATAGGTATATCCTCTTCCATTATTTTAAGATTTTCAACATTAGTATAACCAATTTTGTCATTATTTGTTCTAACCTTAAAGGAATTTCCCTTTTGTTCAATAACATGCAGTTCTTCAGAGAAATTTACAGTTTCGATAGGAGTCTTCAATTCATAGTCACTATACAAGTCTGAAGGTCCTGCTATCACAATACCGTCTTTATTTACTTCCTTAGCCCTAGTTTTTAACTTTTTTTCCTGATAGCTTTCTTCACTAACCTTTTTCACCTTTTCAGCTGGGATTGGATCTTTTAAAAGAATATCACCAAGATATTTTTCTATCCCTTTGACCGGCTCGACACCAAACATCAATGAAGCACTAACGATTACCGCTAAGAACAGCAAGATGAATTGGATAGAAAATAGGCTGCTCCCACTTTTTTTCACCTTTTTCTTACTCTTCATTTTTGCGTGCCTTCCGGAATAATTTTCTACAATTGGTTCATCTTCTTTATATTGACATCCAAGCATCTTTGCTCGGTATTCTTTCTTTTCAGCCTCGGTTAACGCATTAAACCATTTAATAAATTCATTATATTCCTTAATAACTACGTTGGCTTCATCGAACTTTTCAATCCTACCGAAATGGACCCACATAACCCGGTCACAGAATGCCTGAACCTGTGAGATTGAGTGACTAATGAAAACAATGGTATTTCCTTTACTTTTAAATTCATTCATCTTATCAAGACACTTTTGATAGAAAGTCTGATCTCCAACAGATAAGGCTTCATCAACAATTAAGATATCTGGATTCGTATGAATAGAAATAGCAAAACCTAATCGTGACTTCATCCCACTCGAATAGTTCTTG
This sequence comes from Bacillus sp. AFS006103, assembly GCA_002559145.1. Taxonomy (GTDB): domain Bacteria; phylum Bacillota; class Bacilli; order Bacillales; family Cytobacillaceae; genus Neobacillus. Next base: position 7,501 of record NTXX01000088.1, read on the forward strand.
ACAGGCTGGCTAATAAATTTTCCAATATCAGCAAACTGGATAATTTCGGATTTTAACTTTTGAATCTCCGACCTATTTAATCCGTGCATTAAGCACTTTAGATTAATATTTTCTAATCCCGTCAATTGGTTATTTAAACCCGCAGCAATAGCGATTAAAGAAGTTTCTCCGTTAATTTCTATCTTCCCAGAAGAAGGAGGGATTATTTGTCCAAGTAAATTTGAAAGTGTCGATTTTCCAGAACCATTCAGACCGACAATACCAATTGCTTCCCCTTCATAGATTTCAAAGGATAAATTTTTAAGGGCATAAAAGCTATCCTTATTATTTTTAAAAGAGATAATCTCCATTAATTTATCTGATTGTTTTTTATATAAGCTAAAGCTTTTTGAAACATTAGAAAAAGCTATTTTCGGCCCCATTTTTTAAAGCCTCCAATTAAATATAGTCAACAAACTTATGACGGAATTTCAAGTGTGAATTTGATGCAATGAATAAAATTAATATATTAATAGTCCAAAAATACAGAGTATAGGCTAGGTCATTAAAAAACCAAGCACCGCCTAATAAGGAGTACCTGAACCCCTCAATAATGTAGAAAAATGGATTTAGTTGTAAAATTTTTAGAATTGTGCTCGGTAAACTGTCTACATTCCATACAATCGGTAAAACATACATCATAAGCCTCATAATCGATTGAACGATTGGCTGTATGTCCCGAATAATAGTTGTAAGCGTTGATAGTAATAATGTTAAACCATAGAGTAATGAATATAGACATAACATATAATAAGGTAATTGTATGAGATAGATTCCAGGGAAACTTTTATTTAAGAAAATTATTACTAATGTAATTATCATCATGATAAAAAAAGAAAAAGAGTTTCCTACGATCTTAATAGATGGCAATACACTAACTGGAAATTTCATTTTAGAAACCAAGGTTATATTAGAATGAACACTATTTGACCCTTGTGTGATAGCTAAATTTATGAACATCCAAGGGACAATACCAACAATTAGCCATAAGAAAAACGGGGTCTCTCCAACAGATGCCCCCCCACCTCTTATTCCAAAGCCAAACACAAACCAATAGATACCTATCTGAATAAATGGATTCAATAGTTGCCAAAATACACCTAGATAATGCATCGTATACTTACTTTTTTCTTCATAAAAACTTAATCTAAATATCAAATTCAAATGAAGAAGCTGCTCCTTCATGACTTGCCAGATAAAATTCATACAAGGCTTGCTTCCTTCTTAAGAAATTCATATAAGTTTCCATAGTTCATATATTCAACATCACTAGAAACAGCGGTAACAACATTCTTCGTGTCGAAAATTCTTTTATTATTCATTTTCGCTAAATCTGCTTCACCGAATAACTTAAATTCATCATGGTCTGAAAGAACAACGATTAAATCAGAACCGCTTACTGCTTCTTCCATGTCAGCGATAACCCAATCAAGTTGGACATGTGGATCAAAGGCTCTTACTTCGAAATGATTTTGCTCTTTAAGCATTTCATAAATTTCCATAGCTGGGCTTTCTCGAATATCATCGACATTGCCTTTATAGGTTAAACCAAATACAGTTACTACTTTGCCTTCAACATTTTTCATTAGTTTGTTAACATTCTCAACGACATAATCTGGCATAGATGTATTGATTGTGCGTGAAAGGTTAATTAATTGAGCTGTTTCAGGAGCTTTGGCTACAATAAAGTATGGATCCACTGCTAAACAATGTCCGCCCACTCCAGGTCCAGGTGTGTGCAAGTTAACACGAGGATGCTTGTTAGCCATATTTATAACATCTAAAGAGTTAATCTCTAACTCATTACATACTTTTGCAAGCTCATTCGCCAAAGCGATATTTACATCTCTAAATGTATTTTCCATTAACTTAGACATCTCTGCCGTTTTCGCATTGGTCTTAATAATTTCGCCTTTTACGAAAGTACTGTATACCATTGCACCAGCTTCTGTACATTCAGGGGTAATACCGCCAACGATTCGATTGTTATAAATAAGTTCATGCATGATCTGACCAGGCAGTACTCTTTCTGGACAGTGAACTAGAAAAATGTCTTTCCCTACAACAAAACCAGCAGCTTCTACTAATGGTTTCACTACATCATCCATGCTGCGAGGCCCAATAGTAGATTCAACAATAATAACATTTCCTTTTTCTGCGTATGGTAATACTGAACTAACTGCACTAACAACGTATGTTAAATCACATGACTTATACTGATCATTATGATTGGGTGTTGGAACAGAAATAATAAATGCATTCGCCTTTTCAGGCTGGATAGAGGCTCTAAAGGTACCCTTTGCAATTACGTCCTCCAATGCTGCTTGTAATCCAGGTTCTTCAATATGAATTCTTCCGCTATTCAATGAATCTATTACTTCTTGCTTAACATCTATACCTACAACTTCAACATTGTGTTTTGCAAACATGATTGAAGTTGGTAAACCTATATATCCTAAGCCTATTGTACAAATTTTCAATTTAATTCCTCCTAATGTTTAATTCTGAAAAAGTAATTAGAATTCTATTTAGAAATAGATAAAGTCTTTTTATCTTGGACTATTTGTTCAAACATACTAGTAGCTTGTTCAATTTTTCCTAACTCAGATTTATATGCAAGAGGATATCCGCTTAAAATACTATTTTCCTCATATATTCCCCAAATATTAGTACCGCTTCCGATATAATCACTTAGTTTCGATGGTAGATATGGATTAATCGGTTTATTTTGTTTGGTTTTAGCATCATTTACAACTAAACAATCAAAATTAGTTGTTAAATTAAGAAATTCATAATAGCTGACATAAGGATTGATATTTACATATTGCTCTAAATTACTTCCCTTTAGATCTTCCTGTAATGCAGTCGGGTTAGCTGTAAAGATATGCAGGTTGATATATTTTTTTAGCTGTTCATCTACATTTTCTAATCCACTGAATAGATCATCTAAGTTTCTTGTTTGATAGAAGGTCCCGAAATACGCAATATTTACTTTCTCTTTATCTAGTAAGTATTCACTTTCCGTAAGGTTATAATAATCCTTTGATAAAGTAGGTTGTGGTGAAATAACAGCTTTTCCTTTAATAATATTTCTTACCCTTTTTATAGGAAAACTATCGAGCATGTATTTTAATTGATTCTCATTAGTAAAAACCAACTCATCTGCAAAAAGATATGGCAAATACTCACACCAAAAAAATAAATTAGCATCAGTGATAGGTGGTAATTTATGCTTTTTGCCAATTAGTTTATTTGCCTTCTTTATAAATGATTCATTTTCAATATTCGCTGTTCTTGTTTTACCATGAATATCGAGTATTATGGGATCAGAGAACTCAGCTACCCATTTTACCTTTGGATTCAGAATTTTATATTGGAAAGCAAGAAAATGAGATCCTGGCCACATAGCCCGACTATAAATCTCTTTATACTTTTTATTTCTATCAATTTTATTCATCCCTAAAGTACAAAAATCATCAATAGCTTTCCAATTTGAAAAACTAGGATATGATGGTATTTCAATTCTTTCCTCAATCAAATCATCTACTAAAGCATTTAATCTATTGTCCTTTTCTCTTACTTTGTCCATTTTATTGTAAACAACATCTACTATTCCATCCATATTACGAATCCGTTTTGCCATTACGTTACCACTGGTATCTACATATGGTGGGAAACAATAAGAAATAACTAATTTATTAGCTAGTCCACGATTCACTAACGGATATGAAATATATGAAAGTTTTTTTCCTTTTATTTCAGAAATTACCAGTTCTTTTTCTTCAATATTTTCTTTTATATATCTGTTCATGAACAACGTTTGAGCATTTATTTTCTGTTTAATAAATGTTTGTTTATGGACATCGGAAGTTACCTTCAATAATTCATCTAATTTCTTAATAACTTCTAATCTTTGATTTACATAGAACTCGAATGTCATTGCTTGTCGAGATACTGAGTCATCCCGTAAAAGTCTATAATAAATAACTTGTTTGTCGATAGGAATAACCTTACATTTCAACTCATTTTTCACAAATACTTCAACAAAGAATACTACATCTTCTCCACTTTTTAAATCAGTATGATATTGAACTGTTTTTAAAAGTTGGGTTGGAACCAGTTTACATGCATTAATTGTTGCCACCATATTTAAAGTGGAATAGCTACTTTCTTCCTTTTCAAACGCACTAATAATTTGCTGATTAATTGCATTTTTAGGATCAAGATTTCCTTTATCATCTACATTAATAATTTGCGAAACCACAGTTGTGTCAGGACTTGAATATCTATACATTTCTTCTAAAAAGTTTGGAGAAATATAATCATCATCATCTAAAAAGACAGTGTATTGCCTAAGCGCATGCTTTATTCCCATGTTTCTAGCAGATGATGCCCCTGCCTCAGTTGAATTTAACACAGTGATATTATCCATTTTTGATTTTTTAATAAAGTCAGTTATTAGCGATTCAGTAGAATCCTTTTCACCGTTAATTATGATAATAATATCAAATAATTCCTGCTTAAATGTTTGTTTATAAAGAGAATCTAAACAGGTCTTAATTACTTTCTCACCCTTATAAGTTGGAATAATAACACTAATTCCATCCTTAAGATTAGATTTATTCACCAGTTTTTCATTAATAACAGCCGAAGATGAAGGAGTAATAAATAAATTGATTTCATTCTTAATATTTTTTATTTCTGCTAATCTAGCTAGTATTTCCCGCTTATCCATTAAACTATCTACTCCTTAACTAGTTTTTTAGAGTATTTACGTCTAAGTTGCCAATATTTTAATGTGAAGGAGCCAAGCTTGGAACCTTTCAAAGCCAGATATTTTCTTTCTAACTTAGCTATTTTATTCTCTAAATTACTAATAAAGCTCTCATACTTGTTAAGTTGATCCTTTTCTTTTAAGCTATTCTTAAGAGCCTTTTCCTCACTATTTAAACTATTAAGCAGCTCCCCTTTAAACCTATTAACCTGAATAGTTAAATCTTGAATCAATTGGTCTTTTTCATTAATTTGTTGTAACAAGCTATTTCTAGCGTTTTCGGAGAATGATGTGTTTTCTGTACTCTTATGATTTTCTATTTTTAAGTTTGCAATAAGTGTGTTTAGATGTTTTAATTCTAAATTCATTTGTATATTTTGCTTTTCAATAACACTTATTTTTTCAAGGTGTTTTTTTTCTTCACTTTGAAGAGCTAAAATCACCTTTTTATTTTCTTCTGCTTGTTCAACTAGAATATTATTATTATTTTTTTCTATATTTATTGCTTCTAATCTTAAGTCTTCAATTTGATAATCTCTTTGATTTATTTCTTTTTCATAGTTGTCTATCTGGATTTTTAGATAATCAACATTTTCTTTAAATTCGGCAATTTCTTTATCATTTTTGTCTTTTTTAAATTCAAGTTTAGCAATAGCTTCCTTCAAATTCCAAATTTCTTTTTCCTTTTGAATACTTTGTTCTTCAAACTTTTCAATATATCTTCTATGTTGGCCTTCTACATTTACAATTAGAGAGTTAAATTCTATATTTTGATCTTTTATTTGCTGCAATAACTTTCTATTCGTTTCTTTTTCCTCTTTTATTCCTTTAAACTGTTCTACATCAAGATTCTTTAATTCATTTATTCTCTCATTTAGTATTTTAATCTGATTATCACGTTGAAGTACTTGATCTTTAAACTTTTCAATATATTGACTATGTTGTGTTTGTATATTTTTAATATATTCGTTCTTTTCTCTTATACTGAGTTGAAAGTTCTCTACCCTTGTCAATAATTCCCTTTCAATAGTGTAAAATGCCTTTTCTAGCATTTCTACAGTACTGCGGTTGAAAACATCTTTCCTTTTTAAGGGCATGTCTTCATCATTCTTTATGCAAGTCACACCAACCCATTTGCCGAGGAACTCAAATTTTTCTACAGTAAAGTATGAAGACAAATGATCATATAATTCTATAAAGTAATAGGTACGCTTATGATCAAAATAGTCATTGATACCAAATGGTACAGTAACCACCAAACGACCTTCTATCATTATGTGATTATGAATTTTCTTTAGAAAGCTAATCGGATCAGAAATATGCTCAAGTACCTCAGTTAATAGAATTGTTTCATACGAATGTTCTAATTGTTCATCAGTCATAAAATTAGACACTTTAAAGTTAATATTGTTTTGGACCGTTGAATGTTCACCCTCTAATGAGGATATTGCGTAATCAATGGATTCCTGTGCAATATCTAAAGCATCTACTTTTTTACCTTCACGACCAAGAATTATTGGTACAACACCTTGTGAGCAACCTATATCCAAAATCCTATTGCCTTTAACCTGGTTAACAATCCAGTTTATACGATCTCTAGTTTTTCGACCGAAATCTTCCCCCATATCTCCTTTATAAGCCTCGGTTATTCTGTCTAATGGCTTTTTCATCACGTCCAACTCCCCTATAGTAAGAAATCATGTTATTAAAATCAATCTATAATAATGTCTAATTATCGGCTTTAAAATTTTAAAATACATACAATTAAAAAGCGTTATAAATATTAAGGAATATTTGCTTTTCCCCTTCCCAATTATAATTATTCCTTGCTGACAAACTGTTTTCACTATACCTATCTCTCAAGACCTCATTTGCAAGTAATTGATTAACGGCATTAGCTATCTCTTTGTATTTATGGGAATCAACAGTAATACCAGTTTCTTCTCCCTCTACTACTCTCTTAATCTCCGGAAAATCACACGCTACCACTGGCACGCCAGCCATCATATATTCAAACAACTTATTAGATGAAGCTGAATAGTGGTTGAAGCATACATTATTAAGAACTTGAAATCCTAAATAGGCATTTCTTGTATATTTTGGTAGATCAGCAAGTGGGACTTTGGGGAGGAATTTCACCTTGTCCTGAAGGCCCTTTTCTTCCACCATTATTTGCAATTCTTTTTTAATTTTCCCATCTCCGATAAGGACTAGAGTTCCTTCATTAAACAGTGGGGCTGCTTGAATTAACTTATCCAACCCTCTGCCAGTCTGAACGCCGCCTTGGTACAATAAGATTTTCTCATCCTTCGGAATGTCCAAAATCGCATGTAAATCAACCTTTTCTTCATTTGTATCAGTTGGTTTAAAAGGATAGTTATGGACCACATGCGGATAAAATCCGTATAAATCTTCGTTATACTTGGCACGGGTGTCATTTTCGACCATCATTTCGTCAATTCTTTTGATTAGAAAACCTTCCATCTTTCCATACACTGGACTTGAATAACCTGTACGGCTTGTCTGAACTTCATGGGAATCATAGATAAGCTTCTTCGGCTTAAGTCGCCACTTTGAGCAGAAATACCCTTGTGGGAGTGTATTTAAATCATTCGAATGGTAAATATCGTATTTCTTGGCATATCCCTTCATGATCATTCCGAGGATAAGACTTCCTCTAACCCAAACAACCTTTAACTTGGTTTTTAAAAATAGGGCCGCAAGGATGGTCAAAGTTAAAAATAGGATTGGAGCTAAATAGATTAATAGACCCCATATAAGCAGAAAAAAGGCCCCAAACAATTTGTTTTGCATGGAGTACCTGTAAATCTTTTGCATCAATTCTAATAAGACAGGGTATCTTTTAATCCTGTAAACTTTAAATAAATCATTTCTATGTTCAAACCTTGGTAACGATTTATCTTTCGGGTCATGGATACAAATTAAATCCACTTCATAGCCTGACTCTGATAAAGCCGTGCACTCACGCAATACCCGAGCGTCATTCGTGAAATGATTCCAAACAAACATACATACCTTTTTAGACATAATTTCATTCCTTAGAATTAATTTTTATGATTGCATATACTCTACTAGCTTTCCTATGTTAATTTCCCAATTGAATTTTTCAAGTATGAGCTGCTGTTCCTTTATTTGCATTTCTTTTCTTCTTTGCTCATCGTTTAATAACCTCATAATTGAAGACAAGATTAGTTGCGGGTCATTTTCATGAATCGCAATTCCAATTCCTTCATTATTAATCAGCTCTTTAGCGTAGCCATCGACAATCCCAACAATCGGCACACCGCACGTCATGTAGTCTATAATCTTACCAGGCAAAACGGTTTTAAAAACTTCTTCATCCTTTAACGTGACTAATCCTAAATCGTGTTCTGAAATAATTTTAAAGCATTCCTTTTTGGTCAAAGGATTAATAATCGTCACATTTTTATGGTTTTTAACAGAGTTTATTAAATGATTCTTATGAACTCCATACCCGATAATGGTTAGCTCAATCCCCTGCGCTTCAAAAAGTGGAACTAGTTGATTAATCAGCTCGGTATTTTGTGCCAAACCGAGGTTCCCAGCATAAATAATTTTCCTTGGGCCTAGTCTTTCCTTTTTAATGGTCGTTAACTCTTCTTTAACGGAACCATTAGGAATGAATACTATTTTCGTTTCAGTGATTCCGGCTTTCTTTTGAATATATTCCTGAAAGCCTAAACTGTTAATGACAATTTTATCAGACTTTTTATATAACATTTTTTCTAAAAGACCAAAAAAATTCAAGATGAAACCATTACTAAATACCCCAACACCCTTTAAGGATTCAGGCCACAAATCCCTAATATCCATAATGAGTTTGGTTCTATATTTATATTTTGCAAACAAACCAACAAATCCAGTGAAAATAGGGGGTGAGGTAGCAAAAACAAAATCATATTTGTTTTTATCTTTAATAATCAGAAGGATTAATTTCAAAGCTATTTCCAAATAATAAAATAAGCGATTCATGATGCTGTTCGAGTACTTTCGATTATTAATGCTAATCCGATGAATGTTATTATCTTCACTATTAAGTGAGTCTTCATCCCAAAAATCACTCTTTTGGTAAATATTTTTGTTTGGATAAGAGGGTTCTGATGTAAAGATCGTCACATCAAAATTCTCTCGTTTCAGTAACATATATATATTCTTAATCCGATTAGCATGACTTCCTATTTCCGGATAAAAATGCTGAGAAATAATCAAAACTCTTTTCACTTACTGGTGACCACCTTTTATATCCTTAATAGGAAGAACTTTTAAGCATTTGTTGGATAGATAGTTCTTATCGTCTTTTGTAATTTAATGTAAATCTTCTTTATCATTTTACAAGATATTATCGAATAATAAAATGGAATTACTTAATTTACAATCTATTACCAATAATTTGGTTCGATTTTGCTAATTTCGTAAACCGAAATTAACACTTTTAAAATTATACACTATTTTTGGATGCTGTATTTACTATTTTCTCACATAAATTATAAAATTTGTCGAAAATTATCCGACAGCATACCTGATAATAAGACAAACTTCGACATATTTCGGTTGTCTAAGGTTTGAATAAATAATAAAGGGGCAGAAATCATATTGATTTCTGCCCCTTTATTAAATGTAACTCTAATTTATTTTGAATACGGCTTACTTGCTGTATAGTGCAGGAATTAAGAAGAAAACGACAAAACCATATTAATAAGGGTTTGTCGTTTTCTTCTTAATGTATTTAATTAATATTGCTGCTGTTGGTGCCATTTCCAGGCATCTGCAATGATTTTCTCCAAGTTTCGTTCAGCCTTCCAACCCAGTTCACTATAAATTTTTTGAGAGGAAGCGACTAGCATGGCGGGGTCTCCTGCACGGCGGTCAGCCATTTCTACGTTTGCTTCCACGCCAGTTACTTTTTCACAGGTTTCAATAACTTCCTTAACAGAATAACCTAGCCCATTGCCAAGGTTATAAATCTCTGTTGATTTCTTTCCAGTTAGAAGCGCCTCAAGTGCGAGGATATGAGCACTGGCTAAATCAGTAACGTGAATATAATCACGAATACATGTACCATCAGCCGTATCATAATCCGATCCGAACACCGATACCTTTTCCCGCTGCCCTAACAGTTGTTGTAGGACGATTGGGATTAAATGGGTTTCTGGATCATGACTCTCGCCAATCACTGCTGATTGATGAGCGCCCGCTGCATTAAAGTAGCGTAGAATCACATAGTTTAGTTCATAGGATTTTGAGAAATCAGACAAGATCTGCTCAATCATCAGTTTGGAATGCCCATAAGGATTAATCGGTCTGGTTGGAGTTGTTTCATCAATCAGTTCCACATCAGGAATACCATAAGTAGCAGCGGTGGAAGAGAAAATAAAGTTTTTTACATTATTTTTCATCATGACTTTTAACAGGGTAAGCGTTGCCGCCACATTATTCTGATAATATTTCAAAGGATCAACAACAGACTCCCCTACCAAACTAAAAGCAGCAAAGTGCATAACAGCTTCGATTGGATAACTTTTAAAGATCATTTGTAAATCTTCTTCATTGCCGAGATCACCTTCAACAAAGACAGCCCGGCTGTCCACTGCTTGGCGATGACCAGTCGTTAAGTTATCGAGAACAACTACTTCTTCTTTTTCCACTAATTCCTTCACAAGATGGCTACCAATGTAACCTGCTCCGCCAACGACGAGAATCATATTCATTTCCCCTTAGCTAGAAATTTAATACCTGTATTATTATATCATAATCTAAAAAAAAACAATTTCTTAAAGGAATATGCATTTATTAACAATAGGAAAATAAGGTTAATTCCACTCTGCATCGTCCATTCTAGAAAATGGATGTCTTGCAAAAAAGGGTGTCAGGCACTCATTTAGTGCCTGACACCCTTCTTTTCTTACGCTACTTGACCGTCTGAATTACGATTTTTTCTCTTTCTATCGGCTTTGAGGACTTTCAAGGAAAGGTAAATGCCTGAACCTGTTAAGAAGATCATGGCGACTGCCACTAAGTCAACCAGCCATTTTACATTCGTTGTGCCGATTTTCCCTTCATGAAGACCTCTAATGATACCTGTGATTGAACTCGTTCCACCTTCTCCTCCAGGGCGGCCACCGAATTGACCTACTGCGTTTTGTCCTGGTTGACCTTGAGTTTGACCATTTGTCTGTGTTTGACCATTTGTTGTTGGAGCCTGCGCTTGTTGAGTTTGCCCTGCTGCTTGGTTTGGATCTGATTGGAAGGCACCCAGCTGGCCTGCACCACGATTAAACTGGCCTGGTTGGAAATTACCTTTATTTCCTTCCATTTGGGTTTGCCCGATTAACCATGGCTCATTCATGAGCAATCCTGTCACCGACTCGATTAAAATAAAGATAGAACAGATTAATCCAATCCATAAGTGTGCTTTTCTCATTTTTTTCATATACATTCTCCTCATTTCGTTGATTTTATAAATCATATTGTGTAAAAATGCCGTTGCATCGAACGACTTTTTATAGAAAGTGCCTGACACCAGTACTTGGTTGGTGCCTGACACCACCAATTATTGGTAGCGAAGCGCTTGAATTGGATTCAATTTTGATGCTTTGTTGGCCGGGAATACGCCGAAGACGACACCCACTACAAGCGAGAATAAGAAGGATGATAGAATCACAGTTGGTGAGTATGAAATACTTAAACTCATTAACGACGAGACAACTTTTCCTAATCCTACCCCGAATAAAATTCCGATTAATCCACCCATCGAACTCAACACGACAGCCTCAATTAAGAATTGCAAGAGTACATCCCGTCGTTTCGCGCCAATTGCTTTTCTGATGCCGATCTCCTTCGTCCGTTCTGACACGGACACAAGCATGATATTCATGATGCCAATCCCGCCCACCAGTAAGGATATACTCGCGATTCCGCCAAGCATCATGGTCATCGTGTCAGATACGGAACTCATCGTATCCATGACGTCCTGCTGATTTGTCACGCCATAATAGTCACTTTTACCAGGATACATACTAGCAAGTGACATTTTGACCTCGTTCATCACGAAATCCATTTGATCTTCACTTTTGCCTTGTAAATAAACGGTGCTAATTGTTGTACTGCCTACCAACCGTTGCCCCGTACTCAAGGGGACAATCACTACATTATCGCCGCTTTGCCCGAGTGAACTACCTTTCGAAGCCAATACTCCGACTACTTTGAACGAGGTGCCTGACACCTGAATGTATTGACCGATTGGATTCGATGCACCGAAGAAGGTTGCAGCGGTGTCCGAACCAAGAACCACGATCTTTTGGCGGTACTCGACATCCAAATCGGTAATAAAGCGTCCTTGACTGACCTTCGCATCACGGACGTCTGAGTAAGCAGCATTGGTACCAGTTAAAGTAATCTGCGAGGACGTTCGCTCTTTCTTCACATAGACCCGGCCAGAAACAACCGGCGCGACCGCTTTTACCCCATCGATCTCACTTAACTTACTAATTTTATCCTCGGTTAATTCAATATCGGTGCTATAAGTATTTACCGTCAAAAGGTTAGTTCCTAATTGATTGATTTGGCTCGTAACGTTTTTCGCTGACCCTTGAGCAATCGACACCAGGACAATCACAGACGAGACCCCAATAATGATGCCAAGCATCGTCAGGACCGCCCGGAGTTTATTGCTCCGAATACTCCGAAGCGCCATTTTAATGGATTGCAGCATTCCCAAGCAGGACACCCCCATTCTCAAAAAGCTCGCCATCTTGAATACTGACCATTCTTCTCGCTTGTTTCGCAATCTCAAGATCATGCGTGATTAAAATAATCGTATGTCCTAATTCATTCAATTCCTTCATTAATAAGAGAATCTCCTTACTTGTTTTACTATCAAGAGCGCCTGTTGGTTCATCAGCAAGGAGAATCGCCGGCTGGCCAACCAGGGCTCTCGCAATTGCCACCCTCTGCTGCTGACCTCCGGAAAGCTGGGTCGGCAGGTGCCCCGCGCGGTCCATCAAGCCAACCTTATCCAATCCCTCTAAAGCTCGTTCACGCCTTTCACGGGTTGGCATACCTCCATACAACAAAGGCAATTCCACATTTTCTAGGGCGGATAGTTTACCTAACAAGTTAAAGTTTTGAAAGATAAACCCGATTTTCCGATTCCGAATTGTCGCTAAGCTGTTATCATCCATTTTTCCAATATCTTTGCCATCGAGGTGATAGGTGCCTTTATTCGGGCGATCCAGGCAGCCCAGCATATTCATTAACGTGGACTTCCCTGAACCTGAAGGACCAATAATCGCTAGAAATTCACCTTTTTGAATTTCTAATGACACATCATTGAGGGCATGGACCGTTTCACCGCCTAGTTTATAGGTCTTCATCATATTTTTGATTTCAATAATTGGGGTACTCATTAATTGCCACCCTTTCCAGTTGAACCAGATTGTCCTTGGCCCGCGCCGCTTGGAGGCATTTCGCCGCCAGTCATGGCTCCCATACCGCCCATACCGCCTTGCATCATACCACCTTGTCTATTGGAGGTGGTGCTGCTCGTGGTGAGTTCAGGCAATTGAATCGTTTCACCTGCTGTAACCCCTTCAGTTAGTTCTACATAATCATCCGTCGCAATTCCTGTTTTTACCGTCTTTTGCTCAGTTGTACCTGCTGTTGCAGTGGAATTCGTATCAGTCGCAGAAGCAGTCACAATCACATATTTCTCGTTATTTCTTGTATACACTCCATCAACTGGAACGTAGAGCGCATTTTCCTTACTTTGGGTTAAAATACTTGCTTCTGTACTCATCCCGACTTTTAAGTTTTTCGGTTGATCAATATGAATGGTGACAGCAAATGTGGATGTTCCATTTTCAGAGGTTCCCTCCGCTGCAATCACTGATACCTTTCCGGTAAAAGTGGTGTCGGGATACGCACTCACGGATATGCTGACTGTCTGTTTCTTTTTAATTTTTGTAATGTCCAGCTCATCCACTTGGACAACCGTTTGTAAATTCTTGTAATCGGTTAGATGAGCGACAACCTGTCCATTTGTTACCCGTTCTCCATCTGTAACAGAAATGGTAGTAATTTTACCATCAGTCGGTGCTGTAATCGGGTCACTATCATCTGTGAAAGTAATCAATTCATCGCCTTCACTTACGGTGTCACCAGCTGAAACTAATACTTCATCAATTTCGTCATTATCGATGGTTGATTTAATATCCTCACTCGTCACAGGTTCAACAGTGCCGGATCCACTAATTTTAACTTCTAGTTTTCCTTGCTGGACAACGGCGGTCCGGGTTTGAGCCGTTGCTTCTGTGCTCACGGTTTTCGATTTATAGTACTGGAACCCGACAAAACCGATGACCAAAACACTGATAAAAATCCAAATCCACTTTTTCAACTCTATTGACTCCTTTTTGCTCCCTGCTGCAAATTCGCCCTTCAACACCAGAGAAGTTTTATTTGATGAGCCTATTATCATGTGCGTTCCTTAACTTATCCTTAAAAAAATAAAAGGGTGTCAGGCACATATGAAAATTTCACATGGTACCCGACACCCAACTTGTTTATTATTTCCTAATTCACTTTAATGGTAACGGAACTGCTTTTGTTACCGGCTTTATCAAAAATGGTTAAGGTCGTACGTTTTTTCTGTGTTTTAATTTTGATTTTGTAATTTCCTTTTGCATCTGCAACTGCTTTGCTTACAAATTTTATCCCATTATAAACATAGACGGTTGAACCAATCTCAGCTTTTCCTGTAATAATTGGAGACTTATAGGTTACTTTATTTACAGATGGTATAGCAGGTGCTGTGAAATCTGGCATATTTGTAAATGATGGAAGGTCAGAGATATAACTAACACCACCTATTTTAATAATACCAATTTCCGCTTCCATTCCTTTCTTTATATTGTAAAGAAATGATATTGTTTGTAAATTTTTTTTCGCATTCGTTTCCTTAAGGGATGCTACGTTCAATAGCAAATAATCTTAATTTATTTCATTGTTTCGAATTTTTGATTTGTGTTGTGCATCTTCCTCCATTAAAATCAACTATATGAAATAAAAATTGAGGTGCCGCATATGAAATTAACGAACGAAGAATTGGAAATATTAAAGCTCATCGAAGAAAACCATAAAATCTCTGTAGAAACAGTTGCTTTGATGGTGATGAGCAGCGAAGAAGCCGTTAGAAATACCATTAAAAAGTTAGAAGAAGAAAAGGTGATCGTCAGTTATCCGGCTCTTATCGATTGGAGCAAAGTCGAGGGGCAGGAAAACATTATCGCGATGATCGATGTCAAGGTGACACCGAAGCGCGGAGTGGGATTCGATGCGGTCGCTGAGAGAATTTATCGCTTTCCAGAGGTCACCTCTCTATACCTGATGAGCGGTGCCTATGATTTGTCGATCACGATTGAAGGACAGACCATGAACCAAATCGCGACCTTTGTATCGGAAAAGCTGTCAACGATTGATAATGTCGTTTCAACCACGACGCATTTCATGTTAAAAAAATACAAACATGATGGAGTGATTTTTGGCGGCAGCGATGATAAAGACCGGAGAATGGTGATTACTCCATGAAAAAAGAGTACTCCCACTATATATCTGAAACCGCTCGAGAATTACAGCCTTCTGGAATCAGGAAGTTTTTTGACCTAGCTGCCAGTATGAAAGATGTCATTTCATTAGGGGTTGGCGAACCAGATTTCGTAACCCCTTGGAACATTCGCGAAGCAGCGATTTTATCGCTGGAGCAAGGCTATACCGCTTATACTGCGAACCCGGGATTATTAGAATTACGGCAGGAAATCTCAAATTACCTTCGGACGAGATTTGCTGTCAATTATGATCCAACAAACCAAATTATCGTCACCGTCGGGGCTAGCCAGGCAATTGACCTTGCCTTCCGCGCCATTTTAAACCAAGGCGATGAAGTGCTGATTGTTGAACCAGCATTCGTTTCTTACGGCCCGTTGGTTGCGATTGCCGGCGGGACTCCCGTCACCATTTCCACATCACCTGCTAATGGGTTTAAATTAACAGCCGAGCAACTCGAAGGAGCGATTACCGAAAAAACAAAGGCCATCTTGTTTTGTTCTCCAAACAATCCAACTGGCTCTACCTTAAATAAGGAAGAACTAAAGGAAATTGCCGCAATCGTGGAAAAGCACGATTTAATCGTCATTTCCGACGAGATTTACGCGGAATTAACCTACGAGGAAACCTATACCAGTTTTGCAGCCATTGAAGGAATGTATGAGCGAACCATCCTAATCAATGGATTCTCAAAAGGGTTTGCAATGACTGGTTGGCGCTTGGGGATGCTTGCTGCTCCTAAAGAATTTATCGAGGTGATGTTGAAAATTTTTCAATACACCACCATGTGTGCACCAACCATGCTCCAATACGGCGCCCTCGAAGCATTGAAGAATACCTTTCATGAAGTGGAAGCGATGAAGCGAAGCTACCGAATGAGACGGAACTATGTCGTGCATACCTTGAATAAAATCGGTTTGGACTGCCACACGCCAGGAGGAGCTTTTTACGTTTTTCCTTCCATCATGGCAACTGGCCTCAGTTCCGAACAATTCGCCGAAGAACTGCTAATGAAGGAAAAGGTCGCGGTCGTACCTGGCAATGTGTTTGGGGAAAGCGGCGAAGGGTATATTCGTTGCTCCTACGCAGCCTCCATGCCGCAGCTGCAAGAAGCCATGAAAAGAATCCAGAAATTCCTTGAGTCAAAGGGAATCTATGGTGAAAAGTTAGTAGAAGAAATAAAAATAAACCAATAACCATAACCTTAAAAGCCCAAATTTGTCCTTAGGGACAAATTTGGGCTTTTTCCATGTGAATTTGGTGCCTGACACCAATATTTTTTAGCCATTCTACTAGTGCCTGACACCGTCCTATTTTGTGACAGACCTCCTAATCTATGCTAAAATACTCGAGGAATGGTAAAAAAGGGGTGGAATATTTGAGGTCCTTTCCAAACAATCTTTTTAATAGAATAGATATGAATTCTATTCCCGATCAAGAGTTTTTACAAAATAACTACGAGGTATTATTTGAGAGAATTAAGCTCGTTTCTTATATGTTAATTTCTACCTATCCTTGTTTTTTCATCGTTGACTTTTTCCTGTTTAATAAAATGAGCAGTCCTATATTTAAATTCAATCTTTCAGCTATACATATTGCAGGTTTTATCATTTCTCTTTTATTCTTATTCATATATAAATTTTACAGAAATATTCCCAAGAGGGTTATCGTTACTTGTTATATCCTCTGCTATCTACTCATTGGGGCAGCTTCATCTATTAATAGTCAATTATTTACTGGCAATATCTACTCCTATATTATTATTTTATTAGGAGTTGGCGTCTTTTTTCCAATGCAGCCAAGAAACCTTTTGATCCTATTTTTGGGTATACATATATTATTCATTACAGGTTTATATCTAATCGAACATGAACACTTCACATTTTTATCGAAAGTGATTAATTCAACAGGTACCTTAGTCCTATCATTTTTGATATCCCTATCATTCTATTCTTTTCGTAAAAATGATTTTTCAAACAAAATGAAACTTAAAAGGAATGGGGAAAATTTCAGGCGCCTATTCAACCTCAATCCGAACCCGATTATCCTTATAAGGCTGGATAATGATGAGATAATGCTGATGAATCGCCATGCAAGCGAATACTACCATCTGCAAAGTACCGACACGACCCCGATAGACGGAAAATTCTTGTTTAAAAGCGAGGAAGAGAAACACAATATCATCAGTCGCCTGAAAGAGCAGAAAAGTATCAAAAACTATTGCGTAGAACAACAAATTACTCCTGATATTCGCAAATGGGTCATGTTGAGTTTAGAATTGATTAATTATCTGGATGAAGCTTGTATCCTGATTGGCGTCACCGATATCACAGATTTGAAAAAAAATGAGGAAGAACTTTATAAACATGCTTCGTTTGATATGCTTACTGGAGTGCTTAATCGTCGAAGTGGGCTGGAGCTGCTCAGCCAGCAATTGAGCGCTGGTTCAGAATCTCAAGAATTCATTATCTGCTATATCGATATTAACGATTTGAAAAAAACGAATGATCTGTTCGGCCACTCGACAGGTGATGATTTAATCAAGACTTGCTGTGAAACGATTAACCATCATATTACAAATAAGGACGTCCTATTTCGACTGGGCGGGGATGAATTTATCCTTGTCTTCTTCCAAAAGCAAATGAAGGATGTCCAGCAGCTTGTGAGAAACATTAAGCTCGGGTTTGAGGAGATTAATGGAAGCAAGCAAAAGCCTTATTCCATCTCAGCTAGCTATGGTTTTTATCACTATAAACCAGGCACCGTCATTACACTTGAAAAAATCCTCGAAATGGCTGACCAGGAGATGTACAAAGAAAAATGTGATCAAAAAAAGACAATGATAAACCCAACTCCTAACTCGGATAGGACAGTTAGTCAAATTTAGTTAATTAAGAAAGAGAACCCCCCCTTTCGCTTGTTGTTTACAAAGCATGGGGTGGTTCTCTTTTTCGTGGAAGGAATCCTCCCCCTTGTTGGTGTTAGGCACCAGTATAACTGTTACAAAAATAGAACAAAATTAGGGATACCTCTTGTCTTTTTATCTAAAAACGAATAATATAGTTTAAGTCTTAATATAATGTTCGTATTTTGGAGGAACAATGATGTTTAAACTTAAAGAAAATCATACCAATACAAAAACAGAACTGCTTGCAGGGATTACCACCTTTTTTACAATGGTCTATATCGTCGTTGTCAATCCGGTTATTCTTGCCGATGCTGGGGTTCCGTTTGCGCAGGTGTTCACCGCAACTATCATTTCTGCAGTTGTCGCAACCCTCTGGATGGCGCTATTTGCTAATTATCCAATTGCTATTGCACCAGGCATGGGGCTCAACGCCTACTTCGCTTATTCTGTTGTCGGCAGCCATCCGGGGATAACTTACCATACAGCCTTTGCCGCTGTTTTTATTGCTGGTGTTATCTTCGTCATTTTATCGTTAACTCCCCTGAGGGAAAAATTAATTGACGCCATCCCGGATAACCTTAAGCACGGGATTACCGCTGGAATCGGTTTGTTTATTGCTTTTATCGGTTTGCGTCTTACAAAAATTATTACAGCACATCCGACGAATCTTGTCGGTCTCGGCGATCTTCATTCAGCTTCCGCTCTATTAGCGATAGTCGGACTGGCAATTACATTGGTATTGATGGCACTCCGAGTCAATGGGGCAATATTTTTTGGAATGGTCCTAACTGGGCTCATTGCCTTCTTTACCGGCCAGCTTGAATTTACTCATGGTTTTATGTCCATGCCGACTTTGCCAGAAGGATTAATCATTGCTAATCCAGTGACGGCGCTGACCGATGTGATTCAGCACAGCCTTTATGCCGTTGTCTTTTCATTCATATTAGTGACCATTTTTGACACCACTGGTACGTTGATTGGTGTTGCGAACCAAGCGGGTTTAATGAAAGGCGGCAAATTGCCGCGGGCGAGAGAAGCTTTACTCGCTGATTCGATTGGTACTGCAGTTGGTGCGATGTTTGGGACGAGCCCAACAACCGCCTATATTGAATCGACATCAGGGGTCGCAGTTGGAGGTCGAACTGGTTTAACTTCTCTGACGGTTGCAATCCTGTTCATCCTGTCCGCCTTCTTCGGTCCACTGGTTAGTACGGTTTCCGGGATTTCTGCCATTACCGCACCGGCATTGATTATTGTCGGCAGTCTCATGATGGGAAGTATTGCAAAAATCCACTGGAATGAGCTAGATGAAGCCTTCCCTGCCTTTTTAACTGTTTTGAGCATGCCGCTTACATCAAGTATTGCGACAGGAATCGCGCTTGGTTTCATCAGTTATCCACTGTTAAAATTAGTAAAAGGGAAATGGCGTGAAATTCATCCCTTGCTATACGTGTTTGCCGTATTGTTCTTTATTCAATTGGCATTTTTACAACATTAATTTAAAAAGGAAGAGTGTGAGGCACCTAATGCGGTGCCTCACACTCTTTTTTTTGTACCTATTTTTTAGGTAGATCAAGCGCTTGGTACGCTGTCATATACTTTCCGCCATCCGCAACTTCTGAATGGTATAAAGCCTTTAGGGCCGTGTTTTTTTCGAGTCCGTGTTCTACCTTCAACTCTTTTAAGCGTGTATGCAATTCTTTATTATCCTTAATTAACTGCTGCATTTGTGATTTCAAATACTTCATTAGATTGTTAACTCCTTTCAGAAACCAAAGCCGTTCCCCAAGTATAGCATTAATCAACTTTATTTATATTATTTTCTTTTACCATGTCCTTTTAGCCGACTTTTTTCTATATAAAGGGTGAAAGGAGGTGGTTGATCATGGCACAAGCATTATTAGAAGGAACAAAGCTTCGTTTGGTCTTTGAAGTTGGTGTGGATGAAAAGGGTGCACCCATCCTAAGAGCAAGAACGTTTAGCAATGTTAAAAAGGAAGCAACGGTTGAACAGTTATTTCAAGCATCGCAAGCGATTACTGTTCTGTGCAAGGACATGCTGAACAAAGTGGAACGAAATGACAGCACGGAAATTTTAGCGTAATGATATTGGAAGACTATCCCTAGCGATGGGAGGTGAGATACATGGCAAAAATCTTAGAATTGCAATTTGGGACGGAGATGGGCAAGACCGCCAGTTTATCAGTCGAAAATCCAAAAGAACCAATTGATGAGGCAGTCGTCAAGCAATCGATGACGCAAATTATCGCAGCTGATATTTTTACTTCAGCAGGTGGTAAGTTTGTCGTTGCGAAAGGAGCACGCGTCATTGACCGTAACGTGACGGACTATGAATTGGTTTAATAAGAAAAGCGTAAGCGACCTGTTCAGCGGCGTATGGCCTGGAGCGCTCCAACTGAGATAAATGTAAACT
>NTXX01000089.1 GCA_002559145.1 Bacillus sp. AFS006103
GCATCTGTTACCACTAGAGTGCGTTTTCCCGCTGCTTTAGCAACATATCCTGATTTAATTGCTTTCCCATTTAATGTGGCTGTTCCTTCATTAAATGCGATGGTAACATCCCTGTTATAAAAGGCGTTATTGCTTACTCCCTTAATAACAGGAGCTGTTTTGTCAATAGTGAACACAACAGTTGTCTTATTTTTGGCCTTATCTGTTACTACTAATGTACGTTTACCAGCTGCTTTAGCCACATATCCCGATTTAATTGCTTTTCGATTCAATGTTGCTGTTCCTTCATTAAAGGTAATCTTAACATCTTTATTATAAAAAGCATTATTGTTTACTCCGCTTACGACTGGAGCTGTTTTATCCTTGACATCAACTATTTTCGTCTTACTGATGTTTCCTGATGGATCTTTAGCTGATAAATATATCTTTTTACCTGCCGTTTGTTTACCAATCGTTACCTTAAATTTCCCCTTCGAATCCGCTTTTTTAATAATTTTTTTGGACCCGATTTTAACGGTAACCGTTGCGCCCTTTTCTGTTATCCCCGACACTTCATTTGATTTATCTGAAACAGGGCTAACGTATGAAAAGGTTGGAGCCGAAATGTCGATATTTTTGTAATAAGGTGCAGCTAACTGATTAAAGCTCTTTTTCGAAGTCGTAATAACCACTTTAGCGCCAATGTTCACCTTCTTAAATAATTCAATCACTTCATTATTATGCATCCGGATGCAGCCGCCCGAAATGTATTTCCCAATGGAACTCTCATTTGCGTTGCCGTGAATCGCATATGGATAACCGCCATTCTCTTGTTTACTTAAACCCATCCAGCGTTTTCCTAATGGATTACGAGGATCGCCGCCTGGAATATTGTGTTTATAATAAGGCCTGTTTTTAATCTTTTCTCTTATGTAAAAAGTCCCTTCCGGGGTAAGCCTTGAAGTTCTTCCTGTTGCCACTCTGTATGTTTTTACTAATTTACCATTCTCGTAAAATGCTAGCTTATTAATCTTTTTATTAACAATAATCAATTGCTTTTTGGAAATGGTGCTAGCCTCAGCCTTTTGAGCCTGAGGAAGAACTGAAAACCCCAAAAATAATATAATAAATCCAATCAAAAAACGTCTTAACACAAAAAGAACCCCCTATTGCTTCCATTTATTACTACCATACCATATTTACAATTTTAATAGAAACAAATAAGTACAATATAAGTTTCGGCATTTTTTTACAAATTCCAACATTACCCACGTGCACATCCGAAACTCTATTCATTGATGCCTGACACCATTGCACAATTTTCTCCATTTCTCGGGAAATACTAACAAATTATTATTTTTATTAGAATAATTGGAGAATAAATGGATTTATTGTTACTTTTTGTAGTAGGATATTAATAGTCCATATAATCTATGAAATTTGGAGGGCTGCAAAATGCTGACTACCGCCCAACAAAAGGTGAAGCAGGAGCTTGAGGAACTGAGGATTAACGCACTAGTCCATCAAAGCAGTGACCCTAATCTTCCCCATAAAAAAAAATCTATTAAAAAATGGTTCTTTACAATAACCTTAATCCTAGTAATAACTTTAGCCTGTTCGCTATTATTAAAGAGCATTTGGATATAACTAAAAGAGGTTGCCCTATTTACTAGGCAGCCTCTTTTCTATTACTCTACCTTTTGCGTCACTTCTATGTTTGGACCTTCCTGAACCGCCGCCCTCTGTTGAATGAATCGATTTTGGTGAATAGTTTCAAAAATATAGAGGCACACATGGACAATTAACACCCCTAAGGTGAAATACTCGACCGCATAATCGATATAGTACCATGACAGGGTTGCCGTGATATCGTATACAGCGTGGACAATAACTGTTAGCCAAAGGTTACGAGTCCATAATAGGATGAGGCCAAACAGGAGACCCATATTAGCAAAAGTTACAATTGCCCCAATTCGAATCGCCCAGGGCTGGTCCGTATCGAGCGTATGGTCAATTCCGAAAAGAATTGACGTGATAAACAGTGCAGCCATCAGAAATCCATCTCTACGACCACTCCCCCAGCGGCGTGGGAAAACCTTTTTAAATAACACAAGCAGAAGAATAATATATGCCAGCCGCCATACCTCTTCCAGGCCGGCCAGTGTGTCGTTATATAAATCATATCCAATGGTATCTATTTTTTCAAAAATGGACCCAATTGGTTGATCCGGAAGTTCATTATCAACTCCACTCTCTATTACATGGGCTTGTGACTCTGTGTAGTCTTGTACGTATTGATCATAATCATCGTTAAAATCTTCAAAAGTGAGGTTCGAGTACACATTAACAACCGTACTTCCAAGGAAGAAAATTAAAAAGGCACCAGTGAATTGAAGCATTATCTGGCGCGGACTTTTCCGATGTTCCTGCTCACTTCTGAGTCTTCGGTATAGCTTCCAACCGATAAAAAAGGAAGACACCATGACAGCGTCATATAGGGTGCTGCCCAAAGAACTGTACCTGGTCAAATATAGGAGCACTTCCGCCCCAATTGTAACAATGATTATTGCCCATAGCAGACTTTTTGAAATCGGTTTGGTTAAATTTGTTGTCAAACTCATCATTCCCTACTTGGAAAATTTAGCGGAGAAATCCCCTTTCCCCTTACCTGCCCATCTTTAGGGCAATGATCCCGAACGCATTTAAAAAAAGCAGGAAAAAGAAACATGCAATCGTCCACTTCCATTTTCTCGACATGAAATGATCCCCTTTTTTTCGGAAAAGTATATTAGTAATAATTTAGCATATTAACAGATATTAATCATCCCTATTAATTATCCAGCCGACACTGGGGATGAATCTCGAAACTTGTCGACAAATAATTATCCCGTTTTATCCCAGTATTACATAGGTAATTTATCACTAAAATGATAGAATGTATTATATAATGAACATAACATTCTTAATAAAACAACAAATTTAATTAAAACCTCTGGAGGTGTGGATAGATGTTTAAGAAAATTATTTGCAGTTTACTAATGTCTGCGCTAACCCTAGTATTTTGTATATCTGTAGGGGCAGAGGGCGTAGTGCGGCCGGCAGATACTTCTTCTTCCATGGAAGGAGTACTGGTTGTAGATGTCAGTAAATCAATGCTAACCAGTGACCCGGACAAAATTAGTAATGAAGCCATGAAGATGTTCATTGATATGGCATCAATTAAGGGAGACAAAATTGGAGTTGTTGCCTACTCTGATGAGGTTCGCAGTAAGAAAGAGCTCGTCACAATCCGAACAGAACAAGATAAAAAAGAGCTTAAATCCTTTATTGATTCACTCCAAAAATATCCTGCAACTGATATCTCTGTAGGAGTAAAAGAAGCAGTCAACGTCCTTAATAAAAGTCACGAAAAGGGGTATCTCCCTCTCATCGTTTTATTAGCAGATGGTAACAATGATTTGATTGCGAATAAGGGGAAAACTTTAAAGAAAGCCGAGGATGACCTTGCAGGGACAGTGGCTGATGCTAAAGCAAAGGGGTATCCGATTTATGTAATTGGCTTAAACGCTAACGGAAAGTTAAATAAAGAAGTCCTTAAAAACATTGCTTCAACCACGAACGGTAAATTTTTCGAAACTAGTCATGCACATGATTTACCAGGAATCCTAAGTGAGATTTTCGCAAATCATTTAAAGTTAAAAGTCGTTCCTATAAAAGATGTCGTTGCCAAACAGGAATATCAGGATATAAACATCAAGATTCCAAATGAGAATGTGCTAGAAGCAAACATTTCGCTTATTTCTAAAAAACCTGTTGAACTGAAACTAGTTGATCCATCCGGAAAAGAACAAACCTTGCCGTCGGACAAAATCCTTTTATTAAAATCAAAGAAATACTCTATTTTAAAATTACTGAATCCTGTCCAAGGAGATTGGACGCTGAAGGTAAAGGGCTTTCCTAAAGATATGATTGAAATCAATCTTGTTTTTAACAATGATTTACAGCTCAAACTTGCCCCACTTTCTAAAGAATTAGAAGCAGGAGATTCTATTAAATTTTCCGCCTTCTTTGAGGATAACGGCAAGCAAATAACAAACAAGGAAATTTACAGGACAATGGAAGCTACTCTATTTGTTAAGGATCTAGACACAGGAAAGTCCGAGGAAGTTCCATTAGACGCCCAAGATAATGGGTTTACAGGCGAGTATAAAATAGGAGATGGGGCGAACTATGAGGTGATGGTTAAAGCCGAAAGCAACAGTTTCCTTAGTGAAACACAGCCACAGAAAATCACTATCCAGAGAAATGCTGCTGAACCCAGTAATGAAGATGTGAATGCGCCTTCCCTTAAACAATCGCAGCTGTATCCATGGCTTTATATTGTTATTACAATAGTAGGTGCGATTCTTTTATTAACACCAATAGTTACTTTTATTTCAAAAAGAAGGAAGGAAAGCCGGGGCTTTAGCGGCCAAATTGTGATTGAAATTGAAGATGCGGATGCGGATACGGATGCTGCGATGGAACCCCAAATTAAGAAACTGAAGGATTTTAAAGGAGAATTCTGTCTTAACCAATTGTTTACGCTTGAATCGGAGTTCAAAGAAACCGATCAAATTACGTTTGTTCCAATTACTGATAATACTTTACTGGTTTTAAATAAATCAAACTATCCAATTGAATTGGGTGAAGAAGTGATTGATGCTGAGACAGGACATCGACTAAGACGTAACGACAAGCTACGCATCAGGTTAAACGAGTTAAATAAATGTATTTATATTAAAAATGTCAGTTAGGAAGAATGCCAATTAAGACACAAAAAAGAACAGCGCTTAGTCGCTGTTCCTTTTCGTGCCTGGCAACGTCCTACTCTCACAGGGACGCGTGTCCCAACTACCATCGGCGCTGAGAAGCTTAACTTCCGTGTTCGGTATGGGAACGGGTGTGACCTTCTCGCCATTGCTGCCAGACTATAAAATTAGAGGAATCATTCCCTCAAAACTAGATAATGCAGAAGAAGTTGTAAAAA
>NTXX01000090.1 GCA_002559145.1 Bacillus sp. AFS006103
CACCTCCTTTCTAAGGATAAAGCTGGACTTGTGAGCCAGACAAAACAGTTTGTTTATCGCACGTATTTTGTTTGTTTAGTTTTGAGAGTGCAATTTCTCTCAACACATCGTTCTTTGAAAACTAGATAATCGTAAGAAGAAGCAAAGTAAACATCGAGTAATCGCCATTTTAGTTTTTCTCTCTTATGTAAGTAAGAGTTATAAACCTTTTAGGTTAAGTTAGAAAGGGCGC
>NTXX01000091.1:0-60048 GCA_002559145.1 Bacillus sp. AFS006103
GGAAATATGGGTATTTCCCAATATAAACGGAATTTTTCCGTTTATTTTCAAACAAACTGAAATCAACATTCAGTTCTAACAGAGCCAAAAACAAAAAAAGCACCCCGAAATCAAATTTCGGAGCACTCCTATGTTTATCGTAAAAAATCCACCAACGAAGGCTGGATCGCTTTCGCACCAGAAGACAACGCAGCGTTTAGAGTCGTTTGTTGTGTTGTGAAATTCGTGATAATCTCTGCCAAATCTGCATCTTCTGTCTTAGACAGCATGCTTTTCGTCGAAAGCACGGTTTGATCTAAGCGATTGGCCATCATTTCTAATTGATTCACATTGGAGCCGACAATCGAGCGATGGGCCAACAGATTGCTCATTTGCTTATCCAAATGATCTAAGTACTGTTCCGGATCATTCCCAGCTTCCAGTTCCCCAGCAATTTTTTCGACGGTATCCACTAGATTTAACCCATCCGCTTGAAAATTAAAAATATCCGTTCCATTAACATTGACCTTCATGTAAATGCCCTGGCCGACATTCCAGGAAAGAGGATCACTATTTATACTCGTGAACCCGCCATTTTCAAATGGTGCGGTATCGGTTGCGGTTCCTGCAAATAAAAATCGGTCGCCGAGCCGGGCATTGGCGATATCACCAATGTTTCCTTTTAATGCCTTTAATTCCTTCGCAATCGTTTCTAAGGAGTCATTGTTATTCACACCATTGCTGCCTTGAACCGTAAGTTCTCTTACTTTTTGCATAACCTGTGTTAAATCATCGAGCGCACGATCTGTTGTTTCGAGCCAATTCAAGCCATCTTCAGCATTGCGTTTGAATTGCTCGGTTTCCGTTAGCGCCGACCGATAGGACATGATTTGTACTGATTTCACAGGATCATCGGAAACTTTATTAATCGCTTTACCCGATGCAATTTGTTCCTGATAACGACTCAGTGAACGGTAATTGGTTTGAATATTTCTGATCACCTGAGTACTTAACATGTTTTGCGTAATTCGCAATCCATTCACCTCCCTAGATACCCACTCTTCCAGTTCCATTAATTAGTTTATCCAGCACCTCATCCATGACGGAAATGTATCTAGAGGCTGCATTATATGATTGCTGAAATTTAACCATGTTCGTCATTTCTTCATCAATCGAGACTCCTGATACAGACTGTCTCTGACTCTCTGCTTGCTGCACGAGGATTTCTGAATTACTTTCCATTTGAATCGCTTCTTGCGTTTTTATTCCGACATCGCCCACAATCGTCCGATAAAAATTATTTAATGTGGTCGTTTGATTAGAAAAAGAAACAGTTTTAAATTTTAAGTTATTCAGTTCGTTGGCGGTCCCCGCATCACTGACGTTTGCCACTCGCGCTGCTGCAATTTTATTTAACGAGGCAACAATTAGAGGATTAACGGTTATTTCACCCGCAGTTCCTGGATTACTTGAGGTACCAGATGCTACAAAAAATGGCAGCTGATCAAGGGCTGCGGTCGGGTCATTTTTCCGATTCTGAATATCATCCAAATTCATTGCAGTGGCATCGGTGTGAATTTGATTGGTTTCTCGGCTAAACACCGAAACAAGCTCATTAATCTTCGACATAAATGACGGAATATCCTGGGTTAACGATTCGACCATCCCCGCGATTTCGCCTGACTTCAACGATACGGTTGTCCCACCCAATGAAAGTTGATTACTACTGCTATCAAATGAAACAGAGTAATTTTTATCCCCGGCTACTAAAGATTTATTATCTATGAAAATATCAACCATTCCATGACCGGCTTGAGCTGGTTTCACCTGAATGTCAGCCATTTTTGATATTTTATCAACCAGCAAATCCCGTTGATCCAATAAATCATTGGGCTGCTGTCCGGAAGCTGTTATCTTCGCAATTTGCAAATTCAATTCACTCACTTGCTTCGTGAGATTATTCATTTCCTGCGTTTTTGTAGAAAGCTGATTTTGCAAGTCCGTGCTTAGATTTTCCATCGAATCAGAGATTTGATTAAAGCGACCAGCCAAAGCTGTGGCATTGGAAAGTAGTGCCGCACGCGCTGCTAAGCTATCCGGTTCTTTCGATAAATCCTCCCATGATTGCCAGAAACGATCAAAGTTAGCTTGTAAGCCAGTATCAGCAGGCTCGTTTAACGTTTCCTCTATTTTCGAAAGTGTGTCGTGCTTTACATTCCAATACCCTTGCTGTTCAGCTTGACTGCGAAACTGTCCATCTAAAAAAGAATCACGGATTCGGTTGATTTCTGTCGTTTCCACGCCAGTCCCGATTTGCAAAGGGCCGTTTCCTACATTCATACCTGGGTAAGAAAGAGGATTCGTGGCTTGTGTAATCGCGTTTTGCCTTGTATAACCTACCGTATTGGCATTGGCGATATTATGTCCGGTTACACTCAGTGCTGTTTGCTGTGCAAAAATGGCTCGTTTTCCAATTTCAATCCCGTGAAATGTAGAACGCATGTATGTTCACTCCTTGCTGTTTGGTAGAAGTTCCTACACCTTTGCATCAAAGAAACTTCTTGATTGGTTATTCTCTCTCGGAAAATGTTTTGAAGCAGTATAGGTGTTCGAAGACTCTTGCGGCTGCGTGTACAATGCGAGCATACTATTAATATAAACTAACGAATTCTCAATCAGCTCTTGGTTTAACTGATGTTGATCGACTAAGCCCTTTAATTTTTCCTTGAGCGTACTTTGATAAAACAACAGTTCATCCTTTTCTGCAATTGAAGAACTCCCATCAATAATCTGACTTAAGGAAAGCGATTGATAGGATAGAGTTTCCTCTTGTCTTTTTTCTTCAAGCTGCCTTATCTCTTTCAATAAAGCCGATTCTTTTGGAAAAATCGAAAGTAAAGCTTCCGGATCGCCTTTTATAATCGTTGCTTGCTTTTCTTTTCCTAGTTCCAATAATTTTTCATAAACTAATATCATCTCATGTAAAATGCCTTTGAGCGGTTCATAGGTTGTCATTCTTCCGGTCCTCTACTCCAAGTGGATAATAACTTTTCAGCTATTTTTTCACTATCAACTTTGTAAGTCCCATTTTGGATTTGCTCCTTCAGTGCTTGAATCCTTTGTTCTTTTTCGACACTTATTTTTTCTTGCGCAGCCTGAGAAAACTCAACTTTATCTACCTGAATTTTTTTAGTTAAGTCCTGCTTTTGTGTAATGTTTATCGTATTTTTATAGGACTGTAGACCTTGTAATCGATTGACATCATTAATTTTCATCCTTGATTCCCCCTTCTATATCCAAATCTCCGAATCATTGTCCATCTACTAGTTAGTAACGACATTTTACCAAGAAGTGTTTAATCTAAAAAGCCTTTTCATAATTGGATTATAGTGGTAAATTTAATTTATTACTATAATAAAAGAGGGGAGTTCCAATTGAATACGACGTATTTGGCCGTTGGTTTATTTATATTAGTCTTAGTTATTATTCTATTAAATTTTTCATTCAGAAAAAAGAACACCGCCGAGCCCACCAAGAAAAACCGTCGAAACGCCTTTCGGCTTAGTTTATGGGAGCATGAATGTACGTTTATTGTACCCGCTTCACCCGACTCAGTTCTCTTTGGCACAATTCGTGATATTAGTATTTCTGGGATCAGACTTATTACGTATGAAGATTTAACCGATGTCGATGAAATCAAGGTATTTTTTGAATTAGGTGAAACTTTCTCCTTTGTCGGAAAAATCGAAAGGCGGAAAAGACTCAAGAACGGTAAATATGATTTCGGTGTTCACTTTTTAGGATTAGACGAAAAGGCCGAGCAAAAGCTGTTTAAAATTCTTTGGGATAAGAGTAGAGAGAAAGTTGTTTTATAAAACGAAAAAGGAGCCGTGAAGGCCCTTTTTTTTAACTTCTAATAATCCCGTTCGAGATGCCCATCATTTGATCCGCGTAAGTGATGGAGCGTGAGTTAAATTGAAATCCGCGTTGTGTCGTCATCATATCCGTCACTTCTTTACTCAAATCCACATTGGAAGATTCGATTGATCCTTGCTGGATGGTGGAGGTGGCATTGGCACGAATTTCACCAACTGCTCCTGCGAACCGAAAGATATTACCGCCTTCATTGACTAACTTTTGCGGATTCGAAAAATCAACAATCGCTATTTGTTGAGAAGAGGATCGGATGACACCTGCCTCATTAACAGAAAAATCGCTGTTATTAGCGACCTCCACTGGTTGGTTATTTTTGTCTAGTAAAAAATATCCCTCTGCATTTACTAAACGATAAGTACCATTACCCATTGGAGACTTTTGAAACTGACCATTTCTCGTATAGGAAATTTCCGTATGGTTGCCTTGTTGTTTTCCTACTTGGAAAAATCCCTGTCCGGAAATCATTAAGTCCAAGGGATTATTTGTTGCTTTTGGAATTCCTTGATCTAATATCATTTGTGTTCCGTTCAGATGTACTCCATAACCAACCCGAATCCCGTTGGGGGTCTTTCGGCCAATCTCTCGATTAGCTGCTTTTTGGTTTTCGATAGAAATGGCTAAGTTTTCTTCGAAAGAGGCCTCTCTTCGTTTAAATCCAACCGTATCGGCATTAGCAATATTATCCGCAATCGTATCTAACTTTTTTTGATAAGAGTTTAAGCCACTCGTGGCAATATAAAGCGAACTATTCATGTTTGAATCTCCTTCTATACTCTTCCAATCGAATTTAATAACTCAAGTGAACGATCGTAGGCCTGCAACACTTTCTGATTCGCCTCGTAAAGCCGGACGTTCTCCATCATATTGGTCATGGTCATGCTCGGATCGACATTCGACTTTTCAATCATTTTATGGTGGAGCTGGACACTTGCAGGTAGGTCAGTCAAAACGGCTGGTTTTTGACCATCCAGTCGGAAGAGACCATTGCCTTCTTTGATCAGTTTGTTTGGATTTTGAATCAAGACTAACCCGATTGTGTCCACGACTTTTCTGTTTGCTGGCTTATCCGGATTAAGAATTATTTCGCCTTTTGGACTTATCGAAACCTCACTTGAAGCGAGTGAAGGATCGATCTGAACCGGTTTCCCTTGATTGTTTAACACCTTACATCCTTCTGCCGTAACAAGATGACCCGTTTCATCCACTGTAAATCGGCCATTCCGTGTGTAGCGAGTTTCGCCTGCTGCATTCTCAACTGCAAAGAGGACACTTGCCTTTTGGCCATTACTGAGAGTTAGTGCTTGATCATCAATCGCAACATCGTATGGGTTATTCGTTGTCACGAGATCTCCTTGAAGAAAACTCGAGATATTTTCTTGTGCATAAACTCCCTGCTGCATCGAACCAATCCACGAGAACCCTGGTGCATTCCCTTTAGAACTTTGTTTGGAATCATTGATTCGCTCGAGAAAAACTTCAGGAAAAGCTCGTAAGGTGGTATCTACCTTTTTGTAACCGGGCGTTTCAATATTGGCTAGGTTATTCGTTAACGCTTCTTGCCGTCTTTGTACTGCTAGCATACCAGACGCTGCTGTATCAATCCCTCTAAGCATAGCCATTCCCCTTACTGTATGAGTAATTCTGTTGTATAAACATGGATAATTTTTCCATCACCGTCACTGAATCTAACATTTAATTGATTTTTTATCTTTTCCTCAAAAGCTGCAATATTCTTTAAATCTCCCTTATTGGACTGTGAAAGAATTTTGATAATATCACTTTCAATGATAGGGACAATTTTTTCTGCCTGCTTTTTCGTATCCTTTGAGTCTAGTTCAATGGAGAACTTAACTTGAATGAGGTTGTCTGAATTAAGATTGGTACTAATCTGATTCGTTTGGATGGTTTGGTCAGCCAACTTATCAATCGTGGCTGCTTTGGCTTTGTTGTGCTGATAGTAATATAAGCCACCCCCGCTCAGTACCGTCAGTAACACACAAACGAATAATACTTTTAAAAGCTTTTTCATGCTGTACCCCCTAACTCACAAATAGAGGTCAATCAGTAATCCTTTTATTTCCCCTATATTATCTAATAAACGGATATTCTGGTCTTCTTGTTTAACCATTTCTTCTGAAAGCTCCAATAATTTTTTGTCAACTTCTTTTATTACCTTTAATTTGCGATCCCTACTAGACGAATAAGCAAAAGATGTCGTTTCTTCTAATGAGAGTCCATGTTGAACTACCACCTGTAAGAATGATTTGATTAACTTTTTATATTCATGAAGATCTTTTAATGATCGAGACCGGGTCAACCGCTCTCCTTGTTTCGTAATCCCCTCCAAAAGGGTATTTAAATGCTGTTTAGTAACGCTTGATTGTTTTTCGGTCATAATTTGTTGAAAAGATGTTAATTCTATTGATTTGGCTTCTTTTTGAGAAAATGAGATTTCTTTTGGGAGCACAATTCCTTGACCAACTTTCATATGCAAACACCACCATCACAGAATATGTTATTGTCGAATTTTGTAATCTTCAATACAATGAGATTATAATTTTTCCAGAAAAAAAAGGAAAGGAGAATTTTATGACAACCATAATCGGTCTTATATTAGCGATTGTTTTTATTGGTGTGGGTATGGTTTTAAAAGGGGTTTCGATGGAGTCCCTAGCAAACCCCGCCGCTTTTTTAATTATATTTGGAGGAACCTTCGCTTCACTGTTTGTAGCCTTTCCAATGACTGAAATCAAAAAATTTCCTATTTTATTAAAGATTGTATTATTTGAGCCAAAACTACCTACACAGTCTGAATTAATCGATAGTATGGTAGATTGGTCGATTGTTGCTAGGACAGAAGGAGTGTTGGCTTTAGAAGAAATTGCCGATTCCATAGAGGATCCCTTTTTAAAAAATGGATTAGAAATGATTATTGATGGCAGTGACCGAAACCAAATGGAAGAAATTTTATACTCTGAATTAGAAGCAGTTGCAGAAAGACATAAAGTGGGCAGTTTAATTTTTAGTCAGGCTGGAATGTACGCTCCTACTTTAGGGGTTTTGGGTGCAGTTGTTGGATTAATAGCGGCCTTAGGAAACTTAAAGGATATGGATAAATTAGGCTATTCTATCGCTGCTGCATTTATCGCGACTCTTTTGGGTATTTTTTCGGGATACGTACTATGGCATCCTATTTCCAATAAATTAAAGCGACTTTCTAAAAAAGAGCAGGATCTGAAAGTCATGATGATTGAAGGCTTGCTAGCCATTCAAGATGGATTGACTCCAAAATTGGTTGAACGAAAGTTGTCTGTTTATTTACCTTCAAAGGCACGCTTAAAGCAGGAGGAACCGATCAGTGAAGAAGAAGAAGAAGCGGTTGTTGCATGATGATGATGAACACATAGATGAATCTTGGTTAATTCCCTATTCAGACCTTCTCACCTTATTACTTGCCCTGTTTATCGTCTTATTCGCTGCCGGAACGATAAACAATGGCAAGCTGCAACAGATTATGATTTCCATGAATTCAGCCTTAAGCGGGCAGGGAAGCAGCATGATCCAAAAAGAAAATGCCCTGGCCACAAAGAAAATTGATCTAAAGGAAAAAGAAACAGAAAAATTACATGGTTTAATGGAGCAAATCGAGGACTATATAGAAGCAAGAGGTTTAGAAAAGGTGATCACCATAAAAGATGAACCAAAAGGAATAAAACTATCCTTAAAAGATGTCATCTTGTTTGAATCAGGAAAAGCTGATTTAAAAGGTGATTCACTTGTCATTTTAAAAGATCTCCTTGATTTAATTAAACAAGTGAAAAATCCAATCAGTATTGAAGGTCATACCGATAACGTCCCAATTACAAATAACGAGTTCAAATCAAATTGGGAATTATCTGCAGCACGAGCTTTGTCGGTTCTATACTTTTTTGAGGATAAGGGAATTCCGTCAAATAAATTACAATTTTCCGGATTTGGAGAACAAAACCCACTATATCCAAATGATACGGTCGAACACAGGCAAATCAATCGAAGAGTCGATATTACTATCTTAAAAACAAAATAATAGTCAATCCGTTTCCCTGCCAATAATACTACATATTCCATAAATCGTACGATAATGGCAAAATCATTGAAAAATGGTGACGCAAAGCTATAGGGGCTAATATCTGTGATGATGCTCGCCAGCTTCCGAATACGGGCTCCTGCGATTTGTGATTGAATGAAGGAGAAATATTATGAGAATCTATTTATTTATGTCCAAATTTAAATTAAAATGGCACTTCTTTCAATTGGGTTACCATGAATTATTACTGCAAGGTTGTTTAGATTTTGAGATCAAGAATAAATTACGAAGAAAGATTTCTTACCACAAAATGAAAATAAGCAATCCTTGTTAAAAGGTAATTCTACCCATTACCTCAAATTTTTACTTTCCAATTTTCTTGCATTTATTAGTGAATGGTTATCCCCCTCCTTTATGATATAATAATTTTCGGAAGACTTTCGGGTTGCGAAGGTTCAATTTGATGAAAAAAAATACTTATCAAAAGACATAGGGGGAAATGATGAAACAACAAGAAGTAAGTTCCAAATCCATTGGGCTGCCGCTTACCATTTCTATTATTGCCATCTCATTTTCGGCGATCTTTGTCAAATGGTCAGACGCACCGGCCTCGATTTTGAGTATGTATCGGATGTGGTTTGCGATCCTCTTAATGCTGCCCATCGTTTGGAATAAACGCAGTGAGTTTAAAAATATCATGCAAAAAGAGTGGTTCTTTTTATTTTTTTCAGGTCTCTTTTTAGCTCTGCACTTTGTTTTGTGGTTCGGGTCCCTGAAATTAACAACGGTCGCAAGCTCGACCATCATCCTTGCCTTACAGCCGATTGTCTCGCTAGTAGGGGGATTTTTCCTTTTTAAAGAGCGCACTACGTTTTCCGCAATGATGACGATGGGGATTGCCATCATCGGCGCAATAATGATTGGCTGGGGAGATTTTGGCTTAAATAAGGATGCCATTATGGGCGATCTACTTTCCTTCTTTAGCGTAATTGCTGTTGTTGGCTACTTATTAATTGGCCAATCAGTTGTGAAAAAAGTATCCCATTGGCTTTATAGCTTTTGTGTGTTTTTCTCCGCTGCCATTGTTCTAACCATTTATAACGTATCGACTAGCGTTTCTTTAACCGCTTATCCGGCCAAGGAATGGGGAATTTTCCTGTTACTTGCCACTGTTCCAACCGTCAGTCACGTGATTAATAACTGGCTCTTAAACTACGTAAATGCGACAACCATATCGATGAGTATTTTAGGTGAACCCGTCGGTGCTACGATTCTAGCAGTCATATTATTAAATGAGCATCTCGTGCCATGGCAAATTGCCGGCGGCCTGCTCGTCCTGCTCGGTGTGTTCTTCTTTTTGAGTCAGCAGCAAAAGCCGATTCAACAAACGATAAGTGAAGAGACCTTTAATTAGTAGCAAGAAACCCCCTTAGACAATCATCTAAGGGGGTTTCTTGTTTTCCTCTAACTACCTTCAAAGTAATAGTAGCAAACTATTGTTTCAACCAAACGGTCCTTCCAGCCAACTTGCCGCGATACCAGGTGGTACTTCCAACTTTCGCCGTAAGCTCCGCTGTGAATTTCTTATTTTTGTATGTTGAAAGTTTCTTATAAACGACATCTTTCTTCCCGCCCCAGGCTTTGCTATAGGCACTGCCTGTACCTTTGATAGAAAACGTCTTGGCTTTATTACTTACCACAGAATATCCATAGGACGTTAAATCGGTGGATTTTACCCAGCCAACTACGTTTGCACCTTTATAACTTTTACTAATTAAATAATATGTTTGCCCATTCAGCATACCTTTCCTCTTAATATAGTAAACCTTATTGGTATACGATGACCACGCCTTAAAGTACGAGCTCGACCCTAGCTTCCTATAAATCTTGATGTTGCTCTTTTTTATATTACCTAAGCGGTTTGTGTCACTTTCGAGCGTATTGGATAGGTAGCCGCCTGAAATCCAGACGGTCTTTCCAGCCAAGCTTCCGCGGTACCAAGTGGTATTGCCAACTTTTTCAGTTAAATTAACCTTAAATGCTTGGTTTTTATTTTTCGAAAGATCTTTAAAAATGAGATCCTTTGTACTGCCCCATGGCTTGCTATACCCACTGCCTTTGCCGGTTAAATACTTCGTTTTTGCAATTCTATCAGAGGTAGTATGCGAATAATTAGTTAGATCAGCTGATTTTACCCAGCCGATTACCCCCGTCTCACTACTAGGCTGTTTACTAATTAGATAATAAGTTTGGTCGTTGATGATTGCCTGCTTCTTAATGTAGAAAACAGTCCCAGTATAGGTTGAACCCGCTTGGATGGCTCCCACCTGTGTACCAACAGATTTATAAATCTGTACGCTGCTATTTCTAATCTGCCCTAACCGACTGGTAGTCTGCTCCACTTTTGGAACCACTCTGCTCGAATAGAGCCAGACTGTTTTTCCATCGAGATCCCCACGATACCAGATCATATTCCCAACGGTTTCGGTCCCATTTACTTTAAACTCCTGGCCTTTATAGTTGGATAGAGAACGATAGATGGCATCCTTCTGCATGCCCCATGGCTTGCTATAAGCACCGCCTATTCCCTTAATATATAAGGTTTTCGCAGTAGATGTTACAGCCGATTCTGGATACGAAAGCAAATCAGAGGCCTTTGCCCAGCCGATGACACCGTCAACACTGCTAGGCTGCTCACTTAGCAGATAATACGTTTGCCCGCTTACAAAAGCTAAATTTTTAATATAAAAGGTTTGGTTCGTAGACTTTTCACCTGCAGGAGTTGCAGATGCGGATTTTTTATAGTCCTGATAAATCATTACCTCGCTGCTTAGGACCTGTCCTAAGCGATTGGTAGTCTCTGTTTTATTCGGGAGTGTTTTATATTTCGTCGTGACCAGTTTAACAAACTGGTCCCAGCTATAGCCCCACTTATTAAAATAAGCAATTGGATCCGCGTGGGTGGTACCCCCCAGGTGATTGGTGACCGCGGAATGAGACCAGAGTGTCCCTTCGCCTGTTTTTTCTGCATTTACCAATGGCAAATTATAATCATAGAGCAAAGATGCAATGTAATTCCCATAATTATTAATGGATCGGGCAAATTGATCAAACGTCTTTACTCGCACTAACTCAACATGGACAAATCGTTCATTCGCATAGGAACCGGCACCCCAGGCTCCATAATTCGGGTCATGAATTTCAATTACGCGCGAACCATCAGCAAATGCATGCACAAAGGCACTTCGATTGTTTCTCGACATATAAGCTATCTCACCGGTTATGGTTGAGTTGTTGTTTGCTGTCTCATGGGCAACAACGCCCTCCACTTCACCATAACCATTACGATAAGTAAATTTCGGAAATATACTTTTATGATCGTATTCAACTTTCACAGGGATTAGCTTCTTAGAAGTGATATAATCATTTACTTTCGGGTATGTCGTTCCCGCTGCGTACATAAAAGATGGGTGTACGAAAACAAAAAGAAATAGTGACAAGACAGAGATGACTACTTTCCTCATTTTTCCTCCTAGTATAATAGTTTACATGTCTGATAGACTCATAAATTCTATTATACTACGACTGTAATGCTGATTTTAAGGAAAATTTTGTTTTTCAAAATAATTACGTAAAAATTCACAATTGTTTTTTATGTTTGGTGTCTGGCACCAATGGCATTGAAAGAGAGAAGTACAATAAGCTAACGGGTTCCGTTAACTATCGCAAACATTAAAAATGTAATGCAAAAGGGCCTTCAAATTGTATGGTAATTTGGAGGTCTATTTTTGGTGATATAAAGGGATATCAATAATTATTTTGGGAGAATTTGTATTGTAAGCTGTATATTAAAATGGGGGGGACAATAGCCAGTTGATATACAGAAATATTGGTTAGGCTCTACTATAACTGAATGTCGATTTCAATGTGTTTGAAAAATAAACGGAGAAACTCCGACTAAATTGGGAAATAACCATATTTCCTTAAAAATAAGGGAAGTTTTTCCGCTTATATGGTCCAAATCATTAGATATTGTCCTACTTAGAGGAGTTAAGCGGAATATCTCCGTCTAATCGGCTGCTTTAGCTTCCTCTAAAAACAATAGACGGAAATTTTCCGCCTATTAATTCTCATACCTACGCAAAAATCGGTACGAGAAGGCGAAAATGGTTTGCAAACTTCTTCGTACTATGCAATCCGATGAATTAGCCATTAAAAGCAAAATGGCAAGGGTAGAAACCCTTGCAATTTCAATGCTTTTCTAATCCCCCTAGCTTTACAAATTGCCCTACATTTTATAGAGCAAAAAGGATTGCATTTCCCTATGCAAATTGACGTTTTGCGATAGGAAACGGAACCCCTTAACAATAAGCACTTCTCTCTGAGCTTGGTTATGAGTTTGTATCAATTTGTGGATTTACTGGCGGATATGGTCGGTTTACTCTCGGATAGCCTCGCTTTACTGGCGGATAGCCCCCTCCAACTGGCAGATAGCGTGTTTTATAGCTTCCAAGTTGGGAAATCAGTTTCTTTTTGTTTTTCATACTCCTTCATTCTCGAGTAGGAGTGGGATAGTTTTGATAAAATGTACCCTTGAGGGCTTGATGTTTCCTTTTTCTTGCTTAACTCTTGAATCTTTACATTTGTAAACATGTTTGAAATCAGAGCTAAGTTTTCAATCGTGTCCATTAATTCAGGGTTGTCATTGTAATTGCTTTTTGCAATAAAGTAAATGTAATCAAGTTTGTTCCTTATGTGCTTTAACGTGTCGATGTCGAATTGGTCTGTTGACATTATATTCACCCCTTATCCTAAAGCATATGGAGCAAAAGGGGATTTGGAACAAAATCTAAAAATAAATATTTACTTTCATAACTGTGATGCTCAAATAAAAAGCAGAAGTTCAACTCTAAGGTGAACTTCTGCCTCTTTGATGCTATTTATGCACTCACTTTTGCTTTTTCATGACCAGTTTCTTTTTTGCTTATTTTTCTAACAAATGGAACGACCCAACGGTCTAAACCGATTCTTCCTGCATTGTAACCAGCTGTTAAGATGATAAATCCTAAGAAGATGTCTCTAGGGTTATGAGATACTGTTCCTGCTAAGAAGAAGCTGAAGTTCATTACTAACCCAAAGAACATCGCAGTAGTTGTTAAGCAACCTAGAATTAAACCTAAGCCGATTAAAGTTTCGCCCCAAGGTACGATTATGTTGAAGATATCAACGTTTGGCAGTGCAAAGTGTTTCAAGAAGTCCACATACCAGCCGAAAACAACTGCGCCATCTGGACCTTTGACTGGATTTGCGATTGCTCCTTTTAAGAAGCCTGCCGCATCGAAGCCGCCGCTAGTTAATTTTCCATAACCTGCTGTAATCCAAGAATAGCCAAGATATAAACGTAAGACAGTAAGAATAGCCGCTGCAATTTTATTTTCTCTTAAAAATTTGTTAAACATAATTCATTCCGCCTTTCAAATTTTGTTTGTTCTTTATGATTACACTATATTCCCTTTTTTAGTTTAGCAATATGGGTATAGTGATAAGTTCACATTTTGTTTGAAATGTTTTGACGAAGGTTTGAACAGCTCTAAAAGCAGACGTATGGAAGCTTTTTAGAATTTCCGTTTCTGAACAATTCCCTTTAAATGCGCATATAGTAAGTTATTAAAAAGCAAAGGATGTTCTTCAATGTCTGAATTACCAGTAAAGATTGATACAGTCAGCGGGGGAATTGTCCAATTTGGAAATTCCTTGTTTATATCCCCCAAAAGTGCCGTAAAAAGTACACATGGTTCCGGATCTACAAATGCTGGGATTACGATCACGACGATTACTGGTCAAAATACAACCACTTCCGTCAATGCGGATATACTTGACCAACCCATCGTTCAGGATAACTAACTTAAGTCATAATAGGAACAAAAGGCGCAAGCGCCCGTTCAGCGGCGTATGGCCTGGAGCGCTCCAACTGAGNNGGCGGAGAGCGAAGGACACTAGCCGTTGGGCGCTGGAGCTGGATTCAAAGATACTAAATCAATTTATCCAGAATTAAATATTTTATAATTTCCTATATAGTAAAAAAAGCTTGATGGGCGTATACCCAACAGCCGATTGATATTAAATATAGAATTGTATAGAAAAAGGCCTGGAGTTTCCCCCAAGCCTTTTTCCCTATTAATCTATTTTTAGTGCAATACTCTAGCAGCAGTTGTATATTTACCAGGATTATAAGTAGCAATTTTCACAACATCCCCCGTTTGCGGAGCATGTATAACTTTCCCGCCGCCAATATAGATGGCAACATGGTGGGCAGGGTCACCCCTAAATACTAAATCGCCCTTTTGAACATTGTACGGGGAAATTCTAGTTCCAACATCCTGCTGGTCACGAGAAACCCGCGGAAGGGAAATTCCAATCGAACGGAACACATATTGGGTGAATCCTGAACAGTCAAATCCATTTGGCGTTGTTCCGCCCCAAACATAAGGAACCCCTAAAAATCTTTTCGCATATGCGATCATCTCATCTACATCTCCCGAATTAGACACGGTTTCCTGTGGTGCATCGGATATGGATGGATTATTTACAGGAGTATTTTGCTCCGGTTGGCTTGGACTCTCTGGTGCTTGTTGGCTTGATCTTTCTGATACTACCTGTCTTGCACTTTCTCTTTCTTGTGCCTCTTGTCTTGCCTTTTCTTCTGCTTCTTGTCTTGCTTTATCTTGAGCATCTTTTTCTGTTTGTTGATAAGCTAGTTGCGATTGTTTTTGCTTTAAGGTGTCTTTTGATTTTGCCAAAACAGTCGTAATTTCTTGTTTATCTGCTACTATCTGCTTCTTTTCTGCAGCTAATTCATCCTGGCTGTTTTTTAATTTGCCTAATTCCTTTTCAAGCTTTTGCTCTGAACCTTTTAATGTTGCTTCTTTTTCAGCTAGAGCCTTCATTATATCTGTATTACTTTCAAGAATTGACATTACTGCAGTGGAGCGTGTTAATAACTGGGAAAAATCTTTAGACGACACAATAAATTCTGCATAAGTGATAATTGACTGCTTCCCTTGTGCCTGCATGGTTCTTAGTCTTTCAGAATAATAGTCTTTGTTTGTTTCTAAGTCTTTTCTTGCTGTTTCGATTTCAGCATTTGTTTTTACAATTTGACCTTGTTGTGCTTTAATATCATCGCTTAGTTGTTTACTTTTTTCCATTCCGATGATGATTCGGTCATCAAGTTGCTGAACCTTCGTCTCTAAGTCATCAATTTGGTCAACGGTCTTATTAATCTCTACTTTTGTCTCATCAATCTGTACTTGTGTTACAGGTGGTTTTGCAAAAGCAGGTGTTGCTTGAAAAATAGTTGTTAACAGAGCAAACGATACTGAATATATTAAAATTTTCCGTTTCATACATTGTCACCTTTTCCTAGCAAAATTTTCCGACTCATATAGTTATAGTTTAAGTTTGCAAGAGAAGAATAACAATGAAAATGGCTAAATTGTAATGAATTTGTAATGTTTTGTAGAATTTTCTTTGAACGAGTCGAATAATAGGATTAGATTTTGTGATAAACGACTTTTTTTATATCACCAATTTTCAATATATTGGAAAAACAAAAGAATAAGAGGAGAAGGCAAAACGAATCATTTGAATATCAACAATCCCGAATCCATAAAGCGCCCATTCATTGGACGTTTATCATGCATACAGTACAAAAGGTAACCCATTTTTACCACGGGTAACCAGCAGGATCATTCGTTATTGATTAAAAAAGGAGATGTATGTATATGATGGAAGGATTTCACGGCGGAGGACAGTTTGGCGGACATGGTGGAATGGGTGGATATGGCGGATATGATGGACATCACGGTGGTTATCATGGAGGCGGATTTCATGGCGGCTATCATGGAGGGTATCATGGAGGAGGTCATCACGGCGGCTATCATGGAGGGTATCATGGAGGAGGTCATCACGGTGGCTATGGCACACCTTTTGTTGGCGGATTGTTAGGCGGACTAACGATTGGGGCCTTGTCTTCAGGCGGGGGATACCCATATCCAGTACCATATCCAACTTCATATCCAGCACCGTACCCAACACCTGTCACCTATCCATATGGAGGCTATGGTGGTTATGGTGGCTATCCGTATTAGTTAAAAGAAGCAATAGTTAAAAAGCGGAAAAGACCTGACCTTTACAGGACTTTTCCGCTTTTTTCTTGGTAAGTTATCGCTTTTGATTTGGTGTCTGATGTCATTCATTTTCCTATCAATCTATCAAAAATCACAAAATATATAATCAAGCTGAAATATTCGTAAATAACCCCATTTGTAAGTTGATTAACTTATCAAGTCTTTCACTTAATGTAACAGTTTCAGCAGAGGTAAAACCTTTCGATAGACCTGCTCTTATCATTTTATTTCTTAAATTTTCGATTTGTATAAATAGATCCTCGTTTTTCATTATCGCTTAACTCCTTAATATTTGACTAGGAACCTTAGTGTACCAATTGAAAGCGGCTTCATAGAACTAGTTTTCATCATCAAATATCGACAATTAACTACTACCTTCATGATGTTTATGGCATTAATTTTATTGTTACACTCGTAATATGTTGAATACTGATTGATTCTGTTACAGAAAAATTCACTAAACTGACACAAAAGAAGTTAGTTCGAAGGAAAGTTGATATTT
This sequence comes from Bacillus sp. AFS006103, assembly GCA_002559145.1. Classification (GTDB taxonomy): domain Bacteria; phylum Bacillota; class Bacilli; order Bacillales; family Cytobacillaceae; genus Neobacillus. The sequence goes on from NTXX01000091.1 coordinate 16,673, forward strand.
TAGTCTAAATAATCTCCCAATCGAACATTCGGTGCCTGACACCAAAAGAAAAAGACGAGATTTTTCCCTCTCATCTTTTTACCTCCTTTAACGCTTGATTCTTGTTACCCCAAGTGCGTTGTTTTCCCAGATGATTTTTTCAATGGTTTCCCACTGCTGTTCTTCGCAGCGAATCATTAGGACAATTTCTGATGCGATTTTTTTGGTCCCGGCTTTATTTTTTTTAACAATCAACAATTTTATTAAAAATCCGAGAAGTAACCCGCTGACTGCCCCAATAATCCCCCAGATAATAGGACCCCATTTTAATACATATCCGTAGATAGCGCCCAATAGCATCAAACAAGTACCGAGCATGGCGGATGCATCAAAAAGACTTAATCCGTCCGCTCGATGAATCGTATCAAATAATTTTCGCTGTTCTGCTCTCTTATCAAGAGGAGCTGCTAATATCTTCTCGTTTGAAATTCCACTTTGTTCCAAAGCCGTAATAGCTAACTCAATAAAAATGGAATTCTCGAAAGTGGCAATGACAAACAATCAACTCACACTCACTTTCTACAATGGATAAAGGAAATGCTTACTTTGATATTTTTCCCGTAAGAATTTTGACATTTCTTTTTCAAACAATTTGTTGTGTTCAATCGTTGAAACATAAGAATCATAAATGATGAAGAAATAGATGGAAGGAAAATAAAGAGTCCATTGCATATTTAATACCTTCTTAGCTTGAACAAAATCACCAGTCATCGATGCGTGGATTGCTTCCGGAATATGTCCCAAATAACAGATCGCTACCGCATAAATAAAAATAAAGAATCCTGTAATAACATGGTGTAGATAAAGATGTCCGAGGCCAGGAAATAAGGCGGACCAGATGAGTGCATTTATTGGTTTTCGTTTATCCAAGTAGTTAATATCCCATGATCCTATTTTCATGTTTATGACTTGGGCGTCCTCGCGATCAGCTAAAATATACTGTTTGTTTATATCAACGGTCGTCCGATAACTATCCCAAATTCCAAACATATAAATAGCAAGATAGAGAATGAGCCACCTCTGGTCCAAAATATCTTTTGCTTTTTCAAATTCACCCAATAAGGTATATAAAATGCCAAGGTTTACTTTCGCCCGATCGTTAATAAATGTTTCCCAAAGAATGAGAATATACCCAGAGATATATCGATGCTTCAAAATATGTCCAAACCCAGGATAAGAGAATGAGAAAAAGGCTGGAATCCACGGGTTCTTTAAATGCAACTGCGCGGTAGAAAATTGGGATAAATACGCTCTCTGCCTTCGAAATGGAGGAATATGATTCACTTGTAAGTCCTTCTCCTTTATGAAACGTACGTCTTTCTATATCGTTTACAATTTATGGGATAATTATCCACGCCAGATAGAATTAGTAAATTATCCTCCATCCATGTAAAATAGCTTTAAGAAAATGAATTTTGGAGTTGAATGAGGATGGTTTGGAAGATTAATAGTTCGATTAAGGAACAGGTAGATCGCTTTGAGGTAATGATCGAAAAGGTGACTCTCCCGAATGGAGAGGAAAAGGACTTTTCCTATTTAGATTTTGCAAAGGGCGTATGTATCCTGCCAATCACGAAGGACAAAGAAATCATTTGTTTAAAACAATACCGTCATTCGATAAAAAGCTGGCAATGGGAGCTTCCTGCCGGGATGATTGACACTGAAAGTGCTACTGATGCTCCAATCGAAACCGCTAAAAGAGAGCTAGAGGAAGAAACGGGCAATAAGGCTGAATATTGGCTGGATTTAGGAAGCTTTTATCCTTCTCCTGGCTCAACTAGCGAGGAAATCTACTTATTTGCGGCAACCGGACTCACCGCCACAGAGCAGCGATTGGAGTCAAGCGAACAAATTGAGGTACATAAATTAACTATGCATGAAGTGAAGTCCTTAATTGAAAAAGGCGAATTCAAGCATGGGGCAGGGCTGGCAGCTGTATTGCGTTATATGTTACTGACGGACAATCGTTAACTATGGATGATTTTATGAGATTAATTTAGAGAAGAGCCGCGTTACGTGACCGCAATTGCTGATATTAGCTGGGGGCGGGCTCGTAGAACCTCCCTTATGGAAAAAGAAGTAACAACCGATTTAATTGGTCGTTACTTCTTTCCCTTTTATATCACCTTTTCCCCAGGAACCCCATTGATGGAATAGCTCACGGTTATTTCTGAATTTAAGGAATGGGAGACAGAACAGTATTTGTCTTTCGATAATTGAATCGCCCTTACTACCTTATCTTCAGGCAGTTCTCCGTCCAATGCATAATGAATATTAATCGTTGTGAAACGCTTGGGATGATCCTCGGCACGTTCTCCTTTAACGTCCATTTGAAATGCGGAGGGCTCGAGGCGCATTTTATGTAAGACCGAGATGATATCCATTCCTGTACAGCCTGCAACCGCCTGAAGCAGTAGTTCCGTAGGCCTTGGGCCGGAATTCTCTCCTCCGACTTCGGGAGCGGCATCCAGGATAATTTCATGACCGGAAGGTGTAGCCCCCGAAAACGCCATTTTCTCTTTCCAATTAATTGTTAACTCCATACTCATACCCCTTTCACAAGTTTATTCTAACCCATTCATCCCTTCCTTATTTTACATAATGGATAAAAATAAAAAGGAAACAGTTACACCAATTGTGGTGATCGGTCTGTTTCCTTCCTTTAATCTAAAAATCACTTTTTATTAAATCCCTGCTTATTTTTTCGAAAGTCCGTCCACATCAATAAACGGCGTGGCTCCACCTGTTACACTTGGCAGGCGCCCATCCCATTTCTCCAAGGCCTTTTCTTGAACTTCAATTTGCTTTAATTGAATTAATTCCGGCGTTACTTCTTGTTTTTTCAATCGTAAGGCTTCCGCTTCTGCACCGGCTTGAGCAACCTTTTGCTCAGCTTCAATTTTGATTCGTTCGAGATCCCTTTGTGCCCGTAATGCATTTTGCTCCGCGGTCTGTTTCGATTCAATCGCTTTATTGAATTCATCACTAAAAGCAAATTCTTTGATATTGATATCTTCTAGAATCATATAATATTTTGTTAATTTACTCGCTAGCATATCTTTCACTTTCGCTGATACCTCTGGCCGTTTCGAGATTAATTCTTCCGCCGTGTACTGTGCGGTAATCGCCTTAAGTGATTCAGCAATTGCTGGGTCAACGATTCGGGTCCGATAATCCAAGCCAATTTCTTGATAGAGCTTATTCACGGCCTCCGGATCAGCAGAATAGTTGACGGCTACCATCGCAGTGACCATTTGCAGATCCTTGGAAGCAGCTGTTTGTGAACTTTCTTCTTTTTGGACCCTAACCTCAATCGGTTGAACGGTTTGAATAAATGGGAGTTTAAAATGAAACCCTTCTGTTAAAATCGTCGGTTTAACGGCCCCTAATTGTAAAAGGACGCCTCTATATCCAGAATCAACGGATGTGCTTGAAAAAAAGGCAACCACGATAATAACAAGTGCAATGATTCCACTAATAATCGATTTCGTATAATTCATTCGGATCCCCCCTATATAAAACTTTATGAAAATAGCCCAAGTTTTATACAATTAAAAAAAGAGGGAGTAGATCCCTCTTAAAAGCAACGTGGATCATAATCCAACTCTAGAAAAACTGCTCCACCAATTCCACTGATGTAGGTCTGCTAAAATAGTAGCCTTGGATTTTATTACAACCAATGCTGCATAAATATTGATATTGGTCTATTTCCTCGACCCCTTCAGCAACCACATTCATCCCCAAATTTCTGCCCATTGCTACCAATGCACGACAAACCGACTTTTGGTTTTTATTGTCTAGGCCCTGGATAAATGATTTATCAATTTTGATCGTATTAAAAGGGTACTGCACCAAATAACTAATCGATGAATAGCCGATTCCAAAATCATCCAGGATGATATCTACCCCATATGCTTGCAATTCTTGCATCGTCTGCAAAGTTTTCTCGACATTCGTCATCGCGGTCCGTTCGGTTATTTCGATTTTTATTAATTCCGGTGGTAAATCATATTTTTGTAAGGAATGTTTAATCGATTCAATGAAATGATCCTGATGGATTTGCCTCGCCGGAACATTAATCGAGATATAAAAAGGCGATAGATACTTATCCAGCCATAACCGGCGCTGGCTACAGACTGTCTCTAAAACCCAATTGCTAAGTTTAATAATTAGGTCCGATTCCTCAGCAATTTGAATAAATTCTACCGGCGGAATGCTCCCCAAGACAGGATGCTTCCAGCGGATAAGGGCTTCCAGACCGATGGCTTTCTTGGCATACACGTCGACAATGGGCTGATATTCTAGATATAACTCATTTTGTTCGATTGCTTTATGAAGATATTGTTCAAGAAGCATTTTCCGTGACAGGCTTTTGGACATGCCCTGTTGATATTGCTGAATACCCGTTCGATTCTCCTTCGCCAAGTACATCGCCTGATCGGCTCTCATCATGAGCACATCAGCATCTTGCCCATGATCGGGAAAAATACTGGTCCCAATACTAACACTCATTCTGTACTCATATTCAGTCAGCATAATTGGTTTAGCAACCACCTGGCTTATTTTTGCAGCCAACTCTTCTATTATTTGCCCATTAGGTAGATTTTTTAATAGAATGACAAATTCATCCCCGCCTTGACGGGCAATGACATCCTCTGTCCGGATATGTCTTTTTAACCGGGTTGCGATGATTTTAATCAACTGGTCTCCCATTTTGTGGCCCAGCGAATCGTTGATATCCTTGAACCGATCAATATCGATGAATAGAATCCCAACGAATTGCTTATTGCGCTTTGCTTCCAGAATGGCCGTGCGAAGCTGTTCATCAAATTCCCTGCGATTCGGTAGACCTGTTAATGGATCGTGAAAGGCTAAATAGGTCAACTCAGCCTCTGTTCTTTTTCGACGATCAATATCCATCAAAACCCGGTCAAACCGCATAGGACCAATCGAAAGCTCATCAAAAATAGGCACGATATAATCAATAACCCACTTGTCCATTCCTTGGCGGGTACGAATCCGGTATTCCATTCTAACGGATTGCCCCTTGTCTAATAGTGCGAGTTGCTCAAGGACGTCTGCTTTATCATGGGGATGAAGGATATCCAGCCACAAATAGGGGTTCTGAACAAAATCTTCCTCGGAGTAACCAAAAATGCGCTGAGAGGCGGAGGATATTTGAAGTGTTTCCATCGTTTTTGCATCAACAGACCATAAACAAATATCGATTTCGTTTAAAATTTTATCCCAATTGCTTGGATCATAAAGTTGATGGATGACCGCATCTTTTTCAGACTGTTCTATAATAAAGCCGCAAATCCCTTGAACCAACCCACGGATCTCAAGCGGAATCGAGACGATATCTACCGGAATATTTTGCCTATTTTGATGCCTGATTTCAATCTGAAACTGGAGTCTTTCTCCATTAAGGACGGTTTTAATATGCTCAATCGTTTTTTCAATATATACATCATCCAATTGAGAGAGAAAGCTCCTTTTAAAATCTATTTCTCGTTGAAACCCCGTTAGCTTGATCGTTTCATTATTGGCAAACACAATTGTACCTTCTAGATCAAGAATGAAGCAGGGTACAGGGAGATTTAGCAGAACAGATTTAAAGGTTTGAATAAACATACCCAAATCGGTGCTTTTACTTTGATTTTTCATAGATTGCTCCTCTCATTCAATATGCTAAAATACTCGTTTTTTCGACACCCTATATACTGTTTATCATAAAGGAAAGGGAAGCTGGATACTGTTTCAAAAGTCACTCAAATAGGGCAATTTTTCGACAATCACCCATGGTTCTAATACGCGAAAAAGACAAAGGGACAATCGTCTCTCTGTCTTACTTTATTACCATGGATTCATGCGGAGATGAGAGGGTAAAACTTTTCCCAAATGTTCATAATTGAGCTAAGTTTTCAGCTCTTTTCTCTATTAAGATAGATATAAGCTAGAAAACATTACCACTATTATGATGCGTTTGGAGGAAACAACATGAATCGACTTTTAACTGCATTTGCCTTAATGCTTTTATTATTAACCGGCTGTTCATCAGATAAGGCCAGTACCGCCATGGACGGTGAATCAATCTATAAGGAAAGCTGTGCTGCGTGTCACGGCGCTCAATTACAAGGGGCTGTCGGCCCTACTATTGTAGATATGAAGAGTAAATATTCAGAAGCCGAAGTACTGAAAATTATTAGTGAAGGTACAAATAAAATGCCTGGCAATTTACTAGATGATGAAAAATCTAAGATAGTTACGAAATGGCTGATGGAGAAATAAAATGTCCATTCGAAGATTAGGAGAAATCCTGATCTTTTTTGTATCTTGGACAGATACTCCATAGATAGTATAATTTGGATAACTAGACATATAGAACGCAGGTGAGAGTAATCGCTAGTAAAACACAACAAAAATCTCCGGTTGCTTTACTTTTAAAAGGAGAATTTATAAAGAAATTAAACGTATCAAAAGCGCAAATGAATGCCTACCTGGCTGATGGAATGCCGCACTATCTGATTGGAAATGAATATCGATTTTTAGAAAGCGAGATATTGAAATGGTTGGAGACTTATCACCCATCACAGGAACGGTTAGAGAACGAATTTGTGGATAAAAGAGGACGAACGCTTAAGGAATATGTAAATCAAGAAGTGGTTCTGACAACGTTGCGAATCACCAAAGAGAATTTGGTAGCCCTGTGTAAAAAAGGGATGCCTTTTGAGAGAGTCGGAGAAAGAGATTTTTTTCACATTCAGGATATATTGGACCATTATCGGAAGGGTTCAGGTGAAAAAACCAAAGAAGCACCTCTGACTAGAAGCTCAAAGGAAAAGTTCCTTATGCCTTTGTGTCTAAAAATTCCTTCAGAAGTTCCCTTTATAATTGTTGATGGTTCTTACAATTTTGAAAATCAGCAGGCAGGGACCGGATTGGTATTGGTTGAAAATCGGGACATTGTAACGGGTATTTCCAATGTAAGGAATATCCAAACAGCAAAATCGATCGTATGCGAAATTCTTGCTATATTGGACGCACTAAGGCTTATTAAAAAGAGGAAGATGAACAAAGCCATTATCGTGACTGACCAGGAAGCCTGGTCTAAAGGTATCGCTATTGACGTTAATGCCTATGAAGGTTCAGTTAAGCCCTATATAAAAGAATTTAATCAGCTATGGAATGAGTTAAAAAGGAAAATTGAGGTTAAGTTTGTTGGGGAACTGGACCAAAGTAAGAAGAATGTGCTTTACACTAAAGCGGATAAGTTAAGTAAAAAATATAAAAAGCTTATTTTTAACCATATGAAGGTTGAATAAAACACCAGAGGCTTCTAGTCTAACCCCAAAGCCTCTCCCTTTAACTAATAATCATTTTGAGGTAATTACCGTTTCCTTCTTATCCTTAGAAGTAATAATAACCTTATAAGCGTCATCTTTGATGATTTCCCTCGTTTTTTTACTTGTTAAGAATTCTAGGATCGTATCCTTAATATCGTCCACGACTTCTTGATAATCCGAGTCTGATGAAGATACGGAGGTTTTGAGCATAATCGTCATATATTCGGCGGACTTATTCGTATACCCCACTTCCGTTACTTTATATTTCTTCGCTCCAAACGTTCCCTCAGCAATCGTAGAGATAATTGGGCTCCATCTACGTTCCCGCTCTTTTTTCTCCGCATTGTATACATTTACTTTGAGGGTGAAGGAACCAAGATTTTTAGCATCGAGTTGACTTTGAACCTGTTGCTTAATCTCGTCGATTTTCGACTCCGTATTCGGTAAACTAAAATCTACCGTCTGATTTACAACTTGAAATCCAATCGGCATTCTCTCTGTATACCCGTACTTTTTTAATACCCCGTTAACGATACCTACTACTTTTTCGAATTTTTTATCTGCTTTCATTTCCTCCGGAGTAAGTTCGGTGACTCTCCCTTCAGAGCTGTATACTTTAACCTCGTAGGCGTCAAAATCTCTAGCCAACAGCAGGTCCTTCACAAGCTTCTTCACATCAGGCCTCACTCTATCTATATATTCCTTTGAACCACGAAGCCCGACCGAGAACACCTTTTTAGGGGTATATTGAGTTCCCACTCCATCAAATGGATAGCCTTTCTCTGTCAGCGTCTCAGCGATCACCACAGAAATTGGCTTGGATTCAAATATCATATTTAAAAAAGGAACCTTCGCAGCCACTTTCGCCACTGCTGGTGATAAAAACGCTATTCCAATAAATAATGCAAAGGCAGCTACAAAAGCACTGCAAACATAGACGAACTTTTTGCCGATACTGCTCCGTCTTTTACGGTGAATTTGTTGATGGACACCCTCTTTTATTTGATTGGCAATCTCCTCATTAAAATACATCTCATTGTAGTATTCTTTTACTTCCTTAAGATCGTTTTTCAAGCAAATCATCTCCTGGATAAGAAGTTATTTTCCCCTTCAAAATCGAGCGGGCTCTTGATAATCTTGTCTTAACCGTATTAAGATTTAAATGAAGAATCTCGCCTATATCCTCCATTTTTTCATCCTGAAAGTAATAGAGGATGATCACTTCACGATATTTCGTCGACAGGCTCAGCACCGTTTGTAAGACCGCCTCCCGCTGATCCTGCTTAAGAATCACTTCCTCCGGGCTCTCACTCTTTGTTAAACTTTCAAAAAAACCCTTCGGATACTTAAGAATATTAAAGCTCTTCAACCGAAGAAAATCCTTGGCCGTGTTCACTGTAATCCGGTAAAGCCAGCTCGTAATCTGTGAATCGCCTCTAAAATGGTGAAGAGACTTATAACATTTTATAAAAACCTCTTGCGCAATATCCTCGGCAAGCCCTTTATCTTTAACGTAAGAGAACGCTAATAAATAGACCTTCCGAGAATGCTGATTCATCAGCTCATCTATGAATTTTCCTTTTTCTATTTCATTGTCATGATTAAATGGCAAATCTGCAATTTGATTTTTAGGCACCTAATAACTTCCTCCTCTCTAACAACTTTAAGACTGGAAAGCCCCGCAATAAGTTTCATATTTTTTCATTTTTTACAAAAAAAAAGCCATACAAGCTTAATTGATTTTATATTTTTAGAATTTTAATAATATTTTTATTTTTAAATTTGATGTTATCACAATATAACTTGTTTATAGCTTATCGAAGTCCACTAGATTCAGTGTTTGTTTATTTTCAAGGCATCAGAAATAACTTATTGAAATCACTTGATATCCCAATATTATTTACCTTTTTTCTAATATTTTTACTTTTAAATTCCTTGTTCACATCAAAAATCGACTATGTTACTATCAGAATGGCTATGGAATTGTATTATTATTAGAAGACGAAAAACAAACGGATCCAATCATCATACCTTCCATACCAATGACTTTAAAAAAATATAATTTACGAGGTGTATGATGAAGGCAATTGAATTTTCAGATACGGAAAACATGGATCTTTTAATGGAAATAGTAAACCTTAAAGCGAAACTAAGGGGGATTTACAATCAAACAGGTCCAAACAGCTCCGAATACATTACGCTTTCCATCAGACTAAATTTACTGATGAATAAATATTTCGAAGAAAAAGCCGGAAGTATAATCAATAACGAAAAAATATACGAAATGCAAATAAACTAATAGTTTAGATGACGCAGCCGGATCCTATGGATACCGGGTCCCGTTTTCGGGTGCTTTCTTATTAAAAGACATAAGAATTGACGTATGAATTAGCATACGTCTTTTTCTATATCTATCAAGATTTCTACAAAATTTCATTAACACTGACATTACCATTGACATCATTATTAGGATGGACAATAAGTATTGTACATTTAAAAAAAGAGGGTCAAAACTTCAGTCATTTGCAGTGCCGGTTGGAGTACAATTTTAAATTCTATTAATCTTTATAAGCGGGTCAAAAAAAAGCTGCTGATTCCTGCATCTAGGATCAGAGGGTTCGCACTTATCGGTTGGGTGATCAGGGATTAAGTACCCGTGTTAATAAATAGACGGAAAGATTCCGCTTAATTCGTAATTATTTTTGAAAAAGGCTTAAATAGACGGAGAGATTCCGCCTATTGACTTGGAAAGCACAAAAATGGAAGATTTTTCTTTGCATAACCGGAAAACCTCCGCTTATATTCCTCGAAACGAGCTCCATTTTGCATATAACCGGAAACTTCCCGCTTATATTACTTTTGCTGGTTACTCGATTAAAGACAAGACATAGTACCCTTTATCCAACCTATAAGATACCTCTAATACTTTTACTATAATTACTGAAATCCTTCGGTGTAAATGGTAATCTATGTATAATAGACTCATATAAATTCAATGACATTCATCAAGTTAATTTCATTAAGGAAGTCAACAAGGCATAGGAATTGAGAGGGATTGGATGATGACCAAAAATAAGCTACTCCGGATGTCGAAGGTCCTTTCTTTGGTCTTTGGGATCTTCTTTCAAATTTATTGGTATAAAATCCTTAGGAAACCGCAAGCCGAGTGGGATAAACTTTGGGGAAGTTTCGGAGCACGGTTCAGGCAAACTCTGTTCGAATTAGAAGGCTTGCTTATCAAACTTGGACAAATCCTAAGCACGCGTGCCGATTTGCTTCCTCCTTCCTTTATCAGTCAAATAGAAGATTTAACGGATAAGGTTCCCCCTTCCCAGTGGAGCGAGATTGAGAAAATTTTAGAAAAGGAATGGGGAAACTCGCTTCACCAGCATTTCCAATCGATTGAAAAAACGGCCATTGCCTCTGCCTCCATTGGTGAGGTCTATAAAGGCGTGCTCCAAGACGGAACAGAGGTTGCGATTAAGGTAAAGCGTCCAAATATTGATTCGATTGTCCATACTGATTTTCGGATTTTAAGTATCGTTTTTTGGCTGGTTGATCACTTAGTTCCCCTTCCGAAAGGATTAATGAATTTTAAGATCCTCTTTAAAGAGGTAAAACAAGTGATTGAACGAGAACTGGATTATTCAAAGGAACTAAACACCATTCTTACGTTTAAAGAGCGCTTTAAGGAGATGGATATCGTCCAAATTCCTGCGGTGTATGCTGAACTTAGTACCTCAAACGTACTAGTAATGGAGTGGGTTGAGGGTGTACGTCTGACCAATAACGAGGCCATCAGCCAATTACCGGTAGGTCGACAGGAATTGGCGCAAAAACTGCTGAAAGTATTTCTCCCCCAATGGATGGAACCTGGTACATTCCATGCAGACCCCCATCCAGGAAACGTCCTTGTATCGAAGGAAGGGAAAATTATTTTACTAGACTTCGGAATGGTAGGAGAGCTTTCTAAAAAGGATGCAGGATATTTTCAAGGCTTAATCGAAAGCTTTCTTGCAAAAAATTATCCGAAGGCTGTGGAATGCTTATTTCAATTAGGAGTATTACTCCCTGAGGCTGAATCTAGAACGATCGAACGGATCTTAGCAGAATTCATCACCTTCCAGCCTGCTCATTTAAAAGAAATGGACCTTCTGGCATTAAAGTTGGAAATTAACGATTTGATTCAATCTCTGCCCATTCAAATTCCGACCCGTTTTGTCTTTTTAGGACGGTCGGTTGTAACCATTGAAGGGATTATCCGCAATTTGGCACCCGAGGCGGAACTGCTGGAATTAGGGAAACCAGTGTTTATGGAGTGGTTAAATACACAAGGGAATAATAAATGGTTATTTGTCTGGCAGTGGCTTCAATCGCAGCCTGTCTTTAAAATCTTCCATTCAGTAAACGAATTTCTAAATGCACCGCAAAAAATGGAACAATTAAAGGAAGTCGAGCAAAGACGGCAATTCCATTTTACTATGTATGAAAATACGAAAAAGCAGTTGTTTCAATTGACCCTGTTTGGATTTATCGGAATAGCAGCTGGGATCTATTCCGCACACGATCTTATCTGGGAGATATCAGCTGGAGTAGCCGCTGCCGGCTGTATTGGATATATTATTTGTTGTTATCGGCTGAAAAAATGGATGAAGTACATGCATGAAAAACGGAGAATTTAAGTGGATATTTCTTGGTAGCCATCATGAAAAAAGGGACAATTTTTGAAAATTGTCCCTTTTCTTATATGAAGTTTAAATCGCTTTCCGTTCTGTCATATCCTCTGCTTGAAGATTGGCAGGTACACGCTTATTAATTCCGAAAGCATAAAAGCTAATGGTCACAAGAGCTAGGAACACAATACCAGCAATCAGTGAAACACGAGTGTCTTCGTTGACCCACATACCGACAAGCACAGCTACAAGATAGGCAATTGTCACGTAGTTCGTAACTGGTGCAAATGGCATTTTGAACGGGTGGCTCGCCATTTTTGCCGCATGAACTTTCCTGAACTTTGGTTGGCTGATCAAGATAACAAACCAAGGAACCATCCCAGGAAGAACACTTGCAGCATAGACGTACACAAACAGTTTTTCTGGTGCAATATAACTTAAAATAACTCCAAAGCCAAGGCCGATTAATACTCCAATTGTACCGAATAAAGGTACCCCGTTACTTGAAACCTTCGCAAACACTTTTGGAGCTTGCCCATTGATTCCAAGCGTATAAAGCATACGCCCTGCGCTGTAGATACCACTGTTACAGCCAGATAATGCTGCCGTGATAACAACAAAGTTAATGATTCCAGCTGCAGCTGTAATACCAATTTTTGCAAAAGTTGCTACAAATGGGCTTCCAATCGCATGCAATTGATCCCAAGGATAAACAGTAACAATAACAAAGATGGCGCCAATATAGAAAACGAGGATACGCCAAATGGTACTTTGAATCGCGTTTCTAATTGTTTTCTGTGGATCCTTCGCTTCACCAGCTGTAATACCGATAAGCTCTACACCTTGATAAGCACCAACAACAAGTGCTAGGGCAAAAAGGAATCCTTTCACTCCGCCAGTAAAGAAGCCGCCATTTTTCCATAAGTTTGAAATGCCGATCGCGTCTCCGCCATTGCCAAATCCGAAGAAAATCAGGCCGAAACCTGCAATAATCATCAATACAATTGTAACTACTTTAATTAAAGCAAACCAAAATTCGAATTCACCAAATGATTTTACAGAAATAAAGTTCGCTGCCCCAAGAATGACCATTGCAATAAGGCCAGGAATCCACGCAGGAAGATCCGGGAACCAATAATGCATATATGTGCCGATTGCGATAACCTCTGACATACCGACAACTACCCACTGGAACCAGTTGCTCCATGCCGTCATATATCCTGCTAGTGGATGGATATACTTATAACCGAATGTTGCGAATGAACCTGTACTTGGTTCCAAATATAGCATTTCGCCCATAGCGCGCATAATTAAATATAGAAAAATACCTGTAATTCCATAAGCAAGCATTACGGATGGACCTGTCCAGCCTATCGTGCTGGAAGATCCCATAAATAGACCTACACCAATCGTTCCGCCCAAAGCAATCATCTGAATATGGCGTGAACTTAAACCCCTGCTCAATTCCTTGTTTGCCATCAATATTTCCCCCTCTGTACTGTTTATTGTCAAATTGAAAGCAAAATACAAATAATCCCTTAGTTCAAAACTTTGTTGCGTAATGCTATCTTACAATAACATAATATTGCAAATCAGTCCACCCGAAAAATACATTTGTCTTTTCCGAAAGGATAGATTATAATAGTTTTATAGAAGGAAGCTTATCCCTTTAATCAGTTCACAGTGATTAATAGGCTAATGCAAGCTCTTTAAAGGGAATGCCTAATTTCTCTGATAAGTTTTCCAGCATATCCTTTGTCATACGATCTAAGTCATATTGAGGATTGAAATCCCATTCCTCGCGTGCTGCAGCTGCATCTATGCTGTTTGGCCAAGAGTTTGCGATGCCTTGGCGTACTTGGTCAACACTGTATAAGATTTCAAATTCAGGAATGAATTTCCTAATGGATGCTGCAATTTGTTCCGGTTCAAAGCTCATGGCAGTAATGTTAAATGCGTTGCGGTGCTTCAATCTTGATGGATCAGCCTCCATCAATTGAATGATTGCATCAATCGCATCCGGCATATACATCATATCCATATAGGTTCCTTTACCAATGAAAGATGTATATTTCTTGTTCTTAAGAGCTTCATAGTAAATATCTACTGCGTAGTCAGTTGTTCCGCCGCCTGGAAGAGTCTTGTATGAAATCAGTCCAGGGAACCTTACTCCGCGTACATCTACGCCGTATTTGGTAAAGTAGTAGTCGCAAAGCAATTCTCCGGATACCTTGGTGACGCCATACATTGTAGTTGGCCTTTGTACTGTATCTTGCGGTGTCATATCTGCTGGTGTTCCTGGTCCGAACGCAGCGATAGAGCTTGGTATAAAGAGTTTCAAGTTTAACTCACGGGAAACTTCAAGGGCATTCATCAGGCCACCCATATTCAGGTCCCATGCGAATTTTGGCTTTGCTTCTCCTACTGCCGACAAAAGGGCTGCAAGATGCATGAGAGTGTCAACCTCATATTTTTTGCAAAGGCCAAGCATTGCTTCATAATCCATTACATCAAGGATTTCAAATATACCAGCTTCAATGACTGGATTGCCTTCAATATGGCGAATATCTGTTGCAATAACGTTTTCTGTTCCGTACATAACTCTGAGTCGGTGTGTCAATTCAGAACCGATTTGGCCAAGACAGCCAGTAATTAGAATTTTTTTCATATGAAACCGGACCTCCTGAAATGTCTTTTTCTATTATTCAATTGAAGAAAAAATGCTGTAATTCTTGGTGAAATTGTAAATTAGATTATAGACAATTCTTTACCTACTTTTTCATAGACTGCTAGAACCTCATCAAGCATTTCCTTGGTGTGCGCAGCAGTTGGCATATTTCTCACCCTGCCTGTACCTCTAGGAACAGTTGGGAAAGTGATTGATTTGGCATAAACGCCTTCTTCCATCAGCCTGCGTGAAAATAATTGGGTCAGATCTTCTTTTCCTATGATGCATGGGGTAATTGGTGTTTCGGAATGACCTATTTCGAAACCAAGCTTCTTTAAGCCTTCTTTTAGATATCTTCCGTTTTCCCAAAGCTTTTCAACTTTTTCTGTTGATTCGGTCATGATATGGATCGCTTCCATACATGCGGCCGCATCTCCAGGAGTCAATGAGGTTGAAAACAGGAATGGACGAGCACGGACTTTCAGCCAGTCAATCAGCTGTTCTGTACCTGCTACATATCCCCCTACGACGCCAATCGCTTTTGATAGTGTCCCAATCTGTAAGTCAATTCGGTCTGAAAGACCAAAATGCTTAACCGTGCCAGCACCGTTACCCATTACACCAGAACCATGGGCATCATCCACATACGTGATTAACCCAAACTCATCAGCAATTTCGACGATTTCCGGAAGCTTTGCTACATCCCCATCCATTGAAAAAACTCCGTCTGTGATGTACATGACTTTTTCGTATAAACCGCTCTCCATTGTCTCTTTCGCTACTCGACGCAAATCGTCCATGTCTTGGTGTTTGACTCGGATAATTTTTGCTCCTGACAATCTGCAGCCATCAATAATCGATGCATGATTCAATTCATCCGAAAGAATGGCATCCTTCTTTGTCATTAGGGCTGATATCGCACCCATGTTACAATTGAACCCGGATTGGAAAGCAATGGCAGCCTCAGTATGCTTGAACTTGGCAATTGTTTTCTCCAATTCATTATGGATAGCCAATGTACCATTGATTGTACGGACCGCCCCGGCCCCCACACCATAATCCTCGATTGCCTCATGTGCTTTTTGCTTCATTCTTTCATTATTGGCAAGTCCAAGATAGTTATTGGATGACATATTGATTAATGATTTGCCATTGATGGTAACGATAGGTCCATTGGGTCCTTCTACAGTATCAATGACATTGTAGAGGCCGTTTTCCCGCAACTCATTCAGTTGGGGTGTTAAAAAATCTGCTAAAACCCTTTTTGCCAAAACAATTCCTCCTTTAAAATTACCCCTCAGCTTCTTCACATAACCAGCTCGTGATGTTTGGAACATAAATTAAATATTGAAAAATTTGGAACCGTTTTCATGTTAGTGGAAAAAAAATTTCGTTCATCTCGAAAATGACTACCGGAATTTTTTCAATCCTACTTTTGAGCGCATGATGTTACTATGGAATAGGAAGTGTAATAATAAACTAGTTAAGTTAATCCTCCCCTCACCCATTTTAAGATGAATAGATTCATATATTTCAGTGTAATCTTATAATTATGTTGGAAAACTGTCAATACTATTACAATAAACTAATCATTCAGACAATACTTTTTTATTTAAAGAACCTAGATCATTGAAGGGCTTCTTTTTTTTGCTTAAAATTACTTCCTATATTTACCGTATTTTTTCAAAAAATCAGATAGAATTTATATAGACAAATAACCTCACCCAACTAATCCACATATGTTAAATTATTGAAGAAAAAATGGAGGTTAAGCAGATGGTGATTCATGTTGTCCGGAGCGGTGAAACGCTTTGGCAAATCGCTGCTCGGTACAAAGTCAATATGAATGGAATTGTTCAATCAAATGGACTGCAGAACCCAAACCAGTTGTTAGTTGGCCAATCACTAGTTATCCCAGTGCCCGGGACAACACACATTATTAGGTACGGGCAAACGTTATGGTCGATTTCACAGCAATACGGGGTGGAGATAAACTCGATTATTCAGGCAAATCAACTGACCAACCCCTCGCTTTTATACCCAGGCTCAAAACTAATCATCCCCGCGCGGGTCCACGTAACGGCAGCCGGGGAAACATTATCGAAAATTGCCAATCGTTACGGGGTCACCGTCCAAGCAATTATCGACGAAAATCAAATTCAAAATCCAAACCTCATTTATTCAGGTACACGGCTAACGATACCGATCAAGAAACCTAGCATTGAAGTTAATGCCTATACCTATCAACCGGATCAAGCTGCGGCTGATACGGTTAAGGAACTTAACCATTTGCTCACCTATATTAGTCCCTTTGCTTACCTAATCAATGAAAATGGCGATCTTAATCCCGCCAAAGATGAGTTAACCATTCAATCGGCAAAAACAAATAATGTTATCCCGATGATGTCGATTACGAACTTTACCTCATCAGCGGCCGGCTCGAATGTTGCTCATACCCTATTGTCGAGTCCCGATTTACGTGAAAAAGTACTTTCAAATATGCTTCGGATTATGGATGAAAAAGGGTATAAGGGCGTAAACATTGATTTTGAAAATGTCTTACCAGCTGATCGCGAAAATTACAATCTCTTCCTCCAACTAACCGTCGACCGCCTTCACCCAAAAGGATATTTTGTTTCAACGGCCCTTGCTCCCAAGCAAAGTGCTACCCAAGCAGGGCTCTTATATGAGGCACATGATTATGAAGCACATGGTCGAATTGTCGATTTTGTCGTCCTTATGACGTATGAATGGGGATACCGGCTCGGTCCGCCACAGGCGATTTCTCCTCTCAATCAAATGAGGAGGGTCGTGGAATATGCACGGACCGTAATGCCCGCAGAAAAAATATTCTTAGGGTTCCAAATTTATGCCCGCGATTGGCTTCTTCCACATGTCAAAGGACAAGAGGCGGAAACATTTAGTACCCAAGAAGCGGTTGCACGTGCGATAAAATACGGTGCATCGATTCAATACGATGATACCACCCAATCGCCATTTTTCCGCTACGTCGATGAAAAAGGCCGTGGACATGAAGTATGGTTCGAAGATGCAAGAAGCGCTCAAGCAAAGTTCGACCTGGCCAAGGAATTTAATCTCCGTGGCATCAGTTACTGGGCATTAGGCTACCCGTACCCATCAAACTGGTCGTTACTGGCTGCCAATTTTAATATAAAAAAAGGAGGTTTATGAACAATCAGTTCCTAGCGCGGACTGATTGTTTTTTACGTTTTTACCTAAACGATGCGGTGGGAAATTGACAAATCTCGCCGATTTCCTACAGGATTCCTTTTCAACCAAACGTTTGATTAAAAGTGCCTCTAGCCCATGATAAATAAGACTTCATCCCTCTCATTTGTTAAATTTCTTGTTGAAAGATGGACGAAAAATAGGCTAAAACCAGCTTTCAAGCTCCATTAGTCACGAAACGACGGCTAATCGACAAAATTCCGTATATGCTATACTAATCAAACGTTTGGTTAAAGCCGCTGGAAATACTGATTTGCAGGTGTTTTTCTTGTTGGGAAGGTTGGGAAATTGTCGAGATTCGCGGGAATATTCCGCAGGAAATATCTTATATTTCCTCAAATTTAGGTGGGTTTCGCTTGATTTTACATTATTCTATTTATTTCCCGAGGTTTTCCTTTTACACAAACGTTTGATTAAAAGTGGCCTCCGTGCTTGGCACTCCTGGATTTATAACTCTAAATGCCTAAATATAAACCTCACCCTTTAATTCATCCGACATATCTTATTATAATAAGACAAGTTATGGAGGGGATGATGTGAAGAATTCTGAACATCTTGATGATGTTAGAGGGGATATTGAGGAGAAAATAATTTGTTCCGTTAATAATATAAGGAAAATTAAGAGGAAGGCTATGAAACTTAAGGTTCTGACAATAATCTTTTCATTTTTCATCACGTTCTTATCCAGTACCAATCTTACCTACATCGGGCTGACTGAACCAATGACCAATATATTAATCGCATTATGTAGTGCGCTTATTCCTGCCTTGATTGCCTACGAGGGGATTATTGCAGATTCGAAATTAATCAAACAACAGACGATTACACTCCATCGACTTACAGAATTAAAGCATGATATTAATTTGTGGCAAATGGAAGAAATGGATGAAGACCATCTGGACCTTAACAAAGTCAACCAAATTCAAAAAAAGTTCGATGATATTATTAAGAGAGAATTTTTATAAGAAACTTTAATAGAGAAGAAACAATAGAATCCGCCATATTAGAAGACCATAGCAAATAGCTTTGGTCTTTGTATCTTCTAGCCATCGCACAGAAAATAATTAAAAATTACTACTTGAATTCTACGATTTTCTTTGATTATATTATTGTAGGAATATTTTCCCTAGATAGAATTTTTACGCATTTTTTATTTGTTATATATTCTGACAAAGGCGGGTAACAACTATGGTATTTGATGGCATCATTATTTCGTTTATAGTAGGCTTTCTTCGAAAAGGGAACCTTAGGGCACTGGCACAGCTCAAACTTATGTGGGGTTGGATCTTTCCATTACTTTTGATAGTTGAATTAGCCGTCTTCTCACTTCAAAACGATAGTAAATTTCTTGGTCAGATCAGTGGTTATATCTACATAGTAGTATATGTACTAGGTTTACTTTTTTTATTTATGAACCGCAAAAACCCAGGTTTTATACTCATCTTACTAGGTGTATTTCTCAATTTCTTGGTTATGGTGCTTAACGGTGGAAGAATGCCGGTATCATTAGATGCTGCGTCCATTTTACCAGCTGGCTACCTCGATGTTTTTAAAGAGCAATTATATGCGAAGCACACAGCATTAACAGAATCTACAAAACTAGGTATCTTAGGCGATATTATCCCTATTACCGATCCATATCCTAGAACACAAATTATTAGTATCGGTGATATAATTATGAATATCGGTGCCTTCCTCTTTATCCAATACTTAATGCTAAGATATCCGCATTCAAAGAATGAGAAAAAAACTTCACTTCCATTAAAGGAGGTGAAACAACTTGAAACAACAAAAGCCTGAAGGTCTTAAATTAACAAGTGTTATAGTAAATGCCATTATTCTTGCATCTATGATCATTGCTTTAACATCAGGAATGAAGCTAATATAATGAAGATAATGGAGGAGTGAAAGAGTCATACTTCTCCATTCTAATATTTTTAGATATGAGTGATTACAATGGACAGAATTAAACAACCTGCTAATCTCTATTTACTGATGGTTTCATTACTTGGAAGTATGGGATTTTTACTGTTAAAACCATTTGATTTCCTTGATTCATCCAAATCGGTCATTACCTTAACTTTGGTAGGAGCAATTTTACTCCTAAATCATTACACGATTCCTATTCCACCTGACGGCAATTCGATTTCGATGGACTCTGCTATTTATCTAGCCAGCATTTTTTTATTTGGCTTAAACTTTACCTTAGATGTTCTACTAATCAATTCTGTTATCTATGCTATTTATAAACGAAAGATTGTCTGGTGGAAACACGTATTCAATTTTTCGATATATAGTATTATGATGATTTTTTCCTACTTTCTCTTTATTTTTACCTATGGTGTCGTTGGTGACATAAATACAGATAACTTATTTCCCTATATTCTTTCTCTTAGTGCCTATTTTATCTTAAACACGATTCTTATCAGTTTATACTTCCTTCTGCTGCAAACGGAAAGTGCGATTAATTTAATGACTGGAATTGTAAAGGACAAAACCTTTCTAGTAAGCTATCTTAGTACATTATTACTTTCTCTTGTGCTTGGAATTCTTCTTCAGATTAATCCAATCTTGGGTCTTATTTTGTTTGTTTGCATTTCGATTCTATTGTCGGTAGCTTTTAATGAACATTTCCGATTGTTTCAAGAAACCCTTGATAAAGCTAACAAAGACACGCTCACTGGTCTCAATAACCACGGTTACTTTAAAGAAATTTTGGAAAAGGAAGTAGCTTTTGCAAAGGAAACAGATCAGCCTTTAAGTGTGGTTATCCTTGATATCGATGATTTTAAAAAATTTAATGACTTGTACGGGCACATTCAAGGCGATCATCTGCTTCAGGAATTTGGTGCCATTTTAAAAACCGAGTCCGACGCGGCAAATTTTATCGTTGCACGCTATGGTGGCGAAGAATTTTCGATCATCATGCCCAACACCGATTGTAAAACCGCTTATTCGTTCATGAATGAATTACGGAAGAAAGTAAATGACACCTACTATATTGGGGTGGAACGTCTCCCATACGGCTGCTTGTCCTTTTCATCTGGGATTGCCGAGTGTGAAAAGGAGACCTACAATATTTCTGAACTTCTGAACAGAGCAGACCAAGCCATGTACGCGGCGAAAAACCAGGGGAAGAATCTTGTCCAAATCTATAATGGGCATTCTGAATATTCCGTTCATCACTCGCTTTCACTTGAAAAGGAGCTGGAGGAAGCGGAGTTTCAATTAAAGATCTTCCTTTCAAAAGATGTCTATACTTATCGACACAGTAAACGGGTCTACCAATATGCGGTTGATTTTTCACGGATCCTTAACTTAAGTGTTCATGAACGCAAAACGCTGATTCTTGGAGCTCTTGTCCATGACATTGGAAAAATAGAAATTCCGCGGGAGATTTTAAATAAAAAAGGAAAGCTTGAGCCTCATGAATGGGAATGGATGAAGAAGCACGTAACCTATGGAAAAGAGATCATTTCAACGAATAAGAAATTAGAAGACCTGATTCCGCTAGTTGAACTCCACCATGAACGCTATGACGGGAACGGCTATCCATATAGCTTAGCAGGAAAATCGATTCCCAAGCTGGCGCGAATTCTCTGTGTGATCGATTCCTTTGATGCAATGACAACCGAGCGTCCTTATCAAAAAACAAAAACCTTCCATGAAGCGATTGCTGAATTGCGTGATTGCTCTGGAAAACAATTTGATCCTCAATTCATTGAACCGTTTATAGCCATGATCATGGCGTTTGATAACTCTGGGCATGAACGGAAAAATGAGCCTGTTCTTGTAAACAGCTGACAGGAGGCATTGAGAATTAAGACAATAACCCAAGCCAGGCTAACCGCGTGGCTTGTTTAGGTTTTATTGGGGTGGTAGGTAAGGGAAAATGGGAAGTGGCCGATAAATTACTCAAACTACTTAAGCTGGCCGCATTCACAAACGGTACTAAAGGGGGCATTGCTTCAATTTTTAACACACCAATACAATCATCTATTTGTGTTATGATGATAATAAATATATGTAGGGGGGTGACTGCGGTGATTCATTATACAGAACTCCATCACGTTAGTCTTACCGTTACCAATTTAGAACGAGCCAAGCATTTTTATAGCAACATCTTATGTTTAAAAGAAATCGGGCGTCCGAATTTTGATTTTCCTGGTGCTTGGTACGAAGTAAACGGTCAACAGCTTCATCTAATCGTTCTTCCCACCTCTCAAACCATTCGCCAGGACAAATATCTGAGCAGCAGAGAAGGTCATTTTGCGCTGAGAGTGAAAGATTACACGGAGACGTTGGATTGGTTAAAGAAAATGAACGTCGAACTATTAGAGAAACCTGATAGCATAAGTGGCTTTGCACAAATATTCTGTGCCGACCCAGATGGCAATTTAATTGAACTTAACGTCGATCGAAACGACCAAGGTTAAAAAGGGAAAGAGGAGAAGTGTGCAAAACACTTCTCCTCTTTCCTTTCTACCAAAAATTCAAAAATCCGAAATTTTTATGATTCAACCGTCTTCGCAATGATTGCGCCAACAACCAATCCCCATACAGGTGCGCTAATATGGAAGAATGATACATGGGACAACGCAATCAAGAATGCAAAGAGTGCACTTAAACGATATTTATTATCGGAGAAACCCTGCTGCAAACTTGAAATCAGAACACCAATTAAAGCAAAACCTGCTAGCATCGATACAAACGCCTCGGGCAACGATTGGATAAAAGGGACAATCTTCCACGCAAAAACTCCGAAAAATAACGTCAATACCCCTGATACTACTGCTGCCATATAGCGCTTTGATTTCATCCCGGCATCCGAGCTAGAGCAAATTGCGGTCATCATCCCGGCAATGTTTGCACTTTGCCCTCCAAAAAAACTTGCGATAATTGAAAAAACACCACTAAAAGAAACAATTTTCCGGATCGGAGGTTCAAAATCTGAACTCTCTAGCGCCCCGATTCCAGGTGCCACATCATTACTTAGAATTAACATGGCTAGCGGCAGTCCCAGAGTGATTAGCCCCATCCACGTAAATTCCGGCGTCTGTACGGATGGCAGGAAAAAAGCAATCCCTTTAGAAGCGGAATGTAAGTCCTGAGTTAAAAACATAGTAATAAACCCGACCATCACTGCGACCATAACGGCCGGTATCCGGTTTGAGATTTTCGTACTGATGAAAAAACTTAGCAGGGCCGCTCCACCCACGATAGGCATCGTTTTCACATCTGGGACAATCTGAACCACATAATTGGTGACAAGGCCTGCCAACATGGCAGCAATGACTTCCTTCGGCACCCATTTTATTATTTTAGTAAAAAGTCCTGATATTCCAATCAGCAAAATAATCATCCCTGACATCACATACCCGCCAATTAGCTGGGGATAGGTAAAATGGGCTGTCACTGTCGCCAAAAAGGCAACTCCTGAAATGGAGTGAGCACCCGTGATAGGTATTCTAAATAACAGCGGCATGATAATCCCGAATAGCCCTCCAAAGAAATAGACAGCAAACATCCAATTGATGGTCTGCTGATCAGAGAAATGCCCCGCCGCCGCTGCCTGCAGAATGATTAATGCCGGACCTGTCATGACTAGCGTACTAGAAATGAATCCGGACGATACATTTTGACTTGTTAAATCTCGTAAAAGACGTTTGTTTTTAGGCAATGATTCATTGTCTTGTTCACTAATATATCTATCTGGCTGTCCCATTTTTTCTCCTTATATTTATTATTTTACTATTCTATTTCTTTTATTATATCACCAAAAAGATATAAATCGTTCTCTAATCATAAGCAGCTTCTTAGATTCGCTCATTAGAAGTGGAAATTCGCTCATTGAGTGTCAAGATTCGCTCATTGAAAGCGAAAATCCGCTCATTGAATTTAAATAGAGTCGTCCTTTTTTACAAAACAAAAGACAGAGGAGCCCCTTTCCCCTGCCATTTGTTTATTGTTTTCTAACCTCATCCGATCTATCTCTTTGTAAATTTCACCTGATCCAAACCTGAAATATAGATACGATCACCGGATTTGAGGGTTACCGTCACACTTGTAACCCCAAAACCATCAGCTTTACTTGAAAGAATTTCATTCACAGTCAAATTAGATCCTCTGTGAATAATTAAATTGCCAGATCCACTTGTTGTGGTTACCTTATATCTACCAGATGCGATATCTTTACCGACAGTCCAATAACCGGAATGCAGCGTATTTGATTTCACATTGGTAACACGGGTAAACTTGACACTATCTAAACCTGCGATCTGAATCGTATCTCCCGCTTTAATATCCGTCGTCACGACCGTTACACCAAATCCATCTTCGCCGCTTGATAGAATCTCATTTACAAAATGATTGGTGCCAATGCCAATAAATAAATTGCCACTACCCGAACTTGTAGTGATTTGATATCGGCCTGCAGGTAAATCCTTTCCTGCCTTCCAGTTCCCTGCACTTAAATATTTTACATAGGGGACTTTTATTGTAGCTGCAGTCCATTTGCCGTTTGTCGTCTTTGCTGTAATTTTAGCAGTCCCTGCACCAACTGCAGTCACTTTCCCATAACGGTCTACCTTGGCCACTCTGGTATTCGAAGATTTCCATTTCACGGTTTTATCTGTAACATTACTTGGACTTACGGTTGCAGTTAATGTTAATGTTTGACCCTTATAAAGAATCGTCGAACTTTTATTAATCTTGACCGACCTTGCCATAACTGGCGGGGTAACAGTTACTTTTACCTTTACAACCCTCGCGTGGTTTACAGAGGCGGTTACGATGGCGGTACCTTTTCTTTTAGCGTATATTTTTCCATTGCGATCAACAGTGACAATTTTTGTATTAGAAGATTTCCATTTGACCGTCTTATCCATGCTATCCGATGGGGAAACATTGGCAATTAGGACAGCTGTCTTCCCTACCGTGACGGATAACTTGGTCTTACTTACCTTGACAGTTTTAGTAGAAACTCTCACTGATACTGTTTTGAAAACTTTCGTATTATCACTTGCCGTTGCCGTTACGACAGCATAGCCGTTGGCATTCCCTTTAATATTTCCTGCCGAATCAACGGTTGCGACTGCTGTATTTGAACTTTTCCAGACAACGGTTTTATTCTCCGCATCCGTTGGAGCAACTGTCGCCGATACCCTTACCGTTTGTTTGGCAGTAATATTTAAAGCTGCTCTACTTAACTTCAAGCTTGTTGGCACAACTTTTGTTACTGTAACATTAATACTTTTCTGGATCGATGGATCACCTTTTGCGGCTGCAGTAATCGTGGTGCTGCCTTCTTTTACTGCTTTTACATTTCCATTCGCATCCACCGTTGCGATGGCTGGATTACTGCTTGTCCAACTAACACTTTTATTAATAGCAGTATTTGGTGCTACTGTTGCTTTTACCTGTGCCGTACGGTTGACCATTAGTGACAGACTTGTTTTGTTTAAGGTAATACTTTTAGGAACAAGAACCTTCTCTTTAAAACTCATGGTTCCTACTAATGATGAGATATAGATTTTCTCCCCATTTGAAATCCTGTATTCAAATGGCTTTTCATAATTAGTTAAGCTAAATCCACTGGACTGATAATATTGATCATAAATACTAATATCTGCCGTATCATAATCAGTGTTTGGATGATCAACGTCTAACAAATAGGTTCCTGCGGGAATGTCGGAGCCTACCTCATAAAAACCGATAGATAGATTGTTTAAGTCCACTTTAGAGATTTGTTGTACCTCTATATTTGATGAACCATACCATACATCTATTTCATCTCCGTCTTTTAACCTTGCAGTAAATCGATTAGAGTTGTTTTGTTGATTACTATCAAGTGTTTCATAAATATAAACATCAGCTCCTCTACTTATCGTAATAGAAGCTTCCCCCGTAGAAACACTAAATACATTTAATCCTGCCGGAATTTCCACCCCCACCGTGTATGTACCACTAGTTAATGAACTATTACCTTCAGCCAGTGCATGACTGCCTAGCGAAAACGAGAGTAATAGCATCATCATTAGAATAACCTTTGACACTACATTCCTTTTCATCTTTAAACCCTCTTTCTTCATTATCTTAGTTTTGAATGGAGACAATCTCATAAAATTCAGTCCTACTCCATCTTACCATTCCTTTCTACCTTAATAACCTATCAATCTTCGACAAACTTCGTGGCCTGGCTTTGGTGTAATGCAATGTGCTATGCTCCACTAGTTACCGCTTCTCCGACTTTTCTACCTCACGGGCATTAGTCGCCTCCACTAGTTACCGTTGCTCCAATTTTTCTACCTTCACGGGCATTAGTCGCCTCCACTAGTTACCGTTCCTCCAATTTCTCTACCTCCACGGGCATTTGACGTTTTCTAATTTAACTGTTTCTTAATTTTAAAAAGAAAAAGAGAAGTGCTCCATAGCACTTCTCCGCTAAACCCTCTATCAATCTCCAATAAAACTACTTTTTAATCAACTCTAAAGATACAGGAATAAACTTATCGACAGATTCCTTCATAAATACCTTCATCGCTGTTTGAACGCCTTTTTGGCCGATTTCTTCAGGCTTCTGGGCAACTGTTGCTCCCATTTTACCGTCATTTACTGCTTTAACTGCGTCATCTGTTGCATCAAAACCGACAACAATTACATCTTTTAATCCAGCTGCTTCAAGTGCTTGAAGCGCTCCTAGCGCCATTTCATCGTTGTGAGCAAATACGGCTTGGATATCCTTGTTGCCTTGAAGGATATTTTCCATTACAGTTAATCCTTTTGCACGGTCAAAATCCGCTGCTTGCTTAGCCACTACTTCGATACCTTTGACACCATCAATTGCTTTGTGGAATCCTTCACCGCGTTCACGAGCTGCAGAAGATCCTGGGATTCCCTCTAATTCTACGACTTTACCTTTTTTGCCTAACTTCTCAACAATAAAGTCACCAGCCATTTGACCACCAGCTACGTTATCAGAAGCGATATGGGCTACAACTGTTCCGCCATTTGCACTACGGTCCACCGTAATCACTGGAATGTTGGCATTATTTGCTGATTCAATTGCCGCTTTAACTGCATCTGAATCAGTTGGGTTCACGATTAGTACGTTAACATCCTTTTGAATAAGATCTTCGATATCACTTACTTGTTTCGCTGAATCATTTTGTGCATCAACTGTAATCATCTCTGTACCTTGTGATTTTGCTTCTTTCTCAGCACCCTCTTTTAATGAAACAAAGAAAGGATTATTTAACGTAGAGATCGAAAGACCCACTTTTAGTTTCTCGTCTTTCATCTTTTTCGATGAATCCTTGTCAGAAGAAGTTGAAGGTGCTTTTGTAGAACAACCAGCTAAAACGACCATTAGTAATGTTAAAAATAGAAAACCTTTAAATAGTTTTTTCATTTTTTAATACCCCCATAATTTGATTAAGCAGTTTTTTTACGATCAAGCAAGACGGCTAGTAGAATGACACCCCCTTTAACTACCTGTTGGTAGAAGGAGCTAACATTCATTAAATTCAAACCATTATTTAAAACTCCAATAATGAGTGCCCCAACCAATGTTCCAAAAATCCACCCTTTTCCGCCTGAAAGACTTGTTCCACCTAAAACAACAGATGCAATCGCATCAAGTTCATAAGAGGTACCAGCAGTTGGCTGAGCAGAATCCAATCTCGATGCTAGGATAATCCCTGCAAGAGCAGAAAGAGCCCCCGTAATTGAGTAAATCCAAATTTTCACATTCGTTACCTTGATTCCTGAAAGGATTGATGCCTCTTCATTACCGCCAATTGCGTAAACTCTGCGGCCAAATGTGGTCTTTTTCAGGATAAAATAAAGAATCAGATAACAAACGAGCATCCAAATGACCGGTACAGGAATCCAACCAAAATAGCCTCTTCCCATGATTTCAAAAAATGAACTCGTTGACAGCCCGGTAATCGGGCGGCCATCCGTATAAACCAAGGTTAGCCCTCGGAAAATTGTCATTGTTGCCAGCGTCGCAATAAACGGAGCGACTTTTCCTTTGGTGATAAATAGACCATTAATGGCCCCCATGACCGCACCTGCTCCTAAGCCAATTAACATCGCAAGCGTTGGATCCATTCCATTCGCTAACATCCCAGCGGTTATCGCGGAGGATAACGCTAAAATCGATCCCACCGACAAATCAATTCCACCTGTTAAGATGACGAAGGTCATTCCGAAGGCAATTAACGCATTAATGGAAACTTGGCGCAGTACATTAAAGATATTATCTAAGGTTAAAAAGCTTTCACTTACGATCGAAAGGATGACCGTAATGACAATGAGTCCAATTAACGGACCTAACTTTTGTAAGATCTGGAACTTCGCGGATTTCATTAATGATTACCTCCAGTTGCGGATTGCATAATATTTTCTTGGGTTGCCTCCGACTTGTTCAGCACGTTAGCTAATTTTCCCTCATGGATCACGAGAACCCTGTCACTCATTCCTAATATCTCAGGAAGTTCAGACGAAACCATAATGATCGAAACCCCTTGTTTGGTTAAATCGTTCATTAATTGATAGATTTCTTTCTTCGCCCCCACATCCACTCCTCGTGTGGGCTCATCAAGAATTAATATTTTCGGATGAATTCCTAACCATTTACCGATGACAATCTTTTGTTGATTCCCACCGCTTAAGGATTTGACACTAATTTCTCGGCCAGATGTTTTAACATGAAGCTTTTCAATCATTTCATCGACCAGGCTTATTTCAGTTTTAGAGGAAACTACACTCTTATTAGAAATTTTATCAAGCGTAGTAATCGATAAATTCTCACGAACGGATAGGTCAAGAATAAGTCCTTGGCTTTTTCTATCCTCCGTCACAAACGCAATTCCAGCGGTAATCGCTTCATACGGAGACTTGATGGTTACTTCCTTGCCATCAATGAACATCTTACCTCCATCAAGGGCACGATAACCGAAGATGGCTTGCATGATTTCACTACGGCCAGCACCCATCAGACCTGCGACACCAACAATTTCACCTTGATGGACGGAAAAGCTAATATTTTCAAAACTGCCTTTGCTCGTTAAATTCTCTACCTTGAATCGTTCTTGTCCAATTTTCGTATTCCGTTCAGGGAAGCGCTCACCCAACTGCCGTCCCACCATTAATTTGACAATTTCATCAAAGTTGGTCTTGGCCACTTCTTTGCTATCGATGAATTGTCCGTCCCGAAGGACTGAAATTCGGTCACAAATCTGAAAAATCTCTTCCATCCGATGCGAGATATAGACGATTCCTACCCCTTGTTTCTTTAAGGAGTCAATCACTTTAAAAAGTGCCTCAATTTCCCGGTCGGTCAGCGCTGCTGTTGGCTCATCCATGATAAGGACCTCTGTATTGGCCGCAACCGCACGTGCAATTTCAATCATTTGCTGTTGACCGACAGATAAATTTCCCGCTTCCGTATTCGGATCGATCTCAATTCCTAGGCGGTCTAAGTATTCCTTCGTCTTCTTCTTCATTTCTTTATCTCTAGTAATCCCAAACCTGCCAACCGTCAATTCTTTGCCAAGAAACATATTTTCATAGACAGTGAGATAAGGAATAATATTTAACTCTTGATGGATGACAGCAATCCCCATTTGCTCTGCTTCTTTCGGGTTTTTAAAATGGACCTCTTTCCCTTTGATAAAAACCTTCCCAGCATCACGTTCGTAAATCCCGGTTAAAATTTTGATTAACGTTGATTTCCCTGCACCATTTTCCCCCATCAGGGCATGGATTTCACCTCGTAAAAGCTGAAAATCAACTTGATCCAAAACCCTGTTTCCAGAAAATGCTTTGCTTATGCCCTTCATTTCGATGACAGGTGTAAGGCTCATATTAGAAAATCACTCCTGCGTGTAAAATAATATTGGCATAGGGAGTTGCTTCACCGGTCCGAATCACCGCTTTCGCCTGCTTCGTTAATGCCTTTAGTTCTTCATGGGTAATATAATTAATGGGAACACCATTTACTAGATTTGTAACCTGACCCTCTACTTCTGGATTTTGTTCTTTGATTTCATGGGCTAGAGTTACTTTCTCCACTGCCATATCCGCTAAGACAACTTGAAGCGTTTCTATAAAAGATGGAGTCCCTAGGTTAAGTGAAAGGTCAATTCGGATCGTTTCTGCCGGAATTGGCAGCCCGCAATCCGCAATTACGATTGTATCTGTATGACCCAGCCGTGAAAGGACTTCGGAAATGTGACTATTTAAGATGCCATTTTTCTTCATTCGATTTCACTCCTCTCCCTGTGTTTGTAAAAACGCCTGAACCTCTTCTAGTGTTGGCATGCCGCTTTGGGCACCAAGCTTGGTCACCGAAAGAGCTGCAACAGCTGTTGCAAACCGACAAGCATCCTCTAAAGACGCCCCTTGACTGATGGAATATGCGAATCCTCCATTAAAGGAATCTCCGGCACCCGTCGTATCAACGACATCTACTTTAAAACTAGGAATCTCCACTTTTTCATCTTGATAAAAGGTAATTCCCTTGGAACCTCTGGTAATAATACATTTCTTTAACATCTCTTGCCGCTCTTCAACGGTCCATTCAATCGAATCAAAAAGTAATTGTTGTTCATACTCATTCGGAGTTAGGTAATTGACCTTCTCTAGCAATCCCTTCGGAAGCGGTTGAATCGGTGCAGGATTTAAAATCACTTTCACCTGATGCTTGACCGCAAGTTCGGCTGCTTTTTCCACACTCTCAAGCGGAATTTCGAGCTGAAGTAACAAGATATCACTAGTTGCAATAACCTCTTCAAATGAGGCAATAACATCTGGGGTGACTTGATAATTCGCACCTGGAATCACAATAATTTGATTGTCTCCTTCGGACAAGGTTATCGAAGCAATCCCCGTCGAGGAATCTGTAACCGGTTTCACATTATCTACATTTACACCTTGATTTTTCAAATGCTTCAATAGGTCCTGGCCAAATAAGTCAGTGCCGACACAGCCAATCATCGTGGTTTCTGCACCCAATCTTGCTGCGGCTACAGCCTGATTGGCGCCTTTTCCCCCCGGAATAGTATGAAAGGCTTTCCCCATTACCGTTTCCCCTAGGATCGGTACTCGATTGGTACTCGTCACTAAATCCATATTGATACTGCCGATCACTGTTATTTTACTATTTTTCAAATGGTATCACTCCTAAAGCCTTTGTAGATTGGCCTTTCATTAAAGACACTTCAAACTGATAATCGAATTTCTCGACCATCTTTCCCTCAATTAATTTAAGCAGCAGCTCGGCTGCCGTTGAACCCAGCTCATATATTGGCTGTGCCATGGTTGTGATTTCAGGACTGATTAATTGGCTCAATTGGATTCCATCAAAGCCGATCAACGATAAATCGTCTGGCACCCGAATCCCTAGCTTTCGTGCAGCCTTCAATACTCCTACCGCCATATAGTCGTTCCCTGCAAAGATTCCATCAATATCAAGATTCATAAGGAGCAATCTCGTGGCTGCCTCTGTTGTCTGCTCCACATGATAGTTTCCATCCACCACTAAATCAGGATGAAACCAGGGTTCGTGTCCCACTTCAGCTAAGTAGCCCTTATAGCGTTCATCCGCATTGCTGATCTTGTGCGGACCGCGAATATGGGCAATCTTTTTGCAGCCAATCGCCTTCAAATACTGTACTGCCTGCTTTGCTCCTTCAAAATTATTAACGGAAACAGAGGGCAATTCGCTGCTGATGGGCCGGTCTAACGCGACGATTGGGATGTCTCTACTTTCAATATGCTTAGGCGTCAATGTACTCGTGACAATAATAATGCCATCCACATATTTCTGCTTCATCACATCCAAATACATGATTTCCTTTTCAACATTCCCATCCGAATTACAAAGGATTAAAGTATATTCCTGACTACTCATCACATCTTCAATCGCTCTTGCCACTTCTGGAAAGAACGGGTTCTTAATATCTGGGACAATGAGAGCAATGGTCTTCGATTGTTTCTTAAAAAGACTTCTTGCCACCTCATTTGGTACATAATTTAATTTCTCAATGGCGAGCAAAACCTTTTTCCTGGTTTCCTCATTCACATACCCTTTATTATTTAAGACTCTAGAAACAGTGGCAACAGACACGTTTGCTTCAGCGGCCACTTCTTTAATGGTGCTCATGCTGTTCCCCCTCACCCTTCCCAAATCATTTATGTAACCCGTTACACATTCTAGTAAAAAAAAAATAATTGTCTTTTAAATGAATGACTCCTTGTGTAACCCGTTACACACACCTTTAAAAAAAAGAACTTATTATTAGGCAGATATTTAATCTTGTGTAACCCGTTACATATGGATCAAAAAGATTTGTTTCTACATTTTGTAATCGTTTGCATTTTTTATTTTAGTCGCATTTATATAGGGTGTCAATACTTTTTCAAACAATTATTTAAAAGTAGTTTATAATAATATCCCTCTATTACCAAATAAAAGATAACAGGAGTTTTTCAACCTACCCCCAAAATCTTAAGATGATTAGCTAATTTTTTGGAGACAGCCATTTTTTGTCGAAAAATCTCTTCGTCAGCTGGATGGGATAACTTTAATCTTATAACATGAATCTAGTAAAATAGTTCAACTACCCCTATAGGAGGAGTCCGCGTGAATCGAATTTTTAGGTGGTTTGTTAGCTCATTATTTGCCCCTGTCACCGGGAGTGCAGGTGCGGTGGCTAGCACACTTGGGTTTTTTCTAGGATTTTTGCCTATTGATAGTGTAAGAATTCCCTTATTGCTCGTTCTTTCCCTTTTGTTGCGTCTGAATATTATCGCCTTATTGCTTGGAACGTTAATTCCAATTTTCATCCCAAAGATGAGTCATTTACCGATCCAGAATTTTCGTCTACTAGAAGATTTCTGGTTATTCGCTAACCTCAAGTCTAATATACAGCTCCAGCAATCGATAGTATCAGGAGTGCTTGGCGGGTTGATTGGTCTTGTCTGCTACTTTATCTTCCATTGGTTTTACAATTTAGGGCTGAAAAAGAGGGAGAGTAATCTAGACCAAGTCTTCCTTGACTCTGCCCACAGACGATGGTCGATTATCAAACGAATGAGTGCAGGCTTTACGATTTTAATTATTTTAGTATCGTCTATTTTTGTGGAAAGTCTGAATACGAATCCTAAATTTCCTGAGCTGCAATTGAGTAACAGTGCAGCAAAGAGCGGGATTGAGCCGATTAATACAAGTTTCAGCGAGAAACAGCTCGCCTCGCAAATTCAAAAAACAAGTCGTGCCCCACTTGTTTCAAAAAATAGCGGGCAATGGAATAAAAGGCAAGAGGTGTATGGTTTTTACGTCAATTGGGACAAAAGCAGCCGGACCTCTTTTAAAAAAAATATTGATTCGATTACGGCATTAGTACCGGGCTGGATGCAGCTTACATCCGGACTTACCCTGAAAACAAGCACGGACAAATCGATGATCGCCGCGGCCAAAGCCCATAATATAAAGATTCTTCCCTTGGTGAATAATTTTAACAATAATAAATGGGACGGCGAAGTTCTGCACCGGTTATTTGTAACCCCTGGTGCTGAAGATCTTTTCATTAAAAAGCTGTTGGATTATGTGAAAACAAATGACTTTGATGGAATAAATATAGACTTTGAAGACATCCAACCCACCGATAAAGACGATTTCACTCATTTTATCAAAAATGTTTACGACGCATTTCATCAGCAAGGTCTCATGGTCACACTGGATGTTCCGCCGAATAACAATAGCTTTAACTATACGTCTTTAGCAGCGAACGTGGACCGGATGATTGTCATGCTCTATGACCAGCATTACCCTATGGGTAAACCTGGACCAGTCGCTTCATCTGATTGGGTACAAAAGAACTTAACCCAGCTCACGATTCCTCCCGAAAAATTGATTGTCAGTTTGGGAAGTTTCGGTTACGACTGGGAGGAAAACTCTAATAAGCCCGCCGCTACGGTTGGCTTCGGGGATATCATGGATTTAGGAATGGGAACTAATCTCCAAATCCAATGGAATCAACAGATAGGCAACCCTTATGTACGATACAAAAGAAATGGAAAAAACCATACCGTTTGGTTTTTAGATGCAGCTTCGTTTTATAATCAAATGAAGTTAGCGATCAATCACGGCTCAAAGGGAATCGCAGTTTGGCGTCTCGGTTCTGAAGATCCTTCCATCTGGAATTATATCAATAAGCCAAAGGCAATCAACGATCCATCCCAGGCCCTTGAAACCTTTGCCAGTCCGAATTCTGTTCATTATTCAGGTGCTGGTGAGATTTTGAACGTTGTTTCTTCAGCAGAAAAAGGGAAAAGAACGCTTCAAATGAATTCAAATGGGCTGATTCAAACCGAAACCTATCGTAAATTAGCAAAGCCTACAGAAGTGGTTCGGTACGGTAAGCCGAAAGGTAAGGAAGTCGTCCTTACCTTTGATGATGGCCCAGATCCAACCTATACACCAAAAATATTGGATATTTTGGACAAGAATCACGTTAAAGGGAGCTTCTTTATTATCGGAGAGAACGCATTAAAGCATCCAGAACTGGTTAAAAGGATGTATAAAGAAGGCCACGAAATTGGCAACCATACCTTTACCCATCCCGAGGTGGCATCGATTACACCCTTTCAAATCAAAATGGAGCTAAATGCCAATCAGCGATTATTTCAAGAAATTACAGGTCATTCGATGACACTTTTCCGTCCGCCGTTTGTGGCCAATGCCGAACCAAACACAAGGAACGAACTGGAGCCAATCTTACGCGCCCAAGATATGGGATATACCATGGTCGGTGAATTAATTGACTCTGATGACTGGCAAAGACTTTCTAGTGAGAGAATAGTGAAGTTGGTATTGAAACAACTGCCTGAGGGAAATATCATTTTGATGCATGATGCCGGCGGTGATCGTTCCAACACGGTTAAAGCCTTGCCAATAATTATTAAGGAACTCAAACAGCGCGGCTATACATTTACCACTGTGGCAGATCTCATTGGAAAAAGTGATCGTCAAATCATGCCACCTGTTCATCAGGATAACCCTTATTTGATCTATGACAAGGCCGTATTTATGGTGATCCAAGCCTGGCAATCAGGATTAAGCTTCTTATTCTACTCAGCCATTATTATCGGAATCTTGCGGCTGGCTGTCTTCGTTTTCCTTTCAAGAAGGCAGGTAAGAAGGTATAAAGCGACGGAGATCGACCCTAGCTTTACTCCTTTTGTCAGTGTCGTGATTGCCGCCTATAACGAGGAAAAGGTGATTGGCAAAACCGTCGATTCTATTTTGGCGAGCGATTATCCAAGCTTTGAGATACTGATTATCGACGACGGATCAAAAGATGAGACGGCTGTGGTCGTACAAGAAACCTATGCAAACCATCCTCTTGTCCGATTGATTCAAAAGCCTAACGGGGGAAAATCTTCAGCGGTGAATCTTGGGTTTAAAGAAGCAAACGGCGAAATCGTCGTCGCACTTGACGCTGATACACTCATCGCTGAAAATGCGATTTCCTTACTTGTGAACCATTTTAAAAATGAAAATGTCGCTGCGGTCTCCGGTAATGTGAAGGTCGGCAATAAGGGGAACCTTCTTACAAACTGGCAGCATATCGAATATGTAACCGGCTTTAACCTTGAGCGAAGGGCCTTTGCGGCACTCAATTGCATTACAGTAGTACCTGGTGCCATCGGTGCCTGGAGAAAGACGGACGTAGAAAAGGCCGGCTACTTTCAAGAAGATACACTGGCCGAGGATACCGATATCACGCTTACGCTTTTACGCCAGGGAAAAACGATTGAATTTGAGGAAAAGGCCTATGCCTATACAGAAGTGCCAGAAGATATTAAAAGTCTGGCAAAACAGCGTTATCGCTGGGTTTATGGTACGTTACAATGCTTATGGAAGCATCGCGAGGCTCTATTTAATAAAAAACATCACTCATTAGGATTTATCGCTCTTCCAAACATGTGGCTTTTCCAATATATCTATCAAACGATATCGCCAATTGCCGATCTATTGTTTATAATCGCCCTTTTTCAACCGCATCCTGAAAAAGCAGCGATTGGATTTATTCTTTTTTACCTGCTCGATCTCCTTACTTCTCTCTATGCCTTCCGGTTGGAGAAGGAAAGTCCGAGACCACTAGGTTCATTGTTTTTACAACGAATTCTGTACAAACAGCTGATGACTTATGTGGTAGTAAAATCAATCCTCTCGGCCATCAAGGGCGTCACCGTTGGTTGGGGTAAACTAAAACGTAAAGGAAATGTAACTCAGGAAACCTCGATTGTGAAAGTTAAGGAATCTATTTAAGAGTAGGTCCTTCCCATATGGGGAGGACCTATTATTGTGAAAAGGTATTTTCGCAAGATTTTCAATGGTGCCTATTGGACAAAGCTCTTGCTCGTGTCGGGAGTTTTGTCTATTAGGATGCTTCTAATGAATTAGAAGCTAACCGTACCTGTTACCTCCAAAAAAAGAATCGCCAGTAAGTGGCGATCCTTTTGAAAGATTTACATTGTCTTTCCGTTGTTTTCTTTTTGCTCCTTACGGCTCGCAGCTTTTTCTTTTGCAGCCTGAGAAACTTGTTGTCCACGGTTGGTATTGGTTGTGGTCGTACTTGATGGATTAGATTTTGCTGTGGTTGCTGTTTTTGTTTTCGAGCTAGAGTTCGAAGGTGTGGTCGTTGTTGTTGGTGGTTTCGTTGTTGTCACCGGTTTCGTTGCTGTTGGTACCTTCGTTGTTGTCACTGGTTTCGTTGCTGTAACAGGCTTTTGGGTTCCACTTGTTGTGGTAGTACTTGACTTCGACGGTGCAGCTGGTGTTTTAGGTTTACTCGTTGTTGTTGGTGCTTTTAGGCTTTTCACAGATATCGTTGTTGCAACAGGCGCTGGAGTTGTTATCTCATTCTTAAAAGCCTCACTGGTTGTCGTGCTTATACGGGATTTTCCTCTATTTGTTTGATTGGCTGCTATATTCAATGATACTTGGTTAGCTCCATTATCACGATCATTCACATTCGTTGCTGGCGTTTGGACATTCAGCTTTTTCCTTGCTTGGTTGACTACATCCGCTTGTTTCCGGTCGGCGGCTATAGGTAAAGCAATTTGTTTGGCTAATCGTTTCAGCGGCTGATCAGCTAACAATGCATTGGTGACAGAAAACGTAACAGACCCCGCTAATACCATGGCAAGGGCTCCCTTAGTTAGTTTATTCATATAATACCCCTCATTTTTTGCGTATTCATACTAATAGAATACGAACGAATCCACATGAATTAGGGGGTAGGATACAATGGAAAAATTTTGACAAAAAATTAGTTACCTTAATAACTTACCGGATCCCCACAAATTTTTTATGCTCTTTAATAACAAGCGCTATAAACCTTTCACGCTCCTCTTCACTACTTTTAAGAAGTTTAATATTTTCAGGCTTGCTTAAGAACCGTTTCACCTTTTTGTTATACCAAATTATATAATTATAGCGAACATCCTTATCCAATTGGGAAAACCAATCCTCTCCCCTTAATTCACCAATGTTTTTTTCCAGTTTTGACTTCGAAGTTGGAATTATTGCATTCAAAATACCACTGAGTAGCTCTCCAATTAACTCACCGATGAAATCACCAATCAACATCACTTCTACTCCTTGTCATGTATGAAGTTGCTTTCTAGTCTTAATATAGTCCTTGGGGGCATGGAAGTAAACGTATGGTGACAGGCAGGCTGCTTTCCCATGGGTAAATCGATTATTAACTGTTAATTGTTACCGCTGACCCTTTATTTCTGAGTGCTCGGGCACAATTAGCTCCTATACGTTTCCGCTGACCCCTTATTTCTGGTTGCTCGGGCACAATTAGCAAGCTATCTGAATAAAGTATTACTAGAAAAAGTAAACCTAACCCCAAAATAGAAAAAAAACACTGCAATTCCAAAAGAGGATGCAGTGTTTTTTACATAAATATCTTAATGACTTAAATCAAGTTTATTAACAACATCTGCACAGGTTCGACATGTTTCCCTTTTAATCAAACGTTTGGTTAAATTGACTTACACCCTTGGTAAACAAGGGCCCGTCTTTGTTAACGAATAAATAAAATGTTGAAAAATGAAATCAAAATTCGAGAATAATAGCGAAAGAACCACTTTTTCCACTCTTCGACATACTTTCGACTAAATACCATATAGGCTATACTAATCAAACGTTTGGTTGAAACAGCTACCAGAGCTGATAAATAAGTAGTTTACCTACCAAACTAGCAAGAAACTTGTAGAAAGACGCATGTATATTCCGCAGGAAATAACCCATCCTTCCCCAAATTCAGATTGGTTTCACTAAACCTGAGGTTTTCGGACAGGAATTGGCCATAAATGCCAAAACCTGTCTGAATCCAGTTCTAGGAATTTTGTTGCAATTCACCCCAAATTTAACTGAAACTACGAAAAAGTACCACCAAAAATGAAATTTGCTAGCAAAAATAGCCTCTTACAGGCCAAAAACCCTTCCAAATATGAAAAATGTCGATTCGATACAATCATGTATTCCAGTTATGGTAGAGATACCCGGGAATACACGAAAAGCGCGCTTTCTGAAAGGACTTTCCCTTGGAAAGCTTTGAACAATTAGTCGATCAATACCAACCGATGCTTCATAAAATCATCCAATCACTCCACCTATACAAAGACAAGGACGAATTCTACCAACACAGTCTGATTGGACTTTGGGAAGCAAGCCAACGCTTCGACCCCCAAAAGGGGAGCTTCACCAACTATGCCTACACCTATATCAAAGGCTTCCTACTAATGGAATTGAAAAAATCACACCTAGACCAGGAACGATATGTTTACCCTGATGAGGAATTCTGGGACCATGTCGAGGATTCCTATTGGGATGACCCATTACAGAGGGAAATTCTCTTATCCTACTGCATAACATTGACACCAAATCAAAAGAAATGGCTCCTGTATACCATGTGCGATTGTCTATCAATCAAGGAAATTGCCGAACTAGAAAAAGTCTCCTTATCAGCAGTGAAAGGCTGGCGCAACGGGGCCAGAGAAAAAGTAAAAAACTTAGTACGTGACTAGAATTTGGCCGTACAGGTCAGATATTCGTTAGTTCGGTTGTCTAGACGAGTCTATTAGCTACCGAACTAGCAATATTTTCATGTATTCGGTCGTCTATAACGCCTATTGGCTACCGAACTAGTGATTATTCCATGTATTCGGTCGTCTATAACGCCTATTGGCTACCAAACTGGTGATTATTCCATGTGTTCGGTCGTCTATGATAGGACAGAAAGACAAAAAAACAGCGACATATCCATTCGCTGCTTTCCTTCAATTATTTATATGCCTGAAAATCATTTTTTTATATTTGGTTGGTAAGAAAGGTTACCAATGTGCTAATTATAACGGTACCGAGCATGATAAGACCATATATAAGTTTGTTTTTTACTTTTTTCCTTCGAATGACTTCCTCTGGTGTATTCCAATAACCTCTAGACATCAACAAATTCCCCTTATATGTTTGTTCATAGTTAACCGACTTTGTCCTCGGTACTAAAGTCCCGATAACTTCGCATCATCACATGACAATAATTGTACAAGTAAATATTATATAACTAATTTCCTGCATTGTCACCGTGTAAAACATTATTTTTAGAAAGGTGTCCGTTAATGGTGTCAGGCATTACACAAGATGGACTTAGTGAACGGCTAACAAAAAGTAACCGCCTATTCCACATGTAGGGGGGCGGTTACTTTTTGCCTTTTATCGATGGTCATCGTCATTTTTGCCTTCATGTTGGTGATCGTCATAGTCCTTTTTTGGTAAGCTATTATCTATTTCATTCCAGAATTGGTCCGCGACAATTTCATTAGCCTGTAGACTTAAATTAATTTTAGTTGGATTAGGAAGATAGCCCTGATAGTTTGCGGCAAGCACATCAAATGTTAGCACAAACGTATCCCCATTCGTTTGTGCAAGCGTACCAATTTGGCCATTTAGCCTTTTGGGGACTCTTTTATTTGTTAGCAATAAATTTTTTAGCCCATCGGCACTAATACTCCTTCTTCGTGGAGGCTTTACAAAAATCTTCCCCTTCAAAATACTTAGATAATTTAATGACTTTGTTAAAATAGTTATGAAATGAATGGAAACTACCTATTGCAATTTTACCAATAAAAAACAATCCCTAAATTGGGATTGCCTTGGAAAACACTTCATTTTAAGGTTGCGTTTTAATAACTTGGTCTCCTCTTTTCGCCGCAATTAATATATTAAAAATATGTCATAACCGTACCCCTGGAAAGGGGCGAGCAACCTTTATTTTATATTGAAAATACTATCCAAAAATAGTAAAATTAGTAGAATTGAATGAACCACTATCGGAGGAAATTATGAAAAAAAAGAGAAATAAATGGAAGATTGCTGGTTTTAGCCTATTGGGTATTATTATCCTCATCATCGCAGGCTTTGGATATGAATACTATAAGATACAGCCGAAAAATCATTTTACCACGGTGCCTGTTGTAGGTTCCGGAAAAGCGAAATTCAATTCTTCTACAAGTGAAACGGTGAAGGTAAAAGATCCCGAATTTAATATTTTATTAATTGGATCCGATGAAAGAAAGGGACAAAAAGTTGGGCACTCGGATTCGATGATGCTTGTACATGTCGATCTAACCAATCATCAGTATGATGCAATCAGCATACCACGTGATACCCGCGTTTATTTGGATGGTTACGGATATACGAAACTCACAAGCGTTCAATATATTATGCAGGCAACAAAGGGCGCCCAAAAAGGGGTCGAAGAAGCAGTCAAAGCAGTTGTCGAGCTAACGGGAGTTCCAATCAATTATTATGTAGAAACCAATTATGGCGGCTTTCAGGCTATGGTAGATGCCGTTGATGGTATTGAGATGAACGTCCCATTTGGTGTAAAATTAACCCATCCATGGTATTCTGAAAATAAGAATAAAGTCATAAATGCCGGTACGCATTCTTTTGATGGAAAAATGGTTGCCGAAGTTGTGCACGAGCGTTATTCCCTTGCAAGTGGTGAGTATGGCCGTCAAAAGTTACAAGAGGAAGCGCTGAAGGGAATCGCAAAGAAAGCCTTAAGTCCAAACAATATCACCAATTTGCCTTCCTTGGTAAAATCCATTCCTGACTTTATAATTGCGACCAATATGTCCACTCAAGATATGTTAAGTCTTGGACTAGCAGCCAAAGACTTTGCCCCTGAAATCCAGTTGGAATACCACCAAATTCCCGGTGTAGGAAAAAGAATGTACGATGATATTCTAAAGGCAAATAACTACCAGTTAGTCATTGATCAAGAAAAAATCAAAAAACTAGTAACAAAGAACTTTTAACGTTAAAGCCGAATGATGGTTTAATGATAAAACCATCATTCGGCTTTTTTTACACTAATTGTCGAAATATTTTATTCGTTTTTTCCACATTTCTCCCTTTTCTCTTATTTGTATTTGGTTATTATATAGGAAACAATCTCGTTTCATATACTCTAATTGACCTTTCGGGAGATGCACATTCCTTTTAAGTGTCATTATTAATGATATCACCAGGTGAAAGCATTTTCGTAAATAATGTTTATCTATGTCTATCTTGGGAGTGGATTTCATGGACAAGCAGGGAAATCTTTTAGTTGGACTAGTCTGGGGTACATCTCTCAGTATTCCGTTATGGATTGCGTTTTTCGGCTGGTTAAAATTACTTACACATTTAATTTTCTAAATCTAGTTGGATATCTTCAGGTAAAAAGAAAGCGTAAAGATCCTTATTAAGTTAGGGATTTTTTTATTTTGTCTATTTCCTTGAGTTCAACAAAAGATAAAGTTTGTTTTTAAATTAAGGGCTTTTCATTGATATATATTTCATAATTTTATCTTCGGGAGTAGACTAATAGTAATAGTGGTCCGGGACCTTTTTACCAAATAATGGACAAAGGGAAGGAGATGTCACTTGCTTTGGAGAAATTATAGTGACATACTCATTTTTGGGGAGATGACACCATGAGACAAAGCCGACAATATCAATCTCCATATGCTGCACTGTTTTGGTCATGTGTTTTACCAGGATTCGGACAGTTTTACAATAAAGATTATTTTGTTGGAGCAGTGTTGATCGTCTTGGAATTTTTTATCAATTTAAATTCTAATTTAACTCTCTCTCTCATCGGTGATATTCAATTAGCACATCAAGCGATTGATTATAGATGGGCGCTTTTTTACCCATCCCTATATGGTTATGGAATTTGGCAGGCATTTAACGCTGCAAAAGCCAATAATGATAAAATGTTAGGAAATGATGCTGGCCAAAGGACCTATTTATCAGGATTCTTTCTTGGACTGGTACTAGGCATGGACTTTGGTTTATTTTGGCATGACTCCAGTTTTATCACACATTTTAGATCCATTCGTTATTGGATTTCCCTGTCTTTAATGGACTTACACTAGGATTAATGGTAGGAATTCTCGGACATATCATGGAGAATATGTTTTATCGAAAACACAAAGCAGCCCACAGTAACTAAAAAACAGACAGATGGAATTCCACACTTATTTGAGGTAAGTGCGGATTAAACAGGCTCCCAGAGCCCATCAAAGTTCTATTAACTATGCCTAAAAATATTCCCACCATTCTCCTGTACAAGCAATATTACCCCCACTCGACCATTCCCACCTGACTATAGAATGATCAACCCTCAGCGTTGGGTAATTTACGAATAACTCAAAATGCACATAAGAAAAACCACCTTTGAGAAAGTAAATATTTTCTCAAAGGTGGTTAATATTTTAAGCACAATTAAATTCTTCCATCGTTTCAAAAAAAGCTCCGCAGGTAGGACTCGAACCTACGACCGATCGGTTAACAGCCGATAGCTCTACCACTGAGCTACTGCGGAATAATATCATGGTGGGCCTAAATGGACTCGAACCATCGACCTCACGCTTATCAGGCGTGCGCTCTAACCAGCTGAGCTATAGGCCCAAATTGGAGCGGGTGAAGAGAATCGAACTCTCATCATCAGCTTGGAAGGCTGAGGTTTTACCACTAAACTACACCCGCATATTAAAATTTGGAGGCGGCACCCGGATTTGAACCGGGGATAAAGGTTTTGCAGACCTCTGCCTTACCACTTGGCTATGCTGCCTAACTATTATTGGGGAAACCCCTTTTAACTTAATGATGGCTCAGGACGGAATCGAACCGCCGACACAAGGATTTTCAGTCCTTTGCTC
This sequence comes from Bacillus sp. AFS006103, assembly GCA_002559145.1. GTDB lineage: Bacteria > Bacillota > Bacilli > Bacillales > Cytobacillaceae > Neobacillus. Next base: position 59,950 of record NTXX01000091.1, read on the forward strand.
TACCGACTGAGCTACTGAGCCAAGAATATGTATTTTGTAAAAAAAATCTATAATATAACAGTAGATAACCTACTGGGATAAAAATGGCGGTCCGGACGG
>NTXX01000091.1:60107-60588 GCA_002559145.1 Bacillus sp. AFS006103
TCCACCCCGCGACAATAGAAATAATATAGATTTGATCATGCTCATAGTTGCATGAACTGTATCAATCTCAGTAAACCTATGCAAGTAGCAGCTCGATTGATACAACTCGCAGAATATTCAATGAAGCAATGCTCGTTGCTCCACCCCGCGACAATATTATTTAAAAAATGAAAATGGAGGAGGAAGAGGGATTCGAACCCCCGCGCGGTGTTACCCGCCTGTCGGTTTTCAAGACCGATCCCTTCAGCCAAACTTGGGTATTCCTCCGTATAAGTGGAGCCTAGCGGGATCGAACCGCTGACCTCCTGCGTGCAAAGCAGGCGCTCTCCCAGCTGAGCTAAGGCCCCGTATAATAATTTAGAATGGTCGGGAAGACAGGATTCGAACCTGCGACCCCTTGGTCCCAAACCAAGTGCTCTACCAAGCTGAGCTACTTCCCGTTTTGCTTCATTTAAAAAGCTATGGTGCCGAGGACCGGAAT
>NTXX01000037.1 GCA_002559145.1 Bacillus sp. AFS006103
ACCCATGCTGGGCGTACAACAAAAAGCAACGAACCCATTTGAGTTCGTTGCCTTATTATTAAAGTTCGCTATTAACTTGCTCGTGTCTCCGGTGAAAGGCTGCGAACCTTTTGTTGATTTCCTTTTTCTTTTGATTTCGGCTCACCATTAGAAGGTGCCTTAATCGTCATGGCAATGAGTAGTGAGATAATGCTTAGTACCGCAATGAGCTTAAAGGTGGGAAGGAAACCCCCGAGAGCAGAAGCAATAAATGAACCTGAAATGGCTCCAATTCCGAAACCTTGATAAATGATGCCGTAGTTTTTGCTTTGATTTTTTAATCCGAAGAAATCTGCTACTATTGCTGGGAAGATGGTAATATTTCCGCCGAAACAGAAGGCAATCCCGGCAACACAGATAAAGAATAAGGCATAATTTAATTGAATAAAGCTTAATACAGTCACTGCTGCTGCGGTAACAAGAAGTGCACCTGATACCACTTTTAAACGACCGACTTTATCTGATAATGCCCCGAGAATGATACGCCCGCTTGTATTAAAGATGGCAACCAATGCCACCGCATTACTAGCTGTTTCAATATCAAGACCGACCAATCGAACGCCAATGTCTTTCACGACGCCAATTAAGAATAACCCACTCATACATGCGGTGAAGAAAATAATAAATAATAGATAAGCTTGCTTTGTTTTAAGCATTTCTTTCACTGTAAAATCTTTTTGAATGCTAGCTCCAAGCGTTTGTGTCGCTTGGCTGACTTTTGCTTCGCGAACAAGGAATGAACCACCCACTACCAAAATCATGACGATTAATCCCCAGTAAAAGAAGGTTTGAGTCACACCAACAGATTGAATCAGTGAACCATTAATGAACTTGAATAATAAACTTCCTGTACCATAGGCACCTACAGAAATTCCTGAAATAAGGCCTTTTCGCTCTGGAAACCACTTAATAAGATTGGATAAGGAAGTAATATATGCTGTTCCGTCTGCAGCTCCAACGACCACTCCTGCCAAAATATAAAGCATCCACAGTGACGATACCTGGGAACTAAGGATTAAGCCTACTCCCAACACAAGACCTGCACATCCAATGAGACGACGTAGTCCCCATTTATCTTGCAGCTTCCCGGCAAATAACGTTGAAAAGGCCAAGGCGAAGCTAGTAATTGAAAAAGTAATAGCCACTGAATTTAACTTCCAATGAAAGAGTTCTACTAACGGCTGATTAAATAGGCTCCAAGTATAAATAGTACCTAATCCCATCTGTACAATAATTGTTCCTAACACAATCAGCCATCGTTGATCTGTCCTTGATTTCATTGCGATCTCCTCTTTTCTTTTCTATAAAAATGATATTGTTCAACATCAGAAACCTTAGTTGACCTTGTTTATATCATCATCATAGCACCGAAAAAAAAAGAGAAACTGTTTTCAGAATGAGATGGCTATTATTCGGAATGAATGGCTGTTATAGATGCATAATTTGTCGAAACGCTTTCACTTTACTTCTGCTGACCGGAATTTCCTCTGGGAGATTTTTCAAACGGAGCATATAGGTTTGATTAAACCATGGGACAATTTCACGGATTTTCGTCAGGTTAACCGTATAAGAACGGTGACAGCGAAAGAAAAGGTCTTCCGGTAGAAGTGCATCAAATTCCGTTATGCTCATTGGCATGGTGTACTCCTCCTCTTGCGTGTACACCAATGTCACTTTTTCACTAGCGATGGCGTAATAGATATCATTCGCATCTGTAACTATAATCTTATCATTCTTTTTCAAATTGATCCGACTCGTAGTCTTCGCTGCTATTTCTCTTGGCTGGCTTAGAGTATTAAGACTAGATTCGAGCTTTCTAACCGCTTGCGATGTTTCGAGGTGATCGCGTTTAAAGGCCGATTCCAGTCTGCTTAACATCGCAGCAATCCGCTTCTCGTCATAGGGCTTTAATATATAATCAAAGGCCTCCAGATCAAAGGCTTGTGCCGCATGCTCTTTGTAAGCCGTGGTAAAGACAATATAAGGTCTTTTAGTAAATTTACTGATTGTACTTGCTAACAACATCCCATTAAGAGAAGGAATATTTATATCTAAGAAAATCACATCTGTTTCATGCTCCTGCAAAAATTTCAACACATCTAAACCATCATCAAAGAAATGGGTCACTTCAATTTCACTATAGGCCTCAACTAAATACTCCAGTTCTTCACGAGCTGGAACTTCATCTTCCACAATGATTGCTCTCATAGATTCTCCTTTACGATATCAAAAAAAACTTCGGTTCCTGGTGACAAACGATGAATGACCAATCCATGTCCATAGATTAGTTTTACGCGTTGGTGAACATTATACAAGCCTATTTTGTTGGCTGGTACATTATCTTGGAACAATTGTTCAATGACATCTTCACTAATTCCCGCGCCCGTGTCTTTTACACTAATTCTTATTTTATTTCCCAGATCCTTAACGGCAATCTTCACCACTCCAGGACCTTTGATTTTTAAGATTCCATGGATAATGGCATTTTCGACTAATGGCTGGATGAGCAGACTCGGTATGTTGACCTGGACATCGTCAATCTCGTATTCCACCGTTAATCGGCTCCCGAAACGAGCCTTCTCGATTTCCACATAATCACGGATTTGCGTTAATTCTTTATGAAGATCAATCAATTCATCATTAACTTCTAAATTATAACGCATATACCCAGAGAGATTAATAATTAACTCACGCGCCTTGTCCGGATTTCTGCGTGTTGTGGAGGCAATCGCATTTAGGGCATTAAATAAAAAATGCGGATTAATCTTCGTTTGGAGTGCCTTTAACTCCGCCTTGTTCGCTGCTGATCGAATCTGTTCAATCCGAGAAACCTCCATAAGAGTGGAGATGGTTTGCGATAGCCCAATCGCCATCGTCTGCAGCGAATAGGTCATTTTATAAGCTTTACGGTAATAAATTTTAAGTGTTCCCGTCACCTCTCCATGTTCCTCAAACGGGACAATGAGCAGGGAGTGAATTTGGGGTGTATGGTGATCGGCCACGTTATTCCGAATAATAAACTTCCCGCTGTGAATCACGTCTTTCGTCAAATCACTGATGATTTCCTGACCGATGACATATCGTTCTTCTCCAAAGCCCACATAGGCGAGCACATTTTGTGTATCTGTAATCGCAACTGCATCGGCCTTGATATCCTCCTTGATAATCCGGCAAATTTCCTTCAGGGAATCATAATTGATAGACCGAAAATAAGGAAGGGTCTTATTCGCGATATCCAATGCCATCTTTGCCTGTCTCGCTGCAATCAATTCTTTTTCACCTTCAACGCTCATCACCAGTAAAACAATGAGTCCGATGTTTACTTCCCCAACAATCATCGGCAAGGCGATTTTCGAAACAATATCCAAACCAAGTTCATAGGGATTTGCCATCACTAGGATCAGTAACATCGTCAACATTTCGGACAACATTCCTGCCGCGATTCCATAAATCCAGCGTAAGGAACTCTTCACTCTTCGGTTAATATAACCCGATACAACCCCAGCTAAAATACTTGTAATTAGACAGGGAATCGATGTGGGACCACCAATATCGATTAAATATCGATGGACACCTGAAACAATACCAGTAATAATTCCTACCCAGGGTCCAAACAAGATCCCGCCAGAAACGACTGCAATAATCCTGACATTTACAAGTGATCCTTCCACATTAATCCCTGAATACGTTCCAAAAATGGCAAATAAGCAAAACACAAGGATGATGACAACTCGCTCTGTGACAGAGTGGCGCTCTTTTTGAAGCGACTCCTTAAATCTCGGGATCCGTATCATAAAAAACAGGCAAATCAAAAGCAAGGCCGCTCGTTCAAATAAATGGATTAGCATTTCTAATGTTGTGTTCATCGAAGGTTCCTTTCTATATTTCTAATCCTTCCACATTTTAGAGTCTTTAGAGTCATAATCTTTTTCAATTCAATATTTATTAATATCCCCAAAAACAGGTAGAATTTTTTCTGTTTAATGTTTTAAAAACTCTTCTATTTTAGAGAAATCGAGCTAGTATTTCCACCTATTTGCTCTAAAGCTTGGATTAAAACAGGCTATTTTCTTAGGACAACATCCTCCCGAGATACATATACATGCAGTGTAAATATAATTCATTAATTTTAAGGGGAGAATTTTTATGGATAAAGACACGATGAAATGTTTTATAGGGAAAGTCATCAAGGTTGATAGAGGTGGACCCGAATCCAAAATCGGGATGTTAATGGATGCTAGTGATGATCTTATCGTCCTTCTCACGGAAGATGATGGTCTTGTTTACTACAATAGTAAACATATTAGAAGTTTTACAGATAATATTAAAGGGTCTATGAAATTAAGCATTGAAGTCCCCAAAGACTTCAAATTTATAAAAGCTGCTAATTTCAAAGAATTGCTGGACTCCTTAAAATTTAAATGGATTAAAATTAATCGTGGAGGCCCGGAGAAATTAGAGGGGGTACTCACGGAGGTAGAGAATGATTCTGTTTTCTTAATCAATAATCAGGAAATCGTTCGCCTATCTCTAATACACATTAGGAGTATTAGTTATGGATTAATAGTTGAAAAAGCTGAAGAAGAAAAAGCTGATAAACAAAAATCACATAACAAAGACGGAAAATCAAACGAAAGCAATAAAAACAAAAACAATAAGACCAATAACAAAAAGAGAACTTCGCAAAAGAAATCTACGGATAATGCTGAAATGGCTCTAGCGTATCCATTATCTTCGCAAGAAACAATGGTTGAAGATATTGAAAGTGATCTATCCATTCCTTTAGAAACAGTGGAAACCTTGCAAGAAACTACTGTTGAAGATGTTGAAAGTGATCTATCTATTCCTTTTGAAACTGTAGAAACTTTGCTAGAAACTACTGTTGAAGATGTTGAAAGTAATCTATCCAATCCTTTAGCCACAATGGAAACAGCACAAGAAACAGCTGTTGAAGATACTCACGATGATTTATCCGTTCTCTTTTCAACATTGGAAAAGATTTTACGAAAATACGTCTAAATCACGATTTGCTATAAAAAATAGAAGGATCAATAGTGGTCCTTCTATTTCTTATTTATTCATGATTGTGACTTAAAAAATGAAAAATCTCATCCACTGCTTGGTGATAACCTCCCGATTGTTGAAAGGATTCCTTTATATTTGAAACAGCTATCTGGAAAGATGAGTTGTTTAACACATGATCAGCGGCTTCACGTAGTTGATTGGCAGTCAAGTCTTGCATTTTTAATGTTATACCAGCACCGATATTGGCCACTTGCTCGGCTATAATCGGCTGATCCGCGCTTTGTGGGATGACGATGAGCGGAACCCCGTAGTAAAGCCCCTCATGAGTACTGTTCATTCCCCCATGGGTGATAAATAATTTAGTGTATTTCAATACTTCCGTTTGTGGAAGATAATTTTTTACAATGAAGTTTTCAGGGATTTCCCCTAAATCAGATAGTTGAACTTTGTCCCCAATCGACATGACCACGGTATGATTAGTATTTCCAAATGCCTCAAAACACAGGTTATAAAAGTCGATGGCATGATTAAAGACCGTACCAAGAGAAATATATATGGGTCTCTTTTCCTGGATGGCTGTAAGTTCAAAATTTTCTTGATCGAATCGTGTAGAGATAGATGGACCAATAAATTTGTAAGTTTGGTCGAATGCTTCTCCAAAAAATTGAAACTCTCTGGTGGTATATACGATTGTAAGGGGTGCCGGATTACAAAAAACTTCGTAAGGGGAATGAATTTTGACATCATATTTTTCCGCGCACCTTGCCGTCAAACTTTGATATTGATCGTTTATTTCTTTACCCATTTCTGGAGGAATGTTTTTAGACTGCTGTTCCAACATTTGATCGAATGATTCCTTTGTCTGTGCAAAGGAAGTACATGAATTGATGGCTGGAAGCTGAAGAATTTGAGCAAGTATACGTCCACAACCAAACATGGAATCGTGGATGATATAATCAAATGGTTCTCTTTCAATCTGTTCAAGCACACTTGGTATGACAATATCTGCCGTATGTAAAAGACCGTTGATTCTTTCCGGTAAATAGTTTCTTCCACCCGAGATAAAGGCCTTAATAAATTGTTGGCCATCCAATGTTCGTACCGTAGCCCCCGTCTTCTCTATTCGGTCCCGAAAAGCTTCTATTGTAAAGTACACAACCTCTTCCCCGCGCGAAATAAGCTCTTGTACAACTCCAATCGTTGGATTGACATGCCCTTCTGACCCGGCATTGATAAATAAAACACGTGCCATTTCAACCACTCCTTAAGGTAATTCTAAAATTGTTGAAAATAGGCCATTTTCAACAATAAAAAAATATTTTGCATCTATTGCATCGCTACATCAATAGAATAAACTGGTTAATCCGTTCTGCCATATTTCAATAAAATAAAATGGTTATGCAGTTCCCGTTCATTAATTGATATCCGGACTGCTAAGTCTTGCGTTCGTAACACAAAATCTTTAACCCCAATAAATTCCGATTCAGCAATCAAATAGAATTGTGTTCCTTTTTTAAAATTCTTAAAATTATTCTTTAACTTATACATCTTCATTTTTTCCCTAGCTTCTCCCAAAATCTTTAATAAGTCTGACTATAACATAGTTTTTTTCGCATATAAGTTTTTCCTCTATATTTCTTATAATTTTTTTACAATCTTTGTATGTCATTGCCATTGGGTAGGAAATCAATCGTTTTTATTTTCGATTCAGTGCTAATAATAACATGGTGAAACAAAAAAAAAAGGAGGATTTATATGCAACAGAAGCAAAATGCTAAAAAAAATGTGGGGTCGATTATGAAACCAGAATTTGCTGGAACGGATGCACAAGAGGTTAAACAAGAAATTCAAAACGATGTGAGCGCAGGTCAAGGTGCAATGACTTCCCGAGAGGCAGGATCTATGCGCGATTAAAAACCAATCCAGTTTGCAATCCATTTCCGCCTTCACCGAATCGTGTTTTGTGTAGGTATGAGAATTCATAGGCGGAGAAATTCCGCCTAATGTATATTAGGGAAGCTTAAGGAGTGGAAATAAGCGGAATATTACGCTTAACTACTCTTAATTAGACAAAATCTAAAGATTTGGTGAATATAAGTGGAAAAGCTTCCCTTATTTTTAAGGAAATATGGGTATTTCCCAATTTAGCCGGAATTTTTCCGTTTATTTTTCAAACAAAGTGAAATCAACCTTTGGTTATAATAGAACCGAACTAATACCTAATGGAACCCGTTATCCATTGAGTGTTTTTTTCCTACCATACTCTACTTCTTAATCAAACCGTTCTGTTTCAAATCCTTCCAAAATATCCTCTAATTCGGTAAGAAAATTTAGTTGTACAGGAGCAGGGATTTGTTCCATCCACTTTTTTATTTCAGGTAACTCCTCAGCCTCTTCTATAATCGTTGGCTTTGGTTGAAGCGTTTCCCACCACTTTTTCAACTCATCAATAAATTCATAAAAATAGCTTTCAAATCTTTCTGCCCATTCTGCCCCTTCATCACCAGACGTCTTTTGCATCATACTCCAGGCTTCCATTGCTGTTTCAAAGTACTCATCAATTAGCTTCATGTCGATCTCCTTTCTACATACTGTTATATCTTACGTTCCCTTATTGTATCATTAATTGTTTAGGGAGTTCGCAAAGTTGTAGCCATTGGAGACGGACCTAATGATATAGAAATGCTTCGTCATGTCGGTACAGGTGTAGCAATGGGGAACGCAAGCAATGAAGTTAAAACAGTAGCTGATTTTGTAACAGGACATCACGAAAATGATGGACTAGCTGAGTTTATAGAACGTTATCTGATTGATAAGTCATATGAATCAAATGTGATTTAAGATAATTTTTTCAAAAAAAATGGCAGGTGTGATCTATTGTTGTTAGATCCATACCTGCCATTTTCATTTACCTAGTTATTTAAACACACTGAGCGTCGGGTACTCAGCCCTTCGGCATTTTGCTCATATCCATATACAATACGTTCCAGCGATGACCATCTGGATCAGCAAAACCGCAGCCGTACATCCAACCGCCCTTTTCTCCCGGCCTGCTGTATACAGAGCCCCCCGCACGTTCGGCTTTCAAGGCGAGCTCATCCACTTCATCCTTGGAGTTTGCCCCCAGAGAGAATAATACTTCAGTACCCTGCAACGAATTCGCCACAGCATTTCCCGTAAAACTGCGGAAAGTAGATTCTGGGAAGAGCATTAAAACAACCTTATTGTCGCCGACGATAAAGCAGCTTGAGCCATCTTGGCTTGCATATTGCTCATTCAACCGAAAACCGAGCTGCGTATAGAACTCCTTTGCTCGTTCGGGCTCTCTTACTGGCAGGTTTAACCACAAATCTCTCGCCATACCTAACAACCTCCTGCAATTTCAGATAACTTCCCTTCCTATTCTACCTTTTCTACATGGGAATAGATACGAAAAATCTCCTCCTATTCCCAACGTTAAAACTCCCCCATTAATTATCCTAGACTGTCTTCGTCTCCTTTGTATTCTAAAATATCTCCAGGCTGACAGTCCAAAGCTTTACAGATGGCTTCTAACGTCGATAATCGAATCGCTTTTGCCTTTCCATTTTTCAAGATAGAAAGATTGGCCATCGTGATTCCAACCCGCTCCGAAAGTTCTGTCACGCTCATTTTCCTTTTAGCTATCATCACATCAATATTGATTATAATCGCCATTGTTTTCACCTCAGACCGTTAAGTCATTTTCTGATTTTATATCAATCGCTTCTTGTAAGAGTTTTTGGAGAACAGCAGCAAAGACGGCAACGACAAGTCCGGCAAAAATAATGGCCATTCCGATTAGGATGATTCCCGGTGCGTCATCTGCCTCAGCGATCAGATAAAAAATGGGCATGCCAATCACATAGATGCCACTGAATGTGATGGCACAGTATTTTATATACTTTAAAGCCTTAATCGATAACTCTGAGAAAGCTTGTGTTTGATCAATGTAGTGTAAAAGGTTAAAAGCTTGATACAGAGCAAAGTAAAAAGGGATTGCCGTTGCATACAAATCGAGGAAAACGAGATATTTCAAATAAGCATGATCCGGATACAAATCTACAGCAAACTTCGCTATCTCCGGTACCAAAAAGATACACAAAGCAAGAACCGGCAAGCCTATGAGTATAAGAGCTATTTTTAAAAAGAGTGTTGAACCACGTTTCATACAAAGCACCTCACTTCATTATTGTCACTTGATTTTAACATATTTTTTATTGTTTTACGATAAAAAGATATCTATTTTTAATGCATTATTGATGTTAGGGAAAATCGACTTACCTTTAAGCAAAAAGAAAAAGCATTCCTCATTCTACAGAAATGCCATTTGTAAAAATACCCATCAGTAAATAGGTGATGCTTCTTCTCTTATCAATAGAAAATCTAGATCAAATCTTTTCACATTTCCCTAATAATTTCTCCGTCTGTTCAATTAATAAGAACATTTCATCCCAAGAATAATTGGTATTCAAATTCTGAGCATGCGCCAAGTTGTTTCGTAAGCTTTCTAATTTTTTAAAGAAAGATTTCCCTTTGCTTTTTGATTCAATACCCAAAAGTTCCTGTAACGGAGCCTCATTAAGAATGATGTCACGTTTATCGCAAATCTGCAGACAATCACTTAATTGAATCGCTTCGTTCCGTGACTTGCGAAGAGAATATAATTCCTCTGCATATTTAACTCGATTGGAACCTAAATGTACTTTCCAAGTATCCTCAGGAAAATAATCATTAATAATCCGATAAAGGTGCATCTCCAACAACGAAATCAGGCCAAATAGTAACATTCGAATCGGAGATTTCTGGAGATCTGCTCGAGTCACAACCTTTGTTATCCGGTTCCCTTCTAGGATAAATATTCTTTCGATCTCTTTAAAGATAGATAAAGTATCGATAAGCGGTGTAGATTCTGAGACAAGTTCAGTTGGACTAAAACTCCGATAATACTCTTTACAACTTCCGTCTTCCAATTCATTTCTTACAACATAGCCAATCACAATTCCGTTATCTTCCACACCCAAAACATCATAATCTTTTATCGTCATCATACTTTTAATGCTATCCGCATCATCATTAAGATGACAAGTATCCATCGTTTCGGAAATACTGTTCACCGTGATGTTTTTCTCGTACAAAGACCGAAGATTTTTATAAGAACTCACCTTATCACGCTGTTGCGTTGGAATAATTGTCATTTAATTTACCTCCACTAAAACACGTATGACAGATGATATAGCAGGATGGTTTCATCCCAACTCTCAGCTCACCCATTCGTTGCATTTATTATAGTTCATTTTAGATTGTATACTTGGCAGAATCAAATAATAAAAGTTAGTAAAAGTGTGTGAAAACGTTCACATTTTTTGTGGTAATCGCTTACAAAGTGATATATAATTATATTAAAATTACAACTTACGAGGTGAAGAGGCATGAAAGAATATATTTTTATTCTAGAAGAACCGGTCGGTACCAGAGAAATTAAGATCATTGCATCAGGAATGATGGAAGCCTTCAAAAAAGCAAAGGAATTTCGAAAAAATATTGTTCAAGATACAAAAGTAAAAGTGGATATGATGTTAAAAGGTGTTAGATATACGGATTAACCTTAGATCAAATTTATGTAGAAAGGAAAAATCCTACCCTTTATGTTCATATTAAAACGAATAGTAGATAGTTAAAGGAGAACACATTGGCAGATGACCCAAATGTGTTCTTTTTTCATTTTACGATAACTTTTGTTTAAGGATAGAATCAAAGGATCAAGAAGAATGATCCCCTGCTCAATAGTCAAGTGATTTTCATTTTAGAAGGATACGTATACAATAAGAAGTCTTGAGAAAAATAAAGGAAATATGACTTTATTATTCGGAGGAAAAACATAATGGAGCAGGGAAAACAGATTAGGTTAACATCAATGGAAATTGCTCAACTTTGGGGACAATATATGCATGACAGCGGAAGCCTTTGTGTTCTTTCCTATTTTTTAGAAAAGGCTGAGGACTTAGAGATTAAGCCTGTCATTGAATATGCTTTAGAACTCGCAAAAAAACACATAGAAAAACTAACTTCTATTTTTAATGAGGAAAAATATGCTTTCCCTCATGGTTTTAAAATAGAGGAGGATGTCGATTTAACTGCACCCAGATTATACTCCGACAATTATGTATTAAATTTTATTAATCAAATGTCAATGATTGGGCTAACCACCTACTCAGGTAGTTTATCTGGTTCTTCCAGAGCTGACATAACAGATTTCTATATGGAGTGTATCTCTGAAACCATACAATTATTTAACAAGACGAAAAGCTTACTTTTGTCAAAAGGTCTTTATATAAGGTCTCCGTATATGCCGAATTTAGAAAGAGTAGATTTTGTAAAAAAGCAAAGTTTTGTTTGGGATATTATTGGCGATAAAAGACCATTACTAGTAACTGAAATAGCCAATATATTTGCAAATATTCAAAGAAATTCTTTAGGAGCAGCGACTCTAGCAGGATTTTGCCAGGTTGCTCAGGATAAACAAGTAAAACAATTCTTTGTCAGAGGGATTGAAATTGCGAAAAAACATATTAAATTATTCGGGAAAAAATTTGAAGAAAGTTATCTTCCAGTTCCCACAACTTGGGCAACAGAAATCACGAATAGCACGGTTTATACTTTTTCGGATAAACTAATGATGTTCTTTACAACCACCTTAATCGGGCTGAGTATTGGGTATTATGGGACAGGTATTGCTCAAAGCCCCAGAGTGGATATAGGGCTCATGTATAACAGATTGATGGTAGAAATCCAGCTATATTCTGAAGATGGCTCCAATATCATGATAAATAATAGATGGTTAGAACAGCCTCCAATAGCATCAGACAGAGAAGAGTTAGCCAAAGCTAATCTTAAAAGTTGATTTCAAAAGACATTAGGGCTGTATTTTCCAATAATAAGTTATAATAATGGCTGAGGAAAACCCCAAGCCATTTTACGTTATGGGGGAATGTACTTATATACAGGATGAACTTAGAAAACAATTGCTGACACTCTCCTATCTATAAATAGATGAGGTTCATCCTTGAGTCTTTTTTTAATAGCACCACAATGACAGGTCAATGATGGAATGGATATACGAATGAAATCAACCCAAAAAAATGCGATAGGTAAATAGACTAAAGGAAGATAGAAGGATTTACTTTCCTTTTTCTTTTCCTAAAAATAAAGAGTAGCAGATTTTGAAAGGTCGTGTCGGACACAATGCTTTATATTAGGGATATTGAAAAAATAATTGAACATACATTACAAGAACACAAATTAACTATTGATTATGAAATCAACAATAATCTACTTGCACCAATGAGTTTTAATATATCGACTAATACAATTAAATTTAACTATTTACAAATTAATGGATACATTGCTAATATTATCTTTAAAATTAAAGAGTCTGATGAAGATTGTGTTAAAATTATTCTATATCATCAACTCGGTTATTATTTAGCATTTAAGAACAACAAACATGATTTAAGAGTTTTAAAGTATTTCAAGGATGAAAAGAAAGCACAGCTTCTAGGTAAAATAGAAACCAATGCCTGGGACTATGGCAGAACATTGGTACCAGAGAGATTAATAAATTCCTATGATGAGGTCCGTGAGTTAGATAAAATGCTACTAAAAAGCTATTAAACAAATATATGTACTGATAGTTAAGGAGAAAATAAATGATCTGGTTAATTATTTCCACTTTACTTGCTGCTTCTGTCATTTGGTTAGCATATTTGGTAAAAAAGGAAAAGTTAAAACAAAAAGAACTGAGAAATGACTACCACCAAGAATTAGAGGCCCTGAAAGAACTACAAAAGGCTTCAATGGAAACGGCAGCCACTCAATTTGATGAGCAGGTTATGCGAATGAACGAGTCGTACCAACGTGAAATGGAAAAACTGATCATCGAAAATGAAGAGATTCGGAAAAATTTTCGAAATCAAGGAGAAATCCTCACCCATCAGATACTAGAAAATTTTAAAGCCGACTTAATCTCAAAAAAGATCATTCTAGCAGATGAAATGATTATTATGCCGAACATTTTTATTCCAGAAGGTAACGGAAATGCCCGGCAGATCGATCACTTGGTACTTTTATCAACGGGTCTATATGTTATAGAGACAAAAGACTGGACTGGCCACATCGTATTAGGATTAACTAGAATGGGCAGCCACAAATTTTCTTTTTTAGCAGAGTTAGTAGACAGTGAAAAAGAGGAATCGATTGTATTTAATCGAGATGAGACGGGAGCATTAAAGGTAATTACATATGAAAATCCAATTTGCCAGATTCAGCAGTCAGCCGTCAGCCTATCAAATTATTTAGAAGGTAAAGATATTCCAACTTGGATCCATCCCCTGCTATTCTTTAATGACGATGAAAAAGAGGTTCACGATTGGTCGGATCACAGCATCGTAAAACGGTTGACGAATAAAGAGCAGTTACACCAGTTTTTTATCCATGAGTTAACAACCAAAAACAGAATATATGGAGCTTTTCAGCTTAATAATATAAAGCATATTATCGAAAATGCTCATTATATTTAGGTTCACAAGAATTTAAGAGTCATCGCGTGACATACAAAAAGGCATGGGAATTGACGCATGCCTTTTTTGCCTGATTACTTCTTATATTTCGTTAATTTGGAGGATATGGATACCGACTGTCTCTCTGTTTTTTTAGCTTTTAAGTCGGATGCCCAGCTTATTGTGGATTCATATTTTTGGGTATGTTCTTTTTTAACAAGGTTCTTCAATCGTTCTTTGTTCTTTTCTAAAGATTGTTCCAGGGAAAGGAGCCGTCGAGTTGGGAAGGGCAACCCCGCAAGAATGGTTGTAATAGTGGGGTCAGTTTCTGAGATATATGTCCCTTCAAATAATTGTAGCGGTTCCCCAACCCTTTCATAGATGGAAGGTACATTAATAAGCTTTGAAATATTTTCTGGTCCTTCATATATGAGCCCTGCCCGAATGACACCTTGTGATTCAACAGGACAGAATATGGAGTTAGCCCATGAGATTTGTACTTTCGTCGAGACATCCGCAGTGGTTTTTGCGTCAGTAATAGCAGCGGAAGAGATGATGGTTACACCTCTTGTTCCAAGAATATTCATAAGATCGGTTTTATCGAAATTACCGTAAATAGAACTCTTTTTTGTTATTTTTAGGAGATGACAAATGGCCTCCATCGTTTGATGATTAGCAGAGAGGTATATCTCGTGTTTGCTTGATTGCGGCTTCATTTTGCGCATCTGATCATTATCTACCAAGAAAACAGAAGAAATTGCTTCTATTTTTGAAAGCTCTTCGATACATTCTGCCGTATTGATTCGATTTCCCGCTAATACGTTTCGTTCAGGTATGATGGCGATAGCACCAACTTTGATGCCAGGTAATTGGTCAATTAACAAATCAATTAAAAGAGGGCTCATCCCAGATCCTGTACCACCGTCTGTTGAAAAGGCCACCAATAACAGCTTTAGATTCTTAAAGGAGCTGTTAACAAAATCAATCATTTCTCGATAGTGTTCTTGAACCGCTTGTAATCCTAAGGATCTACTCTGTCCTGCACCATTATAACCCGGGACAAAATACTTCTTTTCCACCCTAGTGTTTACTACACCATCACGTTTATTTGTGTTAATCAGAGCTGTTTGAAAACCCATAGATGCTGCTATCTCCGCCATATTTCCACCAGCTTGACCAATGCCTAAGATTCCAACCGATTTCACCTGAAAACCCCCTTATCATGATGGAATAAAACCCATAATTGCGGTTAAAAGATTTTTTAATAAAATGCATATTTTGGATAAATATATGCCTTATAACATTTTTACTTTTTTGAAGGGGAGATTATGACTAAAAAATGTTTTTCACAGCAGCACCTTTTCAGAACTGGAAAACCTTAGCAAGGCGATTTTAACTTTTATTTCACAGCTTTTCACCAAGCTTTAATTCACTAACTCAAAACCATTTACTCTTCCCCTTAAATATCAAAAGCAACGAGATAAGTAATAAGATTAAACCTGTGATGCGGTACCAATCAATTGGTATTGGTTGTTTAATAAAAATCCCAAAGTGATCAAGTGTCACACTGATTAATAACTGTCCAACAATGACAGCTGTAATGGCTGAAGCCACACCAATTCTTGGTACTACAGCAACCATAATCGTTACATATCCGGCTCCAAGCACTCCACCAATTAGCTGCCATTTCGGAACCGTTGTTACTTTTAATAAATCTCCTTTACCAAAAAAAATAACGAGTAATAAGAGAATGATGGTTCCGATAAAAAACGAAACAAAACTACCTTCGATCACGCCAATCCTTTTTCCCAACACACCATTGATTCCTGCTTGAGTTCCTATTAAAGTCCCGCCGATTATGGCTAATAGTAAATAAAAAAACATGTACATCCCTATACCCCCTTATCGATCCCTACTTAAAATGCTAAGGGTGTCTTCCAAATCTCGAGGGTTCCTGTTTAAATTATTGTATAAACTCCAATTGTCCCCGAAAGAAGAAATCGTTCCCTTGAATCTTCGATAGTTTCATTTAATTCCTATATCTATCAATTTCGCAGTTTAAAAGTTCCTCCATCTTCCCATCATCAGGTTCAGCCTCATCCCAGCCATGACCAAACATTTTATCAAAACTATTAACCAAAAAGTTAAGTTCAAACCAACGATTAATTCATCTAGACCAATATTTCCTCCAATTTTTTTCCTATCTGAGAATTCATTATATAGTTTCATAATATCCCATACCTTCTTTAATAAAAATAATAACTTTTTTAGATGTTGTCTAGCATTATTACTCTTATTGATACTACAAAAGCCCCGTAGATTTTCTTTTCCACGAAGCTTTCCACCTTCTAATGAATTCAGGAATGAAGATGTTGACTGCAAATGGTTTGTCGGTAAGCTTTTTAGGCCCATTTAGTTGAATAAAGACAAAATCGACTTGACTAAAAGTCTAATTAAGCTATACTCTTAATCTTATTTGGTCTAATTAGACCTTTGCAAAAAAAGAAAGAAGGTTTTTCTATGAAATCTATATTATTAATCGGACAATCAAATATGGCAGGCAGAGGATTTATCGAGGATGTACCGCCGATTTATAATGAGCACATAAAAATGTTGCGAAACGGCAGATGGCAAATGATGGCTGAACCACTTAATTTTGATCGGCATGTATCTGGTGTTGGGCCTGCAGCCTCTTTTGCTCAGGCTTGGACAGATGATCATCCGGGCGAGTCCATTGGGGTCATAACATGCGCCGAGGGAGGAAGCTCTATTGATGAGTGGGCAATTGATGGTCCATTAACAAGACATGCAATTTCTGAAGCAAAATTTGCTATGGAAACAAGTGAAATAGTAGGAATTCTGTGGCATCAAGGAGAAAGCGACAGTTATGGTGAACGGTATAAGACGTATGAAGATAAATTGCTTTCATTATTTAAACACTTGAGAAAAGAATTGAATGCACCAGATATCCCGATTATGATCGGTGAGTTGGGACATTACCTTGGTGAGGTCGGATTTGGAAAAAGCGCTGTAGAATATAAACAAATAAACCAGATATTATATAAAGTTGCTCATACCGAAAAAAATTGCTATTTTGTAACATCAAAAGGCTTAACAGCCAATCCAGATGGCATTCATATTGACGCTATCTCCCAAAGAAAATTTGGATTAAGATATTATGAAGCTTTTTCAAAACAAAAGCATGTTTTAGATATTTTGGACATTGAGCATGAATGGATTGATAAGGAAGCAAAACGTGAACTAACTAAAAATGAACGTATATTTGTTCAAAGTATGAAGTTTGCCTTAGGACAATTAAGTTTTGAGGAGTTTTCTATTAATATCACCAATATTAATAATTGTAAGTAATGCAAAGAATCATGGGAAAATGGAAGATTGAAAAGAAAACTTTAAACAGGAAAATATAGACTAATTTTAAAAGCAAAACGGAGATACCGGTAAATATTTATAAAGGGGAAAAACTTATAATAGAATGTCCTTCCATTCAACAGGCCGCTAGATTCTTTAAGAAACATACTGGTTTGGTACGTTACAACTGGTCGGCTATCAATAAAGGCATTTGGTTTATTGACCCATATTCCATTAATGGTGCTACTTATTTTTTCTTAACGGACTCAGAAGCTGTTAAGATGAAACTTGCAGAGTTGCTGGATAAGCAAAGCTCATAAATGAAGGTCAATATCTTTGCAAATTAATTAAATTTGCCCATAATAATTAGAGCTGCCTAGACTAGGGCAGCTCTTTAAAGGTTCCATTCAACATGTGTACGCCATTAAATTTATATTCTTAGATACTGGATTTCTTTACTGTGCACTGGTCATTGGATAGTTGTATCCCAAGTGTTGCATTGCGTACCAATACAAAATAGGAAAGGAAAGCCAGAAAACTTGAGCCTAAAATGATGGCGCCCATCGGAACGCCTGTATACGCCCCTGCTATTCCCACAAGTGGAGCACTTAATGAGCCAAGTAAAAATGGCAATAATCCTAAAAGGGCTGAAGCACTGCCCGCAATATGTCCTTGTGTTTCAATCGCTAAAGTAAAAGACGTGGTTCCGATAATACTGATGGAAGTTATAAAGAAGAAAATAGGAATCACAACTGCAAAAAGTGGTGCGTTTAATAGAAGAGCGATAAGTAAACCGGCACCGGCTAAATTAGCGATGGCTAAACCGATTTTTAAGAATGTCCGCTCCGGAATGATGTCTGCAAAGCGGCCGACCAATTGACTTCCGATAATTAATGCTAATCCATTGGTCCCAAACAATAAACTAAATTGCTGCGGTGTGACTTCGTAAATATTCTGATAGACAAATGGAACCCCAGATACATAGGCAAAGATTCCTGCAGCAGTAAATCCTGAAGTTAGTGCGTATCCCATAAACGTTCGATCTCGGAATAAAGAACCAAAGTTGTTCATAATTTGTGGTAAATTGCTTGGAACACGGTTCTCTGTTGGCAGAGTTTCTTCTAATTTTAAAGCAACAGTGAAGAGTAACACCGCACCCACACAAGCTAACGCAATAAAAACCCCATGCCAATTGGTAAAAGCAAGAATCCCCCCACCAGCAACCGGTGCAACAATCGGCCCGAGGTTACCTACTAATACCATCATCGTAAAGAACTTGGTCAGTTCCCTCCCACTAAAGAGATCCCGAACAATCGCTCTAGAAATCACAAGTCCGCCGGCAGCAGCAAAGCCCTGGACAAATCGAGCGATGATAAGGAAATAGATATTGGACGACACCGCGCATGTGATAGAAGCAAGTAAGTACAAGCTGATAAAGATTAACAAGGGTTGTCGGCGGCCTTTTACATCACTTAAAGGACCAATCACCAATTGCCCTAATCCCAATCCTAATAAACAGGAGGTTAAACTAATTTGTACAAGGGAAGCCGTCGTATGAAAATCTTTTACAATCGTTGGAAAAGACGGTAAATACGTATCGATGGTAAAAGGTCCTAACAATCCCAGTGATCCAAGAAGTATGGCCAGCTGTATTCGTTTTTTTCCACTAGGTTTATTCAATGGTCATCGCCTTTCCAAAAAAGAAGTATTTTTGCTTGTGCATTTATTTCGATTTCCAAAATAATAAATTTCATTATAACCTGAGCCATGCTCAGTGGTAAACAATTAATTTCCTTGGAAACGATTTCATTTTTCGACTCTAGGTGAAATCGAAACAGGAGGACAGCTCAGCTCCGTCTCCCCCACCCCTTTTTCCTATACAAAAAGTTAAAAATAGAAACGAAAATTGTGCGCTATTTAAAAAGGCCCATTTATATATAGGCAAGTATCTATGCCTGCTTCAAAATGGACACATAAACTAACTACGAAACAATTCGAGGAGGATTTAAACATGCATAGATTATTCGAATTGGGATACGGCGGTTATCCCGGTATGGGTTTCGAAGGTTATGGAATGGGATACGGCGGTTTCCCGAGAATGAGTTTCGAAGGTTACAGAATGGGATACGGCGGTTCCCCCAGAATGGATTTCGGAGGTTACAGAGTGGGATATAGTAGGTACCGGCCTATGTCTAGAGTGATTGAGGTTACTTCATTTAATCTTTCTGCTTCTACCGTTGCCTTTCAAGGCAGCAGAGTCCCTGGCTACACAACCATTCAGCTGCAAACCAGTGTGCCAACTCGTGGGTATCTTCTTCTCGTAGGGAATGGCATTCAAACAAAAATTAATTTATCGACTTTGGACTATAAAACCGTACACAAAGTGGATTGGGTGCCATGGGATGATACGAAAAAAGCACCTCTTCCTGCAGGTATATATCAAATCAAAGGATATTTAACAGACCAGGAATACAATCAAATGCAAGGATATCCGCTTGGGCAGCTCACCGTTGTCTCGGAATCAAGTCCCAAGCCATTGATTGATGGTGTTTCTCCAAATCCAGCTGTGTTTTCACCTAAATACGGACTAACACAAATAAACTCAGTCCAAATTCCGTTCAACTTAAACCGTCCTGCTGAAGTTCAGCTGACAATTCGTAATATGAACGGAGATGAAATATATACCGGCAGCAAGGAAAGCCTATCTCCTAGAAGCCATACGGTAAGCTGGAATGGCACAGATAAAACAGGAAGGATAGTAATGGATGGTAGTTATGAGATTGTTTTTAAAACTATCGAAACAGCCTATAACTATCCTTCCACAACACCGTTAACCTGGCGATCGGGCACGATTACAATCAAAGATGCCGATTATTATATTCCGGTATCAAGATTAAAAGAAATGGTTACAGATGCTTCCTTCCAATCGCCATCGTTTACTCCTGATGGAGATGGAATAAACGATAAGGTCACAGGACAATTTACACTGGCAGTACCTGCGAAATTATCCATTTATATCGCAAATGCTGCTGGAGCCCATGCCGCTTTAGTTGTAAGTGAACAATCATTTGAAACTGGCACTCACACGTTTGAATGGGATGGTTCAGACATCATGGGCGGAAAAGTACCAAACGGAAGCTACTATATCAAGTTGAATGTGATCGAAGGCCCAAATAGCGGCTATATTACGTTTCCTAGCGCTGTGAGGGTGCAAAACATGTACGAAATCAAACCAATGCAGCCTGAAAAAAGAGTACGCGTCATAAGCGAAACAGCAAAAATGAGCGTTGATCCTGCAGGGCAAGGCTATACTGCTATAAAAGGAGACACTTTCCCGCTTATGTCGGAAGCGATAGAGAATGGAAAATACACCGTTCTTGTTAAAGAAGGGGTCACAGGAACAATTAATGTGAGTGATGTTGAACTTGTCACCGAACCGTCTTCGACAAAGCCAACGACTGATTATATAGTCGTAAGTGGCGATACCTTATGGAAGATTGCAGCCAAGTTCAACTCGACCAGCTCTGAAATTGTTACCTTAAATAACCTTGATCCAAACAAATATCTATATATAGGACAAAAATTAAAAGTCCCTGCGCCCGTATCTCAACCCGAACAGCCAGCGGCAACCACCTATTCTGTTGTATCCGGTGATACGCTTTGGAAAATTGCTCAAAAATTCGGCGTAACTGCAAAAGCCATTGTCGATGCCAATAAACTGGATCCCACTGCCTACCTTTATATTGGCCAAAAGCTTATCATTCCAGGAGTAGCGCAGCCCGAATTGCCAGCAGCAACCACTTATTCTGTTGTATCCGGTGATACACTTTGGAAGATTTCTCAAAAATTCGGCGTAACTGCACAAGCAATTGTCGATGCCAATAAACTGGATCCCACTTCCTACCTTTATATTGGCCAAAAGCTAATCATCCCAGGAGTAGCGCAGCCCGAATTGCCAGTGACAACCACTTATTCTGTTGTTTCCGGAGATACGCTTTGGAAAATTGCTCAAAAATTCGGCGTAACTGCACAAGCAATTGTCGATGCCAATAAACTGGATCCCACTGCCTACCTTTATATCGGACAAAAGCTAGTCATTCCATCAAAACAGTAATAGGAAAAGGTAAGCGAACGTTACGATCCCGCTTACCTTTTTCATTCGATTTAAATTTCATGCTGTTAAATAAAAAAGCTGAATGATAAGGAATTTATTAAACAACTTTTTTTAACTTTTATTTATTTTATATTTCCAATGCCAATTTTCTTCTGGTTCCTCTCCAGTAAAATCCGATCCAGATATTTTGTGAATTCAGATTCACCGGAATAAGACAAGCAGAGATATTCCTTCGCCCTTGTCATTCCTATATAAAATAAAGAAACTTCTCTTTCCTTATCCTCTTCCAATGGAAACGGCATGGAATCTACATTAACGATAAATACCGCTTGGAAATCGAGGCCTTTGCTGCTATCAATGGTACTTATCTTGATCTTGCCATCTTCTTTTTCAAATGATCGTTTGGTAACGTCATTTTCCGTAATCCAGTAATTAGGCAATCCCAATTCCGCTAACGAGCGTTTAATAAGATCCACAATCGGATATTTATGGGTACGCTTCACTCGGTAAAGAATTAACATCTCTTCCAGAGGTACTTTCTTCTCTTCATGCAGCTTTTTAATTTGTCTGGCAACCAATTTCATTTCGTCAAAAAAATTAGCTGCTTTAATGATTCCTGGTTCCGGTCCTTTTCGTTTCGTACTTTGTGGAGCAATGATTTCACCATCCAGATTACGATTGACTACCTTATTCTTAAACATCGAATGCTCACGGTAAAAATCCCAGGCAAACTTAACGATTTGGGAGGTATTTCGATAGTTAATAGATAACACCTTTGATCTGCCTTGAAAACTTAAACCAGTATCCTGTACGTATGAACGCTTTCGCCTATAAATCGTTTGGGCCCGGTCCTCTACCAATAATAAGGATTGAGTATCCGTATTTATAAGCA
The DNA here is from genome assembly GCA_002559145.1 of Bacillus sp. AFS006103. GTDB lineage: Bacteria > Bacillota > Bacilli > Bacillales > Cytobacillaceae > Neobacillus. Next base: position 22,016 of record NTXX01000037.1, read on the forward strand.
GGCTAACTAGGCGGAGCCAATCTGCATCAAAATCCTGCCCTTCATCAATCAAGATTGCATCATAGGAAGGAAGAATGGTTTCTTTCTTTTCAATCTTGTCGATAATACTTGATAGATTCTGCTCTCTAATCCTAAGATCATTCTTTAACCATGAATGAAAATTCCGAACGATAATGTTTTGATTACGCACGGCCTTAATGGTTGGGTCAAAATCAAATAAATCATCAGGCTCATTCATCATATGATTGATCATTTGCTGGATTGCATTGGAGAGAGAAATATTATAACAAAGGATAAGAATCTTCCAATCGGGATTTTGTTTCGACAACATCTTCGCCCGGCTGGCCAAAATAATTGTCTTTCCGCTTCCAGCCACTCCTCGGATCAATCGGTTCTTATCCCCAATTTGTTTCGCTAAATTCTCCTGATGCAGATCCATGGTTTTAATATCATGAAGAGAAAGGAGCAGTTGATCTTGGTATGGAACTGGTGCTTTAAATTCTGCACTAATCCGAACCTCTGGGAATAAGTGATACCGTATGGCATTAATGTCCTCCATCGAAAGAGATTCTTTTAAGCGGTATGGGACCACAAACATGTTGAGTATTTTCTCCATTAAAATTTCTTCTGAAAACTCGTCTTTTTCAGGGTCAATTTCACCTCTCGTAAAACAAAGATTAGGCTCAATAACAGAATACAGTCCCTCTTTAATAAAGTCTTTGGAATACATTCGAGTAAAAACCACACCATGTCCGTATGGGAACTTTAATGAAAATTTATATTTCCCATCCAATTGAACAAGATTTTTGTCTTTTTTCAACACGTCCACCAGATGAAACATATTGTCTCTGGCTTGTTTCATTGGACTTTTAATGATGGCTTGATCACCAGAAGTCGCTACAATATGCCATTCTTCATGGTTAATTTGCCAAAGCGTATTTTTAGTATAATCCTTCACTTCCAACACCAAAATACCGAGATCTGGTCCGATAATGACAAAATCAGGTCGTCTTCCTTGGATTTCCGGTTCAAAGTACACGATATAATCATCAGGAAGATACGTTTTTAGAGTTCTGAAAAACAACCGTTCACCCGTTGTGGCAGTAGATCTAATGGTCTCGGGAATCGTAATCGCCATAATAACCGCTCCAAAATTTGCATTTTTCTCCATTATACTACAATTAGTGCAATCGTCCTAAATAATTACAAGGATTTGCTATATTCCCAAACTATTACAAAACATTTTTCTACTAAAATAAACAATATTCCCCAAAGGTGTTGTTTTTTTCATTTATTATTTTAATAATAGAATAGGAGTAAATTTTCATACATACATAGGACTTTAGATCTCAAGGAAATTGGAGTGAAAACATTGATTAAGGGTTTCATAGATAAATTATTAAAAACAACTCAAAAACCGCCGCAACCAGAGGTTAAATATGTTAATCATGCGGAAGTGGAGGCATTAGTGGATTTAAGGATTAAGGAACATGCCGCATCACTTCAAACGGCGACGAATAACCAAGAGGTTCAAAAACAATCCTCTGACCCAGTAGAAAACACCCTAACCCAAAAGCAGATGGAATACGCCCTCTCTTTAATTGAAAAGGTCAAGCCGGAATTCGAACTAGCGGTTGATCCAACACAATTGACTATTAAAGATCTTAATAGATTAATTGCTTATAATCGATATAAAAATAAGGGGACACTGGTTAACCTTGTTAAAAAGGGTGTCCTAAAGAAAAAATGATTTTAGCTGCCAGACAAGGAGTGGACTATTTAAATGAATATTGATTTTGAAAGATTAGATGAATCCAGGAAAATTTTATATAAGATTGCAGATGGTATAGACCCCATTAATAATGTTCCAATAAGTAAAGAAAGCTTCTTAAATGATCCAAGAGTCATCAGATCAATATTTTTTCTAGTGGATTATATTGAATCTGAATTGGCGAAGATTCCAAGGCCAAAGAGAAATAAATTTTCCATTACTAAAGATCAAAAAAGTAAAGTTAAATTTCCTGATGGGGATATAGGTATTAACGATATTGCAAATGCAATAAATGAGGTTATTGATACCCGCATAGTTAAAAGGATAAGTGGAATGAAGATAAATAAACAATTAAAAATAATTGGCATCTTAAGTGAGGAAAAAACAGATGATGGTAGAGTTAGGACCATTACCAATGAAAAATCTGAAGGATATGGTATATCCTCTAAAGTAAGGTATTTTGATAACAGACAATATGAACAAGTTGTGTTTAATGATATAGGAAAAAGTTTTATTTTAGAAAACTTAGAAAGAATTATGAGTTTTAAATAAGTGGATATTTGGCATCATCAAACCAATGGTAAAAGAAACCCCTTTTAAATAAAAAGGGGCTTTTTTGCCTTCCTCTCAAAATGATAATGAAGGCGGTATTCACATATTTCTTTTGTCCAATCGTAAAGAACTTGGTCTTCCCCTTCTTTTACTTCAAACTTAATCCTAAAAATATCATTCTCATATGTAATTAATCCTTTTGAGCTGCCACTCCATTTTGTCATTGGCATGTTAGCGATCAGTTTGCTAACTCCTTTTTCATCATACTCCCATAATTTTTTAGCACCTTTATCTGAAAAATCGATCCTTTTGCGATGTTCTTTTTCCATTAGGAAATGATGAAAAAATGATGCAGCTTCTCTAGATGATATGGGATGATACCAATTCGAGGCTTCCCGCTCCAGCATCGCCAATAAGACAACCATTTTATAGCTTTTGGCCATTCCTGTTTTTTCTACTTCAACAAACCAATCTTCGTACCGATTGTATATTTCTATCTCCTCATCCGTTAATTCCTCTGCCCATTTAAGAAATCCAAAATATGAACTAAATTCCTGTCTATATTGAGGAGAATCGGAAGCACCCTTTAAATGCAATTCCAAATATGATGGCCTTCTTCCAAGCTCTCTTTTTAGATCCATATAGTCATTGAACAACTTCTCTCTACGCGGCTGCCGCTTTCGGGACATTACTTTAAGAAGGTTAATCACATTTAGATCTAAATTTATTTCACAGTAAAATGGCAGCGTGGGTTCGATAGTTCTAGTTTTCCCGTCATTTGGTTGTGTATCGAATAGACTTAACTTTATATCCGCATTACGATAATTTCCAATTAAGTCAATAATGACACACGATTCTTTGCCAGGATGTAATCTGAGTCCCCGCCCTATTTGTTGGGTAAAAACAGTTAAAGATTCAGTGGGTCTAACGAATAATAGAGTATCGACAGCAGGGATATCTACTCCTTCATTAAACAAATCTACTGTAAAAATAATGTCAATTTCACCACTTGAAAGTTGAGAAATAGTTTTATTTCTGCTCATACCCATTTGCTGGGAATGAAGACTAACAGTTCGATAACCATGATGATTAAAGTAATTTGATAAGAAGTCAGCCTGCCTTATGGATGAGCAAAATCCTAATGTCCTCGTCTGTTTATTCTTCTCCCAAGCACGAAGTACTTTTAGAGCTAACTCTTCTCGTAACTGGGCTTGTAGTAATTCTTCTTCATCATAGCGATTACCGAGCCAAGTAATTTGACTATAATCGGTATCATCATACACACCGAAATATTGAAATGGCGCTAACCAGTTCCGATTAATGGCATCCAGGAAGTCTAAGCGAAAAGCCACATTTCCATCACAAATCGCATATACATCTTTGTTATCATTACGATCAGGAGTCGCAGTAATTCCAAGAAGAAATCGCGGTCGGAAATATTCTAGAACCCGTTGGTAAGAATCTGCTGCAGCATGGTGAAACTCATCAATTATAATTAAATCAAACTCTTCTGGCTGAAAGATCTCCAAATGCTTTTTCAGACTTAATGTATAAATGGAGGCAAAGATTGCATCAGCCTGGCCTTCTTTGGTCTTTCCATTATAGATTCCAAATTGTCTTTCAGGCATTATTTTCTTAAAAGAATCTCTAGCCTGATGAAGAATTTCTTCACGGTGAGCAATAAATAGGACCTTTTTAAAAGTTTGTGCAAAAAAGCCAGCCAAATAGGTTTTCCCTAACCCAGTGGCCATCACTACAAGAGCCTTATTATATTCTTCATCAAGAGTTTTGTTTAACTCCTCCAATGCCTCGACCTGAGCAAATCTAGGTTGTATTTCCCCATAACCGACTGAGGGATCAAAAATTACCTCTGGCTGAACAGCAATCTCCTTCTCTACTGGCAGCATTAAATCTAATTCTTCAAGCTCCGTCCATTTTTGAACTAAATTCGGATGATTACGGTGGTATTTATCATATCCTTTTCGATATTCTTCTAACGTTTCTTGATTTAATGGCACGGTTTGATCTGAATAGTAAACTTTAAGAAACTCGGATTGTACTTCGTCAAATACTTGCTGCTCATCACTAACCAACAAGTTCCATTCCACACCATTATGTAAAGCCGATTTTGATAAGTTAGAAGAACCAATAAACAAAACATCATGTTCATTGGATTGGAATAGGTATGCCTTAGGATGAAATGAAACACCATTACTTTTCCAAATTCTAAGATTTATTCTTTGATCTATTGATAACAGCTCTTCCAAGGCTTTTGGTTGTGTAATGAATAAGTAATCCCCGGTACAGATTTTAATTTCGGCACCGTTTTCCACAGCCTTTTTTAATGCACTACTTAAGTAATCAACACCTGACTTCATAACAAAGGAAGCTAGAATACAAATCGTGTTTGCATCTTCTAGCTTTTCTATTAAATGATTGCCAAGGTTTTTGGTGATCAGTTGAACCTTACTCATCTTCAACATCAATTAAGAAGATTTTTTCCATAAAGCCCCCACGCTTTTCCGCCTTCCTTTGTCGAACTTCTTCTAGCTCGCTAAAAGATACTCCATGACACTCTGCTAAAGCATAAATGATTTCCAATAAATCAGCTAACTCCTCAATGGCATCTGCATCATTTTTAGCATATAGGTATTCGTCGAGTTCTTCACGTGTCTTATTTCTTAGTTCTATTATGTATTCATGATTGTCTAATATTTTTGTGGAAAACCTTTTTCCTGTATTTCCGATGATTTCTGGTATACGATCTCGAACTAGTTTGTTGTGTACGGGCATTTAAGGTACCTCCAATATTGAAATAATACCTTTATTATATCGAACTTTGGAATAGATTAGGAACTATTAAAATGATTAAACCTTGGGTTACTTTAGTACTTTAATGATTTTTGTACTATTTCAAAATATGGCTTAAAACTCTTCATAAATCGCAGGATCTTGATTGTTTATTCTGCCATTAGGGCGAGTTAATCCTGAAATCATGCTCATTTCTGATTCATTGAGGGAAAAGTCAAAAATAGATATATTTTCAAGCTGCCGTGCAGGTGATGATGATTTAGGAATGGAAATGGCCCCAAGTTGATAGTGCCAGCGCAAAATAATTTGTGAAATTGACTTGTTATGATTGTCAGCAATCTTTTGAATGGTAACATTTTGTAACACTTGAATTGCTCGAGCTAATGGACTCCAGGATTCCGTTGCAATGTTATTTTCTTCATGCCATTTTCTTTGTGTTGCTTGGTTTCGCACCTGTTTCCTTTTCTAAACGCTCCATATGTTCAGGTAAGAAATTACAGACACCAATCGAACGAATCAGTCCCGATTTTTTTGCCTCTATTAATGCTTGCCATGCTTCCACGTATGTATCCTGTTTAGGATTTGGCCAATGAATCAAATATAAATCATAATAATCTAGGTTGGCACGGTATAGCGATTCCTGAATGGTCGTAACTGCCTTTTCATAGGTTTGATAGCGACCTGGCAGTTTCGAAGTAATTATTAATTCCTCTCTTGGGACAGCGCTGCGTCGAACCGCTTCTCCAATCGTGCCTTCGTTTTCATAATTATAAACTGAATCTATTAATCTGTATCCACTCTCCACTGCGCTTATGATTGAATTGACTCCTTCCTTCCCTTTCAGTTTATATGTACCCAACCCGATCACCGGTAACGCAAGCCCATCATTCAGTGTTATTTCTGGAATCAATTGAACCATAATGAATCACTCCTTTTGTAATGATTTAAGATTAGCACAATTTGGATAATATTCACAAAAGAAAAAGCACTGGTTCAATAGAAAACCTTGACCCGCGCTTCAGTATCTCATTAAGTTCCAACCATTAAATCCCCTAAATTTCTAATCCTGCTATTCCAATTCCGCCAGGCCCAGCGTGTGTCGATATCATTGCGCCCGCTTGAATCCATGTTACATTTTTGAAACCTGTTTCTTTTGCGATTTCATCCATCCTCTGCTTAATCTTTTCATCAAGTCCGATCGAGTAAATAAGATACAGTTGTTCTTTATCCATGTTGTATTGGCCCAAATAATCTCGGAAGAGTTTTTCCGAAACAATTTCCATTTTCCCACGATATTTTTTTGTTGAGACAAGATTTCCATCCATTAATTCAATACGCGGCTTAATTTTTAACAAAGCTCCACCAAGATAAGCTAGATTACTAACTCGCCCTCCAGCTCTTAAAAATTCTAAACTTCCGGGAACGAATGCCAGTCTGGATTTAGGAACCTTTGATTCAATCATCACTACGAATTGGGCAGGGTCAATGGACGGTTCATTCTCTAATAAAGTAACCGCATACATCACAATCGCTGTTAATCCACCTGTTACGTTCAACGCATCAATTAGAAAAATATCCTCCAATTCTTCCGTTGCAATGATCGCATTTTGAAAGGAAGAAGATGCCTTTGACGTATACCCAATATGTATGATGATACAATCTGGAAAATCGCTTTTAATCTTCTTGAAAAATTCAAGATACTCATGAGAATTTGTCGATGTTGTCGAGGGTATCTTTTTTGTCCGCTCGTAGTAGTCGTAAATATCCGTGACAGGTAACGTACCATCTAAGTAATCTTGCCCATCCATAATCACATGCATCGGAACTACTTGGACATTATGTTTATCAGCTAATTCTTCTGGTAAATCCGCACCACTCTCTGTCGTCAATATTATTCTTCTCATAAATATCCCCCACTTCTATATAAAAAGACTCTCAATACGTTTTATGTTCTTCTCTACTATATCTTATAAGATGGCTTGGCTACACACATATCCAGAAGTATATATTAGTGTTTAAGTGGCCCCCCACTCTCACATCCATCCTTCTCTCTTAAAATACCCCGCTATAGCTGGAATACTATCGAATTCCTTCCTCATGTCCCGAAACGAAATCGCATCATTTCCTCTATCGAGCTGGAAATCTAGCGAATACTCGTGACAGTTCATTGGGTTTTGATGGAATTTATTGAAATAAAATTGGATTGCCTCTTGCTGACTAGCTGCAAAGATAAAGACAAAATCCGTCTGGTTCATCTTCAGTGAGTAGATACCAACTTTATGAAAACCTAATGTATTGTTTTGAAACATTTCTCTTACTTTCTGATGATCTGCTTGTTCTAAGTCTATTTTAGATATGTTATCATCTAAAGTAATTTTCTGCTCAGCAAGTAAATGATGGATGTAATAGCCCAAGGAGGCTTCTTCGTAATAGAAACAATCCATATAAAGCTCTTTGACAATCATGTGATCACACCTCGAAATAAGATATTTTTGGCTAAATAGCAGTTATACAAGCGTTGGACTTTCCTTCTGCTCCTCAATTCTTCCTGTATTCACGTTGTAATTGACAGGGATGCTACCTACTGGACCATTTCGGTTTTTCGAGACAATGATTTCAAGGGAATGATTGTCCGTTTCCTTGTTGTAATAGGCTTCACGATATAAGAACAAAATGACATCTGCGTCCTGTTCCACACTGCCCGATTCCCGGATATCAGACATCATCGGTCGTTTATCGGCTCTTGATTCCACCGAACGATTTAATTGGGCCAAACAAATGATAGGACAATCAAAATCCTTTGCCATCGTTTTAAGAGATTTGGAAATTTCCGATACTTGTAAATGGGAATTCCCTCCATAAGCTTGACCCGATTGAATCAGTGTTAAGTAATCGATAAAAAGGATCGGTTTCTTGTACGGAAATTGGCTCATTAGCTTTCTCGTTTTCGCTCTCATTTCAGCCATCGTTTGTCCCGCCCCATCAAAAATCTGCATATGGGTTTCAGAGAGTTTACCAATCACATCCGACCATTTATTCTTTTGGATTTCATTCAGCATTCTTTTTGGATCCCGCATTTTTGTGCGGTTAAAGCCCCCTGTTGAAGCCATTAATCGCGAGGTAATCAACTTTTCAGGCATTTCTAAGGAAAAGATGAGTGGCAGAAACCCGGCCCAACCCGTCATCTTCGCAAAATGAAGCATCACGTCGGATTTTCCCATGGATGGTCTGGCTGCTAGAATCGTCACTTCCCCGCCCTGAAAGCCTCCCGTTATTTCGTCGAGCTCCTTGATACCCGTTGTTGCACTTCCTTGCGAGATTCGATCTTCCCAGGGTGCTTCATAGATATCTACCAATGCTTGTTGTAAGGATGTATGATCGTCCATCTTCAGTTGGTTAATTTTATCGAGTTCAGCAAGGACTTTCGAAATGGACCAATCATTCATGGCTGCAAGCGTTAAGATACTTCTCTTTTCTCGTTCCTTCCACAGATCAAGAATCAGCTTCTCCATCCCGTCAAATTTCTCTAGATTTGCAAACGATAACAGCTCCGATAAGTAAGACATTCCTCCTAATGATTGGAGGTCGGGTAGGGTTGTAAATGTGATCAAATCGATATTCTTACCCGCTTGATTTAACTCTAGCATTCGTCGCATGATTTCTTGATGCCTTGTACTTTCTAGCTGTTCCGGTTGAATAACGGTATCTTGGAGTAAATACTCTGCCTTCATCAAGGTTCCTAAAAATGCCTTTTCAGCGATACTCATTCCTCTTCACCTGCCGTAATGTCAAGTTTAAATCGACCTGGAATCGGTCTTCCGCCAGGAACCGTTTCATGTGATTGCCTATGCTTTGGTATGGACTTTTGGTTCTCGTAATGTGAATCAATATCTGCTACGGTCAGTAAAGATTCATTTTCCCAGTTCTTCAGTATCCCCATCACATAGCTCAGCCTTCGCTTGTTATTGGCACAAGCAATATTCATCGCTTTTAGAATCACCTCTTTTGGCTGTAAGAAGCTAGAATCATCTAACCAAGCTAACAGCTGCTCTTTTCCATTCATGTTTGAGAAACCAAATCCATTGTTGTCCCAAAACTCAATAATTTCTTTTACATCGACAAGTTTTTGGTTATTATGTATGGAATCGTCACGATCTGGAATACTCTCCATTTGGGGATAAAGAACTTCTTGTTGTTTTTCTTTTTCTTTATCTTCTTCTCTATCTTCTTCTCTTTCTTCTTCTTGTCCACGTATGGTATGTTGATTGGTCAACGTATCGTCAATTTCTTTCCAATCAAGAGTTTGATCCGTAAGGTTCTCATCTTGGTCACTTATATCCTTGCTGAAATTAAACTCTTCTGTTTTACCAAAAGATTCATATAGGCTGCGGATATCCTTTTTTAGAATCAACTCTGAAACATATTGAATTAATGAAGCATCCTTGACAGTTTTTAATTCGGAACAAATACAATCCATCATTGGTTTCCCCCCTTTATCAAAGTTATTTTCCCCCCAGTTTTTAATGGCCAGCTCTCTCGTTTCAGGATTGTAACGGATCAGCTGGTGGTGGGTGATGAATCGTTCCATTAATGCATGAACACTTTCAATCGAATAGCCCATATCAAAGGCCATCTGTTTTTTTGTAATTTGATAGATTCCAATTTGAGTACTACGCTGATTCGTTAAAAGATATAAATAAAAGTATCTGTCCTCTGGTGTCATTTCCTCCGAAACCATTGGATCCATCCAAAAATCAATACGCACTTTTCTAAACTTTGCCATCCTCAACCACTACCCTTCTTCTGAATAATACCTTCATCTTTATATAGAAATAACTGATTAAAAAGGTCATAGAATTTTCATTAAGAAGTGAATATTTTATGAAACCTTTTTATACCTTGTCCGTTACGAAGACTAATGTAAAAGCGCCGTCCCGTACTTTTACAATAGCGAGATTAGCAGCTGAATGCGAATCACCAAAAATCAAATTTGAAGCCCATTTCGTTGTCAAAACGTCTAAAAAGGCCACCAAATTTGATTTTTGGTGGCCTTTTTTGATGTTTTGGTCATTTTTTAACATTTTTTAAAATCAAGGTCATTTATTAACTATTTTCACTGGAACATTATGAATCCATAGGTTTCCTGTTCAATATTTACAAAAATAAAGAAAGCTACCAATGTTTGATCGGTAGCTTCAAGTTGGTATTTGGTAAAACCCTTTTGTGTTTTGGTGTAAGACATCTGAAACTTCCTCTGCGGAAAGTTTCTTAATCAGTGCGATTTTCCAAATGGATTCCTCCATCATATGGGGATGGGTCATTTTCCCTGCAAACGGACCTTCAAATGGCCAAGGACCATCTGTTTCAACCATCATGAGCTCGAGAGGATAGAAACTGGCAAGCTGCTGGATTTCTTGTTCATATACCACATCCGGGGTAATAGAAATATGGTAGCCGTTTCTTATCATTCGATCTATTGTTTTCTGATCTCCTTTAAACCAATGAAAATGCGCTTTGGAAACCGAATATTTTTCGAGAAGGTCACAAACGAGAGGTGCATCGTCGTAAACAGCATGAAGAACAATTGGTTTGTCCCATATTTTCGCCTTACTTATAAAAACTTCTAATACTTCAAGATAAGGAGCAATCGAAATCCCGCTCTCTTGCCTTAGGTAGAATGGAAGCCCCACCTCACCTACAGCAATCATATCATCAAGGTGGTCGTCCATCCAATTTAGCAGCACGTTCAGCTCGTTTTCAGAAGGCAATGCCTGTTCTGGATGGTATCCAAATGCAGGTTTTACCTTTGGATATTTTTGTGAAAGCAACAGGTTTCTTTTACTGGAATCCAAATGAAAGGATACAGAAATCAAGGCATCGATACGGGCAGAATCCAAAACAATCCGTTTGATTTCCTCATCCCTGTAGCGATCCAAATGGATATGAGCATCGATCATGTTCATTTGCCTTCACCTACTAATTGGTAGTATACATCCCTTTTCCTTTGAATAAAGTTTTCATCTAGCAGTATACTTTCGTGACGCGGCCTGTCAAAGGGAACCTCTAGGGTTGAAACCACCTTTGCTTGCTTACCAGAAAGCATCATCACTCGATCGGATAAAAACAGTGCTTCCTCAATATTGTGAGTAATAAAAAGAATGGTCCTTCGATGTGATTCCCACATGTCCAATAACCATTTCTGCATTTCAAACCGGGTTAGCTCATCTAAAGCTGAAAAAGGCTCATCAAGACAGATCACTTCTTGTGGGCTCAATAAGGCACGGATAAAAGCAGCCCGCTGCTTCATTCCTCCCGATAGCATGTGAGGATAGGCGTTTTCATCATCAGAGAGTCCTGCAATCGCCAACATTTCTCGTGCTGCTTCTACATCTTTTTTACCCTGAAGTTCTTGGCCAAGAAGGACATTTTCAAGGATCGTCCTCCACGGAAAAAGAGAAGAAGTTTGAGGCATATAACTAATAAAACCACGCTTGCCATTAATGGACTGGCCGTCTAATAGAATCTCCCCTTCATCTGGGGAAAGAATCCCTCCAATTAAATTAAAAATGGTGCTTTTCCCACTACCTGAAGGGCCAATAATCGAAACAAATTCATTTTTATGAATGGAAAAATCAAGGTCTTTTAGTACTTCCTTTTGCCCGAAACGTTTCGAAACGTTTTGAAAACGAAGATAGCTCATTTTTTCTCATCCCCTTTCGGCTGCCAGCAAACCACTCTTCGTTCCATAAAAACGATAAAAAAGAAAAAGAAGAGGCTTAAGAACATGATGGTAAAAATGGCAACGAATACCCGGTCCGTTCGAAAAGACGACGATGCGAATGTCATGAAGACACCGATTCCCTGCTTAGCACCAAGCCATTCAGAAATAACGGCACCCATTACACTATATGTGGCTGAAACCTTAAAGCCAGAAAAAATCGAGGGCATGGATGACGGCAACTCCAATTTCCAAAAAAGCTGTGTTTTGGATGCACCTGCCATCCTCATATAATGCTTCAACTCTGAAGGGGTTTGGCTAAATCCATCCAAGGCAGCCACTGTAATAGGAAAGAAACAAACAAGGGTGATGACAATCATTTTGGGCAATAAGCCAAACCCAAACCAAATCACCAACAGTGGAGCAAGAACGATAATGGGAACATTTTGCGATAAAATCAACAATGGATAAAAAGAATCTCTTAAAACAGGGACCAGATGGAATAAAATGGCGACTGCCAGTCCAATCGATGCTCCAACTACAAATCCATATAATGAAATTTTAACCGTTGAAAACACATCTGGATAAAAATCATGCCAACCGGCAATGGCCTCTGTGAAAATCTTCGATGGCGGCGGAAGAAGCCAATCCGGCACTCCTGTTAATTTAACGACCATCTCCCAAATGACAAACAAAAGGAGGAGAACCAAAATCGGTCTCCACCCTTTTACAAGATTCTTCCTCATCATCGATATTTTCCCGTTAAGTCATCCATGGTAATCCCTGTTGGCTGATAAAGGATTTTCACTTGAGAAATGACATTTTTGCTTCCCATTTCAATCATTCGTTCATTCATTTTTGAAATCACCGTAAATAATTCGTGCAGTTCGCCTTCCATGGTTGTTTCTAACGGGTGTACCTCATATTTCACACCAGATTCAGCAATGACTTTAATCGCTTCATCAACGTATGGAATAACATCTTCGCCATTCTTTGTTTTCGGAATGATTTGTATGCTGATTAATGAATTCGCCATGTTTTTCTACCCCCTATTGTTTTGGTAAAAATTCATTTGTAAATGCCTTTTTCGCATCTAATTTCTTGTCAAGAAGCTTATTCTCAAACATCCATTGGGCATAATTTTCCCAAATCTCTTGCTTTTGAATTCCCCATTCCTTTGCATCATCCTGATATTTTGGAGACAACCATTCTTGACTCTTCTTTACAAGCTTTGGATCTAAATCCGGTGCGGCTTTAATCAGGATATCTGCAGCTTGATCAGGATTTTTAATGGCAAATTCATACCCCTCGGCAGCGGCTTTTACAAATGCCTTAACCGTTTCAGGGTTTTGTTCGATCATTTTCTCGTTGGTTTCTAAAACAGGTGTATAGTAGTCCAGTTTGTCAGAGTAATCGGTTAAGTAAACCATATTAATTTTTTCCTTACGAAGCTCTGCTTCTACACCAGTCCAACCATAGTAAATCCAAGCGAAATCGATGTCTCGTTTCACAGCTGTAAAAAAGTCCGTATCCCCCATGTTCACGATTTTCACCTTATTGGCATCAGCGTTTTCCTTTTTCATGAGTGAAGTGATGACAGATTTTTCGACTGGCGAGCCCCAACCACCGTATGTTTTTCCTTCAAAATCTTTCGGAGATTGAATCTGTTTGCCAACAGGTGAAGCGAATCCGGATGTATTGTGCTGAATCACGGCAGCGATCGATACGAGCGGCACCCCTTGTATACGCGCCTGGGTAATCGCTTCTTGGTAGCCAACACCAAATTGCGCCTTGCCAGAAGCTACTAGTTGGTCAGCACCGGCCTCACCCGGCATGATAATATCCACATCCAAGCCCTCTTTTTTAAAGAATCCTTTTTCTTTTGCAACATATAATCCCGTATGATTGGTATTTGGCGTCCAATCCAATACAACCGAGACTTTTTTAAGCGGCTGGGTTTTTTCTTTTGCGTTTTCTGTTTCTTTTTTGCTGCTACATCCAGTGATTAAAATAACTGATAGGACTAATACTAGCCATTTCTTCATGTTGAATCCCCCCTATGTAAAAATAAAATCTAAAGTGAAACAAATAAAATAGACTGGAACCTCAGTGTTGGTTAGAAGGCAAAAAACTTGCTTAAACAAAAATAAAGCACCCAGGTAAAGAAACCTGAGTGCATATCAGCAAACAATTAATTGTTTAAGAATATGTTCCCTCCGCCGGTATCAACCAGATCAGGTTCCAAGGGTCATCGTCTCACGGACTAAATCTCAACCGGCATCACCGGTTCCCCCACATTTCATCGTATTCCACTTCATATTATATCAGTCAAGGCGGTCAATGCCAACTTTTTTATGTATTTATGCTTGTTTTACAAATACTACCTATCATGAAACATTCAGCAAAAAAGATCCCCACCCCCATGGTACATCTTTTTCTATTGACCACTAGTTGATAAAAGTTTTAACGTTGTCCTGAATAGTACCTCGCACCCAAGGGCAACATCTTCAAAAGTACTCCACTCATCTGGATGATGACTGATGCCGCTCTGGCTCCTTACAAAAATCATTCCAATATCTGTGAGTTTTCCCAGCACCATCGCATCATGAGCAGCGCCGCTTGGTAATTCATAAACAGGATACTGTAATTCTTGCAGAGAATCTTTTACTGCTTTCATGACGCTTGGTGAACTCATCACAGAAGATAAGGATTGAACCGGCCTAATTTCACACCCTAAACCACGGTTTGCAGCAATTGTTCGAATGGAATCATAGATTTCAGTAACCGTACTTAAACGACATTCATTCGATATATCCCGAACATCAAGTGTAAATTCCACTCTCCCGGGAATGACATTACTACTGCCTGGTTTTACTTCCAATTTTCCGACTGTTGCCACACTTCCACTACTGTCCTGTGCGATTTTCTCAATCGCTAGTATACATTCCGCGGCAGCTGTTAACGCATCTTTTCTCTCTTTCATCCCGATCGTACCTGCATGCCCCGCTTCACCCATGATCGTTACTTCGGCCCATTCTCCACCAGAGATCCCCGTCACGATTCCAACAGCTAAATCTTCATTTTCCAACACTTTTCCCTGTTCAATATGTACTTCAAGATAAGCTTTCACGTCGTTTTTACCTAATTGAGCTTGTTCGATAAAGTCTGGATTGATCTGATTAAAATATTCCCCAGCTAGACTGGCTTGCTTCATGGCCTCCAGATAGGAGATACCATCTTTATCTGTTGCTGAAGCTAAATTTTCCTTTAATTTTTCCGAACACTCTGTCTCAACTAAGGCCGTACTGCCTACAAAAGCATAGTCAAAGCGAGCCCCTTCCTCATCGGTTAAGGACACAACCTTGATCGTTCTTTCCGGTTGAATTCCCTTTTCTTTCAACGTACGAAGCACCTCAACACCCATTAGCACCCCCATGGCGCCGTCGAAACGCCCGCCAGAATTTACTGTATCCAGGTGGGAACCAATAAGAATGGCTGGTAATTCAGGATTTTTACCGATAATTTGCCCAAAGATATTCCCCGCTGCGTCCATATAAGGGGATAATTCTGCTTGTTCTAAAAGTTTTAGAAACCATTTTCGTGCTTCGATATCATTTTGATCGAAGGATGTTCGAGTGACACCCGCATTGTCCCCTTCTCCTATTTTTCCAAGGTCCATTAATAGGTTCCAAAGACGGTTTGCATCAATCGTTACATTTAAACTCTCCATGAAATTTTCTATCATCGGTTGAAATTCTCCCTTCATTTGAATGGCCAGTATAGAGAAAATCCTGCTGTTTCCTTCCGAATAAAAGCAGGATTCCTCATCTTTATGTTTTTATGGGCGACGAAAATGTGATAATTCTACCAAAGTTAACGGTTTATCTCTCCAATAATTTAAGCGCTGATACCACCATTAATTTAACTCCAATCTTAATGGCATCTTCATCAACCATAAATTTCGGGTGATGCCACCCATATTTAATCCCTTTTTCTTGATTCCCTGAACCAAGCCACACATAGCAGCCAGGTACTTCTTTTTGGTAAAAAGAAAAGTCCTCCCCACCCATGGTTGGTTCTGCCCGTACCGTATTTTCTTTTCCAACGATGGTCTCAGCTGCAGACTGAACAATTTCTGCTACCTTGGCATCATTATAGATAGCAGGCAGCAAATGTTCATACTGAATCTCTACTTCCCCACCATGGGCTGCCACGGTATTTGTAACTAGTTGTGTAAATACCTCATCTATTTTCTTTCGCACTTGTTCGTTGGAAGTTCTGACCGTTCCTTTAAGAATCGCCTTATCCGGAATGACATTATTTGTCATGCCTGCTTGGAAGGAACCAATGGTGACAACTGCCGATTCTTTAGATGAAATCGTACGGCTGACCAATGTTTGCAGCTGACTCACAACGGCACTGCCAATGACGATCGGATCAATAGTTTTCTCTGGAAGCGCAGCATGTCCGCCCTTCCCTTTAATGGTTAGGGTAAAGTCATCCACACTAGCCATTAAAAATCCTTCCTTCACACCAATCTGACCAACTGGAAGGTCGGGAACATTATGAAGACCGATAATGGAACTTACCCCTTCTAATAATCCTTGCTGAATCATCGATTCTGCGCCGCCTTCAAATTCTTCAGCTGGCTGGAATAAGATTCGAACATTCCCAGGGACAAGATCTTTCATTTCTTCTAAAATCATCGCTGCCCCTAGTGCAATTGTTGTATGAACATCATGGCCGCACATATGACTGACCCCATCAATTTTCGAACGAAATGGAACATCTGCTTCTTCTTGAATCGGGAGAGCATCAATATCCGCTCGTATGGCAACGGTTGGTCCCTGTTTGATTCCCTTTACTTCTGCAGCGGACCCAGTCGCTAAGCTAAGTGGTATTTGTTGAATCCCAAATTCTTGTAACCATCCGTTTATTTTTTCGGTTGTTTTAAATTCTTGATTACTAATTTCAGGATACATATGAAGTTCTCTTCTTATTTCCACTAATTTAGGAAACCATTTTTCTACTTTATCCTCAATCATTAAGGTTATTTCTGACATTGAATCTTTCATCATAGGGGCCCCTCCTATCATCTAATATGCCCTAAAAATTCTTTCGTCCGATTGTGCTTTGGATTGACAAAAATCTCGTCTGGAATCCCTTGTTCAATAATATTTCCGCCATCCATAAAGATCACCCGGTCTGCTACTTCTTTTGCAAAACCCATTTCATGGGTAACGACGACCATGGTCATCCCTTCTTTTGCCAGCTGTTTCATAACCGAAAGCACTTCCCCGACAAGTTCTGGATCCAGTGCAGAAGTAGGTTCATCGAATAGCATGACCATTGGTTCCATCGCTAATGCCCGTGCAATCGCTACACGCTGCTTTTGGCCTCCAGATAAACGGTTTGGATATTCGTCCGCTTTTGCTTCAAGCCCCACTTTTTTAAGAAGCTCGACTCCTTTTATCTTTGCTTCCGCTTTGGACATTTTTTTCAATAAAACAGGAGCTTCCATAATGTTTTCCATAACAGTCCTATGTGGAAAAAGATTAAACTGCTGAAAAACCATGCCAATCTCTTGACGAAGTTTATTCAGCGCAGCCTCTTTGTTTTCTACCATTTTTCCATTAATTGTAATACTCCCGCCATCCATAGACTCTAAATGATTCATACAACGAAGGAATGTACTTTTCCCTGAACCGCTTGGTCCAATGATAACCACCACTTCACCTTGCGAGACCTGTAAATCGATACCTTTTAAAACTTCTAAATCACCAAAGGTTTTCTTCACATTTTTGCATGTTATCATTCATAAGCACCTACCTTTTTCTCCACTTTTCCAACGATAAATGTCATGATTGTAGTTAGCACTAAATAAATTAAACCAACTAGGAAAAAGATTTCCATATAACGGTACGTACTACTTATGATTTGCTGACCCGTTCTAAGTAAATCGTATAAAGCGATCGTTGATACGAGAGAGGATTCTTTAATTAAGGCAATAAATTCATTTCCTAGCGGAGGCAGCATTCGGCGAAACGCTTGTGGGATAATCACCCGTCTCATCGATTGCCCATAACTTAAACCAAGAGACCTTGCTGCTTCCATTTGTCCCTTATCCATCGACTGAATGGCGCCCCTGGCAATTTCCGCAATATAGGCAGCCGCATTAAGGGACAATGCGATGCAGGCGGAAACAAAAGGCGGCATCGTTAATACAGGAAATACGGAAGGGATTGCAAAATGAATGGTGAATAATTGCACTAAAAGAGGTGTTCCTCGAATCACCCAAATATAAAACCTGCTAATCTGTGAAAATAGTTTATTGTTAGAAACACGGCCGAGGCCGATTAGTAATCCTATCAAACTTCCTGCTACTATCCCAATTACAGCTATTTCAATAGTGATCAAGGCCCCCTGTAATAAGTAGGGAAGATAAGTTATTGCAAATGAAAAAAAGTCCTTCATTTCTCTCTCTCCTTTAAAAAAAACCTAATGGTAAAAAATAAGACGGATAAATCCTTGTTCCGATTTATCCGTAACCTTTTTATTCTTTAGATTTGTCTGTTCCGAACCATTTCTTACTCACTTCTGTGTAGGTTCCATTATCCTTCACCGTTACGATTGCTTTTTGTAATGCGGCTTCAAGCTCGTGATCACCTTTACGTACAGCAATCCCTACTGGAAGGCTTTGGAATGTACCACCTACCACATCGAAAGCATCAGGTTTAGTCGTTTTGTAGTAACGGCCAACGGCTTCTGCTACAATAACTCCCTGTAAACGGCCAAGACCTAAATCATTAAATACATCTGTATAACCATTGTAAGTCTTTAATTCTTTAACTCCCTTAATCTCTTTCGCTGCACTTTCACTAGTTGAACCTAATTGAACACCGACTATTTTCCCAGAAAGATCTTCTTTCGATTGAATCTTTTGAGGATTTCCTGTTTTTACTGCAACCACTTGTCCTAATTTCATGTACTCTACAAAATCAACCTTTTTCTTTCTTTCGTCTGTAATATTCATGGATGACATAATCATGTCATATCGTTTAGCGTCTAACCCTGGTAAAATTCCATCCCATGCCGTTGGGATAAATTCTACTTTCACACCAAGCTCTTTTGATAGGACGTTTGCAAGATCAATGTCAAATCCTACTAACTTGTTTTGTTCATTACGGTATTCCATTGGTGGGAATGTATCATCTACGGCAATTTTAAGAACGCCTTGCTTTTTTATATTTTCAAAGGTATTACCTTCCGTTACTTTTTTACTCTGCTCACTCTTTGATTGCTCAGGTAGGTTAGGCTGAGTACCACAGGCAGTTGCCATGAGAGCTACTGCTAAAATGATACAAATTTGGATGACTTTCTTCATGATATTATTCCTCCATATTCCACTTTATCACTCTACTAATTTATCGAAGTAAAGTGTATTATTATGTAACTCATTGTAATTTTATACACAAAAAAATACAATACCTTCTAAAAATGTTCAACTAGTAAAACTTTTCAAATAATTATGAATTTAGTATGTACTTTCATTTTGAAGATGTTTATCGAATACCAATAAGTTTTCACCTTCTAAATTAATATATAAGTTTTCTATAGAATAGGTGTTCTAATTCGTTGCAAAAAAAGTCCATAATTATTTCTCGAAGCCTGATTTTTGCGTGGGTTATCCTCCACGTATGATAGAATGATGGTAAAAAGTTAGGTAGGTGAAGCAAGGTGATTAATTCCCCTTATTTAAGAAGTGTAGTTTTAAAGAGAGAGGATGTACCTGGATTTACTAAGTATCCATTTAATCTTCCTAGTATAAAGAATCTAAATCAGCTTCCCTTGCATCCCAAGGTTACCTACCTGATTGGTGAAAACGGAATGGGGAAATCTACCTTATTGGAGGCGATCGCCGTTTCATTAGGATTTAATCCAGAGGGTGGATCCTTTAATTTTAACTTTTCCACGTTTGATTCCCACTCAGAATTAACAAACTATCTCCAATTGATCAAGGGGATTAGTAAGCCAAGAGACGGATTCTTCTTACGTGCGGAAAGTTTTTATAATGTAGCTTCGAATATTGAGGAATTGGATCAGGGTGGTGGTACTCCGAAGATTATCAACTCTTTTGGGGGACAATCCCTTCATGAACAGTCACATGGAGAGGCCTTCTTCTCCACCTTTATTCATCGTTTTGGTGGAAATGGAATTTATATCCTTGATGAACCAGAAGCGGCTCTTTCTCCCCTACGGCAAATGTCTATGGTTACGAGAATCCATGACTTAGTGAATCAACACTCCCAACTCATTATTGCAACCCATTCACCCATCATTATGTCGTATCCAAACTCACTTATATATGAATTGAGCGAAGATGGAATAGAAGAGAAAAAACTGGAAGAAACCAATCATTTTCAGATCATGAAACAGTTTTTAAATGATCCTAAAAGGATGCTTCATCATCTTCTGGAATTATAAATATGTTTTAACCGAAAAAAAAAAGGAAGCACGCTTCTCCTGTGGTTCCTTTTGACGACGGTTAAATTCGTACCTGGCAATTTGTATTTTTTAGTGCTTGTTGTTCATTGAATTTGCGGGCTTTTTGTTTACAATAATTTACTCTTTGCCTTAATTTTTTCCTATAACCACTGTTGCATCCAATTCTTCATTTCTTACTATTTTAGTAATTAATCCAGCATTAGCAAAGATTTCAAAGGTTTGAGCAGCCTGCATTTTACTCGTTTCTACTAATAGATGCCCTCCAGAAGCAAGCCATTTAGGAGCCCCTTCCGCTACCTTTCGCTGAAGGTTTAGTCCGTCCTTTCCACCGTCAAGTGCCACTTTTGGTTCATATAAGCGTGCTTCTTGGGGAAGTAGATGTATTGCATCCGTAGGAACATAAGGTGCATTTGCAACTATTATGTTCACACGACCTCTTAATGTATGGGGTAATGCATTATACAAGTTTCCTTGATAAACGTGACCAGCAAGGTTAGTTATATTGCGGGAAGAACATTTTACTGCGACAGGATCAATGTCAACGGAGTGTAATACAATCCTATTCAAGTCAGATGCTATCGCAGCACCAACTGCACCAGACCCACAACATAAATCAACAACAATATCACAATTATGGGTCAATGCTACTGCCTGCTGAACCAGAAACTCCGTACGTTTACGTGGTACAAAAACTCCCCGTTCTACCTCTATACGCAGCCCACAAAACTTTGTAAATCCAAGGACGTATTCAAGTGGTACGCCACTAGCTCGTATTTCTACCATTTTCATTAAATCCTCGATACTTCCAGCCTGTGAAATAAGTAACTGTGTTTCTACCTCAGCAAAAATGCACCCCTCATTCCGAAGTCTGTCGATTATATTTTTTTCCATTTTATTATCTAAAGAGAAAGTAAGATTTTGTCTTATTTATCCCACCACTTCCGAAAGATTTCATGTTATTTATCATCTATATTCTAGAACTAAGAAAAATTTCCTTCTTTAACAAACTTGCTCCATTAGCACAATAAAAAAGGCCGACATGTGAAAAACCACATGACGGCTATTGATTTTATCCATTATCTTTGTTCCAAATTTAAAATTGTATAAAGCTCATTCAGATCATGGATTTCATAGGTAGGAAGAATACCCGTGATGTTTGATTTGGCATTCGGGTTGAACCAACAAGTATCAAGCCCAGCAAGCTGTCCGCCTTTGATATCAGAGCTTAGAGAATCTCCAATGATTAGAGCTTGTTCTGGTGAAAAATTAGGAATTCGATCAAAGACATGATCAAAAAATCCCTTCATCGGTTTTTGGAAACCTGTATCTTCTGAGACAAAGATCTCCTTGAATAACGGGTGAAGGCCGGAATCACGTAATCTTCTATCCTGTGTTTTTGATACACCATTTGTAACAATATATAGTTCATAATGGTTCTGTAGTGCTGAAACCAATTCAAACGCACCATTGATTAATTGGTGGCCTTCTTCTAAATAGCCCCGATAGTTCTTTTCTAATAAAACACCGTCCACCAGTTGATCCATTTCCTTAAATAAAAGGGAAAAACGTGTATTAATCACTTCGTCTCGGGATATTTTTCCTTCTTCAAACAAACTCCACAGTCTTTGATTTATTTTTTTATAACTTTCTTCCATTTCCTTTGTTGGCGAGATATTCCGACTTTCAAACAACAGATTCAAGGCTAACGCTTCAGCTGCAGCAAAGTCTAATAACGTATCGTCTACATCGAAAAGTAAAGTTTGATATTTTTTCATGATCATTTCCCCTTTGACCATACATACCGTCTCACCTGACATTTTTTGTCATTCGTTAGATCACTTTAGATAATGTATGGAGTGCTTTCTGTTCGCGAGCTGCATGACCTTTTCCTAAACTAATCAGAGCTAAAAACGAAATACAATACAGAACAGCCAGATAGATCATTGCCATGGTAACATTGGCATGCTGCAGAATAAATCCTACTAGAATCGGAGATAATCCCCCTAGTGCTCTACCAAAATTGAAAATGGTATTAGTTGCTGTACTGCGGATTTCTACCGGGTAGAAATAACTAATTAATGCCCCATATCCAGCAAACATCCCATTTGAGAAAAATCCAACAATCGCCCCGCCAATCAACACCCCAGTTGCACCCGTCGCAAAAGAGTAGAAGAATACTGCCACCGCAGAAGCAATCAGGAACAATCCATAGGCTTTCTTCATGCCAAGTCGGTCCATCACTTGACCGAATGTTAGCATCCCGGCAATCATACCAACAGCCGTACTAATTGTCCAAAGAGCCGAACCGGAAACCGAAAGCCCTTGTGACTGCTGCAGCATCGATGGAAGCCAAATCATCAAGCCATTATAGCCTGCAATTTGTACAGTTGCCATGACGGCTAGTGCGATGGTGGTTAAAACAGTTCTTGGGGTTGCAAACAATTCTTTTACGCTCCCCCGTTTTGAAGCTTGCTTTTTTTCTATATTAGAAGCCAGCCATTCTGGGGATTCGTTTAAATTTTTTCGTACCATGAAGGCGAATAGAACCGGAATAATTCCGACGAAGAACAATCCACGCCAGCCCCAAGCTGGAAGAATCATCGCACTTAGAAGTGCAGCTAGAATCACACCAAATTGAGCTCCAATACTTACATAAGAAGAGGCGCGTCCTTGTTTGTTCTTTGGCCAAGCTTCAGCCACAAGCGTTACCCCAATTCCGTACTCACCGCCTGCTCCTATACCGGCAATAAAGCGGAAGATGTAGACCTGTTCGATATTTGCTGCCATTCCAGTTAACGCTGTCCCGATGGCAAACAATAAAATCGAATAGGTAAAAACTTTAACTCTTCCAAACTTATCGGCTAAAATACCGAAAAGGATTCCCCCAAAGAGCATGCCTAAGTTCGTAATCGAGGAAATAAGCCCCCCTGTCGCCATATCGAGATGAAATTCGGCGATGATCATCGACATCGCAAAGGATAGAAACATGATGTCCATCCCTTCTAATGTCAAACCTGCTACTGATGCTACCACAGTTTTTTTCTGATAATTCATTTCTTACATTCTCCTTCCAAGCCTCACTGGACTATGATTTAAAAGATAGTCGGACAAAAATAAAATACCCTTCCATCCAAAGGACAGAAGGGTATCATATATCCAATCAAGTATATATGTCCGTTCGTCCTTTTTGGCCTCTCTGGACCAAATTTAAAGGAATTTTCTAAATTATATTAACATAGTTATACAAGAGATGGCAATAACAAAATAAGAAAACAATGAGAATCTACGTGATGTGTCCCGTTATCTTAAATACCAAAAGCTAAGTGAAAATACATTGTTCGATATCTTTAAAATACCTAGTTTGCTAACAAATACGGAACTAAACTTAACCATGAAGGTATTAGACAAAAGATTCCTTCTTCTGCAAAATCAATTAGAAAGCCCAATTCCCTTTACGGAAAATCGGCTCACGGGTACCATCAGTTAATTCACCATCAATGTCCATATCCGCACAACCAATCATGAAATCAACATGAGTTATACTCGAATTAAGTTCTACTTCCTCAAGTTGTTCCTTCGTCATTTTCTCTCCAGCTTCAATACAGTTAGGGAAACCAAAGCCTAATGCTAAATGGTTTGCAGCATTTTCATCAAATAATGTATTTAGGAAAAGTACGTTTGAGTTAGAAATAGGTGAGTCATGTGGAACCAGGGCTATTTCACCAAGATAATGTGAACCTTCATCTGTTTCTACTAGGTTTTTTAATACTTCTTCTCCCTTCTTCGCTGTCATTTCAACAATTCGACCATTCTCAAAAGTTAATTTGAACTCATTAATTAAATTACCTGCATAGCTAAGTGGTTTTTTACTCGAAACGAAACCATTAACACCTGAACGTAATGGCGAAGTGAAGACTTCCTCAGTTGGCATATTCGCAACAAATGGAACACCATGTCGATTTTGGGTTCCACCACTTCTCCATAGATGAAGGGGATGAAGCTCAATCGTTAAATCTGTGCCTTCAGCTTTGTAATGTAACTTCTTATATTTCTTATCATTTAAATAAGTTGCCTTTTGGTGCAAGTTTCCAATATGATCTTGCCATGCCTTTACAGGTTCAACTTCGTCTATACGTACTGAACTGAAGATGGCATCCCAAAGTTTGTCCAAGCTATTCGTTTCGCTTGTAAAAACCTTATCTGCCCAGGCTTGACTTGGAGCTGCGCAGATGAGCCAACTAACATCGTCATGCTGCTCTCGCCATTTTACCATGGCTTCTCCGCTTACTTTTTGATAATTCGCAATACGATTTGGATCAGCTTTGGACAATAAACCCGGATCGTCGGAAACGATAAATAAAAATGCCGCATCCTTATCAATCAACTTCTCACGTTGAATTCGCTCCCATTCAGGAAATTCCGTGAACACATCATCTGATGCTCTCAAATAGCGTGACAGTGTGATTTCAGGATCAGAATAGTCCACGTACACATTTTTTGCACCTACATTGTAAGCCTCGTGTGCGACAGCTCTAGCAAATGGAATCGTATCCACACTAGCTCTTACATAAAGGATTTGGTTCGGTTGAACGTTTAATCCCACTTTTACAACCAATTCTGCATAGCTTTTTAATTTTGCCTCAAACGTTTTCAAAAATATCCCTCCATTCATTGTTATTTTATCATGAGTTCTTTGGAAAATTGTATTTTTAAAGTAGTCCGCCCATTCGTTTCGGTATATTGATTTACAAACCTATATTAACCAATGATCTAATATATTTGGTGACAATGGCCATTGATATTTAACTTTCAACTCCTTCAAATTGAACATCCCAATCCTCTGTATTATCGTCAGTGTAGCAATCCTAATCACGAAAATAAAGGTACCGTTAGTGTAGTTCTTCACAATCTTCTCTTTAACAAAACAAAACGGGTCTGATGCTGGCACCGTCCCCTTTTATTTTACTTATGTACCTTATAGAACTTTTTTACCAAAAATTATAAAAAACTGGTTATACTTACATTGAAGGTATAGAAGTATGAAAAAAATATCCCTCATGAACAAAGGAGACTTAAAATGAGAAAACTCGTTCTATTTCTGCACTCTTCGCTTGACGGTTTTGTAGAAGGTCCGAACGGCAAAATGGACATTGGCTGGGTTTCATACGATGCTGACTTGGAGAAACACGCGAAAGAAATTCTGAGTACTGCCGACACTGTCATTTGGGGACGTGAGACTTATCAGATGATGCACAGTTACTGGACATCTGTGCCTTCTGACCCCTCAGCTTCGCAGCATGAACTTAATCATGCCGAGTGGATCGAAAAGACACCCAAAATCGTTTTTTCTACGACGTTGGAGAAAGTCGAATGGAACAATTCCAGACTGGTGAAAGAAGAGGTTAAGGAAGAGATCAAAAACCTCAAACAGCAGCCTGGCATGGATATGGTCATCCTCGGCAGTCCTAGGTTAGCACACTACCTTATGCAGCTTGATTTAATAGATGAGTATAAAATTACGGTTTCTCCCGTCCTGATTGGTAGCGGGTTGCCGTTATTCCAAGGTCTTAAGGAGAAGATCAATCTTAAACTGATCGAAAACAAGACTTTTGATTCTGGAGCCATAGCCCTCGTTTACCAGACGGTTAGATGACCTTTTCTCCTAAAGCAGATTACGACGGATACGATAGCACAATAAGCCGCTTCTTTTACGAGGCGGTTTTCTTATCCCAGTAGTTCACTAGCTATCCGTTACTTTCAGTCATATTTTCACAAACTTATAAATCTCCATGCTTCTGCTGATTAATGAAAGAGTAAAAAAGTTTACATAATATTTTTATTGTTGAGTAAAACAGGGAGTTATTCTTTCGATTAGAATTAAATAATTCTAATTTTAACTTAATTTATTTCACACGACTTCGGACACACCTTTGCTTTTCTGGGCCTTCCTTGTCCGAAGTTGACATGACTTCGGACACGATTTTGCATTTTTTGCTCTTCCTTACCTAAAGTTAATACGATTTCGGTCACGGCATTGCTTTTTATAATCATCCTGATGTTAGACAGTGACACTTTAAGCTTACCCGCATAGGATGGCAGCAAGCGGAGGTGTCATGAATGAAGAAATGGTTAAAAGCGGTCATTTTGACATACCTTTCCCTTCTGTTTTTTGGCAGTTTCCTTGCGGTCGGTATGTTGGGTACTGGTACACTAGAAAAATATTTTCCATTCATTTCCGATATTAAAATCTTTTTATACTATTTTTTCGCTGGAGCCATTGGCGGTTCCCTGAGGCATCTATATATGTTCTGTACTCACTATATGGAAGACAATTTACGCGATTATCGAAAATGGATTATGTATATTTTCTATCCGATATTTGCTACTGGTACGGCAGTCGTAGCGGTTACTATTATTCATAGCGGTATCCTTTTAGTACAATTTACGGATTTTCAAGATACTCCTTATGCACCGATTAGCATTGCATTTTTTGTAGGATTTGGGTTTAATCGCTTTGTTAATAAGCTTAACACCGTATCCAAAGATATTTTTCAAACGGAAAACAAAAAAATGGATATAATCGAAGAAGCAAGTGATGAAACCGAGGAGTCCTCTGGCAAACAAATAGAAAGCCCCAACAGTTCTACCCACAAATAATAAAAAAGGCCGTCATGTGATAAGTCACATGATGGCTATTTGATGTAATCCATTAACTTTGATTCAAATTTAATATGGTATAGAGGTCATTCATATCATGAATTTCATAGGTAGGAAGAATACCCGTTTTGTTAGGTTTGGGAAAACGAGGTAAGACCCTCAGTGCGCAAAAGCGTTAGCACGTTGATCGCCTGACCCGATCTTTCTTGTTCCTTCTATCTGTCTTGGTGTTTTGTGTCTAAGTACTGTTTCCAAGCGGTAACCCCACCATCTAGTAATGTAACTTGGTATTCTTTTTTGGATAAAATTTCTGCACATTTCCTGGCGGAATTTCCGGTTGTACATGTTATGACAATCTCACTGTTTTTGGGCAAAGATTGCAGCCCTTCCTCTCCATTCTCCTCAAGGTCAAGGATAATATTCTTAGGGATATTCTGATTCTTGATATTCGGATTGACAATATGATAATCATTGTATTTTTCTTCAGCACGTACGTCGAGGAGGAAGATCGGTTCATTCTTTTGAAGTTTCTCATCAAGAGCTTTCGGCGAAATTACTTTAAGCGACATGTTAACGACTCCTTTATTTATTAAATTAAAAATTAAGGTCAGACTCTCAGTTTAGTAATGTGTACTGCATTGGGGGAATGACCCCATAACATTCGTCCATTGTACAAGTTTAAGATATAAGATAGCCTTTTTTCAAGGTTTTACTTCCTTAATGATGAAGTACCCTCTTTGAGCACTATTTGTAGGCGGTCCTCATCAAATTCTCTAGTTTGGTCCTTAATCGAGTAACTAGCAAAAGTAACATAAGCGGAGCTTTTCCGTTTAAATGCAAAATGTAGCTTGTTTCGGGTTGAACTACTCACCCCTTATCGACCTAGCGGTCTGATTGAAGGGGGAGATTCCTAAGAACACCAGCGTATCCGCTAGTTATTGATTAGGCGATCCCCGTCGCACCGACGGTTAGAAGTCTTAACGCTTCATTTTTAAGATTTTGTCCCGCGTTAATATCCCTTTGGTGATGGGTATGGCATTTTGGACATTCCCATTCACGCAAGCCAAGATTTTTAACGTCTTTGTTTTGGTAGCCACAACATGAGCAAAGCTGGCTGGATGGAAAATTTTTTGCAACTGTCACAACTTGTTTTCCATACCATTTTGCCTTGTATTCAATTATGGTTTTGAACTCAGACCATGATACTTCACTAATGGCTTTAGCCAGGTTGTGATTTTTTAACATATTTGATACTGACAAATCTTCCATTCCGATAACGTCGTGGTTTTTGACAATATCAGTGGAGATTTTGTGCAAGTAATCATTTCTTGCGTTTGTAATTTTCTCATGAATGCAGGCAACTTTCCGTTTGGCTTTATACCAGTTAGTACCGCCAACGATTCGTCTGCTCATGATTCGTTGTAGTTTAGCTAACTTTTCTTCTAAGGTGCGGAAAAACTTTGGATTGGAGTAAGTCGTTCCATCTGAAAGAATAGCGAAATCTTTGAGTCCGACATCAATCCCGATAGCCGATTCTGTTTTAGGCATTTAGGTAACTTCAACCTCTGTTCCTATCGAAACAAAGTATTTGCCCGACGAATTGCGTCTAATGGTAGCATTCAATATCTTGCCATGGACTTCACGACTTTTTGCAAAACGAACTAATCCAAGCTTAGGCAGCTTAATATAGTTACCTTCAATAGCAATATTTCCGTTCGTATGCTTTGTTGTGTAGGATTGCACAGGATTCTTCTTCGATTTA
>NTXX01000038.1 GCA_002559145.1 Bacillus sp. AFS006103
ATAATAATGGGCTTGACTTTATTCGTATATGGAGGAGCCAATATTATTGGGAATATTGTGGCAGGGAAATTGCTAACTAAAAATGCGCAGAAAGTTGTGGCAATTTTTCCTCTTGTATTAGGAATCGTGTACGTTCTATTATTCTTATTTGGACAGGTTACCGTACCTATGGCGTTCATTACGTTAATTTGGGGGACATTAGCTGGAGTAGTGGGTAATATCAACCAATATTGGATTTCAACAGCAGCTCCCGAAGCGTCTGATTTTGCCAACGGCCTATTTTTATCAGCCTGTAACATAGGGACAACCATTGGTGCCGCTGTAGGCGGGTTATTTATATCAGAAATGGGTACAAAATACGTCGTATTAGTTGGGATCCTATCGTTGATCCTAAGTTTGGTAACTATTTTACTACGAAATTATAGGTATAGTCCGGTAAAACAACTCTCCATTTAACTGCTCACTCCATTTTATATAAGATGTCTTGTCCTTAATCTAGTAACTAGCAAAGGATAAATAAGCGGAGATACTCCGGGTAGTTTCAGAATGGAGCTCGGTTCGGGATAAATAAGGGGAGGTTTTCCGGTTATGGAAAGTAAAATATTCCATTTTCATATTTTTCGAATAAATAGGCGGAATATCTCCGTCTTTTTAAGCTCTTTTTAATGAAGATTACTTATTAAGCGGAATTTTTCCGTCTATTTATCAGCCTTTATGGACTAACGCTCACACAGGAGCATCCATGATGTTCCAAACCTGTCTCTCAACTGAGCAAAGCGCAAAGCGAAAAAGGTTTCTTCCATGGGCATAAAGATTTCTCCTTCTTCAGAAAGCAAAGTATAAAGCCTCTCCGCCTCTTCTGCACTGGAAACCCTGAGTGTCAGATAAACACTCCGCATAGGCTCAGCGTTAGGGATGTCGGCTCCCCTGAGTACCATGTCCCCAATCTCTAGAGTAGCATGCAGAATGTCGTTTTCCCGACCTTCTGGAATGTTCGTCGGGTCTGGCATTTGTTTGAATGCCATCATCGAAGTTATTCTGCCTCCGAGATGCTGTTCATAGAACCGAAAAGCCTGTTCGCAAACCCCACGATAGTTGACGTAGATATCGAGTTTCATTAATATTGGGGCGAGGATACCCCGACTTCAACGAAGTAAGTCGGGGAGGAATCGCTTGCCCTACCTCCTTTCACATAATAGAGTGGTTGCACATTCTGTAAGCCTTAGTTTTTTATAGCTTGCAGACGCATGGATTTTTGTCCCATTTAATGAGCGAAGGTCAAAATAGCCACTGCTTCGTCTGCCAAACACAAAACATTCTTTTCCTTCGTAGGTTACTTTGTCAAACAACTGGAATCCTTTGACAAAACGTACTGCCTTATTGGATTTGCGTTTTCCGAATTTAGCAATAGTCGCTTTGTGCAACTGGCGGTTATTTTTCCGCACAAATTTCCATAAATACGTAGATGCGGTTGGTTTGGCTAACGGGTTTCCGCTGATACAACGGGCATCCACCGCATGTTCTTTGACCAGCCTATTGGAAATGCGAGTATGCTTTGTCAAATAGCCATAAGTCAATTGAATGTGTGGATAGATGTTCTTTAATCCGTTGTATATAAACCAACGCATCACCGTCATTTGCGAGGCATCCCGAAACGATTGACTTTTCTTCTTGAATAAATGTTCCAGCCCTTTGGCGTGAAGTTCGTCATGACAGGTTTCGCAAAGGGTCATCAAATTATCAGGGCTATCGCCACCTGTTTTACGGCTTTCGATGTGGTGGGCATTCAAAATCAGGTCTTTCTTTTTGCCTTTGCACCATTGGCACGTATGCCTATCCCGATAAAACACATACTCTCGTGCATTCCAAAAACCCATTTGGTCGCCTTGTTGATAGGCTTCCCCTTCAATAGATGGGTTTTTGAGAAGCTGTGTGTCAAATTGTGCCACTTCCACAGTGATGCTGGTCAAGGGAAGAATCTTATGAATCATCTTCACTAATTTGATATGAGCATCCACTTTGTTTTGCACCGAAGGAGCCAGCCACCCCACATTACGCTTACGGTTTAAAAACCGTGACTTGCGGTAACGGGTGGTGCGATTTCGTCTCGCACGGCGGAACTGTAAGCGGGTTGCCAGTAATTCCTGTATATCGGTACGAAGTTGAACTTCGCCCTCTAATAAGACGTTTGTTTCAGTGGTAGCGGAAACTCCCATTTGTTTGGTTCCAGCGTCCACCCCCAATGAAATTGGCTGTTTGTAGCCACTGCTTCCATACAGCAGTTGGATGGTAAAAGGGGTACGCTGTACCACCTTCGCTCTTTGCTGTTGTAACAATTTCCTTGCTTTACGTGGAGAACACGGCATTAACGGTTCTCCATGATGATTTAATACGTAAACGAACATCACGTTTACCTCCTGTTAAAGAGTAATTGCCTCATACCCAAGGTTGGAAAGGCTTGTCATGTCTACAGCACCGCTCCTACCCAACAGAGCTTTTAACCATAGACGACAGGGCGACGGACTTGAGGAGCATCCGTAGGTGTCTTGACCGAACCAACGTAGCCTGCAAGAGACTGAGGGTAGTCAACAAGGGCTTTTACAAGCCCCCACTTCAGCCGTTAGGCAAGTGGTGGGTTATTGACTGAATAACTCTCCTTTTTCATTTTGGTGATTGGTCTTGAAAGATATCTTATAATTCAGTATAAACTTTTAAGATCGGTATTAGGAGCCCGTCTTTTTTATTTTTATTTCGACATTATTCCGCATTCTTAGAGGTTTCATAAAATACATAAGAGATAAGAATCATAAAAAGGTTGTTGATTTTAATGACTTTGCCAGTCATTACCGTTGCAAGTGATTATATTAATTTTTGTTAAATAGAGAATTTGTCAAATCTTGACCTTTTTTATTTCTTTAATAATACATATATTATTTGTAAAATATATAATAGTCAAAAAACATTTGTAAGAATAACTGAATGAAATTGGATTTATTAGTGAAGTGGAATGAATAAAAAGTTAAGATTATTAGAATTATAAAAAGGGGATCGAACAAAATGTACAATTATACAATCTATGTAACACATAACGGTAAAGTTTATCAAACCAACGTAATAGCTACCAAAAACCAAACAGAAGAAGAAGTTTATCGTATAGCACAAGAACAAGTTCTTAAACAATGGGAAAATTAAATAAAGGATCCTGGGATTAAAAGGATTTCGAATGGGAATTCCACTTGAAGAATAGATTATGGATAGCTTCCTTTACTTGAAAATCCCGCCGCCAATAGCGGCTTTAGAGGGTTTTTTTGAAGAATACTAATTATATATAAATTAAAATAAGAGGAGTTGATGGGTTTATGAAGAATATTAGAAACCTTACCATGGAGGAGTTGGAAAGACGTATAACTCATTTTGAGGATCGTCTTGCGGATTTTATTATTACTGAGGAACAAAGAGAGTTAATCAAAGAAAGCTTAATGGAACTAAAGAACGCTAAAGGGCGCAAGGCTTCCTAAATTTTCAAATAAAATACTGCATATAAATTTAAGAGCATTATCTGTGGAACCTATATAGATTTTTGTACATTTTCCACCATTCGGAGAGAAAAATGTATAAAGTTCTTATTAAGCTTACGGATGCAAATGTTAAATAAAAAGTCGCAGCAGCGACTTTTTTCCTTTTCTACCAATGTGCAGGTTAGTGAAAGAAGAAATTAACCGATAAATGAGGAATCTTTTTAGTTCCCGACTTTTTCATTCTATTATCCCTTCATTATTCTTCTTTGCTTCCTCCGTAAATAAGATGACCATCTGTTCCATAAACTGTTATATCCGCTGGTTTAATCATTTCATCTTTAGAAGTAATATACCAAACCCATAAAGGAGCTGTACCTGAACCTCCGCTCATACCAGCCAAGTCGTCCCGAACATAAAATTTATTTGGCTGTATATTGCCTTCACTATTTATAATGATGGTCTTTGCCTTGTCTCTGGCAAATCCGTATAAAATGGAGAAATCCTTTTGGACATTATTTTCAACCCTCCAGGTTATGGGTCCATTCTCTTCCTTTTCCTCTCTGAATTCTTGGAAATCCAATCCTGGAAGCATTTTTACCATTTTGGTATGGTCTTTGCTAATAAGAACTGGCAGGATTCCGAATTCAGATTCAACAAAAGCCACGTTTGAATCGGTATCAATTAAAATCACTTTTTTGCAATCCTCATTCCGTGCTTCTACTTTTGTACAGATTGCTTCTTCCAAGGATGTAGTAGGAATATAATTAGAACCAGGACTTGAATCAGGACGGGAAGCTGAAAAATAAAGTACCACAATTAATCCTAAGCAGAGTAAAGCTAATAAAATTTTTTTACTCATCTCCATCGCTCCCATAATTTTATGCTATTTAGATAATTATAATTATAAACCACACTCTTTCTCTTAGGAATAAATATGGATTTTATATTAATACTCTCAAATTCTTGTTCAATTAACGGGTGCGTTTCTAAAACAAGTGGAGATGCATTTTTTCTGATTCAAGTAACGGAGCAGGTTAGTGAAACAGGTTATAGGTCAATATCCAAGACTAGAAGGTTCCGTTTTGAGGTGCTTACTTATGTCATTTAGTAAGAGTTTTAGGACTTTTTAATGAACATTGATATAACACTTGACATCAATTTTTTTAAATGGACAAAAAGTATTGTACAATTAAAAAAGAATGCCAAAACTACAGTGAGTAGTAATGTCATTATGATTATCTGGAGGAAGTATAATGTCCAATAACGAAAGACCAAGAAGGATCATTTTAGATTTAGCAATTACTTTAGATGGTTTTATTGAAGGGAAAAATGGAGAAGTTGATTGGTGCATTATGGACTCTGAAATGGGGTTTATTAATTTCTTAAATCAAATTGATACAATTTTATATGGAAGAAAAAGCTACGATTTATGGGGACATTATACTCCAGAAAATGAAGATACTGATTCTAATACGGAAAAAGAAATTTGGGAATTAGTACATAGTAAAGAAAAATATGTGTTTTCCAGAACGCAAAAAGGGGCTGATAATAAAGCAATATTCATAAATGACAATATTCTCGAAGAAGTAAATAATTTAAAGAATAAGCCTGGTAAAGACATATGGCTATATGGCGGGGCAAGTCTTATTACATCTTTTATCAATTTAGGGCTTGTTGATGTATTTAGATTATCTGTTCACCCAGTTATTTTGGGAGAAGGAAAACCGTTGTTTATTGATATAAAACAGAGATTGAATTTAAAAATGGTTAATACAAGAATGTTTTCGTCTGGTGTTGTGCAACTAATTTACGAATCTTAGAATATCTGGAGTTATTTAAAGACCAATTTAGAACATTAGTGTGCCCTATGAAAAAAGTTTGTGAAGAAATGTACTTGAAGTAATAAGTATTGAGGACCAATTCATAGCGAGTCGAGATATGTACTTAAGAGATACTGAAGAAGATAAGGAATTACTCGAATGCTTTGATGATGCATTGAAGGAAGGCATTTCTGCAATTTTTTATACATATGAAGAAGATGAAGTTGAAGATGATTTAGAGATCATCCATTGAGAAGAACCTTAAATTACGGGGACAAGAGTTTAAGATGGGACCGCTGCGGCGGTCTTTCTTTTGTTGTTGTGCTAACTGGGCAGGATAGTTCAATAAGAAATGATATAATTTCTATTAATTATATAATTGTGAATCACTTTGAAGGGGAATAAAAATGCTTCAGATGCTGAAGAAATCAGGTAATTTGATTATTGTGATACACGAAATCTATGGCATTAATCAACATATAAAGAATTTTTGTGATTTATTAACAAAACAGGATTTTGATGTTATCTGTCCGAACTTATTAGAACGAGAACAACCATTTGATTATTCTGAAGAGGAGATTGCTTATCTCAATTTTATGGAGAATGTAGGGTTCTCTGACGCTGTATATAAAATAAAGAATTTATTATTAAGTGTTAAAAATGAATACCAAAAAATATATATAATTGGATTTAGTGTTGGGGCAACTGTTGCTTGGTTGTGTAGTGAAGAAGAGTGTCTTGATGGGGTTGTGGGATACTATGGTTCGAGAATTAGGAATTACACACAAATAGTGCCACTATCTCCTACAATTTTATTCTTTCCTCAAGTGGAACAATCCTTTAGTGTGGATGAGTTAATTTCAAATTTAGATAAAAAGAATATCGAGATTTATAAATATTTTGGACAGCACGGATTTAGTGACCCATACTCTACAAAATTTAATGAAAAATCATCCCAAAACGCTTTCAATGAAATGCTAAACTTCTTAAAGAGACATTGATTCAAAAACAAGGTTGTTATTCAACTAATGGGTGCAAGAGCGGAAGATGGGATTGCTACGGAGACCCCTTTGCTTATTCGACTAACGTGGCAGTTTAGTTGAACAAGAAAAATTACATAATAATACCGGAGGTGTTATGATGATTACGGTTATGAATGCCGAAAGTTATCTTAAAAATAAGATTGGTGAAGGTACCAATGATATAAAAAAGGTTTGGGAAACATTTAAGGCTTTTTGCAAAGAGCCAGTTGAGGGAGAAGAAGATAAAGAAATCCTATTTCAATGTGGTGTTTATGATTTTACAGGAAAAGAACTATTTCACCTTGATTTTGTACGTCAGTTTACAGTTTATGAGGAAGATGAATATTCTCGAATGGAACATCTCTATTGTGAATTTTTATTTAAACCAACAGATGAATTGAGTAAGTTAGAAACTGGAGAATGGTCAATGGATTATGACGATATTGATGATTTTTTTCATCATATTGAAAAACTTCAAGAGTTTAAAATACCTTTAAATTTAAAGCCAATAAAATCAGAAATATATCAGGAAGAAGTTTAAACCTTATTTAATGAATGGGTGCGTTTCTGCAATAAGTGGAGACGCTTTTTTTTTATTGAGCTAACGGGCAGATTAGTGAAAGAAGGTATTGTTAAAAACGATGGAGAATAAATACCTTAGCATTTATTTAAAAGTAGGTGTTAGATATGAAGTGGAATTTTCCATCAATGGTAATTCTAAAAATAGAAAAGAGCCATTGTTTTTATCAATTTTTGTTCCAAAAGATGAATTTTTATATTCCTTAGATTTAATCAATCTTTTTTCAAAACTAACAATAATGAAAACAAAAAGGAGTAAGAGTAAGTTATGTGCCGAAACATTCGAACATTATTTAATTTTGACCCACCAGCTACCGAAGAAGAGATTCATGCAGCATCTCTTCAGTACGTCAGAAAGATAACGGGTTCTAACAAGCCCTCAAAGGCGAATGAGGAGGCGTTTATTCGTGCAGTCAATGAGATTGCAATGGTTTCTAGAGAACTATTAAACACACTGGTAACGAGTATCGAGCCACGGAATCGTGAGGTCGAAGCTGAGCGTGCTCGTACTAGAGCAGCTAAAAGGTATGGAACAAATTAGAGGACTAAAAATAGAAAAAAAGTGTTTGATAGGATAGGTCCTTTAACCAGTGCTTAATTTCTGGATCACCCGTTGCCTTTCCTGCGGATATAATCAAGAAAAGGATAATATAGAAAATAAGGTTAAAGGCTGCCTGAACAATTTTTTCATTATAGTCCTTATCATTATATTTATTCTTCAGCGTTTGTGACGGTTGAACTTAAAGTAATGGGTGCAATAGTTAAGGATTACCAGCTGCTTCGGCGGCTATTTTTCTTGTTGTGCTAACGGGCAGTTTAGCTGAACAGGCAATCGAAGGAGGAGTTTTTTTGGAATTTTTTACTGAGCGATTAACAATTAGGACGTATCGGAGTGACGACATGCAAGATGTATTCCATATTTACAATAACGAGGATACATGTAGATATCTCTTACATGATAAATGGACATATGAAAATATGCATGAAAAATTCAATAAAAAGTTAGAAAATAGTGTACTCACAAAAGATACAACTTTAAGCTTGGCAGTGGTAAACCATACTCAAGTAATAGGTGATTTATCTGCGTGTTACACAGATATGAAAAATACTGTTGAAATTGGCTATAGCTTTTCTGACAAAGTTTCAGGAAGGGGTTACGCTTCAGAAGCAGTGAGTGGTTTAGTCAGGAAGTTATTTGATGAGTTTAATGTGCATCGTATACAAGCCAACCTTGATGCAAGAAATAAATCATCACAAAAATTATGTGAACGTATAGGAATGAGAAAAGAAGCCCATTTCATTCAGGATTTTTGGAATAAGGGTGAATGGACAGATAGCATTATTTATGGAATGTTGCTTTCGGACTTAGACTAAAGCTGCATTACTTTGGAAAGAACCCCCCATGATTGTTGGCGTAGTTAAATAGCTATAAATGAATAGTCGAAGCTAAAGCAACAGAAAGTAGATAGATTGTTTTTGAACATTATTGCCAGTGACATACAAAGAAAGAATATCTCATTAACAGAGCGTTTTCATATTAAGTACACCTAGAGATTGTGCAACAATACACTTCAACTAACGGGCCATTATATATAGTATCCGTTTCAAAACATTGATATGGTGCACCGTTTATCATTGTTTATATGTATCCATAGGATAGGTGTTTAAGGACTTGACTTGGAGCCTCTGTGGGTACGATTTGTCTTGAAAGGCTGAAGCTAAGGTTTCATCAGGCAGACGAGCCTATCATACCCACCTCTCCAAGTAAAGTCCTATCGTTGTTTACGTTGAAAACTATAATACCTTACTATATATAATGCGTCTACAAAGATACAAATTTAGCAATTTTCGTTTCTTTACTTACGTTGAATACGGTGGAAAATCATACTACATATAAGGGTGCGATAGTTGAAGAAGAAATTGAAAATTAGTAGAAGAAAAATCTCAGTTCACTGGTCTGAGATTTTTTATTTTTAATTACAAATATCACAACAAATACGTTGCAATTAGTTACACAAATTTATGTTCATTTTAAAGTGTAAATCTGAGTTTTGTGATAGGAAACGGAACCCGTTACCTTTACTGTTCTTTTTTTATTTTATCATTTTCCGACAGAAGACTCCCTCTTCAATCGTGTGCAGGGAGAAGCCCAACGATAAGGGGGAGATGAATGTCGGTTGGCGATAGCCAAAACACCTCCTCGTATGATAAAATAGGAACGTACATTCGTGTTAAGGGAAGTGGGTACAATGAT
>NTXX01000039.1 GCA_002559145.1 Bacillus sp. AFS006103
TATGTCAATATAATATTTTATCTTTTTTTCTATCACTTTTTGCTATAAAACGTTCGGCTAAAAGCAACTTTCTAATAATATCATTTTCAATTAACTTATGCAATAGGGAATTTCTCTTTTTATATTGAAAGTTCATTTCTTCAAAAAGTTTTTCGAGATAACAATACTAGAATTATAAACCTACCATATTAAAAGTAAGAAAAGGAATCAGAGTAATGACCCCTGACTCCTTTCTATAAATCGGAACCTATTGTCTATTTTCCGGATCACAAGCCACAAGAACTGTCCCCCATGGTCGATAAGGTTAGAATTTTCTGCTATAATCTTATTTTTATGAAG
The DNA here is from genome assembly GCA_002559145.1 of Bacillus sp. AFS006103. Classification (GTDB taxonomy): domain Bacteria; phylum Bacillota; class Bacilli; order Bacillales; family Cytobacillaceae; genus Neobacillus. Next base: position 340 of record NTXX01000039.1, read on the forward strand.
ACAAATTTGAACTTAGTAGGGAGAGCTGAATTTGGAAGGTTTATTTGGATTGGCTTTAAATATAATCCTCACGATTTATTTAGTGATTGATTCTCGTAAGCATGGTAAAAGTCCCATCCTTTGGGGAATTCTCGGATTCATTTTTGGGTTGATTGCTTTAGGAATTTACTTAATAAAAACAAATCGAAAAGTGATCGGTTGGATTATTACGATTATTAGCATCATCGGTTACTTAGTCTTGCTATTAGTCATCCTATTAGGTGCCGCGCTCATTCTCGGAGGAGGATTTTCCTAATATACAATTGGAAACCCCAGAGGGATGGTTCGGAACCAGCGGTAAGTCCCTTTTACGCGAAAAAGATACTAATCATCTACACCATATAGATGATCAGTATCTTTTTTCTATCTATCTACGAGTAAATCAAAATTCCTAATCTTTAACCACTAGCCACAGATAAACTTCTGAATCCACGGTTGCAGCATTATGAAGCGTAACGATCATAACATTAGGGTGTCTAGGACCTGTTTGTACGGAATAGATGTTTTCGATTGGGTCCGTTAAGTATCCGGCACTAATCACTTTTTCATTTCTTTGTGCTTCTAATCGAAAGTCTACGTATTCATTACTATTTACCCGAACTCCAGGGCTCCAGGTATAGCGTTTGAAACCCAGCCCAAGATCGTCTTCAGATGCATTTTGAAAATTCAAATCAACACGTCTATCAACTTTGCGCTTAGACAAGGGTTCAGACGATGGTTGAGGATGATTCGTATAATGCAGCCATCCATTGACGGGTGAAAAGTTACTCATTTGGACCAACTCCTAATCTAATAAAATATGTGGTATAACATATTTTTACTACCAGTTATCCACTCTTATTTAGGCTAAAAGTCTGCATTAGTTGTCAGTGGTCTAGAAGAGCGGTAGAACCAGAAAGGCTGTTACTTATTTATATGGAATTCGATTTACGATAGACCAGAAATCCTTGGTTAATTCCAGTGGCTGTCCCTCCCTGTGATTTAACGATAATTGGTAATATTTAAATTAATTGTAAACCTTTTCATTTATCGTTCAATATAAAAATACAAATCGTATTTTTTTAGACATATTTTCGGGGCAAAGGTAAAAAAGAGAAGTAACCACTTTGGCTACCTCCTACCATTCGATTTGTGATATCAAATATAATGGATACCCATTCAAACCTATATTAACATTCCTCCATCTTGGCTATTCACGATTAAAATAATGTAAAGGAAAATCATACTTTTTCACAGGTCCCGAACCGTCCCACTGGTTTCCTAGCAGGGATTTTCTCCTTCTCAACTCTTCCTATCTAATAACCTATCAATCTTCAATAAATATCGTGTCATGACAAGCACCGGGAATTATTCAATTTTATCAGCGAATCAAAAAGTCTGTTGTTTTCAGATATTGTATCATTAGAATAAAGGTATATATCAACTATTAGTAGTGACAAAGGAGGGTAACAACATTGCCTATTTACACCTATTCAGTTCCCGAATTTGTCCCGTTTCGGCTGAGTCTGCCTATTTATAATGAACAAAACGAAGTCGTCTTTTTACTGAAATAGAACCACAAACGGTTTCTACCGATAGAAATGAGTACAGCTTTGAGAGAGACTACATGGATAAAGGATTTTTAATGCAAAACGGTGAAACCATCGTTACGGTAAACATTCACAAGAAGGGACGGTTACTATTGCCTACTGGGACGATATTAATAATGATTATTGCTGTTATCCTTTTTGTTCTAGCAGTCATACCTAGAATAACCAAGGATTTATTTTTAAAAGATGCAGAAAAAAACGTAAAAAGGTTATATAAAGATTTTAATAAGGAGAATACAAAAATTATAGATAAAGAGGATCTAAAAGATCTACCGTACCCTGTTCAAAATTGGTTACTCCATTCTAATGTAATAGGGAAGGAAGAAATAGTAACCGTTCGGCTCAAACAAGAAGGAAGAATGCGTACAAAAAAGAATGGGCCCTGGATGCCAACGAAGGCTGAGCAATACTTTACTGTCGATCAACCTGGGTTTGTATGGATCGCAGATGTCAAAATGGCACCGTTCATACATTTATCAGGAATTGATACGTATCACGCTGGCAAAGGGAAGATGAAAATAAAGGTTCTTTCTTTAATTCCAGTTGTGGACGCGAAGGGTCCAGAAATGGATTCTAGTACCATGATGCGATATCTTGCTGAAATGATGTGGTTCCCTACAGCAGCATTAAGCCCAAATATAAAGTGGGAAAAGATTGATCAAAACTCCGCGAGCGCTACAATGGAAAATAATGGGGTATCTATCTCTGGTATCTTTCATTTTAATGAAAATGGGGACATTCTTCGTTTTATAGGAAAAAGGTTCAGAGAAATGAATGGACAATATATCTTAAGTGATTGGGGAGGAATAAATAAAGAATATAAAGAATTTGAAGGGATACGAATCCCCAGCAAGACTGAAGTTACTTGGTTTGAAGAAGACGGAGAATTTAATTGGTTTGAAATAGAAATCACCGAAATGCAATATAACGTGCCACAGGGACGATTCTGATGGTCCCCATCCAGCGCCTTGTGCCACCAGAACCGTCCCCGTGGTTTCATATTTTTAAATAGTGAGGTAAACCTCTATCTTTCAGATTTAAAACCTACTCCAAAACGGCTGCTTTCTAACATGCCATTTCTTGTAACAGTTACGTAAACTTTACCCGATTTTTTCCCAAGTTGTTTGATTTTAAGTTTTAAAGTAGAGCCTTTTGCAGTTACAGGTTTTATCCATTGCTTTCCTCGCTTAGCTGCTGAATAAACCCGAATCACATCATTTTTCTTAAGATGGCTAACATAAATGACATCACTTGTTTTGCTATTATTGTAGATTTTAATTTGCTTTGCTGCTAACATGTTTGTTTGTTCGCCTGAATAAGACACGGCCACACGCTTGCTTTCCTTTAATCCAGAACGAGTAATTGATATATAAATCTTCCCATTGGTTTGCCCTAATTGTTTAACGGATAGGATGGTAGTTGTTCCCGCAGCTTTCCAACTCCCAATCGGCTTTCCACCTGAGTTAAAAAGTTTTACACGTGATCCTTTGGTAACTCCTTTGACGGATACAGTATCGGATTTTCCCTTGTTATTCCTAATTGTAACTTGTGAAGACTTAAGAGGTGCCGTAATGACCTGCTTCACTGTCTTTTCTGGAAGACTTAGTCTTTTTCTACCAGCCATTAAAGTAATTTTTACTTTGGATCCAGCCTGCAGAATTCCAGTTTTTAAATGAAATTCTTCCCCTTGTTTAATTCGAAATGGTCCAAATTTCTTAGATTTGCTGCTTAAGCTAAGAGTTGATAAAGCAGCACTACCCATAGTGTTATTACTTGTTACGGTTACCTCTGCTGACGTTCCGAAACTACTCGAACCATCAATTGTTCCGCTATCATCGGTGAGATCATCTATATAGACCTTTTGAACATCAGTTTTTGTTTCATCAGCTTTAGTTGTATTTGGCATATTTGTTTGGATGGTAAGTAACTCACCAGCAATTAATGATTTAACTGGCAAATTAAAATTTCCATAGAAGTCCGCTCGCCCTTGCGCCAAAATAGTATCGCTCTCATTGATAACTGATACATTACTTTCAGGAGGTGCCCAACCAGTTATATTAGTTGATATCTGTGAGATTGGATCGACCCTTGGAGTGGTTGGCAAAAAATATATAGACTCAGTGCTATTTCCTATGTTTAATACATTTTCATACACGGGGTCATAAACTCGTATAAAATCCTGACTTAATTTACTGATTGTCACCGTGTTATCAAGGTCAAATTGAAAATGTCCATTACTACCAACAGAAACTTCCTTATCCATTTGAAAATTGTATCGATTATAAAAAACAATTTTACTGTTAGGAATGGCATTACCGCTAATGGAATTTGACCATATGGTGGTTGGATTAAAAGAGACCTCTCCACCAGCGGCCCAATCGTGTCCGACCATTTCTTGATAGGTATCTGTTCCTTGTGAGTTTGTAAATTGAATTTTAAGAAAAGTTCCTATTGGAAATCTTGGTAATTCGATGTCAAATTTCCCCTTGGAATCTGTAACTCCTGATGCAATGGATTTCCCATCCTTAAATACTTCAATTTTAGTATTTTTTACACTGATCCCAGTTACTTCATGGGTTTCGGAAGTAATCCCTGATAATTGATGATACGATCCATGGTAAACATATACTCGGTCCGTATCCACAATATCCCAATCTTTATTATATGTAACTAGAGAGAATGTTTTACCAGCCTGCCAAGAACCAGTTCCTCCGATAAAAATTTTAAAATTGCCTTTATCATCAGCCTTAGCGACTCTTTCAGTCTGATTGTTCCTTGTGTCATTTCCATATCCGGAATCTATCCTTATGGCTACATACGCATTTGGGACGGTTGTGCCAACTAAAGCTGTATCTTTTGATGTAGCTTTCTCTGGAGTCGTTACTGATTTATTGCTAATCAAACTATCCGCTTTTGCATTTTGCGGTAAATAAACCAGTCCGGATGATAGAAAAATAGCCAAAAAAGCATAAAGAAATTTTTTCATAAACCCACCTATTTTCTTAAGATTTTCCTATTTTCATACTATCACAAGGCTATTGAATAAAAACTAAGAAAATGAGGGAAAGAGGGAGAAATTGTCTAAAATTCGGGGTTAATCCAGACAAATGACTCTGCATTTTGAGGTCTTAATATACTATTTAAATGTTTAGCAAATACTAAATACATCTTGTTTTTAGATGGAGTGATTTGAGTGGCACGTAAAAAAGGTAGTTCGAAACATTTTTTCTTGTTATTTGTTGTTATGCTTGTTCTTATTTGGTCCTTGATTAAACCTGAGGAAGGTTATAGGGTTTTGTTGATGGAGACGTTACCTTCAGTGGTAGTTTTAATATTCTTGATATCAACATACAATCGGTTTCGCCTTACCACTATATCCTATGTCATTATTACCCTTCTTGTCATTTTAACGTTTATAGGAGGGCATTATTCTTATTCCAGAGTTCCTCTCTTTACATGGATCAAAGATTATTTTGATTTACAAAGAAATCACTATGATCGGTTCGGTCATTTTCTTAAGGGGCTTATGGTCATAGTTATAATCGAGATATTATTAAGGAAAACAGTTTTATTGAAAAGTAAAACCACAAATTTTATCGCTCTATGTATAACACTAGCAATCGGGGCTCTTTACGAAATCATCGAGTGGGCAAGTACAAAGATAGGAAAAGAAGGAAGAGCCACAAAAGATTTTTTAGGTATGCAAGGAGACATATGGGATTCCCAGAAGGATATGGCATTATTATTAGTCGGGTCCATTCTTTCACTTTTTTTCACAAAGATCCTTTATAAAAAATTAGAAAAATCTAGATAATGGGTTGGTATCTACATAAAATAACGTAGATACCAAATGTGGAACCTTAAGTTGATGACATTGAGTCTGATCCCCCGAAACTTTGCCATACGCACAGGAATTATAAATATTTGATGCAAAAAATAAAACCGATGCCACAAATAACACTGACATCGGTTGTTTATAGACTTTAAAATCTATGGTGGTGAAATCTGTAAATCGGTGAAATGCACTGCTAAGTTCTCTCTTTAGATAAAATTTAAAATGGTTTATTTGGTTCATAGGTGGGCTGTTGATTTTTTGCCTGGTATTGTTGACTTTTTGCTAATCCTTCTTGTACATTTTCATCTAACGCTAATTCTGTATCACCTTTATTGAATTGATTGGCTAGATTTTGAGCTGCGATTACTTTTTGTTGGGCACCTTGTACTCCATTCGAAATACTTTCCTTTTCCATCATGTTTCTCTCCTTTGTATTAAACATAATTATATTGATATACCAAAGGTACATTAATTATTCATTGATCATGAACGATCGATAATTATGAACCATTTTAGAAAAACGGAATGGTTTTTTCTGAATCCTTTACCCCCTCAAACAATTCTCACCCACTTTCTGGCAAATTTCCCTATCAATCAAACGTTTGATTAAAACGTGCTTACCCCTTGGTACATATGCCTTAGCCCCGCATGAGCCAAAAATAAATTGTAGAAAAATAACAAAAAATTTGTAGTTTCCTATCGAAAAGTCATTTAACGACACCTTTTCGACTAAATAACAAAAAGGCTATACTAATCAAACGTTTGATTGGAACCGCCCCAACGATTGATGCAGAACAATTTCTTCTGTAAAGTAAGCACGAAGAATGTCGGTAGAAATTTATAATTTCGCAGGAAATAACCGACATTTCTACAGGATCAAATAAATTTTTCCTAAACCAACAGAATTCTAGTAATCGCCCGCCTTTTCAACACTACACAAACGTTTAATTAAAATTGACCTCAGCACGCATTATTCCTAGATTTCCCCCTCTAAATACCTGAGATAAGTGTCGCTATCTGCAATAACCATTCCTTCTTTTAAAAAGGAACTCATAGGAGTGCCTGAACTTGGAGCTGTGCTAGACATTGTTTGTTACGATTTGCTTATTCCCCGTTTATAAATGAAGAGAATGCCAGTAGATTAGAGAGGGGCAAATCGGGGGGCCATACAGGCTTATTGATATTGTTCCTGAAAGCTTCACAAGGCCCAAGAAATTTATATAGGATGTCTTGTCCTTAATCGAGTAACTAGTAAAAGTAAAATAAGCGGAAATTTTCCGGTTAAATGCAGAATTGGAGCTCGTTTCGGGGAATATAAGCGGAGGTTTTCCGGTTATACAAAGCAAAGTCTCCCATTTTTGAATTTCTTGGGTCAATAGGCGGAATCTCTCCGTCTATTTAAACTTTTTTTAATAGTAATTACTAAATAAGCGGAATTTTTCCGTCTATTTATAATGACAGTAACCGTAACCCTGAAACTTTCAAAGGTCGTTCGGGGTCATTTGTGAAAAGTATTAACCTGAATACGTCTATAACTTAAATTTAGGAGGATATCAAACTTATGGGCCTGTTTCTGTTTTTTACAGTATAACTATAGAAAAACTTCAAAATTAATTTAGCTGATCATGATTCACGGGTTCCGTTTCCTTTCGCAAAACTTGAATCTGCACGGCACATGCGGTGCTTTTAGTTAATAAAAAATAGCCCAATCTCATAAGAACTGGACTATACACCGTGTTTATTTCGCAGGATGTTGAACTAAAGCATTCTGTTAGTTGAAGCTTATTATCTTTGGTGATAGCCATTCATCCCTTTTACTAATACTGTTAATCCGTTTTAATTTCATAATCTGTCACTTTGCCTTTATCATCTAACCAGATTACTAGCCATTCACTATCAATACTAAAAAATCCACGCTCGTTACCTAAATAATATACAAGAGTGTTTAGTTCTTTAAAATATACCTCTTCTTCTTGCTCTCCCAAAAGGTCTATTATTTCCGCTTTGGTTTTTCCTTTTAACCTTATTTCTGAGAGTAGATTATCCACCATATCCACTCTTTCCGTGGGCTTATTTAACCATCTCTCCTGGTTAAACTTATCGGATGAAAATACCAAAAATAACATATAAATTACTCCACCAATAAGTAATCCAAGAGACAGGAATGATAACATTACAACCTTTATTGTTTTTTCCATTTAATTTTTCCTATTAGATTTAGTATGTGAATTGAACTTTTAATGGGAATAAGCCACGTTTGTTAACCATATAAGTAATTGTGACTTCACCATATATATGACTATGGAAATACGAAAAGTTAAAATAAACTAAATCCCTTTCTTTTCATCGTCTTTTCCTAGTATGTAGTGGTTAGAAAGTAAAGTAATGACAACCAAAATGCACCAATTGTACTATTATTATATGAAACCACTACTCACAATAATCGCCCTAATCTTACAGCGGTAAAATGATACATTTGACTAAATTCTTTTTAGGCTATACTAATGGTTCAAAAAAGCCAAGAAAACCGCCCAATTGGCACCTTCAGATTTAAGTCGTCGCCGCTGAAGAAGCAGCGGCTTGGTCAGCCTTTACACAATCAATTGCAACAACGAGTGCAATAATAATGGTTTCCATTTCATCATCCAATATTTGAACCTTGTAGCTATCTCCCCAAGTGAACCATTCCTTGCTCACTTTACCTACGACATCTCCATGCCGTAATACCTCAAAATCCATATCCCACCAATTCCCAAGTACTTCAATGCCTGCTGCATCAATCGTATAGTGTGCTTTTAAGAAGGAAAACTCTTTCTTAATCATCAATACCTCTTGACCATCCACCTCAACAAAAAACTTCGGTAAAAAGCTAAACGCCTTTTTCGTAACGAGTGCTACTTCATCTCTTGATGTATTCATAATGGAGAAAGTCTTTGGGATTTGCATAAAACTACCCTCCACGTAATATACGTCCTTCTCCTGCTGATCCTTTATTGTAAATTTCCCACTAAGACTGAATACCTTCTGCTTAATATAAAGTTGCTTCATAGTATACCTCCCTCTAATATACCTAGTTTCATTTTTTTTAACGATTTGTACAATATATAAACCTTTCAATCTTCGATAAATATTGAGCCGTGACAGGCATCGAGATCTCTACCCCACATATGAATAAAGTGCATGGTAATGACTACTAAACTTCCTTTAATAAAAACTTCATTTCATTCACATCCTGCTAGAAATTTCCCCTTTTTTCTTAATTATAAAGTAAAGGTTAGGCTAATCTACTAAAATTTGTTAAGTGGTTTAAATTTACTTCATTAGAATTGATATTAAGGGAAAAACTTTAGGCAATATCGCTCTCTAGAACAATGTAATCAAAAAAACAAATCATTTACATGATCGTCGCTGAGGTGGGTCATGTCATTAAAATTTAATAAGCTTGTCGATGTCTGTCTTCTTTAAAGAGATTATGCAATTTAAATAAACTAGATGAATTCTGAATTATTCGATAAATTAAAACTATCCGGTACAAACAGGGGGAAATAAGGTGAAAATAGTATTAATCGCAACTGGTATTATTTTAGCTGCTTTAATAGGCGTAAAATACGGAGGATTTGATTTAATCAACAATAAAGCCGAATCCGTATCTGTAAAAAAACAAGAGAAGGTAGAATCGCAAGCTGTTCAAGATCCTGTCCATAACAAGAAAAAGGATGTGGACAAGCAGCAGACGGCCAAAATTGGCGGAGTTCAATATGATATTGGAATTGATGACAGTAGTTCACAAGATGCGGTTATCGAAGTGATGCACAAGATGACACACCAAAAAGTGAAAGCGAAAGAAAAGTGGGGAGCCATTCCTATGATTCCCGATACCATTAATCAAGTGTATGATATTGTGGAGAAAAGTAAATTCGAACAAAAGGATGATTTGCTAGCTATTTTAGCTAAATGGAAAAAAGGCAACTTTTCTGAAGTTAATGAGGACCATAATTATTTCTGGACGTATCAGGGCGGGACGATTGGTAAATCTTATGGAATTATGAGCAAATCAGAAGAGGAAACCTTCATCCTGAATAATTTCAATGAAGATATTGCACGTGAAATAAGCTCCCAAAAATAATGGGAGCTTTATTTTGTAGGTTGCCATGGGAACGGTTCTTTAGTAATTTCCTGAAGGAAGGTGTACCTCAGCAAAATATACAACATTTTTACTTGCTAATTGATATACAGAAAATATTGGTTAGTCTCTGTTATAATTGAATGTTGTGTATTTCTCAAGTTCTTCTTCTTTAAATCCTATAATGACTTTTACTCCATCTGATAATATTGGTTTTTTCAATAACATTCCATCACTTGCCAATAAATCTAGTAATTCTTTAGTTGTGGATGTCTTTAATTTATTCTTAATTCCCATTTCACGGTACTTCTTCGTGCTTGTACTAAAAAAACACTTTAACTCCAATCCGCTTTTTTCATACATTTCCTGTAACATCTCTCGAGATGGAGGGGCTTTAACAATATGGAATGGCTCATACGGTACTTGATGTTCATCTAACCATTTCTTTGTTTTTCTACAGGTTTGGCATTGTGGATGCCAGTATAAAGTTAATTTCATTTTATATCGCCACCCTTGTTTAAAGAGTAAAAAGCTGTTGGGCATATGATGTGAAAACATTATTCTTCTATTAAGCAGCGTATGACAAATATAGTAGTTTCTTCATTTGCATTAACAAACCCTATCTTCTCCGTTCCAAGAACATGAATAATATTACCTTCTTTTATTTCTGTTTCTTTTCCATCTGAAATAAACGTTCCTCCACCTTGAAGAACATGAAAAAATAACTGTGAATTTGGATGATAATGTTGAGGCATCATTTGTTTTGGTAGGAAATTCAAAAGAAAACCGTTTGTAAATCCCTTCTTGTAAAAATCTGCTTTTGAAAATCCCTTATCTCTAAATCTCTTAAATTCTGAAATTTCAATATTATCCAATCCTACTCACCCCTGTATAAGATATAAGTCAGTAATTATCGTAACGTATGATTTTAAAAAAAGTATTGATGCCTATCAATTTTTTATAATTTTAGTGATATCCAAGAAAAAGATTTCTAACACCGGCGCACCAGTTTACTTTTTCATATAGGCGTTTAAATTGAGAGTTTAGAAGATAGGTATAGCGATGAGCTAATAAAAAAGGACACTACATTTATATGTAATGGTTCTAAGTAGGGCAATTTATTAAAGGACCGGGATTATCCAAGATATGTTTATAGGCTAATTTCCTTCATCGCCTAAAGTAAAGCGGTTATCAGCTATGGCGATGAAGGAAACTATTTAATTTTAAGCGTAAAAGAATACCATTAAACTAGATAGTAGAGTTGCCATAGAAGAGGCAACCATTTTACAGCAAGCGGTTCTTTACACACACCCAATTTTTACGCGGAATGTTTCCGGACCTTGTTCAAGATAATCCCATGTAAATTGATTGGGCCGTTCAATTTGAAATTGATAAAATAATGGTTTTGGATCATGATCATTGATTAATAGCATCGCTTCTCCCCGATTTAACGCATCAAAGGTTTCAAAGATGACTTTATGTTTAAGTTGTGGCGGATATTCTGTTGCATTTACAGTGGATGTAAATGTGTTCATTTCTTTTCCTCCTAAAATTAAAATATAGTAGATTCTAATCTAATCGCCCTTAGGAAATACTGGCGAACACTTCCCTTGGTTATTTTACACAGTGTTCATGATATAGCGTTGAGATGATGCCGAAAAAAGCATAGTAAAAAGGTTCTGGTGCAATTAATCGGAAATGGCCTACCTCATCACAAGAAAAGTTAAGCGCCTTTTCTAATAGATGATACGTTGAATAAGCATAGAAACAAAAGTACTTATATTCAAATTTCGGCATTTTTTCATAGATGACAGCAATTTCTTCTTTATATTGTTCAATATTATTTACGGCTTCCTTAATGATGGTTTCAATATCCTCAAGGTTTACCTCAAGTAACAATTCATTTTTTTCCATGCGAACAATAGCCATTTTATCACCCCCTATCTTCTTTGTTATTTTCCTTTGGCCGTATCTGTCATGTACCGAGTGTCTGTGGTGGAGACCAGATAACGGCAATGGCAATGTTTATAATTTCAGTAAACGTTTGCATCGTATTCACTGTTGTTAATATGTTTTCCTTTTATATTATAATGAATATTTTTTTCGAATTTGTGTTCCCTATCACACTTTATCGGTGATTTTATTTATATATATTTTGAATCCTAAGGATATTTTTATGATGCAGATCAATTATGTTAAGAAATGATACTGCTACAATATCTATACAACTAGGAATACGATAAAAAGAGGTGATAATGAAATGAGAAATGAGGATATTCTAAAAAGGCTATCGGAAGTCCCCTTATTTAAAGAGTTGTCCGAAGCAGAGATGGAGCCAATCATCAGGATTGCTCAGTTACGTTTCTATAAGCATAAAATGTATGCTTTTATGCAAGGAGACCCTCTTAACCAAATCTATTTTATTCATTCAGGAAGGATAAAAATATTTAAGACCGATTTTTCTGGAAGGGAGCAGATTATTTCTATTTTTGAACCGGGTGATTTGTTTCCTCTTTCAGGGTTTTTTCGGAGGGAAACGTTCCCAGCTAGTGCGGAAGTATTTGAAGATTCCCAACTAATTGTCATCCCGCTTGATAAATTTGAGGAAATTCTTCTTTCCAACCCGGAAATTTGTATTAAGTTATTCAAAGTATTGGGTGAAAAAATTATGGATCTGCAAAGCAGATTAGAGTCCAAGGTCCTTCACAATACTTATGAACAAATCATCATGTTACTAGTAAGGCTGTGTAAGTCAAATGGGGTAAAAGCGAACGGGAAATATAGACTGACGATTCATTTCACAAACCGTGAATTGGCCAACATGATTGGGACAACACGAGAAACCATTAGCCGTACAATCAGTCAATTTAAACGGAAAAATTATATTGTCCAAGATGAGGGCGGTTATTATTTAATTGATAGTGAAGCACTTCAGCAAGAGCTGTGTTAACTTAAAAAGCGAAAGTGAATTACAAATTAGCAATAAGAGAAGCGTGCAAGAATCTTAAAAGGATTATGACAGCTAAAGATCTTCCTGATTGTCAGTTTTTGCACAGATTGGAATAAAGCTAAAAAAAAGATGGCCAAATTTATGTATTTGGCCATCTTCACATGTTACAACCTATTGATATTGAGAGAGACGTTTTTCTACTATTTCTGTTAAAGTTGAAATAACAATACAAATAACCCAGTAAATAAGTGCTACCAATAAATATAGGGTAATGGAGTCATATGTTCTTCCTGCAACTATCTGTGCATTAAACAATAGCTCTGGAACAGATATTACTGCTGCTAAAGATGAAGCTTTCACAAGATCTAAAAAGATATTTAATAAAGAGGGAATGGCAATCCTTGCTGCCTGCGGAATGATGATTCCATATAGAGTTTGCCAAGTGGATAGTCCGATTGCATAACCTGCATCCCATTGGCCTTTGGAAACACTATTCAGTGATGCTCGTTGGACTTCGGCAATATATGCCGCACAATTAATGCTAAAACCAATAATTGCTGAAGATATGGCAGTTAGTTGTATACCGAAAACAGGTAATCCAAAGTATAAGATAAAAAGTAAAGCAAGCATAGGGATTCCCCGCATAAACGAAATATATAACCTTGCAGGAAGCCTTAGAAATTTAGTTGAAGATCTACGGGCAAGGCAAAGAAAAAAGCCAATAAATAATCCTACCCCCATGCTTACTAATGATATAAGGAAGGTATAGCCGATACCTTGAATCACAAATGGAAAGCTTTCAATGGCTAGATTTAGGTTAATGAAATGTTTCCAATCCAAGGATAATACCACCTTTATTTCACAACGATTATTTTACATTCACATTTACAAACTTCACATTTGGCTTTTTCGTTACATCAAGTCCTACAAAGAACTCTTTAGAAAGTTTGGACAGAGTGCCATCTTTTTTCATCCCATCAAGAGCGCTATTGATTTTACTCATTAGTTCTTTATTCCCTTTTTTGGTTACAAGAGCTGAAGAGCTTTGCATATAAAATAGATGTGGATTAATTTCTAAGTTGAATTGTGGCATCATTTTAACCGCAATGGATTGTAAATAATAATCATTTAAAATAACATCAGTACGGCCCAGTGCAACATCACGAAGGTATACATCATTTGAGGCATTCCCGTAAGTCACAATTTGAGCTCCATATTGTTTCGCGATTTGGCTATAAATAGAGGTAGCTGCCCCAGCTGCTTTTTTCCCTTTTAAATCCGTAAGACTATGTATACCAGATTGGTCTTTTTTCCTTACAAGCATAGAACCAAAAGAAAATTTATAGGGCTCACTAAAATCGAAGGATTTCTCTCTTTCTTTCATAACCTCAATATCGTTTGCCCCGATATCTACCATTCCAGATTGAAGACTTGGAAGAATACCGTCAAAACCCATTTCTTTAAATTGAGCCTTTAGATGTAATCGTTTTGCCACTTCTTTGACTACCTCTACATCATATCCTGTTAAATTATTGGCTTTATCCTCATGATAGGAAGCTGGATAAAGTGTACCCGAAGTAGCTACTACAAGTGTGCCTTTATTCTTAATTTTATCCCATGCGGTTGTTGTCTTTTTTTCCTTGGTTGTTTGACCACACCCTGCCAGGGCCACAAGTAATATGAAACTTAAAAGATATATGTAACCATGCTTTTTCATATTTTCCCTCCTAAATGATAAAAATTAATCCATTACACTAAAAATGAGGAGCATAACTTGAGTGGGCTATGTCCCTCATTCTATTTGATTACTATTCCCATATGTACATCTTATCTGTGTATTTTATTTTATTTTATGGCATTATTCCCTATAAAAAATTGATATAGGTCAATAAGCGAGAATAAAAAGGTCCCTACTATTTGGTACGTTTCCCCTCACCTAATTAACTAGCGGTTTTTTCCAAAGATTCACAGAGGCGAACAGTTTTGTCACTGTTCGCCCTTTTTACAAACAGTGATTAGGCAATAAGCATACACCTACGTTTCTTTCCCCTTCAAATACTGCATATGCAAAATGTAAAGGCTATATTTACTTTTTTAAATAAAGCTTCCTCCTATGGTAAATACTAACCATTGGTATTCGTAAGATTCACTCGGGAAAAGGAGTAATGAATCATCACGCACTTCAAGTTAATAGGGAGCATCCCTATTTGGTTGGTTTTATCTTTATGAATAAAAAAGTAGATAATGGTAATATTTTCACTTACAACATCTTGCGAGGGGGAGCTTGTAATTTTAAACAACGAACAACTGGCAACCAAAGCACATGAGTTTGCCCTAATTCACGAAATAACGGCTGCCAACGAAGTGGCAAAAAGATATTGGCATGCCTTTCGGTCAGATTTGTCCAGTCTGCATAGTTTTGCCAGACATTTACGAAATAACAAAGTGGAATGTAAGCAACCAGCTGAAGATTGGCTGCTTGATCACATCAATTTTGTTGAAGTACAGGCACAGGTTGTTTTTAAGGAATTGCCCCGCACAACGTTAAAAAGACTTCCCAAATTGCGGTCTGATGGGATGCCGAGGATCTACGCCCTTTGTAACGACTATCTTAATCATGTGGACGGTCGCTACGATGTCGTATCATTCGAAAGATACCTGGTGTCCTTCCAGGAAGTTTCGATTCTCAAGGATATAGAATGCTGGACATTACTGAGTGCGATGCGTGTCATAATTATTCATCGGTTATCCGAATTGATGCAGGAGGTACGGAAACGACACGAGTCCTGCCATTCTATTATGTCGTTAATCGAGCAAATTGGCTCCAAAAATACGAACGATTTAAGAATCAAAGCCTTATTGGAAGAGAAAACTCGCAAAGGAAGCTTAGATCCAATTCAAATTGTCCACTTGGTCCAGCATTTGAGTGAATTGGAACCCAATATCCAAATTGTTCACAACTGGATTGCAGGCTATGTGGAAAACAGCGAATCCAGTCTCGAACAAATGGTATCGCTAGAACATCAGTTACAGGCAGAGCTGCAAGTGACTTGCGGCAACCTGGTCCAAAGTTTACACTTTATCGAGCGTCTACCGTGGCGGATAACCTTTTCAAAAATATCTTTCCTTGAACAAATTCTTCTTTCCGATCCATACAGTGATTACGGACGGCTCGATCTTGAAAGCCGTGACTTCCTTCGTGGAAAGGTTGTAAAAGTGGCCGATCAGTTGAATGTATCGGAAACCCTAGTCGCGCAAACCGCCCTTCGGCTTACAGCGTACTGTGAAGTGGAAATGGATCAAGCCGAAAGCCTTGCGCGCGGTGCCTGCCTACCCTACTATTTGCTGGATCCAAAAGGAATTTCCATCCTGCGCAAGGAGCTCTGTAAGGTGGCTAGGCCTCGGGTGCTACCACACCTCGTAATAAGAAGACAGCCGTCGGTTGCCTATTTTCTGAGCTTCTTCCTGTTATTTACTGGGTTGATGATCATCACCGTGAAATGGGTATTAGCAGGGTTGGGAGTACAGCCGCTGGCTTGGCTCACAGTCATCATCGCACTCATTCTGCCTGTAAGTGATTGGGCATTATCGATTATTCATCTAATCATAGGAAAATGCTGCCTCCCGACTCCTATCCTCCGTTATGATTTTTCGGAAGAGCTGCCGGAAGATGCAAAAACGATGGTGGTCATCCCCGTCATCTGGTCGAGTCTGGAAGAAGTGGATGATGTAGTGAACAACTTATTGATTCACTATTTGGGAAACAAGCAGCCGAACATACATTTTGGTATATTGGCAGACTTTTGTGATGCCTCTGCCGAAACCACAACAATGGACGATGCATTAGTCGCACATGCCGTGAAACGATTGGATGAGCTGAAGAACAAATACGGGACTGAGAAGTTTTTTCTATTTCATAGATCCCGTCTTTTTAATCCAGTGGATCAAACCTATATGGGTTGGGAGCGGAAACGCGGCAAGCTAGTTGAATTTGTAGAGCTTCTTTCAGGTAGTGACAAAACCAGCTACTCCACCATCCATGGACAAGCAGAAATTTTGAAGAATATCCGGTATGTGTTTACAACCGATTTTGATACACTTCTGCCAATCGGTGTAGTTAGCCGGCTCGCAGGTTCCATCCACTACCCTTACAACCGTCCACGGTTAAATAAAGAAGGAACACGGGTCGTTGAAGGATTTGGGTTGTTGCAGCCCCGTATTGGCGTGAGTTTTGAGTCTACCCAAAATTCGCGATTTGCCGCTTTATGGTCCGGAGACCCAGGGATTGACCCATATTCTTTTGCGATATCTAATGTTTATCAAGACTTGTTTGGTCATGCCATCTTTGTCGGCAAAGGAATCTTTGACGTGGAGGCATTTCGAAAAACACTGGTTGACCGAATTTCCGAGCATTCGGTCCTAAGTCATGATCTGCTCGAAGGTGGATTTTTGCGGGCAGGTTTAACCTCTGATATCGAAATTGTCGAGTCGCACCCTGGTACTTTTTACTCTAACGAGCGTCGGGTGCATAGATGGATTCGCGGAGACTGGCAGCTCATCAGATGGGTGGGCAAAAGCTGCAAAGATCGGCATGGGGAAAGAAGGCCCGTTTCTTTAGGCAGCATCACTCGTTGGCAGATTGTTGATAATCTGCGCCGGAGTCTTCGTGCACCGATCTACCTGCTCACTGCACTGATTAGTTTTTTCGTGCTCCCTGGCAGCCCTTGGATTTGGGTGTCCATTGTTTTCGGAACCATATTTCTTCCATTTTTGGTTGGATTAGTATCAGCTCTTTTTGGAAGAAGGCTCAATAGGGCCATTTGGGTTACATTTACCCAATGCGCAGTACAACTAATTACTTTGCCGTTTACTGCTGTGCTTTCTTTAGATGCTATTTTGCGCACACTCTACCGCTTGGTCATTAGTGGGAAGAATTTACTGGAGTGGGTCCCATCTGCCAAGACAGATCAAGAAGACACGAAGAAGCGTGTTTTCCTGTTTGAAGTATCTGGTTATATCGTTATCTTCCTGTTTGCTTTACTCGCTTTCCTTTCTGGCGGGGTGGTTGAACGGATATTCGGTGGAACAGTTCTTTTGATCTGGCTTCTTGCAAGGCCTGTCATCCTGTTTTTAAATCAGCCACAAACGACAGAGAAAAAGACTTGGCTCCATGATGCGAAGACTGACCTAACAGAATTAGCCTCGCAAATCTGGGCCTTTTATGATAAATATGTCACGGAGGCGGATTCCTGGCTGCCGCCTGATAACGTGCAGTACCTACCAAAAGAAATTATTGCCCATCGGACGTCGCCAACCAATATTGGCTTATATCTGGCATGTGTTGTGGCCGCCCGGGATCTGGACTTCATTGATACCCCAGCCATGCTGGACCGGATCGAATTATCCATTGAAACGATTCAGCGAATGGAGAAATGGAATGGACATTTGATGAACTGGTATGATACGTGTACCGCAACACCGCTTTATCCTAAATACGTTTCGACAGTTGATTCTGGAAACTTCATAGCCTATTTAATGGCAGTGGAGCAAAGCCTGATTGAATGGAGCAAACGGGAGGAACATTACCAAGACCGTTTCCAGAACAGCATTCATAACCTTGATCAACTAATAGAACAAACTAATTTTGCCTCACTGTATAATTCGGATGAACGGCTGTTCTCGCTGGGGTACCATGTCGATTCTGGCCAGAAAGATTCCATTCTTTATGACTTGTTGGCTTCTGAAGCTAGGCAGACAAGCTTTGTTGCCATCGCTTTGGGACAAATACCAGTTTCACACTGGTTCTCGTTGGGACGGACGATGACAAAAGCCGGACAGTACAAAACATTATTATCCTGGTCAGGAACCATGTTTGAGTATTTAATGCCCAGGCTGATTATGCGTACCTACAAAAATACAATCTGGGATTCGACTTATCGAGGCGTCGTTCATCACCAGCGAAAGTATGCAGATCAGTACCAGCTGCCTTTTGGAATCTCGGAAAGTGGTTATTATGCCTTTGATTATCAATTGAACTATCAATATCGTGCTTTTGGTGTTCCAGGGCTTGGACTTGATCGCGGTCTTGAGCAAAATCTGGTTCTTGCCCCCTATGCCACCATTATGGCGCTTCCTTATGCTGGTGAAGCAGGTCTAGCCGCCTTAAGCAGGTTTAGAGACCTGGGTGCAAAAGGCGAGTTTGGTTATTTTGAAGCTGTTGATTTTACGGCCCCGAGACTTGCTAATGGCGAGCAATACCAGATTGTGCAAAGTTACATGGCACACCATCAGGGCATGAGCATGCTGACCCTGAGCAATTTGTTGTCGGATGATCAAATGATTAACCGTTTCCATTCCGATGCCCGCGTTTGTACGGCTGATTTGCTTTTACAGGAGCGCATTCCTGAAAAAGCGGCTCTACTGAAAGAGCCTATTGGACTGCATAAGAAGTTCACCTCTTTTGATGAACATTTTGACAATCTGGAACGGTCATATACGAAACCAACCATTGTTCCCGAAGTAAACGTCCTGTCAAACAGCCGTATGTCAAGTATGAGCACAAGCAGCGGGACGGGCATGCTGTCATGGAAGGGGCTTTCCATCACCCGATGGCAGGAAGATCCCGTTGTTGATCATTCTGGCATGATGATATACCTTCACGAAAAGACTTCAGAAGAAACATGGAGTATTACGAACTTTCCCTGTTATTCCATACAAGAGCCAAGTTCCGTTTTTCGCTTGGACAAAACAACCTATGAAGGATCCTATCGTGAGATTTCATCTAAACTTGAAATAACAGTGGCCTCTGATGTGGATGCAGAGATTCGGCGTCTGCAGCTGGTAAACAATAGCGACCAAGACAGGTTATTAGAGGTGACCACGTTTTTAGAATTGGCACTCGCAAATCCTTCAGCCGTGAGTGCACATCCAGCCTTTAGTAAATTATTTATCGACACAAGCCACGATGCAGAAACTCAATGTTTATTAGCCAAAAAACGCACCCGTGAAGATGAAGAACAGGAGATATGGGCCGTGCATTCCGTTTATGTGAATGACCCCAGATCACAAGGATACGAATTTGAGACAGATCGTGCCCAATTTATCGGCAGGGGGCATTCCTTGAAGGAACCAAAAGCCATGGTTTCAACCCTAAACGGACGAATTGGCTCAGTTGTGGACCCGGCGTTTGTTATGAGACGGCGCATTCATTTGGCGCCTGGAGAAGCAGCTGTTGTTTACATTGTGACAGGTGTGGCAGAAAGTCGCAGGCAGGCACTCGACATTGTTCAGCAGGTACGGGAACCAAAGCAGGCTGACCGGATGTTTCATCTGGCATTGGTCCGCTCGCAAATTGATCTTCGTCACCTGCACCTAACGCCAAAGCAAGCTTCGGACGCCCAAAAGCTGGCAGGACGCCTTCTCTATACCCCGGCCTTCACACCTTTGCGCAGGAAGGCTATTGCACACAATAGTTTAGGTCAGTCTGCCTTGTGGTCCCATGGCATTAGCGGAGATGCCCCGATTGCGGTTGTTTCAATTAAACATTCGGCAGATTTGCCATTCGTAGTATTGACGGCACAACAACACCAGTACCTGTGCAGGCTAGGATTAGAAGTTGACCTGGTGGTGCTTGATGAGACCGAGGGCGGGTACCAGGATCAACTCATGAATCGTTTAAGGGATCAAATGGCGGCCAGGGGGGTGGGACAACCGCGGCATATGATCGGGTTGAAGGCTTCACAACTTGACGAAAAGGTACATACCCTCCTAAAAGCAACAGCCCGTGTCTGGCTGCGGGCAGGAGGTCCGAGCTTGGGTGCACAGCTGCTTGCTTACGATGCTCCTTTACGTCCAGAACAGCATCAGCCTATAGCCGAACGAAAAATCAAAAAAAGCGGCCCATCATCCCATTACTCTGCTGAAGGCGAATTCTTCAATGGCTGGGGAGGTTTCACCGAGGATGGCCAGGCCTATCAAATTTACGTGCAAAACGGCTCGTATTTGCCGAGACCGTGGAGCAATATCCTAGCCAACCCACAATTTGGTACCTTAATCACGGACTTTGGCACCGGATACAGCTGGTGGAGAAACTCTAGGGAATGTAAACTCACTCCCTGGACCAATGATCCTGTTCTTGACGAGCCTGGAGAGTGCTTCTACTTACAGGATCTCGATACAAATCAAGTCTGGTCGGCAACCCCAAAACCTGCAGGGGATCATTTGAACTACAAAGTCACACATGGCAAGGGATTCAGCCGTTTTGAACAACTGGATGGAGATGTAACACATACAATGGAAATCATTGTTCCATTGAAGGATACGGTTAAATTGCTCCAGCTGCGGCTACGCAATAGAAGCCAGTCTAAAAAACGAGTTTCCCTTACCTATTTCGCAGAATGGGTTCTCGGCGTCACACGTGAAGCACAGGCGCCCTTTATAATTACTGAATGGGACGCGGAACATAAAGTGCTTCTTGCCCGCAATTCCTTCCAGGAAACATTTCGGGATGCCGTCAGCTTCATGCATATCGCAATGCCCCAGTCGCCAGGACAATCAGACAATTTGTATTCCTGGACAGGCGATCGGGAGGAATTTATCGGTTATGGCGGGGCACTGGATTTTCCCGCAGGGCTTTTGCAAAAAGGACTCTCTAAACGGACAGGGGCGTTTGCCAATACGTGCGGAGCCCTCCAAACCGTCGTTGAGATTCCCGAGGATGCTGAAATAACAGTCACCATTTTGTTTGGTTGTGATTCATCCAAAGAAAAAGTTTTTTCGCTTATTAGACAGTATAGCCACCCGTCTGCTTTCGAGGAGACACGTTCCAGCGTTGCCGATTATTGGCGGAAGATTCTAGGACAAGTACAAATACGGACACCAGACAGGGCCATGGATATCATGATGAACGGCTGGCTATTGTATCAATCGCTTGCTTGCCGCCTATGGGCACGGACAGCATTTTATCAAGCTGGAGGGGCGTTTGGTTTCCGGGACCAGCTGCAGGACTCGCTTGCATTTTTGCATACCGACCCTTCCATTACACGAAGGCAAATACTGATTAATGCTGCTCATCAATACCAAGAAGGAGATGTCCAGCACTGGTGGCATCAGGAAACATTTAAAGGGATCCGGACTAAATTTTCAGACGACCTTCTCTGGCTTCCGTATACCGTTTCCCGCTATATTAACCAAACTGGGGATTACGATATTCTGAAGGAGATGGTTCCATACCTTCGGAGTGATGTTCTGCGTGAAGAAGAACTGGAGCGATACGAAGATACAGTTGTGTCTGATAAGGCAGGTTCACTTTTGGACCACTGTCTTCGGGCCATTAACCATTCATTGAAATTTGGGGAGCATGGACTCCCGCTCATGGGGATTGGCGACTGGAATGATGGCATGAGCCGTATCGGTGCAAAGGGACGCGGGGAGAGCATCTGGCTCGGATGGTTCCTTCTTGATATCCTAAATAGATTTTCACAACTTGAAGACGGCGTACTCCCACCTGATGTGGTGGAATATTTCAGGACCTCCACCCAGCAATTGAAGAAAAGTCTCAACCTTCATGCCTGGGATGGCAGCTGGTTCCGCCGGGCGTTTACGGATACAGGAACATGGATTGGATCTGCGGTTAACACGGAATGCAGGATTGACGCCATCGCCCAATCATGGTCCGTAATCTCTCAGGGCACCACAACTGAGCGTCAGACTCAGGCCATGGCTTCCTTTGACCATGAGCTGGTCGATCGTGATTTAAATCTTGTAAAGCTATTGACAGAACCATTTGATGTAACTAAACCAAGTCCAGGTTACATTCAAGGGTACCCGCCTGGGATTCGTGAAAATGGCGGACAATATACCCACGGTGTCATTTGGGGTATTGTCGCCTGGGCAATGTTAGATCGTCAGGACAAAGCCTTTGAGCTATTTTCCATCCTTAATCCAATCAACCATACGCTCACCAAGAGGGATATCCAGATATATGGAAATGAACCATATGTGATGTCTGCTGATGTATACACAGCGAATCCTCATCAGGGACGCGGCGGCTGGTCTTGGTACACCGGAGCATCCAGCTGGATGTATCAAGCAGGCCTGGAATATGTATTGGGAATCAAGCTTCAGAAAAATCAACTTTCTATCAAGCCTTGCGTACCGAATGAATGGGGATCCTTCCATATCGACTATGTATACGGAAAGACAACCTATTCGCTCGAGGTTTACAATTCCCGTGATTCTTCTGGTCCAGTCAAATGGGTGGTTGATGGTGAGGATGCCGGAGATCTGACATATCTGAAACTTGTGGATGACGGCCTGGTTCATCACGTGAAAGTATTTTTACAATATCAACAAGCTACCATTTGATAATAAAATGCAAAGGTAATAGAAAAACAAGGGGCGTTAAACCTTTCATTGGTTTAAACGCCCCTTTCTCTTCTAAGGAAGTGTTGCGGTAAATCAAGTGCCCACAGCTTCTTTCCTTCAAAACTGACCATTCCTTTATAAATTTTGATAATCCTATTTACTACCGCCATTCCCAGCCTAAATCCAAAAAACTGCCTCTATTTATGGTACAGTTCACTCCGATTGATACGATAAGGTCAAAATTAATAGATGAGCAAAAATTTGTAAAATACTTGTTGTTTTACATGCTGGATATTACAAATATATAAAAAGCAAAAGAAAGAAGAAAAAAGAATCTACTTAAGACAAGGAATCTCCACACAAAAAAAGACAACCTTTTTAGATTGTCTTTGATGTGCCTGGCAACGT
>NTXX01000040.1 GCA_002559145.1 Bacillus sp. AFS006103
GTTGTACGCCCAGCATGGGTGCAATCTATAGGGTGCGAGTCCCGAGCCATGAAGGTAGAAGTAATGGTTAGCTTAACGCAAGGGTGTCCTCGGCGACGCGGAATCTGAAGGAAGCGAGCGGCAAACCTCCGGTCTGAGGAACACGAACTTCATATAAGGCTAAGTATCATTGGGTGAGTTTGCAACACAAAACAAAGCCCTTTCTACCGAAGGTGATACGGAGTAAATGAAGCAGATAGATGGAGGGAAAGATTGCACTCTTACCTGGGGAGGTCTGACTGGTATGCCAAACTCCTTTGGTAACCTATCTAGTGATAGATAATTGAGCAGTCAGAAGTCAGCAGATGTCATAGTACCTTTCGAACTCGAGAACGAAGGGGAAGGACTGAACAGGTTAGGAAGAAAGAGACCTAGGCGTTCGTAAATTGTGTTGAAACAGACAATCCCTTACGGGACTTACTTGAAGGAGGAAATGGTGAACCCATGGGGGACTTCAAGAGGGTGGAGCAACTTACGGCACAAATAGAACAACTCTTTCACGTAGAAAGGAACTATCGTATGTTAATGAAACGGGTTTTATCACGTGAAAACTTACTGAACGCTTTAAAACGAGTGGAACGTAACGGAGGGAGCCATGGTGTAGATAAGATGTCGACCCAAAACCTGCGTTTGTACATTGTCGAACACTGGGCAGATTTAAGAAACTCTCTCCAACAGGGAACCTATGAACCCCAACCCGTCCGTCGTGTCGAAATCCCGAAACCAAACGGCGGAGTTAGGCTACTAGGAATACCAACCGTGCTAGACCGTTTCATTCAACAAGCGATTACCCAAACATTAACCCCGATTTATGACCCGACCTTTTCTGAAAATAGCTACGGGTTTCGTCCACAAAGACGAGGACACGACGCTGTACGGAAAGCAAAAGGGTACATCGAAGAGGGATACAGATGGGTAGTCGATATAGACTTAGAGAAGTTCTTCGACAAAGTGAATCATGATAAGCTCATGGGACTATTATCCAAGCGTATTGACGATAAAACTCTTCTTGGTCTTATCAGAAAATTTCTAAATGCGGGCATCATGATTGGTGGAATTGTTTCACAGAATACGGAAGGGACTCCGCAAGGTGGCCCATTAAGTCCACTACTTTCAAACATTATTTTAGATGTTTTAGATAAAGAGTTGGAAGGTAGAGGACATAAATTCGTAAGGTATGCGGACGACTGTAACATTTATGTGAAATCTAAGAAAGCTGGTTTTCGAGCAATGGCAGGTGTTACATCCTTCATTGAAAATAAACTAAGCCTAAAGGTGAATCATGAGAAATCCGCAGTAGACCGTCCGTGGAAACGAAAATTCTTAGGCTTTAGCTTCACTAACCGAAGAGAACCGAAAATAAGAATAGCCAAACAGAGCATTAAGAGATTTAAAATGAAAGTGAAGGTATTAACGTCAAGGAAATCCCCAATACCAATGGAGATAAGAATCCAAAAGCTGAACCAATATCTTGTTGGCTGGTGTGGATATTACGCCTTGGCAGACACTCCTAGTATCTTTAAAGATTTAGAAAGCTGGATTCGAAGAAGACTACGGCTGTGTTATTGGAAACAGTGGAAATTGCCTAAGACCAGAGTAAGAAAACTAATTGGTTTAGGAATTGATAAACACAAAGCGTACGAATGGGGAAACAGTAGAAAAGGCTATTGGCGAATAACCAATAGCCCCATTCTTCATCGAGCCCTTAATAACGCCTATTGGCGAAATGAGGGTCTCAAAAGTCTATACGAAAGATATGAAAATTTACGTCATACTTAACTTGAACCGCCGTATACCGAACGGTACGTACGGTGGTGTGAGAGGTCGGGGGTTTATCACCCCCTCCTACTCGATT
>NTXX01000041.1 GCA_002559145.1 Bacillus sp. AFS006103
GCTCATTTTGTTACGTTGGCATAGTTTCATTTCTGAAACTAATAATTTATTGTTTGTTTGCACGATCTTGTTTGTTTAGTTTTCAAAGAACAATTATCAAAATTAGTTGGAGCGGGTGAAGAGAATCGAACTCTCATCATCAGCTTGGAAGGCTGAGGTTTTACCACTAAACTACACCCGCATATATAAAGTTTTCTGGTCGGGAAGACAGGATTCGAACCTGCGACCCCTTGGTCCCAAACCAAGTGCTCTACCAAGCTGAGCTACTTCCCGTAAAAGTGCGCCCTGAGAGATTCGAACTCCCGACCTTTTGATTCGTAGTCAAACACTCTATCCAGCTGAGCTAAGGGCGCATGTATTGAAGTCAACTTTTAAAGTATATCAGGCTCGGTATCGTTTGTCAACAGTTTATTTGGTGCGGCCGAGAAGAGTCGAACTTCCACGGGGTTGCCCCCACTAGGCCCTCAACCTAGCGCGTCTGCCATTCCGCCACGACCGCATTATAATTAGCGACAAAAATAATCTTACCATATTAACCAAATTAATTCAAGAAAAACATTTGGTGCGGGTGAAGGGAGTCGAACCCCCACGCCTTGCGGCGCCAGATCCTAAGTCTGGTGCGTCTGCCAATTCCGCCACACCCGCAATCATATTTACTTTTTTAAAGAAATGGCTGGGCTAGCTGGATTTGAACCAACGCATGTCGCAGTCAAAGTGCGATGCCTTACCGCTTGGCTATAGCCCAATAATTATAATAATAAAGATTAAGAAACAGGAAATGAATCAAAGTCATTCCCCGTCCCAGATGACCCCTACGGGACTCGAACCCGTGTTACCTCCGTGAAAGGGAGGTGTCTTAACCGCTTGACCAAGGGGCCGTTAAATTATATGGCGGAGAAGGAGGGATTTGAACCCTCGCGCCGGTCACCCGACCTACACCCTTAGCAGGGGCGCCTCTTCAGCCTCTTGAGTACTTCCCCATATGGCTCCACAGGTAGGACTCGAACCTACGACCGATCGGTTAACAGCCGATAGCTCTACCACTGAGCTACTGTGGAAAAATAAATATTCGTTCTCTAATCTAAGCTATGTTACAACCATGTCCCCACCTCAGTAAGAAACTCAAGGAGCAGCTCGGTGTGTACAACTCGCAGATTATTCACGATGTTTCGCTCGTCTCTACCACTGAGCTACTGTGGAATAATCGTATTTTTTCCAAAAAATATAATCCAATAAGGCAGTCACCTTATCGACTCTTTACATTATAATGACGATGGATTAGAAAGTCAATATAGTTTTAGATAAAACTATTTATATAAATTCTTACATTACTCCGTAATGATTTCTTTTATTTTCGTCAACTTTCCTCTGCATTTCCCACACACAAATCTGCTAGTATCAACGCTTCTTTTTCTTCGGTAAGATTGCTGACATTTTGTACACTGATATAGGAGAATCCTTTTGGATGTTCGTTTTAGGTTTCTACCTGGTAGTTGTGCACAAAATCGCGGAGCTCCCACCTTTTTAAGTAATAGCTTAAACTCTTGGTCCCTATGCTGATACCCCTTTCCTTCAAGGTGAAGATGATAATGGCATAGTTCATGCTTTATAATCCCTACGAGTTCTTTTTCACCTAACTGCTCGTAATACTTTTTATTAATTTCAATATTATGTGTTCCCAACAGGTATCTACCGCCTGTTGATCTTAGTCTTGGGTTAAATGAGGCTTGATGCAGAAACTGCTTCCCAAAGGATTCAACAGATATTTTTTCAACTAATAATTGAAGTTCTTGTTGTTCCATTTTGGGACCCTCTCTTTCTATTACGAACGTGACAACCTATTATAGCATATATTGTATATAGCTCTTTAATAATGATGTACTTTTCGGGAGGTATTATGATGCCGACTTGGCTGCAAAACCAAATGAAAAGAGCCTTCTATGAGAAGGACCGCTATCAGATTAAGCTATTAAACCAATGCTGGTTCTTTTACAGAAAGAAACACTGCTCCTAGAAGCAGTGTTTTTCCCTTTAGTTTGAAGGCGCCAGCATCGTTAGTGCAACGCGTCCCTTTTTCATATCAACAGAATCTACCCATACCGTAACAACATCCCCGACCGACACGATGTCTAATGGGTGCTTAACAAATCGATTGCTGAGCTTGGATATATGAACAAGCCCATCCTGCTTCACACCGATATCAACAAAGGCACCGAAATCAACAACATTCCGAACCGTACCTTGTAACTCCATTCCTGCTGACAGGTCCTCAAGCTTTAACACATCTTTTTTCAAAAGTGGCCGTGGTAAATCATCACGCGGATCGCGCTCCGGTCTTACCAAAGCATCAATAATATCCTTAAGGGTTAACTCCCCAATAGCAAGTTCGTCAGCAACGGATTTCAATTCAATCCCATGAAGGGCTGTTTTGAGCTCTTCTGAACCAAGATTATCGGTGGTAAAACCTAGACTCACTAATAGTTTCTTCACTTCATCATAGTTTTCCGGATGGATCCCTGTTCGGTCAAGCGGCTGCTTACCGTCCAATACGCGCAAGAAACCAATTGCCTGTTCATAAGTCTTCGCACCCAGACGCGGCACTTTCTTTAATTGAACCCTGCTCGTAAATTTCCCTTCCTCCTCACGCTTCTTGACAATATTATTTGCCGCTGTTTTGTTTAGCCCGGCTACATATTGTAAAAGTGATGGAGAGGCGGTATTTACATTAACACCGACCCGGTTAACAGCAGTTTCAACCACAAAATGCAACGATTCTGACAGACGCTTCTGGGAAACATCATGCTGATATTGGCCGACACCCACTGATTTGGGGTCTATTTTTACCAATTCCGCTAATGGATCCTGCAAACGACGAGCAATCGAAGCGGCACTTCTTTCTTCTACCTGCAAATCCGGAAACTCTTCTCGTGCAATTTCAGACGCTGAATAGACACTGGCCCCTGCTTCATTAACAATTAAATAGAAAATCTCTTCGTTCATTTCTTTTAAAATATCAGCAACAAACTGTTCTGTTTCCCTAGAAGCTGTACCATTTCCGATTGCCGCCATTTCCACTTTATAGTCGCGAAGGATGTTTATAAATTTTTCACGTGCTTCTTTGGTTTTATTAACTGGCGGGTGGGGATAGATGACATCTATCTTCAGCACCTTACCTGTCTCATCCACAACTGCTAATTTACAGCCTGTCCGGTAGGCAGGGTCAACTCCAATAACAACCTTTCCCTTTAACGGTGGCTGCAAGAGTAAGTTTCGAAGGTTTTCAGAAAATATATGTATCGCTTGCTCTTCGCCTTTTTCCGTTAATTCACTGCGGATCTCCCGCTCGATGGATGGCTGAATTAATCTTTTATAGCTATCCTCCATTGCCTCTAACACAACAGGCGCTGCCGGCGAGTGCTGGATTCTGATCCATTTTCTTGATAAATAGGACAGGATTAAATCAGCATTCATTTTAATCGAAACCCTTAAAATGTCCTCTTTTTCCCCGCGATTTAAGGCGAGAGTTCGGTGGGGAACAATTTTATTTACCGGTTCTTCATATTCATAGTACATTTCATAGACGTTTTTCTCGTCTTTTTCTGCTTCCTTAACTACCGAAACCACGGCACCAGATTTAAAGGTTTCCTTACGAATCCATTTTCTGCTTTCGGCATCATCAGAAACCCGTTCAGCAATGATGTCTTTCGCGCCTGCAATTGCATCGTCAACGGTAAGGACTTCTTTTTCTTCTGATAAAAATTGCTTTGCCTTTTCTTCCACGCTTTCTTTTGTAAAAGTCAGCAGCCACTCTGCCAATGGTTCTAAACCTTTTTCTTTTGCAATCGTCGCTTTGGTCCGTCTCTTTTGTTTATAGGGTCTGTATAAATCCTCTACCTCTTGAAGCTTCTCAGCCTTAGTGATGGCAGAGTTCAGTTCGTCCGTCAATTTCCCTTGTTCAGCTATAATGCGGATAACCTCTTCTTTTCGATGCTCAAGGTTTTGAATATACTGCCAGCGTTCTAATATGTTTCGAATCTGAACTTCATCCAGTGCTCCTGTCATTTCTTTACGATAACGTGCAATAAAAGGAACTGTATTGCCTTCATCTAATAAAGAAATAACACTCTTTACTTGTTTAAAAGATATCGTTAACTCTGCAGCGATTTTCTTTAACAACTGATCATCTTTTACGATTGTATCATTCACAAAGCTTGTCCTCCCATTCCTTTTCATTCTATTGTAGCAGAATACCTAGTCCGTTTCATTAATCGGCTATCTCACCTTTATTTCAAAAAAAATAAGCAAGCACATGGGCTTGCCTAAGCAGAAGTTGAATTTGAGGTCAGGTTATGTATGAAAAAACGCTCTTCCTAGAAAGAGCGTGCTTTAAATTAAAATTCGATGAGACCTAGGCTTACCTGCAAGGCTTCATCCACTTTTTCCATCATTTCGTCATCGAGATGGGTGATTTTATCGGTTAACCGCTGCTTATCAATTGTACGAATTTGCTCTAACAGAATGACCGAATCCCGTTCGAATCCGTAGCGCTTCGCATCAATTTCTACATGAGTAGGAAGCTTGGCTTTTTGAATTTGAGCTGTAATCGCTGCAACAATCACTGTGGGACTAAACCGATTCCCGATGTCGTTTTGGATGACAAGTACAGGTCGGACGCCGCCTTGTTCAGAACCAACAACTGGGGATAGGTCCGCGAAATAAACGTCACCACGTTTGACTATCAAAGGATTATCCTCCGCTTACAAGACGTTCAACTGTGTGTTCTGCCTCATATTCTGCTAAAAATGCCTCTGATGCAATTCTAAGATTTATCTTTGCCATTTCCATGTATCCCCGTCTCATTGACTCGCGAATTTGTCTCTTTTTTCGTTCGCGTAAATACATTTTTGTTGCTTGGTAGATAAACTCGCTGCGGTTTACATTTTCTTGTTTAACAAAACCATCTAATTCCGTTAAAAGATGTTGCGGTAACTTCACTAAGATTTCCGTAGTTGCGCTTGACTCAGCCACAAACATACACCTCCACCATCACTACACACCATTTTTATCTAACCAGATTCCTTATGACGCATAAATTTAACACACTCCACGAATCGACCAAAGCCTGTTTCACACAGTGTGTTCCATTTATTTATCTGTACCATATTTAATAATAACACTTATCGTACTTATTGCATAGACTAATTATAATCCTACTGTATTATAAGCCAATAAAACATCCTTTTATGCACAAATTACCGCAATATCATAAATATGATAATAAATCTTCATTTAGCCCATTAATCTTCGAGAAGATAATTTTTTAAATCGACAATTTTCCCACCCTTTTTATAAAGGCGCGGGACCCGATTGGCTATTATACACGGAACTTCATAATTAATCGTTTCGAGCTTTTTGGCCACTTCATTAACTGAAATAAACTGATCGTCCTGTCCGCCAATTAATGTTACAGTCGTCCCAACCGGAACATTTTCAGGGAGACGAATCATACATTGATCCATACAGATTCGACCGA
The DNA here is from genome assembly GCA_002559145.1 of Bacillus sp. AFS006103. Taxonomy (GTDB): domain Bacteria; phylum Bacillota; class Bacilli; order Bacillales; family Cytobacillaceae; genus Neobacillus. Next base: position 5,534 of record NTXX01000041.1, read on the forward strand.
CAATCTGAGACCTGGTTCCCTTAACAAGTACTTCTTGACCCTGCAGCTTCCGAATCCATCCGTCTGCATAACCAATCGGAATGGTTCCAATCCACTCTTCTTCACCAGTTTCATAGGTTGCCCCATAGCTCACTTTTTCGCCCTTTTGCAGTTTCTTCACATGGACAAGTCGTGACCGGAGAGAAAAAGCTTCATGGAGAGGAAATGGGATCTCATTTTCCATCTCAAGTGAAGGTGTTAGACCATACATCGCGATTCCAATTCGTACTGCATTAAAATTAGCGTTAGGATACCTTAGGGCAGCCGCACTATTGCTGGAATGGATATACTTCGGTTGTTTTTTTAGCCCTTGGATCATCCCTTCAAACAGCGCTAACTGCTGGCGAAAATAGGTTTCATCCAATTCATCTGCCGTGGCAAAATGAGTATAAATTCCTTCCAATATCAATTGATCATTTTCAGAGATCATCTGCTCAATGGCAGTTAACTCTGTTACATCCCGAACACCAATTCTTCCCATCCCTGTATCTACTTTAATATGAAGAGAAATTTTATCATTCGAATGTAAGTTTTTTACTGCATCCCGCAGCCATTCCATCTGAAAAACGGTAAGGGTAATATCAAACTTCGACGCCACTTGAACATCTTCAGGTCGCGAGGCCCCGAGGACAAGAATGGGCGCAGTAACTCCTTTATTTCGGAGAGCTATCGCTTCATCCATAAAAGCAACTGCCAGATAGGACGCACCTGCTTCCAGTGCTGTTTCTGCAACTTGAACATCCCCGTGCCCATAGGCATTCGCTTTGACAACAGCGATCATTTTCACGTCTTGAGACAGATGCTTTTTGATAGAGGCAACATTGGCTGAAATGCAATCTAAATCTACTTCTGCCCAAGTATCTCTATAGAAAAAACCTTGCTCTTCCATGGTTCCACTTCCTAATAGCTTTAATTAAATATTATTCCATTTTAACACAAAAGTTATCATACTCTTGTTTAATTTCTTTTACAAACAAAAAACAGGCCCATAAGAGCCTGCGGGAATAAATCGTTATTTTACTGCTTCACCTTGGACAGAGGTCGCAACCTCAATCATTTCTTCCTTCGTTAAGTTTTTCGACGCAATCATGTAGTCCACACCATTATGAGACCAAGAGAGGGAATGATCCGAAACTGCCCCAATTGTCACCCCTAAATCGACAATATCACCTTCAACATAGGTAGGATTCACGGAAGCTGTTTTGACTGTTACTTTCTCCTGGACAAGCGTAAACGATTTTTTGCCATCATAGGTGAGGACAACCCGTTTACCATCTTCAAGTGTTACTTCTTTTTCTTCAATTAACTTCGTCCCTTTAAGTTCTGTCGTTGGATACATAACGGTAAAAGCATCATCGCCGCCATCTGCCATCGCTGGCAAATTAAGCTGCGCACGTGTCATGTTTTTCTTCATATCGAAATCGTCCTTATCAAAGCTGGCGTTAAATTTCACCTTGGAAAACTCTACCGTGACAAGAGCATTTCGATCTGGATCCATGACTTTTACCACAGCAGGGGATAGATCACTTTTATTCAGCTTAATTTCTTGGGAAGGCAGCATGGTATTATTTTGATAACGGGTTTTCGTTTCAAATACATAATATTTTTTGGTGGTGGAGAATTTTGCACTTTTATCTGCAACAATGTCCTTAATCAGCGATTCATACAAGTAGGCCTGGCTGCTATTTTGCGGCCAATCACTTTGGAAACGGAAGCTTTTATTGAGGGCAGGTGTCAGGACAAATACCCCTTCGTTATTTCTTAAAATCATCTGACTTTGGTCCTTTTGCGCATTTTTCAAATTCACGCGATAAAAGGTAGGATCCTTGTGCCAAATTTCCACTTTATACACTTGTGAATCAGAACCCATTTTTAACGTCATTTTTGCATTCACCTTATAGCCGCTTAAGTCATCTAGTTTCCCCGTTAACTCTTTTACCACATCACCTTGTGATTTAGAGCCACAGGCAGCCAGGACAAAAATGACCATGAGCCCAGTGATGAGCAGCAACAACTTTTTCCTCATTCCTTCAACCCCTTCTTGTCTCATTTCATATGATTGCAGAGAAGAGAAAGGCAGGGGTCAGGCAATGGAGTTTGCTTTCCAAAATGACCATGGCTGACCTTGTCTCTCCTGTTTCCCTATGAATATATGAGACAACCTTGGGGAATATGATAAGGAGTTGCCAAGCTATTTAATTTTAAAAATTTCCGCGCCCTACTCTTCTTCAATAACCACATGTGCTACGGCATATTCTCGACTATGCGAGATAGATAAATGAGCACGCCTTTCCGGCTTTGCAAAAAAGGGCTTTCCTGAACTATCATTTTCAATCTCAATATCTAAAAATGATAGTTCTTCGCCAATTCCTGTTCCATTCGCTTTTGAATATGCCTCTTTCGCAGCAAAGCGACCTGCTAAAAATTCTACCTTTCTTCTCGCCGATAGATCCTCAAATTTCATCCGTTCATTTGGAGTTAACACGCGGTCGATAAACTTCTTTTGTCTTTCGAGTATGTTCTGAATTCTAGAAAGTTCAATAATATCAATTCCAATCCCTTTAATCATGGTTCATCTTCCTTCTATTTTGTATAAAATTAGCATATTATGAGTGTACAAGAACGGAAATAAGTTAAATATTAGATAGAATGTGAAATACAGGAGGTTTATGTCATGTTTACGAGAACGGAAAGCTTTCGCGAATTTATCCGCCTTTATCCGATTGTTTCTATTATTATTGCCATTCATTTAGGATTCTATCTTTTAACGAGTATAACCATCTTCCCCAACTCCTGGATCTTTGAAAACCTGTCCGGAGTAAATCTCTACATTATGGAAGGGGAATATTGGCGGCTGATTACCCCGACCTTTATTCACAGCGGCTTTACACACATGCTCTTTAATAGCTTTTCACTTGTGTTATTTGGTCCTGCACTCGAGCGCATACTTGGCAGCACAAGATTCTTATTTATCTATCTCCTGTCTGGTTTTATCGCTAACGTCGCTACACTGCTGCTCGAGCCGCTTTCCTATACCCATGTCGGCTCAAGTGGAGCGATATTCGGTCTGTTCGGATACTATCTTGCGCTGATTATGTTTCGGAAACAGGTGCTTTCCAAGCAGAACTCGCAAATTATCCTTACGCTTTGTGTCGTCAGTCTGATTATGACCTTCTTACAACCGAATATAAATGTTATTGCCCATCTATTTGGATTACTTGGCGGTTTTTTACTTGGAGCTATTCCTTACTTTAATAAAAAGGATTTCTCAGATTCCATTAAAGGCACAGCGGATTGGGCCAGTAGTAAGAGAAGCAGAATCTCCTCCCAATCACCATTGAAAATTATCATTTGGGCGTCGATTATTATCATTGCTATTCTCGGATTACTGGCACAAAAATAACAGGGATTTGCAGCCAGTCACTATTTCTAAATTAATTTAAGTATACATGGTTAAAGATAGTGGATGAACACCGTTTAATCGATGATAAAACTGGACTGGTCAATCCACTTCATTCCTTCACTTTCTTGCATATCCTTGACTAATTGAAAAAGTGCCGCATCTTTTTGCTTTGCTTCTATCATACAATGAATTTCCGGTACCGTCCCCTTGACCTCCTGTAAAAAGCGAAGAAACATCTGCGGATCAATGGTGTCTGCATGTGCCCTGAAATCTTTTTCAGAGCGCGGACTAGATATATGCATCTTTATTGGTAGCGAGGACTGTGACCAGGTCCCAATGATCCGTTCCCAATCATCTTGCCAATCATCCTCCTCATGATGAGCAAGATGATGATGATAATCAAACACCATCGGCAGACCCAATTTCTCACAAAGATATAATGTATCTTTTACCGTAAACGTCGTATCATCATTTTCGAGCATAATCATTCTTTGAATCGCAGGGGAAACGTAGGCCCAGTTATGAATAAATAATTCCAGTGCCTTCTCTTTATCGTTATATCCTCCGCCGACGTGTAATACACAACGGTGTTCGGTATCAATCTCCATCCCTTTTAGGAGTCTTTCATGCATAGCAAGCGTCTTTAAGGAATTTTTTAAAATGTCCTTATCAGGCGAATTAAGCACCACAAAGTGGTCCGGATGGAAGTCAATCCTAGATGGGTTTTCCTTAATATAACCAGCCAGTTTGTTGAGTGGTTCTTTCAACGGTTTCATGTAGTCCCAATCCGGCAATTCTTCATGATTAGCAAGGGGAATGAGCCGTGAACTAAACCTAAAAAAATGAATTTGATTGCCGGCATTGTGTTTTAATAGCCGTAAGCAATTCTCTAAGTTTGATACAGCAATTCTCTCTAGTTTCCGAATCGCTGCGTCCCGGTCTTTAATTTTTTTAAATTGAGCAAATGTCATCGTTTGTGAGGGGGAGGCATTCTGAAGGTCGACACTCATTGCGACATATCCAAGCCTAACAATCGTCATCATAATCACTCCAACTCAATGTGTTTAAATTTACTATTCCCCTTTTAGACATAGAAAAAAAGCATGAACCTAATGTTCATGCTTTTACTTTATAACTGTCCAGCTACAGCGCCTAGGGGCGCTTCCGCTTTTCTATTAATGATTAAATGTTCTTGGCTTTGATGATGATTTACCGCCGCCGCCAGTTCTTTTTTCACCACTGCGTGGCTTTCCAGCCGGTGCTTTTTTCCTGTTACGGTCGCCACCGTAAGAACTTGAACCTCTAGAATCATCTCTTCTTCTACGGTCACGGTCCTGTGGTTTTCTTTCTCTTCTTTGTGGAGACTGCTCTTCTGTTAGTTTAATCGGAGTGGTATCCGGTTCTTTTGTTAACATCTTCAACACAGCTGCGATAACAGTTGATGCATCATTTTCTTCCAACAATTCTTGCGCCGCTGCTTTATAATAATGTAAATTATTCGATTCAATCGTTGCCACAATTTTCTCTACAACCGCTTTTTGTTGGCCTTCTAATGCTTCATCAAGCGTAGGAGCCTTCATTTTTTCCATCTTGCTTCTTGTCGTTTTTTCAACAACAGCTAGATATGATTTTTCACGAGGTGTAATAAATGTTAAAGCTACACCCTTCTTACCCGCACGTCCTGTACGTCCAATACGGTGAACGTAGCTTTCTGGATCCTGTGGAATATCAAAGTTATATACATGCGTTACTCCGGAGATATCAAGACCCCTTGCAGCTACGTCTGTTGCAACAAGGACATCAATTGTTCCTTCTTTAAACTTACGAAGAACAGAAAGACGTTTGGCTTGGCTTAAATCACCGTGAATACCTTCCGCTGTATAACCTCTTAACGTTAGTGCTTCCGATAATTCATCTACACGGCGCTTCGTACGACCAAACACAATCGCAAGTTCCGGAGATTGAATATCAAGAAGTCTTGTTAATACATCAAATTTATTTCTTTCAATGACTTCAAGATAATATTGATCAATCAAAGGAACAGTCATTTCTTTCGTTTTCACACGAACGATTTGCGGGTCCTTCATGAACTTTTCAGCCATTCTTTGAATCGGTCCTGGCATGGTTGCTGAGAAAAGCAATGTTTGACGCTCTGCAGGTGTAGCAGCAAGGATGGATTCAATGTCTTCAATGAATCCCATGTTTAACATTTCATCTGCTTCATCCAGGATTACAGTGTTAACTGTATCAAGACGCATCGTTTTTCTGTTGATATGATCCAATACACGTCCTGGAGTACCAACAATGATATGTGGTGCTTTCTTTAGTGAACGAATCTGGCGGCTGATATCCTGACCACCATAAATTGGCAGGACGCGGACTCTTTTGCCTGAACCAATTTTATAAAGCTCTTCAGATACTTGAATCGCAAGTTCACGAGTTGGCGCAATAATAATCCCTTGAATGGCATCCGCACTTGTATCAATTTTCTCAACTAACGGAATACCAAATGCAGCAGTTTTACCTGTTCCTGTTTGAGCTTGACCGATCAAATCAATACCTTTTAGCCCCAATGGAATAGTTTCTGCCTGGATTGGTGTTGCTTCCTCAAAACCCATTTTGAGGACTGCTTGTAACGTGGCATTACTAATGCCTAATTCTTCAAACTTTGTCAATGTTTTCATTCTCCTTCATCTATGTGAAAATATTTTTTAAATGCTGAATATTTTCGCCTGATACTCAGAAAAGCGTAAGCGCCTGCTCTTAGAGGCGAAAAGCGCTGGAGGGCCCAAGTTGAAGTCCTTTTAGACTTAACTAAAAATGAAATAGGTTCTATTTTACTTTTGTTCAAGTAGATTTAATTTCATCAAGGATGGATGGAAGTGGACTTTCATACTTCATCTTAGGCAGGACCGAAACGGCTCGGTTCCCATGGCGCTTGAGCTGACACGCATCAAAATGCCGTAAATAGGTAACATCTTTATTTTACCAAAAAAAAACATGCTCCTTCAAGGAGTATGCCCTTTAATAATCGTTCTTTAGACACGTTGATGAACATCATACCACTATTGCTAGTATTTTGCAATCAAGACAAGTTTGTTATAGTTGATTCAAACTAATCTTATCGCTTCATCAATTGTCTATTACTCGATAATAAGGGCAACTTCTCCTCACAAGGGGGGTCTCAGTTATTTTTCTTTTATCAAGCTGAAATCATTCATGAACTGGCAAGTTTTAATTTCCTTAATTTTTTTGAGCTGTTGATTTCCGCTCCAGGCGCTTCGCTTTCCGCGGGCGGTCCGGGGAGCCTCCCGGAGGAGTCTTCGCGCCTTCCGCTCCAATCAACTTGCCTAATTAAAATCAACATTGTTCTTTAACTCTGACTAATCTTTTTGCAGTGAGGTAACTATTTCCTCTAATTTCATTCCTCTCGATGCTTTTACAAGGATTAAGGTGTTTTTATTTACATGCCGCTTTAGTTCTTTAATCAGTGATGCTTTGTCTGTGAAGGCAAAGACTCGTTCTTCTCCCAAAAGGTTGCGAGCTGAGTTGGCGATCTGTCCGCCTAAGTTACCATAGGTGAATAAGAGGTCGACTTTATCACTATTTAAGGAAGCGCCAATTTGCTGATGATACTGTTCTTCTTGCGGACCAAGCTCTAACATATCACCTAAGACCAGAACTTTTTGCTCATAGCCTTTAAGATTAGATACTAATTCAATGGCTGCCATCATCGAAGTGGGGCTTGCATTATAGGCATCATTAATTATTTTTTCACCCTGCTCCCCTTCTACTAGCTCCATCCGCATGTTTGTAAGCTTAATACCAGCCAAACCGTCATTCATTTTCTCGAAAGGGATGGAGAAATAGTTGGCAATTAGCATCGAAGCAAGTGCATTTAATATATTATGAGTTCCTAGGACCGGAAGTTCAAAAGAAGTGGTCGAGGTATTGATTTTGAAACGATTCCCATGATCTAACTGGGTAATTTCAGTTGGAAAAATATTATTTGTTTCATTTCTGCCGAACGTTTCAACCCGGACACTGCCTTTATGTGCTTGAATTCGTTCCATCAGCAGTGGTTCATCACCATGGAGGACAGCTAGTCCCCCCTCTTTTAGCCCTTGCAGGATTTCAAGTTTTGCATCCGCAATTCCTTCCCGTGAGCCAAGATCAAGAAGATGTGATTCACCAATATTGGTAATTACAACTGCATCCGGGCAGGCAAGATTCGTAAGGAATTCAATCTCTCCTCTGCCGCTCATCCCCATTTCAAGGACAGCAATTTCCGTGTCTTCGTTTAAACCTAAGACTGTTAATGGAAGGCCAATATGATTATTATAATTTCCCTCTGTCTTTTGAACTTTATATTGGGTAGAAAGGATGCCGGCCGTCATATCTTTTGTCGTTGTTTTGCCATTACTTCCTGTGATACCGACTACTTTTACGCTTAATTGCTTCCGGTAGTTTCTTGCTAATTCCTGTAAGGCCACTAGGCAATTATCGACAATCAAAATGGGTAGATGGGTTGGCGGGTTCGGCACATCCTTTTGCCAAAGGGCAGCACTTGCCCCTTTCTTGATGGATTCCTCCACATATACATGTCCGTCAGAATGCTCTCCTTTAAAAGGAATAAACAAGTTTCCGATTTCGATCTTACGAGAATCAATCGAAACGCCCGTAATAGTCGTTTCAGCAAACGGACTACTATCATTTTGGGCAGAAACCATATCTGCTATCTGTTTTAACGATCGTTTTATCAATTGAAATCCTCCTTTTTAAAAGTGATACTGGACTTCGCTCATCGGGCGATTCCGCTTTTCGACATAGAAACGGACACGGCACATTAGCCGTGTCTCCATTTTTTAAAAAGTAAACTTTATCTGTTGTTTCTCGGCATGTCTTTCTTTAGCTAGACTTACAAGTCGCTCAATCAATTGTGGATACTCTACTCCCGTGTGCTTCCAGAGGAGCGGGAACATACTAAACGGGGTGAAGCCTGGCATCGTGTTTACCTCATTAATCAGGGCTTTCCCATCTTTTGTTAAGAAGAAATCAGCACGGACTAATCCGGAACAATCCAAGGCTTTGAAAGCTTTAACCGCCATTTCATTCAGTTGCGCATATTCCTCGTCTGTAATGTCAGCTGGGATGATTAGCGCCGTATCCCCGCTTTCATATTTCGCTTTATAATCGTAGAAGTCCTTTTTCGGAACAATTTCACCGGCAACCGAACATTCAGGCTCATCATTCCCAAGAACTGCTACTTCAATTTCACGGGCCACAACGCCTTCTTCAATAATGACTTTGCGGTCAAACTGAAAAGCTTCGGCAAAGGCTGCTTCTAATTCGGCACGATTAGTGCATTTACTAATGCCGACACTTGAGCCCAGGTTCGCCGGTTTGACAAAGCAAGGATAGCCAAGTTCCGTTTCGACCTTGCTATAGGCCTCTGCTTTTGCTTTTTCCCATTCACTTTTTATAAAAGCTACATAGTTCACTTGGCCAAGCCCTGCCTGTGCAAACACATTTTTCATCATAACCTTATCCATACCTGCAGCAGAAGCAAGCACTCCATTGCCTACGTATGGCAGGTTTAACAGTTCCAATAATCCTTGCACGGTTCCATCTTCACCGTTTGGACCGTGTAACAATGGGAAAATCACATCCAGTGTTTCCTGCTTCTCCGCTTGGAAAAGCGCGGGCGCGAGTGATAAAGGCGATAATTGATTCCCCTCTGAAAATTCAAGTGCCTTCACGTTCTCTACCGGCTCACTTAATTGCGGTCCTTTAATCCATTTTCCTTCGGTATTTATGTAAATAGGATGAATTTCAAACTTTTCAAGGTCTAACGCCCGAATAACAGCCAGTGCCGTTTGGAGAGACACTTGATGTTCAGCTGATTTTCCTCCATATAATAAACCTAATTTTGTTTTCATACGAAACCTCCATTTTTTCATTCACGGTTATATTTTAACACTTAATTTCATAAGAAAGGAAATGTAGTTACCTAAGACTTTTTTGTATTTTCCTACTGAATATTTTATGATGGCTATAGCTTGCTTAAAAACTAACAATGGCCATTTTGTCAATTTTATATCCTTTTCTAACATATATATCCTGTATAATTATTTTAAACGGTTTAATTAGGAGGTGACATAATGACAGGATCACTATTATCGATATTATTATTAGGCTTTTTGCTAGGAATTAAGCATGCAATTGAGCCTGACCATGTGATTGCCGTGTCAACCATTGCAAGCGAATCAAAAGATTTAAAGCGCTCCATCTTTGCAGGTGTTTACTGGGGTATTGGGCACACTGCCACACTTTTCATTGTTGGAATGTTTTTGATTGTTGCCAAAAACACCATCACTGATACGGTCGCCCTGAGTCTTGAATTTATTGTGGGGATCATGCTGGTTAGTCTCGGCTTAAATAGTATTATAGTGTTTATGAGACATCGCCATCATACCTCGACTCATAAGAAAAAAAATCGGACCCATTTTAAATCCTTTTTCATTGGGCTCATTCACGGGCTGGCCGGCAGTGCAGCAATGGTTTTATTAACAATGAGTACGGTGTCGACTGCTTGGCAGGGCGCCTTATACATACTTATTTTCGGTTGTGGTACCGTCGTTGGTATGCTCAGCTTTTCAACGGTTATTGGCATACCCTTTGTGTTAACATCAGGGAAACAGTTGAATAGATATTTGAATAATCTCGCAGGCATTATCAGCATATTATTCGGAATTTATTATATGTATAACTTAGGCGTGAACGAAGGGCTATTCAACCTGTGGTTCTCATAAGAAACAGTCCCACCCAAAAGAGTGGGACTAATTTTTTACCCAACAAAAAGATTTAGATGACATTTAACTTCCATTCCTTTGTCTTTTTGTCAAAAATGATTTTTGCATGATAGGGCTTTGATGATATTTGCTCATATTCCTCTACCATATCATCCATATTGGCAAAATCGCCAATGACCCAGATGGGAATTTCTATTCGGCCTCGTTGGTGATCTGCATCTCGTAACGAAATACAAATTCCTTCTTTGATGAAAGGTGTTAAGGAAAGAAGAATTTCTTTATTTACCTGAGGATAAGATTTTTTCTTACGAAGTCCCAGGATTGACTTTTCAAGCTTAAGATTCGCTAATTTCCCTGCCACTACTTCACTAAGAACCTGGAAAAAGTCCTTGAAGCTTCGGTAATAGGTTTTGTTAAACCAGCCATCATCATGAGCCAAATAAACAAAACGGTTCCCAAGCTTATTGTAAAAAGGCAATTTTAAATGTTGCTTTTGATGACCTAGGTACAATAGTTCAGCGATTTCCTGGCCAGTCAGTTCATTCAACACATCTTCCTCAATAAAATCAATCCAGCAAAAATCCCCATAACTATAGACATCTTCCGCAGCTAACTTGGTAATTCTTTCTTCAGGACAGTATTCAAGTTGGGTATGCATATTAAAATCAGCATCATCAAAGCGGTGCTTTAGTAAAAGCAAATGACTTAATGAACCTGAAAAAGCAGCAGCAAATTCAGCGAATTCGATACCGTAAGACATTACATACTGGTCTGTTTGATTTAAATGGACATAGATGAGATCCCGTATGTCTTGATGATGCTTCTTCAAAGCAAAACTCCTCCGATCAACACATTAAATAATGATATAGTCAATACTTCCTTATTTTATCAAATAATAGTCCAAATAGCTTATTTCAATTCTTTTACAAATAATAAGTTTGATTGACACATACTAGATTTAAGCTTAATGATGATTAGTATTTGTTATCTTTCCTTTTTCATCTATTTTTTCTAAAGCCTGTTATAATTAATGCAGTAGTGCTGAGAATGGAGCTGGTCTCTCATCCATGATTAAAGACATGACTCAAGATGAATTAAGTCTTTATATAATTAAAACCTTAAAGGAAAATAAAAAAACGGAATTTGAGAACATACTGGAAGAACTCCAGCCTTATGATATGGCGAAGATTTATAAGGATCTGCCGGAAAAGCATAAAGGTCGGTTCCTGCTGTTTTTAAAAATTGACGTACTTGCGGACTTGATGGAAGAACTCGATAAAGAAGACCAGCTTGGCTTATTAAATATATTAGGAATTGAAAAGTCCGGCAAGGTCCTTGATTTAATGGATAACGATGATTTGGCGTTATTGCTGCATGAATTATCACCCGAGAAGAAGGATTCCCTCCTATCCGGGATGAAGACTGAGGAATCTAATGCCGTCCGAGATATAATGAAATATCCACCGGAAACTGCCGGAAGGATCATGACCAACCGATTTGTTTGGATCCGCAGCTATTTTACGGTTCGCGAAGCCGTTGATAAGTTTAAGGTATTCGCTGAATTTGCCGAATCGATTAACTATTTATATGTTATTGATGAGGAGCGAAAACTAGTCGGGGTGGTTTCTTACCGTGATTTACTTTTAGCAGAGCCGGAGGAACACATTCGAACAATTATGTACGAACGAATCATATCCGTTACGGTTACCACAGATCAAGAGATTGTGGCCCAAATCGTGGGGCGGTATGATTTCCTTGCCATTCCCGTTGTTGATGAGAACAATATTCTCGTCGGGATTGTTACAGTCGATGATATTATTGACATCGTGATTAAGGAAGCAAATGAAGATATCGAAAAATTATCGGCTTCAGGGAAATCAATCGACTTTGAAACAAAAACATTAGTTGCCGCTGCCAGAAGACTCCCTTGGCTGATCTTGCTATTATTCATCGGTGTCATCTCAGGGCGAATTATCAGCAGTTTTGAAGATACCCTTAAGCAAGTTGTTGCACTTGCCTTTTTCATGCCGATGATTGCCGGGATGACTGGAAACACAGGAACGCAATCCCTAGCCGTCGTAGTAAGAGGGCTGATTTCATATGATATTGATAAAGGCGTAATTACTCGGTTAATCACAAGGGAACTTGGCGTCGGCGTTACAATCGGCCTTACCTGCTCTATTCTAATCGCCGTTATCGCCTATATATGGCAGGGAAGTCTCATTTTAGGTGCGGTTGTCGGCTGCTCACTTTTTTTCACCTTAATCATCGGGACACTTGCAGGGACGATTATTCCACTCGTTCTTTTCCGCATGAAAATTGACCCAGCAGTCGCCTCAGGACCACTGATCACAACTCTAAACGACATTTTTTCATTACTCACTTACTTTGGAATCGCCACCATGTTTTTAAAATATCTGCAATAGGAAAAGCGCAAGCGCCCTGNNNTGGAGCTGGACAATTTTCAACGTCAAAATTTTATACCCTCTTATCTTTTAAAAAAGTAACGGCTTCCGTTACTTTTTTAACATTTCAGGAATGTCCTAAAGAAAAGTACCATATTTATTTCTTAAATAGACAATCTAGTTTAAACTAGTGAAGGAGAGAAAATTAACATTTACTTAAGTGAAGGTGAACTATGACAGACTTTATTAATAGTATTTTGGAGTTTTTATCACAATTAGGATATTTCGGGATTGCCTTAGGATTAATGATTGAAATCATCCCTAGTGAAATTGTTTTAGGCTATGGCGGTTATATGATTTCACAAGGGCATCTCAATTTTATTGGGTCCGTTATTGCCGGGACGATTGGCGGGACGATTGCACAATTATTTTTATATTGGGCCGGTTATTACGGAGGCAGACCTTTTTTAGAAAAATACGGGAAATACGTCCTTATTAAAAAGCATCATATCGATATTGCTGAACAATGGTTTGAAAAATATGGCGCCGGCGTGATTTTTTCAGCCCGGTTCATTCCTGTTGTAAGGCATGCCATTTCCATTCCAGCCGGTATTGCCAAAATGTCAGCAACTAAATTTACACTTTACACCGTAGCAGCCATTATCCCATGGACCATTCTTTTCCTCTACTTAGGCAAAGTCCTCGGCAGTAATTGGGCCAATATTAAAGAATACGCCCAGCCTTATGTTATGCCAGCCATTATCGGGGCTATTGTTCTAGGGGCAATCTACTTTATAATCAAAAAGACAAAGAAAACCACCGACTAATTCTACTCGCGGTGGTTTTCTTTGTTTGAAAATTTCCTTTGGGCCCAATTATCCGGCTTCTTTACATGGTTTTTCCCAATCGTAAACCCATCCCTTTTACTTTTTAAAATGAAATGGCAGTGTCGATACAATGACCTTCTTTTTAAAAATAAGATAGGTACGAATCAACAAACTAGATTGGTTGTGGAGAATATTATGCCAGCTTTTCTTCGTAATAAACTGCGGAATCAACACCGTCACCCGGTAGTTGTTCTCACTCGCTTTGTGCTCCACCGTATCAATAAATTTCGATAACGGAATTAACACGCTTCGATAATGTGATTGTAAGGTAACAAGTCGAACATCCGGCTGCCATTGCTGCCATTTTTCTTCAAAACGCTTTTCATCCTCACGATCAAATGAAACATATACGGCAAAGATTTGATCCGTTAAGGATTTCGCATAGTTAATGGAGTTTTCAACAACCCTGGTAATCCCTGCAACGGGAACAATAATAACATTCCCCTCAATCGGAACCGCTGGTTTATCAGAATAAATCCTCAATTGTTCTCCAACTGCTTCATAATGACGATTTATTCGTTTGAAAGCAATCACGATTAACGGTAAAAAGAGGATCACAAACCATACTTGCCAAAACTTTGTCAGGAAGAAAATAATTAAGACGATTAAGGTAATGAGCGCGCCAATTAAATTGGCACTAAGTTTAGCGACCCATCCGGCTGGTTTTTCCCGTAACCACTTGATAATCATCCCTGATTGTGACAAGGTGAACGGAATAAATACTCCAACAGCATAAAGAGGGATTAAATGCTCTGTTCTACCTCTTGAGAAAATAATAAGCAAAATAGATGCTACTCCTAAGGAAACAATCCCGTTAGAATAACCAAGTCTGTCTCCCCTAATGGTAAACATCCTTGGCATATATTTGTCCTTGGCAAGTGCATAAGCTAATAAAGGAAAAGCGGAGTACCCCGTATTCGCTGCCAGAACTAAAATAAGCGCTGTGGTCCCTTGGACAAAAAAGTAAAGGTAATTTCGTCCAAAGGTTTCCTTGGCAATTTGCGAGACGACCGTTTCGTCATGCTTTGGAGAAATTCCATAATAATAGGCTAAGAACGTAATCCCCGTAAATAACAAAGCAAGGAGGGTTCCCATTAAAATTAATGTCTTAGCTGCATTCTTTGGTGCCGGGTCTTTAAAGCTTGGAATCGCATTCGATATGGCTTCAACCCCAGTCAAAGCCGAACATCCCGACGCAAAGGCGCGCAGCAGCAAGAATAGGGTAATCCCCTGCACAGGTGCCCCTATTGGTGCATGCTGAACGGTTGCTGACACATCTCCCGTCATAATTTTATAAAGACCCACACCAATCAACAAGAACAAAGCAATAACGAACAAGTAGACCGGATAAGCTAAAATTGTCGCCGATTCTGTGAGACCGCGCAGGTTCAGAATCGTAATGAGAACAACCAGGACACAAGCAATTCCCACTGTATGTTGATGTAAAGTTGGGAAGGCCGACGTGATTGCATCTGTACCTGCAGATACACTTACCGCCACCGTTAATATGTAATCGACTAACAGGGATCCCCCGGCAATTAATCCAGCTTTTTCACCAATATTCTCCTTCGATACAATATATGCCCCGCCGCCATGAGGGTAGGAATAGATAATTTGTCGATAGGAAAGGATGAGCGCCGCTAATAGAAATAATACCCCAACGGCAATTGGAACCGAATACCAGTAGGCAATAACGCTTACCGTTGCTAAAACAATCAGAATTTGTTCCGTCCCGTATGCTACAGATGATAAGGCATCGGAAGAAAGAATGGCTAAAGCCTTAAGTATATTTAATTTTTGTTCGCCCAGTGCCGTTGATTTTAACGGCCGGCCGATTAAGAATCTCTTAAAAGAAGAGAGCACCAGATTCACCCACCAAATTTGAAGTAGAATTACCGATTGATTTTAACACAACAGAGTAGTTAATATGAAGTGTTTTCTTTTGACGAATAACCAAATTTTTCATGCGACAAGAGATTAACCTTTTATTACCCCTTATTCTTATCCTAAATAGCACGATTATGAAGAAATTCTTAAAAACATTCGCTTATTCAAACAAAAAGGCACGGAGACATTATTTAGTCTCCATGCCAATTACCGTTTGTGGGCTACTCCCACACGGTCTTTATATAAGAAAAAGAAATAAAGGAGTATCGAAAGGAATATGGATATAGCTGATGCTTTATAAATGCTGCTGTACCCAAACAAGTGACTAATCTGTCCAAACAACATCGCACCAACGCCAATTCCTAAATCGAAAAATGAAAAGAAGGTGGCATTCGCCATACCTCTTCGGTTGATTGGAACCTTTTCAATAGACCAGGCTTGCAGGGCTGGCTGTACGGTACCAAAGCCAAGACCATACAGACAGGCAGCTGTATATAGAACCATACTATTCGGAAGCCACGATAACAGTAGCATGGCTGCCAAAATTAACAGTGTGCCTGGAATAAAGACAGCTTGATGCCCTTTTCGGTCATATAATTGGCCTGCAAAAGTTCGTGTAACCATTAAAGCAATCGCATAAAACAAAAAAAACAATTGGATTCCTGCAATACCCTTTTGAGCTGTATATAACGGGAGAAAGGCGGCCATTCCACCAAAGGTTACGGTAATAAAGAACATGAGCATCGAGGGCTTTAAGGCACTTTTTTCATATAGATCTCGCTTTAATGTCCTAACTTCCTGTTTCTTGTCTACCTTTTTGTAACGTATTCTGGATGAAAGCAGTAGAGCAATCAATCCAAATCCTGCACATATTAGAAAGAATACCTTAAAGGGTAAAAAGCCCGTTAACACGAGCCCCAGAGATGGACCAATAGCCAATGCTAAATTTCCTGATAAGCCATAATAGCCCATTCCCTCGCCTCTTCTTGTAGCAGGGATTAAATCTGTCGCAATTGTCCCTGATGCCGTCGTAGAAAATCCCCAGCCTATCCCTTGGACGACGCGGACAATAAATAAAAAGACCATACTTGTCAGGAACCCAAATGTTCCAACCGACAGAACAAAAATCGCTAAGCCGATTAAATAAACAAAGCCCCTTCCTTTTGTTTCAAGTGAATGACCTGCAAATGGGCGCAGCAGTAAGGCAGAGAATGTAAAAATCCCTACAACCACCCCAATTAATTGATCATTCCCTCCTAACTCCTCCACAAAGAGCGGAATGGTTGGCAGGGTCATTTGAAATCCAAGAAAGATAAAAAAATTAGCTAATACAATAAGAACAAAATCCCTTGTCCATATTTTCTCTTTAGGTCTTACCTGCGTTTGTTGATCCATTTACCAAGGAGACCTCCTCTCTTTACTTAACTAGAAGATGCTTACTACTACTTTCCCCAGTCTGTTTTAATAAATGAAAAAACGCTTCTACGAATAGTAGAAACGGATTTTCAAACAAACTATTTTGCAGCTGCATTAATGATGCGTTTCATGGCCTGTATTTGGCCTAGATGAATACTCTCATGGAAAATCGCGAAATTGGTTAGTTCACCAAAGGTTTCTTGACCCAGGAATGGGGTTTTTAATCTTTGGTCAAAACTCTCCGCCGGTATTTCTTTAATCCGGGTTACTTGTTCTTGCAGCTGCACAATTAATTGCTGGAGCGAAGGAACATCCCCCTGCCAAACCGCCGGGCTGGTACCAGAGGCAAATAACTCCAGATAGTTTGCCGGTAACTGTGTTGATTTTTTCGGAAAGCCAAACATAAATTGCTCAGCAACCGTTAATACATGGCCAACATGCCAGTGAATGGTATTATTAAATCCCTCCGGTTGAACGTCAGCAAATCCCTCTTCTAGTTCCGCAACACCTTTGATAAATCTTTCCCTCACTAACTGATAATGCTTAAGTAATAATTCACTCATTCTACTTTGCCTCCCTTTCCACTCATACCTATATTCTATCTGATAATAGCTTTAAACATAACTATTGAACTACCCCTCCTTAACACCCTTACGGGTTGTTTGAAGAAGGGGATTCCTAAGAACACCAGTGTATCCACCAGTTATTGATTAGGCGATCCCCGCAGTCCCTACGGTTAGAAGTCTTATTGCCTCGTTTCTAAGATTGATTCCTGCGTTAATATCTCGATTATGATGGGTATGACATTTAGGGCATTCCCATTCACGTAATCCGAGATTTTTAACGTCTTTATTTTTATAGCCACAACAAGAACAAAGCTGACTACTAGCGAAGTTTTTTGAAACGGTTACTACTTGTCTACCGTACCATTTCGCCTTGTATTCAATCATGCTTTTGAATTGTGACCAAGATACTTCGCTGATTGCTTTGGCAAGATGGTGGTTCTTTAACATACTCGATACTGACAAGTCTTCCATTCCAATAATGTCGTGGTTTTTGACAATCTCGGTAGAAATCTTGTTCAGATAATCTTTTCTTGCATTCGCAATCTTCTCATGAATACGAGCGACTTTTCTTTTGGCTATAAACCAGTTCTCACAACCTATCGTTCGTCTACTCATAACTTTTTGTGCATGGACCAATTTTTCTTCTAATGAACGAAAAAACTTCGGATTAGAGTAAATCGTTCCATTCGAAAGAATAGCGAAATCCTTCAGTCCGACATCAATTCCAATTGATGAATTGGTTTTAGGCCATTCTTTTACTTCCGATTCAGTAGCTAAAGAAACAAAATATTTACCAGAGGAATTTCTCCTGATCGTGGCACTTATCATACGACCTTCGACTTCACGACTTTTTGCAA
>NTXX01000042.1 GCA_002559145.1 Bacillus sp. AFS006103
CTTTTAAGACTAACCTCAAAAATTACCCTTATTCACGTTTTTTGAGTCAATAATCGGAATCTTTCCGTCTATTTAAGTCATTTTCAGTGCTATTTGCTAATTAAGAGTAATTTCTCCGCTTATTTATCAAACTCGCCTTAGCGGCTAATGAACTTATCCAAACTACGGGTGCTTTAGTAAAAAAAAGAAAACTAAAAAAAGGCTTAGAGATATTTGCATCTCTAAGCCTTTTTGACTGTGAATTATACTGTGAAGTTTATATGATTTGCTATATGATTTGACCTTCAATTTACCGTTTTGCACTTCACAAGTAAACCCAATATAAAATCAGTCGGTCTTTTTCTATATCATAAAATTACTTTGTAGCAGCATTTACTGCCTCAATAACCTGAGCAGTGGTTTGCATGTTTAATACTTCTTGAGCAAGCTTCTCCATATCAGATTTTTTCAAATTCCTGATTTGCGAGCGAGCTTTTAATATGGAAGTGGCACTCATTGAAAATTCGTCAAGTCCAAGTCCTAAAAGAAGTGGAATTGCTGTTTCATCCCCTGCCATTTCCCCACACATACCTGTCCATTTTCCTTCTGCATGTGAAGCATCAATAACCATTTTTACTAAACGTAAAATAGACGGGCTATAGGGCTGATACAAGTAAGAAACACGTTGGTTCATGCGGTCAGCAGCCATCGTATATTGAATCAAATCGTTTGTCCCGATACTAAAGAAGTCCACTTCTTTTGCAAATTGATCCGCTAGGATGGCCGTTGAAGGAATTTCCACCATGATACCAAGTTCAATTTCATCGGAAACCTTTTGTCCTTCAGCAAGAAGCTTTTGCTTTTCTTCTTCAAGAAGGGCCTTTGCAGCACGGAATTCATCTAGGGTTGCGATCATTGGGAACATAATTTTTAAATTCCCATAGATACTAGCACGTAACAGTGCTCTTAGCTGGGTACGGAAAATATCCTGCTCTTCTAAGCATAAACGGATTGCCCGGAAGCCTAAGAACGGGTTCATTTCTTTTGGTAAATCCAAATATGGCAGTTCTTTATCCCCGCCAATGTCCAAGGTACGAACAACAACTGGTTTTCCTGTTAATCCTTCTAAAACGGCTTTGTAGGATTCAAACTGTTCGTCCTCTGTTGGAAGTTGATCTCTTCCCATGTAGAGGAATTCAGTCCTGTATAGGCCTACACCTTCCCCGCCATTTTCAATGACTCCTTTTAAATCCTTAGGAGTACCGATATTGGCGACCAATTCTACATGGTGATTATCACTTGATACAGTTGGTTCATTAACAAGCTTAGCCCATTCAGCCTTTTGAGCTTCATACCCTTCATGTACTTTACGGTATTGCTCAACAAGTTCCGGAGTTGGATTAATATGTACTTCACCTTTTAATCCATCAACAATAACAAGATCCCCATTATTGATTTCCTCAGTAGCTGTCTTTGTTCCAACAACTGCTGGAATTTCCAGAGAACGAGCCATTATTGCTGAATGTGAGGTACGTCCGCCAATATTTGTAGTAAATCCTAAAACAAATTGTCTGTTTAATTGTGCGGTGTCTGACGGGGTTAAGTCCTCAGCCACAATTATCACTTCTTCAGCAATCATGCTTGGATTAACCAATTGAACACCCAACAAATGGGCTAATACACGTTTGGTTACATCGCGAATATCTGCTGCACGTTCCCGCATATATTCATTATCCATTTGTTCAAACATCATAATGAACATATCTGCCGTTTCCTTTAGAGCAGACTCAGCATTCACTTTATCAGACTGAATTTTATATTCAATCGGTGCATTTAATTCAGGGTCACTAAGGACGAGTAAATGTGCTTCAAAAATCGCAGCTTTATCTGCGCCAAGGTCGACTTTAGCCCGGTCTCGAATCGCTTCGAGTTCTGCTTTTGATTTCGACATTGCCCGTCGGAAACGGTCAACCTCCGCATTAGTATCTTCAATTTTTTTTTGTTCAAACGATAAATCCGGTTCAACAAGACGGTATGCTTTTGCAATTGCAATCCCGTTTGATGCAGCTATACCATGTAAAAAAGTCATTATTCTGCCAATCCTTCTTTTTTCAAGGTTTCTTCAAGGCTATTTAATGCATCGTTTGCATCATTTCCTTCTGCTGAAATGGTGATATCAGCACCCTGGCCCACACCTAAAGACATAACACCCATTATTGATTTTAAGTTAACTTTCTTACCTTTATATTCTAAATGAATTTCAGAATCAAATCGGCTAGCTGTTTGCACTAATAATGTTGCTGGTCTTGCATGTATACCTGTTTCTGCGACTACTTTAAATTGCTTTTCTGCCATGATAATCAAACTCCTTTAATATTTATATAAAAATATAAACTTGCTTTATTAAAAATAAACATTTCTTATCATTTAGTCAACTAAATCAATAATTGGCTAAAGAGTGAAAGTGAAATATTTTTCGTTTATTTTTTCCAAAAAGAAAACAAACATGTATTGAATTTTCACTCTGATGATAATGTTTTGTTTATACAAATGCTAGAATATCACTTTCGCCTTTTTCAGACAACTGAAAAATCTATTTTATACCACATGTCACAAATATGTCACAAATCTGTCAAAACCAGTCACAAACTTTCACTAACCAATAAATCCAGAAGGCTGCCAATTAGCAGCTCTTTTGCCAGTGTTTCTGATCAATTGATAAAATGTATTTTTCCACAGTAATCTCCCCGTTTTAAAAATTAACTTCTTGGTTCTTTTAGGTATTGATACAAAACATCGCCGCCCCTTTGACCTATTCCACGAAAATGCTTAAAATCTTTTCTTTTTACTAAGACTTGACGAAATTCCATAAAATTATCATTTTTAACATAATACTCCGATAGTTCTCCTGTCATTAATTGATTCAAGATTTCTGAAATCATTTCTTCTTTCATCCTAATACACCACCTTTACCTAGTATTTTAACGTTATGGCTTTTCTTACGCCAACTCAATAAAATGAAAGCGCTACCGATTCTTTCGCAACCCTTTTTCTCATATACTAATAATGTTTCAAAAGAATTAACATAATTGTCAAATAAAAGCCTTTACGAATTGAATAAAGTAGTGCAAACTGTTATTTAACTGGATTTTATTTATAGTTTTTGAGGTAAAGGAGAGAGACTAAAATGAGAAAAGCAGAAGTAGGAAATATCATAGAATTCCGTGGTGGTTTGAAGGGGATTGTTGAAAAGGTAAATGAAAATTCTGTCATAGTCGACCTAACATTTATGGACAATTATCGTGATTTAGAATTGGATCAGCGTACAGTTGTCAATCACAAAAACTATAAGGTTGTAAAAGAAAGCGCTTATTAAATTATAGAATTCTAGAAAAGGCAGTCCCAACATGGCTGCCTTTTCTTTTTTTGATTCCTACCCGAATCGTTATTGACCTTTTCCAGTTTCTTTGGTTAATTCCTTTAAAGATTTTACTTTTCCATGGGGATTTTGATCTTGCTTCCTGACTGTCCATTCACGTTCTTGCTCACTTTTTGATTTGCTCATTCTTTTCACTCCCTTCCTTATTATTTTTTTCTTTTCTTTTTGTTCTAATCAAACGAATTGCTGAAAGGGGCAATGTAATGATTTCCATTTGAAAAACTTATTTGTTAAAATAAGTTCTATTGTTCCTAAAAGGAGATCATGATAATGAAAAAATTCTTCCAAGACCCTCGCATACTTATTGGTTTACTTATTGCTCACGTTCTTTTATTTTTTTCATTTCAGGATCGAACGATCTTTTGGTATATATTTTCCGGATCCATTTTGGTGTTAATCGCATACTCATCCTTTCAGGAAGATGTCGATGATAAGTTATCAGTTATTCAATTTATCATTTTTGGAGCACTGTCAGGTTTCTTATTATATTTCGTTTTTTGGCTTGGCCTATGGGCAATGAAGATCCTTCATCTCCCGTTTGATACGAGTATTAAGAATCTCTATAATTGGTATGCGCCAGCATTATTTTGGCAATACCTAGCTTTAGTTTTAGTAGCAGCACCGGGAGAAGAACTTTTCTGGCGGGGATTTATCCAAACAAGATTGAGTAAGTACTTTAATCCAATTGTAAGTATTTTAACTGGATCGGTCCTGTACGCTTCCGTTCATATTTATTCCGGCTCGTTTTTGTTAGTTCTTGCTGCCTTTATTTCAGGTCTTTTTTGGGGATATCTTTATTTTTTGAAGAAATCTATGCCACTTGTAATTGTATCTCATATTATCTTTGACCTGATGATATTTATTATATTGCCTTTTAAGTAGAAAAAGCAGTGTGTCCTTTTTAGACACCTGCTTTTCTATTTTCTTACTCTTGGTGTAAATGGTTTCATCCAAAGTAAGATAAAAAAAATCATGCAAATGTACCCAAACAATGGATATAAATAAGATAGAAGCGTACCGTAATTCACAAGACTAATCAGATAAGAAACAGCAAAAATCAGGGTCACCGATAGCATTGTCGGTATGGTCAAATATTGCTTTAACTGACGGTCCAGCCCAAAGACATTTCCAATCACAGAGGTGAAAATCTCTCCATAAATTACGAGAACAAAGATCCAATAAAGAAAAGGTGCTAAATTTTTCATGACAATCGCCATCGGAATATTATATAGTTCTAAATTTGGGAGCATGATTAACGTAAAGTGACCGGCAATTAATATTACAGTTAAAGCCGCCCCTCCAAGAAACCCTCCCCATTTAATTGTCCAATCATCCTTAACCTCTGTGGCGATCGGTACTAAAACAGCTTGGGCCAGACCTAGATTCAATGCCACATAGGAAAATGGGGCAATGACACTTTTCCAACCATCATCGGCAGGTGGAATAAATAATAATTGATCTAGGAAGTTAGGCATTTGAACAGAAAAGATCATTAATATTATGCTAAAAGTAATCATTACCGGAACAACAAACGTATTAACAGCAAAAAGACCTTTAGTACCAACTATCATGACTAAATAGGATAAAAAAATAGTCAGGAAAACACCGACTGCTTTTGGCAGATTTAACTGTTCTTCAAAAACTGCACCCGCTCCTGAAAGCATCACTGCACTGACACCCAAAAGCATAAAAATCATAAAGACATTAATGACACGACTTGGCCACTTACCAAACAAGTACTCATTAAACTCTTGATAAGATTTTGCCTCTATAAATGCAGCCATTCTCATTAATTTAGAGCCCAATGCAATAAAGAGATAACCGCTCATTATTATACTAATTAAGCCAAAGAAACCAAACCGCGAAAAAAATTCAACGATTTCTTTTCCCGTGGCGAATCCAGCGCCTACTACTGTCCCTACATAGACCGCCGCAATCTGAAATGCTTGAGTCCAATCCCTCTTCACAACATCATCTCCTTATCATCACTATATGATGATAAGGACAAACAAAGACGAGCTTTTTTCCTTAAATAGAAAGCATTACCATAAGCAAAGCACTTGAAAGTCAAAAAAGGTCAGAGTATACTAGCGTCATAAGGTCAAATATAGTCAAAGTCAAACTAATTATTACTTATCAAGGAGGTTATTCTCTTATGCTTTGTCAACAATGTAATGAACACGATGCAAACATCCAATTTACAATGATTATTAATGGACAGCGTAAGGAAATCAGACTCTGTCATGAATGCTATACTAAAGAAAAGCAAGCTCTAGGTGCAGGCTTGGGTCCAAATATGAATTCCTTTCCAAGCCTTCCATTAGAAAATCTATTCATGAATAACAAAAATATTGATAATGATTTTAGCAGTCAGCCTGCACAACAAACTCATAGAAAAACTGAAAAGGGCGGCTTTATTGACCAATTCGGCCGAAATTTAACTCAATTGGCGAAGGCTGGGTTGATAGATCCTGTCATTGGCCGCGATGGAGAAGTAAAGCGTGTCATTGAAATATTAAACCGACGGAATAAGAATAATCCAGTGTTAATTGGTGAACCAGGGGTCGGGAAGACAGCCATTGCTGAAGGACTAGCCCAAAAGATTGCTGAAGGAGATATCCCAGGCAAGTTACGGGGGAAAGAGGTCTATTTGTTAGACGTCGCTTCCCTTGTAGCCAATACTGGCATACGCGGCCAATTTGAGGAAAGAATGAAGCAAGTCATTTCCCAATTACAAGAGCGGAAAAATATCATCCTTTTCATTGATGAAATTCACTTGCTTGTAGGTGCTGGTTCTGCTGAAGGCTCCATGGATGCTGGAAACATTTTAAAGCCTGCCCTAGCTCGTGGAGAACTACAAGTGGTTGGTGCAACCACTTTAAAAGAATATCGCCAAATCGAGAAAGATTCTGCATTAGAACGGCGCTTCCAACCCGTTCATGTAATGGAACCTACTACTGCAGCTACGATTGATATCTTAAAAGGGATACAGAAGAAGTACGAGGATTACCATGAAGTCGTCTATTCCGATGAAGCAATCCTTGCTTGTGTTCAATTATCTCAGCGCTATATTCAAGACCGCTTTCTACCTGATAAAGCGATTGACTTATTAGATGAAGCAGGTTCGAAATTAAACCTGATCTCGGATTATAAGAGTAATGAACAAATTGAAATACGTCTGAAAGAGATTGCTGTGGAGAAGGAAGAAGCCCTTAAAAATGAACATTATGAAAAGGCGGCATCCCTTCGCGATGAAGAAACAAACCTTGAGAAGTCTTTAAATTTAATTTCAGGCACCGAAAGACCAATTGTCGATGTAGCGCTTATCCAAGAAATCATCGAACAAAAAACAGGGATTCCCGTTGGAAAACTGCAACAAGATGAACAGCAAAAAATGCAGACATTAGAAGAGGATCTTAGCCGAAAGGTTATCGGCCAGAAAAAGGCTGTAAAAAAGATAGCAAAAGCGATTAGACGCAGTCGTGCCGGACTAAAATCAAAACATCGGCCAATCGGTACCTTCCTATTTGTCGGACCAACCGGCGTTGGGAAAACAGAGTTAACTAAAACACTTGCTGAAGAATTATTTGGTTCGAAGGATTCGATGATCCGCCTTGATATGAGTGAGTATATGGAAAAGCATAGTGTTTCCAAATTAATTGGCTCGCCTCCCGGCTATATTGGGCATGAAGAAGCAGGTCAGTTGACCGAAAAAGTGCGGAGAAATCCATACAGCATCATTTTATTAGATGAAATTGAAAAGGCTCATCCAGATGTACAGCATCTGTTCCTACAAATTCTTGAAGACGGCCGACTCACAGACAGCCAGGGCAGGATGGTCAGCTTTAAGGACACCGTTATCATCATGACAAGCAATGCGGGTGCAGGTCACAAAACAGCTCATGTCGGCTTTGGTACCAATAATGCCATCGAAGAGGCTAGTATCCTTGATTCCCTTGGCAGCTTCTTTAAGCCAGAATTCTTGAATCGCTTCGATAATATCGTTGAATTTAATTCTCTCGGCAAAGAACATATTCTCTCTATTGTTGACCTTATGATTAACGAGTTACAAGAGTCATTAACTGAACAAAATATTGAATTAACGATTAGCAATGAGGCCAAAGAAAAACTTGCAGAGCTTGGGTACCATCCTGCATTCGGAGCACGACCACTGCGCCGTGTCATCCAAGTACAACTTGAAGATCAGATTGCTGATATTATTTTAGAAGAACCTGATGTAAAAAATCTAAACGTCGTTGTTGAAGATAATCAACTGACAGTTATCTCGAATCTAATAACTGTTAAATAGCTTAAAAGCGAAGCCTAGGCTTCGCTTTTTTTTTTATAGATTTTTATCCTCGATAGAGTTTAACCAACCATCAATAACACCCACTACTGACTCTACACACCCCAGTTCAAATGGTGAGATTAAATTGGCTGCCTCAACAAGCTTTGTGAATGACATACTGCCACCCAGCTTACAAAGCTTCACATAATCTTCCCAAGCTTCTTCTTGATTCTCTCTTGAACGCTTCCAAAATTGGAAAGCACAAATTTGAGCCAGTGTATAATCAATATAGTAAAATGGTGAATTATAGATATGACCTTGGCGCTGCCAGAAACCGCCATTCTCTAAATATTCATTACCATCGTAATCTTTATGCGGCAAATATTTTTTCTCAATCTCACGCCATTGAAGCTTTCTCTCTTTCGGGGTAGCTTCTGGATTTTCATAGACCCAATGTTGGAATTCATCAACGGAAACCCCATATGGCAGAAATAATAGTGCATCACTCAAATGTGAAAACTTATATTTATCAGTGTCCTCCTTAAAGAACAGGTCCATCCATGGCCATGTAAAAAATTCCATACTCATCGAATGTATCTCACATGCTTCATAAGTGGGCCACGCATATTCAGGAATCTCAAAATGACGGCTTGAATACACTTGGAAGGCATGACCTGCCTCATGTGTTAGGACATCAATATCCCCGGACGTTCCGTTGAAATTAGAAAAAATGAAAGGAGCTTTGTAATTCTCTATAAAAGTACAGTAACCTCCACCGGCCTTACCCTTCTTGGCAACAAGATCCATCAAATGATTATCTTGCATATATCGAAAAAATGCCCCTGTTTCTTCTGAAAGATCTTCATACATTTTTTGTCCATTTTCAATAATCCATTCCGGATTACCCTTTGGTGTCGCATTTCCTGTTTGGAAATTAAAGCTTTCGTCATAATATTTTAATTTATCCAATCCGATTCTTTCTTGTTGACGACTTTTTAATTTTGTTGCAAGCGGAACAATAAATTCCTTCACTTGATTTCGGAAATTTGCGACCATTTCTGCATTATAATCTGTTCTCATCATCCGGTAATAACCAAGTTCAACAAAGTTTTTAAACCCAAGTGATTTGGCAATTTCTGTCCTTACTTTCACCAAATCATCATAAATCCGATCAAACTCTTCTTCATGTTCAACCATAAAACCAAATTTTGCTTCATTGGCTCGCTTTCTCATTTTTCTGTCAGTCGATTGGGCGAATGGTTCTAACTGAGCTAATGTTCTCTCTTCACCTTCAAATTCTATCTTTGCTGAAGCCATTAACTTGGTATATTCCGTTGATAGACGATTTTCCTTTTGAAGTAAGGGCACAATTTCAGGTTTAAAGGTTTTAAGTTGTCCTTCAGCAAGGGCAAATAGCTGACTACCCCATTTTTCTTCTAATTCGGGTCTGAACTTTGAATTTACTAGTACTTGATAGTACTTTGTCACTAACCCTTCCACTTCAGGCTGGATTTCATCAATATAATCTTGTTCATCTTTATAAAAATCATCATTCGTGTCAATTGAATGACGAATATACACAAGATTGAACATCGTACCTAAGTCATTTCTTAGCTTATTAATCTCATTCATTACGGTGCTTTGCTCTTCTGCTGACTCAGCCGTTTTTAGGACTTCTAGCAACAAATAAAATTTTTCTGTTACTTCTTCTAAATTTGGACGTATGTATGTATAGTTCTCAAATCCCATTGAGACGTCCCCCCTTTTAAATTTTTCTAATATTCCAATCTATTCTATTATATACTATCCCCTAACATACCTAACAATAAAAAAATACGACCTAATGGCCGTATTTAAAACTTACCTGCAGGCAAACCTAATTTTTTCAACAAGTCTATTGCTTCCAGTTTTTCAGTTTCAGTCAGTGTTGACATGAGTTTATCGATTTGCTCGGCATGTTCAGGAAAAATGTTCTGAATGAACTTTTTCCCGTCTTCCGTTATTTGTGCATAAGTAACCCTGCGGTCTTTCGGACAGGCTATCCTTTTTAACATCCCTTTTTGTTCAAGCTTGTCAACCACGTAAGTTATACTGCCACTTGCAAGTAAGATTTTTCCGCCAATTTGCTGCATTGGCTGGTCACCTTTATGATAGAGGAGCTCCAGAACGGCAAATTCAGTTGGATTTAAACCACTTGATTGGATTACTTTATTTACATGTTCGTTTATTGCTTTATACGCTCTTGAAAGGACAATAAAAAGCTTTAATGAATTAGCTGTTGAATTATTTTCCATAAAAAACTCATCCTTTTAGGTTTAATTAATGATATTTGCTAAGAATGCTAAAATGAAAAAAATATCTTGATTTCAAGATTATTATAAAAAATAATTGCTGATTTGTCAAATCCACCTAAAAAATTATCAATATTTTGTAAACATAGGTATCATAGTATACTAGGAATTTTCAGAAAATAAATAATAAATCTTTCTTATTTTTATCGTTCGGTAGTAAGATATGGTTAGAAAATAATTTAGTCATACGAAAAAGAAGGGATAATTATGAGTTCACAAGCTGTTTTACCTGCTAAAGCACCAAAAACTTCTGAATCAACCATGTTTAAAATTCTCTTTATTATCGGATTGTGCCATTTATTGAACGATGCAATTCAAGCTGTAGTACCAGCTATGTTCCCAATTTTAGAATCTTCAATGGGCTTAAGTTTCACACAGCTTGGAATTATTGCTTTCTCATTAAATATGGTCTCATCAGTCATGCAGCCCGTAGTCGGCTTTATAACTGATAAAAAACCAATGCCTTATGCCCTGCCGATAGGACTGACCTTCACGTTAATCGGTATTCTTGGATTAGGGTTTGCCTCAAGCTATGGATTAATTGTCTTATCAGTCCTTTTCATCGGTCTTGGATCAGCAATATTTCATCCTGAAGGTTCGCGGGTTGCCTATATGGCTGCAGGCAACCGGAGAGGACTTGCACAGTCGATCTATCAGGTAGGGGGTAATACCGGTCAAGCATTAGCTCCAGTGATTACCGCCTTAATATTGGTTCCATTGGGGCAGATTGGTGCATCCTGGTTCACAATTGTTGCAGCCCTGGCAGTCATTTTACTAATTTATATTGCAAATTGGTATAATAATAGGTTGATAGCTTCTCCAACTATACGCAAGAAAAAGGGTGTCAGCTTAGCTACTAAAGTAACGATATCTAAAGAAGTAAAAAATACCTTGGGGTTAATATTATTATTAATTTTTGCAAGGACATGGTATTCATCCGGGATTACCAATTTTTATACCTTTTATGCGATAAAAGAATATGCTCTTACGATTAAGCAGTCACAATTATTCCTGTTTGCTTTTTTACTTTCCGGGGCTGTTGGCACATTTTTTGGAGGTCCACTTTCTGATCGTTTTGGAAAGAAAACAATCATTTCCTTTTCGATGTTAGCAACCATTCCATTTTCAATTTTTATTCCACATGTAACACCAACGCTGGCGTTTATTTTCCTCATATTGACTGGGTTTATTTTAATGACTAGTTTTTCTGTAACGGTAGTATATGCACAGGAATTAGTCCCTGGAAAGATTGGAACGATGTCTGGTTTAACTGTAGGACTAGCGTTTGGAATGGGGGCCATTGGTTCTGTAGGACTTGGATATATTGCAGACTGGATTGGATTACCGTCGATGATTAGATGGCTTGGAGTTCTTCCCTTGTTAGGCTTAATCGCATTTCTTCTTCCAACAGACCAAAAGGTCAGAGAGTGGAATCAACAATCAAAATAAAGGATGGGCACGATGCCCATCCTTTTAAATTTCCTGTATTTTTTGATATAATTCCTCTTTTTCCTCATCTGTAAGCATTCTTTCTGCCATTGGGAACAAGACGTTTTCCTCTTTAGAAAAATGCTCAGTTAAGATAAAGTAAGCATTTTGAATCAGTTCTGCCGTTTTTTTCTTTTCTTCTGTGGACGCTAGACCACCCTCTGCCTTGGCAAGAAATGCTCCAATATTGGTTTTTGCCTGATCATGTTCATATTCCATAACAGCTATTGGTCCGGAAGTCGTCCCGATGTACACGCCCATCATTGGAAAAAGAACGCCTTCTTCTCGTTCTGAATGGGGATCTAAGGCAGCCTTAAATTCTTTTACTTTTATTATTAATGCATCAAGGTTTGTTTCTACATCTATTTCTTGATCAATTTTTTGTGTTAAGTCATACAATCCCTCTAATTGTTCTAATAACGGAGGATGTTCACTTTTTAATTGCTTAAGTCCCTTACTTAATTCAGCTTGGGGCATACCACCAAGAGCACTCATACAGCCACTCATCAACAATCACCTCTATCTCATTCTATTGCTTCAAGTATAAAATCACCCATTCGTTAATGTAGTGACTTAGGTCACAATTATATAAAATTATAAAACAGAGGAAGAAGTTTTGTCAGTTTCATGAAAACGCTATATATTTTTTTTGAAATTTTAACATTTATCACACAAAAAAAGTTTAAATGTTTCATATAATAGAGACAGGAACATATTAGGGAGGGAAAATATATGAAAACCCCAAATTATCACGACTTTTATCAAAAAGCATTAATACCCATTGGTGTAAATGACCTTGTTTCCTTACAGGAATCCGAAGCATTCTACCCAAATTCTCCTTCGACACATTGGCTTATTGCCGTAGAAGGGGTTCAACTCCCGCAGCAAAAAATATACTATCATTGGAAGGTAAGTATCTACGCTGCTGATTCTGAAGGAGATTTCAATTGGAAAAAACCATATTATTGTTCACCAAATATGGAGTTAATCGATCATGCCAACTCATTTGCAGCTTTACTAGTTAACGCCAGTAAAAACGATAATCTTTCTTCTGTTGCTCTATTAGAGAAAATAAGCTAACCCTCTAAAAATATACCTTCTGCTTCACCTTCTTTTTACCCTCACTTGTGAAATAACCCACATATAGTATTAATTAAAAAATTTACATAAATTAAGGAGCTGTTTGCATATATCGCAAACAGCTCCTTATCTTCTATATAGGTATAAGTTTTGAACTTGGATAACTGTCTAGCTACAGCGCCTAGGCGCTATAGCTTTTCCTATGCTAAACGGAAAACAATTCCGTGTCCGCCTTTTGGATATTCCCATTTTATGTTCTGGTATGGACAGCCAATCCGGCAGCTTCCGCATTCATGGCAGCCTTCGTAGCCTACCTGCATCCGTGTTCCTTCCCACTTATAAACCTCTGCAGGGCAAAATACTGTACAAATTTTATCGGGACATTTTGTCATGCAAACATCATGATCCAGTACGGTCAAATGAGATTTTGTATCACACTTAAAACGGAGAAGATACTGTTTTTCCTCGATATTTTTCGTTGACATTATTTCACCGCCTTCCAAGCACGATAGATATCTTGCAACACTCGAATGGTTCCTCGTTCAGAAGTCACACTTTTCATGATTTGTTTTTGTTTTTCACGTTTTGGTGTTCCATCAACAGTAAAGAATTTGCTCATCGCTTTATTCATCATTGGAACATATTCATTAAAGTATTGTGGATATTTCTCAAACGTATGGGCAGCATCTTTATATTTCTCTAAATCCTTCATTATGAAACTACTATTAAGCGCTTCACGGTAACTATTTAAGCTGGATTCACTAAAGTCCCCACTTTTATGCGCCTTAACCACAGCTTCAGCAGCCATTTTACCAGATGACATCGCCATGTTCGAACCTTCACGATGAATGGCATTAACAAGCTGGGCAGCATCACCGACGACAATCACTCCATTGCCAGCTACTTTAGGTACTGAACGGTAGCCGCCTTCAGGAATAAGATGGGCGAGATACTCCGCAGATTCCCCACCAGCAAGCATTGGCTTGACCATTGGGTGAGTTTTCAAGTAGTCTAAAAGCTCATATGGCTTTATTTTTGCTTTGATCATGCTTGATAGCGTGGTACCAACTCCGATATTCAAGCTATCTTTATTCGTGTAAACAAAAGCTGTTCCAAGATTACCTTTTGTAGAATCACCAAAGATTTCAATTGTACAACCCTGGTTATCTTCCAAATTAAAACGGTCATTTATTTTTTCTTTTGGTAAATTAATAACTTCCATGACTGTCAAAGCTACTTCATCTGGTCGAAATTCTTTATGGAAGCCTAACTGCTTAGAAAGGAGTGAATTAACACCGTCAGCAAGGACCACAACATCAGCATATACCTCACCATTTGGACGGTCCGTACGTATCCCGACAACCTTGCCATTTTCAACGATACATTCCGTTACTACTGTTTCATTGATAAGAAGTGCCCCAGCTTCAACTGCTTTTTTAGCAAACCATTGGTCAAACTGAGCCCGAAGGACTGTAAAGTTATTATATGGTTCCATTCCCCATTCAAGACCCTTATACCCGAATTGAACGACAGATTCTTTATCCATCATCCAAAAGCGCTGTTCAATGACAGGTCTTTCAAGTGGAGCTTCCTTCCAAAACTCAGGAACTAATTC
Organism: Bacillus sp. AFS006103; assembly: GCA_002559145.1. Taxonomy (GTDB): domain Bacteria; phylum Bacillota; class Bacilli; order Bacillales; family Cytobacillaceae; genus Neobacillus. Next base: position 14,241 of record NTXX01000042.1, read on the forward strand.
TTCCATTTGCTTTCGGTACAATACCCCGCCCATTACGTTTTTCGCTCCCGGGTATTCTCCTCGTTCAATTAGCAAGACGTTTAGTCCATTTTTTGCACAAGTTAGAGCACATGCACTTCCTGCTGGACCTGCCCCCACGACAATCACATCAAATTTTTCAGACATAACTTATTTCACCGCCTTTTTCAGTTCTAAGCTGCTTAAATTGTTCGATTAATTTTGGTAAGATTTCCATTGCATCTCCAACAATTCCATAAGTAGCAACATCAAAAATTGGTGCATTTGGATCTTTATTAATTGCAATAATAAAATCCGAATTTTTCATGCCGACAACGTGTTGAATAGCTCCGGATAGGGCAACTGCAAAGTAAATTTTGGGTGTAACTGTTTCACCTGTTTGACCAATTTGCAGATGGTGTGGCAGCCAGCCAGCTTCAACCACGTCACGCGTACCACCTACCGTTGCTCCAATGGTTTCCGCAAATTCATAAAGTAACTGGAAGTTTTGCAAATCTCCCATCCCTTTTCCACCACATACGATTACATGTGCATCGGCCAAATTAGCTTTTTTTGTTACATCATTCACAATTTGGAGCACTTTTGTGCGCATATCTTCTTCTTGCAATGATATATTCTCTTCGATAATCTTACCTGTTCTTCCTGACACAGGTTCTAATGCCTTCATAACCTTTGGCCTAACGGTAGCCATTTGCGGTCGATGTTTTTTACAAAGGATTGTTGCCATAATATTTCCGCCAAAAGCTGGTCTGCTTGCTTCTAGCAATCTATTATCAATATCCACATCAAGCATTGTAGTATCTGCAGTTAGACCTGTATTTAAATCCGTTGCTACAGCGCTGGCTAAATCTTTACCATTTGGTGTTGCACCGTAAAGGATAATCTCAGGTTTATATTTTTCAGCGAGCAGCATTACGCCCCTCATATAGGATTCAGTCCGGTAATTTTTTAATACAGGATGGTCGACCATATATACGATATCTGCACCATAAGAAATAATTTTGTTAGCTAATGGTTTGATTTCATTTCCTAGTAAAAAGCCAGCTAAAGGAACTTGTAGTTTATCTGCTAACTTCCTTCCAGCACCAAGTAATTCTAGAGAAACACCTTCGATTTTACCATCGTTTTGTTCGATGAATACCCAGACTCCACGATAATCGTCTAGATTCATGTAAAATTCCCCCCCCATGACAAAAGATTAATCCTTATTATTTAGTTGACTGGATTGTTAATAGGTCCTTCTTTTCCATCAACAGTTCCATTAACTGCTTAACTTGCTCATTAGTCGTACCTTCTAGCCTTTTTCCACCTTCTGGACGTGGTGGTGTAAACATCTTACCAACAATGGTTGGTGAACCTTTTAGTCCCATTTGTGACCGATCTACATTTTCAAAGTCACTTACTGCCCAAATAATGGGTTCGTAACGTGCCGCCTTAATCATGTTTGTCATTGGCGAATAATCGATATCATTAATTTCTTTTTCAACTGTTAATAAGCAAGGAAGATTGGATTGAATCAATTCATATCCATTGGTTAATTTCCGCTTAATTAGAACCGTATTTTCTTTCTGATTGACTTCAGACACTTCAATTACATTTGTTATTGGCGGGATATCCATTCTTCTTGCAATACCTGGTCCAACTTGTCCAGTATCACCATCGATCGCGTGCTTTCCGCAAATAATCATGTCTACTGGATGCTCATTATTAATTTTTTCTAATGCTTTTGAAAGGGCATAACTAGTGGCCAGTGTATCTGCACCCGCAAAGGCACGGTCAGAAATTAAATATCCTCTATCGGCACCTATTTCTACACTCTTCCTAATAATTTCAGTCGCTTGCGGTGGTCCCATTGATAAGACAGAGATGGTCCCCCCTGTTTTTTCCCTGATTTTTACGGCCTCCTGAACTGCATGAGCATCGTAAGGGTTCAAGATGGCTGGTGCACTGCGTCGGTCGAGTGTGTTAGTTTTTGGATTAATTTTAATAATTTTTGTATCGGGTACTTGTTTGACACATACGACAATATGCATGTAGGACTTTCCCTCCTCCATATGATCTAAGATTATTGAAAGCGTTTGCTTCCTTATGGTTTAAAAATGCTTTTATTAACGATATATGAATCGCAACACAAGCATAGTACCAAACAATGATAGTTTTCTTTTTTTCTTTCTTGTTTATTAAACAATCCTTACAAGTCACCTTGTGCAGTAGCTAAGAAGTAGTTTTAAAAAAGTTGAAGTTATTATAGAATGTGGTAAGATATGTAGTTAATCGTGATGTAAATTAAAAAAGTAGTACTAATATAACTATAAGAAATATTTAGATATTAACAATGATAAAAATCACAGCTAATGTCTAAATTTGTAGATATTTGAATCGCTTTAATTGGATAAGAAAGGAGATGTGTAATGACTGAAGTTTTTTTGGGAAGTGTACTTTCGGCACTATCAACAGGGGCTGGGGCACTAATCATTCTATTTATTCATCAATCCATTACCCATCGATGGAAGGATGTTTTATTAGCTTTTAGTGCAGGAATTATGATGTCTGCTTCGACGATAGGGTTGATTCCTGAAGCCTTAAAAACTGGGGGATTTGGTCCACTTTTTGTAGGTGTTTGTTTAGGCGTATGGGCGCTGACTCTTTTGGAAAAAAATATTCCACATATTGACTTACAGCATAACAAAAAGGGAATTCAATTTGATGAGAAGGCATTATTGATTATTTCTGCAATTACCCTTCATAACATTCCTGAGGGACTATCAGTTGGCGTAAGCTACGCATCCGAACAGGGGGACACCGGAAATCTAATCGCTTTAGCGATAGGCTTTCAAAATGCACCGGAAGGCCTTCTTGTCGCATTATTTTTAATCAATCAGCGAATTAGTAAACTGAAGGCCTTCATTATTGCAACTTTAACTGGAGCCATTGAAATCATTACTTCCTTATTAGGGTATTTTTTAACCACATATGTTCAGGGGCTTGTCCCATATGGTCTATCTTTTGCAGCTGGTGCCATGTTATTTATTATTTATAAAGAATTAATTCCTGAAAGCCACGGGGACGGGAATGAGCGGATATCCACCTATGCATTTATCTTGGGACTGCTTGTCATGGTGTACATAATAGATATTTTTTCGTAGCAAGGTACTTTCAAATTATTAGACTAAAATTTTTGGCCAAACCATGATCATTTGTTTAAAGGCAAATTTAATTTCTTCATTTGGCCTAGGGATTTGCTCCATCACTTTTTGATATTTATTTATTAATTCATCAAGCTCCTGGCTGTATTGTATCGTCATCTCATTGGTAAATCCCTGGGTATTGGCACTATTTATCATTAATTCTCTTTTAAGCTTTATTTCCTCAATCATTTCCATTTGGGTATTACTATACTCGCACACAATTATCCTCCTACCTCTTACTCTATTACTGTAAATTATTAAAAATTAGACTACTTGATGAATTATGACAAGAATTAATATAAAAGTAAATACAATCGCAAAAGTAGACAAAACAATCTATTTCTTTCGTTTTTCGACAAAATCCTTAATTTTTTTCGAAGTATTCCGACAAAAAATGAGGAATTGTCCAAAATAAATTTTGAAATTTCAAAACGAGGTGAAGAACTGTGAAATTAAAAATTTCATGTATACAAATGGATATTGCTTTTGGTAAACCGCAAAAAAACTACCAAACTGTCGAAAGACTTTTTGATAAAACTCACACTGAAAAACCCGATATTATTGTACTACCTGAACTTTGGACGACAGGATATGACTTGACACACCTTAATGAAATTGCGGACTTTAAAGCAGCACAAACGATAAAATTCTTGCAAAATGCAGCCCAAAAATATCAGGTACATTTAATTGGCGGCTCTGTTGCCAATCGTGTGGAAAATGGTGTAAGGAATACACTCCTCATCATCAATAAAGATGGCCGGCTTGTGCACCAGTACAGTAAACTACATCTATTTAAACTTATGGATGAGCATGTTTATCTAGAAGCCGGGTCCGAAAAGGGGCTTTTTCAGCTTGATAATTATCAGTTTGCTGGGGCAATCTGTTATGATATTCGTTTTCCAGAGTGGATCCGAGCTCATACATCAAAAGGTGCAGAAGCTTTATTTGTTGTGGCGGAATGGCCAGCGCAGCGTCTGTCGCATTGGAGGGCACTATTGATTGCCAGAGCAATCGAAAATCAATGTTATGTTATCGGATGTAACCGTTCCGGACTGGACCCAAATAACCACTTTGCCGGGCACTCTTTGATTATTGACCCGTGGGGAGAGGTTATAGCAGAAGCGGGTGAAAATGAAGAAATTTTATCAGCAGAGATTGAGATGGACTTAGTCAAAGAAGTCAGGAAACAAATTCCTATCTTCGCGGATAGAAGACCTGAATTCTATAAATAAACTTTCAAGCAATAGTATTTTAGAAAAGCAACCCAACACGGATGGATTTTTCGATCAATCTATTGATTGGCGCTCCGCAAAAAAACACTTCCAAGATGGAAATCAGATTGTCGAGAAAGGGTGTTTTTCTCGGCAATTTTTCTTTTCACCGAAACCAATTATTGATTTTTGTCCCTGCTAATAGTCCTGTTGATTTGCACTCCAGGCACTTCGCTTTCCGCGGGCGTGCCAATCAACAGACAGGTCCCAAAGCTTGTACTTATAATATTATAGCAAATTAACGCGGTGAATTATTAAGGTATTTCTATAAAATAAGAGGCTGTCGAGAGTTTCTCGACAGCCTGACTTCCAAGATGGAAGTGTTTTTTGTTTGATTTTTTCTGCTTCTTATAACATTGGATTTTCGTCTTTCGCTTTGAGACGACCCCATCTTTTCTCAACTTCTGCTTCGAATTCTTCTAACATTGGTTTGTTTTCTTCTTTTAGAAGGTGTTTTGTTTTACCCATATATTTTAACCATTCAGAAAGTGGAATGCGTTTATTCTTTTCTTCAGGATTGTAAGTAATTGTTGTCACACCTTGTTCCACTTCATAAAGTGGGAAGAAGCAAGAATTTACTGCAGCTTCGATAATGGTGGCACCGAAACGGTCATCAGATTTCCAGTTAAGTGGGCATGTAATGAGAATTTTCCCATAAACTGTTCCGACATTTTGGGCATACCATTGTGCTTTAGCGCCTTTTTTAACTAAGTCCTGCGGGAATGCTTCCGAACCGGTAAACACATAAGGAATATTCGTTGCTGCCATAATTTGGGCTGTGTCCTTATGATGGAATGCCTTACCTTTCTGTGCTTTTCCTACTCCAGATGTACTTGTCATATGACCAAGTGGTGTAGAATAAGACATTTGTGAACCTGTATTCATGTAGCCTTCATTATCATATTCAAGCATAATCAGTTTATGTCCACGTAGAGCAGTACCAATCGCTGAACCCATACCGATGTCCATACCGCCATCACCAGTAATCATAACAAATGTAGCGTCATCTGAAACTTCAATTTCACCGCGGCGTTTTAATTCCATGAACGCTTCAACCGTACCTGAAAGCGTTGCGGCACCGTTTTGGAACAAATTGTGCATCATCGTTTGCTTATGTGATGTGCTTGGATAAGATGTTGTTGTGACATAGGCACAGCCTGTTTGGAATAGAGTTACAATGTCTCCCTCAATCCCTTTAAAGAATAACTCAAGACCAGCAAAAATTCCGCATCCTGGGCATGCCCCGTGACCTGATGCAATTCGTTTCGGTTTACCAGTTAAGGCACGAAGCGGCGGGATTTTCACCTTTAATTTATTGGTTTCTTCATCCATTTTCACATCAATTAGACCTGTTTTAAATACATCCCCATGCTGTGGTAAAATAACCGGCTTAAGGATTTTTTCAGGATTGCCGGGAATATGACCATAGTAATCAAATGGCTTTTCCGCATAGCCTTTTTCCATTGTATCAATTGCCATATCAAAGAAGGCCTGGGCATCACTTGCATAGAAGTCCTTGCCGCCAAGACCGAATACGCGACTTAACACGATCGTCTTGTTATCTTTATCATCTTGAAGTGCAGATTTCACTTCATGCGTTAAGTTTGGACCATTTGCTCCGTAAGAATCCGCACGTTCCCCAATTAATAATGATTTTACATTTTTAAGGGCTTCGCGAATTTCTTTTGCAGGGAATGGACGGATAATATTCGGGCTAATTACACCAGCCTTAATTCCTTTTGCGCGAAGTTGATCTACTACATCTTTGGCTGATTCAGCAGCAGAGTTTAATAGGAAAAGGGCTACTTCTGCATCTTCCATTTTATATAAATCTAGAACAGGATATTCTCTTCCGGAAAGCTTAGCATATTCCGCTGCTACCTCTTTAAAGACCTCACCTGCATTATACATTGCTTCTGACTGTTGGTAGTGATTGTTAAGGAAATCATCCCCACTCATATGTGCACCAATGGTAACTGGTTTTCTTAAATCCCTAACAAAGTTGTAATCTGTAGGACATTCACCAACAAATTGCTGTACAACACTGCGGTCCTTAAAGAATTCCACCCTGCGTTTTTGGTGGGATGTAAAGAATCCATCATAAGCAACAATAACTGGTAAGCGCACTTTTGAGTGTTCGGCAATTTTAAGTGCCATGATATTCAAATCATAAACAGCTTGTGGTGTTTTCGCTGTTAATATTACCCAGCCAGTATTTAATGCATAATAGAGATCCGAATGATCTCCGCGAATATCAAGTGGACCACTGACGGCACGAGTTACAAGATTCATAACCATTGGGAAACGAGTTCCTGATTGTACAGGCATTTGTTCAAGCATATATAAGAATCCATTTGCACTCGTTGCATTGATTACCCGGGCACCTGTAGCTGCAGCACCGTAACAAATACCTGCTGAACCGTGCTCGCCATCGGCAGGAATCAACTTAATATCGTGCTCCCCGCGGGTTTTCATTTGATCTAAAAATTGTGCAACCTCAGTTGACGGTGTTATTGGGAAGTACCCCATAATATGATAATTGATTTGTGCGGCAGCCATAGCAGCCATTTCATTTCCTGATTCAAAGGTAGAAACTTGTTCTGCAACACTTTTTGTTATTAATTTATCTTCTAAAGTAGCCATTATTGGATTCCTCCTGCAATATAAGGAAAGTTATGCTTTACGCGGTTATCATCTGCATATCCGAGCAGTTCACGAAGATCACTAAGTGCGTCGGTTGGGCATGCTTCTACACATTTTAGGCAGCCTTTACAGTATTGGTAATCAATACCTTGAAGGAACATTTGTTTTCTGCCACGCTTATCTTCTCCTTCTTTCCAAACGAAGCAAAAGTCAGGACAAACATTGTCACAAGCTGCACAATGAATACATTTGTCTTGTTGGAACTCGGGAAGGAATCCTTGGCGTGAACCACTTAAATCTTTTAAAATGCTATTTGCTTGAGAAACCATGACTCCACCGATTTCTTGAGTCATGTAGCCAAGCTGTGGTTGTGGGCGTGAGAAGGCTTTCCCTTCCGCCCCTGCTGTCACTTCATATGTTTTAAATTGAACCTCATTATACCCGCGGTCAAAAGTACGGATATTCGGCTCTACAAGATGTGGATATTTTTTAGTAAACGTTTTCCGAATTACATCCCTCATTGATTCAGGATCTAAAAAGTCACATAAACGATATAATGCACCAAGCATTGCCGTATTTACTTTGGTTTTTTCCTCTACGGCAATTGATAAGGCATCAACAATCGCAAGTGTTCCGTATTCTAATTGTAAATCTGTTTTAACTTCATCAAAATCCCTAGCTGTATTTACCAAAACGATACTATCAGCATTTAAGCCGCTGACAACATCAACAGTTCTATATAATGCTTCATGAAAAACACCAACAATATGTGGTTGTTCAATTGGACTATGATCTCTAATTTCTACATCTGGTTCACAAAAGCGAATGAAGCTCTTTACTGGAGACCCCTTTTTTTCAGACCCATAAGATGAAAAATTAGAGCCTTTCAAACCAAGACTAAAAACTCCAGCCTCTGCTAACATTTTTCCGGCTAGATTAGCTCCTAGCCCCCCAATTGATTCAAGACGGATTTCAAAAAATCCTAGTTCATTTTTTTTCGGTAAAATAGACATAATGTCCCTCCCTAAATTCGTTCAATAAAATAACACGAAATAGACATAAAAATTTAACTTCTTCACAACAACTATTGTAAGACAGCTATTTTTATTTTGCTGTGATAAATGTCAAACATCATGATATTTATTTTGAAACACAAAAAAAGATTTTCGAATAAGTGTTGCCATATATGTATTTAAAGTGCTTTCATAATTATATAACAGGGTAGTTGATGTTGTATAACAGACAATAAAATAGCCTGCATCCCTTTTAGGATGCAGGCTATTTTATTTGATTTAAATATCGTTAATTACAATATACGACGCTTTTACTGGTCCATGAACCCCAACGACTAAATTCAATTCTATATCCGCAGAATTACTTGGTCCGGTAATAAAGTTGATACACGAGGCAACATGACCCGTTTTCTTGTGGATCTCCCGCATCTTTTGAGCCGCTTGTGTGATTCGTGGGACTAATGTGCTTTTCGGTATAAGGGCAATATAGGTTGCAGGTAAAAAGCTCACCGTTCTCCCTTTATTCTCATCGCTATACAAAACAACTGTTCCCGATTCAGCAAGTGTCACTTCACTAATTGTAATCCCTACATTAGCCCTCTCCGCTTTTGCGATGTTCTCTTTCCCTTTAAGGTGATCCCATTCGTAAACCTCGATCTTCTGATCAGACCATACCTTATTAAAGAGAGGGTCTAAGCCCCACTGCGAAAAGCGCTCATCCTTCCAGGTTACAATTGGACCTCCACCATAATCTGAAACCACGTTGTTAAGAGTAGCTGCTAAATCCTTTTTGTCAGTTACGTGGATACTTGTATGGATTTTCTTACATTGCTCCGTTAATACTTCTAGTAATTCGTCCTGAGTAGCATTTTTGAGCACTTCATATTGGGGCTGAAATTTCCAGATCGGCCTTTCCACCGAAGAGGAAATTCTCGGGCGTTCCAAACGACTGGCAATTTGATTTAAAAATTTATCCCGATTTTGAATCATCCCTGCCATGATTATTTGCCTCCCTTTTCACGGTTTTTAAACCAATCTCTGAATCGTTCTTTATTTGGTGCTGGAAAATCACGAATATCTGTCCATGCTTTTAAGGGGCCTGGTCCTTTGGTGATCTTCTCTCCAACAGTAAATGGATTCATTGCAGCAGGTGCAATTTTAGACCCAATGTTATACATAAGTGGCGATGCTGCCCCTAATCCAAATGCTTTCATTAATAATTTTTCGGATATGGGTGCCTTTCCCTCTTTTTCAACTATGACTTCACGGTGTTTATGAAGAAGGTTATGTAACGGTATTTTTACCGGACATACTTCTGTACAAGCACCACATAGAGTTGATGCGTAAGGTAGTTCTTTAAATTCATCATATCCCCCTAATAATGGAGACAAGACTGCACCAATTGGACCTGAATAGATAGAGCCGTATGCATGTCCGCCGACATGACGATAAACTGGGCATACATTTATACAAGCTGCACAACGAATACATTGAAGGACCGACTGGAACTCGCCCCCAAGAATTTTGGATCTACCATTGTCAACAATGACAAGGTGAAATTCCTCTGGACCATCAACATCCAATGCTTCTTTTGGCCCTGTTAACACTGTAATATAACTAGTTAATTTCTGCCCGACCGCACTTCTAGTTAATAAACTAACTAGGACCTCCATCTCTTCAAAAGTAGGGACAAGTCTTTCCATCCCCATAACAGTAATTTGTGTTTTAGGTAATGCAGTCACTAGGTCAGCATTTCCTTCGTTTGTCACTAAACTGAAAGATCCGGTCTCTGCGACGGCAAAGTTACAGCCTGTTATCCCGATATCCGCTGAAAGGTATTCCTTTCGTAGCATTTGACGAGCATGCCAGGCTAATTCTTCAGGTTTTGATGTTTTTGTATAACCTAGCTTTTCAGTAAATACGTCACGAATTTGCTCTTTATTTTTATGTAAAGCTGGTACAACAATATGAGAAGGCGGATCATGATCATCAATTTGTAGAATGTATTCGCCTAAATCCGTCTCAATTACCTCACAGCCTTCTTGCTCCAACATTGCATTTAAGCTGATTTCTTCGGTTACCATTGATTTTGATTTAACAATTTTCTTTGCTTCCTTCTTTTTTACAACCCCACGGATATACTCGTTAGCCTCTTCCTTGGTCTGAGCAAAAAATACATTTCCGCCGCGTTTGGCAACATTCTCACTTAATTGCTCCAAGTAATAATCCAAGTTTTCTAGTACATGCTGACGGATTTCTTCCCCATGCGAACGCCATTCTTCCCAGTTGCCTAATTCCTCAGTTGCAACTCGTCTTTTTACTCCCATACCGTCCTGTGCTCCTGCAACGGCGCCGCGCATGAAGTCATCATGAATCCCTTTATCAACACGATCTTTAAATTGATCCGTGCTAATCTTCATTGACATACAATCATTCCTCCACTCTCTGAATTTACTAAACAAGTAAGAACAATCATCGACTATTTAATACCTCAGCAATATGCATCACTTTGATTGGCTTTCCTACTCGATCAATCCGCCCGCCGATATTCATTAAGCATGCCGCATCAGCACCAATAAGGTACTCTGCGCCTGTTTCTTCTACATGGCGAACTTTTTCATCGACCATTTGCTCAGAAATTTGAGCCATTTTTACGGAAAAGGTCCCCCCAAATCCACAGCATTGTTCCTTCCCGGGTAATTCTGTAAACTTAAGACCTTTTACATTGCTCAAAAGAATCATTGGAGCTTTTTTAACACCTAATAACCTCGTCATATGACAAGAAGTATGGTAGGTAACACTACCTTCAAAACGGGCACCAACATCTTCAATTTTCAAAACGTCAACAATAAATTGGGTTAGTTCGAATGATCTTTCTGCCAATTTTTTTGCCTTAGGTTCCCAAACTGGGTCTCCCTTAAATATGTGTTGGTATTCATGAAACATCGTTATACAAGAGCCTGATGGCGAGACTATGTACTCCGCCTCTTTAAATGTATCAATCATACGTTTCATCGCTTCTTTTGTTTCTTTTACATAACCACTATTGTATGATGGCTGACCACAACATACTTGGGATTCAGGAAAATCTATTTCACATCCAAGTCTTTCAAGCAGCTCAACGGTTGCTTTTCCTACATTACTTTGAAACATATCTACAATACAGGTTGCAAAAAGTGTTACCTTCATGTCTGTCTTCCTCTCCTACATATCAAATTTTCATAAGTCATACAGTAAACAGGTCATCAGATGACTTGGTAAAAAAAGAAATAATTTTTATAACATTTATACTACTATAAAGTTAGTTATGATTGAAAGGGTTTGCAAAAAAAAAAATATAAAAAAAAAAAAAAACATGCGTTCCAAAATAATTGGCTAAGCATACTTTTTTTAGAAATATATGGTTCATTTCGAAAAATCTGCAGATAGAAAGTACTTTTGTAGAATTATTTCAACATTCTCCAAATGAATAAGCATATATTTGCTCGCTTTTTCTTCATCTTGCTCCTTAATCGCCTCATAAATATCATTATGTTCTTCATAGAGTTGTTCAACTGTTCTTTGTTTAGAAAAGAGCCAAACCCGTCTTGTTTCTTTCATCGTTTCTCCCATTAATCCAGAAACTTGATTCATCAAACTAAGCAAAAGAGGGTTTTGAGCTGCCTCTGCTAGTACAAAATGAAATTGTAAATCTGCCTTTTCACCTAGCGTCTCATCCCCATTGGCATGTTTCATTTCCTCTAGAGCCTTCTCCATCCTGATTAGATGCGAACTTGTTCGTTTTTTAGCTGCTGCTGCTGCAGTACCAACTTCAATAATCTTACGAACTTCTAAAAGTTGTGCGATATCTTCTTTATTCATTAAAATAGCTGTTGAAAGTGGGAAAGTAATTCGATTTGTTTCAAATTCGTTTACATAGGTACCTTCCCCTTGCTTCATTTCAACAAGGCCCATCGCTCTTAATGATGTTAATGCTTCGCGAATCGCAGATCTCCCCACTTGAAAGTTTTCCGCCAACTGTTGTACCGAAGCAAGTTTCTCACCAGGTTTAACTTGGCCCGATCGAATCAATTCATAAATAGCCTCTGCTACTTCTTCATATATTTTTTTTGGTTTAATTTTTTTATATTTCACACAACCAACCCCTAACAAGCAATTCCTCTTTCAGACACCCTTTTATTATACCGTTTTTTCAAAAAATGCATATACCATCCAACATCAGTCCACTAAAACATTTTTACACTACCATCCTATGAAAATGCTATAAAATATTAATATTTTCAAAAAAAAGATTGTATTTCTACCAATTTGTCACTTATAATTCATTTTAGCACCGTGATACATCTTATCATCAGATGACCTAATCACCATTTGTAAGCGGTTACCGATTTTAAGGAGGGTAGGTATTATTTACTTAGGGGAAAAAACAAAAAAAAGCTAATTCGGGGGGATTAAGCGATTATGACATTTACTCAAAATTTTACCGCTGTGGGAGATAATCTCGCACTTTCAGCTGTTGTTGCACTAATTCCAATCATTTACTTTTTCTGGGCCTTAGCAGTCAAACGGATGAAGGGCTATCTAGCTGGAATATCTACACTTGCAATTGCTTTAGTCATTGCAATTTTTGCCTATAAAATGCCAGCAGGGATGGCATTTATGTCCGCATCCCAAGGTGCCGTATATGGTATTCTACCAATTGGCTGGATTATTATAACTTCAGTATTTTTATACAAACTTACAGTAAAAACGGGACAATTTGATATTATTCGAACATCTGTTGTATCCATTACTGAGGACCGCCGTTTACAAGCTCTTTTGGTTGCCTTTTCTTTCGGGGCGTTCCTTGAAGGTGCTGCAGGTTTCGGTGCACCAGTAGCAATATCTGCTGCTCTATTAGTAGGTTTGGGTTTCAATCCTTTATACGCCGCCGGGCTTTGCCTAATTGCAAATACTGCACCTGTAGCATTCGGAGCTATCGGTGCCCCGATTATTGCTATGGAAGGTCCTACCGGAATTGCGGCTACTGAAATCTCCAAAATGGTAGGCCGTCAATTGCCGTTTCTTTCTGTCTTTATCCCGTTCTATTTAGTATTTATTATGGCAGGCTGGAAGAAAACGAAAGAAGTAATGCCCGCCATTCTTGTTTCGGGAGTAGCATTTGCTGGTACACAATTTTTTACTTCAAACTTTATGGGACCAGAACTTCCCGATATCTTATCAGCGTTAGTTTCATTATTCGCACTTGCAATCTTCTTGAAATTCTGGAAGCCTAAAACGATTTTCCGTTTCACTTCTGAACAAGAGCTTGCTGCAACCTCAACCGTAAAGACTCTAAAAACCCAAGATGTTAAACATTCAGGAGGGCAAATTTTCAAAGCTTGGTCCCCTTTCCTATTGTTAACAGGAATCATTACTTTATGGGGTATGCCTACTATTAAACTAGCTTTAACCGGGCATTATGAAGGAGCAAATGCAATCTTAAAAGCTCTTAATACCATCGGACATTCACTAACGTTCATTCCAAATGTCCCACTAATAAACAATAAAATTATCAACACTGCCGGTGCTGCTGTTCCTGCTATATACAAACTTGAGTTGCTTGGAGCAGCAGGGACTGCGATCTTGATCGCAGCCATCTTAACAAAATTCATTGTCGGGATTTCTTGGAAAGATTGGGCAATTACGTTTGGAGAAACCCTTAACGAGTTAAAATATCCAGTTATAACAATTGCTTCTGTTGTTGGTTTTGCTTATGTCACCAATTCCTCTGGTATGAGTACTACTCTTGGAATGACACTTGCAAAAACAGGTTCAACGTTATTTCCGTTTTTCTCACCTTTCCTTGGCTGGCTTGGGGTGTTTATTACTGGTTCTGATACATCTGCAAACTTATTATTCGGTAACCTGCAAAAAATTACAGCAACCTCCGTCGGCATGAATCCAGTGCTTGCCCTTGCAGCTAACTCTTCAGGTGGGGTAACTGGAAAAATGATTTCACCGCAATCTATAGCTGTTGCCTGTGCAGCGGTAGGGTTAGCAGGAAAAGAATCCGATTTATTCCGCTTCACGATTAAACATAGCTTTTTCTTAGTTATTATTGTGGGGATTCTTACCTTCCTACAAAACGGTGTATTGTCTTGGATGATACCTTAATAAAAATATAAGACGAAGGCACATGCTCAAACAGGGCATGTGCCTTTTGTTATGGTTAGTCTTCTAGTCTTTTGTCAAAAATAAGCTATAATAGATAAGGTTCTCATATAAACAAAGGAGTTTTTTTATGAATGTAATTTGTTCCACTTTGAATGCTAAGTTTATTCATACGAACCTAGCGATTCGATATTTAAAGGCTTATGCAGCACCTGAATTTAACATACAAATTAAAGAATATACGATAAAGGATCCCGTCTTAAATATCGTAACAGATCTATATCAATTGAAACCAGACGTCATTGGATTTAGCTGTTATATCTGGAACATCGAAGAAACCATTAAAGTGGTTAATTTGTTAAAAAAAGTGGATCCATCACTTATTATTGTTCTTGGCGGTCCTGAAATTACATATGATACGCGTGAATGGATAGGAAAAATTCCTGAAGTTGACTTTATTGTTATCGGTGAAGGAGAACAAACCTTTAAACAACTTCTAGTTGAAATTGAAAGAAATCATAATTATAACAAGGTACCTGGCATTGCCTTCCGTGATAATGACCAGATCATTATCACTCCCCAAATGAATAAACTGGATCTTAAGGATTTACCGTCTCCTTATCGCTTCCCAGAAGATATCGTTCATTTAGGCAAAAGAGTCACCTATATTGAAACTAGCCGCGGTTGTCCATTTAGCTGCCAATTTTGTTTGTCATCGATTGAAGTTGGTGTCCGTTATTTTGATCGTGAAAAAATTAAAGATGATATACGTTATTTAATGGCTCATGGTGCAAAGACGATCAAATTTGTGGATCGAACCTTTAATATAAGCAGGAGCTATGCAATGGAAATGTTCCGTTTCTTAATCGATGAACATCTGCCCGGCACCGTCTTTCAGTTTGAAATTACTGCAGATATTATGCGCCCTGAAGTAATTGAATTTCTAAATCAAGAAGCCCCTAAAGGACTATTCAGATTTGAGATCGGTGTCCAATCAACGAATGACTTTACAAATGAACTTGTGATGCGCAAACAAAATTATTCTAAACTTTCTAGAACTGTTTTAATGGTGAAGGAAGGTAATAAGATCGATCAGCATCTAGATTTAATTGCTGGTTTACCAGAAGAAGATTACAATTCTTTCCGAAAAACGTTTAATGATGTTTTTGAGCTGCGACCTGAAGAACTGCAGTTAGGGTTTTTAAAAATGCTTCGGGGAACGGGAGTCCGCCTTCGTGCTGCTGACCACGAATATGTTTATATGGATCATTCTCCCTATGAAATCTTAAGTAATAACGTTCTCTCTTTTGATGATATTGTTCGAATCAAGCAGGTGGAAGATGTATTAGAAAAGTATTGGAATGACCATCGCATGGATGCAACTGTTGAATTCTTAATATCCAATGCTTTTCCATCTCCTTTTGATTTTTTCCAACAGTTTGGTTCCCACTGGGAAAAGCAAGGCTGGTCCAGAATTGGTCATCAACTGGAGGATTTATTCCGCAGACTGTATACCTTTTTGGAACACAAGGGCGTTAACGACCTTGATGTCATTGTTGGCCTAATGAAATATGATTATCTCAAGAACCATAAATATAAACCGAGAAAACCTTGGTGGGAAGCTAGTTTTGATAAGGAAAAGCGAACACAAATTTACAAACAAATTTCCGAACACCCATCAATTTTAGGACAATCGTTTGTTGACCTTGGCTTAGATGAAAAGGAATTATATAAACATACCATGCTTGAGGAAATTCCCTTTGATTTATCACTGTATCAAGCAACAGGACAGATAAATAAACATCCTTCATGTTTATTAACCTATTTTGACCCTATGAATGGGAGAACACTCATATTTTCATTTCTCGAGAACTAACAAAGCCGGCATAGCCGGCTTATTTCTTTTTATTATTTTTCTTCTCTTTCTGTAACACCTGTAGAGTATCATACAATTTTGTGCCGTTAACATCGCCAAATTCAACGCTGAATTCTTCAGTAGGAATACGTGGTGGGGTTTTACGGCGGTTTTTCATCAGCTTCTTCCCTTTTTCCCTAATTTAGAATTTCGGTTCTGAAACCTTATTGCATTATTATTATCTGCGAATTCCGCTGAAAATTCACTCTCCTGAACATTTTTATGGGGTGTTTTTGTATATTTTTCTACTGCATCAAACTCCGCTTTACGCTTAGCCATTGAAAATCCTCCCTAAAAAATTTATCTTACTACCATAGTTTTAAACAAATATAGAGTAATCATTCCTTTCCTTATTTTTCATTAATAAAATTGCATGACTCGAGGAAAATAAGAAAAAACAGGAGTGATATGAAATGAAAAAATCGAAAAATACTCAGTTGACAGATCAGGTTAGCATGAATGAAACGATGCCACATCAAATAAATTCGCCCAGCTTTGAAGGTACTGGAATTAAGATGGAGCCTCCTTTTGTGAATAAACATGGTGTTATTATTGGTGATAGTATTTATTCCTCTCCTAATTCCCCATTAGAAACCTGGACAAAGGATACGGACCCTTCAATCATGGCTGGAGATGATTGGGTTCACCCTACAAATGATATCGGCTGGAACACATCAGAAAATCGTGAGTTATTAGAAATGAAAAAGAAACCACAGGCCTACCCTTTTATGCATCCTACAAAAGATGTTAGTAAAGGTAGTGATTGATGGATATTAAAATTTTGTACACACTCCGGGGTATCCACTCCGGAGTTTTTTAATACACCTCTAAACAAACATTGATATAATAAAGATAAGGATTTTTCGGAGGTGCAAACGTTGCTATTACCTGAGTTAGCAGAAAAAATCGTTAAAGAAGTAAGAAAGTTAATCGGAGAAGATATTATTGTTGTTAACATTGACGGGTATATCATTGCAAGTACAGACATCAAAAGAGTCAGAACTTTTCATGAAGGAGCATTGGTCGCCGCTCAAAAAAAGCGAAAGCTAACTATTACTGATGAAGATCAATTAAAATTAATGGGTGTGAAAGCAGGAATTAATTTACCAATCTTCTTTCAACATGATGTGATTGGAGTTATTGGAATCACCGGTGAACCAAATAAAGTCACTCCATTTGGAGAAGTAATCCGGAAAATGACCGAACTCCTTATTAGTGAAAATTATTATGCCGAGCAGTTTGATTGGCACACGCGAGCGGTAGAATCCTTCGTCATGGATTGGGTTCAAGCAAAAGAGTGGACAGACTCTTTTTTAAGTAATGCTAAGCTTTTATCTATCGATATTGAAGTTAAGAGAGTTGTGGTCCTTATTGAATTTTTAGAATTAACCTCCCCTCTCTCTAGAGATAGTTGGTCTTCCATCTTTAATCGGTTTCAGCAAAATACAAAAGAAGTGGTTGCCAGGTCAGGCAATGAAAGGATCGTTTTACTGATAAATTGCTCAAATGGTCGAAGTCGAGCTAGTATTGAAAAGCGCCTAAAGCAATTTTTTCAGTTCTTAACAACTAACTTTGGGATACAAGCGGCGGCTGGAGTTGGGCAGGCCTTCGAATCAAAAGAAATTAGCAATTCTTATCGCCAAGCAGAAAAATCATTGAAAATTGCCAAATTAAATAACACGATCACCTTTGATGAAGATCTAACCCTTGAAATGATTTCCGAAGACATCAACCCAAAAACAAAAGCTGATTTTGTAATGAGAACACTTGGACCCCTTCTGAAGGAAAAAGAACTCCTTGAAACTTTAAAGGAATTATTTAAGCAAAACCATTCATTAAAAAATACGTCTAATCAATTACATATACATATTAATACCCTTCATTACCGCTTAAAAAAAGTTGAGGAATTAACACAATTAAAATCAAATAATATTCATGATCTAGTGATCCTCTACCTAGGGATTCTATTTTTAGATGAACAAACAAAAATAATGAATTATAAGTGACTTTTTTTAGATGTTTATCCATAGCAGGCTGATGCCTGTTTTTTTTATACTTTAATTAGGTAAAAAATTTAAAAACAGTGTGAAGAAACTTGTAAGCGTAACCAATGAATGGGGGAAACAGAATGCTTTCCAAAGTTGTGAAGGAAAAGTTAGTAGCTATTGTTTCGAAGGAAAATTTTGATGATGCCAAAACTGAAAGACTGGTTTATTCCTATGATTCAACACCAAATTTGCAATCCATGCCGGATGCCGTTGTCAGTCCAAGAAATACAAAGGAAGTCTCTGAAATTGTTAAAGTATGTAATCAATATAAAGTGCCCATTGTTCCACGAGGTTCGGGAACAAATTTATGTGGAGGAACATGCCCGACTGAAGGTGGAGTTGTCATTCTTTTCAAATATATGAACAAAATCCTTGATCTTGATGAGGAAAATTTAACCATTACTGTCCAGCCAGGGGTCATTTTAGTTGACGTGGCGAATGCCGCCTCAGCAAAAGGACTTTTCTATCCACCTGATCCAGGTTCAATGAAAATTGCCACAATTGGTGGAACTATTAATGAAAACGCCGGCGGATTGCGTGGACTTAAATATGGTGTCACCCGGGACTATGTAATCGGTCTTGAGGTTGTCATGCCAAATGGTGATATCATCAAAACAGGAGGGAAACTGGCAAAAGATGTGGCTGGTTATGACCTCACACGTTTAATGGTTGGCTCAGAAGGGACACTTGGTATTATCACTGAAGCTATCTTAAAACTAATTCCTATGCCAGAAACAAAAAAGACGATGCTTGCCTTATATCAGGACCTGGAGGCCGCGGCCAAAACCGTTTCCAAGATTATTGCTAATAAAATTATTCCTATCACCCTCGAATTTCTTGACCAGCCTACGATTAGGGTAGTTGAAGACTATTCAAAAATCGGCCTACCTACGGACGCAAAGGCTGTCCTATTAATTGAACAAGATGGCTCACCTGAAGTAGTCGACCGTGATATAGAAAAAATCATCGAGGTTTGTAAGGAAGAAGGTGCGGTCTCCGTCCAAGTTGCCTCTACTGATGAAGAAGCACTTGCCTTAGCGGCTGCAAGACGAACCGCTCTTTCAGCTCTGGCACGGCTTAAGCCAACCACTGTACTTGAAGATGCTACTGTCCCGAGATCTGAACTAGCGAAAATGGTAAGAGCCATCAATGAAATAGCTGATAAATACAAATTGCAAATCTGTACCTTTGGCCATGCTGGTGACGGAAATCTCCATCCAACCTGCCCAACTGATTCAAGAAATCATGAGGAAATGGAACGTGTGGAGATGGCATTTGCTGAAATCTTTGAAAAAGCAGTCGAGTTAGGTGGAACTATTACTGGTGAGCACGGTGTCGGTGTGATGAAAGCCCCCTACCTAGAATTAAAGCTTGGCAAAGAAGGCATTGCTGTAATGAAGGCAATCAAACAGGCATTGGATCCTAATAATATTATGAACCCTGGTAAAGTCTTTGCAAAAGAGGACAGGAAGCGCGTGGTGGTTACAAAATGACAACAGTGAAAGAGAAGGAAATCATCCAAGAACAGTTTAAAGAGAGAATGAATGAAGATGACCTATTAAATTGCATGCGTTGTGGATTTTGTTTACCTGCATGCCCAACCTATATTGAATCAGGCTACAAAGAATCTCACTCACCTCGAGGAAGAATCGCCTTAATGAAGGGAGTTGTTGATGGACTAATTGAACCAGATGAAGATTTTGAGCGATCGCTTAACTTATGTCTAGGCTGCGTGGCATGTGAAACAGTTTGCCCATCTGGAGTAAAGTATGGCCACATGCTTGAAGAAGCACGTGATATTGTCAGTCAAAATAAGAAATACTCATTGCCGACTCGTATTGTGCGAAAAACTGTATTTGAGGGATTGTTTCCACATCCAAATCGAATGAAAAATGTTACAGGGCTTATTGGATTTTACCAACGGTCAGGATTACAATCTATTGCACGAAAAATCGGATTTTTAGGTATTTTGCCTGAGCATTTAGCATTAATGGAAAAAGTCCTGCCAGAAGTAGCAACTATGAAGGAAATGAAAAATAGGCCAGTACATGTAGAGCCTATTGGAAAACAAACACATCGTGTTGCTTTTTTTAGCGGCTGCTTAATGGATTCAATGTTTATGAAAACAAATGATGCAACCATTAAGTTACTTCAACTGGCTGGTTGTGAAATTGTCATTCCAGAGGACCAAACATGCTGTGGTGCCCTGCATGGTCATTATGGTGAAAAAGGAGGTTCTAAGGATCTGGCAAAGAGAAACATCCAGGCCTTTGAAGACTTAAATGTTGATTTTATTATTACAAATGCAGGCGGATGTGGCGCCTTTTTACTTGGTTATGATCACATTCTAAAGGATGATCCTGTTTGGAGTGAACGAGCAAAGAAATTTACAGAAAAAATTCAAGATGTCTCAGAAATTTTAGTTTCTGTTAATTTCCATAAGAGGGTAAAGCTTGAGCTTTCTTCACAGATCATTACTTATCAGGATTCATGCCACTTACGTAATGTGATGAAAACAGCTTCTGCCCCTAGACTATTGCTTCAGTCTATTAAGGGAGCAGAGTATGTGGAAATGAAAGATGCCGACCGCTGTTGTGGTTCAGCAGGGATATATAATATAATCGAGTCAGAAATGTCGATGAAAATGCTTGATTACAAAATGGTGCAAGCAAAAGACACACAAGCAGCAACTATTGTCACAGCTAATCCCGGCTGCTTATTGCAAATGAAGGTTGGGATAGAAAAAGAAGGACTCTCAAAGAAAATGAGAGGCATTCACATTGTTGACCTGTTATTAGAAGCTGTGAAAAAGTAAGGAAAAAGGAGCCGAAGGGCTCTTTTTTTATTATGTATGAAATAATTAATATCCAATACCGAAAAACATTACCACTTATAAATCACTAAAATAAATTCATAATACTTATACAGGGAACAAATTCTCTGTACCTAAAATAAGGAGTTGAATAAAATGGCCAATAGCAGTAACAAGTTGTTAGTGCCTGGAATTGAACAATATTTGGATCAGGTAAAATACGAAATCGCCCAAGAATTCGGCGTTAATTTAGGGTCTGATACAGTTTCAAGAGCAAACGGATCTGTAGGCGGCGAAATTACAAAACGCCTTGTACAACAAGCACAAGCACAACTTTCTGGACAATCCTCACAAAAATAACTAAATAAAAATGGAGAAAAGTCCGGATTAAATCCGGACTTTATTTATTCTTTTTGATTAATTATATTTTCTATGAGGTTTTTGGGGACTATACTCCATATTTTTGTCTCTTACATTAACCTTATCTTTTTGCTTGTCTTTTTGCTTGTCATTTTGCTTATCTTTTTGCTTGTCATTTTGCTTATCTTTTTGCTTATTTCTTTGCTTGTCTTTAGTTTTAGGGCCCCCGACTTTTTTGCTGTTCTCCTTTAGATTGACTTTCTCTTTATGATTTTCGTTTCTTGTGGTTTTTTTATTCTCAGAAGGTTTTTCCCTTTGATTATTTTGTTTTTGGTGCTGTGGTAGTTTCTTTTTAAGTTCAGCCGCTTCAACCTTTTTTGGTTGTCCTTGTGACTTTAATTTTCCATTCAACCTAATTTTTTCGGTTATCCTTTTATTTTCAGAAATCCCTTTGTTTTGAATGGCTTTATGGTCTGATTGCTTTTTGAATTGCCCCGGAGGAATTTTGCCTGCTGGATTCTTTAGTACGGCACTTTGCTCCGTTTTTTCCTCTACAGCTTTAGTCTTCGCCTTTTTAATTAAATTTCCCTGAATTTTATTTTCCTGGTATTTTCCAGTCGTTATTCCAAGTTTATGAGCTTTATTCATTTCACTTTCAGATGCTTTTAACACTGTAAGCTCTAGCTTTTCTTTATTTACTGACGCTTTAATTTCCTCAATGTTCTCTAGAAGCTTTTTTTCAATCCTATCTTCAGATTCTTTCGTCCGTACTGTGGAAATAATAACGTGTTCCTGTGTCTTAAAGAAGCCTTCTTCTTTCATTTCAGCTAAAATAGATTGAGCTACTTTTGAAACATCCTTATTCCTCCATTTATTCAATTGAGAAATAATTTGTTTTCCTTCCTTGTTATAACCAGTTATCTCTACAACCTGCATTTTCTTATTTATACCTAGCTCAATGCTTGGATTTACATCAATAGACATATATGCATATGCCTTATTATTTTGATACATTGGAAAAAACGAACCAAGGAAGATCAATAATGCAGCCATTAAAGCCCAAACTGGTTTTAATTTAAGAATATTTATTACTGTATTATATTTATTAGTTTTAACACTTTCCATTGGAAAAAAGTGTATCTCTTCACCAATTAGATATGGCTGATTTTGTCTCCTTGCATGCAAAAATTCACCTTCAGGGGTTAAAAGCGTAAGGCATGCATCATCTATTTCCATAACAATTCCCTTTTTCATGTTTCAAGCACCCCCTTTATATAATCTTTCATGTAGACATAATCACTAGCTAAAATAAGTGCAATTGCAATAATGTATTTTCTGTTTCGTTCAATTGTCTTTCTGCTGACATCTACCATGGTTTCTAATTGCTTAATTGGAAGACGTTTGTTAGTAAATAACATTTCTTTCAGCTCCTGATTATCCACTAACATTTTAGCTGTTAAAATTGCACTTTTTCGGGCATCGAAGTGCTTTGGTGAATTCTCAACCAAGTCACTAAAATTTAAATCAAAGGAAGTTAATAGTTTTTGAAAGTGAAGAATCTCATCTTTTCTCAATTGCTCATCATTTTTTTTATTGTACTCATCTAATGAGAGCTCATTAACGATGATTGATCCTGCTGATTCTTCGTCGTTCTTTTCATCAGTTAAGTCAAAACTTAAATGTTGATTTTTGGACTGTTTACGAATATAGTCAATAACTCTTCGTTTGATTATGA
This sequence comes from Bacillus sp. AFS006103, assembly GCA_002559145.1. GTDB lineage: Bacteria > Bacillota > Bacilli > Bacillales > Cytobacillaceae > Neobacillus. The sequence continues at coordinate 37,397 of NTXX01000042.1, forward strand.
CTTCGGAAAAACTCAATAGAGAGCTGCCGCGCTCCGTTGAATATTTCTCTATCGCCTCGTTAAATGCGATGAGACCAATGCTAAATTCATCATCGGATTCATAAATATATCGTCTACATACAGAAGACACTGTTTTTGCAATAAATGGCTTATATGCACGGATTATTTCATCCAGTAGATATTGATCACCTTGTTGAATTAAGAGTACGGTTTCTTCCAAAGTTCGCTTTTTCTTTTTGGCCATAAACAATAAACTTAGCATTCGCTCACCTCTATTCGACCAATTATAACATACGAGTGTCGTAATTGAGTCCATGAGTTTTGGCGAATGCTTTTTTCTCTACATAGTTACGTTTCTTCTTAATCAGTTTGTGGGGGTTCTTATAAAAAATTTTTTCCCAATATAAAAGCTTCAAATCANNTGATTTGAAGCTTTTATATTAAAAATATTAATTTTTGTCCTTTAAAACCAAGATCGATTGAATCAAAAAACCAATAAGTAAACCGGGAATTAAAAATAACATCGGTAAAAATATAGGACCGGGATGTATATGAAAAATCGTCACTTTAGGAGATACCATTAACCCCACCGTAACAAAGTAGGCACAAAAGACAAATGGTAAAAACGAATATTTTTCATTATCCGGCATGACAGAACGGTAACCATCCCACATAGAAAACATGTAGACACATGGATAAAACATAAGCCATTGATAGTTAATAACCGCTTCTGCCTGCTCAATTTCACCTAGAAAGCTGTACATAATCGCTGTGTTAAAACGACTATAAACATTTATTGTTACCTCTAAGGTAACAAACAATATCCCCTTGATATACTGACCCAATAGTAATTGACTAAAACCAGGAAAAGCAATATTCCATAAAACGGCTTCGAGTTTGCTCATTTTTTTCATTATAATCCCGCTTCTCAGGCATATTTTTGGTAAGCTAAAAAAACACCTCATCTTAGCTTATCCAGTCTATGCCTAAAAATATCGAAAAATAAATATTTTTCCCAACACCTTAATTCTTTTTTAAGATGCGTAAGTAGTTTTTTACAAACCCAACCCAATCTCGATTTTTCTGGAAATAACTCCTAAAAAGTTGTAGAAATAACGGAAATTTGTCAGAATAGGGATACCAATGTATTTCACTTTTTTTTCGACCGTTATCCTCAACAATTGCTTTTTCGTGGCAAAAAATTCTTAAGCCTGCATCCCCATGGTATCTTCCAATTCCACTTTGTTTAGCACCTCCAAAAGGAAGACCATGATTTGCAATACTAATAATTGCGTCATTAATAACAACTGCACCAGATATAAGCTTTGAGGCTACCCTTCTTGCTTTTTCTTTATCATTTGTCCATACGCTGGCATTTAATCCGTAAACTGTATCGTTTGCGAGACCTATCGCTTCCTCTTCATTATCAAAAGGCAAGACAGGAAGAAGCGGCCCAAAAGATTCTTCCTGAATAATTTTCATTTGATGATTTACATTTGTTACGATAGTTAATGGTAAATACATTCCGTTTGCCCACCTCTCAGGTGGGAGCCCTGTTTCTAGTCGTGCGCCTTTACTTAAAGCATCTTCGAGCTGGTCTTTAACGATTTGTAATTGTGCCGGGAACGTCATCGAACCAACATCTGAATTTTGATCATTTCCCTGTTTAAGATTCTTGATTTCTTTTTTTAATAAGGCAAGGAACTGAGGAAAGATTGTTTTTTCAACATATAGCCGTTCTGCACTCATACATACCTGACCGCTGTTGGTAAATGCAGCCCATGCCACTCCTTTTGCGGCTCTTTCTAAATGAGCGTCAGCAAACACAATCATCGGGTCCTTCCCGCCAAGCTCAAGCGTTGTCGGAATTAGGTTCTCTGCAGCAATCTGCTGAATAATTTTTCCGGTTCTAACGGACCCTGTAAAAAAGATATAATCCGGTTTTCCATTTGTAAATGCTGCCCCTACCTCTTTTCCGCCATGGGCTACTTGCACGACCCCCTCTGGTAAGCCTGCTTTCTCAAATAGCTCCTCAATACATTTTCCGACTAGGGGAGTTACTTCCGATGGTTTTAGAATCACCGTATTTCCTGCCGCTAAAGCACTGAGCATGGGGACCATCGCAAGTTGCATTGGATAATTCCAGGGTGAAATAATTAACACAACACCTCTTGGCATATATTCAATAAACGATTTTTTACCAATCAATAATAGGGGGGTTTTTACTTTCTGGCGACGAAGATGTTTTTTGCCATGCCTAACAATATGATCAATAGCGTCAAGGGTTGGCATAATATCAGCAACCAGTGCTTCCGTGACTACTTTACCACTGTCCTCCGCGATAATTTCCCCTATTTCCTCCATCTGTTCAACAATAATTTCTTTAAGCTTCAAAAGATAGCTCGCTCGGTCTGAAAAAGTCAGATTACTCCACTGTTGAAAAGCCCCTTTTCCCCTTTGATAAAAGCTTTCAACTTTACCAATCGGTGTTTCCGCAATTTCTCCGATTTGTTTTCCTGTTGCGGGAGCTATCACCGTAAGTTTTTCTTGAATTGCATCAATAATTCGTCACCCCTTTATTATAAAATGTTTATTTGATAGGTTGGGTTATCCTTTTGTTTGATGTAAAAAGCTGTCATAGGCTTAATCCCATCTTTAAAGTCAGGACAGGTTATCCCTGAACCCTCTAAATCAGATACGGTCTGTTTGCAATCATAGTGCCCTTTCCAAGTAAAATAATCTAAAGCTTCTTTCTCCACCCTAAGATATTTTCTCATCGGTTTAATGGATAAGAACCATTTACCTAGGGTTAGCGGAATCATTCCTTTTGGCTGTTTGTTCAGTAATTCTTTCATCATTATTTCATATATTTCAGAAGCACGGTAGGGGTGGGGGTCTGTTAGATGATAGGTCTTTCCAGCAGCTTTGTCTAAATGACTCAGATAAGTAGTTGCTTGAATAATATAGTCAATTGGAACAAGGTTTACATAGGCTTCACCTTTTCCAAGTCGGGGTATAAGCGGGAGAAATTTTAATCGATCTAAAAAGTTCATAATAAAATACGGCCCATCAAATTTAATGGTTTCACCTGTATGGGAGTGACCTTTGACAATCCCAGGACGGATAATGGTAATAGGTACCTCATCTTTTAGTTTATCCACTAAAACTTCTGCTTTATATTTTGTTTCTTCATAGTGATTTTTAAAACTCTTCGGAGCGATTAGTTCCGTTTCATATAGAGTCCCTTCTCTATTTCCAACAACATACGCTGTACTAAAATAAATATATCTTTCTATGTTTGGTAACTTTTTCACCCACTCATTTACGTTTTCTGTACCTTTAACATTGACTTTATAAGCAATTTCTCTAGGAACAGCTAAATCATAGATCGCGGCTAGATGGTAAACATGTGTAACTTTTTGCTGTAATTCCTGATTCTCCTCTGGTGTAATCGCAAGGTATGGTTTAGTGATATCCCCAATAATAATTTTGAAGGATGACACCTCTAACCTATATTCTGAAATAATAGCCGTTAGTTCTTTATTTGCCTTCTCCACCATTTCGGGCAGGACAAGAACATAAACAGTTCCATTGAAGTGATTTCTTTTTAGGACTTCACGAATCAATTGGTTACAAATAAAACCGGGAAAACCAGTAAAAAAATACCCTTTTTCCAACGTATCTCCTCCTTAGTCTATAACTAGACGATTGTAACCATTGTAAAGTCCCATGAAAAGATTCGTCCATAGGTAATTAGTCTGAATTTTCTGTCTAATATTATTTTAAAAGAAGACGGGTTTCAATCCCGTCTTCTTTTTATGCTTCCTGATCCATTGGATTATAGAGTTTGACCTTTGGATTTTTCTCCTGGAACCATCTGAGTGCAAAGTCGTTTTCAAACAAAAATACATATTGGTCAAAACGGTCTTTGACTAGAAGCGACCGGGAACTGGATAAATTTTCATCCACCGTTTCACCATCTACCCAGCGTGCTATTTTAGAGCCCATTCGTTCCATTAATACTTCAGCATTATACTCATTTCTCATTCGATGCTCAAAAACCTCAAACTGCAATTGACCAACTGCACCTAATAAATAGTCATCGGTTTTAATTGTTTTATAAAGCTGGATTGCACCTTCTTGGACGAGCTGCTGAATTCCTTTATAAAAGGATTTTTGCTTCATTACGTTTTTGGCTGAAACTCTAACATACAATTCTGGTGTAAACTGCGGCAGCCTTTCATATTGAAAGTCATCCTTCCCAGATGTTAAAGTATCTCCTATTTGATAAGTGCCGGTGTCATACAAACCAATAATATCACCACTGACCGCCTCATCCACTGTGCTTCGTTCTTCAGCCATAAAGGATGTCGATTGGGAAAGCTTTATTTGTTTATTTAAGCGAGGAATATTCACTGTCATACCACGCTCAAATTTCCCGGAACAAACACGCACAAATGCAATTCTGTCTCGGTGTGCAGGATTCATATTGGCCTGAATTTTAAAGACAAAACCAGAAAATTGTTCCCCTAACGGATCAATTTTCCCAACGGATGAATTACGTGCCTTTGGCGCCGGAGCAAATTCCAAGTATGACTCAAGAAAGGTCTGAACACCAAAGGCAGTTAAGGCACTCCCAAAGAATACAGGTGTTAGGTTACCTGCGGCTATCTTTTCGGCTGAAAATTCATTTCCAGCCTCATTAAGCAGCATAATTTCATCAAGTGTTTGATCATACAGTCCTGATGTTTTTAAAGGATGTTCCCCAGCAATTTCTCCGTCTTCATTGAGTGGAATAAATCGTTCACTATCCTCGACACGGAACTGTTCCACCCGATTGTTAAATCGATCATAAATACCAAGGAATTCTTTTCCCATACCGATTGGCCAGTTCATTGGATATGATTCAATACCGAGAACCTCTTCTAATTCAGCCAAAAGTTCAAGCGGCGGCTTGCCTTGGCGATCGAGTTTATTCATAAATGTAAAAATCGGAATACCGCGCATTCGGCATACTTTAAAGAGCTTGAGTGTTTGCGCCTCGATCCCTTTTGCAGCATCGACAATCATCACAGCACTATCAACAGCCATTAAGGTGCGGTACGTATCTTCACTGAAATCCTGGTGCCCGGGAGTATCCAAAATATTCACTCGAAATCCATCATAGTCAAATTGCATTACACTGGAAGTTACGGAAATACCCCGCTGTTTTTCTATTTCCATCCAGTCACTTGTTGCAAACTTTCCCGTTTTCTTCGCCTTTACAGTACCTGCATCACGAATGGCACCGCCGAATAATAGTAATTTTTCAGTCAGCGTGGTTTTTCCGGCATCCGGATGGGAAATAATCGCAAATGTCCGGCGTGACAATACATCTTCTTTAAAATTGTTACCCATTTCGTTTTCCTCTCTTTTGACAATAAATATTTTGTCCATAACTTCAATCTTATCTCTCAAACGGAAACTTTGCAATATTTCTTTAAACACATGGGCATAAAGAATATAATGAAAGTAAGCGGTAATGAGGAAAATAAGTACCGTAAATACATAACCACAACGGAGGTACATGTCTTGGAGATTACTAAAATTGATCAGCAGACTTTAAATTTTTTGCATAAAGCATTTGAAATTGTTCTCAATGAGAATAAGATTCCTTTTAATAAAATTGGCATTGCAGAAGAAGACGCCCAATTATTATTTTTGTATGAAGGAAAAGATGAAAAAGTTCATGTTTTTAGATGGAATAAAGAATCATGTATCGGTGCGAGTATCGGCGCAATTGCTCAAAGTGTATTACTGCCAATCATTCCACATCTTCGTTTATTATCATAGCCCTTCTAGCCCACACCAGCATTTTTTCCCTAACCGCGCTGGTGTATTTTTTTTGGATGAAGTCATGTGAGTTTCCCACTAATTCCCACATCCATTTTTCTGGAAATCCCTTTATAATAGAGTATGACTCTGTTGAAGGAGATGAATGCATTGAATCAAAGTATAAGAAAAGTATCTAAATTTATTCCGCACATTGCAGCGTTCATATTAGTAATTGCAGGCATTATCTGGATCGTTCAAACAACAAATAATGAAGTATCTATTCCATTTTCCTCTGTTGAAAAAACAATTCAGGAGCAAAATGGAAAAACTGTCCTATTAGATGAACAGGCGAACGGTAAACTCTATATTAAAATTGGAGAATCAGAATACGTGTCTCATGTCCCTCCAGAGAGCCAAATGATAGACAGGCTAGTTGGTAAATATAATATTGATTATTCGTATTCAACAAGCAGTCGCTATGGGAAATGGATTTTGGGCGGCGTAATTCTCTTGCTTGTTGGAGTTGCCCTTGCACTTCAAAAAACAAAAGGCGGCTTTGGTCTAAATAATTCAATGAAAAATAGTGTGGCAAATGCTCGACCACTTCCACAAATTAGTTTAAAAGATGTAGGTGGCCTCGGGGACGAAATGAAGGAAGAAATCTTACAAACCCTTACAACCCTAAAAGAACCGGAACGAGCAATAAAGTTGGGGATTAAACCACCAAAAGGAATTTTGCTGTACGGACCTCCCGGAACTGGCAAAACCTTGCTTGCTCAAGCAATTGCTCGTGAACTAAATGCTTCCTTTTTTACAGCCAGTGGTTCAGCTTTTAATGAAATGTTTATTGGGGTAGGGGCAAGCCGAGTCCGTTCCTTGTTCAAAACAGCAAGAAAGCAAAGCCCTGCTGTTATTTTCATCGATGAAGTGGATGCTCTTGCTGCTAAAAGAAAAGCCCATGGCGGCGAGGAAGCAGAAAAAACATTAACTGAGTTACTTGTACAGTTGGATGGCGGACATTCTAATGATGGAATTCTATTTATTGCTGCAACCAATAGAAAAGATTTGCTCGATGAAGCTTTTCTTCGACCTGGAAGGATTGACTTCTCCTTCCATGTACCGCTTCCCGATACAAAGGGAAGAAGAGAAATTATTACTATTCATGCGAAAGGGAAATCCTTTGCTTCCGATGTACTTCCACAATTAGATGCATTGGCAGAAAGCACCTCTGGTTTTTCCGGTGCAGAACTTCAATCCCTTTTTGAAACGGCCAGTAGGAGAGCTGTTCGGAACGGACAGGATATGATTAAGAAGCAAGATCTTGACTACGCCCTTGATAGAACCATTTTGGGGAGTACTTCCCGTTCATTGCAAGACCTTGAAACAAAGCGGAGAGTTGCCATCCATGAAGCAGGACATGCCATTGTTGCCTCTTTAACAAAGCCGGGTTCTGTAAGGAAAGCAACAATAATCCCTCGCGGAGAGGCATTGGGTTATGTTGCACCCATTCCAAAGGAAATGCAGCTTTCGACAACCAGTGATTTACTAGAGCGTGTGGCAATGATCTTAGCAGGCGGAGTTGCCGAAAGAATGCATTTGGGTGAACATAGCATCGGTGTAAGCGGTGATGTCGGACAAGCAAAACAAATGATTGAGCAGATGGTGGATACCGGAATGCTTGAGGAAGGCTTCAGCTTGACTTTCAATAAACAAGATAAAGAAGAAAAAATGAAAGATCTATTTGGAAAAGCGTTAGAAAAAGCAGAAAATCTCATGAAAAGCTATCATGATCAATACCAACATTTAGTTGAAGCATTATTAAAAAAGGAAACACTTGAAGGCTCCGAAATCGAAGAAATTGTTTGGGGAAAGAAGACTAATTTAAGTGAAAAGATTGTTTAATATAGTAATAGAAAACCAGGTTCTAGCGCCTGGTTTTATTTTTATTTGCGATTAATTATTTCATGTTTTTTTAATTTGGTGGAACAATAATTGTACTTCACAAAAAGGAAGTGGATATAATGTTAGGCAGTCATTTGATTCTTGAAAAAGAGCAGCATAAATATAGTGACAAAGCTAAAGATTACATTGGCGATCAACAAAAAACACAGGGCTTATTAAATAGAGCAATAAAAATGGCGAATAATAAAAAACAAAATTTAGAAGAAGTATGGGAAAAACTGCAATTATTTTTTGATCTTGTTAAGGCCTATATAAAGGGCGAATATAAAAATGTCTCTCCAAGTACCATCCTTACCGTTGTTGGAACTTTGCTTTATTTTGTTTCACCACTTGATTTGGTACCTGATTTCATAATTGGGCTTGGCATTTTGGATGACGCTGCTTTGATTGGCTTTACCGTAAAGAAAATTTCCAGCGAGCTTGATGCATTTAGTAAATGGAAACGAGCCAATAATTTTGCACAAGAGAACCCGCTTGATTAACCAAGCGGGTTCTCAATTTAATGTTATTATCTAAAACAGGCTGCACCTACAATAATCAAGAGAATAAATAATACTACGATTAAAGCGAAGCCGCCACCGTAACCGCAGCCGCCACCATATCCATATCCATATCCACAGCCACCAAATCCACCGTATCCAAACATTTTCATGACCTCCCTTTTATCTTAACTTGAAAAACTTAGTAGCACCATGAAGCCCCAATAATGATTAACAAAATAAATAAAACGACTAGTAGGGCAAATCCGCCGCCGTAGCCACCAACTGCACCAGACATTTACATTACCTCCTTTTTCTGATTTCCATATATCCTATTCACACAGATAAAAATGTGCGATAGACACATATCCAAATTACCCAGTTTTGGAAAAAAGAAGAAGCCCATTCTTTTCCACTAATATTAAGTATTAAAATAGGAAAATACGTTCTAGTTGAATTCATTTTTATTAAATTCTTGGCATTTGATTGACAATTGCTACTGTTTTTCATAACATGTTCACATCCAAATGTAGATAGGAGTCCCTAACTTGAGGAATATCGTAACCCTTTTGTTTTTGATATTCATGGTAACTTTTCGAGTGATTACACGTTTAAGTTTAAAAGGAGAGAAACACAGTCCTTTGAAAATTGGTCATAGAGGTGCAGCAGGATACTGCCCAGAAAATACATTTGCTTCTTTTAACAAAGCCTTAGACTTAGGTGTAGATTATCTGGAAATTGACGTCCAAATGACAAAAGATGGGGAATTGGTCGTGATTCATGATACCACTGTCAACAGGACAACGAATGGGAAGGGGAAGGTAAAGGATTACACCTTAAAGGAAATTCAAAACCTTGATGCAGGAAGTTGGTTCGATTTTAAATTTACCGGGGAGAAAATCCCTTCCCTCTCTGAGTTTCTTGATGAGTTTGCAGGGAAAGTTGGAATTTTACTTGAATTAAAAAAACCATCACTATATCCGCAAATTGTGGAAAAGACTGCCGAGGAACTAATCAAAAGGAAATTAACAACTGGGGATAATCAAATGATTGTTCAATCCTTTGACCGAGATTCACTTAAACGTTTTCATGAACTGCTTCCCTCCATTCCGATTGGAGTATTAGTAAAGAATGCGGGAGTAAAAATGATTACGAACAAGGACTTAAGATCATTTACTAGCTATGTTTCTTATGTAAATCCCAAAATAACTATGGTTAATAAAAGACTTATTAAAAGGATTCATCATCATGGATTAAAAACGATTATTTGGACCGTTAAAAAAAAGAATGAAGTAATGACGTTAAAAGAACTACATGTCGAAGGAATTATCACTGACTTTCCAGATTTGTGTGAAGAAATCGATTAGGGTCTATTTTTACTTCCTGATCAGACCCTAACCTCCTCTTTTTATTAACATTTTGGTTCAACGATGGGCAGTTCCCGATTAACCAATTTGGGGGATAAAGGTTGAATACTGCTAAAACAGGATAGATCAACTAATATACAGTTATTTGTTCTTACTAATGAAAACACTTCGTCACAGAGATCAATCGGAACACCATCTATATCAACAGGTATAAGCATCGAAAGCTTCGCACAGCAATTCCTTGTATCAAGGCTTTCTAATCTAAATACTTGAGTAGTAAAAAATATACCACTCTTCGTTCGCCCAAATACTTCAAATGCACATTTATCATTAGAGAGGACAAATGGAATGGTATCATATCCAATTTTATCGCAAACAAATCGAAAATCTTCTAAAGATAATCTTTGTTGCTCTTCAAGCAACTCTTCCATTTCATTACATAAACAGTGCTTTTCACACCGTCCTTTTTCCATGTCTTTCCCTCCCTTCGTTCCCATTTAAGCAATCCCCTATTTTAAATTATTCTATTTCGTGATTATGGTATAGGCTGCTTTCTTATGAAAAACAGGTAAGTGACTAATTATTTCTAAATAGGTTCCTACCTAATTATTTTTTTATAGGTAAATAAACAAAAAACTGGCAGCAAAGAAATCCTTTTCTTCACTACCAGTTTAGGTATTACCCTTCTATAGATACCCATTTCGGGAAATAAAGGCTAAATATCGTCCCTTTATTTAAATGTGATGCAACCTCCACTCTGCCACCCATAGATTCTGTTATTTTATAAGTGGATGCTAGTCCCAATCCTGACCCGTTCAATTTACCAGAGGTTAGCGGTTTTCCTATTTGTCTGATAACATGCTTCGGTATACCATTTCCATTATCCTCGATTACAATAAAAACATCTTTAATCATTTCATGAAGTGAGATATTGACACAACCTTTTGGCGAAGAGGCCTCTACCCCATTTTTAATAATATTCAATAGGGCAAACCGTAACATCTCGGGATCACCCATTATGGAAACATCCTCCTTAACTGTAGATGTGAATAAAAGCTCCACTTGATGCATTTGAGCATAGGATTTCATTAAATGAACAACGTCTTGCAATTCTTTCACAAAACTCATTTCCCTTTGTTCATTCCACTTTTCATTTAAATAGGGATGATAATGATCTAAACCATATTCCACTTGTTTTAATTCATTTTTTGCTTGGATTAGATTAAATGACTGTTGTTTTGTTAACGGCTCTTTTGCAAGTAAATCCAAATAACAAGTTGCCGATTTTAATGGCGGTAACATTTGCTGTGAATTATTGATAAGCAAATGATTAATCGTATGATTTTTTTCAAACTGGATCACTTTTTTGCTCATCACATTCATTTCTATAAAGTAATTCAGAAGAAAAATAACAAGTGAAAGGGTTATATAGTTTAAAATAAATACAACTATCATCGATATAATTCGAAATGCTAATTGAGAGCTATCAGAAATTAAAATTGGGAAAGTAAGGAAGATAATGATTGATAGTCCATTCAATACAATTAAACTTATCCTTTTGAATTTTTTATTATGGAACGTCTTGCGAAAATAGGATCGGCATAAAACCATTGGAATTAAAAAACATAAAATTTGCAGAAGCCATAAACCTAAATAAGTCGGAATAATTAGCAAATTTTACCCTCCCTTCCTTATTAAATCAAGTTTATCCCATTCCAAAGAAATATACCGTTAGTTTTGTCACATTTTAGACAAAATTTAATTTTTTTATAAAAAAATACAGCTCACGTTTAGTAAGCTGTCTAATTTAAAAGAATACAATATACAGAATGAGCGCCAATACAATTCGATAAATGGCAAACGGCAAAAGTTTTATTTTATTAATAAGCTTTAAGAAAAAGCGAATAGACAGTAAAGCAAAAACAAAGGCACTGATAAATCCTGCAATGAAGATTGGTAAGGCATCCATTGTCATATATTCCCAATTCTTTAATAAGGACAGAAAACTTGCACCTGCCATAATTGGCACGGCCATAATAAAAGTAAAATCGGCTGCTGCTTTGTGGCTCATCCCCATCAAAACCCCTCCCGAGATGGTTGAACCTGACCGTGAGAAACCAGGCCAAAGGGAGAAACATTGAAATAGACCAACAGCCAGGGCTTGTCGGTAGGAAATTTGATCAACCGTTTGCGTTTTCGGCTGTTTTGGACCAATAATATCTGCAATAATCATTAAAAGAGCACCAATGACCAATCCTATCAAAACCGTTGATGTTGAAAATAAGTGTTCGTCAATATAGTCATCAAAAAGGACACCTAATACACCCGCAGGGATTAATCCAACTAAAACCTGGGTTAATTTAAGACGTCCTTGTCCCGAACCTGTTAGCTTGTTGATACGACCTAGCCCCAATAGATCAATAAATCGATCTTTAAATGTAACGACAACCGCAAGAATCGAACCAAGCTGGATCACGATTTTAAACGTATTAGCTCCTTGTTGTGTCAAAAACGTTTCAGATCGCAGCCACATATCATCAACAATAATCATGTGACCCGTTGAAGAAACTGGTGCAAATTCTGTTAATCCTTCTACTAATCCAAGCAAAATAGCTTTAATAATCATAAGTACTTCCATGTTGTGAGTTTCTCCTAACTATTGCGTCAGTATTGTAAATCATGATGAATTATAACCTAATTATTCTACTGATAAACTAACTTTATAGCAATATCTTTTTATTGGCATTTATATTATATATAACGAAAAGAACAGATAATAGTTTCATTTACTTTTTCCAAACGTCAAAAATGTGGCCTTCGATATTATCGGGCCACACCTTGGTTTTCGTTAATCAATAATCCCCATTCGAATTGCTTTGACGGCAACTTCTGTCCTATTTTGGGCATTTAATCTTTTCATGATATTAGATATATAATCTCTAACAGTAAATTCACTTAAATATAGTTTTAAAGCAGCTTCTGCAGTCGATGCACCATCTGCTAACAGTTTGATAATCTCTGTTTCCCGTGGTGACAGAGAAACTGAATCTCTTGAGGGTAAGTCTTGCTTTTTAATATTTGCTTTGATAAATTTTGACAACAATTCTCCAGAACTCTGGCCAAATTTCATTAATGCTGGAAAAAGACTTGTATCCACTGTGAAATGAGTGCCCTGGCCTTGATCTAAAATCACTCCACCAATTATTTTCCCTTCTTCTGGAACATAAATTGGCACAATAATTAAGGAAGCAAGGTCGAACTTTCTCACATACATCTCTGGAAGGTCATGTTCTGCAACAGGTATATAAATGGGCTGAAAGTTTTTCATTTCACTGCCTTGTGATTTTAGTTTAACAAGACTTTCGCTAAGAACAGGAATATTAGTAATTTTTTCTGCAATCGCTTGCACTTCATGGTTATTGAAATGATGTCCATATAAACCAATTCCAATACTTTCCTCATTGGTAAACTTAAAGAGAGCACACCGTTTAAATGGAAGAAAATAGCCAAATCCAAAGCAAATATTCTCAATAGACTCGCGAAAATTTTGCGAGCGGATAATCCATTCATTAAAAAGAATCACAGCATCTTTCCAAATACTATTATTATCTTTTTCGGATTGAAAAAGCATCACTTCATTAATTTTTGAAAATAAATAGTGAACAGACGGATGTAACTTTGATGAATATGTAATCCTTGATTTTAGTACCCGATGTGCTGCGTTCTCCAACAAATTGAGATGAAAAATAAGTGCCTCTGGTTGCGGACTCCTTTGAAATGTCTCCATCCACTCAACTTGTATTTCATTCAACATTCCATAAATATCAATCGTACCTTCATTTACAGATCGTAAAAACCTGTCTAGGAATTCACAAATAAATTCAAAAACTGCAACAGATTTTTTATTTGTATTTTTAAGAGATTGGAGCATTACTCCCCATTCTTGTAATAAATCATCTTGATAATTAGCTAGCAATTTAACAGCATCGTTTAAGAGATTGTCCAAATGGTAATTTAATGACTTAGACATTATATCGCATTCCCTTCCCTAAAAATCTTAGCTGTCATTTTTCCTGAATTAAATCACAGTTAGCTTTTATACATATTTCAACTAAACCCGCCAAAATTCCTGCTAAATTTGGATACTTTTGCTTTTTTGTAGAATCTTGTTCTTTCCTTTTAAATAATCATTAGAAACTTCCTACAAATGTAGGGATATCACAAAACGGTAATTTGTCATAAAATTGTGACGAATGATGTAAGCATTTACATTTAATCTGCTTTCACATTCTAAAATCAGAAAAAGGAGGAGAGGCAATGAATTTTGCAACAGAAACAGTAATTGTTGGAGGGCAAACAGTTCGAAAGAAGTTGGTCTATGCACTATTAGGTGGTTTTTTGTTTTTAGGCATACTATTAAGTATTTTTGGTATTACTGGTGTAGCAGTTGCAGCACCATTAAGTGGCTTTGGGGAATTTACCGTTAAATTTGATAAGATGGTTGGCCAAGGCTTTCAATTATATGGTGGAGTTGCAGATGGTGCAACTACTAAAAATAATCCAGTTGCAGTAAATGCAATTGACAAAGCCACAATTAATGGGTTAGAAATTTCTAAAGCAATCCCAGCTCTTGGTATCCGTGTTGTTATTAGTTCTGATAAACCAGTTGAAATTAATGGACTTCTTCAAAAAGCTACCATGGTCAATGGTGACGCTAAGTTTGAGGAGCTTACGATGTCCGAAAATTATATTGGAGATTATGACCTTACTGATCCAAAACAAAGAGCTGAAGCATTAGCTAAGGAATTTACCCAAAAGGCCAACACAATTACAATCGAAAATGGTAATTTGCAAACATTATATCTATTCCAAAAAACTGTAAGTTTACCAGGAATGAAGGTTTATTTCGAAAAACTCAACTAATTTAACCATCACAGAATATTGAGTAAGGATGATAAAAATGAACTCTACTTATTCAAAACGTGAGCGGTTTAGGAATTGGAGAGCAAGGTGCCCCTTTTGGGGGGCGACCTTGTGTATCCTTTCCGGACTGATCATTTTATGGGTCCCGGCAAAACTTTATGAATTAGCTGTAGCACCCGGAAGTATTCTATTTGTTGGCTTTTTCTTAGGGGGTCTCACGCTGTTAATGGGTGTGCTTTCCTATATGATGCAAAGGCTTTCCACCCTCCTTGGAGTTATTGCGATTTTCGCCTCTGTTCTTTCAATTATGGGAGCGTTAGGTGGTTTCTTCATTGGAACCATTCTCGGTATCATTGGCGGTTCCATGTTGATTGCCTGGAAACCCGAGCTTGGCATTAATGAGGGCAAACAACAGGCAGAACAAGATAATTTTGCAGAAAAGGAAGTGGCCACAGGGAAGGAAATTTCACCAGAATAAATGTAATAAGATAGGACCTATTGTACTGATCTAGAGCAGTTCGGTCTGGAAATACTAATAGCATACGCAGAAATGGTGATATTCTTTGAGACATAGATATTATTTTAATAAGCTTATAATCATATTGATTCTAATTATTAGTGGTCTACTTCTATCAACAAAGGATAGTTTTGCTAGCGATCCAAAAATTATCGGATTTGTTATTGAAGCAACTCAAATGGAAGGGACAATGCAAGAACCGACTATGACGGCTGGTGATACTACAGAACAAAAAAATCAGCCAATGCTTGAATTGAAATTTGAAAATCTTTCAGCTGAAGGCCTGACTATTAAGAAGTTAATAAAGTCCCCAAAGGGAATTGAAACCATTGAAATGAGTCCAGAGGATAAAGTCCTTTTTAGCAATCTAAGCCTTAAAGTTACCAATGCTCAATTTAGTGAGAACTACCTGCCCACAACCGGAAACTTTGGTATTAAAAATATTAAACTCTTGGCACATAGTGTAACAGCTAATCATTCGATTCTCCCCCAATTTAAGTTAAGTCTTAACGAGGGGGGACAAGTGGAAATGGAATCAAAGAGCGAGGAAGAACTCCTTCAAATGAAAACATATCTACAGCAATTAATAAGCAGCACACCATAAAAAATAAGCGANNTCGCTTATTTTTTATGGTGTATCGCTGATAATTCTCATTACACGTCCATTAAATTTCTTTTTATAGAAACCGCTCGTTAGATCCGCAATCGCAATCCCTGTTGAGCTTTGTGAACCAATGAATTTACCTCCACCAAGATAAATTCCCACATGCCCATCAATCTTATAAGTATCAAAGAATACTAGATCACCTGGTTGTGCTTCACTTATTGATACTCTTTTTCCAGTATTTTTTAAAATATCTGTATGTGCTCCAACATTAATTCCTGCCTGTTTAAAGGCCCAGGCAACAAAGCCAGAACAATCAAATCTGCCATGTTCAACATCATAAGAATTTCTTCCCCCGCCAAAAACATAAACAGAATTCCCAATATACTTATCACCTGCGTGGATAACAATATTAGTTGTTTCATTTGTGGTAGTAGGTATTAAAACATTAATCTTATTAGTTTCATTAGTATTATCCTTGTATGTATTACCTTTTATTTGTGCCTCTTTCGATGCAAGCGTACCATCTTTAATTTGTAAATCTGCCATTATAGTAAGTTTTTCTTGCTCTTTTAATTTTAGTTCTTCTTTTAGTGTATCATTTTGCTCTTTTTGTTCTAAAATTTGGGCTTGCATTCCAACAAGCTCTGTTTTCACATTTTGCAAATCATTTAGCTTTTTTACTACAGAAGATTGTTTCTTTTCAATTTCCTTTTGGTCCTCTATATGCTGTGTAACAAGATCTTGGTCTGCTTCCACCATTGTCGCAATGGCACCAAGTCGACTCACGAGGTCACTAAAACCTGATGCTCCAAGGATTACATCTATATAATTAACCTTGCCACTTACTTGAAGGGATAAGGCACGTTTTTTTAATAATTCATTTCGTTTATTGATTCTTTCTTGAATTGTCGTAAGATCCTGTTGAAGGGTCTTCACTTCGAACTGAGATTCCTTCACTTTTTCTTCCGTTTGAACTATCATTTTATTATTATCTTTAATCGCCAACTCAACTCTAGTGATCTGTTCTGATAATTTTGTATATTCATTTTGTATCAGTAATATTTCCTGATATGTTTTGGAGATGTCCGTTTGAAGACCTGAACGCTGATCTTGTATTTTTTTAAGGTTCTCTGCTTTTGCATTCACTGCTGAAATTGAGAATACACTTCCTAGCCCCATAATAATGGTCGTACTTAGTACGATTAACTTCTTTTTCAATTAAGTTCCCCTGCCTTCTTAATATCCAAATTACCGCATATTTCCAATCTTTTCTTAATTAATAGTATAACATCTAGATTTGTCAACAAAGTAATATTAAAATTAAATTTCTATTTCAATGGTTTTTATTGGAAGACATTTAACAAAGTGTTCAATTTTCACTTGAAATTGCATACAAAAGTACAAAAATAAAAGACCACCATCTCTTATTTTTTAGTGAAAAGAGATGGTGGTCCTTATAATGTGTTCACTGTTTAGTTTCAAAACTGCTATTTTCCCCTTAGTTGATAAAAATAATTAATTAGTTTTAATTAATTCTTTAAAGCCAGACTTGCCTCTTTCAACAAGATTCAAATGAGAATCTTTTGCTAATTTAACATATTGCTTTCTTACTTTAAGCCACGCATTTCGACGGTTACGCTCAAAAGCTACACCCGATTCTGCATTTTTTTCAAAATTATCTTCCATCTGATCAACAAAATGAACGAACGACTTAATTGGAGTAAGCGCGATTTTCTCTAATTGACCTGAAACCTCAACAAATTGGTTCTTAAGCTCTTCTCGTTCGATTGGTGAAACCTCTTCTTCCTTTGATTCCTCTTTACCAAATGGTAATTGATTCATCAGTTCTGAAACCATTTCCTTGTTGGTTTTTTTAGATTGTTGATACAAATTCCCAACTGATTTCCTAAATTGCTTATTAAACTTTATGACTTCCCTTAATGCATTAATATATGCATCTTCCCTATTTTCCCGAAGCTGTTCAGCACGTTCACGTGATAACTCAAATTGATCCCAAAATGTGTTTACAAATGAACCTACGGCTACCGATTCCTCTGCTGATGGATTAATTGTTTCTACTGCAGATAGAACCGTTTCACTTTTCTTCTGTGCCATCGTCTTTCCTCCTCTTACTATTATTGACTTTCTCTATTGGATCCTTCTTATGAAATGAAGGCATATAGAGCTCAAAGAAACTTGAATACATTTTGAAAAATTGATCCAATAACGATTGGTAGGATTCTAGTTGATTGGCATAGCCTTTTAAGTATGTAATGCCAGCTTTAGTTATTGAATATCTCCTTTTTGCAGGGCCACTCCCAGTCGTATCCCATTCTGAAGATAGAAGCTCTTCCTTTTCAAGCTGCCTTAATAATCTGTATAAATTCCCTTGATCAAGTGTCTTAAAACCAAATGCCTCTAGCTTCTGGCTGAGTTCGTATCCATGAAGTGAAACCTTGCTAAGAAGCAATAAAATAAATGGTAGCACAAAATTTTTCGATGGATTAATTGTTTGATTGTCTTGATTCACCATATCTTTATCACCTCACCCTATATGTATTTTACACCTATAAGTAATATTTTGTCAACCGAGTAAATAAATATGAATAAAAGTTATATAACAGCGTTTACAATTTACTTTATTTGGTAATAGACTATTAAAAATAAGAAGGTGGTGTGAAATGGAAAAAGCAAAAATGAGTAAATTGGGAGTTCCTTATTTACGTTTAG
Organism: Bacillus sp. AFS006103; assembly: GCA_002559145.1. GTDB lineage: Bacteria > Bacillota > Bacilli > Bacillales > Cytobacillaceae > Neobacillus. The sequence goes on from NTXX01000042.1 coordinate 55,796, forward strand.
GCAAGGGGGAACCATTGGTGTTAATCCATGGTTTAGGTGAAGTTAAAGAAGGATGGGAAGACCAATATGAATTAGCAGACCAATTTGAGCTAATCATCCCCGATTTACGCGGTCATGGAGCATGCCATAAATCGGATGGAATTTCGATTCAAAATTTTGCTTCGGACATAATTGGGTTATTAGAGGAGTTAGAAGTTGAAAACGCACACATTCTAGGTCTCTCGATGGGTGGTGCCGTTGCACAGGAAATGTACCGTCAGGATCCAACCTGCTGTCGTACACTCCTATTAATAAGCTCATTCCACTATTTCCCCAAAAAACTAAAGGGTTTATTATTTGATTCACGAAAAGAAAAACTGGAACGCATATCAGCATCCGGAAAACACTCGGAATTTGCTGCACGGATGGCACTTTACTCTTGGGATAAAGAAACGGTTGAAAAGTTCGATAAGTTTTTCCAACCTAAACGAGGTATTTTTATTGACTCCCTGCTAGCATGCTTTGAGGTTAATAATTTAACCTTACTTCCGATCATAAATGTACCCACCCTAATTGTTGGGGGACAATACGACTCCATATTGCCTATATGGATTCAGTTGTGGATGCATAAGCTAATACCACATTCAGAATTTATTATTATGAGGAATACTGGTCACCTTGCTAAACTAGAAGCAAAAGATCGGTTTAATAATCTCTTGCGAAAATTCATTGATCAACAAAAAACTGCCTAAAGAATTTTAAAGCGGGAAGGACTGATCCTTCCCGCTAATAATTTATCCAAACACAGCTCTATCTATGAGTGAAATTCCTAAATTTCTTGTGAACGTGTAGACAGCCAATTATCTGCAAATGTGGCAAACTTTCCTGTTAAAGCTAATGAGACATGGCCGCCTTCAAAAACCTGGTATGTTTTATCTTTACTAGATACCATGTCGATAACAGGAAGACTTTGTTCCTCTAAGATCAAAGTATCTCTTGAAGTGGAGAAGACATAGAAAGAGCAAGTGATATTTTTTAAATCTACTGTTCTCCCACCAATTTTAAGCCCGCCTTTGAGAAGTTTGTTATCTTTATATAAATCATTAAATAATTGTTTGAAGGCTGCTCCTGAAAACGATGCAGCGTCTTTTGTCCACTTGTCCATCTGCCGCCACTTTTTAACATACTCTGCATCATGCGCACGGGAAATCAGGTTAATCATTGGACTCACATAAACCGGAGAGAGTCCTCTGAACATTCCATACATAATTTCAGATGGGATTACTCCATACACCTCAGAAAGACGATCAAAGTTAATAATCCCTTTTTGCAGCCCTTTTAACCACTTATCTGGAACAATACCAACACTAAAGTCAATTGGAACTGTAGCAAGGACTAAATTCTTAATAGGCAATTTCGTAAGTGAGGCAAAGATTGCCGCAATGGTCCCTCCTAAACAATAGCCAATCATCGAGATTTCTTTTGCTCCTGAATGCCTTAAGGCTCGTTTGACGCCCTTTTCTAAATAATCAAGAATATAATCGTCTAGTGTAATATCATTATCCTCGTATCCGGGCGAACCCCAGTCTAGAAAATATACATCGTATCCTCGTTCGGTTAACCCACCGACTACACTGCTCCCTTCCCCAATATCTAAAATATAAGGTTTATTTAGGAGTGAGTAGACTAAAAATATAGGAATCTGATACTTTTTTTCTTTTGCCGGATGATAATATAAGGTTGATTTATTTTTTTTCCAAATAATCTCTCTTTGTGACGAGGCAATATCCGGCTTCGGTTCTGTCAAGACTTTATAGACTGTATTCCACCTTGCAGTTTCTTTTTCAATATCAAGAAGTGGTACTAAATTAGTAACCGATGCTATAGGGCTCATCCTTTTCAGCTCCTTTCTTCCTTAGTGCCAGCACCTGTAAGAACTAGCTCTTTTTCTTTATCTTTTGTCTTTCCTTTTGGTAAAAGGTTTTTCAATGTGGCCAATTCTTGCTTAATTTCCGTTAAATCTACAAGACCCTGCCGTAATTCATGAATTTCTTCTTTCAGTTGTTGTGTCTCTGCTACTTCTTGGGCCATTTTTGGGAATTCGTCCTTCATTTGTTGGACGATGTTCACTATCTCTTGAAACATAGCCAAGTTTTCATTATTTAACGAACCTAAACTATCCTGTAAATTCCAAATTTGCTCTTCTAAAATATCAATTTTTTCTTCCGTTTGAAGAGACAGCTTTGCTACATTTGCAACATCTTTTTTCGTTGGAATATTTATTACTCCTGCCATGAGTTCTTGGTTTTTTCGTAACAATTCCATGTAACGAGCATGACTTTCCGTCCCAACCTTCAATAACCGAACAAACTCATTGTTGTCAGTCATCATGTATAACAGACCATTCAAACGTTTTTCCCACCTACCACTTATTTTTCTGAATCCTAGAAAAGGATCATATATTTTATCCTTAGACATTCATTATCGCTCCTTTGTAATTAGGATTTAGTAAGTTCTTCTGCTTTTTCCATATATTTATTTAATGGGAACATCAGTGTTTTGATTTGTTTCGCAAAAAGATTAACAAAACCCTTTTGATTTTCATAGATAAGATTTCCTGCTTGTTTAACGGTTTTGATATATTTATTCCTGCTTTTTTTCCTTATAGCAATATATTGATCAATAATTTCAAGGTATTTATCCATAGCTTGATAATTTGTTATCTTTAGAAAAGGTTTGTGTAGAATCGACATAGTTCTTTTTTGAATTTGATTAATCTGGGCATTGATTTCTTCATATGATTTTAGCGGGAAGAAATGTTGCAAACTTGTAGTGGACATCAAGAATTCTTCTCTAGCTGTTCTTTCCCATTCGGCAAATTCCTTATTAAATTTTTCGGATAACGCCTTTATATTTCCTTGATTTCTTTGAATGTTATCTGCAAAAAACATTGCCTCTTTAAGGAAAACCTCATCCCGGAAATCACCTCGTTTTGCCCATTCGTCTAATTCATTAAAAGCATTGTGCCAGAGGGTATCTAAGCTTGATAGTTGTGCTTCACTAGCCTCTTTTTCGGTGACCTTTTCCTCCACTATCTTAGTTTCAAGTACGGGCCCTTCTACCTTTTCTTCTACTGCTTCTGAATCTAGCTCCTGTTTTGCTTCAATTTCATGAGAGGCTTCAACTTCTTGCTTTTTCTTCTTTGATTTTGTTTCTTTTACTGGTTCCTTTTCTATTTCGTTTTTGTCAGTCATCTTACTCGCATCCTTTCAATTTAATATTTTTTTAAGAAATCGATCACTTTTTCATCGACAGCTTTCTGCGCTTCTGTTAAGTAAAGGTGCCCTGCGCCGGGGACAATATAAAGCTCTGAATCTTTAATTCTATCTGCCAACATTTTCCCATTTTCAACGGGAATGAGCCTATCTTCATCTCCATGGATGACTAATACCGGGATACTGATTTTGGTTAATTCCTCATACGTATCATGGGCAAGACATGCTTGGAGCTGCTGCATAAAACCATGGGCAGGTGTTGGAATTTCTATCATTGTTTCAATATGTTCTGCAATGGAATCTCGATGGTTTTCTATGAAGTATGTGCTGTAGAGTATGGGAACAGATGCCCATGCTGCTTCTAGGGGTGTAGTTGGAATAGAAGCACCTGAGAGTAATGTCATAATAACTTCTGCATCAGGTTGAACTTGATTAATTCCTCCTGGTGATGTACAACCAAGAATCAGTGATTTGATGCGTTCTGGGTAGTTTATTGCCAAGCGCTGGGCAATCATTCCCCCCATTGAGATCCCATATACATGTGCCTGCTCAGCACCTGCTGCATCTAAAACTGCTTTTGCTTCTTCTGCCATTAGTTCTATCGTATAAGGGGTTTCTGGTTTATCGCTTCTTCCCGTCCCACGATTGTCAAAAATAATCACCTTAAACTGTTCGGCCAATGCTGGAAGACTTTTTTTCCATGATAATAAATTATGGGCTAATCCCATTATTAATAACAAAGGTTCTCCTTCACCATGGACTTCATAATAAAGATTGATACCATTTGCATTTGTTATTGGCATGATAAAAACTCCTTTTTATATCTCCACTTTTTCCTTTTCTTTGCGGAGCATTCTTCTAAGCAGCTTGCCTACTGATGATTTAGGAAGCTCATCTAATAATTCAATTTCCTTTGGCACTTTATATGATGCAAGATTCATTTTGATAAACTCAATCAGACTTTGTGGTGATACTTGAGCACCCGCTTTTAGCTTTACAAATGCCTTTACGGTTTCTCCTCTGTACATGTCTGGAACTCCAATGACAATTGCTTCCTCAACAGCTTCATGCTGATAAAGCACTTCTTCTATCTCACGTGGATAAACATTGTATCCGCTCGCAATAATAATATCCTTCTTACGGTCTAGTATATAAAAGTATCCGTCTTCGTCCATTTTGGCAATGTCTCCAGTAGAGAGCCATCCGTTTTTCAATACTTGATCCGTATCTCCCGGTCTTCGCCAGTAACCTTTCATAACTTGTGGACCGCGGAGGAGTAACTCTCCCGCCTCTCCAACAGGCACATCAACTAATCCTTCCGGTGTTTCTTTTACAATTCGCGCCTCGGTACCAGGGAGCGGGATCCCTACACTACCCAATTTCTGTGCAAGAAAGGGCGGTGTTGTGATTGCTGATGGTGCCGTTTCTGAGAGTCCGTATCCATCTACCACTCTTGCCCCTACTCTTTTCTCAAATGACTTTATCTGCTCGACAGGCAACGGTGCACCACCGCTGTTCAAATAGAAAATTTCCCCAATATTGCTTTCTTCTAATAGTGGGTGGTTGTTTAAAGCAAAAATCATTGTTGGGACAACTGTCATATGGAATGGCTTCTCTCTTTTAATAAGCTCAAGCAGCTCGGTTGCATCAAATCGCGGCAGGATTAATTGATTACAGCCGATCCTGATTGCGGCAAGTGCATTACACGAGAGTCCATATACATGAAACATTGGAAGGACACTGACAAGTTTAAAGTTTTCCGGTTTCTCATCAACTGCATTATAAGTAAAATCACATACTTGAATAGTATTGGCAAGAAGATTGTAGTGAGTAAGCATTACACCTTTAGAAACCCCTGTTGTACCACCAGTGTATTGTAAAAGAGCTACATCTTCATGTATATTAATCGGAATATCAGGGATAACATTGTCATGAGTAAGGAAGTCTTCAAAATAAATATCCCCAGCTTCAAGTGGTATTCTGTTGCCGCCAAAACCAACGACAATAACCTTTTTCAAAGAGGTTTTTGGCTTTACCTGAATAACTTTTGGATAAAAGGCTTCAAATACGACCATGTACTCTGCTTCTGAATCATTAAGAACATATTCAATTTCTCGCTCTACATACATTGGATTGACTTGAACAGTGATTCCACCCAACCGGAACCCGGCAAATAAACTAAAAATATAATGAGGACAGTTAGGAAGCATTATTGCCAGACGATCGCCTTTTTTAAGACCTATCCGATATAAGGAAGCTGCAAACCATTCCGTAATCATTCTAGTTTCTTTGTAGCTCCAAGACCTGTCGAAAAAAGTAAGCGCTGGTTTTTCATTATGAATATTTGCCGCTTGCTTCAATAGGTCAAATAATGAATCGTAATCTACAGAAACTTGTTCACTAATTCGAGGATCATAACACTTCAACCAAGGTTTTTTCATATATACCACATGTTTCCCCTCCTTATTTCTCCCTCTAATTTATTTAATATAAAATTGAAAACTAGTTTGAGAATCAGTCCCATAATAGCCGGGACTGATTCTTTATAGCCTATTCTCCAAAAAATGCCTGGTGGTAAATTTCTGCCAGTTCACTAATAAACGGTTGTTTCGGATTCGCAATCGTGTCTTGGTCGTCGAATGCAAGTTCAGCGAGAGTTGTTACTTTGCTTTCAAATTCTGTTTTATTGACTCCATTTGCTTCGATACTCATTGGAATTTCCAAGTCTTTAGCCAGCTTAATAATTGCCTGAATTAGGCTTTCAACACCTTCCTCTGTTGTCCCTGCAGGCAGGCCAAGCATTTTGGCAATTTCAGCATAGCGCTCGTCTGCAATAAAACTTTCATATTTAGGATAGGTCATAAATTTATTTGGTTTAGCAGCATTATAACGAATGACATGCGGCAAAAGAATCGCATTGGCACGTCCGTGCGGGATGTTAAATTCTGCACCTAAAACATGGGCAAGGCTATGATTAATCCCTAGGAAGGAATTGGCGAAGGCCATCCCAGCGATTGTCGATGCGTTGTGCATTTTTTCGCGTGCAAGCTCATCACTGCCATCCCTATAAGCCATTGGCAAATACTTAAAGACAAGCTGAATTGCTTTCAATGCAAGTCCATCTGTAAAGTCATTTGCTAAAACTGAGACGTACGACTCAATTGCATGTGTCAGGACATCCATGCCTGTATCAGCAGTAACATGCTTTGGAACGGTCATGACAAACTGTGGATCGATGATTGCGACATCAGGTGTCAATTGGAAATCTGCTAGTGGATATTTCATATTTGACTTCTTATCTGAAATAACAGAAAAAGCGGTAACCTCTGAACCTGTCCCGGAAGTAGTCGGAATCGCAACAAATTTTGCCTTTTCTCGAAGGACTGGGAATTTTACCACTCTTTTACTTGGGTCAAAGAATTTTTGTGTTAAACTGTGGAAATCTGTTTCTGGATGCTCGTAGAATAACCACATTGCTTTCGCTGCATCCATAACAGAACCGCCGCCAAGGGCAATAATGCAATCCGGCTGAAACTTTCTCATTCTGTCAGCACCTGTCATAACCGTTTCAATGCTCGGTTCCGGTTCAATATCGGAGAAAGTTTCAAATTGGATTTTACTTGGATTCTTATTAAGATAATAAAGAACCTTGTCGACATAGCCATTTTTCACAGGGCTTCCACTTGTAACAATAAACGCTTTTGAAATACCTGGGATTGAAGCAAGTGTTTGAATTGAATTTTTCTCAAAGAAAATCTGTGAAGGCACTTTAAACCACTGGGTAAACGTTCTTCTTTTGGCAACCTTTTTAATATTTATCAGATTTTCTGCTCCTACATTTTGCGACACAGAGTTCCCTCCATAAGTACCACATCCGATTGTTAATGAAGGCAATGATGTGTTATAGATATCCCCAATCGCCCCATGGGTCGATGGTGTATTAACCATGATTCTGCCGGCTTTCATACGAAGTGCGAACATATCTACTAAATTCTGATCAGCTGTATGAATCGCAGCAGAGTGTCCAAGTCCACCGTATTCTAGCGTTTCCTCAGCAATTAGCATACCCTCTGCAAAACTATTAACCTTGTAACAAGCAAGAAGCGGACTTAGTTTTTCACATGAAAGCGGATATTTTGGACCTACTCCCTCTAATTCGGCTATGAGAATCTTGGTATTAACCGGGACGTTTACTCCAGCCAGTTTAGCAATCATCGCAGCTGGCAACCCGACGATTAAGTGATTGATTGAATTGGTTTTTTCAAAAACTGCAACCTTTTCCACCATTAATCTTTCTTCTTCATTAAGAAAATAACAATTATTTGCTATCATTTCTTGCTTTACTTCTTCATAAATTTCTTGATCGATAATAAGAGCTTGTTCAGAAGCACAGATCATTCCGTTATCAAATGTTTTGGACAAGATAACGTCATTGACTGCCCTTTTAATGTTGGCGGTTTTTTCAATATAACAAGGCACATTTCCAGCGCCAACTCCAAGTGCCGGTTTACCGGAGCTGTAAGCTGCCTTGACCAAATTTGGTCCACCTGTTGCTAGGATCAAGGATACCTTCGGATGTTTCATTAAGGCCTGAAAGGCTTCGTGGGAGGGGACTTCGATCCATTGAATACAATTCTCTGGAGCACCTGCCTTAATGGCAGCTTCCTTAAGTAATTTTGCTGTCTCAGTGCAGCATTTTTGCCCAAACTGCGGGAATGCAAAAATAATTGGATTCCTCGTTTTAAGTGAAATCAGTGATTTAAAGATAACAGTCGACGTCGGATTTGTAATCGGGATGACCGCTGCGATCACACCAACTGGTTCAGCAATCTCTACCATTCCTTCATTTTGGTTTTCACGAATAACACCCACAGTTTTCATATCTCGAATATTGTTGTAAATGAATTCTGTGGCAAACATATTCTTGAAAACTTTATCTTCATAAACTCCTCTTCTTGTTTCTTTAACTGCAAGCTTTGCTAGATTCTTATGATTTTGAAGGGCCGTAAGAGCCATTTGTTTGACGATTTCGTCGATCATTTCCTGGTTGAAACATCGAAAATCTCCGAGCGCCTTTGCAGCATTATTAGCTAATTTATCAATCATCGAAGCAATCATTTGTTTTTCTTGTACTGCCTTTTCTTCAACTGCCATTTTATATCCCTCCGTATTCATTACTACTTTAGAAATTTGACTAGAATCAGGCTTATTTATTAAGCAAATGGGTTTAAACTCACTCCCTTTTCCCTAATGGCTAAAATATATCACGATAGATAAATCGAAATTTGTCGAAGTGTGCAACAGAATGAATGAGTAGCCATTCATTTTTAAAAAGTTCATAAAATGTTCATAATTATTCAGATCACACAGTTATTCATTTCCGTTTCAGGCATGTTGGAATGAAAAAAGGCCATAAACTCCTTATTGGAAAGAGTTTATGGCTTTATCCTTATTATCAACCAGTATTTCGTAGCCCTGCAGAGATCCCACTAATTGTCAGTAAGACTTCCGTTAGCAAGTCTTCATTAGGTTCGTCTTGATTTCGTAATTCTTTTATTAATTCTACTTGTAAAAAGTTAAGCGGATCGACATATGGATTTCTTCTATAGACCGATTCCTTAATATTCGGTGTGTGATCTAACAATTCTTTATCGCCAGTAATGCTAAGAAGTATTTCTTTTGTTCTTTCATACTCTTCAAGAATATTCGTAAATATCCGTTCTGCAATTCTCTGATCCTCAACAAGCAATAAATATTCTCTCGCTGTTGTTATGTCTGCTTTCATTAATGCCATTTGCAGATTATCAATGGTTGATTGGAAGAACGGCCATTTTTCATACATTTCCTGTAGAAGTTGCAAATTTTGTTTTTCATTTGCTGCATAACCTGCTAAACCAGTACCGGCAGCGTACCATGCAGGCAGCAGCTGACGGCTTTGCGTCCAGGCAAATACCCATGGGATCGCCCGTAAATCTTCGAAACGGCCTTGGTTTTTTCTGCTCATCGGCCTTGAACCAATATTTAAATCCCCGAGTTCTCTGAGTGGTGTCGCTTCTGAGAAGTAGGTAAGGAAATCTGGATCGCCAAACACAAGTGATTGATATTTAGTCAACGCTAGGCTTGAGATTTCTTCTATCGCCTCTACCCACAAAGAGTCACGTGTCTGTCTTTGCTCTGCTTCTTTTGATAAATGTGTGGCTGCTAAAAGGAGTGTGGAAGTTGCCTGTTCTAAACTGCGATAGGCAATATCCTCGAGTAAATACCGTGATGATAAAACTTCTCCTTGCTCAGTGATTTTTACCCCGTCGCCAATAGTCTCTGGCGGTTGGGAGAGGATACTTTTGTTCAACGGACCACCACCACGTCCTAGCGAACCACCACGGCCATGGAAGAACTTCAGTCCGATTTTGTACCGATTCGCCATTTCATGGATTTCAATTTGAGCCTTATAAAGTTTCCAGTTAGCTGTCAATGTCCCCCCATCTTTGCTTCCGTCTGAGTAACCGAGCATAATTTCCTGCCGGTCGCCCATAATTTGCAAATGATTTCGATAGACAGGCATCTCAAATAGTGTTTCCATAATTTTTGGTCCGGCGGATAAATCGTCAATTGTTTCTAGCAATGGCGCCACATGTAGATGGCTTTCTAAGGTTCCATTTGCATGAAGGCGATAAATTCCTGCCTCTTTCGCAAAAACCAGTACTTCAAGCAAATCACTTGGTGATTTTGTCATGCTCACAAGATAAACGGATATAGCTCGTTTGCCGAATTCCCCATGTGCCTTCTTGATCATTTGGAACACTTTAATCATTTCTTGTGTTTGCTCCGAATAATCTTCATTTAATAATAGTAGTGGGCGAGGATCATTTAGAATATTTTGCAGTATTTTTAGTTTTTCTTCTTCGGTCAGCTCCGCATAATTTTCTGAGATACTAACTTTGCGCAAGATTTCCGTCATAGCTGCCTCATGTTCACCGCTATGGTTCCGAATATCGAGTGTGGCTAAATGAAAACCAAACAATTGTACTTGTCGGATCAGCTTTTGAATTGTCCTTAATTCATGTGCAGCTGGATGATGCTTTTTCAAGCTTTTTCTAATAATAAATAGGTCTTCTAATAATTCATCGGAAGAATGATAACCCAAGTCAGTTTTACCCACTTGTTTTACCCGTTCAATAATAATTGCAAATGCGCGGCGGTACACTTCCCCTTGTATTGGCCATTTTTTCTCTTCTGTTAAATAAGTATCTTCTTGTTCAATCAAATGAAGTAGCTCTGTACTTACCTCCACTCTTGAAGTGGAATGACTGTATCGTTTCATTAAATCTACCAGAACATTTTTATATTTTTTTAAGACGAGTCTTCTCTGCCTGTTTAGTGTCTCCCAAGTAACATCGTGTGTAACATGGGGATTACCATCGCGATCGCCACCGATCCATGAACCAAAACTTAAGAAATTCGGAACTTCCCATTGTGTTTGAGTGAAGTTTTTCTCTAAGCAATCTGCGACTTCTTGATGGATTTCAGGAAGAACCTCGAAAAGTGTCTGATCAAAATAATACAAACCATTTCGAACTTCGTCTAGAACAGTCGGTTTCGATTGCCTTAATTCATCCGTTTGCCAAAGAATGGAAACCTCATTAAACAAACTTTCTTCAAGTTTTTTTCTCTCTCTGCTTGTTAATAACGGGTGATTGAGGCTTTTTAGGATAACAGCAATTCTCTGCTGAATTTCAAGAATGGAGCGCTTAGTTGCCTCTGTTGGATGGGCTGTAATAACAAGTTCAAGTGACAATGTATTAAGGATATCTTGAATGACATCTTCCTTAATATTATTTTCTTTAAGCGAAAGGATTGCACTTTCTATTGATGAGGGTTGGACAATATTTTCATCCTCGAGTTGGTATTGTCTCCGTCTTCGGATACGATGATTCTGCTCAGCGGCATTAATCAGATGAAAATACATAGAGAACGCCCGAATAACTTGTTTCCTCATCGGTGCACTAAGACTAGTAATTTCTTCCTTCAAGGCATCATAGATAGCTTGGTCGAAATGTTCTCTTAATGTCTTACACATTAATCGAATTCTTTCCACTTTATCAAGTAAATCGGAACCACCATGATTGAGCAGAATTTCACCTAGCATTTTGCCAAGTAATTTTACATCCTGTCGCAACGGAAGACTGCTGTCAGTTAATTTCAATTCTGTAGTCATACGGCCACCTTCCTTTAATCGAAAAATTCGCTAAATTTTTATTTATTAATATAACATAATTTTTTACTTGATGTTAAAAAATAAATGTTCTTTTTTTAAAATAAAGTTTTTATAAAGTTATAAAAAATATTTATTTTAAGATTCTTTATCAAATACAAGCACGTACGTTTTTCGATCATCACCGTTCGATACAACAATAGAAATAATTGTTTTCGAATCGTTTTCTACCTTAATCGTTTGACTAGTGCTGCCTTCAATCAAAATTTCTGAACTGCTGTATTCTGCAATTGGTTTTAGTGTTATTGCGTCAACATCATTTGAAACTTTTACATGGTAGGTAAACTCATCATTCGTAAAAGTGCTATCCCATGATCCTTCAGAAACTGACAGTGAAGAAAGCATAGCTTTACTTGTTTTTTCATCGGGCGAAGAACTCACTGGTTGTGTTGTTGAGTTGGAAGAATTCGTGCGATTATTTGGTTGTGTTGTTGGCTGAGTGGGACTCGGTTTAGGATTATTTATGGGATTCGTAGTTACCTCCGCAGCAGCTTTTGTCATGTGCAAGGTATAGGTTTTTTTCTCCCCATTTTCTGCCGTTACTACGATAATAATATCTGACTTACCGACGGGAATTTCTACTACAACTCCATCTTTTGTGGCTGTTCTTTCATTCACCTTTATCGTTGATGTGTCTGCAACAGTTGTAGGTTTAATAGTAATTGCTTGAACGTCCTTTGGAACATCCACTTTATATTCCGTTACTTCAGAAGAAAATTTTGGTGATAACTGTCCCTTTGATAAATTGATACTTTGCAAGAGACTATTGGTGTTTTCCTCTCTCTTAATAGTCAGTGTATAAATATTTGTAGTGCCACTTCCATCATTTATAGATATAAGAAATTTATTCTCACCTGTTTGAATCGAATATCCCCCCGCAACTCCACTTAAAACCAGCTGTCCATTTATGGTTATCGATGAGTTGGTATTACTGCTTTCTACTACTAGCTTTATTTCTTGAACCTCATTTTTAACTGTTGCAGAGTATTCCTTTAAATTGGTAGAAAACAGCTGGTCCAGCTTAATCCCTTCTATTTCTAATTTTGATAGTGTATTTTCAAGTTGGTTTTCCTGGTTTGGAGCCGTATTAGTTTCCGCATATGCAGTGGATATGTAAGCCCCTCCCCCAATCCAAACCATTGAAATAACAAGCATCACATTTAGGGCTTTGTTTTGCATCGATTGTTTCATAGTCAATCCTCCTGTCTACTATCTCCTAAGGATAGTGGAATTTGGACTAACTTTATCAATCCTAGCTTAAGTTTAACTTAAGTTTATTTTTTACTTGCGATGAAATTCTTCCAACTTTGAAGAAATAACTGATGCTACCTCTTCATCCGATTTTTGGAGTGCTTTTTTGAAAAGAGAATTCGCTAATGTACCCATTGGCCCCGTTGCATTAATTTCAAGAAAGCCTGTCACACGTGTTTTATTTTTATTTAAAGCTTTTGCTTCAAAGTAACCTTCACCCAAATACTTTTCATTGGACCGTTTTAATTCAAAACTTACTCGGGCAGGTTCATTCCATTCTTTAATATCAATTAATAAACTTACCTTCTTTTTCATAACGCCGAGGTCACTTTTAAATTCCCAACAGATTTGACTGTCATTTATTTTTTCATGTTGAATATAACCAGGTACAAGGGGTGCCCAATTGTTTTCGTCTCGGATAAAGTCCCAAATTACTTCAATCGGGATATCTAATTCTAGATGTTGTAAATCGCTTAACATTTGTATCCCTCTTTCGTATTCAATATAAAAGACCTTCGAGTGGCAGAAGGTCCTTTCAAAAAATATATGTAGATTAACCATTGATTATTACCGAGCAATACCTTAGAATCTTATGATAGATTATAATATTCAGAAAATACATAAGAAGTGGGGGTACCTAAGGTTGAAAATCTTTCAATATTTCTTATTTTTTGGGGGTTTAACCTTTTTCGGATTAGGAAATGCAATTGCCGTAAAAGTAAAATATGTAGGGTTACACCCATGGGAAGTACTAAATGTAGCTCTATATGAACATTTTGGTTTAACTATTGGTACTTGGGGAGTGATTTGCGGGTTAATCCTGATTCTTATCTCTTTTTTTGCTGCCCGGAGTTATATAAGCATCGGTACTGTCCTAAACGCCCTTTGTATTGGACCAATCATGGACTTTTTCCTCTGGTTAGATATTCTTCCAAAAGCAACGGGTACTTGGGTGGACTACCTCATTCTCTTCAGTGGGATTATCATTACAGGGATCGGTGGCGGAATGTATGTAGCAGCAGGAATTGGTGCTGGACCACGTGATGGTTTTATGCTATCCATTTCTGATAAAACAAAGCTGTCAGTAAGCCAAGCACGTATCATCGTCGAAAGCATGGTATTAATAATCGGTTTAATATTAGGTGGTCCTGTATTTATTGCAACTTTTCTATATACATTCATTCAAAGTCCAATTTTCCAGCATTCTCTTAAGCTATTTAAAATATTAGTGGAAACAGTCAAAAGGAAAAAAAGCAAAACTCAAGAAAGTATGGTTATCTAAATAAACAGAAGATGCCGGTGGCATCTTCTGTAATAAACTTTAGTCTGTTATTTTTTGCGAATTGCAATAATAATTGATGCTAAAGAAAGTAACGCAGCTATTCCTGATAAAATTAGCGATAAAGAATTGGAAGTTTCTGTTGTCTTCTTAGTTACTTCTGTTTTTGCTTTTTCAGTTTCTTGCTTCTGAGTCTTATCACTATCTTCTGTATTTTGAGTGGCATGGTGATCCATGGTTGTTGCCGTTACAATATCTGTAATCGAATGAGGTGCATCTGATCCTTCGTCACCTGTCCACTCGACAACACTGCCATCTTTGTAGTATTGAAACGCATCCCACGCAGCTTTTGCGGCCTTTTCAGGGTTTTTCCCGACAAACACAAATTGTTGAAATTGACCAGCTTGAATTCCTTCCCCTGTCGCCTCAAATGTGAAGGTTTTAACTTTTCCACTAGCATCCTTTTCAGAAGAATAAGTCCATCCTGGAACAGGCTGATAGGACATAATCTCTACTCCTTGAGGAGCCTTGATGGTCACTTTCGTTGTAGCCACTTCTTTTTCAACTGGCACTTTTAGAGTATAGGTTTCCCAAGCACCTGTTGTAGAAGTTTTTGGTATGACGGTAACATGAGCACTTGCCAAACTTGAAAAGAAAAATAAACTTACTACTGCTGGAATAAATAATTTTGAAATCTTAATCATCATTTTTTTCAATTGAATTCCCCTCAATTTTTTATTGACTTCCCACCAAAACTTTAAAATCCGTATCGATACTTTTTAGCGACTTTGTTAGCACATGGACATGTACATTCCATCGACCTGCCATGCTAAAATGCAAACCTTTTACTTCATATTTGCCTTCAGCAACTTTTGTTAAATTAACGGTTTCTTTTCCCATGTCCATTTCAAGCATGGTAAAGGTTAAGTGAATTTGTTCAATCTCCTTGATTGGCTTCCTTTCTCGGTCTTTTAAGGTAACCAAGAATAAATTCATTCCGATAATATTAGGCGTTGCTTTCAATGAAACTTGCATATCTTGATTTACTTTTTTGGTTTCATTGAAAGGTCCCGGTGACTGCATTGCCGTTGGCAAATTGGTTAAAACAACTGAAAGGACTAGGATGATCAATCCAAGTAAAAGTTCTCCCTTTAGTGTTGCCCATAGGCCTCCAGCTCTTCCGCTTTTTCCTTTAATAAAATTCACGGCTGCCAGTATCAACATTAGCAAAAATAGGCTTACTTTGCACAATAACATCTGCCCATAGTTCGTTTGGAAAAGTGCCGAAAAGTTTGGAATATATAAAAAGCTGCCATACAATCCTGTTAACGTTAGAATAAGAACGAGCAAGATTCCCCATTTGGAGAAACTTTTGACCATTTTTAGATACTCTTGCTTTAATTCTGGCTTCTTACCGAATGATAGCAATCCGACAAAACCAATTAAACTTCCTATCCAAATCGATGCGGAAAGTAAATGGAGAAAATCCATTGCTATCGCTAATACCTGATTGGTTTGTCCAGATGCATGACTTGTCACTGCTTTTGTCAAAACCATAGCTGCCCCTAAACAAAAGCAGGCCCACAATATGATTCGTTTTGTGCTGTCGGCCAAACCAATAAAAGAGGTGAGTAGGGTAAGAGTTAAAAGAAGTGCTATCTGTATAAGCCACGATTGACCATAATTTGTGTTCATTAGCATATTTTCGAAGGTTGAGAAGGTAAACACTTCACTCCAAGGAAGACCCGATTCAATCGTCGCCTGTAATGGCAGGCCAAGCAGTATAATAATGAATAAAAGTATCAAACCTGCGCTAATCAGTTTACGGAACCGCTTATCAACTAAACCTGTTTCCCTTAGTTCCTTAGGCAAAATAACCATATAAAAAAAAATGAGCCCGACGTAGCACGCATTGCTTAAATATTGCAACCAACGAATAATAATTAAATCTGCTTTCGGTGTGTAGCCTTTCGTTTCATTTCCTATCGCAGTAGAGTCTTGTCCTTTTTCACCAATTTGAAAAGGAATAACTCCTTCAACGGGATGACCGTCGCTTGAAACCACCTTCCACTTTATTCGATAAGAGCCATTGGGGAGATTCTTTTTTAAATCACTTTTTAAGATAAAAGGTTGCTTCGGATCAATCCGCCCATTTTTTTTATCGACTCGATTACCTTCTGAATCAAAAACCTTTATGGAGTTAAAGGAAGGCTGGATTGATTCATCAAATTTAATCGTTACTTTGGTTGGCACTTTTTCTACCGTCTCATTTTCTAATGGTGTAGATTTTTTAATATAAGCATGTGCTGATGAAATAGACGGAAATAAAAATAAAAACAGCGATAGGATAACAAGCAATGAACTGGCTTTTTCTTTAATATGCAATCCATCACTCCCTTTACGTTCGAATCGTTATAGTGGTTCATAAATACATCATATGTAATAAAATTTTCACTATCGATACTATGATAATGATAAATAAGAATATTAACAATATCTTTATAAGAACAACCTGTGAATAATTGTTGAACTTTCATAATTATAAGAAGGAGTAATCACTCTTATATAATAAATCTTCATAAGATTAACATAGAATCTCCCAAGTTTCTGCAAATTTTTGATTTATGATTAACTAAGAAAAGAAGGGAGTTGGAGAAAAATGAAAAAATTTGTTGTTGGAACTCTTAGTGCTGCACTTATTCTTGGAGCTGGGACGGCTGTATTTGCAGCCGGAAATAGCAATTCTAGTGATCGTGTAAATTTTGAAAAGATGTTGCCGTTTATGCAAAAAATGCATCCAGATTCTTCGAAGGCTGAATTAAAAGACATGTACAAAGCTTGTCATGAAGGAGAAGGGATGATGGGTGATACAAAGGGAAAGGAAAATATGATGAATAGTTTTTAAATCCTTTATTAATTCATCTATACTATCTTTGAGGTTTGGTATTATTACTAGGCCTTTTTTGCATAGTATCTAATCCCTCAAAAAAAACCGTATAGAATTAATAATTCTACACAGGCTTTGGAAAATATATGAGTATAAAAAAAATCGGTGATTATTCAATTGATAATCACCTTTTTTTTACGTTTATTTTAATTTTCCAGTTGTAATAATTGGATCCCAATTCTTTCTTTCGTCTTTCGTTTCATATAAAGATGTGGCAAAAGTGGAGACCGCTATTGGTTTTTCATCCTTTTGATTAACTGCAATAATCTAGGATTTCATGCCAATACCTATTTTATTAAATAACTTCTTTAAAAAGTCTTGTGGTTGATTCTTTGCTTTTAATGTTGCCTTTCTTTCCCTCTCCATTTGGTGCAGAGTAAATTTCATCGGTTTCTGACACATAAAGAGCCTCCTCAGTAGTCCTTGGTAAATTCCTACAGCCTATCTTTTATCTGCTTTGAGTGTATTAAATAAGTTTGCAGAAAGTAACAAGAATCTATTACAATTTTTAAAACGGAGGGTTTTCAAAAAAGTCCATTTTATAGTTACTTGTAAACAAAAAAACAACGTCATTCTAACGGGTTCCGTTTCCTATCGCAAAACGTCAATTTGCACAGTGAAATGCAAACCAAAATGTAATCCTTTTTGCACTATAAAATGTAGGGCAATTTGTAAGGCTAGAGGGATTAAAAAACATTGAGATAGCAAGGGTTTCTATCCTTGCCATTTTGCTTTTAATTGCTAATTCATCGGATTGTGTATTACAAAGAAGTTTGCAAACCATTTCCTCCTTCTCGTATCGATTTTTCGTAGGTATGAGAATTCATAGGCGGAAAATTTCCGCCTAATGTTTATGGAGGAAACTAAAGAAGCAGATATAAGCGGAGATATTCCGGTTAACTCCTCTAAATAAGACAAAATCTAAAGATTTGGATCATATAAGCGGAAAAACTCCCCTTATTTTTAAGGAAATATGGGTATTT
>NTXX01000005.1 GCA_002559145.1 Bacillus sp. AFS006103
TCCTTCATACCCCCGATGAACCTTGAATCAAAATCTATTTTTCCAATAGTGTTTTTGTATCTAAATATTGTATTCCATGGGCTTCTGCAACTGCTTGATAGGTCACATAGCCGCCAAGTGTGTTAATTCCCTTTAACAATGCTTCATTGCTGAGACACGCTTGTTTGTAGCCTTTATTGGCAATTTGAACTGCATAGGGGACCGTTACATTTGTTAACGCCAGTGTGGAAGTTCTGGGGACGGCGCCTGGCATATTGGCTACAGCGTAATGGACCACATCATGCTTCACATAGGTTGGATTATCATGCGTGGTAATCCGATCAGTGGTTTCAAAAATACCACCTTGATCGATGGCAATATCAACAACGACGCTGCCTGGTTTCATTGATTGAATCATGGCTTCCGTCACGAGCTTCGGTGCTTTTGCCCCCGGAATAAGAACAGCGCCAATCACCAAATCTGAATCTTTTACCGCTTCAGCAATATTATAAGGATTAGAAATAAGCGTGGTCACATCCGATCCAAAAATGTCATCCAATTGACGGAGACGGTCAGGATTTAAATCAATTATGGTTACCTTTGCTCCTAAGCCAATTGCCATTTTTGCCGCATTCGTTCCAGCCACACCGCCGCCAATAATAGTAACCGTTCCTCTTTGAACCCCTGGAACACCGGATAGAAGAATTCCCATACCACCATGAACCTTTTCAAGAAATTGCGCACCAATTTGAGGAGCCATTCTTCCAGCCACCTCACTCATTGGTGTTAATAATGGTAAACTTCGATTAGATAACTGAACCGTTTCATAGGCAATGCCAATTACTTTACATTCTATTAATGCTTTCGTTAATTCAGGTTCCGGTGCAAGATGTAAGTATGTAAATAATATTAAGCCTTCACGAAAGTACTTATACTCACTTGGAAGCGGCTCTTTCACCTTCATGACCATTTCCATGGACCATGCTTCCTCTGCAGTATCTACTAATTTCGCACCGGCTGTCTCATAATCCTCATTTAAAAAGCCAGATCCAAGACCTGCACCTTTTTCAAGAAATACCTCATGACCGAATTTTACTAGGTTGACAACTCCTGCTGGTGTCATGGCTACACGGTTTTCATTATTTTTAATCTCTTTAGGTACTCCGATCCGCATGTGATTACCTCCAAATAAAATTTTCCATATTAAAATTAACCAAGGCGATTTTATTATAACCTTTTTCATAAGTAAGATGTATCTTAGTTGATGATAACTATACATATATGAATTCCACTAATAAAATAGAGCAAAAGCTTTGCCGAATAGGGCAAAGCCTTTGTTTTAATTTTTTTTTAATACCACGGATAGTAAGGGTAAGGGTATGGGTATGGCGGATAGTAAGGATATCCGTAACCATAGCCGTAACCCGGAGTTAATAAGGCACCTGCAGCTAACCCAGTTAAGAACGGTACCCCAAAGCCAAACCCAAATGGCCGGCCAAAGCCGAAGCCAAATGGACGACCGAAACCAAATGGTCGGCCAAAACCAAAACCATGATGGCCGAAACCGCCAAATCCAAATCCTGGACGGCCAAAACCTCCGAATCCTCCGTGGCCAAAACCACCAAAGTGTCCAAATCCTCCGTGACCGAATCCTCCGTGACCGAAGCCACCATGAATCCTTTCATCTGCAGGATCTACCATATTATAGTTCACATCAACGTTAGTAGGCATTCCATACATTTCTGTACTCATAATTCTCCTCCTCATTTTAATTAATTGACACATTAAAGAATATGCATATACAAAAGTAGATTCTTGGGTATTTGCCCGTACACAAAAAAAATTCCAAGACATTTGTCCAAAAAAATAACTGTCCTAAATTTAGGACAGTCCATCAATTTCATTGCAATTAACTCTCAGTACTAGAGAAATCATCATTATCAGCAATTGCTGTGCCTTCACCAATAAAACCACTATTGTATGAATTCATAATTTGCCGGCTTACTTCAGCTGTCCCCTGTTCATCAAACTCAAATAAAAACTGTTTATTTTGATCTCGTTTTACCATCCTGCCAATCTCCTTTCCATTGTAAGTTACCTCTTTATTGTTCGAAAAATTGCAACAGTTATTCCTTGTTAAATAATGTATAATTTAAGTAAGGAGATGATTAATCATGGGACTTAAATATCAAAATATTTTAGTCGCTATTGATGGTTCAACAGAAGCAGATAGGGCATTTAAAAAGGGGATTGAAATTGCAAAAAGAAATGATGCCACCCTTGTATTAGTTCATGTTATTGACACTCGATCGTTCGCTTTAATTGAAGCCTACGATACGGTAATTGGTGATCGAGCAGAAAAGCTTGCAAAAGATTTGCTTGAAAAATATCTAAAACAAGCTGAGGATGCAGGGATAACAAAAGTTCAATATGAAATTGATTACGGCTCTCCTAAAATTAGAATTCCTAGAGATTTAGCTAAAAAACACAGTGCTGATTTAATTCTCTGCGGTGCTACCGGGTTAAATGTAGTGGAAAGGTTCTTTATCGGCAGTGTTTCAGAACATATTACCCGTTATGCAACTTGTGACGTTCTCATCGTAAGAACAGATAAAGACTCAGAATAGACATAGGGTTTCCAAAAGCACGCCGCAATGTTGTTGCTACGTGCTTTAAATTTACCTAATTGACTGAAAAAATAGGTTTGTGAAGATTGGCTTATCCCTGTATAGTAGAATAATATAAAATATATTGATTGGAGGGAACCGCATGAAAGAAAATTTTACTTTTGATGATCGACTAGGTATCCTAATTCCCGACCTACTTATGGATTTGTCTGAATTCAGCCTAGAGGCTCAGGAAGAGATTCTCTTAAATTGGGAACAAGTCCGCGGCTCAATCCCTGACCGAATTAGAGATTTAGAAATTCAAATTAATCAGAAACAAGCACTTCTTTCTAATGAAAGTAATTTCCCACGCTCATGTCAACTGAACAGTGAAATTGCTGAGTTAGCCTCGATTATTAATGATTTATGGTTATGGTACCGTGCAAACGAAGTTCTCTCATCAAAAGTCCATCACTAAAAAAACTCCCTTTTATACCGAAAAGGGAGTTTTCTCTATTTAAAGGTCTTTTTGTATTTCTCTCACTACATGGCCAAGCTCTGGCAGGATTAATTTATTCATGGCAAGCTTTACGGCACCGGTTGAGCCCGGGGTGGAGAATACGGCTTTATTATTAACCACACCAGCAATTGCCCTTGAAAGTATAGCAGCGCTACCAATATCCTCTTGATAGCTCAACATCCTGAACAATTCTCCAAAGCCGACAATTTCTTTATCAAGCAGGAGTTGTACTGTCTCAATGGTTACATCCCGCTTAGCAATCCCAGTCCCGCCATTTGTTAAAATAACATCAATTTCCTCATTCGCACAGCCTTTTAATATTTCATTTTGAATGGGCTCAGCCTCATCTTTTACAATGACGTAATCGATAATTTTATGACCTGCTTGTTCAAGCAGTTCCATCATCAGTTTTCCACTTTTGTCCGTTTCGTTATTTCTGGTATCACTGACAGTGATTACTTTACAGTTTACCATCCTCGGGGCTACTTTTTTATGTTCTTGAATACTCATCAAGCAAACTCCTCTTTCTGTCTTAAGTACCGCAGTTGATAATATTTATGGGCGACATCGGTTACTTTTCTGGTCAACTGATAATTAGCTCCTGCACCAATTGCCATACTGACCAACGGAATCCCTTGTATCACCCTTTTTCGGAATAAGGAAATAACCAACGCTTTCATTAGCTGTTGCACCGGCTGTTCAATCCAAGTAATATCTGTAATTTGTTCATTTCCTTCATAAAAATAATGATCATCTCGATTTTCTAATTCATCCATCAAGGAAGTCCATCCCTCAAGTTGAAGCCTAGGCGGCAATGTTGCCGTATGGAAAACTTTCAGAGAGGTCATCATTTCAACCGGGGTATTCACCTCAACCCCGTAAGTCATCGCAATTAATTGAACAACCCGTAAATTAATAACTGCGATTGCCGGTATATCTGTACTTAGAAGAAGTGGGCCACCTGTTCCAGCTAAACCACCTTGAGCAAAAGAATAGAATCGATGTCTTGCTATTTGCTGCTCAGCTATGTATTGTAATTGCTCAATTTTCAGTTGACTTAAGTCTTCTATTTTTTCAAGGTCTTTATGAAATATCCGCCCTGAAGAAAGAATTCTCTCTTTTGCGTCGATTTGAAGTTGCGAGCCTTGTATCATACTATGTAAATGAAACAGCCAGCTATCGATAACTGAAAAAAATTGTTTTTGAACCTTTTCAGGCAATAATGAGAATGATTGTTGTAAATATTTTTCATAAGTTAATTGGAAATCATTGGGCTCAAATTCATATAAATTTCTTTCCCAATCCCGTATTTCATTCAAGACCCTTGCTTCACGGTCTGTTAATGGCATGATTGATTCCCCTCCAAGGCAACGCTTTCTATTTCTAGTATATCACAAGGATATCCAAGGATAAAAAGCCAAAAGGCAAAAGCCATTAAATAAGCTTTTGCCTTTTGTTTATTAATGTTTATCCGCTAAACGAACAACGTCGCGAGCAATCATTACTTCTTCATTGGTTGGGATGATAATGACTTTAACAGGTGAGTGTGGATAGTTGATAAATGCCTCTTCGCCTCTTACTCTGTTTAAAGCTGGATCCCAATAAACTCCCATAAATTCAAGGCCTCTTAAAATCTTTTCCCTAATAGTGTCACTATTTTCACCAATACCAGCTGTAAAAATAATCGCATCTACACCATTCATCCGTGATGCATAAGAACCAATGTATTTATGGATACGGTTGGCAAATACCTCTAGAGCAAGCTGCGCACGATCATTACCTTTTTTCGCTTCAATTTCAATATCTCTTAAATCACTGGAGAAGCCTGACATAGCAAGCATACCGCTCTTTTTATTTAAAACATCAAGTACTTCTTCTGCAGTTTTATTTGTTTTTTCCATAATATAAGGAATAAGAGCAGGGTCAATATTCCCTGAGCGAGTTCCCATTGTTACCCCAGCAAGTGGTGTAAAGCCCATAGAGGTGTCAATCGACATGCCGCCTTCAATTGCAGCAATACTTGCACCATTCCCTAAATGACACGAAATGAGGCGAAGTTGTTCAACTGGGCGACCTAATAACTCGGCAGCACGTTGTGAAACATATTTATGCGATGTTCCATGAAAACCATACTTACGAATGCCATACTCTTCATAATACTCCATTGGCAAGCTGTACAGGTAAGAACTTTCCGGCATCGTTTGATGGAAAGCTGTATCAAACACAGCAACTGCAGGAACATTTGGCAGCACACTCATGAAAGCTTTAATTCCTGTAAGATTTGCTGGGTTATGCAATGGTGCAAGTTCTGATAATTCATCAATTTTCTGTAACACTTTATCAGTGATAAGCACAGAGTCATTAAAGGTTTCTCCACCATGAACGACACGATGGCCCATTCCAACAATCTCATCAAGTGATTTGATAATCCCTAAAGTGGTTAGTTTATCCAAAAGCATTTTAACCGCGACCTCATGATCGGGAATATCGATAATTTCTTGGACTTTTTCTCCATTTACTGTAATATTAAAAATCGAATCTTTTAATCCGATTCGTTCAATTAATCCTTTTGTAATAACTTCCTCATTTGGCATTTCAAATAATTGAAACTTCAAAGAAGAACTTCCTGCGTTAATTGCAATAATTTTTGCCATCTTTGTTACCGCTCCTTTTATATAACAACACTGGTTTAGTTTTATTTTGTGTAGTACACTATTATTTTGCGCAAACCATTCATGATTATTTCCTTCCTCATTTAATCACTGTGAATATTATATTTCAAGGTATAATTTGCATGTGAGCGTTTACATTACAAATGTTAATATATTCACATATTTCGGTACTTTCCTAACATTTATAACACTCAAAAAACAAAGGATGACCAGGGTTCAAACCCGATCATCCTTTGTTTTCTTGGAACCATTTTTCCATCTTAGATAGGATTTTGTCCATCTCTATTGCATTGGAAAGGCTTGGTAAATCGACAAGTAATGCTTGCTTTGGAGGCTGCACACCTTCTCCCTTTTTCTGGAGGATCATAATACTCTTTGCTGTATTTTTATTATTAAACATGCTGGTTGGTAATTGTAATAGTCCTTGTACTATGACGTGCTCTTTAAAGAATTCACTTAGCTTTGATGCTTGGTCAGTTTCAAATAATCCATTAGGAATAATGAAAAATAAATAGCCTCCAGGTGCCGTATGCTTAACACTTTGCTCAATGAATAAATGATGGGAAAAGGTATGTCCCTCATCTGCCTTCACTTGATAATCGGCTGCTCTCACATCATTCGGGTAATAGCCAACAGGCAAATCACCGATGACCGCATCAACGGGATCGATAAACAGCGGCTCAAGGCTGTCTTGATTGAAGAGTTGAATAGGGTGCTCTTGTAAATTGGCATTGACATAGGCTAGTTTAATTAACAGGTCATCAATTTCCACACCGATAGATGCTACTTTTTTAGGTAGGTGATTTACTACAGTTGTTAACAAATTTCCTGTTCCTACTGCTGGGTCAAGCAGGCGAAATGAGGACTGTTTCATAAATCTATCAACTAAATAACCGACGAGCATCCCAACTGAATCTGGTGTCATTTGATGATTAGGCTGAGCACTTTCTTTCATCCCTTTTAAGATCACCAGCTGATAGGCTTTTCGTATTTCTTCGTTTGAGAAATTTTTTAAATGAATCTGTTCATATTGTTTACTTAACCTTTTTTCAGTTAGTTCGCTGACCTCATCCTGAAGGATTGAGCCTTGAAATAAATTCTCTCCTGTTTCTGCAAGTGCCTCTAAATATGTACAATTTAATTCTTCCTGTAAAAGAAGTGCAGTTTCATTAAATAACGTAAACAGTTGTTCTACTGAAGAAACTTTCATCTTTTCCCCTCCCTCATTAATTTCCTTATCCATTTTAATCGAGTATGGACATTTTATACAAGTCTTACGCAATATAAAAAAGCCCCACCAATGCGAGGCTTTCGTATTATGAACTTATTTTGCTGTCTTTGCTGCTTCAAGTGCTGCTTCGTAATTAGGGTGGTTTGTTGCTTCACTAACATACTCAACGTATGTCACTGTATCGCTTGAATCAACAACAAATACCGCACGTGCCAAAAGTCTTAATTCTTGGATAGCAACCCCATATGCTTCTCCAAAAGAAAGGTCACGGTGATCGGATAATGTCTGAACATTTTCGATTCCGCTTGCAGCACACCAACGCTTTTGTGCAAATGGTAAGTCAACGCTGACAGTTAAAATTTTCACGTTGCCTAAGCTGTTTGCTTCTTCATTAAATCGGCGTGTTTCCGCATCACAAACACCAGTATCCAAAGATGGTACAGAGGTAATTAAACGTACTTGACCTTTGGTACTTTCTAACGTAACTGCTGATAAGTCATTTGCTAGCACAGAAAAGTTGGGAGCTTTGTCCCCTACCTTAACTTCATTGCCTAATAGTGTAATCGGATTCCCTTTAAATGTTACATTTGCCATAAAAACATCCTCCTTTGTCGTATCCAAGCTCAGACGATTGTTAATAACCGCTTCACTCTATATATGTACAATGTAAATTCTATCTTTTCAAAAAATAATTTGCAATTATTTAGCTTAATTAAAAAGCGGAAGTGCCCGTTCAGCGGCGTATGGACTGGAGCTCTTTGACTGAGATAAAGGAAACACGGAGAGCGTTAGTGATCCGATGTTGACTTATCGTAGGGAAAAGGGCGAAGTACACTAGCCGCTGGGCGCTGGAGCTAGACAGTTATTTAAGTTCAAAGTTTTATCTTTTTCATACTTTACATGAAAAAAGTTAACCTTCCACAGTATTGGAAGATTAACCTTTTTACTATAATTCAAGCTCTTCTTTTGTTTTATGCTCCTGTTTAGAACCTTGCAAACTACTTTGCTGCTGTTGACCTTGGTCTTTTTTTGAGAACATTTGCTGAATTTTATCAATTGCTTGGGGAGCAAGTTCTAGAATCT
Organism: Bacillus sp. AFS006103; assembly: GCA_002559145.1. Lineage (GTDB taxonomy): Bacteria > Bacillota > Bacilli > Bacillales > Cytobacillaceae > Neobacillus. The sequence goes on from NTXX01000005.1 coordinate 8,092, forward strand.
TTTCATACAAATGGGTACTTTCATCTAAGTGCAGCATTTTAACTCCGTGAGAGTTGACAATTAAAAAGGCAATAGGGGTAATTGAAACACCGCCCCCGCTCCCGCCGCCAAATGGGTGGGATGAACCTTGACTTTGTCCTTCACCTTTTCCTTGACCTTGACTTTGAGACCCCTCAAGCTTAAATTCACTGCCGCCTGCGGCAAATCCAAAGCCTACTTTTGAAACGGTTAAGATTACACTGCCATCAGGGGTTTCAACAGGGTCCCCTATAATCGTATTCACATCAATCATTTCTTTTAAGCTTTCCATCGCAGTTGTCATCAAACCTTGAATTGGGTGGTCAGACATGGCTATTTCCTCCTTTTTTAAACGGATTTTGTTTTATCATTTGCAAAATTTGTTTTCTTTTTTAAGTGCGGAAGTCCGCCCTTCCAGAATTTAAATAGTTTTAATCCTGCTAGAATAGCATGCCCGATACGAAACTGAATAATACATGTGAGTCTTGTATGAATAACCGCTGCTTGAAAGTGCGGGGTCACCGTTATTTTCGGCATTTCTTTAAGTTTTAAATAATGACTAATAAGCCCAATAACACTTCCTTTAAAAGCCCATATTGCACCCGTTATAGTTCCGGTGTGGGCTGCATCTCCTAATCCTATCATTGTTTCCCATTCGAAACCTTTCAAGGTTACCCTTCGAAGAAACATTCTGACAATCCGATGTAATCCAACCACATGATTTAATAATTTTTTTGCATTTGTAAAATAAGTATCAACATCATCGGTAGTAATTTTTTTTGCCTCTTCTTTTGTTGATTGCTCTGAAGAATCGCCCAATTTGGTGTTACTTTTTACAATCAGGCTTGGGGAATTATCATCCACTTTTATTAAGGGGACGTTAATCGTATATTTAATTAATCCAAACCAAATCTTTAATTTTATTTTTAAATCATCATTATCATTATGATGATAATAATTGATAAGGATAGTTAATTTAGTAAAAAGAATGAGTATGAATAAGAGCGAGAGAATCGACAAAACGAGGAGCACCCAAAACAATTTCAATCACACCCTTTCAGCGGGTAGTATTTGCTTTTATATAAAAAAATAAACCTACCAACAAATGTTGATAGGTTTATCCTCACCGTTCTACATGAATGACAGTGGTGTCTGTGAAGAGATCATGCAAGCCCTGTTTTTTAGGTAAGAAGGCGACAATGATATATCCGACAATGATGGTTGCCGATATAAATCGACCAATCCATTCACGAAAGAGAATCGTTCCCCAAGTTAATTGGTCACTTTTTAAATCAACTACCTTCAATCCAAATACCATTTTCCCAAGTGTTTGATTAAAATATTTTGTCATCAGGACGAAATATAAATAAAAAATTACCGCCGCTACAATTGAAGCCGGCGCAAACATATTAGCTTTAGCTAACGGGATATCCAAAATTCGAAATACCGGCTTGATTAGCAGCCGAACGATGCTCCCCACAACGACTAGATCAAGCAGATAGGCCCAAAAGCGCATCCAGAAGCCTGCATAGCGAACCGTATAGTTCTCAGTTCTATCATGGTTGATTTCTTGGTACTCATTCATTTCCATTTGATCTCCCCCCTATTCTGCATACAGGTACATGAGATGCGGAGAATTGGGCTTAGAAAGAAACTTCATGAATCCAGCCATTTCAACGTTTTCACCCATTAATTTCTTTGCCTGCATCGAAAATAAAGAACCCAAACCGAGAGAATCTGAATAGCGAACAACCTGTGCCCCTGTTAACTTCTCCTGTTTTTTCATAAGATTCACTACATCGTCTAGGTAACCGAAACCATCAATGAGATGCAAATCCTTCGCTTGTCGTCCATCGTACACACGGCCGTCAGCCATTTTTTTCACCTGATTGACTGGCAAGTTACGCCCCTCTGAAATCACTTTAACAAATCCTTGATACGAATTATTGATCATTGACTGCAATATTTGCCGTTCTTCTTCAGTCATTTTTCTTGTGGGGCTCATGATGTCCTTATGCTTGCCACTTTTTATCGTGACAAAATCGACACCATACTTATCAGCAAGACCTTCATAATTGATCCCTTCCATAATCACTCCAAGACTACCTGTCATTGTCTCAGGACTGGCATAAATTCTTTTAGCAGCAGTTGAAATATAATATCCTCCTGACGCAGCCATTGAACCCATCGAGATATAAACAGGCTTTTTACTTTTCTTTTGAATTTCTGCTAGTTTATCATGGATTTCTGCGCTTTCAACCACGCCGCCCCCTGGAGAATTGACTTTAATGATGATCCCTTTTACAGAATCATCCTCTTTGATGTAATTTAACTTTTTCATAAAATCCTGATGATTGTAGCCTGAACTTTGCAGAAAAGAACTGGTTTCCCCCGTGTCCTGAATGACACCATTAACATCGAGAATTACAATTTTTTTTAATTCGTTCCCTTCCTTCACCACCTCTTCTGTAAAAGGTTGGTCAGTAGCTGCCATAAAGTCAGTAAAATTGGTTTCAATACCTTTAAAAGCAAAAGATGATAAAAAATTTATCACCACAGATACAAAAAATAACGCTGCCGCAATCCCTAGTGCCGCCCAACGTTTTCCATTCATATATTCGTAAATCCCCCTTTTTCTTTTTGCTTAAAATTACATCCTCCTTTTATATTATTTCAATAAAATGCTAAACTAATTTCAGACTAACATTTTTTTACCAATGATTATTTTAAGATAGGTAAAAATGTTATAATTATATCAATACTTTACAGGGGGTACATAAATTGGAAAACAGACGTAATATCTACTTCTATCACAAAAAAGATTCAGACATGCTTTTAAAAATGGCACCTCTTTTTGATATTGCTGATCGATATGGTTTTACGATTGTGAAAGATTACCGACACGCGAATATTATTGCCAGTGTTGGTGATGACGGCACATTTCTTCAAGCTGTCAGGAAAACTGGCTTCCGTGAGGATTGCCTTTACATGGGAATTTCAACTATGGATACCTTGAGTATGTATTGTGATTTCCGAATAAATGATACTTCAAAAATGATTGATGCCATTATTACAAATGAGAATTTAAAAGTCCGACGTTACCCGCTAATTGATGTATCCGTGGATGGGCAGGGTACATTTACTTGCTTAAACGAATTTAGCATCCGCTCTGCAATCATAAAGACACTTGTGGTCGATATCTTTATTAACCAGCTTCATTTAGAAACCTTCCGCGGGGATGGACTCATTGTAGCGACACCAACCGGAAGTACCGCCTATAATAAATCGGTAAAAGGATCAATAGTTGACCCGCTTCTTCCCTGCATGCAGGTTAGCGAGGTAGCATCCGTTAATACAAATCGTTACCGGACACTAGGTTCCTCCTTTATCGTTGGAAGTGATCGAACACTTACACTTAAAGTAATTTCCGAAGGCAATGATCATCCAACCATGGGGATGGATAATGAAGCATTATCCATTCGTCACGTGGAGACGATCAGCATTAAAATAAGTGATAAAAAGTTAAAAACACTCAAACTAAAAGACAACTCCTTCTGGGAAAAAGTAAAACGGACTTTTTTATAAGAAAACAGAAGGATCTTCACTACATAGGAAAACCTTATCCATCGAAGCGGATAAGGTTTTTTTTATTATATGCTAGTGCTTTTTTCTTTCCGAAAATTGAACAACTGTGGTGATAATAGCTTTGTTTTTGATAATGAATAAATGACTAAAGCTGACCAAATAAACATGAACGATAGAAGTTGTATTTTTGAAAAATGTTCATCATAAACAAATACCCCAAGCAGCAGGGTTAATGTAGGTGCAATATATTGCAGGAACCCTAATAAAGATAGGGGGATTTTTTTTGCTCCCTTTGCAAAATATAGAAGAGGTACTGCTGTTGCGGCTCCTGCACCGATTAATAGCAGATCGGTTTGGACTCCATCAGATAAAAAAGAGTGAGAGCCATTAAAAAATAAGTAACCGATATAAATAGCTGCAACAGGTGTAACCACAAGGGTTTCTAAAGTTAATCCAACTTCCGAATCCACATTTATCAATTTTTTCGCCAGACCGTACAATCCAAAAGAAAGCGCCAAGGCGATGGCAATCCATGGAAACTGTCCATGGGAAATGGAGATTATCAACACGCCTATTGCTGCTAAGATGAATGAGATGTATTGATATACAGTTAATTTTTCTTTAAGAACAATCATTCCTAATAATATACTTATTAAAGGATTAATATAGTAACCAAGACTTGCTTCAATCATATGACCACTATTAACCGCCCAGATATAAATGAACCAATTCACACTAATTAGTAAAGATGCAATCGTCAAGGCGTACATTTGTTTTTTATTTTTAGCAAAACCTTTAACCGTTTGGAGAAATAATCCCCATTTTCTTGTGAGGAGAAGTATGATAACCATAAAAATAAACGACCACAACACACGACTTGCTAAAATTTCCTTGGCATTAACATGGTCCAAAAGTTTCCAATATATCGGCAATAATCCCCATAACAAATATGAAAAGCCGGCATAAATGGCTCCTTTTTGTGTTTCTGTCTTTTTCATATGTCTCCCGAGCCCCTATTCTTTCTAGTTTCGAAATAATGTCTATTATACCTCGAAACTTTAACTTAAGGGGATTTTTTTGTTGTCAAAAAAACAAGCGGTATTCCAACTGCTTTCTTTCAATATCAAATTAAACTTGTTTTGCCGCCTCTAGTTCCCTGTTTCGTAATTCGATTCGACGGATTTTACCTGAGGTTGTTTTTGGCAGATCAGATAAATATTCGATCTTTCTTGGGTACTTATATGGTGCTGTAAGTGTTTTTACATGCTCCTGTAATTGTTTTGTTAATTCTGGATTTGTTGAATCAACATCTTCTCTTAAGACAACAAATGCTTTGACAATAAAGCCGCGGATTTCATCCGGACTTGCGACGACAGCGCATTCCTTTACGAATGGATGTTTAACAAGCGCATCCTCGACTTCAAAAGGTCCAATCGTATAGCCAGAACTAATGATAATATCATCCCCGCGGCCTTCAAACCAGAAATAGCCTTCTTCATCCATTTTCGCCTTATCACCCGTTATATAATAGTCTCCGCGGAATTGCATGGCTGTTCTTTCAGGGTCTTTGTAATAATTTTTAAATAACGCAGGAGTTTCTACATGGACAGCAATATCGCCCACTTCACCGACCTCACATACTAGACCAACTTCGTTAATAATTTCTACTCTATTACCCGGTGTTGGTTTGCCCATGGATCCAGACTTCAATTCCATCCCTTTTGTAACCCCAACCAGCAAGGTATTTTCAGTTTGTCCATAACCGTCACGGACATCAATATTAAAATGCTTTCTAAAGGTATCAATCACTTCTCTATTTAAAGGTTCACCTGCTGAGACCGCACTATGAAGATTTGGCAATTGATAATCAGCTAAATGATCAACCTTCGCCATCAATCGATATTCGGTCGGTGTACAGCAAAGGACATTCACATCATATTTTTGAAGGAGACTCAAATATTTTTTTGGATCAAATTTACCATTATAGACTAAGCCTGTCCCCCCTGAGCCTAGCACAGATAAAAACGGACTCCAAATCCATTTTTGCCAGCCAGGACCTGCAGTTGCCCAGACCGTATCACCATCTTCAATACAAAGCCACTTCGCGGCCGCTGTTTTTAAATGAGCGTATGCCCAGCCATGCGTATGAACAACCCCTTTCGGATTCCCCGTTGTGCCAGATGTATAAGATAAAAAGGCCATATCGTCTCTAAGCGTATCTGCCAGAACTAATTCATCAGATGCAGTTGCCATCTCTTCGTCCAAATGAATCCAGCCTTCTTCAGAAGCTCCAATTGTAAATTTAACTAACGGTTGTGATGGGGTGATATGTTCAAATTGATCGACGTATGGAAAATAACTAATGATTCCTTTTACATCACCGTGTGTAATCCGGTACCGCAGATCTTTTTCCTTTAACATTTCAGAGCTTGGAATGACAACCATTCCTGCTTTTAATGCGGCTAAATAAACAACGTATGCTTCAATTAGACGCGGCATGATAACAAGAACTACATCTCCCTTGTTTAAACCTTTCTTGGCAAAAACGTTCCCTGCTTGGTTGACCTTTTTCATTAATTGCTCATATGTAACCTGCTTAGTGTCTCCTTCCTCATTTTCCCACTTCAATGCAACTCTGCTCGGATCTTTTGCAAAACACTCCATTTCAGATACGAGATTATACTTTTCTGGCGCAATTAATTCTTCTCTCTTCATACGTCTCCCCCTTAATTTATAAAATGTTTATCCTACAAATATTATTATAATTAATTATTTAAAAATTTAAAATTATTATTTATTTAATGATAGTTTTCATTACCTAGAACATGAAAAAGAGAGCGGAGGGAAACCCTCACGCTCTCTGTAGCCATTGTATTTATTTTTTTATTAACGAGAGAATCCGCCGCCTAATTGTGATTCAGCCATTGCTACTAGACGCTTTGTGATTTCACCACCAACAGAACCGTTAGCACGTGAAGTAGTGTCAGCACCAAGATTTACACCAAATTCTGAAGCAATTTCATATTTCATTTGGCTTAGAGCTTGTTCAACACCAGGAACTAATAATTGATTTGAGTTGTTGTTGCTTGCCATGTGATATCACCTCCTTGTGAGTATAGAATGTGTAGAACTTAAAAACTTCATTCTATATTCCAACTGGTAATTGTTCACAAAATGTTCGAATTTTACCTTTTTAAAACAATTCACTAAATTCTGAGAGCTGTTTATTATCTGGTTTAATAACAAGGGTCTCAGTCTCTTGCACCGCTTCATGGATGAGCGGGTCAAAATCAAAGAAACTTTCGTAATGCTGAACCTTTTCCCTTTTCGGCTTTGTTTTTGGAGATGCCGGGACGAAGATGGTACAGCAATCCTCAAACGGCCTGTTCGAAATTTCAAGTGTATCAATTTCATGTGCGATTCTAATAATATCTGTCTTGTCCATCGTAATCAATGGCCGCAAAATAGGTGTATTCGTTACCTCATTGATTGCAAACATACTTTCTAAAGTCTGACTTGCAACCTGTCCAACACTTTCACCGGTAATAATCGCCAGACCCTCTTGTTTTTTCCGAATTTCGTCTGTAATTCGAAGCATCATTCTTCGTGTAGATGTCATCGAATAGTTTTCAGGTATTTGCTCAGCTATTGTTTGTTGAATATCTGTAAACGGGACAATGTGCAAAGTCATCGATCCGTAAATTTCAGCGAGTTTTTTTGTAAGGTCAATCACCTTTTCTTTTGATCTTTCACTAGTAAAAGGTGGACTAAAAAAATGAACGGCTTCAATTTCTAATCCCCTTTTCATGGCCATATAGCCGGCAACTGGGCTGTCAATCCCTCCTGAAAGCATAAGCATCGCTTTACCTCCAGAACCAACCGGAAGTCCGCCTGCACCTTGGATGGTTTCGCATGATAGGTAAATGGCTTCCTTTCTCACTTCTATCCGCAAATTAATATCTGGATTTTTCACCTTTACTTTCATTCCTGGGATATTCTTCAGTAAATGACCGCCAATGGTATGATTAATTCCGTCCGTATCCAACTCAAATGTTTTATCAGATCTTTTAGGAGTAATTTTGAAGGTTTGACCCTCCTTAAATAAAGAGCGCACTATTTCTAGCGAGGACTGTTTTAATACCTCTATATCTCTTTTCACTTTTATAGCCGGGCTAAAAGATTGGATTCCAAAAATACTCTTTAATTCCCCAATCACTTCTTCACAATTTTCACCATTTAATAAAACATACATCCGGTCACGGTTTGCTTCAACTTTAATGTTTGGAAAAGGGGCGAGAGCGATTCTGACACTTTTTCTTAACTTTTCAACGAATTGATTGCGATTTCTCCCCTTTGTCGATATTTCACCATAGCGTATAAGTATTCGTTCATATTTCATTTATTTCATAACCTTCCTTAATTGGGTTGCAGATTCTCTAAATGCAGCTAACACTGTATTTGCCTCTTCCATACTATTTTCAAATGAGAGGCTGACTCTGATGGCACTTTCAGCTAATGTTACAGAAACACCCATTTCGAGTAGTGTCTTACTTGGTGATTTCTTTTTTGAGGAACAGGCACTTGTGGTTGAAACATAAATACCCTTTTGCTCCAGTGAATGGATAAATACTTCTGATTTTATTCCTTTTAATGAAAAATTTAAAATATGAGGTGCAGAATTTTCAATCGGTGTGTGAATTTGAACACCATCTATTTCAGTTAATCCCTTCCGAAGCATGCTCCGGATATTTTCCATACGTTCTAACCCTATTTCAGCTTTCGTTAATGTCATCCTAAGTGCCTTCGCCATTGCGACTGCACCTGCCACATTTTCTGTACCACTTCGAATCTTCCGTTCCTGATTGCCGCCCGAAAATAACGGAGCAAGCCTTACACCTTCCCGGATAAATAAGGCACCCGTGCCTTTTAAGCCATGAAATTTATGGCCGGAAATCGAACAAAGATCAATTCTGTATTTATTTAGAGGCAAGGGAATCTTTCCGATGCCTTGGACGGCATCGACATGAAATAAAATGGTTGGATATTTTTTTAATAGGTCACCAATTTCATTAATTGGCTGAATCGTCCCTACTTCATTATTCACCAGCATAATCGAAATTAATATCGTTTCTTTTCGAATCGATCTTTCAAGATCAGCGACACTAATTCTTCCAAATTCATCAACAGGCAAGTAGGTTATCTCGAAGCCCTCTTGTTCAAGTTGTTCCATCGCAGATTTAACGGACGGATGCTCCACACTTGATGTAATCAGGTGCCGTCCTTTATTTTTATGCAATAAGGCAGATCCTTTTATAGCTAAATTATTACCTTCCGTGCCCCCGGACGTAAAATATATCTCAGATGGTTTCACAGTTAAGAGCTTGCTCACTTGATCCCTCGCCTGGGATAGAAGCTTCTCAGCCTGTCCTCCCATACCATGTAGTGAGGAAGGGTTCCCATAATATTCACTAGAAACCGTAACAAATGAATCTAAAACCTCTTTAAACGGTTTTGTTGTTGCACTATTATCAAAATAAATCATTTTTTCTCCTCCGAACTTCCGAACCAGTCCACTTACAAAACTAAATCTTATCATAATCCATAAAAAAAGAATAACAAAAAACCGATTTAGCCAAATGGCAAAGATCGGTTTTTAATTATTTATTCTAATACAAATGTGGCTTTTATTTTTTTCAATGCATCTGGGTCAATAATATCAAGTGTTGCGGCGGCCTGTTCTAAAGCCTCTTGATATTCATAGTGTCTAAATGCCATCTCTGCATCAGATAATCCTTTCGCGACAGCAGGATATTGGCTTTTATACCGATTCCCATATTGAATAGCCTTTTCCGCCAACATTACATTTTCTAGTAGCTCAATCGTTGAATTAGTAAGCTTTTCCACCGTTAATACAGCAATTTCTAAATATTGATTTAGAGCGGAAATGTTAAGCGGCTTTTCCTCAAGCTGGTACTTTACATTTTGAAGACTGTCATTAGTATCCTCAAATAAATACTTATAATCTTCTGGCAGGCCCGGGACATTACTCTTAGATACGAGGCGCACCGTCTCCCCAACTATTTTGCTAAGTTCTTTAAGCTTTTCTCTTGCTTCAAATTCATCTTTCCTAAGGGCTTGAAGTTTTAAGGCAAAATCTTGCTGCCCTTCTCGGATGATATCCAATTGTTCTTTAATTTGCGCCAACTCTTCACTAATCACTGTTTGTGCGGTTTCGTTGATCTTTACTTTTTCAATCAGAATCTCGAAATGCTTATAAACAGTGGAAAGTTCTTTTTCCAATTGTCGCTGCGTTTCAAAATCACCTTCCGACAACTGATAGCTTTCTTGAACATGGATAACTTCACTAGAAAGATAACTATTTTCCTCTTGGGCAGAAACTAGAAGATCACTAGCAAGTTTTTCATTTTTTATAACGAAATGCTTGGCGAGAACTTCTTTTTCTAATAAATCAAAAAGGACATCAATTCTTTCCTTTACTTCTTTTATTCCATCGGCCGCTTCGTCAATTTTGGCAGCTTCGATAAGCACTAAATTCTCAGACATCTTTTCTTCTAACCGCTTGATTTCTTTCTCAACATTAATATGCTCTAAATAGTATTCCTGACCAGACATTTCACGATAGCCGTCAAGAATATCAGAAAGCTGATTTGGAAGTAGCGATTGACATTCAATTAATAATTGCGGAATCAAGTCCATATCTCTTTTGATGTTCCCAAGCTGACTATGAATCGTTAAAACTACTTCACGGGCTTCAAGATAATTACCATGTTCTGTTTTTTCATCAAATTCTTGAAATTTTAGCGACACACCGTTAAGTTGTTCCTCTAAACTCTTTTCAGAATTGCCAAAACTGTGACGATGTGCAAGCAGCATTTTCTTTGATTCTCTATACTGATCTTTTAATTCTTCTATTTCAACTCTGTTCTTTTCCTCGCTGCCTACCAATTCATGTAACTCTTCTACTATACTTTTTATTTGATCCTCAGTTTCTTGTAATTTTGCATTAATTGCTTGCTGGACACCTTTTGCTTTACTGAATCGGTACCGATCTATGTACTCTTCTGCATCAAAAAGCATTTCCTCTAATTCAGGAAGTTGTACCGTCACCACATCGTCCCATTGATTTCGCCACCGTTCGAAAAGCTCTTCTGTTTGTCCAGTCATATTGAGTAGCTTCACTTTTGACATTTCATCCAGTACTGGACGATTCATTAAATCGATTTTCCACGCTTCCAATCGATCCATTTCCTTAAAGTACCTTTTCTTTATTAAATACCCCATTACAAATAAGGCTAGTAATAGGATAAAAAATCCAATGAAATATTTCACAAGTAAGCCTCCTATTTCCAAAACATTCTTTCAAATTTCAGATTATATGCATCTATTATAAAAAAAACGCTTAATGTTTTATTCAATGCTATTATGATACCATGTAAACGACATTTTTTGACTATTAATTTCATTTTTTTTGTAAAATAAAAAAATAGCGATTGCCGCTATTTTATCCCGCATAACGGGCAGTAGCCCATTTATGAAAAAGAATTACCAAAAATCCATTCTTATTGTATAGGGAAACTGCCCGTAAATGCCCGATTGGTTCAACTAACAAATATTAGAGGATGAACCTCTCCACTATTTGAAGTTTCACCTTATGACTGCACCCATTTTCATTGGGACATCCGAACATAAAGTTTTATCAATCCACAAATTAATATCCTTTAAGTATTTCTGCTCGAAAAATGGTTCATTGGGAAATACGTATAAAACTTCCCTCATATAATGTGTATTCATAAATGGCATCATCAATAATCCTTTTAACTGAATAATTAAATATGGAATTGAGTGGGGGCGAAATTCATTCCATTCAAAACCTCGCTCAAATACTAATTGAAAATAGTATTTTTCCTTAAGTAAATAAGTAGACATAATTTCCCTGACAACTTGCGAGTCCATGGACATCTCCCGATAGACTAGACTGGCTAATTTACTATTTTCACATTGATAATGAAGTAAATCAGCAACCATTTTCTTTAAGCAATTCTTTGCTCCTTTATCTATCGATGCATAGGCTTCTTCCATCTTACTAATATATTGTTCAAAAAAATTCGTAAAGCAATATTCTAGCAGACCTGGTTTATTTTCGAAGTGGTAGGCAATTGTGGCTGTATTTACTTTTGCCAGACCAGCGATATCCCTAATTGATGTTCCCGAGTATCCATTGGACTTAAATAATGTGATCGCGGCCTTAACAATTTCTTCTTTAGCGTTTTTCTTCATATATTGTCCCCTTTCTGGTCTACTCCAAAAATCCCCTTACCTAATGATTCTTTGCTTCACGACAGATTCCTTTATGAAATTATCGACAAAGTCTGCTAATATTCATGTAAATTTGATAAAATACTTATATAAATTATTGAAATGAAAGGGGAACACCATGTTTAACGTCGAAATGTACAAGGCGAGTCGTGAAGAAAATTATAATCTGGTCAAAAAACAGCTCCATGCTCTTATTCATGATGAGAAAAATCAGATAGCAAATCTCAGCAATGCAAGTGCCCTACTGAATCAGTTTCTTGACCGAATTAACTGGGTTGGATTTTATTTAATGGATACGAATCAACAATTAGTATTAGGTCCATTCCAAGGTCTCCCAGCATGTATCCGTATTCCTTTAGGTAAGGGGGTATGCGGGACGTCTGCCTTGAAAAAAGAAACCGTTCTTGTCGCAGATGTAAACCAATTCCCTGGCCACATTGCTTGTGATGCAGCCTCTCAATCCGAAATTGTAATCCCTCTCATGAAAGATGGACAACTGCTTGGGGTTCTGGATATTGATTCACCTGAAAAAAATCGATTTGATGCACTAGACCAGCAAAAGCTGGAAGAATTCGTTGCTATATTGGTTGAACATCTCTAGAATAAAGCCCCGAGAATTCTCGGGGCTTTATTCAGACCTTTTCCAGTGCCTGTTCAAGGTCGGCTTGGATGTCCTCCCACGCTTCTAGACCAACAGATAGACGGAGCAAAGTGTCTTCAATCCCCATTTTTCTCCGTTCTTCCTCTGGAACAACGGCATGGGTCATCGTAGCGGGGTGCTGTATTAATGTTTCTGCGTCACCAAGACTTACTGCTATTTTTATTAATTGTAATTGATTCATAAACTGTTGAGCCGATTCCTTGGTTCCCGTTATCGTGAATGAAATGAGCCCGCCTGAATGTTTCATTTGCTTTTTTGCAATTGGATAATCTCGGTGATCTGGGTCTCCAGGGAAATAAACCGCTTCAATTTTCGGGTGGCTTTTCATAAATTCAAATAGCTTTTGGGCATTTTCACAATGGCGGTCCATACGCACTGGCAGTGTTTTAACGCCTCTTAGCAACAGCCATGCATCAAATGGAGAAATGATCCCACCGATGTCTTTTTGGGTAGTCCGTGATACCTGCCTAATAAACTCCTTCTTACCAATGACGAGACCGGCGATAACATCCCCATGTCCACAGATATATTTTGTTGCACTATGAATAACTACATCACAGCCGAGGGTAAGTGGCGTTTGAATATAGGGGGAACAAAAAGTGTTATCAACCACGACGGGTATACCTTTTTCATTGGCCAACCTCGCTACCATTTCCAGATCAACAAGCTTCATGGTCGGATTGATTGGCGTTTCGATATAGATACAGGCTGTATTTGGACGGATCTCCCTTTCTAATCTTTCCGTTGAATCCATAATGGAAAAATCATGTTCTATCCCATATTTCCCTTTTAATAACTCCAATAATCCAAAGGTACAGCCGTACACTCCTTTTGAACATAGAATATGGTCCCCTGTTTTTGTTAAGGCTACCAACACAGCGCTCACCGCCGCCATTCCAGACGAAAAGGCTAAACCTGCTTCCCCTTGTTCAAGGACAGCCATCCGTTCTTCCAGTATTTTTACCGTTGGATTTCCCAAGCGTGAATAAATAAATCCCTCTTCTTGCCCCGCAAATCTTTTTTCCCCTTGTTCCGCGCTGGCAAATGTAAAAGTGGATGTTTGATACAACGGAGGAACTAAACTATCTTGATGTTCATTCGCACGATAGCCTGAATGTATAACTTCCGTTTCAAACCGTGATTTCTTATTTTTCATTTTTGAACCCCTCCTGTTTGAAAACGTTTTCATTTTATATTATATTATGTCGGCTGGGTAAAAATCGTTAGGGCACTACTAAATGTGCCCCCTAACTTACTCTTATATTATCTTTTTGAATGACCACCCTGTTCTTCCCTGTCCCTTTTGCAATATACAATGCTTCATCTGCTCGTTTAAATAAGTAATTATAGGCATCCAGCTGCTCCTTATTCCAATAAGAAACACCACATGACACTGTAATATGCGGATCAGAGCATTCAGATACTTTTTTGACTAATCTTTCAGCAATAGCTGCTCCCCTGTCTAAAGGAACCCCTGGGAGATAAAGGGCCAATTCTTCCCCACCCCAACGGGCCCCTATATCTTCGCCACGAATGTTACGTTTAATAAGGTTTGCTACCTGTACTAGAACTTTATCTCCAACCTGGTGTCCATATGTATCATTTAGTTCTTTAAAATTATCAATATCAATTAAGATAAAGGTGCCCTCTTCAGACTCTTTCATTGACCACTGAATCTTATCATCTAAAAACTTGCGGGAATGGAGCTTGGTAAGATGGTCTGTAATAACCATATGTTCTAACTCTTCTCTAAGCATTGAATTGGTTAGGGCAAGCGACGAATGATGGATTAGTGATTGCAAGAGCTTAAATGTATCAAAGGAAAAGAAATAAGGTTCTTTATGCATCACTATAGAGAAACCTTTTAATTTTTCACTTTCAATCATTGGAACTGCAAGAATCGAATGAAAGCTTGTCTTGCTTTTTATATTTTGCAAATTGCTATCACCAATAAATATAGGATTTTTATCTAATTCGATTTTTCCCTTTATATAATCAATATAGATTTGGGCTTGTTTAGTGTAAAAGTATGGAGTTGAGCCTGGGAGTATTTTTACATTTACTTGTTCATTTAAGAATAAGAAAAAGCCAACTTCTTGCGCATCAATAGAGGCGATAATTTGTTCTGACATATATGTCATCGTATCAACCAAACGCAGGTTAGAATTTAAACTGTGGGAAGTTTCGTTGATTAGTTGTAAATTGGCGATTTCTCGCTTTGACTGTTGATAAAGGTGAGCATTTTCTATAGAGCTTCCTACAGATTCCGCCAATAAGCTTAAAAACTCCACCTCATTTGCCGGAAATTCAGTCGTATCCACTGCAATTAACTGCAATACTCCATAAGTAACCCGCTTTCCTTTTAATGGCGCATAAATAATAGCATGTTTGTCAGAAGATGAAAATTCAAATTGAAGCTCACCCGTTGCATAGGCTTTAATGGCAGCAATATTTTCACTATCATATTCAAGATCTATAATGGGAAGGTCACTGTGGTTATAAGTATCCTGTGAGAGCAATAAGGAAAATGAGAAGTCAGGGTACACTTCCTTCAGGGCTAAGCAAAATTCTCCCAAGAGGATATTTACATCAAGAAAGGAATGAAGCTTTTCTATAATTAGTATTAATTGTTTATATCTATTAACTTGCACATGTAAATCATTGCATTTGAGAATTTCCATATAGGTTCCACCTGATCTAATTCCAGATTTATACATTGTACCCTAATTATAGTTAATCTTCAGACACTTTGGCGATATATATTTGTATAAATTATTAATTTTGATAAAATAATTTTTCCGACAAAAAATTCACATGTCGCGACTACTTAAAAATATACTTGACTTTAAATGTATAAAAATTATATAATACTCCTTGTGTAAAATATTGCAGCCTATGTGAAAACTTTATTCGTCTCATTTTGTTCCTCATTAAGGCATATTGCTTTTATTTGATGGTGTATCTTGTAACCCTCTGCTGCTAGGGCGAAGGTGCATGAAAACAAAATGGCTGTAAAGCGTCTCATAACGGTTTTTATTTTACCAAAATAAAAACACGAAGGAGGAGTCATTCATGGCTCGTTATACTGGCTCAAGCTGGAAAATTTCCCGTCGTCTTGGAATCTCTCTAAGCGGCACAGGTAAAGAATTAGAAAAGCGTCCTTACGCTCCTGGACAACATGGTCCAAACCAACGCAAAAAGCTTTCTGAATACGGATTACAATTACAAGAGAAGCAAAAACTTCGTCATATGTATGGCGTAACTGAGCGTCAATTCCGTAATCTTTTTGATAAAGCAGGCAAATTAGGCGGCGTACACGGTGAAAACTTCATGGTTCTTCTTGAATCACGTCTTGACAACGTTGTTTACCGTTTAGGTCTTGCTCGCACTCGTCGTGCAGCTCGTCAATTAGTAAACCATGGTCATATTATGGTTGATGGTGCTCGTGTAGATATCCCATCATACCGTTTGAAAGCTGGTCAAACAATCAGCCTTCGTGAAAAGTCACGCAATCTTGATGTTGTGAAAGAAGCTGTTGAAGTTAATAACTTCGTTCCTGATTTCTTAACTTTTGATGCAGACAAATTAGAAGGTACATTCACTCGCTTACCAGAGCGCTCTGAATTGCCAGCTGAAATCAACGAAACACTTATCGTCGAGTTCTACTCACGTTAATAAGGTCAAAACCCTCATGCTATATGGCATGAGGGTTTTTTCTCGTTATTCAGATATAAAATTACAACTTATCAGCGGATTAAGGGAATTTATCAACGATTTTTTCACACCAATCACAAGCCGTCTGGGATTGACGTTTTTCTTTGTATGAAAAAAGGTCTTTTCTATTTTCTATCTTCGATTGACCCAGTGAATTGATTTCCGATATAAAAACATCAGGATTATATAAATAACCATTACGATTGCTGCTGTCCATAATCTTTCTTGTAAAATCCCATCTGCAAATAAAACAGGACCAAGTCCGAAAAAGGTAACAAGAGCGATAAGTATAATAAATACTGAGTGTAATAAAATTTTCAATCTATTAGCCCCCCTATTAGTTCCTTATATATTAGACGAATTATACTAACCTATTGTTACATGGATATCTTTGCATTAGAAAAAAAGGGCTTTGATCTCCAAAGCCCCTCATAAATTAGTGTTTAATTAACATGTATTTCTTTTTTCCTCGTCTAATAATCGTAAACCGACCGTCAATCTGATCCTTTTCAGTAAGGGCATAAGCAGGGTCGGTGATTTTTTCACCATTAACCGTAACCGCACCATTAGCAATGTCTTCGCGAGCCTGTCGCTTAGATGGGGATATTTTTGCCGCAACCAAAAGATCGACTAAATTTTCCTCATTTTGTGAAGAGTAAGCTGGCACATCTTTAAAGCCCTGCTCAATTTCTGCAGCAGAAAGACTTCTTACATCCCCACTGAACAACGCCTGCGAAATTTTAATAGCTTGCTGTAAGGAATCTTCACCGTGAATCAAACGAGTCAGTTCTTCTGCTAACACCTTTTGAGCCTTACGAAGATGCGGCTCTTCCTGAACTGCTTTATCTAATTGCTCGATTTCCTCATGCGATAAGAATGTAAAAATCTTTAAGTATTTAACGACATCAGCATCAGCGGTATTAATCCAGAACTGGTAGAACTCGTAAGGAGTTGTTTTTTCCGGGTCTAACCAAACTGCACCACTTTCCGTTTTCCCAAACTTTGTTCCGTCGGCTTTTGTTACAAGCGGGATTGTTAAACCATATGCCTTTGCACCTTCTGGTTGAACCTTCCGAATTAATTCTAACCCCGAAGTGATGTTCCCCCACTGGTCACTGCCGCCAATTTGCAATTTACAATTATGCTGCTCATATAAATGAAGGAAATCCATCGCTTGAAGAATGGTGTAGGTGAATTCGGTGAATGAAATTCCCGTCTCTAGCCTTGATGCAATCGTATCCTTCGCCAGCATGTAATTGACTCCGATATGCTTACCAATATCACGCAAGAAAGTAACGATATCCATTGAGCCTGCCCAATCATAGTTATTAACCATGATTGCCCCATTTTCACCTTCAAATTCGAAAATAGATTCCAACTGTTTCTTAATACCCGCTACGTTATCTTGAACGATTTCAAGTGTTAAAAGCTTTCGTTCTTCACTTTTTCCACTTGGGTCGCCAATCAAGCCTGTTGCCCCGCCAACTAAAACAATCGGACGGTGTCCATGCTGTTGAAATCTCCTTAGCGTTAAAAACGGCAATAAGTGGCCGATATGCATACTATCTGCAGTCGGGTCGACACCGCAGTATAATGAGATTGGTTCCTTGTTCAATGAATCCTTTAAACCTTCTTCATCAGTTTGCTGGTAGATAATCCCTCTCCAAGCTAAATCTTGTAATAAATCCATTCCAATTCCCTCCAATTTTGATGAAAAAATAAAAACGCCCCTGCAAAAAATGCAGGGACGTATAATTACGCGGTACCACCCAGCTTGAGGAAAATTCCTCCAACTCAAATAAATTTAACGGTTTAGACCGTTCTCTGCTACTATCATTCGATTTTCACAGAGAAAGCTCAAGGACGTAATTCATTCTTCTATATGTATCAGCTTGCACCACCGCTGACTCTCTTAAAACAGGGATAGAAGAACTACAGTTGGTTCCCTTCATAGCTTTAATATAAAATTAATGTATAGTTTTTTTTATCATAATTTATGTTCCTTGTCAACATAACTGGAAATTTCAGATAAATGTAGAACTTTGTCAGTTTTTATACCTTTGATATGCTATAATGTACTTGATTTTAGATGAGGTGATACTATAGATGGTTGAAAAATTAAAAGCCTGGATCGAAAAAGCAAAATCCGTATTGAATATATTTACCCATAAAAAAACGGTTAAACGAGCACGAATCACGTATCAAGTCGTTTGGAACTTGTTTCTACTTGTATTAACTGTCGTAATCCTTGGCGGATCATTTGCAACTGGTGTGGGCGCAGGTTATTTTGCCTCATTAGTGAAAGAGGAACCTGTCCGATCGTATGATAGCATGAAAAAAGATATTTATAATTATACAGAAACATCTGAGTTATATTTTGCAAACAATACTTATCTTGGTAAACTTCATACCGACTTAGAACGAGAAGAAGTAAAATTGGACGATGTTTCGAATGATTTGGTCAATGCCGTAGTTGCTACCGAAGACGAATACTTCTATAAGCATAAGGGTGTTGTCCCGAAAGCTGTATTTCGAGCCGTTTTCCAAGAAGTAACTAACTCTGCGGTTCAATCAGGCGGCAGTACATTAACACAGCAGTTAATAAAAAACCAAATTTTAACCAATGAAGTCTCGTTTCAAAGGAAAGCCAATGAAATTTTACTTGCTCTTCGTTTAGAGAAATTTTTTGATAAAAAAGAAATTCTTGAAGCTTATCTCAACGTATCTACGTTAGGAAGAAATTCGTCTGGGCGAAACATTGCCGGTGTCCAAGCAGCTGCAAAAGGGATTTTTGGTAAAAAGGCGAGTGATTTAACACTTCCACAAGCCGCCTTCATTGCCGGATTGCCGCAAAGCCCATTCGGTTATACCCCATTTACAAGAGAAGGTACTATAAAAGAACCGAAGTATCTTGAACCAGGTCTTAATCGGATGAAAACCGTCCTAAAGAGAATGTTTGACGGTGGCTATATTACCGAAAAACAATATGCAGAAGCCTCTGCCTACGATATTAAAAAGGATTTTATTAAACCGATTGCTAACCCACTGGAAAAATACCCTTGGTTAACAGTTGAAATCGAAAAGCGTTCAATCGAAGTCCTAACCACCGTCTTAGCAAAAAAGGATGGGATATCAGAGAAGGACTTGAAGAACGATGATAATCTAACCTATAAGTATCATATTCTAGCTCGTAATGCTCTGCGTCAAAATGGCTATCAAATTCATTCAACTATTGACAAAAAAGTATATGATGCAATGCAGAAGGTTAAGGATAAATATCCATATTATGGTCCTGATAAACCTCAGGAAAAAAAGGATCCAGAAACTGGAGAAATAAAAACAGTGATGGAGCCTGCTGAAGTTGGTGCGGAACTGATCGAAAATATGACTGGAAAGATAATCAGTTTTGTTGCTGGAAGGAATTATGATGATCAACAGCTAAATCACGCAACTAATGCAATCAGACAAAACGGTTCTACCATGAAACCTCTTCTTATTTACGCTCCAGCGATGGAGTTAGGAAAAGCAGCTCCGGGGACACCGCTGCCAAACGTAGCGTTAAGCTTAGCACCCGGTAGAAGTGACCCATGGCCGCAAAACTATGACTATCGGTACAGCGGATTGGTTTCCGCAAGATATGCCCTGGCGAAATCCTATAACGTTCCAGCGGTTAAACTTTACAAAAGTATTGTGGATCAACGGCCTGCCAAGTATCTTGAAAAAATGGGATTTACCTCTTTAACAAAAGACGATTATATCAATCTAGCTACTTCCATCGGCTCCATGACAAATGGGGTAACGATTGAAGAAAATACAAATGCTTTTAGTACCTTTGCTAATGATGGAAAATTTATTGATGCCTATATGATTGATAAAATTGTCGATAAAAACGGCAAGGTCATCTATCAGCACCAAGTAAAACCTGTTAAAGTCTTTAAACCGCAAACAGCTTATTTAACAATCGATATGATGCGAGACGTTGTTACTATGGGAACGGCAGCAAGTGTTAGAAATCAACTAAATTTCAGTGCTGACTGGGCTGGGAAAACAGGGACGGGAAATCAGTATATAGACTCCTGGTTTGTTGCTTCAAACCCTAACGTTACCTTTGGTCTCTGGAGAGGATATGATACACCAAAATCACTCCAGACCTCTGGAATGTCCTATAGCAGTCGGACCAATACTCTTTGGGCTCAATTAATGAACGCAGCTTATAAAATCCGACCTGATTTAATTGCTCCTAAGAAGTCGTTTAAAATGCCAAAAGGAATTGTCAGACGATCTTTTTGCGCTGTTTCAGGAATGCTTCCTTCGGAGGCTTGTTCAAAAGCCGGATTAATTGAATCTGATTATTTCAATGTCAATAATGTACCAAGAAAAGTGGATGACAGCTTAATTGAAGGAAAATTTGTTATGGTGGGTGACAAAAAATATTTAGCTCTGGATTCCACCCCAAAAGAGTTTGCCCAATTTGGTCTTATCTTAAATCCTGATTTCATTAGAAGAATGGTTGGCAGTAACTTCCATAATTACAGTCAACTCATTCCACAAAAGGACCGTTGGGGGAAAATTCTCGTTTCAACTGCAAAAATGTATGATGACGGGAAGAACCCTGATCGTGTCAGCTTAAATGTAAAAGGCAATACCTTAACATGGTCTAAATCCGGTAACAATGATATAGTTGGTTACCGAGTCTATCAGGGTGGAGTAAGCTCTAAAAAAGTAGGCAGTGTAGTCAATGGTTCTAAACGATCATTAAAAGTTGGTACTGGTTCCTTTTATGTAACAGCAGTGGATATTGCTGGTAAAGAGTCGGCCCCATCGAATTTGGTGGAAGCAGGGGTTAAAGTAATCCCCCCTGTAGATCCAACTAAGCCGAACGTACCCACGGACCCTAAGGTTCAAACTGAACCAACTGAACAATAAATGGAAAAACCCGCACCGATTGCCGGTGTGGGTTTTTCTGTACTTTTATTTTGGCGGGACTAATTAATCCTCCATTGTCGAAAGATCACCTGTTGGTAGGTTAAGCTCCCAGGCCTTTAACACACGTCTCATAATCTTACCGCTTCTTGTTTTCGGCAGTTTATCACGGAAATCAATTTCACGTGGGGCTGCATGGGCCGCCAGACCTCTTTTTACAAATTGGCGGATTTCTTCTTTTAGTTCGTCCGTTGCTTCATAGCCGTCTCTGAGAGCAATAAATGCCTTAATGATTTCACCGCGAACCGGGTCCGGTTTGCCGATGACACCGGCTTCAGCAACAGCAGGATGCTCGACAAGCTTGCTTTCTACTTCAAACGGTCCAACGCGCTCGCCTGAGGTCATAATGACGTCATCGACACGGCCCTGGAACCAGAAATATCCATCTTCATCCATGTAAGCGGAATCTCCTGACACGTACCAGTCACCAGGCATAAAGTAAGATTCATACTTCTCCGGATTATTCCAAATGGTATGCATCATCGAAGGCCAGCCTTTTTTAATCGCAAGGTTCCCCATCCGATATGGCGGAAGTTCAATCCCTTGATTGTCAACAATCGCTGCCTCTACACCTGGAATCGGTTTTCCCATCGAACCAGGTTTGATCTCCATACATGGATAGTTACTAATAAGCTGAGCACCAGTTTCAGTCATCCACCAATTATCATGAATACGCTTATTGAATACCTTTGACCCCCACTTAACCACCTCTGGGTTCAATGGTTCACCCACGCTTAGGACATGGCGGAGGCTGCTCAAATTAAATTTCTTTACTAATTCATCGCCCGCACCCATTAACATCCGAAATGCCGTTGGTGCACTGTACCATACAGTTACCCCGAAGTCTTCAATCATTTGGTACCAAGATTCAGGACTAAAGCGGCCGCCAACAATTACGTTCGAGGTTCCTGTTAGCCATGGTCCAAAGATTCCGTAGGTGGTCCCTGTTACCCATCCTGGGTCCGCTGTACACCAGTACACATCGTCTTCTTTTAAATCAAGAACCCATTTAGCTGTTTGATAATGCTGAATCATTGCATTATGTACATGCAAAACGCCTTTTGGTTTACCAGTAGAGCCAGATGTGTAATGGAGGATTAGACCGTCCGTTCTGTCCACCCATTCAATACGAAGATTCTTACTTGCTCCTTCAAATTTTTTCAAGAAATCAATATATGGACCTTGTTCATCCACATTACTTCCAATGAGGAAAATATGCTTCAAAGCAGGCAGGTCTTGTACCGGTACCCGGTCTAACAGTTCAGGAGTCGTCACCAAAACTTTTGCTTCACTGTCTTGCAGACGGTCCCTGACAGCCCCTTCCATGAATGCTTCAAATAAAGGGCCAACGATTGCCCCAAGTTTAATGGCACCTAAAACCGTAAAGTAAAGTTCAGGAGAGCGCGGCATAAAAATAAAAACACGGTCACCTTTTTCTACATCTCCGTATGTTTTCAACACATTTCCGGCTTTGTTTGATAAGTCTTTCATTTCCTTAAAGGTGTACTTCTCATTTCTAGCACCATCACGATAGTAAAGAGCCACTTTATTTTTACGAAAGGTCTTCGCATGACGGTCAATGGCCTCATATGCCATATTGACAAGCCCCGTTTCACTCCATGTAAACTCTTTTTCAGTTTCTTTCCAGTCAAATTGCTTGTACACTTCTTGATAATTACCTAGATTATGATCTCCTTGCACAACTGGCAACGCTTCCACTTTCATTAATGCTCCCCCTTTGGCCTTATTGTAAATTATTATAGTACAAATATAAACAATTCACAATTTTTAAAATTGTATTATATATTTATTTTTTTACTTTTATATACAAAAAGTCAATAATTATTTACTTTAAGACAGAAAATTTTGTGAAGTTACTTTTCCCTAATAGATTTTATGTATAATAGAATTATTAATGGAATCATTTTTCCAAGGTAGGTGACCGTATGGAACACAAAAAGACATACAATGCCAAACAATTAAAAACATCTCATGGGTCTTTAATTGTTGAAGGGCCTATAACTTCAGATAAGCTTGCCGGCTACGAATTTCATGAGGATCTCATTGCATTTCGTCCGCCAGCGCAGCAGCATCAGGCTTTAGTTGGAATTGCAGAGCTTCCCGAAGGCAGAATTATTATTGCTAGACACCGGAACACCATTATTGGTTATGCTACTTTTCTATATCCCGATCCGCTTGAACGATGGTCAGAAGGGAAAATGGATAATTTAATCGAATTAGGGGCCATCGAGGTAATTCCTCAATTTAGAGGTTGCGCTGTTGGGAAAAACCTATTAATTGTCTCGATGATGGATGATGCGATGGAAGATTATCTTACCATTACCACTGAGTATTATTGGCACTGGGATTTAAAGGGGACCAAACTAAATGTGTGGGAGTACAGAAAGATCATGGAGAAAATGATGAATGCGGGCGGCCTTGAGTGGTATGCAACCGATGATCCTGAAATTTGTTCGCACCCTGCCAACTGTCTCATGGCTAGGATGGGTAAAAGAATTGATACAGAAACTATCCAAAAATTTGACCGTCTCAGATTTATGAACCGGTTTATGTACTAATTATTTTCCTGATATTTTCTGGGTAAGGGGGATTTTTTAATGATCGTAGAACAAATCATGAAAACTGATGTTGCAACACTTCTGCCAACAGATACCATTGCGGATGCAATCCAATTAATGGAGTCTAGAAAAATACGTCATATTCCAATAATTAATCAAGAGAATCATTTAGTTGGACTTGTCACTGTCTCGAAAATACATGAGGCGACTCCATCCATTTTTCATGCAAATGAGCATCCGGAAGACATGAAAAAGCCACTTGAGGCGATTATGGAACGAAATGTCATTACTGGACACCCACTTGATTTCGTCGAGGAAGTGGCAGGCCTTTTCTATGAGCATAAAATCAGCTGTCTTCCAATCATAAATAACCGTGAATTGGTTGGAATTTTGACCGAAACAGATTTGCTGCGGACATTGGTTGAATTAACAGGGGCCCATCAGCCAGGCTCACAAATTGAAATTAAGATTCCTAATCTTGCTGGTAAGCTCAGTGAAATTACCGCTGTGATTAAAAACCGGAAAGCAAATATTTTGAGTGTATTGGTTTATCCTGATAAAACGGATGAGCAATTTAAAATACTAGTGATTAGATTGCAAACAATGAATCCTACCGTATTAATTCAAGACCTAAGACAGGCGGGCTTCCATGTATTATGGCCCAATCTTCCGGGGATTTCACTATGAGCGATAAGTGTTCGTTTATTTTTTCAGAAGCGTCGTTGAACTATAAATTCAGCACTCAGCATCCTTTCGACCAATTCCGGCTTAAATTAACAGTGGACTTATTAGAGAAGATCAATGCTCTTAACCCAGAAGATGTCATCCCGCCAAGAATGGCCACAGTGGAAGAGTTAGCCTTAATACACGACGCAAGCTACATAGAGGCTGTAAAAAAGGCAGGGAATGGCCAATTACCCTTAGAGATAGCCGAAAACTATGGCATTGGCACAGAAGATACTCCTATATTTCCTAACATGCATGAAGCAAGCGCCCTACTTGTGGGCGGTACATTAACGGCCGTCGACGAGGTGATGACTGGAAAGTCACTCCATTCACTCCATCTTGGTGGGGGTTTGCATCACGGATTCAGGGGAAAAGCATCAGGATTTTGCGTGTATAATGACAGCTCGGTCGCCATCAAATACCTTCAGGAAAAATATAATGCTCGTGTTTTATATGTGGACACTGATGCGCATCATGGAGATGGCGTTCAGTGGTCCTTCTATGATGACCCAAAGGTCTGTACCTTATCGATTCATGAAACAGGTAGATATTTATTTCCTGGTACCGGCAATGTGAATGAGCGCGGTCAGGGGTTAGGCTACGGCTATTCTTACAACATACCAGTCGATGCCTTTACTGAGGATGAATCATGGCTCTACGCCTATTCACAAGCGTTTAGAGAAGTGGCTGAGTTTTTTAAACCAGATGTGATTCTTACTCAAAATGGCGCAGACTCCCATTATTTAGATCCTTTAACACACCTTTCATCAACAATGAAGATTTACCGAGAGATCCCAAGGCTTGCGCATGAAATAGCCCACCAATATTGTAACGGAAAATGGATTGCAGTCGGCGGCGGAGGATATGATATCTGGAGGGTAGTCCCAAGAGCATGGGCATTAATCTGGCTTGAAATGACAGAAAACTCAAACTGTTATGGAAGTTTGCCAAGGGAATGGTTAGATTCCTGGCAAAAGGAATCACCAGTATTATTACCAAAGGAATGGGACGACCCAGATAACTTATATACGCCTATCCCTCGAAAAGCTGAGATCACTGAAAAGAATTTATTAACTCTTGAAAAAGCACTCTACCCAATTAGAAGCCAGCAAAAAAGCGAATCGGTTTAAAAAAAATGGATTGACCAATTACGGTCAACCCATTTTCTTATTTCGTTGATTGTCGGTGTTCGATCCGATGTGGAAGAACCACAACTTGTTCTGATACCTTTTCTTTGTTCATTAATTTAGTTAACAGTCGCATTGCAACTGCGCCGATATCATATAATGGCTGAATGATTGTTGTTAGCTGCGGGCGGACCATGAGTGAGAGCCTGGTGTTGTCAGATGTGATTACCTCAAAATCTTCAGGGATCTTATAGCCTTTGTCCTCTGCACCATGTACAACGCCAAGTGCCATTTCATCCGATCCTACCAAGATAGCTGTCGGCCTGTCAGCGGCTTCAAGCAGCTTTTCTATCGCTTCAATCCCTGAGTCGTACGTATAATCTCCTTCAACCACTAGTTCTTCATTGTAAGGAATACCGGATTCTGCTAACGCCCTTTGATATCCTCTCAGCTTTTTGAATGTATTTTTAGGTTCATGAAGTGGTCCAACAACAAAAGCAATATTTTTATGACCTTTTTCAATAAATTCCTTGATCGAGTCATAAACCGCTTCTTCATAATCAATATTTACTGAAGGCATTGTGCTTGATTCTTCAATCGAGCCTGCCAGCACAATTGGTACAGGTGATTTTCCAAATTCCTCGACATGCTCTGCAGTAATATTTCCACCCATGAAGACTAATCCATCCACTTGTTTACCAAGCATGGTATTGAGCAAATGCAATTCTTTATCTTTGTTCTGATCCGAATTACTTAAAATAATATTGTACTTATACATCGTTGCGATATCTTCTATCCCACGGGCCAATTCGGCAAAAAAGATATTTGAAATATCCGGAATAATAACCCCGACTGTTGTGGTCTTTTTGCTGGCTAAGCCTCTAGCAACCGCATTCGGTCGGTAGCCTAGCCTATCAATTACATCCAGCACCTTTTTTCGAGTTACCGGCTTTACATTCGGATTCCCGTTAACTACACGGGAAACGGTTGCCATTGAAACATTGGCTTCTCTTGCTACATCATAAATAGTAATATTCACTTAACACACTCTCCTAAAACGAACATCGTTTTCATTATTTTACTTCAGCTTGTATAAAATTAATCATTTAGTTTTTGTTTTTGTTTGTGAGAACGTAAACAATCTTTAATATGTATTTAATGATACGACAAGAAGTTCAAAGC
The DNA here is from genome assembly GCA_002559145.1 of Bacillus sp. AFS006103. Classification (GTDB taxonomy): domain Bacteria; phylum Bacillota; class Bacilli; order Bacillales; family Cytobacillaceae; genus Neobacillus. Next base: position 35,004 of record NTXX01000005.1, read on the forward strand.
CGCAATTGCATTTGTCAACATTTTTCACAAAGTTACTAAATATTATCATAAAAATATAAAAAACCTTCTGCACTGAAATCGCAAAAGGTTTTTTATATAATCTATCCATTTGAAATTAAAGTCGTACGTAGTTAGATGCAAGCAGTTCATTATAGAATTTTTCAAACTGATCTAGATCCATTTGCTGCTTTTGATCCGAGAGTGCCACAGCAGGATCTGGATGAACCTCTGCCATAACACCGTCTGCACCAATCGCAATCGCTGCTTTCGCACATGGTAATAATAAATCTCTTCTACCTGTTGAGTGCGTTACGTCAACCATTACAGGTAAATGGGTTTCCTGTTTCAAAATCGGAACTGCTGAAATATCAAGGGTGTTTCTTGTCGCACGTTCGTATGTCCTTATGCCACGCTCACAAAGAATAATTTGCCCATTCCCTTGTGCGGCAATGTATTCGGCCGCATTGATAAATTCTTCGATTGTCGCCGCAATTCCTCTTTTTAACAGAATTGGTTTCTTTACCGAGCCGGCTGCTTTTAACAGTTCAAAGTTTTGCATATTACGCGCACCAATTTGGATGACATCGATATAATCTATAGCCATTTCAATATCAGCCGGGCTCACTATTTCACTGATCACTGCCATATCAAATTCCTTGGCCACACGTTTCAAGATTTTTAATCCTTCAACGCCCAACCCTTGAAAATCATATGGAGAAGTTCTTGGTTTATAAGCGCCGCCACGCAGAAGTTTCAAACCTTTTTCCTGCATTGATTTTGCCACAGTTGCCACTTGCTCATAGGATTCTACGGCACATGGACCAAATACAAAGTGAGGTTTTCCATCGCCAATATTTTCACCTTTCAGAGTGACAATTGTGTCTTGGGGCTGCTTTTTCCGAGAGACTAATAACGCTTTACTATGGTCATCCTGTTGCAGGTCAAGACCCGCTTTAAAAATCTCTTTGAAAATATGGTCAATGGTTGAATTATCAAAAGGGCCATCATTATGCTCTTTAATAATATCAAGCATTCTTCTTTCACGGACAGGGTCGTAACGGTAAACCCCTTGGTTTTCTTTCACCCGCCCAATATCTTGGACAAGCACAGCTCTTTCATTAATTAACCTCAGCAATTCTAGGTTTAGTTCATCGACACGCGACCTCAATTGTTCTAATTCAATCTTCTTGCCCATCTTCCGTCCCCGTCCTTTCCTCAGCTAAACAGAACTGCATTTAATGAGAGCGTTCTGTATGCCTAAAGTCCATCTGTCATAGGATTATTGTTTACAACCTAAAAATTTAAATATTATAACATTTTAATAATTAGGGTTTATTATATCGGATATCATTTGGTTTGTCACTTATTTTTTCTTTAATGATTAAACGCTTTTAAGTGCTAAAGTGTTTTTGTTAATTTTCCCCAAAAGCACTGGTCAAAGACCGACTTGTAATTTTCCAGTGAGAAGCATTCCATAAAGGCTCTCCATTTGAGAACAAGATGGTTTGTGGTGATTCATGTTTGATTTGGAACTTTTCTGCTACTTCATTGGATAACGGACGGGAATCCTGAACAGCTAAGAAATAAGTAGGTACAGCTTGATTCTCATTTGCAAATTTTTCATATTCCTTATATGCAGCATGGCTAATTGGACAGGTTAAACTATGCTTTAAGAGAAAAAACTTACTCTCCTTTTTTATAACGTCATCAAATTGTTCAATCGAATCAATCTTCTCTAACATGTGTACATACCTCCAGAAATAAAATAAACGGTGAAGTAATTTTATCACTCCACCGTTTGTATCACAAATAATCAGATTTAGCATGCTGCTAATTTTTTATAGTTTAACTTTGTTTTCTTCCTCATCAAATGCCTTTTCAGCTTCTTCAAGTTTTTTTCTTATTTCAGAACTATCTAGATGTCCAATCGGGATTGACCGTTTCGATTCTGTCTTCTCATTTGGAGTATGAAGAGGGATATAATTTAAGACTCCTTCCTCCTCCAACTCATCATGACTCGTTATTTTACCCTTTACCTTACTCAAAAGCCCTGCCGATTGCAGGACAATCCCTTGGGATAGAGTGGAGCCTTTTGACACGAATTCATTACTTTTTGTGATAACATTTTCGCGAATATTGGAGGTCTTATCAATGACCGTTCCCGCTTGGTTAGTAAACTTATTGCGAAGATCTTTTCCTGTCTTTGGAGTCAATAGCAGTGCTGCAGCTGCACCAACAACTCCACCGATAATTGCTCCCAGCAAAAAGCTATTGGAAGACTCCTCATTCCGAGTTTGATTCGTATCACGTGAATCATATTCTCTATTAGGCATCTTAATATCCTCCTCTATATTCTAATGAGATCTAACCTTCTTGCTTTCATCTAAGCTTACCGTCGTTTTTTGTTGTTTCCTTGCCTGCCACTTATCCTTCAATTCCAGTACGATATTACTCCACTGAACAATTTGCGAAATTTTTTCTTTACTTTCCTCGACTTGCATATCCACAGTTTGAGTAATGTTTTGTAATGTCCCATTGAATTTGGTAACCGTTGTACCTACGTCTTTTACCGCTTCAACCACACTGTTTAAACGATCCGTTTTCTGCTTAATATCATCTGCAAGTGCGTTTGTTTTTTGGAGAAGAATCGTGGTTTCTGCTGTAACGCCATCCAACTGTTTTTCTAATCCGGTTAATGTTTTTGAAACGCTTGTAAGTGTAACTTGAAATGATTTGAGTGTTGTCGATAAAAAGATGACAAGCACAAAAAACGCGATTGCTATCAAGGCTACGCTTAAGTATAAAATAATTTGCATCGTGCACCTCCGCCTTAATCCTATCAATATGTATTACCCATCACGGAAAGTTATAAACCTCGTTAATTATCTTATACTACTTCCATATAATTGTCTTCATCTCCTGCCGCTTCTTATAAAAATTTCATCAGGGATTGACATAAAAGTTTTATTTTTCAACTTTCAGCCTTCATTCGGTTACAATATGAATGTACCTACATATTTCTGTTGGAGGCGTAAAGAATGAAAGATCCTCGTATTGAAAAGTTAGCAAAAAACTTAATTAATTATTCGGTCCAGCTTCAAAAGGGTGAAAAGGTTTTAATTGAAAACTTTGGGCTTCAGCGTGAACTTGTGACCGCTCTTGTAAAGGAAGCCTATTTAGCTGGTGGATACCCTTTTGTGTTGTTAAAGGACCATCAGGTCGACCGTTCGCTCTTATTAGGAGCACAGGAAGAGCAATTTAACATGATGGCAGAGTTCGAAGCAAATGTGATGAATAAAATGGATGCGTACATAGGTCTTCGTTCGGGAGATAACATCAGTGAACAATCAGATGTTCCTGATGATAAAATGAAAATCCACGGTAATACAATTGGTAAAAAGGTTCACCGTGATATCCGTGTCCCTAAGACAAAATGGGTTGTCCTCAGGTATCCAACTTCATCAATGGCCCAATTAGCAAAAATGAGCACCGAAGCCTTTGAAAACTTTTATTTTGACGTTTGTAACCTCGATTATGGAAAAATGGATAAAGCTATGGATAGTCTGAAAGAGCTAATGGACCGAACAGACAAAGTTCGAATCACTGGTCCAGGAACAGACCTTAGCTTTTCTATTAAAGATATTCCAGCTATTAAATGTGCCGGACGGTTAAACATACCTGATGGTGAAGTTTATACCGCCCCTGTTAAAGACTCAGTTAATGGAGTTATTACCTATAACACACCTTCTCCATATCAAGGTTTTACATTTGAAAATGTAAAGTTGACGTTTAAAGATGGGAAAATTGTCGAAGCGGAGTCCAATGATTCCAGCCGTATCAATAAAATTTTTGATACAGATGAAGGGGCTCGTTATATTGGAGAATTTGCGATCGGAGTCAATCCATTTATCCTTAATCCAATGCAGGATATCTTGTTTGATGAAAAGATTGCTGGAAGCTTCCATTTTACTCCTGGGCAATGTTATGATGATGCGTTTAATGGCAACCATTCAAATATCCACTGGGATATGGTTAATATCCAACGTCCTGAGTACGGCGGCGGGGAAATGTATTTTGATGAGGTACTAATTCGTAAAGATGGGCTGTTTGTTCTTCCTGAGTTAGAAGTATTAAATCCGGAAAACCTTAAATAAAAAGAAAGGATGTCAGCTATTTTTGCTGGCATCCTTTTCAATTTATTTAATAAGTTGTTTTTCGTATGATTCCTGGAATTTTTGAATGTCTCCTGCGCCCATAAAGATTATGACGCTGTTTTCGTTCTGATTTAAAACAGAAGTATTTTCCTCTGTAATTATTTCAGAGCCCTCAATTCGATCTTGTAGATCTTTAATGGATAGTTTCCCATGGTTTTCACGAGCAGAGCCAAAGATTTCACACAAATAGGCTTTATCTGCTTCACGCAAACTTTTTGCAAAGTCTTCCAAGAATGCTTGAGTACGTGAAAAAGTATGTGGTTGGAAAACCGCCACAATATTTCGATCCGGGTATTTTTGCTTAGCCGCATCAATCGTAGCTTTTATCTCCGTCGGATGATGCGCATAATCATCGATTAATATCTGTGACCCAATCCTTTTTTCTGAAAATCTCCTTTTGACACCTTGGAAGGTAGTTAATTGGTCCTTGACTACCTCTACATTTATTTCTTCATAATGACACAAACCGATTACGGCAAGTGCATTTAACACACTATGATCGCCAAAGGTCGGGATCGAGAAGGTATCATAGAATGTATTGCGAATAAATACATCAAAGCTTGTTCCGCTTGTTGATTTCACAATATTTTTGGCTTGGTAATCATTTTCATCGCCAAATCCATAAAACAAAACAGGAACCTTGGCTTGAATTTTCTGAAGTTGCTCATCATCGCCATAAGCAAAGATTCCTTTTTTCACCTGAATGGCCATTTCTTGAAATGCTGAAAAGACATCATCAATATTAGCAAAGTAATCGGGATGATCAAAATCGATATTTGTCATAATCGCATAATCAGGAAAATAGGACAGGAAGTGCCGTCTATATTCACAGGCTTCAAACACAAAATATTCTGCGCCTTCTCTACCTTTGCCTGTTCCGTCGCCAATTAAAAAGGAAGTAGGCTTAGCTCCTTCAATCACATGGGCAAGCAAACCTGTAGTCGACGTCTTGCCGTGCGCACCAGTAACGGCAACACTCGTAAAGTTCTGCATAAAGTCGCCCAAAAACCGATGGTAACGCACAATAGGAAGTCCAAGTTTCATGGCTTCTTGAATTTCTTCATGGGTATCTGGAAAAGCATTTCCTGCAATAATCGTCATTCCTGGCTTAATATTCTCTTTTTGAAAGGGAAGGATTGTTATCCCTGATTGTTCAAGGGCCAGTTGTGTAAAAAAGCGCTTTTCGACATCGGAGCCTTGCACCTTAAATTTCATATCATGTAGAACTTGTGCGAGTGCACTCATTCCAGACCCCTTTATACCTACAAAATGGTAAATAGTCATAGAAGAACCTCCAACAACGTCTATCTGTAAAACAGTATATGACATCTGTCTGTATTTGCTAACAAGAAAAACTGAGTGCTAATACACCCCATAAATTAAGTAACTTTTAAAAACATATTTAATTATTATACCACTGTTCACCCTGAAAAACTATTTGCAACTTTAATCTTTAGCGCCGCACTAGTCAGTCCAGTATATATTATTTATCCCTGCCATTAAAGAATACTATAGATTAATTATTTGCACTAGCATCTTGAATGGACTCTAAATCAGCTAAAGTAATTAATACTTCACGCGCCTTGCTTCCATTGGCGCTTGTAATATAGCCACTGGTCTCAAGCATATCCATCAATCTGGCGGCACGGTTGTAGCCTATTTTAAAACGTCTTTGCAGACTTGAAGTGGAGGCACCGCCTTGGTCAATAATAAATTCACATGCTTCATAAAAAAGTTCATCTTCATTTTCAGTTACTTGTGCTTTTTTTAATAGTTCGTCTTGCTCGAACAAGTAATCGGGTTCCCGTTGCTCCCTCACATGACCTACTACAAGGTCAATCTCTTCATCCGATACAAACGTTCCTTGCAAGCGGACTGGTTTGGAAGAGCCATTTTCTAAAAATAGCATATCTCCTCGTCCGAGTAACTTTTCTGCACCGCTAATATCAATAATAGTCCGTGAATCGACTTGTGATGAAACGGAAAAGGCAATCCGTGTTGGAATATTTGCCTTAATTAATCCTGTAATGACATCAACTGATGGTCTTTGAGTTGCAACGATCAGATGAATACCACAGGCCCTAGCCTTTTGAGCAATCCGACAAATGGCTTCTTCTACATCTGCAGGGGACATCATCATTAAGTCTGCTAGCTCATCAATAACAATCACAATGAAAGGAAGTTTATCAGAATACTGCTTATGCTTTATAGCCAATTCATTAAAGCGATTAATGTCACGAACACCGGTATGTGCAAATAATTCATACCGTCTTTCCATTTCCTCTACTGCCCATTTTAATGCAGCCGTCGCTGCCTTGACATCTGTAATGACTGGACTAACAAGGTGAGGAATTCGATTGTATGGTGCAAGCTCAACCATTTTTGGATCAATGAGCAGAAGCTTTAAATCTTCCGGGCTCGCTTTAAATAGTAAACTAACCAAAATGGTATTAATACAAACACTCTTTCCTGACCCGGTTGCACCAGCAATCAGACCGTGAGGCATCTTCTTCAAGTCCGTTACAATCGGTTTACCGGCAATATCCAGACCAAGGACAGCTGTTAGTGGCGAAGTAGATTCTTTAAATATACTGCTTTGAATAATTTCATTAATGTATACCGGTCGTGATTTTTGGTTTGGAACTTCTATCCCAATGGTATGTTTTCCGGGAATGGGGGCTTCCATCCTAATATCCCTAGCGGCAAGACTTAACTTGATATCATCGCTTAAATTAGTTATTTTGTTTACCTTGACACCCGGCTCCGGTTGAACTTCGAAACGCGTAACAGAAGGACCTTGGGTCACATTCACCACACTGGCACCAACATTAAAGTTTTGTAGGGTTTCGTTTAATATCTCCTCTTGCTCTAGCAGCCATTTGGTATCATTCATTACTGTAACTGGAGGGTTAAGTAAACCATCTGTTGGGAAGGTATAATAACCCTCATCCGTAGGTTCTGTACTCTCTTTTTCATTCACTGGGAAGAGATCAATGACTTGACTAACCGCCTCAGCCTGATTATTTTCTATTGGGACCTCGACCTGCTGTTCCGTAACTCTTATTCGCTTTCGCTCTTCCCATTTCTGTTTGTCTTGTTTTAACATCATCACATTAAATGGCATATGCTTCCGCTTAGGTTCAGACGGTTCAGGGTATCCCTCCACTGCTGCTTCTGTGGACACGAAATCAGCTATTTTTTCAATGCCCTTTATTGGAGTCTCTGCAATAGCAATTTCTTTCAGAGCAGTCTCTAATGGAGCTTCTGCAACAGCAATTAATTCAATCTCTTCCTCTAGGGTATCTTCTGCTGATGCTAATAATTCTTCCGCTTCATGGACTGAATCATTTTCTCCCTCTTGTTGAACAACATCCATCTCAACTTCTACAAGTGGCATTCGAACATATGGAGCAAGAATCCATTCAGGCGTTTCAGAAGCGGGAGATTCCGTAATATCTTCCACATGACCTTCCCGATAGTCTTCTTTTTTAGTTGTGTCTGAATCTCGTACGTGCTTGTCATTTTTTGAAGGAACCGTCAACTCAATCCCTGAAATCACATCTTTCGAAGCAGTTAAGCTGTCTAAGCGATTTTCAACATCATCCGGTAAAAAATGGCTCAATTCGTGCTCCACTATTGTATTCGTGTTCTTTGGCCGATTGAATCCAAAAACAGGAGAAGGAATTTCGGTTGGCTGAAAAGGGCCGCTTTTTCTTATCGACGGTTCTTTTTTTGTTTTAGGCACTTCCATTTTAACTGTTTTAACTTCAGGTTTTTCAGTTATTATTTTTTTTATATGAACACGTTCTTTTCTATTTTCTGGAACACGTTCTGTTCTTTTTTCAGGAAGTAGCTCATTTCTTTTTTGACGTAATGTTTCTTCCTTTTCCTTATGAGTTACCTTAGGGAGCGGAGGATAAGAAGGACGATAACTGCCTTTTGGGTATTGATAGGAAACTTTGGTATCTAGATCTTTTAGATTTTCATATTTGTTTAATAACGGCAGACCTTCATGTTTATGTAAAATGTAACCGTTAAATTCTTCATCCTCTTCATCTTTTTTTAATCTTTGAAAAAGGTTTTGGAACCAGCTCAAAACTATCACTCTTTCTACGTTCATCTATCACTCTATTTTATCAGTTTTTCATATTATATCGACACAATTCTTTTAAATGAGTCAAAATACATGCAGACTAAATATTGCGCATTGAAAAAAGATCACCATACACGATGTGATCCTTCTTCTCCCTTGATTATTTATTTTTTCCTAAAATAAAAATAGGTTCAAATTCACCATTTTCATATAAAAAGGATAAGGCGGTAATAGGCACATGACCGTTTGCGAAAAAGCTCATTGCCATTTGCGCAAGCACATCATAGCCTCGATCATTACGAATATCAGCGATAATTAATACATCCTGATGCGGAACTGCTAGAACCATCGTACCGGTAATCCTCTTCTCCACTTCATGAAGAAATCCCTTATTTAAAATCCGACTTGCATCGTAGCCATCATTTGTATTAAGAAAATAAAAGCTATTGCCAGCCACTTGATCTTCTTTGAGGGGAGTCGACAGGGACCTTACATTAAATAAGGCAATTTCCTTGATTCTCTTTTCCTCCCAGCCCTCTTTAGCCATGATGCGTGAGTCAATTAAACGATAGGTATTGCCTTGATCATACGCATAATAAATTTTTGTTTCCGCTGTGTGGTCGTCAATTAAGAATGGTACTCCCTCTTCTGCTTCTTTCGGGAAAGACGAGGAGCGGATGACGGGAAAGATTTTTTTCTCATGATTGTATAATTGAACATCGTCCTCCATGGCACGGAGCCCTTCTTCGATATAATAAACGACTTCATCAATCGCTTTTTCCTTTTCAACATGCCATTTGGCAATAATCCCGGGTAACGCTACGGTTATCCCTTTACCTGTCAGCTTACTTTCAAAACGAAGCTGATCTTTCTCACGGTCATAGGAAATCACCCGGTCTTTATTAGCCAAGCGTTGCTCTAATTCACTTTTCATTTTTCTGCTATCCATTTTCATTTGTTAATCCCTCCAATTTAGGAGCTTGCACTATTTATATTACATGAAAAACCCTCCATCTCAAAAGGTGATGGAGGGATTCAGAATTTTTATTTCAACCCTGAAATAAAACCTTCAATTTCTTCTTGTGTCTTTCGGTCCTTACTTACGAACCTGCCAAGCTCTTTCCCATTTTCAAAGGCAATAAAGCTTGGGATGCCAAAGACATCTAATTGCTGACATATTTCAATAAACTGATCACGGTCAACATGTATAAAGGTATATTCATTAAATTTGGCTTCTACTTCCGGTAGTATCGGTTCAATTACTCGACAGTCCGGGCACCAGCCCGCTGAAAACATGAAGATGGTTTTCCCATGATCACGCAGCTGTTCGAATTGTTCTGTTGACTCTAAATTCTTCAAATTCAACGCCTCCGTTTGGATTTATGCCTTACTCAATTATCTTCACAAATCATATCAGCACTAAAGCTTTTCAGTCCAATTATATGCTTCTTTGGTATTGTCCCACTAAAAGGTTCATAACATGAGTAAACATTTCCGATCGATTAACCATTCCACTTGTAAAAATCCCGACAGCACCTTCTTGTTTCCTTACGTTTTTATTTTTTGCATAATCTTCCATGACGGGTCCGAGTTCTTCCCCTGCTCTTAATCGGACTGCAATTTCTTCAGGGAGAGGGATCCTTGCACCACCAGCAATAATCGGCTCGCTCTCGTTCGTTACGAGGGCGCCCCAGTTACAAATGAGTAATCCGTAACTCGTTTCCTGAACGCCTCCCTCAAGTCCAATCCCAATATCGCCATTTCCTTGTTTTAAGGCGGCTTCAGCCCGATTAATGGCTCCTTTAATCGTTTCTTCGTCAGAAAATGGCTGCTCGCTTACACCTGATGGGATATCTAACGAAACAAACTCCCCTTCATGAGAGAAACTATTTTTTACCGCAGTAATTTTAGCTGGGTTCTTTGATCCAATAATAATTTTCATGATGATAACTCCTCTTTTGACAAATTAAAGGAGGCATATTCATGCCCCCTTCTTAATATCAGCAGTTTGCTTTAATGGTATCGATCGTTGTTTGGTCACAGGCCTTGACTAAATTAACGATTAACTCTTTAGCCGCTGCATAATCATCTATATGAACGATCGAGGCATGGGTATGAATATAACGCGAACAAATACCGATTACCGCGCTTGGTACTCCCTCATTTGATTGATGAACACGGCCTGCATCTGTTCCGCCCTGCGAAACAAAATATTGGTATGGAATTTTATGAGCTTCCGCTGTATCAAGTACAAACTCTCTCATCCCGCGGTGCGTCACCATTGTCCGGTCAAGAATGCGGAGTAACGCCCCTTTACCTAATTGGCCAAACTCATTTTTATCACCTGTCATATCATTTGCCGGGCTTGCATCTAGTGCGAAAAAGATGTCAGGGTTTATCATATTGGCGGCTGTTTGTGCCCCGCGTAAACCCACTTCTTCTTGAACCGTTGCTCCTGAATATAGCGTATTGGGTAATTTTTCGTCTTTTAATTCTTGAAGCAGTTCAATCGCAAGACCGCAGCCGTAGCGATTATCCCAGGCTTTAGCTAATATCTTCTTCGGATTCGCCATTGGAGTGAATGGACAAATAGGTAAGATGGCCTGACCAGGCTTAATCCCTATTTGTTTCGCATCTTCACGATTATCGGCACCGATATCGATCAGCATATTTTTAATTTCCATTGGCTTATTGCGCTTGGAATCGTCTAATAGATGTGGTGGAATCGAACCAACGACACCAATAACAGGACCATTATTTGTCATTACTTGAACACGTTGGGCAAGTATCACCTGACTCCACCATCCGCCAAGCGGCTGAAAACGAAGCATTCCATTTTCAGTAATTGATGTTACCATGAAGCCTACTTCATCCATATGACCAGCTACCATGACAGTAGGACCTGTCTCAGTGCCTCTTTTCACACCAAAGATGCTGCCAAGATTATCTTGTACAATTTCATCTGAGTATTGGGATAATTGTTCCCTCATGAATTTTCTTACTAAATGTTCGTTTCCAGGGGCAGCTGGAAGTTCTGTTAACGTTTGAAAAAGCTTTAAGGTTTGTTCGTTCATTTTTCCTGAAGCTCCTTTGGTTTCTCAAATTTATTTATGTAGATAATTGTATATTACAGAATTTTGGTTTCTCTTTCCATCAATTGAATTTAATATCGGTAATAGTATGTTCCTACCAACAAATACGATATACTGAGAGGAGAATCCTATCTTTTCCAAATTTACCTTTTGGGGGTCCTGCTATGAATTGGAAGTCGTTTCTCCTCGGTGCAGCCGTTGGTATCATCGGAGGATATGCTGCAAAAGAAGTTATTGCCTGTAAAATGCATGTCTCACCTGAAAAAGTCTTAGAACAAGTGAAAAAACAATTTAATCAGAATGGGCCAATCAGTGGATCATGGATACATATGGAAGCAGAGCCGTATGAAAAGCAGCAAATCAATTATCGTGTCTACAAGGGTGGAATATCTAAAAATAACAATGGTACAACCGAGCAATTTGAATTTATTGCAGATGCGCAAACAGGAACACTTATCGACGTGAGTATCTTATCTAATATATCTTAACCAAAATAGCCGTTCCTTCCATGGAAACGGCTATTTTTGACTTATCCTCCTCTCTTAATACTCTCTACTATTTCTTTCCCATTTGCATCCCACTTTACTGCACGGTAAAAGGCATCATGATAAAAGCTGAACCAAGCGTTTTTTTCCAATCCGTAGGGCAGCCATTTTTCCTTTGCTGCGATTGAGGTCATCGGGTAATCATCATAAGCCATTACCCATAATACCGGTTGGTGGGCATGTGTAGCCATCAGGTCTGCCATATGAATTAATATTTCCCCCGCATCCTCTATGATAAGGATGGAATGTCCATCGCTATGACCACCTGTATGGACCATTGTAATCGCTCCTAAATTCCACTTTCCCTCAAACGGAACCACCTGTGATTCAATTGCTTCCCAGTTCTCTTTCCAATATGTATTTTTCGAACGAATGTTCGGATTCTGCATTTCGTCCCATTCTATTCGTGAAGTTATAATTTGTGCATTGGGAAATGCGGAAACATATTGCCCCTTTTCAAGCTTTGTCAGACCTCCAGCATGGTCAAAGTGCAAATGGGTCATTAAAACGTAATCAATCTCATCTGCTCTTAAACCTAACCTTTCTAACGATTCATCTAGCTCCGATTCACTAGTGACCCCATAGTTTCTTAATTGCTTTTCCGTTAACTTTCCTTTCCCAATCCCAGTTTCAACTAAGAAATTCTTTCCATCCATTTGCAAAACAAAAGGGTCTGTTGGCAATTCAATCTGGTTTTTCTCATTGTGTGGATATTTCTTAGACCATAATCCTCTTGGAACAACCCCAAACATAGCCCCACCATCTAAATTGGTTACCCCTCCAGATAACCATGTCAGTGAGACGCCGCCAATTTTTAATGTTTCCAACTTCTCATCCCCCTTTTTTCTATATTTTAACATTGACTCCATGGTTTAAGAAACCAAAAAGAACAGTTCATAATTGAACTGTCCCCCAAAATTAGTTTGGATATTTGACTTCACAACGGTAAATTCGATGACCTTTTTCCGAAAATTTTTCTTCATACTCTGTCATGATATTTCCTTCATACTCACTATTATGAAGGTCTAGACTTACATATTTTAATAATAAGCCGTACGCAGAAAAACTCATTAACGAATATTCAAATAAACCCTGATTATCGGTTTTAAAATGAATCTCCCCACCATCAACCATAATATCCTCATATAGCTTTAAGAAATTTTTATACGTTAATCTTCTCTTTTCATGGCGCCCTTTTGGCCATGGATCGGAAAAGTTTAAATAGACCTGATTTACATCATTCTTCGCAAAGTATTTCGCTAAATCATTTGCATTTACATTAAGAAGCCTGAGATTCGGTAAATCAGCTTCAACTAAACGGTCTAAAGCCGTAATGATGACACTATCGTAAAGTTCAATCCCCATATAATTAATCCCCGGATTTGCTTTCGCCATTTCGGTCATAAATTGACCCTTGCCGGTACCTACTTCAATATGAAGGGGATGATTATTACCAAATACTTCGTGCCATTTTCCTTTAAATTCTTCTGGATTGGCAACTACATATTGAGGGTATTGATCTATTCTTTCCTTTGCCCAAGGTTTATGTCTGACTCTCATTTCTGACACTCCTAAAAATAATATTGTTTACTATATATCATGCACCAATTGTCCAACAAGTTTAACTATATGGTAATAAGATGATGCATAAACAAAAAAAGAATTCACAACCTAACAGTGTGAATTCTTGTTTTTAAATAACACTTGAGAGGGTGTACATTCATGCCATTAAGTCATGGTGACCAAGTTACATTGTTAAAAGATATATTAAACAATCACCAAACCGATTGTTGCGGATCCGTTTCCGAATGCGAACAACTGGAGCGCTTAGTGAAATCCCTAATGGTAAACACACAGGTTGATCAAAATGTAAAAAATATCTTACAAGAAGTATACCAATACAGCCAACATGGGGTTGGTACTTCAGATTTAGATCAACACATCTTATCTAACCAAGAAAACTTATCAAATTGGGTAAGTGATATTGGACAGTTTTCATAACTAGAGAATTTCATCTAAAAACTTGATCCACTTGTTCATTTCTTCCAAGCGATCTTTATTTTTATACCATTGGATCGAAGAAAGAGTTTGAATGGTCACATACCACTTCATGCGCAGTTTAAGATCTTCCGTCAGCTTTTCACCATAAAGCTCTAGCCAATCCTGCCAGTTATTCTCTGGAATATACCAATAAAGGAGCATCCCCAGGTCAATGGCAGGGTCGGCAATCATTGCCCCATCCCAATCAATCAAGTACAACTGGTTGTCTTCAGCAAGCAGCCAGTTGTTATGGTTGACATCACCATGACAAACCACTTTTTCATCGCAATAGACATTTAAAGCTTCCTTTTTTAAAAAGTCCATTGCTTTTTGCGATTCAGGCAAGTGGAGCACCTCTTCATCTAACTCATTCGCAACCCTTTGCAATAATGGTTCGGGATGTAATGGAGCGCTCTCTAGCCGGCTTAACATTCCTAGCATCGGTTCTGAGCAATGAATTTTCTTTAGCAGTCTCGCCACGAGCTCTTGGTTCATTTCTGACGGCTTTAACTCTCTGCCGGGAAGCCATTGCTGTGCAGTTATAACATCTCCACTTTCCAACCGTTTTGTCCATACAAGCTTTGGGACAATACCTTCAGCTGAAAGAACAGCTAGAAACGGAGACGAATTCCGCTTTAAGAAAAGTCTTTGGTCTTTATATTTTGCATAAAAGGCTTCACCTGTTTTGCCTCCAGCAGGGGTAATTTCCCATTCTTGTCCAAGTATATGATCCAAAATTGCTCACCTTCAATTTATGCCGTTCTTATGGGCTTATTCCCCTTCTGTTTAAGAGGTAAAACCAGTGCTGCCGGAAGGTCTTATATTACCACAGTTTCATCAACAGCTTTTTACTTTTTAGAAATAAAAAAAAAGCTATTGAAACCATTGCACACAATAGCCATCTTAATAAATTTTATCTCGAATTACCTTTTTTCGTCAAGTAAATCTGAAGAAACTATTTTTTCAGTAAAACATTAATGGATACTGGTTCTAAAATAATTTGTCCACCAGACAAAAACTTCTTGGAAGAAATTTCAGCTTGGTTATGATCTGCTAACACCGCCCAATCCCCATCTGGAATTAAAACTGTTTGCTTCTTGGATGAGGAGTTAATGAATAAGAGCAGCTCATCTTCACTGGTAAACAAATATCCCAACACCGGTACTTCACATCGTAATTGGCGGATATTTGTACGAATTTCAGCAGCAGTTCTCATTCGGAAACAAGGAAACGTTTTACGGATTTGAAGAACCCCTTTAATATATTTTACGTTTTCTTTATACAAAATTTTTCGTTCCCAATCGAGCTGATTGGTTTCATCCGGGGAACGATAACTATTCCCATCACCCTTTTTTGTCCGAAAGAACTCTTGACCGCTGTGAAGAAAAGGAATTCCCTGTGACAATAAGACAATACTTGTAGCGAGACGATGATACTTGATTCGTAAAGAATCATCTGCATCAGGGAGACAAGCAAGAAGTTTATCCCACATTGTATGATTATCATGACATTCAACATAGTTTACAGATTGGAACGGTTCATGAAAAACGGCCGACCCCTGTTTCGTGAAACCGACACTCCCCGTAATTGCCTCATTCGCCGCCTCTAGGTAGTGCTCATTTCCTAAAGCGTAGCCCTTATCAAACAAATTAAAGGAACTACCCTTTATACAATCACGAAATCTATCATTGAATTGAGCTATGTTTGGCATTTTTGCTTGATTGGCAATCGTTGCTTTCTGCTCGACTGGAAGTGGTGTGTTCAGACTCCAGCCTTCACCGATGATTATAGTTCCTTTTGACAGTCTGTCGCACTCTTTCCTAACTTCAGACATGGTCTCTACATCCAATATTCCCATCAAGTCAAAACGAAACCCATCAATTTGATATTCCTCCAGCCAAAACGAAATGGAATCCACGATAAATTTTCTGACCATTTTCCGTTCCGATGCAATATCATTCCCCACACCAGTCCCATTTGAAGGGAGGCCAATATCATTATGGCGAAAATAATAACCAGGGACTACCTTTTCAAAGGAAGATGTCTCACGGATGTATACATGGTTATAAACTACATCCATGATTACTCGAAGACCAAGACTATGGACTTGATCAATTAACTCTTTTAATTCAATGATTCTTGAATAGGGATTGGCAGGATTCGTTGAATAGCTTCCTTCGGGAGCGTTAAAATGAAGCGGATTGTATCCCCAATTATATTCATTACTTGGCCGCCGTTCATCCACACCGGCAAAATCATGGAAGGGGAGGAATTCTATATGGGTAATCCCCAAATCTTTCATATAAGCTAACCCGGTAGGTTCTCCGTCTATCCCTTTTGTATTTAGCTCTGCTGCACCAAGATAAAGTCCTTTATTCTTTACACCGCTTTTGGAGTGAATGGTGAGGTCCCTAATATGTGTTTCATAAACGATGGCATCAACAGCACTTTCAATAGAGGGTAAGCTTGGACGCGGCCTACGTGTTTTCTCAAGACTCACAATGACCCCAAGCTCTCCGTTGACAGTCACCGCCTTAGCATAAGGATCGACTGCCTCACGCCATTCTTGATTCACAAGGATGAGGAAACTATAATGATAGAATTCTAAATCTCGGTTAACCGTCACTGACCATATGCCGCGATCCTCCCGTTTCATTTTTACAATTTCTGAAAAACTACTATTAGCAGGCCGTAACTTTATTTTTACTTGCGTGGCGGTAGGTGCCCAGAGTTTAAAAATGGTTTGCCCAGCATGTAAGGTAACTCCAAGGTCATTCCCATCATAATAGAATTTCTCATCAAAGGCTTCCGTACGAATCACAGCACCAATTTGCAGGTCAGTTTTCCCACCATGTTCATCAATAATCAAATATTGTTTATCAAAGGAGTAATCCTTTGATAATTCACAAATATATTTCATTTTATTATCAATTTGTAACTTCTCAATGATTTTCAATGGATGTTCTTGAAAATCACTCGAAATTAAGAAAGAGGATGACAAACCGTGATGGTAGGAAAGTGGAAGAAGAATCGTAATGATCTTCATCTCATCTAGATAAGCAAAGAAATTTCGGTTAGTAGCAATCATTCGAGTCCCTCTCTTTCAACTCCACTTCTTCCGCACGTTTTCTTCTCGTTAACACCTGTAAAGCGCTTGCTTGAAGGTTGATATCTAAAGGTGTAAATCCAATATGCTCCCCATCTGCATGGACAAAGAGTTTTACCTGCGAATGGATGGAAACATCCCTGCCTCTATATGTTTTTACTTCTTTAAAATAGATATGCTTTCCCCAAAACACGCTGACAAAAACAAGTAAGAGCTTCCATCTGGATAATCTTTGAACAACGGTTATATCAAATAATCCATCATCAGGCTCTGCAGCAGGAGCAATTTTCATCCCCCCACCATAAAATGGTTGATTGGAAACCGTTACAAACCATGTTTGTTCAAATATATGCTTTCCTCCGTCAATTGATAAATCAATTGTAGAGGTTTTATAAGTAAATAATTTTTTTAAGAGGAAATAAACATAAACCATCCTGCCCAGCGAAAGTTTATTGAATAGAGCCTTCATCCGTGATTGATTTACTTCATAGGAAATGGTGGCATCAAACCCTGCCCCCATATTGTTAATGAAATAGTGCTCATGGGAATCATTCATGGTAACTTTCCCTACATCAATTGGCTGACCTGTTTGTTTCGCCAGGCGGAGAATCATCTCTAATGCTTCGACGGGGTCGACAGGAACTTGAAATCCTCTTGAAAAATCATTCCCAGACCCGCCTGGAATAAATCCTAATGTAATATGACGCTCCTTCACTGCACCATTCACCACTTCATGCATCGTTCCATCCCCGCCAACTGCAATAATCATCTTTTGCTCCGGGTTCTTTAGTGCTATTTGTCCGGCAAGGATATTTGCATGACCCGGAAATTCAGTAAAGAAAGCAAGATAGGGTACCTTTTTTACCTTAAGCTGCCGTTCCACTCTCTCCCATATTTTAAAGCAGTGGCCGTTGCCAGCTTTTGGATTAACAATAAAGTAAATTTCTTTCATACGACCAACCTTTAGTTAATTTTTATCTACTAGCGGATATATTTTTATCGCTTCATACTTTGGTGTTTTATCAAGGTGTGTTTGATAAATTACTACTTCACCTGCTTCAAATGATAGGGGGACAGGCTGAAATTCTTCCCAAAGACCAAGCAGTTCGGGTTGGAAAGGTTGTTCCCCTTTCCACTTTCTAGCAAGCGTGATATGAGGACGAAATGGCCTTGTTTCAAGCTGAAACCCTGCTTCCTCACAAGCGGAAAATACCTTATTTCTAATCGATTGCAAATTTTTGCTTTCCTCAGTATCAGCCCAAAAAACACGCGGAGAGTCAACATTTCCAAAAAATCCAAGTTTATTGATTTTCAAAGTAAATGTTTGCACATCTTTAAGCGCTTCTTGAACTTGATTCTCTGCCTGTTTAAGTTTATCAGGTGGAGCACTGCCTAGGAATGCTAAGGTTATATGCAAATCTTGATAATGGACCCAACGGCTAAATGGGATCCTTTCCTTTATTTTTTCGATATGTTCTTGCATCCTTAATTTCGTTTGCTCCGGGATTCTTACGGCAAAGAAAAAATGAGAGCTATGTTCCATTGGGATGTTCCTTTCTTCTTTGAGTTAATTTTAGTCTATTCTGTCCTAAATGTATCTAATTACAGACAGACAATTGACCGATTTTTTTTACAAAGCCCTAAAACTTATTTATGATGAAGTAGGAATCCAAAATTTAAGAATTTACTACAAGTATTGAAAGGACGGTCCTTATGAAAGTAGTTAACAATATTGCTGAATTAATCGGGGATACACCCTTAGTTAAATTAAACCGATTAGCACCTAAAGACGGTGCCGCGGTTTATTTAAAGCTGGAGTACTTTAATCCCAGCAAAAGCGTAAAAGACCGGGCAGCTTTTAATATGATTATCGAAGCAGAAAAGGCTGGAAAATTAACAGCAGGTTCAACTATTATAGAGCCAACCAGCGGCAATACAGGGATTGGCCTTGCCATGAATGCAGCAGCTAGGGGCTATAGGTCGATTATTGTGATGCCTGATACAATGACACAAGAGCGAATCAGCATCCTAAGAGCATACGGCGCAGAGGTTGTCCTTACTCCCGGAGATAAGAAAATGCCAGGTGCTATAAATAGGGCACTGGAATTAGCAAAGGAGATCCCCAATAGTTTTGTCCCGATGCAATTTGAAAATCATGCAAACTCGGATGCCCACCGGTTCACTACCGCAGTTGAAATTATCGAAGCAATGAAAGAAATTGGGAAACCGCTGGCTGCTTTTGTTGCCACAGCTGGAACTGGTGGAACCATCACTGGAACAGGTGAAACCTTAAAAGAGCACTATGAAAACTTAACGGTCCATGTGGTCGAACCGAAGGGCTCACCTGTTTTGTCAGGCGGAAAACCAGGGAAACACAAGCTAGTTGGGACTAGCCCAGGTTTTATCCCAGTTATTCTTAATCAAGATGTTTATGATGAAATTCATCAAATTAATGATGAAGATGCCTATGATATCGCACGCCGTTTGGCAACCGAAGAAGGAATTCTTGTCGGACCATCCTCCGGCGGTGCCTGCTTCGCAGCCATAGAAGTGGCTAAACGCTTAACTCCTGATGATGTAGTCGTTTGTATAGCCTGCGATACCGGGGAAAGGTATTTATCTAGTGACTTATTCATGTTTTAAAAAAAAAGACGTGGACACTATACTTCTGTGCTCACGTCTTTTTTTCTAATTAAAAATTTTATCTTTAAGTGTTCCGCATTGTTTTTCAATTTCTTGCTCCAACAATTCCTGTAGCTTTCTTGTAACAGGGCCGGGTAAACCATCCGTAACAGGCTTCCTATCCACTTCAATAATCGGCATGACCTCAGCAGTTGTACTTGATAGGAACACCTCATCAGCATTCACCAATTCCTCAAGTGTAAATGCTCGTTCTTCCACCACGATATTGTTGTTTGTACAGACCTGCAAAATGACATCCTTTGTAATCCCTTTTAAAATGAGATTATTCGATTGATGCGTGCTGACAATACCGTTTTTAACGACAAAGATATTGGAGGAACTTCCTTCCGTCACTTCTTCGCTCCGATGCAAAATCGCCTCAAAGCAGCCTTCAACAGTGGCTTTTTGCTTTGCTAAAAGATTGCCTAGCAAATTCAAACTTTTGATGTCACAGCGCAGCCATCGAATATCGTCTGTTACGATTGTTTTTACACCAGCCTTTAAGCTTTCCAAAGGTCTGCCTACTTCCTTTGTATAGGCTACAAGGCTAGGCGTTACATTTTCCGTAGGGAAAGCGTGATTACGAGGTGCGACTCCTCTCGTACTCTGCATATAAATTGTCCCTAACTGGAGATTATTTTTTGCAATAAGCTCTTCAAGTAATCCTGTTAAACGCTCCTTCGTATATGGAAGTGTGATTCCAATACTATCTAAACTTTTTTCAAAACGATTGAGATGTTCAGTTGCTGTGAACATCTTTCCATTATAGACACGAATAACCTCGTACACACCATCGCCAAATTGATAGCCTCGGTCTTCTACATCAACCTTTGCTTCTGAACGCTCAATAATATTCCCATCCAAGATTGCAAATTTCATTTCCCCATTCCCCTTTTACTATCTTATTCATTCCTTGCCAATCGAAAAAAATCAAATAATTTAACTAAAAATTCAAATAATTTGTCATAATCCATACATTAAAACCCATAACCTATAGTAAGAGTATAGCAAAGGAGGGCAAATATCCGAACAATTTATGTAAATTTTTGAAGATTATTTTGTAAATTTAAGTATATTGGTGGAAATTTTCTGATTTTGTGGTTACAATAAGGATAGATGTAAGATATCAAGTATCCACAGTAATCATCCATGAAAAGGAGATGTCTGCGCGGAAAAGAAAACTACATATTCTTGAAGAGGAATCTTCAAATAGGCTGTCGGTAGCAGGGTATTGCCATGGGTTTGAAAAAAGGATAGGGAGTGGTTCTTTGAAACCTTCAACTAACCGGATGTTAAACCGCATCAAATGTATCTACATGTTTATCCGCAATAACGGCACTGTTTCTACGCAAGAACTTGTAGAGGAATTTGGTATCACTCCTCGCACCATACAACGAGATCTAAATGTCTTAGCCTATAATGACTTGGTAATTAGCCCAAGCCGCGGAAAATGGACTACTACACAAAAAAGAGTAAAAATGTCATCTTAATAAAATAGAACAATACCATAAAAAAACACGCGAGACCATCGCGTGTTTTTTGTTTATCAAAAATCAATGGTGTTCGTGTAATTGGTCAGTAATACTGTCAGTGATTCTGTTATATTCCTGTTCACTTAAAATGCCTAGTTTTCTAAATACATATGAATAAATGAAAATCCTCCGTTGCAATCGAGGGGTTACGAACATAATAATCATCTCCTACCTTTATTTATTATATTCGCCATATTAAACAAAGTTTCCTTCAACCAAAAAAAATTCTCATGGTTAATATTTTAACCCTTTCACAAGATTCCTTAAAGCATCTCTGTCATTCGACTAAGTTTTTGTTGTGCAGGGCATCTGAAAATCTTCAATACTAATTGACAGTTTTTAATAGTATGGTAGTATATCAATATAATACTTTAGCGCTTAAAAGCGTCTAAGCAAAAAAGATAAGTAGGTAGGAATAACATGGAAAATAATCAGCAGAATTTAAAAAAAGGATTATTACCGAGGCATGTCCAGTTTATCGCCTTGGCTGGTATGATTGGTACAGGAATTTTTAAAGGCAGTTCCGATACATTAGCGATTGCCGGACCCAGTGTAGTAATTGCCTATTTAATTGGTGGTCTATTACTCTTTATCATTATGGCTGCCTTAGGGGAAATGGCACTTGCTTTTCCGAATTTAAATGTCCAGCATTTAGTAAATAAAGCATTTGGATTCCAAGTTTCTTATCTCGTTGGTTGGCTCTACTGGATCAATTGGATTATTGTAACGGTGGTTGAATTATTAGCAGCGGGAAGTTTTCTACAATTCTGGTTTCCTACGATACCATTATGGCTCCTTAGTTTCCTTTGTGCAGTCGTCATTGTTGGCATAAATTTAACTCAAGTAAAATACTACGGTGAGCTTGAATTTTGGTTTGCAGGAATTAAAATTATTGCCCTGATTGCTTTTATTATATTAGGCTTTTCTCTCCTCCTGGGTATCATTCCTAGTTCTATCCAAGATCCACTTTCGAACTATACTGGTCATGGCGGATTCTTCCCGAATGGAATCGGGGGAACATTAAGTGCCTTTTTAGTCGTCATGTTTTCCTATGGCGGGGCCGAATTAATCGGTGTTGCTGTAACCGAAACAAAAGATGCCGAGAAAGTACTGCCCAAAATTATTAAAGGCGCGGTTGGGCGTGTCATTATTTTTTACATTTTACCAATTCTTATCATTTGTGGACTCATGCCATGGAACAAGGTTACGGGAGCAGACAGTCCTTTCGTTCAAGTCTTCAGCACAACCGGGTTACCGGGAGCAGCACATATTATGAACTTTGTTCTTTTAACAGCGGTACTTTCGGCCGCAAATTCAGGTATCTATGCGACATCCAGAACGTTGTATTCGATGGCACAAAGTGGCGTTGCACCTAAAGGGTTAGCAAGACTCTCTGCAAAAGGAATCCCATTAACAGGTATTATGCTTACAAGTATTTGTATACTAGCAGGCGTTTACTTAGCCTATTTAACACCTAGTCAGGTTATTGGTTATCTCATGACCATTCCAGGGTTTACGGTCATGTTAATCTGGATTAGTATTTGTGCAGCCCAGCTTAAATTAAGGCCGCTTTACAAAAGCAAGCCAGCTTTTAACGTAAAATGGTTTCCTTATACTACTATCTTTGCAATTGTATCTTTAAGTATTATCTTTATTGGATTTGTGTTTAATCCGAATAATTTAATTGGTACATCCGTAAGCTTGGCAACGATTGGCTTTCTAATCATCCTCTCTTTTATTGTTAGACGAAAGGTTGCCGGTGAAATCCTGGCTTAACTGAAAACAGAAAAAGTGATACCCATCGAATAAGAGGGGTATCACTTTTTTTCATTTCTATTTGTGCTATTGCTGATAATTATTATTGATATTATTATTCATTGTCTTCTTTCGCATCCGTTTCAACAAAGAACTTAAGTGCTGATAATTTATTCTCCCAAAATAATTCAAAATATTGGAGCCAATCTTTTAATTCATATAAGGGTTCCGGCTCAAGCTTGTACCTTGTTTCCCTGCCCGCTTTCCGTTCCTTAACCAACCCTGCATCTGCTAATACACGTAAGTGCTTGGATACAGCGGTTCGGCTGATTGGAAAGTGTTCACTAATTGCCGTGACAGGCATTTCTTCTTTGCTAAGTAGTTTTAACAGTTTCCGTCTTGTTGGATCAGCGATGGCTTGAAAGACATCATGCTTTGCCGAGGAAGCTGTCATTTATGCCTCAACATATGCTTGTAATTTTTTCACAAGCCCTGCCCAGCCCTGATTCATGTTGTCGCGAATTGGAGTGTGCGGCGCACCAAATTCAGTAACTTTATTTGCGTCCCAGCCACCATGGGTTAACGTTAATTCTGTTTTATCATCTATTTCTTTTAATTCAAATGATAGTATCCAATCTTTTCCCCAATTAAAAGAAAGTTTGTTTGGTGGATCCACATGTGTGACCTTACATGGTGACATCCCAAATTGTGCTGCATTTAAATGAAATTCATGTCCTTCAACTGGTTGGAGATCATTTGGCATGAACCATGCACCTAGACCTTCTGCTGTCGCTACAGCATCCCAAACTTTTGCAATTGGAGCATTATAAACGACCGTATATTTAATATCTTCTAATGTTGCCTGTGACTCATTTGCCATATTAATTTCCTCCTCGAATTTTGCTGCGCTTATTTTTAATTATGAAACCATTTGGTTTCACATTAGACTATATAACACCATATGGTTGCACGTCAAGTATTTCTTTTTTTAGGCTCTGTTAAAATCGCCTGTTGACTTCCGTTCCAGGGACTTCGCTTTCCGCGGGCGTGCCGGAGAGCCTCCTCGGCGCTGAAGCGCCTGCGGGGTCTCCCCTGCCCCGTACTCCCGCAGGAGTCTGCGTGCCTTCCACTCCAATCAACAGGGTGCCAAAATAACAATAAACTTTAACTCAACTTTTTTAAAGAAATTGCTGACTACCCATTAATTAAAGTCACCGTTAACATTTATTATCATGCAAAATGCTTGGATCGCCAGGATTATTTCAATCTATTTATAGGATTGGCAGTACAAACGTGCTACTGTAAAATGTAATTAAGCTTGCTTTTTTTCTTAATTTAATAAGAATCTGAGGTAATCACTATGTTATTTTCTCAATATTTACGAAGAATTAATTTAAAAAGAGATGAAATTCCTTCTTTTAATAAATATCCCTTCAACTTACCTAGTATAAAGACCTTAAATGAACTCGCTTTTCATCCGAATGTTACCTTCCTCATCGGTGAGAACGGCATGGGTAAATCCACCTTGCTAGAAGCAATTGCGGTGGCGCTTGGTTTTAATCCAGAGGGCGGCTCTTTTAATTTCAATTTCTCAACCTATGATTCACATTCTCCTCTTGCTGATTATCTCAAGGTCATTAAAGGGGTTGAAAAACCAAGGGATGGATTTTTCCTGCGAGCGGAAAGTTTTTATAATGTAGCTTCAAATATTGAGGAGCTCGATAAAGGCGACGGCGGCCGAAGAGTTATCGATTCCTTCGGCGGTGTTTCTCTCCATGAACAGTCACATGGTGAAGCCTTCTTTGCTACGTTTCTACATCGGTTTCGAGGCAATGGGATATATATTTTAGATGAACCAGAAGCAGCCCTCTCCCCATTGCGGCAGATGTCGATGCTGACGAGGATTCATGATTTGGTAAACGAAAATTCCCAGTTTATCATTGCGACCCATTCGCCCATCATCATGGCCTATCCACATGCGTTGATCTTTGAATTTACTGAAGAGGGTATTAAAGAAAGCTCACTTGAAGAAACGAACCATTATCGGATAATGAAACAATTTTTTGACGATAAGAATAGAATGCTCCATCATCTGTTGGATGATTAACTTTTAGTAAGCAAAAAGAGCGCGGAATCCGTGCTCTTTTTATTGGACTATATTTTTCCCATAAAAGATTTCGTCCATCTCAATCTTTAAACGCTCCGTGATCTCGATATGTTCATCAGGTGTTAATTTATCTTTTGTATAACCAAACAAATAGTTATTTAAATCAAATTCACGCAGTTTGCATTTCGTGTGAAAAATATGCTCCTGATAGACATTGACGTCAATCATATCGAATAACTCACCGACATCTTCCGGGATGTAATTCTGAATGGAATTTATCTCATGGTCAATAAAGAGTTTATGCCCTGTCTTATCCCTCGTAAAGCCGCGGACTCGGTAATCAATCGTCATTACATCCGTCTCAAATGACCTGATTAAATAATGGAGAGCCTTAAGCGGCGAAATTTCACCACAGGTGGAAACGTCAATATCCGCTCTAAACGTGCTAATTCCTTCATCTGGATGAAATTCCGGGTATGTATGGACCGTAATATGACTTTTATCTAACTGCATCACTACCGACTCCGGCAGCGGCCCAGGGGATTCTTCAAAGGATTCAGACGGTGCATTCGCAACCGGCCCCTCGGATACCAACAGAGTCACGCTCGCCCCAGCGGGTTCAAAGTCTTGGCTCGCCACATTTAAAACATGTGCACCAATGATATCTGAAACATGTATTAGTATTTTTTGCAGCCTGTCCGCACTGTATTGTTCATCAATATAATTCAAATAAGCTTCACGCTCTTCTCGCGTTCTCGTAAAACAAATATCATACATATTAAAGCTTAACGATTTCGTTAAGTTATTAAAGCCGTGTAACTCTATTGCCTGCTCGTGAGTAAGTTTCATGACCGTTCCCCCTTAATATTAAGGTATCCTTTCAAGTAAATATTATTAAGTTACCCAGAGTTCTCCCTAGTTACTATTTTAAAAAAATGTTTTTATCTTATTTATAACAATTATAATTTAATATTTACTTTTAATTAATATATGTTATAATTAATTTAGATAAGAAATTAGGAGGAATGCTAAATGACAGTTGAACAAATGATAAACCTACAAATTGCTAATTGGAATGTCCTATATACTAAATTACATCGTTTCCACTGGTATGTGAAAGGTCCTCACTTCTTTACCTTACATGCCAAATTTGAAGAATTATATGAGGAAGCCGCAGCGACCATTGATGAGTTTGCTGAGCAATTATTAACGATTGGCGGTAGTCCAATTTCTACGTTTAAAGAATATCTTCAAATTGCAACGATTGAAGAAACCAGTGAAACCTTATCTGCTGAAGAAATGGTTCAAACAATCGTTCATGACTTTTCATTAATCATTGATGAGTTAAAGGCGGGGATGGAAATCGCTGAACAAAACAATGACGAAGTAACCAGTGATATGTTTTTAGAACTTATCGGAAAACTTAACAAACATAACTGGATGTTGAAATCCTTCTTAGAGGCTTAATTAAAATGAACGTTAATCTAGGACAAGGCTTAATGCTTTGTCCTTTTTACGTTGGATAGAATTTATTTTTTCCAATCGGGAAGGACTTTGCTATGATTAGCTTAAGAATTGATTTTTCAGAAGGTGAGGAATTGGATGAAGAAACCCATGCTCATATTGATTGTCTGTTTCTCAATGATTACTCTATTTACAGCTTGTGATTCAGAAAAGCCACATCCAAGCAAAAATGTAAAGCCAAAGCAAAATGCCCTACAGCCTAAAGAAATAAACCATTCCTATAGTGTACAGTTGGATGAAATAAAGGATTTAGCTCAAAAAGGAATGGTAAAGGACTGTCCCTTTAATGCGTTTGATAGCACAATCGGCCAGGCAAACTCTGAATGGGGTGAACCCGACAAGGTTGACCAAGCCGGTGTTGGCAGCTATGCCACCTTTGAAGGGAGAAATATCGTTTTAGGCTATAACAAAGCAGGCGAAATTTTCGACGTCCGTTCCTATGCTGATGATCTTAAAGAAATTTCAGACAAGATGTTGGTTAAATCCTTTGGTCAGCCCACGGAAATACGCGATAACACCAATGAAAATATATATGTTTATGAGTTGAACCAAGGAATTCAACTTAAGGTGGTTATTCCAAAAAGCAATAATCTCATTGAACATATCTCAGTTTTTAATGAAAAAAGGTCTATTGGGACTGCGTCGAAAAATAAGTACATTCTAGATATAAAGGGAAAATCGAATCAACTATCAGAATCCGCCTGGACATCGATGCAAAAATGGCGAAAAGATATCGTTTTCTTTGCCCAAAATCAAGATAATGTTTATATTAATGGCCCAGATAAAAAACAGGTGGCGTTAACATTTGATGATGGACCAGATGAAGTAATTACTCCGGCCATCATTGAGATTTTGGCAAATCATCATGTGAAAGGTAACTTCTTCTTTATTGGAAGTAAGGTAAATAAGCATCCTGATGTTGTAATGAATGCTTTTAAAAATGGAAACTTAGTCTTAAGCCATAGCTTTAATCATGTGGAATTGACCAAATTAAGCAAAGAAGCCAATCGTCATGAAATGGATCAAGCAGGGAAAGCAATTGAATCTGTTATTGGGAAAGAGCCAGCAATTCTTCGTACACCCTATGGAGACACCAATGGACAGGTGGCGGAGGTTGCAAAAGAAGAGGGTTATTCCATTGTTCTTTGGTCGATTGATACGTTGGATTGGTCGCAGAAAGGTTCAAAAAATATCATTCGCAATGTGATCGATAATCTTCGAAATGGAGACATTATCTTAATGCATTCCGATTCTGACAAGAGTGAGACAAAAAAAGCCTTGCCGCTCCTAATCGAGGAATTGCAAAAAAGGAATGTTGAAATTGTTGATTTGGAAACATTGCTAAATGTGAATGCCTATCAATAATCAACCCCATTTTTAAAACAAAAAAGCAGCTATTTTTTTAGCTGCTTTTTCGTTTTAAAATATTAAACATGGTATTCTCGCAATAACTCTACTTCTTCGTCTGTCAGTTCCCGGTATTCACCTAACTCCAGTGTTTCATCCAATGGCAAGGGACCCATCGAAATCCGCTGCAGGTAAACGACACTTTTTCCTACAGCTTCAAACATTCTTTTCACTTGATGAAATTTACCTTCTGTGATGGTTAACTCGATATCGGAACGAATACCGGATTTTATTATTTTCAATTCCCCCGGCTTTGTTTCATAGCCATCATCTAAGGTAACTCCATTAGCAAATGCCACCACATCTTCTTCCGTCACTTCACTGTCAATGACAGCAAAGTATGTCTTTGGAACATGCTTTTTCGGAGAAAGCAAACGATGCGCCAACTGACCGTCATTGGTGATTAGCAGTAGCCCTACTGTATCCTTGTCCAATCTGCCGACAGGAAACGGTTCGTAGACCTGGTCCTCAAGCTCTAGTAAATCGATGACGGTTTCAGTGTTGTTATCTTCCGTAGCTGATAATACCCCCTGCGGTTTATTCATCATCAAGTAGATAAATTCTTTATATTCGATAACTTCTCCATTTAATGTCACGGTTTGTATCGATGGATCCACATGCTGTTTTGCATCCTTAACGATTACATCATCAACCTTGACCGCACTGCTTTTTAGAAGCTGCTTCACTTCTTTCCGGCTGCCATAGCCAAGATTAGCCAGCATTTTATCAATTCTCAACTGTCCCATCTCCTTTTAAAGAAGATTTTTTAAAATCTTAACCTTAGTTTTTGCTTAATTCGATCAACCCTATTACCAAATAAGCGGTTCACTAGTCCTGATTTCAGTCCTAAGTAAAAATAGATAACAGCGCCAACTCCGGCACTGATTAGAATAAGCAAAACGGATTGACCCTTTGATGCAGGTGAAAGGAATAATAATAGTAATTTATAGACAATCTCTGTTCCGGCCCACATTAATCCAGCGAAAATAATAATTAATAAACTTCTACGCCACACGAGCAGGTATCGATAGCCTGAAAATGATTTAATAACAAGTAGATTAATGACAATTGCCGCTGTATATCCAAGTGCGGTAGCAAGAACGGCTCCTCTTGTTTCAAACATTTTTATTAATGGCATGTTAAGAGCAAGTTTTAATAACAGACCCACAAGTAAGCTTAAGATGGTAAATCGCTGTTCGTTAATTCCTTGCAAGATAGCTGCCGTGACAGAATAAAGTGAAAAAAGAATCGCAACCGGTGCATATGCCGCTAATACTTGTGCCCCAAGGCTATCGTGTTCATAAAAAGCTGTGTACACCGGCTCTGCCAATAAAGAAAGCCCAATCGCCGCTGGTAAGGTTAAATAGAGCATTACTTGAAAAGTTTGGTTTAATTGATGGTTTAAGTTCTTGCGGTCATTTTCTACAAATGCCTTTGTAATGCTCGGTACTAACGTTAATGAAAACGCAGTTGCGAGTGATACAGGAATAATTACAATTTTATGGGACTCAAAATTCAAGATCCCAAAAGCTGTATCCGCCAGCTTCTGATTAATCCCAACATCCATCATGGCTCGAGTCATCGTAATTTGATCAATGAATTGAAATAATGGATTGGCAATCCCAACAAAAACGAAGGGTGCTGCGTATATGAAAATTTCTTTGTATATATCCTTTAAAGAGACATTAATCGTCCCTTTATCATGTTCAAGAAGTTCATTCAAATAGGATTTTCTTTTAAACCAATACCAGAATAAAACAACTAATCCCCCGATCGCTCCGATAAACGCCGCGAAGGTGGCCACACTAACGGCTGAAACAATTGTCCCATTTAAAAACTTCAAAACAATATAGGCCCCTGCAAGAGTGAAAACAATTCGTACAATTTGTTCGACGACTTGTGAAACGGCTGAAGGTCCCATTGATTGGTGTCCTTGAAAATAACCTCTAATTAAGCTCATAAATGGAACAACAATCAAAGCAAAACTAACTGCTCTAATCACAGTTATGACATGAGCCATTTGGCCTTTTCCAGGATGGCTTAACCCTGCCAATAGCGGTGCGGCAAAATACATAACTAAGAATGCGGCAAACCCCGTTAAGAGCATGACCACCAGTCCCGATTTAAAGAGCTTCCTGCCAACGGCATACTCTTCAAGCGCGTTATATTTAGCAATAAATTTTGAAACTGCCAGAGGTACACCTGCGGTTGCAATACTGATAAAGATGGTATAAGGGACATACGAGTAAGAATAGAGCTGCGTCCCGTATTTCCCAACAATTTGATAAAACGGTATAACATAAATTAATCCGATAACCTTAGATAGTATTGTTCCAAATGTTAAAATAAATGTTCCCCGCAAAAGCTTTGATTGCATAGAATCCCTTCCTACCCGAAGAAATACGTGCGCTTTTTCACAAACGAATTTCGACTTTTTTTGCACACTATTAGTAGTTTACAACTTCTTTCTCTCTCGCGCTACTAACAACCAAGTTAATTTTATGAAAAACTAGCCACTTTCGTTTTATTTTGGTGATAAATGTTTATAATGGAGTGATGGATAAATGAAAAGTGGTGGAAATATGAATTATGATGTAATTGTCATCGGCGGCGGACCTTCTGGGTTAATGGCAGCGATTGCGGCTGGTGAAAAAGGTGCCAAGGTATTATTAATTGATAAAGGTGACAAACTCGGCAGAAAGCTAGCAATATCGGGTGGCGGACGCTGTAACGTTACCAATCGCCTTCCAATTGAAGAAATTATCAAACACCTGCCGGGAAACGGTAAGTTTCTATATAGTGCCTTTTCAATCTTTAGTAATGAAGATATTATTAAGTTCTTTGAAAAATTAGGAATTGAATTAAAGGAAGAAGATCACGGGAGGATGTTCCCCGTTTCCAATAAGGCTCAATCAGTGGTTGACGCGCTATTAACTCAATTAGAAAAGCTTCATGTTAGGATTTTCAAAAATAGTCCTGTCGAAGATCTATTCTATGAAAATGGAACCGTTTCTGCTGTCTTATTGAAGGACGGTCAAAAATTCGAAGCTAAATCAATCGTGATTGCTGTTGGAGGAAAGTCCGTTCCACATACCGGTTCAACCGGAGATGGCTATGCCTGGGCGAAAAAAGCAGGTCATACCATTACGGATTTATTTCCAACGGAAGTGCCAGTCACCTCTAGTGAATCTTTTATTAAAAATAAGAGCCTACAAGGTTTATCGCTGAGAGACGTTGACTTAAGTGTGTTAAATCCAAAAGGAAAGCCGATTATCTCGCATCGCATGGATATGATATTTACTCATTTTGGACTCAGCGGACCTGCCGTGCTGCGCTGCAGTCAGTTCGTGGTCAAAGCCATGAAGAAGTGGAATCTCAAAGAAGTAGTGATGAGCCTCGATGTCTTGCCTGATAAAAAAGAAGAAGAAGTTTTTCAAGAGATTATCAAACTCGTCAAAAACGAACCAAAGAAAAGTATCAAAAACACGTTAAAAGGGCTTCTTCCTGAACGTTATCTACTTTTTCTATTAGATACTAATGGGATTGACCCATCTGAGCAGGGTGGCACGATTTCCAATGAAAAAATTCGTAGTTTTACAAAAACCTGCAAGCAATTCTTGATTAAAGTCAATGGGACTTTGCCTCTCGAAAAAGCTTTCGTTACTGGTGGAGGCGTGTCTGTAAAAGAAATCGAGCCGCAAACGATGGGCTCTAAATTAATGAATGGTTTATATTTTTGTGGTGAAATCCTTGATGTTCATGGTTATACGGGAGGATATAATATTACCTCTGCACTTGTGACTGGGAGGCTGGCTGGAACCAATGCTGCCCTGTCCGCAAAATCAAATTATTAAAACTTACTAAAAAAGTGAAAGTAATCAAATCCTATTTAGTGATCTTATCGAAGTTCACTGGATAGGGTTTAATTTATACGCTTATGTCCTGAGACTTCTTTAATTTCTTTTTCAATAAGATACCAAGGATCCACAGGATTCCAGGCACTCCAACAGAAATAGACATCGCTACAATAACCCATGCAGACTCAATAAAAGTGATTGCACGGTGATGATCAAGTACTACCCAATAACCAAAAGCACTAAGGACTATACTAACTGGAATGATGACACGTTTGTAATTTTTTATAGCAAATAAACTTTGAATAGAAATGGTTGCACAATAAAACGTCATAATTATTTGAACCAATGCAGAAAGTGAAAAGAATGCAATCATAATCATTTCATAACGATGGATGAATAAGCCTATTTCTGCACTTCTTGCCATTTGCATACAAGAGATAATATATTGACCAGTTACTTCAGGTGATAAGACTCCTGACTCAAGGATAGGCCAAATGACGACGAACCCCCCTCCTAGCAATATTCCATATGCTCCTGATTTCCCCCATGTTTTATTATCTTTTACAATTGGTAAAATGATCATTGCCATCATTGTTGCCATTGCCCAATCGTTATTATTGTACCTGCTTGCCCATAGGTCATTTATTAGACCAAATTGGATAACAGGCATTAACTCCCTAATATCAAAGTCTGATATCGAACCAATAATTATTAAGATATTGAGCATTATTATCGAAAAAACCCCGATAAGCGCCAGCCTCCCAATAACTTCAATACCGTGAAAAAGAGCAAAAACACCAATTATGAAACCTGCCGAAATGAATAGAACAGTTGGGGCCTCAGGTAAAAAATAATCCTTAAGATGATATACAAAGGTCGTAAATACAGCTCCTGTCGCAGCAACAAAAAAGAAAAATACAATTAAACTGATAATTTTCCCAAACCATTTTCCTAACAATGTTTCACTTTGTTCGAATATGTTCTGGTTCGGAGTTCTTCGAATGACATAGACAGACAAAAGCATCATTAAACAACCTTGAATGGAGGATAAAATTGTAGAAATCCACATATCCCCTCCCACTTCACGAGCTATTGATCCTTGGGTTAAACCAATTGCTTTCGCATAAACCATATTTATTATTAAGGCCATAAATATTCCATTTGAAATCCTAACCTTCATTTAGTTCCTCACACTTCCTGGTTTTGTCTGTTTTTCTAATAAAACGGTATCAGTAATTTTTGCTTTAGTATCAACTTTTACTACGACTGTGGGAAAGACTGTCTCCCAATTGGGACCAATTTTCCTCCATTCAATTGGATATTTATTATTAAATGTCCTTCCAAACTCAAGAAAATCAGACTTATATTTAGACTTTGCCATCCTGACGATATTCTCAAATTCTTTTTTCTTCTCTTTTTCTATCTTTTTTTCTAACGCTTTTACCTTTCCTCTTTCTTCTAATGAGAAGGGGCAGGCCGCTTCGATCATACTTGCTTTTGTCTGATACGACACACGAAAAAAAGGCTTATTGTTTTTATAAGTTGGAGTGACGGTAAACTTTTGACTTTTTAGTTCAACAGTTACTTTTTTATGCTTGTCACCAGGACAAGACAAAGCTAAAACACCAGTATCCAGCGGCTCGATGAACGGAATCATTGCTCTCACTTCAATCGGTTTTATATAGCCCATGAGTTTATCACCTTTAAATATCCCTGCACCTGACAGCTCTACTTGTTTGTATGCTCCAGCTTGTCCTGGCTTTTTGTTGGAGACACCACGATTAATTAAGTGCACTCTTGCCAAAATTGGTTGAGTACTCTCACTAAGATATGCTGCCTGCAGGTCAATCATTTGCGTTCGAGGCGCTTGAACGGAAATGGATGTATATCTGAATAACTTATCTAATGCCTCTCCTGGAACAACTTCTAATCCTGTCATTGTACTAACGACTTGGGATGCTTTATCAGGTGTTACTACCACCCACGTCCTCATTCTTAATTCTGGGTTTCTAGTGAAAAAGTCAATAATGTTCCTTATTCCTTCCTTTGCTAAATCCTCATTAATTACAATAATAAGATTATGGGCCCAAAAAACTCTTCTTGAGGAAAAGGTTGATAAATTTCTGATTGCTTCAAATATGGTCTCTCCTTCCGCTGAAGCAGACCATATTGGATCTCCAGTTTGTCCTGAAGGAGCCCCTGTTTGACCTCTGGCATCGGCTGGCCTAGCAATTTGTGCGGTAATTTTTATGGTTTCAGCTTTACTCCCTTTATCCAAACCTACCGCCATAACAAGTGCTAAATCACTTAATTCTCTTTTCCCAGTCTTACAGCCACTTAATACTAATAAACAAATTAAAAAGATTATCATATATTTTGGACGCATTGTATTCACTCCAATACAAAGAAAGTTCAAGTACCTGCATTTATAGCGAAGTCAGCTTTTGCTATCATCCTCTTTATTGTTATTTTTAGGAGGTTCTGGTCTTTGACTATTACTTGCCCGCTTTTTTTTGTTTGCTAGATGTGGTAACCGGTCCATTGACCACCATGGCATCCGTATAATCGTATCTTTCTGGTCAGTTGGTTGAAATGGACTGGCAGGGGCCAAATATGCTTCTCCAAAGGACCTCAATGACAAGGCATGAATAGTAATAAGGGTAAACACAACTGCAAATCCAAGTAAACCTAACGTTCCTGAAGCAATTAACAATGGAAATCTTATTAACCTTATAGAAAAAGATGCAGCATAATTCGGTATAACGAATGAAGCAATTCCCGTAATAGCGACGACTATCACCATAAAAGGCGAAACTAAGCCAGCTTGGACGGCCGCTTGGCCAATGACGAGAGAACCCACGATACTTACAGCTTGGCCGACGGGCTTTGGCATCCTTAAACCTGCCTCCCTCATCAATTCAAAACTTAATTCCATGATGAGAGCTTCAAGTAAGACCGGAAATGGAACCACATCTCTACCGGATGCAATTGTTAATGCTAACGCAGTTGGAATCATTTCTTGATGGAAGCTAACTAACATTACGTAAATAGAAGAAAGTACAAGACTGATAATAAATGCAAAGTAACGGATGATTCGAAAAAATGTACCAGTAATATATCTAGAATAATAGTCATCACTTGCCTGTAAAAATTGCCAAAAATAAGCGGGAACAATTAGTACAAAGGGCGAATTATCAACAAAAATGGCTACTCGACCTTCTAATATAGAGGCCGCAACTTTATCGGGTCGCTCCGTACTTTGAACGGTTGTAAACGGTGAAAATGGGGTATCTTCAATTAGCTCTCCAATATATCCCGAGTCAATAATTCCATCAATTTCAATATTGTTTAGACGTTTCATTACTTCATCAACCAATCCATCTTTAACTACTCCACGGTGGTAGGCAATGTTAATAATCGTCTTTGTTGATTTTCCAACGATGGTTGATTTAATTGAAAAGAGTGGATCCTTTATTCTTCTTCTGACAAGGGCCGTATTAGTCCTTAAATTTTCTGTAAACCCATCCCGTGGGCCGATAACCACTTGTTCTGTCTGTGGTTCAGAAACGGCCCTTTCTGACCAACCTCTGGTTGACACAAGTATAGCTTGATCACATTTATCGATAATAAATATAGAGTCACCAGTTAAAATGGCATCAATTGCTTCTTGTGCCTTAGAAATTAATTTGACATTATGCGTATGAAGAATATGTTTATTAATCTTTTCAGGTAAATTTTTAGAGAGTGTAGTGAAATCCATTTCTGTTAATAGCTTTGGAGCCTGATAAATAAAGGAATCAATAACAGATGCCACAATGGTTGTGTTTACTAATCCATCAATATAAAAACCGACAATCGGGATATTTTTCTTTTCGTGAAAATAAAATTCACGAGTGGTTAAATCTTCATTATCGGTAAGAATTTCTTGGATTAATAATTTATTTTCCTGATAATTGGTAGTTAGTCCTTTTTTCAGAAGATGATCTAAATTATTTTCCATTATTGAACCTCTCCATGTAATAAGCATTCCACCCTACTCTTCACTATATCCAATGCTATAGTGAAATAATCAACCCATCAAAACATAGTATCAATATAGGATGAGCAGCCGAGAATAGATGTAAGGGGGGAAATGGTTTATGGATTTTTACCACAATTGGTTATATCAATCTCTGTTCAATACTAAATGGTTTCTTTGGTCAATAGTTGGTATCGTAATTGCCTTGAACATGACTGGACCTATTCTTGTTTGGATAACGATGGTGGGAAAGAATAAATCAAAAAAGACAAAAAAAGAAACATAGTCTTAAACATTTAAAATGTTTAAGACTATGTTTTTTTACTCTGTCAATCAAAACGACATAAATCAGGCTTTATAAATTATCATCGCTGAAAAACAATAAATCTGTTCCTCTTCTTCTTCCTCCGCCATTGCGGCCACATTATATTTAATATCCAGCAAGCTGGTTTCATCTATCCCTTTTAGAAAACGATTCATTTCCTTTTCTAAATCCTTCTCATGCTCACGATCAAATAGCTTCACCTGTATCAATATGCTCTCCCTCTCTTTTTTATTAACATTATTAACAACTTTTCTGAATTTTAGAATAAATAAAATGAAAAATTAAGGTTATTTTAAGATTCAACAGCTTGATGTCTCATCACTAAGACAAGAAAAAACCGATTCCATGGCGGAATCGGTTATTCTGTGTATTCGGTCTCTCCTGTCCATGCGAGCATGCCACCAACCATATTACGGACCTTATAGCCCTGATCCTGCAGATAATGGCAGACATTTCCACTTCGGGCACTGGAGCGGCAGATAAAGATATATTCTTTATCCTTATCAAAATAATCAAGATTAGCCGGAATGTCCCCCATGCGAATATGCTTGGCCCCGGGTACCATCCCGAATACTACTTCTTCATCTTCCCTTACATCCACAAGCTCAAGTTTATCCCCTGCCTCAAGCTTTTTTTGTAAATCTTCTGGTGTAATTGTTTGAATTTCTTCCATAAAGTCCATCCCCTTTTAGAAAAACAGCCCCTGATAGGGGCCATTCTTTTAATTTGCTACAATATTAACAAGTTTTCCTGGAACCGTTATTACCTTGCGAATTGTTTTTCCTTCAATTTGTTCTTTTATGTGGGCATCTTCCATTGCGATGCCTTCAAGCGACTCTTTGCTTGCATCTGTTGGTACCATAAGTTTTGTTTTTACTTTACCATTAACCTGGATGACAATTTCAACTTCATCATCGACTAGTTTCGCCTCATCATAGGCAGGCCATGTTTGGTAAGTTATCGTTTCACTGTGACCTAACTTTTCCCATAGCTCTTCTGCAATATGCGGGCAAATAGGTGCAAGTAATTTAACAAATCCTTCAATGTACTCTTTTGGAAGTACATTTGCTTTATAGGCTTCATTAATGAATACCATCATTTGAGAGATGGCGGTGTTAAATCTTAAACCTTCATAATCCTCGGTTACTTTTTTCACAGTTTGATGATAGATTTTTTCTAAACTTGAAGTTTCTTCGTTGGATTGAATCTTCGGATTTAATTCACCATTTTCCTCAACCAATAAGCGCCAGATCCGATCTAGGAAGCGGCGGGAGCCATCTAACCCGTTTGTCGACCAAG
The DNA here is from genome assembly GCA_002559145.1 of Bacillus sp. AFS006103. GTDB lineage: Bacteria > Bacillota > Bacilli > Bacillales > Cytobacillaceae > Neobacillus. Next base: position 72,600 of record NTXX01000005.1, read on the forward strand.
CAATTGATGCGTCAAGAGGTCCCATGAACATTTCATAAAGACGAAGAGTATCAGCACCATGGCTGTTAACGATATCGTCAGGGTTTACCACATTCCCTTTTGACTTACTCATTTTTTCATTACCTTCACCTAAAATCATTCCTTGGTTAAATAGCTTTTGGAATGGTTCTTTAGTAGGGACTACACCGATATCGTACAAGAACTTGTGCCAGAAGCGAGCATAAAGTAAATGCAACACGGCATGTTCAGCACCACCAATGTAGATATCAACTGGAAGCCAATGATTTAATTTTTCCTGAGAAGCAAGTGCCTGATCATTTTTTGGATCAATATAACGTAAATAATACCAGCAGCTTCCTGCCCATTGTGGCATCGTATTGGTTTCACGGCGACCCTTTTTACCCGTTTTTGGATCCACAACATTCACGAAATCAGAGATGACGGCTAATGGTGATTCTCCAGTTCCGGACGGACGAATTTCCGATGTTTTTGGCAACATAAGTGGAAGCTGGTCCTCAGGAACTGCAGTCATTGTACCATCTTCCCAATGAATAATCGGAATTGGTTCACCCCAATAACGCTGACGGCTAAATAACCAGTCACGCAGGCGGAAGGTGACTTTCTTTGTTCCTATCCCTTTTTCTTCTAACCAAGCAATCATTTTTTGAATGCCTTCCGTTTTATCCAAGCCATTTAAAAATTCAGAGTTAATATGTTCACCGTCTCCTGTATAGGCTTCTTTGTCAATATCTCCTCCAGCGACAACCGCTTTAATTGGCAGGTTAAATTCTTTGGCAAATTCATAATCACGCTCGTCATGAGCAGGTACGGCCATAATCGCACCGGTTCCGTAGCTTACTAATACATAATCAGCAATCCAGATTGGCATTTTCTCACCATTGGCAGGATTAATAGCATAAGCACCGGTAAATACGCCTGTTTTCTCTTTGGCAAGGTCCGTACGTTCTAGGTCACTCTTTGTTTTAACCTTATCTAAGTAGGCATCTACGGCTGCACGCTGTTCGGCAGTCGTAATTTTAGCAACAAAAGAATGCTCAGGCGCAAGCACCGCATAGGTAGCACCGAAAAGCGTATCAGGGCGAGTTGTGAATACCGTGAAGGTCTCGTCGTGACCTTCGATTGCGAAAGTTACTTCTGCACCCTCCGAGCGGCCGATCCAGTTGCGCTGCATTTCCTTTAAGCTTTCAGGCCAATCAAGTTCTTCAAGGTCTTCAAGTAAACGGTCACCGTATGCAGTGATTCTTAACATCCATTGTTTCATCGGACGGCGTTCCACCGGATGGCCGCCGCGTTCACTTTTGCCATCAATGACCTCTTCGTTCGCTAGTACCGTTCCAAGTGCAGGGCACCAGTTTACCGCTACTTCATCGACATAGGCTAAGCCTTTTTCAAATAGTTTCAAGAAAATCCATTGCGTCCATTTATAGTATTCAGGGTCGGTTGTATTGACTTCACGATCCCAATCATACGAGAATCCTAATGATTTAATTTGGCGGCGGAACGTATTGATATTATGTTCTGTAAATTCCGCTGGGTCATTCCCTGTATCCAATGCGTATTGTTCCGCAGGTAAACCGAATGCATCCCAGCCCATTGGATGAAGAACATTATATCCCTGCATCCGCTTTAAACGGGAAAGAATGTCGGTTGCTGTGTAGCCTTCAGGGTGTCCAACATGTAGTCCTGCACCTGATGGGTATGGAAACATATCTAAAGCGTAGAATTTTCTTTTGTCATATTCTTCGCTTGTTTTAAATGTTTTTTCTACTTCCCATTTCTTTTGCCACTTCTGTTCGATGTTATTATGGTCGAAACTCATATTGCTTTCCTCCTAAAAAAAAATAAAAAACCCCTCATCCCAAAAAGGGACGAGAGGATTGTATGTATCTTCCCGCGGTACCACCCACATTAGTGCATTCAGTCTGCACTCGCTTCATTCATCCTTAACGCGGAAAACGGCAAGCCTTACTTTCCTTCACGCTTGCAACTCAAAGGCGAGTTCATGATGTACCCGGTTGACTTCCACCAGCCGTCAACTCTCTTTTTTTGCGGGTATGAATCATTACTACTCCTGATCACTGTCTTTTGAAATATAAAGTATTACGGTTATTGTATTAAATTTTCCGATGGTATGCAAGCAAACAATCGCCTATTTTCAGGATAGACAAAATATTCGTCAAATAAACTGTAAAAGAAAAAAACAGAGAAGCATGCTTCCCTGTCCGCTTGGAGTGGACAAATGCTAGAATTGTCCATGAACGGTGCCTGACACCATTTTTGTTTTGAGAATTCGATCGTAAAGCAATGTAGTAACGATTGCGATTAGGAATAAGCCAATTAATACGATGAATAAGGCTGACATGTTATACATGTCGACGAGCATTCCACCCAATAAAGGTCCAATCATTCTGCCGCCGGTTGCGGTACTGTTAACGATTCCTTGGTAGAAGCCTTCGCGTCCCTTTGGGGCTAAGTCGAAAGCGACTGTGGGCACTGCCGGCCAGATGAACATCTCACCAATTGTTAGGATAATCATCCCAACAAGAAAACCTGAGAATACAGTTGCCTTCCCTGCGACTAAAAATGAAACAATAAAAATACCAATTCCAATAATCATCTGCAGTTTTAATGAGGCGGTAAGATGTTTCAATACACTATTTAATAGCGGTTGGCCAACGACAATGAGGGCTCCGTTTATCGACCATAATAAGCTATATTGCGTTAATGAAATATGGATTTCCTGTGTATACGAGGCAATCGTTGTTTGCCATTGTACGTAGGCCACCCAGCACAGCAAATAACCTGTGCACAAGATCAATAAGGCAGTTAGATTTTTTTTGTTCTTAACGGCTGGAACATTTAAATCAATCGTTGCTTGTTGTCCTGAATCCACTAAAATTCCTTTATAGCCAAAAACCGCGATTAGTAAAAAGAGGACGTACATAATGGTATTAGCTAGGAAGATGAGTTGAAAGGAATGAGCAGCAACAATTCCTCCAAGAGATGCACCTAAGGCTACCCCAAGGTTTTGGGCTACATAAATGGCGTTAAAAGCTTTCCGCCCGCCTTCTATCCAAACTGAACCTGCCATTGCATACATCGATGGAAAAATAATTCCCGTACCAAATCCAATGATGATTTGGAAAACAATATATGCTGGCCAGTCGTGCCAGAACGTCAAACCAACAAGGGCTATAAGCGTAATACAAATTCCTAAAATAATAGACTTGTAGCCGCCAATTTTATCGAATAGACTGCCGCCATAAAGGTTCCCAATCACACTAGCTGCGGAATTTAACATCAATACAACTCCGGCTACGGATAAGGACTTCCCTAAATGGTCGTGAATATAGATTGTATTTAAAGGCCATAAAAATGAAGAGCCTGTTACGTTAACTACCATCCCGATTATTAAGAGCCATAAGGCACGTGGCATAAAAAAACGCCCCTTCATATTTCACTATTTCAATTTCCAAATGTTTATTCTATTCCTTTTTCCAGTATGCTGCAATCCTTTTTCTTTTCCAGGATTGGCGGGCTATGATTCGGCGTATTTAGATAGAGAATTTACAAAACCTTGAAATAATTCTGAAGTATATTAAGCTGATTCCGCCGAACTGGGCAGCGATTCCGCCAACCTTCAAAATTATTCCGCCAAGCCGGGCACAGATTCCGCCAACCTTGCTATTTATTCCGCCAAATTCACGTTTATTCCGCCAAACCCTAAAATTTCTCCGCAAAAAACATATTACCGCAAACACAAAAAACACTGTCCTCATAAGAGCAACAGTGTTTCCTGACAATATTAAAGTTTATTTTTTCGGTACGACTGGTACAACCGGTGCCTGGGCAGGGAAGTAGCTATTGACTGCCGCATCCTTCTTCTTGTCATTAACCTTTTCGTCGAGAACAGTCTTCTTCACTTTTTCAATTTCCGTATCCAATTCTTCCATGTTGACGCCTTTTTTCACAAGCTCCTCTGTGGCAAGACGAATTGCCTTGTTTGATTGAACACCGGATTCTCTTAGTGAATCCATCGAACCCTGTGGATTATGGAAGCCGGCAGAGTTTTCAGCTGCGACGATATCCCAGAACCATTGCCCTTTACGAACAAATTCTTGTGCTTGCTTGATCTTGTCTTGACTTACACCAGATGTAATCATTTTATTTACATAATAGTGTGAGGTTGTAGAAATGTCTTGAGCTTCGTGTAATGCACTTACATTCGCTTCTTGAATCTCAAGCACACGATCTTTCAATTTATCTAAATCACGGTCACCGTGACACTGGCCGCAAGAAGTTTGCATTGTTTTCAGCGGGGAAGTCCACCAGTGTGAGGTGATTTTTCTTTTTCCATCGACACGCTCATATGGCATATGGCAATCGGCACAGGAAACATTGGCCTTACCATGGGTTCCGGATGAATGTGTTTCATATTCAGGATGCTGTGACTTTAACATTGGAGTCCCTGAAATATTACTAATCCAGTCTTTTTCAAAGCCCTTTTCTTTCGCAATCGTGCTGTAATACTCATACATTTCTTCTGGTTTAAATCCTTTAGTCCATGGGAATGTTACTTCACTAGTATCAGCTGCAAAATAATATTCCACGTGACACTGCCCGCAAACATAGCTGCGCATATCATTCTTTGTAGGATTGGATGTATCTACACCTTTTGCTTCCAATGCCTTATAAAAGCTTGGACGTGTAACACGCAAATCCATTGTTTTTGGATCATGACAATCGGAACAACCGATTGGGGAGTGACCCATCGCTACGCCTTTTGGCCAGATATCTTTGTTAAAATTAGCGCCCCAATAGCTGTCGCCCATTTCTTTAATCATTTTTGGAACAGCAGTTGATTTACATGTATAACAAGAACCCACTGATTTATCAGTAATCCGTTTTATGTTACGAATATCTTCTAAAGCGTATGTATGACCACGCTCTTCATTATATTCTGTTGCAAAACCATAGCCATTGAAAAGGATTGGTAACAAAGGCTCCTTATCTGCATCATACTTGCTGCGTTTTATAGAACCTCCATATGTTGTATCTTCCATTTTTTCATTTTTCTTGTAGCTATTATATTGAAGCGGAAATAAATCCTTAAACGCTTCATTGCTTATTTCATCTGCCGCGAGACCTGTTGTCTTCTTACCTGCTGCGGAAGCTGTTTTCTCACTGGAATCATTGCTGCATCCAGTAATAATCAGTATTAAAGCTAGCAGGAGAAGATATGCCCCATTTCGAAACCTTCCCATTTCTAAAATCCTCCCTTATTTTCAAATAACTCTCCTGAAACAGGTGGCTTATTATAACTATCATCTTTAAAGCCTTTCCCGTGTGGTACTGTTTTGTGACAAGAAATACATTTTTCTTTTGCATCATGTGATACATTGTCGAGCGTACTTTTATGGCAGGAAATACAGTTATCATTCATAATACTTTCGGTTCGGTCCGTCGCCTCAATCACATCTGGAATCTTCTTCGTTCCAAGTGTGTTGAAATAAATATGTGTCATCCCTGCGCGGCCTTTAAAGAATAATTTACCCGCCTCACTTTTATGTGGCAGATGGCAGTCATTACACTGTAAATCCGAATGAGTAGAATCCATGAATGACTTATGAACCGATTTCATCGTATGACAATTTTGACAAAAACCTGGAGAATCCAGGTAGGCCATTGTTTTTACCGTTGAAAAGGATAAAAACACACCAATCAAAAGCGCCAATACAATTAAAAACTTTTTGTCCATTTTTAGCAGTTTTTTAAACATTTACTTCACCTCCCATAGAAAATTTCTCTCTCTCTTTTTTTATAGTTAAAGTACTTTTCTGTACCTTAAACCCAAATGGATTACAAGTTTCATTTTCTCTTTCTTACCAAAAATAATAGTGCACCTACTGATAGAACGCTGATCCCACTGAAAGCACCAATAGCAAGACGATTTGATTGCTCGTCCTTTTTCTTTTCGGCTTGTGAATTCATAAGCTCTGAGGTAGGCTTAGATTCACTTCGTTCATAAGTAAGGGTAAAGTTTTTCTCTTCCCCTGCTGTTACTTGTTGAAAAAGATAGGAATATGTATTTTTCTCATCCCCGTGATTATCTTTTTCTGATGGGATTGGCGTTATTTTCACCTTTTCTGCTTTATTTGGCATTGTAAAAGTGACATCCACCAAGTCAATATCAGCAAAACTAATAAATTTGTACCGGAGAGTTTTAAGATCTTTATTTGCTTTTATACTTTCGGAAAAAAACTCAATAACAAATTTATAGCGCTCTTTAGGTCTGATTTTTTCGCTTGTGGTCCAGGAAATGGTCCCTTTTTCAGGGTCGATTGTGTATTTAATTTCATATGCCTTACTTAAATCACTAGAGTAATCGGCAACATAGCCAATTCGAAAACCCTTCTCTTTCATGGGCAGAGGTATTTCAATTTTTCCTGTTTGCGGCTGGTCCGTGTTATTGACCATTGACCCTTGATACCCAATTAATAGTGGAACATGATCCCTCTTTTTATCGTTGGGATGATATGTATATTCAGGCATGACTTGAATGGACAATTCCTCCAAACTTAGCAGGCTTTCATTTTGAGCCAAGGGTTTGGAAGGAAACATAAAGGCAAGGAATATGCTGACCATCATTATGTACTTTTTCATTTAGTTACTCCTCTCGTCAGTGTTTTAATATGGATAAAATGTGAATTCGTTCACATAACTTTCAAAAAAAGATGTTAGGTGAACCGTTATTTTCCCTGTTCATCTAACTAAAAGGTGAGATTTTAAGATGAAATTTGTTAATCCTTACCTTATTTAAACCATGATATGACTAGGCAAACTGTGACGCACATCACAAATTAAACCACACTTGTTACTAAATTATGAACGAGGTTTTCCTTCTATTTACAAGGTGTTTTTGTTGAAAAATTAGTATCTCAAGTGATTTTTAACACTTTATAGTGATTTTTCGGCAAATTATTCGCAAAAAAAAAAGAGCCCTCAATGAAAAAAAATGAGGGTTCCTTCTATATTTTTAGGAGGATTGATCCTTTTCTTGGTGAAATTTGGACTTCACAGGTTGTCCACCTGTTTTTTCATAGTTCTTCTTCGCTTGCTTTACAAGATCAAAATCTTGTCCGAGCTCTAAATCTTGATTATTCGTTCCATTCCGTGTTTTCTGTTCGGGATTTTGTTGTTTAGAACGCTTTTTCAAAGGTTTTCCCCCTCTAGAATCATTGTGTTCTGAAGCTGCTGAAGCTGGAGTCTCATTCTATGGAGTTGGTCCCTTTGCTGCGAATTTGCACTATGGGCCATTTTGGTAATGTCCTGGTAAGTATCTTCAAGCTGTTGCAGTGCCTTTGTGTAATCATCATCATTATACTGCTCTTGAAGGCTGCTTTGTTTGTACTGTTCCTCGGCATAGCGAATTGCATCCTCAACCTGTTGCATTAAGTTGTCCATTGAGTCGCGAGTAGCCATCTTTAGAACCTCCTTCTTTAATAACTCAATCCCTTGAATCAATAGAAGCATATTGCTTCATTTCTTATTGTGTTCTCCATTCTATTTCCTATAACACAATTAGTTGGATAATTATTTACCAAGTATGTTCGTAAATAATTACATTTGGATAGCTTGTCATATCATGTTAAAATTGATGTTATGCTCTTTTACTTTTATAAAAGGAGGTTTTCTGATTGAGTCAGACTAGACCTTTTCTATATGCATCTGATGATAAACGTTACCATACTTGGAATTACCACCTACGCGAACAATTTGGTCATAAGGTGTTTAAGGTGGCACTCGATGGAGGCTTTGACTGCCCGAACCGTGATGGCACGGTCGCACATGGAGGTTGCACCTTTTGTAGTGCATCAGGATCAGGCGATTTTGCCGGAAATCGTGTCGAGACCTTGGAAACTCAATTCAACGACATTAAAGAAAAAATGCACACGAAATGGAAAGATGGCAAATACATGGCCTACTTTCAGGCATTTACCAATACCCATGCACCTGTCGATGTTCTTCGTGAAAAGTATGAATCCGTTCTACAGCAGGAAGGGGTAGTGGGATTATCAATTGCCACCCGTCCTGATTGTCTGCCCGATGATGTGGTCGAGTACTTAGCAGAATTGAATCAGCGTACCTATTTATGGGTGGAGCTCGGCTTGCAGACTGTCCACGAACGGACGGCCACACTTATAAATCGTGCTCATGACTTCCAATGCTATAAAGACGGAGTTAACAAGCTTCGGAAGCACGGTATTCGCATCTGCACCCACATCATCAATGGTCTTCCGCTTGAATCCTATGACATGATGATGGAAACAGCGCAGGAAGTCGCCAAGTTAGATGTGCAGGGAATTAAGATTCATTTGCTTCATTTGTTAAAAGGAACGCCAATGGTCAAGCAATATGAAAAAGGAATGCTTGAGTTTTTGTCCCAAGAAGACTATGTAAACTTAGTATGTGACCAATTAGAAATTTTACCACCGGAAATGATTGTTCATCGGATTACAGGGGATGGACCAATAGACTTAATGGTTGGACCAATGTGGAGTGTGAACAAGTGGGAAGTCTTGAATGCGATTGATGCTAAACTGAAGGAAAGGAACAGTTGGCAGGGGAAATTTTATCAAGGTAATTTGGTGAAGTAGTGATGAAAATGGACAAAATCCTTCCATTTGCGAAAGGTTTACTTCAAAAAGCGGTTAATCCCGGTGATATTGTGGTCGATGCTACAGTAGGAAATGGCTATGATACGGTTTTCTTAGCAGGGCTTGTTGGTGAATCCGGACATGTATTTGGGTTTGATATTCAAGAGGAAGCAATCATGGCTAGCAAGGAACGGCTGACACGACAATCCTTGTCAGAGCGAGTTACACTTTTCCATTCAGGTCATGAGCAACTTAGCCGATTAATTCCCGACGACTACCATGGTACGGTGTCAGGCACCATTTTTAATTTAGGCTATCTTCCCGGAAGTGATAAAGCAATTGTTACGAGGCCTGAAACAACAATTGCTGCCATTCAACAACTATTGGAAATTTCCAAACCCGAAGGAATCATTGTATTAGTTATTTACCATGGTCACAAAGGCGGAGCCGAAGAGCGAGATTCTTTGCTTTCTTATTGCAGGCAAATTGATCAAAAGAGGGCACATGTGCTCCAATACCAATTTATTAATCAACAAAATAGTCCGGCGTTTATTATTGCCATCGAAAAAATTTAAAACCAGGCCTTCCCGCCTGGTTTATTTTGTGATTAGCCTGGTGACAAATGCCGGGACTGATTTTTGCACGGAACGGTAGGCAAGACCGTTGAAATAAAAGAAGTAACTAATCCAACCGCCCGATTTAATTATTCCTTTTGCCAATCTACGAACCTTTTTCTGTTTGCGGACCTTGGCATCCGATAAATATATTCCTAATAAACCACGGTTAATCAAGCGATGGAAATTTCTATGCGGAAGAAACTCCGTGTGCCGGTCTGCTTCTACGACAAAATGTTTCAATCGCTGGAAAAGTGTTTCCTCATTTTTATAATAGGAACAAAAATTCAAGTCCCCCCCCGCTATGTCCTCCTCTTGATCAATAAAATAATCCAACAGAATATGTAATCCCTGAATATATGGAAAGTATCCCTTTCGAATATTTTCAGCATCACTAGGTTGAAAATCTTCACGAAGCGAGTAGGAGATTAAGCAGAATATCCCCAATGTAGAACCCGAACAAGCGGAGAATTCATACCATTCCATTTCAGGCAAGTGGTCTTGATTGGTTTGAAACCACTTTTCAAGGCGCGGGACACGATCCTCTTTAGTAACATGCTTGTGTATTTGTAAATCACAATAGTATTGGCAAAGCTCAAGCAAATAATCTTTGATTCCATCATAATTCTTTACTTCTCTAAGAACCGAACGACAGGTTTCCGATAAATCATACAAATAATTATCATCATCCTGGTCCACGCGAAGTCGGTAATAATTTTTCTTCTCCGCATTAAGAGTCAGTGCATCTGACATCGATTCATGGAGCGCAGCAAAATCATTAGGATCAAGTGAGGTACTTCTGTCACATAGATTATCTAGATAATCACTGATTGTTTGATAGGCTACAATAAATTTTATTGCTTTTTTATAGTCCTCTTTCGCAGTTAGTGCGAGGATGGCACCTCCTTCACAATGGAAGGTTTTGTGCTCAATACTAGCAAGAGCCTGGGTTCTTAGCTCCGCATTAGGAATATTTTCAGCACGGCTTTTCCAATAAGCCAATTCTTTGTGGACAGCTGGAAGTATTTTGCGATAGACCCTAGACATTAGGGTGATTGGCATCATTGAAACCGACAACCTTTCTAAACAATATAACCTATTGCTTTTATTTGACTTATAACAAAATCCTTTGCATACTCAAATACCTCTTCCCGTTCCGGTTCATTAAAGATTTCATGGTAACATTTCGGCCATTCCTTAAATCTCTTTTCAGATAACGGGACGTGATTGAACCATTCCTTTACAGTGCCCTTTTTAACAATTTTGTCATCTCCGCCTTGCATGACAAGCATCGGAATATCCTGTATTTTTTCGAGTTCTTGAAATGCCTCTTTCATGGCTCCTACTAGTTCCCGATACCATCTAATGGATACCTTGGTGATATATAGAGTATCATTTGAATCTGCTTCCCTTACTTCATCATTCCTTGTCGCCATTTGGACGGTCAATCCGGAATTCATCCGAAGTGAAGGGAAAACCACATTCAGGCCATGCGATAAAAGATCCAGAAACTTTGACGGGGTATGAACTAACCCTAAACATGGCGAAGAAAGGATCACTCCCGCAACATTCAATCTTTCTTCCTGTAAGAGGCGGATGGAGATCAAGCCACCCATACTGTGACCGAGTAAAAAGACCGGCAAATCATAGCGGTAGGCTGCTTGTATCCAATCCTTCACCTCGAAAATGTATTCATCGAAGGAATTAATATGACCGCGGTTCGCTCTTGTTGTCATCCCTTGCCCGGGAAGATCCGCCATAATCACATGGAATCCAGCTGAACGCCACATTTCAATCAGCCAGCCATAACGGCGGTGATGTTCCATGGCACCATGAACCATCACGATAACAGCTTTCGCTTCCCCTTCTGCTTCCCACTTCCACATAGTCTTCCCCCCTGGAATTAGTTATTACCTATTGTTGGAAAAAATTTATACTTTTATAGGGTCTCTTTTTAAAAAAGGGCAAATATTTTGTGAATCACATCATACTTCCGATACAATATAATCATCATCCCAAAGGAGCGAGAAAAATGATTTATCCATATAAAGATAAATATCCACGCATAGCTGATTCTGCTTACATCGCCGATTATGTGACGATTACTGGTGATGTCGAGATTGGCGATGAGTCAAGTGTTTGGTTTAACACTGTGATCAGAGGGGATGTAGCCCCAACTATTATCGGGAAGAAAGTAAATATCCAAGATAATTCTATCTTACACCAAAGCCCCAATAACCCGCTAATTTTAGAAGATGAAGTAACGATTGGACATCAAGTTATTTTACACAGTTGTATCGTTCGAAAAAAGGCGTTAATTGGGATGGGTTCTATCATCCTTGATAATGCTGAAATCGGTGAAGGTGCGTTTATTGGAGCGGGAAGTTTAGTTCCTCAAGGAAAGAAAATCCCCCCGAATACCTTAGCATTTGGCAGACCCGCAAAAGTTATTAGAGAATTAAACGAAGAAGACAAAAAAGATATGCTAAGAATCTCTACAGAATATGCAGAAAAGGGACAATATTATAAGTCTCTAAAATAAAAAACAAAAAAACACCCATAGTATTGGGTGCTTTTTGTATTAATTTTTAGATGTTTGTAGTACTTTTTCTAGTGCGTTATCACGTTGAAAGGAATAAACATCCTCAACATACACTTGATGCCATACCATGAACATCAACACAGTCCAGATTTTCCGACTGTTGTCTGCTTTGCCTTGGCAATGGTCTTCAAGTAATTGCAACACATATGATTTATTAATCAAATGCTCTGTGTTGCTTTCGCGGATAATATTTTTTGCCCACTCGTTCATTTCATCCTTTAACCAGTGACGGATTGGCACTGGAAACCCTAGCTTTTTCCGGTCAAGCACATGGGCAGGCACGACGCCTTCCGCTGCTTTACGCAAAATATACTTCGTTGTTCCATGAACAGTTTTTAGGCTGGTCGGAATCTTTGAAGCTACCTCGAAAACGGCTTTATCAAGGAATGGCACACGAAGCTCTAATGAATGAGCCATCGTCATTTTGTCTGCCTTCAATAAGATATCCCCGCGCATCCAGGTATGGATATCTATATATTGCATCCGGTCAACTGGATCGTAGCCTCTCGATTCAGCGTAAAGAGGTTTGGTAATATCCGTATAATCTAATCCTTCACGATAGACGTTTAATAATTCACGCTTCTCTATTTCAGTAAACATTTTCGCATTACCAATATAGCGTTCCTCCATTGGAGTTACCCCACGTTCGATAAAGCTTTTACCTCTCATTCCCTCAGGCATCATACCTGCGATTCCTTTTAAAAGCACTTTACCTGCTCTCGGGATCTTATTAAATACCTCTAATGATTGCGGTTCGTGATAAATATTGTAGCCGCCAAATAATTCGTCCGCACCTTCACCAGAGAGAACAACCGTTACGTGTTTTCTTGCTTCACGGGCAACAAAATAAAGCGGGACACAGGCTGGATCAGCTAGCGGATCATCCATATGCCACATGATTTTTGGAATTTCATTCATGTATTCCTGTGGTGAAATCACGTAACTGATATTTTCGACACCAAGCTTTTCAGCCGTCTCTTTTGCAACATCAATTTCACTGAATCCATTATGCTCAAAACCTACCGAGAAGGTCTTAATCGCAGGGTGATATTCTTTTGCAATCGATGCAATAATCGATGAATCAATCCCACCAGAAAGGAACGAACCAACTGGAACATCACTACGCATATGCATTTTGACAGAATCGAATAAAACATCTTTAATTTCCTTGATAAAATCAGGTTCTGATTTTTGCACGGGCTTAAAGTGTGCCTTCCAATATCGTTTGATCTCCATCGGTGAGCCTATTTTTTTTGTAAAATAATGCCCCGGCTCTAACTTTTTAATTCCATCAGACATAGTATTGGGTTCTGGAACAAATTGGTAGGTCAGATAATGCTGCAGGGAATCATAATTAAGTACATCATTTTCGAGACCTAATAGAATGCTTTTTTTCTCAGAGGCAAAAAAGGTTCTCTCACCATCTTCAAAATAGAAAAACGGTTTAATTCCAAAGGGATCACGAGCGCCATAAAGGTTTTGTTCTTGCTTATCCCAAATAACAAAAGAGAACATACCGCGTAATTTTTCAACCGCTTTTTCCTTCAAATGGCTGTAGAGTGCAATAATTACTTCCGTATCAGAACTAGTTGCAAACGTTAAGCCTTCTGTTAGTAGTTCTTCACGCAGTTCAACATAGTTATAAACTTCACCGTTAAAAATAATCCAGTAACGCTCATTTTCATATGTTAGCGGTTGATGACCACTCTCAATATCAATGATACTTAAACGGCGGAACCCAAATTGGATATGATCATCATAATAAAAACCGTCATCATCCGGTCCGCGATGTGTTATAATATCGTTCATATTTTTAAATTGTTGTTTTTGCTCATCACTAAAGTTTTGTGTTTTGTCGTGTACACAACCGATAAAACCACACATTATGTACCTCACCTCATTCTATATATCCGCCAAACGGACGTATTGCTCAAAAGCGCAAAAGTCCTTGCACTAGAGCTGGACTTAAAAAACATACTCTCTAATACTACCACTTTTTTTGTAAAAAATGCACTGTGAACCATAGGTAAATTTATTATCCACATTTTTCACTTCTTTTGTCCTGCTTAAACACTTCATTTTATTTAAAATTTGATTAATTGTACAGGTATATAGACGGAGAAAAAAAACAGGAGTTACATATAGTATGTAACTCCCCGCTTTTCTATTTATAGATTTGCTTGCTCTCGTAATGTTTCTACTTTATCTGTGCGCTCCCAAGGAAGATCCACATCTGTACGGCCAAAGTGACCGTAAGCTGCTGTTTGCTGATAAATTGGGCGACGCAGATCCAACATGTTAATGATGCCAGCAGGGCGAAGATCGAAGTTTTTACTAACTAAGTCAACTAGCACATCTTCGCTTACTTTACCGGTACCAAACGTATCAACTGCAATCGAAACTGGTCGTGCTACGCCAATTGCATAGGCAAGTTGAACTTCACACTTGTCTGCAAGGCCGGAAGCTACGATGTTTTTCGCAACATAACGTGCCGCATAGGCTGCAGAACGGTCAACCTTTGTTGGATCCTTACCGGAGAAGGCACCACCGCCATGGCGAGCATATCCGCCATATGTATCAACAATAATCTTCCGACCAGTTAAACCTGCATCCCCCTGTGGTCCGCCAATAACGAAACGGCCGGTTGGATTAATAAAATATTTTGTATTTTCATCAATGAGCTCTTTTGGAACAACTGGATTGATCACATATTCCTTTAAATTCCGTTGAATTTGCTCTAACGTAACTTCCGGATTGTGTTGAGTGGAGATGACAATCGTATCAATACGGACTGGTTTATCATTCTCATCATATTCCACCGTTACTTGAGTTTTTCCGTCGGGACGAAGGTAATCAAGCACTTTATCTTTCCGAACCTCAGTTAATTTGCGAGCCAGCTTGTGAGCTAGTGAAATCGGAAGTGGCATAAGCTCTTTCGTTTCATTACAAGCAAAACCAAACATTAACCCTTGGTCCCCTGCACCAATTGCTTCGATTTCCTCGTCTGACATATGACCTTCGCGTGCTTCTAATGCTTGGTCAACCCCCATCGCGATGTCCGGAGACTGTTCATCAATAGATGTTAAAACAGCACATGTCTCAGAGTCAAAACCAAATTTCGCACGATTGTATCCGATGTTTTTAATCGTTTCACGAACAATTTTTGGAATATCCACGTAAGTAGACGTGGTGATTTCCCCTGCAACTAACACTAGTCCTGTTGTTACTGAAGTCTCAGCCGCAACACGGGCATTAGCATCCTTTGCTAAGATAGCATCTAAAATGGAATCAGAAATTTGGTCACAAATCTTATCAGGATGACCCTCAGTAACTGATTCAGAAGTGAACAAACGACGTTTTGTTGACATCTGAATTCCTCCTATAATATGAGATTATCGAGGTTTTTGGAAGGTTACAGGAATACTTCTTGAACCCCGAGAATTTGATACGGTACTCATTCCCTTAGTATGTAATAAACAAAGGATTTTTATTAGAGACTCTTTTCATAAAAGGACTTATACAAAACAAAAAACCTTCCTGAGAGGAAAGGTTGTTCCGGGCCTTTCGCTCTTATCGTTCAAGGCTTGAGCCTTGCGTCAGATTAGCACCTTCGCACGTGAAAAGGACCTTTTAGGTGGTCAATCTTTTCATACTGCAGGTTGCTGGGTTTCATTGGGCCTGTCCCTCCACCAGCTCGGGATAAGAGAGTATCCGTTCAACTTAGAATATTAACACATCATCAAACAATGTCAATGGATTTTTTAAGAATCTTCGTCCATGTCAATAGGGAAATTTCAAAATAGTATAATTTCCATATTCATTAAGGTATGCATAATTTTAAAAAATTCTGTTAAATAGTATGCATCAATCTAGTCAATGTGTTATACTTTTTGTATTATTTACAACATAAAAACTAAAATAAAGGAAGGTTTATAATATGAATTCAGTTGATACTCGAAATGAGTTAATACAATTATTAAAGGAAAGTCATGTAAATGTTCAATTATCAGTACCTCAATTAGTGGAAAAGATCTTAACTCGTGATGAGGGATCACTCACCTCTACCGGAGCAATTAGTGTTGTTACCGGTAAATATACAGGCCGCTCTCCTCAAGACAAATTCATTGTTTTAGAAGAATCAACGAAAGAGAAAATTGAATGGGGTACTACCAACCAACCCATTTCTGAAGCGGTTTTCACAGGACTTTATCATAAGGTTATTGATTATTTAAGAAAGAAAAATGAAATTTTTGTTTTTAAAGGTTTTGCAGGTGCTGATAAAAAATCACGCTTGTCTATCCAAGTCGTAAATGAGTTAGCTTGGCAAAATTTATTTGTCCATCAGTTGTTTATTCGACCTACTGATGATGAATTACTTGCTCATGATGCCGGTTTCACTGTTATTTCTGCACCTAATTTCAAGGCAGATCCTGCTGTTGATGGTACGAATTCAGAAGCTTTTATTATGATTTCTTTTGAGAAAAGAATTGTTTTAATCGGTGGAACAGAATACGCCGGTGAAATGAAGAAGTCTATTTTTTCTGTCATGAATTACTTACTGCCTGAAAATAATATTTTTTCCATGCACTGTTCTGCTAATGTTGGCAATGAAGGCGATGTGGCTTTATTCTTTGGCTTGTCCGGAACAGGTAAAACAACTTTGTCTGCTGATCCGAACCGCCGACTAATAGGTGACGACGAGCACGGCTGGTCATCTAATGGCGTCTTTAATATCGAGGGCGGCTGCTATGCAAAATGTATCAATCTTTCTCGTGAAAAAGAACCGCAAATTTTTGATGCGATCCGCTTTGGAACTGTCCTAGAAAATGTGACATTGAACCAGGAATCTAGAGTCCCTGATTACGATGATGGAACGTTGACAGAAAATACACGTGCAGCTTATCCGATTGATGCAATCGATAATATTGTTCAACCAAGCATCGCGGGTCATCCTAACACAATCGTCTTTTTAACGGCTGATGCCTTTGGAGTGCTTCCTCCAATTTCCAAATTAACAAAGGAACAGGCGATGTATCACTTTTTAAGCGGCTACACATCAAAATTAGCTGGAACTGAGCGTGGAATAACATCACCACAAGCTACCTTCTCGACCTGCTTTGGCGCTCCATTCCTACCTCTCCCGGCGACTCGTTACGCAGAAATGCTCGGTGAAAAAATCCTTGAGCACAATGCCAATGTTTTTCTAGTCAATACTGGCTGGACTGGCGGAGAATACGGTGTTGGTAATCGGATGAAGCTTTCCTACACACGTGCCATGGTTCAAGCGGCACTTGAAGGTGAACTAAATCATGTTGAAACCGTGAAGGATGAGATCTTTGGATTAAATATCCCGCTCCATATCGCAGGGGTTCCAGATGAAGTCCTGCAGCCGGTTAAAACTTGGTCTGATCCTTTTGCCTATGAGAAGAAGGCAAAAGAATTAGCAGCAAAGTTCCAAGATAACTTCAAGAAATTCAAAAATGTTTCCCGAGATATTAAAGAAAACGGCGGACCGGTTGCTTAAGCGATATCACCCATAATATATAATAAAACCAAAGCCCATATCAATCCGATATGGGCTTTCCTATTATTAATTCGTCGAATTCAATGAAACTAATTGATAGGTTATTGTCGTTCTGTTATTTTGCAACTCAACTTTTTTTATCAATGCGGTACCGCTTGAATCACTATCCATTGTTTTTCTAACATCAATTGGAATCTCGATTGGATAAAGTCTGTACCCTTCTTTTTCTAACAAAAAGACGTTTTCCTCGACCCGTTTCTCTCTGCCTTTAGTCACAATCATCGTATTTAACTCAAGAGGCATACCCATTAATATCCGCTCCTCTGCTTGTATTACCTATATATTATCATCTTTTGAGATGACTTTTCATCCAATTCGTTAAATCATTAACTACTTTTCTATTTACTGCCGGGGGAAAGTAATGTGTAAACTCGTTAAAGTACCATACTTCGACTGTTTTTTCTAAAAACCTTAGCCTTTTCTCTAGTCGGTACGCGTGTTCCACCGAGACATTTCCATCCTTCACCCCATGGATAATCAGTACAGGGGCTGACATTCTTTCTAGTTGATAAAGTGGGGTCCTGTCTTCGTACCGTTCCGGAAACTTCTGTGGGGTTCCGCCAATGACTCGTTTCATCATTCTCCGTAAATCTTTCCGTTCCAAATAGGTGAGGGACATATCACTGACCCCACCCCAGGTGACAACAGAGGCAGTTTCAGGAAACTCAATTGCGGTTAAAAGTGCCATCACACCGCCACGTGAGAATCCAAAAATATGTATTTCTTGCACCCTAGGTAATGATTTTAACAGCAAAAAGGCTGAAAACGCATCTTCCCGATCGTCACCGGCAAAATCCTCATTGCCCTCCCCACCTTGATTCCCACGATAGTAAGGGGCAAAAACAATAAAGCCCTCAGCAGCAAACTGGGCAATCCTTGCGGGTCGAACTTTACCCACATTTTTAATACCACCGCGTAAATAAAGGAATCCATCATAGTCACCTTCCCCAATCGGTTCCGCAAGCAATCCCTTCACTCGTAATCCATTGGAAAGGTACGTGATGACTTTTAATTCAACGTTAGGATTTGGAGAAGGAAAGCGCATGATATCGACGATTCTACCATTACTGTTTTGGTTCATCTGCAAAACTTCCCTTTTTTCGTAAATTTATAATCACTGGGCATTCACATATTTTTCTCCTCTTCATAATATATCTTAGGCAATTAGCCCAGATTTTTTGAAATATAAGGAGGCTTGCTTCATGAAAAAATCGTTAAAGTTCAGTTTCTCCTTTCTGCTCATCACTATACTTATGTTTTCACTTGTCGCTTGTAATAGCACCACAAAAAATGACACGAAGAAACTTGAAAAAGTTCGAATCGCTGAAGTTACCCGGTCTATTTTCTATGCTCCGCAGTATGTTGCCCTAGCCAAGGGATTTTTCAAGGCTGAAGGTTTAGACGTTACACTCACAACTACACCCGGCGGCGATAAAACCATGACCACGCTAATTTCCGGGGGTGCAGATGTAGCCCTGGTTGGTTCAGAAACATCCATTTATGTTTACGCCCAAGGGGCAAACGACCCGGTCATCAATTTTGCCCAATTAACTCAGACAGATGGTACCTTCCTCGTTGCACGGGAAAAGATTGATAATTTTTCATGGGATCTCTTAAAAGGTAAAACGTTCTTAGGACAACGTAAAGGCGGCATGCCTCAGATGGTTGGTGAGTTTGTTTTAAAGAAGCATGGGATCGATCCACAAAAGGATTTGAACTTAATCCAGAATATTGATTTTGCCAATATTGCCAATGCGTTCGCCTCTGGAACGGGTGAATTTGTACAATTATTTGAGCCAACGGCAAGTATTTTCGAAAAAGAAGGAAAAGGTCATATTGTGGCTTCCTTCGGTAAAGAGTCCGGTCACGTCCCATATACAACGTTTATGTCCAAGGAAAGTTATATGAAAGAGCATAAGGGAACGGTTGAAAAGTTTACACGAGCAATCTACAAAGCACAACAGTGGGTTGAATCGCACAGCGCAGCGGAAATTGCCAAAGCCGTGGAACCGTACTTCCCGGACACAGATTTAGAGATTATGACAACCGTTATTGAGCGCTATAAAAGTCAAGGTTCTTTTGCTACAGATCCAATTCTTGATCAAGCAGAATGGAATAATCTTCAAAATATCATGGACGAAGCCGGTGTACTGCCTAAAGAAGTGGATCATCAAACACTTGTAAACACAGAAATTGCTGACAAAGTTATCAAAGAATAAAGGAAAGGGAGGCCGTTCTTATGAGCTTTTTAACCGTTCAAAATATTCATCATACCTATTTTACGAAGTCCTCTGCCACTACGGCCCTCTCCAATATTTCATTAACTGTAGAGGAGGGCGAATTTGTCTCCCTCCTCGGCCCAAGCGGCTGTGGTAAGACAACTCTGCTTTCCATTATTTCTAGTTTGCTTAAACCAACGCAAGGAACCGTCTTGTTAGAAAATAAACCTGTAACCACCGCAAAAAGTGAAATCGGTTATATGCTCCAACAGGATTATTTATTTCCTTGGAAGACGATTGAAGAGAATATCCTGATGGGTCTAAAGTTATCCAAACAGTTGAATCAAAACACAAAAGCTGCAGCCCTTCGCCTGCTTAATCAAATCGGATTAACTGGGGTTGAAAAACAACTTCCCAGGCAGTTATCAGGGGGGATGAGGCAGCGGGTAGCTCTCGTCCGTACTCTGGCTACTGAACCAAAACTGCTTATGCTTGATGAGCCTTTTTCCGCTCTCGATTATCAGACAAAGTTGAAACTTGAGGATTTAGTATCACAAACATTAGATAAATTTGGTAAAACTGCGATTCTTGTTACTCACGATATTGGTGAGGCTATTGCCATGAGTGATCGGGTCTTTTTACTTTCACCCAGTCCAGGAAGAATCTATAAAACCTTTACGATGCCGGAGGAGCTAAGAAATATATCCCCATTTGAAGCAAGAAATCATGAGGCCTATTCAAGTATTTTTCAAACGATATGGAAGGAGTTGGAGTCTCTTGAGCGAGAAAAAGAATAAGCTGGAGCTACTCCATAAAAACTATATTCAATCGTTGAAGATTGAAAAAAGATGGGTTGGATTTTATCAAGCGATTATATTTATCATCTTTTTCACTAGTTGGCAATTGGCCAGTCAAAAACAATGGATTGACCCGTTACTTTTCAGTTCTCCCTCGAAGATATGGAACTTACTTCTTGAAAAAATTCAGGATGGAACACTAATCAGTAATATAGGCGTAACATTAACAGAAACTGTTTTTGGATTTATTCTTGGCACCTTACTAGGGACAATTTTAGCTGCGATCCTCTGGTGGTCCCCGATGATTTCCAGGGTGCTCGATCCATATCTTGTCATCTTAAATGCAATGCCAAAGGTTGCTTTAGGACCTATTTTAATTGTGGCGCTAGGTCCAGGATATTCATCGATCATTGCCATGGGTGCGATTATCTCGATTATCATTACAACTATTGTGGTTTATACCTCATTCAAAGAGGTCGATCCGAATTATCTAAAAGTGCTCCAAACTTTCGGAGCCAATCGATGGCAATGCTTCAAAGAGGCTATCCTTCCTGCGAGTTTTCCAACGATAATTTCTACCTTAAAGGTGAATGTCGGCCTCTCCTGGGTTGGTGTAATCGTCGGAGAATTTCTTGTATCATCAAGAGGGCTCGGCTATATGATCATTTACGGCTTCCAAGTCTTTAATTTTACACTTGTTTTCTTATCCCTGTTGGTTATCGCTGTATTTGCCACGATTATGTATCAGCTCGTTGAATTATTAGAGAAAAAAATTATCAAGGAATAGTGGATTGGTATGACTTTCTACTATTCCTTTTCGTTTTGTAACTTTCGAATGTGTGTAACACACTGTTCGACGACTTGGTCTTTCATGATAAAGCTGTAATGATCTCCGAATCGCTTTTGCAATATATCACCTGTAACTAAAACGGGACCCTTGGTTTCGTGGTAACTAGTTGTTTCCTCCACCCGATCGACCTTCCCCCAGAAGACCGCCTTCACATAAGACTTCATCGAGTCTGAAAATTTATACTCAGCAATAAATTTTAACTTACCTAAAATGGCACCCGTTTCCTCATATGCTTCGCGGTGTGCGGCCTCTTCGAGAGTTTCCCCTGATTCCATTTTTCCGCCGGGAAATTCGAGTCCTCTTTCTTTATGGTTCGTCAGCAGCC
This sequence comes from Bacillus sp. AFS006103, assembly GCA_002559145.1. Lineage (GTDB taxonomy): Bacteria > Bacillota > Bacilli > Bacillales > Cytobacillaceae > Neobacillus. Next base: position 94,269 of record NTXX01000005.1, read on the forward strand.
ACTCTTCCCCATATTGGCAAATGACCAACACATGCTTGGCTTTCTCTTCGAAAGCATTTTGTGAAAGAGACAAATCTACCGGATTTCCATTTTCATCCAAAAAATGCATCATTCTAAATTCCGCCTCAACAGTTTTAACCTAATTATAATGAAAAAAAGAAAAATCCTAAAGTTAGGATTTTTCATACAGGGTAATTATTTTTATTTTGGCAGTATATCCATACTTTCAATATGATGTTTTGCTTCCTCATCACCAAGTTTATGCAACATTCCATACACTTGCTGAAGGGTACTGTCATATGCATCGTTTTCACGATCATAATGATACTCCACATATGGAACATGGGCTCTAAAGAAGTTTTTCCATTCGGTTGAATAATTTTGGTCAAAAAGCTCCCGCAATTGGATAATTTCTTCAGTATCTGCCTGAATTTTATAACTCCAGGTTGCACCTGTCGCACTTTGTGAAATTTGTCCGCTACCTACATCAATATAATAGGTTTTCTTTTGCTCATCCATTATTATGTCATCCCCTTTTACTCATTAGTAATTTGCAAATAGAAAAAATTTATTCTTTGTCAAATTTCGAGTCATTTTTTAGCAGTAAATACGCTATAATAAACATACAACTAAAGAAACAGACTTTTCAGTCAATTTACAAACGGTTAAGTTAGCATTATTTTATCTTTATAAGGGAAAAGATAACTAGGAGGTGTACCAAATGAAATTAGTAGATGAGTTGTACGAAATGTACCGGAACAAGCTTACCGGTGATGAAGAGGATATCGACATGCTGGCCTTTGCGTTTTTAGAAGAAATGTCACATGAAGATTTACTTGCCCTAATCCAAGAAATGGATAAGCAGGAGTTATACAATTTAATGGGTATTTACTTAATTGAAAGTTTGAAGGGTAAATTCGCCCAAGAAGAGTACGGACAGCACCGCACAAATACTTATCATCCTCGAAATATTCATTAACCTTACATAATAACATAAGGATGGAAGCTCGAACAAAGGGCTTCCCTTTTTCTTTTCTCAAAAAAATGCGAATTCATGCTACAATAGAGAAAAAGGAGGCATACTCACTCATGTATGTTGTAGCTGTAATTTGTATTATTATCGTTATCGTTGTCCTTATTCTAGCCGTGGGTACCACTTCTAAAGCCTACACATATAAACATACTGTTGACCCATTAGAAAACAATCCACATCTTGAACAAGAACATGAACAAGAACATAATCAGGACCAAAATAAAGCATAAAAAAATTCCTATTCAAGTAGAATAGGAATTTTTTTATGATTGTGTCTAGCTTCAGCGCCTAGCCCCTCGAGGTCATAAGTCAATCCCTTTCGGAAGGAAAGGCGCCTTCCTGTAGGGCTTGCCTTATGCTTGTCGGGGCTGAACAAGGCGCTCCGCTTTTCTATTTAAGCAAATACCTGTTTAAGGTCTTCCTTGCTTTGTTCAAGCCAAAAACGCATTAAACGTTTGGCCCCTTCTAAATCATGTAGTTTTGCCTGGCCGCATTGACTTTCATTTGCAGCAGGAATTTCAATGATTTCAAGAGCATCTTTCATTGTATCTTCTAAAAGATCAATAATTTCTTCGACAGTCGGCTCTCCGCTAACGACAAGATAATATCCTGTTTGACAGCCCATTGGTGAAATATCAATAATATCGAAGTGGTTGTACTTCTCGGAATGCTTGCGAAGATTAAAAGCAAGCAAGTGCTCGAGTGTATGAATCACATCAGGTTTCATTGCCTGTTTATTCGGCTGGCAAAAACGAATATCATACTTATTAACAACACCGTCACTTCCAACCTTGTGAACTCCGCAATGTCTCACATAAGGGGCTTTAACAGCGTTATGATCTAAATCAAAGCTTTCAACTGAAGGCATCGATATCACTCCTTTTTTTATCTACCATTAATAATACAATAAATTCCGAGTTTTTTCATCCACATACATATATTTAACAATTTAGACGAGATTATTAAATTATGGTATGTTGTAAATAATTGTAGATAAGGAGAGATGGTCATGCTTAAAAAAGCCTTCCTGGCGATTATTCGTTTTTACCAAATTGTTATCTCACCATTAAAACCACCGACCTGCCGGTTTTATCCAACCTGTTCTCATTATGGCCTAGAAGCCATTCAACGGTTTGGTGCGCTCAAAGGCGGCTGGTTGACCATCAAAAGGATAGCAAAATGCCATCCCTTTCATCCTGGTGGTCTGGATCCTGTACCTGAAAAAGATAAACTCTAATTCTTATTCCCATCAACAATTAAATCAAGCTTCCCTGTCTTGGGGTCGATGACCAATCCATGAACAGGTACATCCTTTGGCATTAATGGATGATTTTTTATGATATCAACACTGTGCTCAACACTCTCGGATACATTATCAAAACCATGTAACCACTGTTTAATGTTAATACCAGAATATGTAAGGGTATCAATGGTTTCATCTGATATTCCACGCTCTTTCATACTCTCAATCACTGGTTCGGCTTTTAGTCCGCTCATACCGCAATCATAATGAGCAATGACTAAAACCTCCTGCGCCTTTAATTGATAAACAGCAATTAGTATACTTCTCATCACACTTCCAAACGGGTGCGACACTAGTCCGCCAGCGTCTTTTATAAGCTTCGCATCACCATTTCCCAAATTTAATGCTTTGGGCAATAGCTCCAATAATCTAGTATCCATACATGTAAGAATCACCATGCGTTTATTCGGAAATTTGGTTGTTTCGTACTTTTCATATTCATGTTGCTCCACAAATTTCTTATTATAGTCCAACAGCTCATTCAATAATTCTGAGTTACTCATGATAACCACCCTTTCCTTTGTTTCTATAAGCATAACTAATTTTTAATGTTGAAAACAAATTTTATCCTTGCTTTTGAGGAAAATTTTTTGTAAGATACTTATGGAAATCGGAATCGTTCCGTATTATGTATTAATCATTATTCAGAATTCAAAAAAATTTTCGAAAACAAATCGTAATTAATCTGATTTAATAATATTTTTAAGGAGCCATTATGAAAAAAATCATCCGTATCCTTTCTATTCTGCTACCATTAAGCCTTCTGTTGTCCGCCTGTACAAATAGTAAAGATCAAGTACAAAAAAAGAAGGAACAGCTAACTGTTTATACAACCGTATTTCCACTTCAATATTTTACTGAACAAATTGGCGGAAAATATGTAAATGTTAAAACGATTTATCCGCCAGGGGCAGATGAACACACATTTGAACCATCCCAAAAAGATATGATGAATTTAGCCGATTCAGACTTATTTTTCTATATTGGTCTTGGGCTGGAAGGATTTGTGGAAAAAGCTAAAGGAACATTAAAAAATGAACATGTTACATTAATCCCAACAGCTGAGGATCTTAAGCTCCCAAAATTCGACGATTCACATGAGGAGGAACATGATCAAACTCACAAGGATATCAATCCACATGTATGGCTTGACCCGATTTATTCAAAAGAAATGGCTGCGGTCATTCGTGATAGCTTAATCAAACAAATGCCTCAAAACAAACAATTATTTAATGAAAATTTTCAACAACTTGCCGTAAAGTTAGATGAATTAAATACTAATTATGAACAAGCACTCACAAATGCAAAGCATAAAAGAATTATCGTAACACATGCGGCGTTTAGTTATTGGGAAAAACGGTATGGAATTGAACAAATCAGCATCTCAGGGCTGTCGACAGCCAATGAGCCAACCCAGAAAGAATTAGAAAAAATAATCTCTGTTGCGGAACAAGATGATTTGCACTATATGCTTTTCGAACAAAATGTCCATTCAAAGCTTGGTAAAATTGTTCAAAAAGAAATTGGTGCAAAAGCTTTACCTATTCATAATCTTGCTGTTTTGTCCAACGATAACATCAAAAACAAAGAAACCTATTTTTCATTAATGAAGCAAAATCTCGAATCATTAAAAACTGCTTTAAATAATTAATTGTTGATTAAATGAACCAGGCCCTTTTCTGGTTCATTTTTTTATAAAGTATATGTTTCTTTCAATAACAAGACTTCCTGTAATTTTTTCTCGTTTATTTCAAATCCAATCCCGGGACCTGACGGGACCTTTACAAATCCGTTTTCTACAGTTACTTCGGGAGTGATAATGTCTTCTTCCCAAAATCGATTAGACGCTGAGATATCTCCTGGGATGGTGAAGCCTGGTAAGGAGGCGAGTGCAATATTATGGGCGCGGGATATTCCAAATTCAATCATTCCTCCACACCAGACAGGTATGCCCTTTTCAAAGCAATAGTCATGAATTCGTTTTGCTTCATACAAGCCGCCAACTCTGCCCACTTTTATATTAATCACTTGACAGCTTCCAAACTCAATGGCTTTTCGAGCATCCTCAAAGCTGACGATACTTTCATCTAAACAAATAGGTGTCTTTATTTCTTTTTGCAGCATGGCGTGTTCAAGAATATCATCAAAGCCCAGCGGCTGCTCAATCATCAGCAAGTTAAAGTCATCCAGTGCCTTTATTCGGTCGATATCTTTTAAAGTATAGGCAGAATTCGCATCCGCCATGATTGCGAGGTCTGGATAAACGCTGCGAATTTCAGAGAGAAAAGAATAATCTTGCTGTGGATTTATTTTTACTTTAATCCGCTGATAACCGGCTTCAAGATATTGTTCGATTTGTTGGACTGCATTTTTAGTTGAGTCTGTCGCCACCACTACACCTGAGGCAACAAGCGAGCGTGTCCCGCCCAAGGTTTTTGCTAGCGGCTGTGAATAACTTTTTGCAAATAAATCCCATAGAGCCGTTTCTAATGCGGCCTTAGCCATATGGTTCCTTCTTATCGAGCGAAAAAGCAGTGAAACCTCTTGGGGATGATTGATCGGATTTTTTTTTAATAAAGGAATCAAAATATCAGTTAACATATGTAAACTTGTTTTTACCGTTTCTTCTGTGTACCATGGGGTGGAAAATGCCACGCCCTCACCAAACCCTGTAACACCATCTGAATTGGTTACCTTAATGATGATTCCCTCACGGTCCGTCACGGCTCCTAAATGGGTTAGAAATGGTTCCTTTAAGGGCATTTGGATGATATTTAACTCAACCGATGCTATCGTCAGCATTGATCTACCCATTTCAGCAGCTCCCTGCGCAACAGTTTTTTCGATGCATTTCTAGGCAGTTCTTCCATAAAATAAAATGCTTTCGGTACCTTATATTTTCCTAATTGCTCTTTACAAAATTGCATTAGTTCTTCACTCGAAGGATTGGTTCCCGGTTTTTTTATTATAAAAGCAATCGGCACTTGTCCCCAATTAGCATCCTCTAAACCTGTAACTCCTGCCTCTAAGACATCCCGATGGGCTAACAAAACCGCCTCAATCTCGGCAGGGTAAATATTCTCTCCCCCTGAAATAATTAAGTCCGAACGCCGATCGAGTACATATAAGAAGCCTTCTTCATCTAAGTACCCCACATCTCCCGTGTGGAACCAGTCATTTTGAAACTTTTCTTCTGTTACTTCTGGAAGGAATAAATAACCCGGGGTAACATTTGGTCCTTTGACGACAATTTCACCTGGCACACCTGAGGGAACTTGGCTGCCATTTTCCGCAACAATTTGAACTTGCGAGGTGAACAATGGCTTTCCGGCCGATCCCAGTTTTGACAGACTATACTCTGGAGCAAGTGTTACGATTTGTGAGGAGGACTCAGTCATTCCATAGGTTTGGAATACAGGAATCCCTTTTTCTACACACGCTTGTAGTAATGGTAATGGCGCGGGTCCTCCTCCAAGAAGCATACAGCGAAAATGATCTGGAAGGCGCCTGTCTTGAAGAGCATCAACAATTCGACCTAGGGCTGTACCAACAACTGACATGATCGTCACTTTTTTATCATGAATATCATTAATGGTATCTTCCGCATCAAAGTGGTCGTGGAGAACGATAGGGATTCCATAGATGACACTGCGCATTAAAATTGAAAAGCCGCTAATATGAAAGAGGGGAACGTTACAAAGCCAGCAATCACCTTCCATAAAGCCCAAATTCAAGGCTGAACCTACTGAACTCCACCAATGATTTCCATAGGTTTGAATTACCCCTTTGGGATTTCCTGTCGTTCCTGATGTATACATAATCGTACATACTTCCGACAAGCCGATTTCTTCCTGAATATCGGGTTCACAAGTAATCCCGGTTAATAAGCCCCCCTTCGTTACCATGTCTAAGGACGGAAGCTGTCTATTTATGAATGCTCTTGTATCAGAAAAAGAGTCGTCAAGTAGTAAAGAAGCCACCTTTGAATCTTTTAACTGCCAGACCAATTCTGCCGGAGCGAGGCGGTTGTTTAAAATTACAGAATGAACCCCTAACAACTGGAGTGCAAATAAAATAACAACGGTATCAAGATTATTTTTTAATAGCACACCAACATATTGGTCTTTTTGTACCCCTACCCCTTCTAACTGGCCTGCTGCTTGATAAGAACGCTGGTAGAGTTCTCCGAAGGTTATCGTTTGTTCTTGATAATAAACAGCGGTCCGTTCAGGGGTTAGAAACGCTCTTTTCTTTAAAAAATTAGGCATCTTTTCGCTTTGCATATCTGTCACCTTTCCAAATCCGTCTTGCTCGTACCCGTCTTTCTATTAAAAACAGCCTGATGGGAAGAACCATCAAGCTGATTAAAAAAAGCGCAAGCGCCCGTTTAGCGGCGTATGGACTGGAGCACTTTGACTGAGATAAAGGAAACACGGAGAGCATTAGCGATCCGATGTTGACTTATCGTAGGGAAAAGGGCGAAGTCCACTAGCCGCTGGGCGCTGGAGCTAGGCAGTAATCTAAGTTCAAAAACTTATAATTAACATTTTAAAATTACGATCAAGGAAAACGAGGGAATTTACCAAAATCAGGCTTACGCTTTTCCTTAAAGGAGTCGCGCCCTTCTTTCGCTTCATCGGTTGTATAGTAAAGAAGTGTCGCATCGCCAGCAAATTGTTGAAGACCTGCTAAGCCGTCTGTATCAGCATTCATGGCTGCTTTCAAGAAACGAAGGGCAGTAGGACTTTTCTCCAGAATTTCATTACACCATTGGATGGTTTCTTCTTCTACTCTTTCAAGCGGAACCACTGTATTAACTAAGCCCATATCAAGTGCCTCTTGGGCATTGTATTGACGGCAAAGGAACCAAATCTCCCTAGCCTTTTTATGTCCAACAATTCTCGCTAGGTAGCCTGAGCCATATCCGGCATCGAAGCTTCCTACTTTCGGTCCGGTTTGACCGAAAATCGCGTTATCCGCTGCAATCGTTAAGTCACACACAATGTGTAACACATGACCGCCTCCGATGGCATATCCTTTAACCATTGCGATAACAGGTTTCGGGATCACACGAATGAGGCGCTGCAGGTCAAGAACATTTAGACGAGGAATCTGATCCTCTCCAACGTATCCCCCGTGGCCGCGGACTGTTTGGTCGCCGCCTGAACAAAATGCCTTTTCTCCTGCACCAGTTAAAACAATTACCCCTACACTTGAATCATCTCGTGCATAAGCGAAAGCATCAATTAATTCCGAAACAGTTCTCGGTGTAAATGCATTATGTACGTGTGGACGATTAATGGTGATTTTCGCAATCCCATTGGATGTTTCATATAGTATTTCTTCATATTTGCGTCCTGCAATCCATTCTACTGTCAAAATGAAATCCTCCTTTTATTTATTCCTTTGACAAAAAGTCACTTACTATTGTACCAAACTTTTCTGGTTCTTCCACATGAATTGCATGGCCACTACCTTCAATAACCTTCCATGAGCTATTTTTAAGCTCTTTCATCATTTTATCCGCAATATCACAAAACTTTTTATCTTCTTTACCTGTTAAGAGCATAACCTCACATGTAAGTTTGTTTAAATACCCCCACCAGCTGGGTTGGGACCCAGTTCCCATCCCCAGCAGACTGTTAGCAAGCCCACTAGGCAAATTGTTTAAACGTTGTTCTCTTATGATTTGCTTTTGTGCTGATGGCAGTCGTTTCATCGTTTGAAAAAGGGGGATTCCTTCCCAATAATCTACAAACGAGCGTATCCCTCGTTCTTTAATAAAATGAGCAAGTTCTTCATCTTTCATACGGCGAAGATGTCTTTCATCTTCTGTTGCCAGACCGGGTGAAGCACTTTCAAGTATCAATTTTCGGACCCGCGTTGGGAAAAGCAAGGCAAAGGTAAGAGCAAGTCTTCCCCCCATAGAGTAACCCAGGAGATCTACTTGCTTAACATCTAAATGTTCAAGGATCGCTTTTAAATCCTTTGCAACTGATTCTATTTGGTATCGACTAAGTACATCGGGTGATTCCGTTTTTCCATGTCCAATGATGTCAGGACTAATTAGTTTCACTTGCTTCCCCCATGTATCATAGAATGGAGTCCATGTCGAGGTGTCCCCGGTAAATCCATGTAAAAGAACAAGTGGAAAAGATCCTTCACCGTATACTTCGACATGATATTGAATTTCGTTGCTAATAATCTTCATTTACTATTCACCTTTGACAAAGTTCTTTATTTCCCCGGAAACAAAACTCCAAAATTCGCGGTGTTCGTCCCGGTTAATGTCTCTATTTGTTCTAAGCTCATATACTTTTAATCCCGTTTGATTAGTAGACTTTTTCATTTCAGACTCTAAATGGTCCCAATCTTCAATCTTCGTAAATTCACCCTTAAACATCTTTACTGCATGCTCAAATTCAAGATCTAGTGGCGTTCCAAACAGCAGTTCAAAATTCTTAGGATGCTCCGATTGTGGCAGGAAAGAAAAAATTCCGCCTCCATTATTGTTAACAAGAAGAATATTAATATCTATATTGTATAATTTTGCTGCAATTAGACCATTTAAGTCATGGAAGAAGGTCAAATCGCCGAGAACAAGATAGATGGATTTCGAGTATAAAGCAGCACCTAACGCGGTCGAAACAGTTCCATCGATCCCATTGGCTCCCCTGTTGGCCATTACTTTGATTGCTTTATTATTGTTGAGAAAAAAACTATCCAAGTCGCGAATTGGCATGCTATTTCCAACAAAAAGAGTCGCACCTTCTGGTACCATCTCGGCTAATTGATAGAATAGTTTGCCTTCACTTAATTCTGTGATATCCCTTAGGGCATTCATATTTTCTTTGGTTAGTTCGTTTATTTTTTTCCATTTCGTTAAAAATTCGGATGAAGAGTTCGGAACAGTATATGTTAATAACTTTTCGCAGAATAATGATTCATTGCAGAAAATCATATTTGTTGATAATGCTGAAGGGTCACGCCATCCTCCTCCGCCATCAATAACATATTGTTCTGCGCTTCCATTTTCTTTTAAAAATATCGTTAATGCCTTTGATATGGGCATCGCTCCAAACCTTAAAATAACATCCGGTTTAAGAAAGGATTTTGCATCATCAACCCGTAAGAAAGTATCATACGTTTCAATAATATTTTCAAGGCTGTGCTGCCCACTTCTTAATTGTGATAAGGGGTCTGCCATGATTGGAAAATTTAATTGCTCGGCTAATTGCGTAACCGCTTTAGGGAATTCCGGATCTCCCATGTTTCCACAAATAATAACACCTTTATTTGTCTTAGTAAGCCTTATTGCTATTTCCTGAAAATGTTCATCTGAAAGCGTTAAGTCCCCGTTTTGAACTTTTATATACCCGTTGGGTCGTTCATTAAGTTCGAAGAGCTCTTCATCCAACTTTGGAATGAGTGGCTCTCTGAAAGGAAAATTCAAATGTACAGGACCTGCTGGGGCACTTGTGGCAATCGCAACGGCCCGTGCACAAACGGTTCTGGCATAACGGATAATTTCATCACTTTTTTCAGGCAAGGCCATTTCGGAGAACCATTTTACATGCTTCCCATATAAATGAATTTGGTCAATGGCTTGCGGTGCACCAACTTCTCTCAATTCATGCGGACGGTCCGCTGTTAAGACGATTAATGGAACCCGAGCATAGCGTGCTTCCACAATCGCTGGAAAATAGTTCGCAGCTGCCGTACCCGAGGTACATAGAATCGCCACTGGCCTATTTAACGACTTTGCAATCCCTAACGCAAAAAAAGCAGCTGACCTTTCGTCTACATGGATATGGACTTTTAAGTCAGGATGCTCTGCCATAATCATCGCCATTGGAGTTGACCTTGAACCAGGGCTGACAACGACATCTGTTACTCCCGAAAAAATAAGCTCTGCAACAACGGCAGCAATATAAGCTGTTAATGATTCTTGATGATTCATATCAATTTCCTCCAAGGGCTCGGAGCATGGGTTTAAATTTCAAACTCGTCTCCAAATATTCATCTTCCGAGTTAGAATCGGCAACTACTCCACAGCCTGCAAACAAGGAAACCTCATCCCCCTGAATCAGCCCCGAGCGAATGGAAACAGCAAATTCGCCATTTTTTCTATAGTCTACCCAACCTAGTGGAGCCGCGTAGAAACCACGATCTAGGTCTTCTACTTGTCTAATTTTCACAACCGCTTCATTCTTAGGAAGTCCGCCAAGTGCTGGTGTCGGGTGTAGCCGTTCGACTAATAACAGCAAGGAAGCATCCTTATGGCATTTACCGATAACAGGGGTATATAAATGCTGAATATCCCTTATCTTCATAAGCTGCGGCTTATCAGGGAGGATAATTTCTTCACATGATTCTTCAAGCGCTTCCTTGATCATTTCAACAACGAAACCATGTTCAATTAGATTCTTTTGATCATTTAATAACAATTGACCTAGTTGCTGGTCTTCTTTTTCTGTTTTCCCTCGTGGAATAGAACCGGCAAGGCAGGTAGAATATACTTCATTAGCTTGTTTTTTAACCAGTCGCTCCGGAGATGCCCCAATAAAGCAATCACCATTCGATTCAAAGGCAAAAATAAAGCTTTCATGCTGTTGATTAAATAAATTATTCAATACAGCCTCTGCCTCAACCTGATCGTTAAAAACAAGCCTCAGTTCCCGGGCTAGGACGACCTTTTTGAGTGGACCTTCTGTTAGTTCCTTCACAACCCCATCAACAGTTTTTTTCCACTGCTCAGGTTTAATCTCTCTCGTTTCTAGAAGGGATGCCGTATTTATCCGTTCCTTATGTTGGAGAGAAGTTAATAGCTGATTTCTCTCTTCGCTTATTTTTTTAAATAAAAAAGGATCCTCCTGTGGAGTACAAACAATATTCGTGGTTAAAAAGGTTTGACCGCGTATGATACTCAATAAATATTTTGGTGTATGGAACAATGAATCAGCGTACTTAGACCAGAGGTCAGTTTTTTCCTTGTGGGGGTCGAAAGAAAACCCTCCGAACATGACAGGCCCCACAGCAATTTCTGTATATGGATTAAAAATGAGGCAGTCCTCTAAAAATTTCGCCCACTCCTTTTCAACATGAAAAAAGCGGTCAGAAGCCTGATCCGTCTGAATTTGTTTAGCAATCCCAAGTCCAATAAGAAAGGTCTCGTCCGTTGGGTCCTTCCAGAAGAATCTTTCCCCGCAATAATGTTCTTTTCCAATATTAAAAAATGATAGTGGGTTAATCGTGTCCATTTTATGAACTTCACTAATCAATATGGGCCGGCCCAGTTCTTTCGCACGGTTAACTGCCAAAAGACCTCGTTCCATAATTTCTAATTCTTGAATGGTAACCAAACAAATCCCTCCAAAACAGCCGAAATGACTGTTATCCATTCATATTCATGCTAAATTTAACATACAACTCCTATTGTAAAGAAGTCAATTATAGTTGTCACTAGCAAACCTGCTCCATTACCTATTATATATCAAGTTTTCACCTTATTGATAAAAATGACCTTCTCAGTAAATTTCATTATTTTTATTTTCCCTCCAACCTTCGAATAATAGTCAAACAGGTATAATCTTCTAGATTTGATAAGAAAAATTAATTGACACTAATCCTTGAATTTCATACACTTAGTTTTGGGCAAAGCCCATTAAATAGTCGATTCTAGACCTATATATATAGAAAAAATAACAAGGGAGAGATAATATGCAACCAAATATACAGCATAACTCGAAACCTGTCGTTGAATCAAACCGAGGCTTTCAAGTTTGGTGGCAAATGACCCGCCCACATACATTAACAGCGGCATTCGTGCCAGTTTTGCTTGGAACGGCACTAGCCCTTAAGCATGGGAAGATTCACTTTGGTCTATTTTTTGCCATGCTTATTGCAAGTTTATTGATTCAAGCGGCAACCAATATGTTTAATGAATATTTCGATTTCAAGCGCGGTCTGGATACGGCTCAATCGGTTGGGATTGGAGGGACGATTGTTCGTGACGGAATCAAACCAAAAACAGTTATAAACCTTGCATTTGGCTTTTATGGTATTGCCCTCCTATTAGGGATTTATATTTGCGCAAATAGCAGCTGGTGGTTAGCCGTTGTCGGTTTAATTTGTATGGCTGTAGGATATTTTTATACTGGAGGTCCTTTCCCAATCGCCTATACACCATTTGGTGAAATACTTTCAGGTTTCTTTATGGGAATGTTGATTATTTTAATCGCCTTCTTTATTCAAACAGGAACTGTCAGCAGCACAAGCATTCTTGTTTCCGTTCCAAGTATGATCTTAGTTGGTATGATCATGCTATCGAATAATATCCGTGATTTGGATGGAGACAAAGAAAACGGTCGTAAAACAGTGGCCATTCTATTAGGCAAAAAAGGGGCCATTTACTTATTAACAGGGATGTTCACTTTTTCATTTCTTTGGGTTTTGGGACTCATTGTTAGTGGTGTTTTACCAGTTTGGACGGCACTTGTGATTCTTAGCGCTCCAAAGGCAATGAAAGCAACGAAAGGCTTTATTGAAAACACAATTCCAATTAAAATGGCACCAGCCATGAAGGCAACCGCACAAACAAATACTATCTTTGGTTTTCTATTAGCGATTGGTATCTTCATTGGACACTATCTATAAAATAAAAAGCTTCTGCGATTGCAGAAGCTTTTTATTTTATCGGTTTTATTTTCCAAATATCGTCAGCATATTCCTGAATCGTACGGTCACTTGAAAAGTAGCCGGCCTGGGCGATATTATTAAGACTCATTCGTTGCCAACGATTTCGGTCAGTAAATGCCTCTCCAATGGAATGTTGCGTGTCTGCATAAGAAGCAAAATCCTTTAAGACAAAATATTGATCATTCTCCTGAAGGAGCGAATCGAATATTGGTTCAAATTCGTTATAGACACCAGGGAAAAAGCCATCTACAAGCTGGTCCACTGCCTGACGAATCCGATAATCATGATGGTAATATTCATCGGATTGATAGCCACCGTGCTGATAGTAGTGAAGAACTTCTTCTGCAGTTAGTCCAAACGTAAAAATATTGGAATCACCGACTAATTCACGAATTTCAATATTCGCTCCATCCAAAGTCCCAACCGTCAAAGCCCCATTAATCATAAATTTCATATTACCTGTTCCTGAAGCTTCCTTACTTGCTGTGGAGATTTGTTCACTTACATCCGCAGCGGGAAAGATCTTTTCCGCAAGAGAAACACGATAATTTTCAAGAAAAATGACTTTTATTTTATCGCCGATTACAGGGTCGTTATTAACCTTTTCGGCAACGGTATTGATTAATTTGATGATTTTTTTTGCATAGTAATAGCCTGGCGATGCCTTCGCGCCAAAAATAAAGACTCTAGGAACAACGGGGTAATTAGCATCCGCTTTGATTCGATTGTAAAGATGCATAATATGTAAAACATTTAAAAGTTGTCGCTTATACGCATGCAGACGCTTTACTTGTACATCAAAGATTGCACTGTGATCAACAGCAGTTCCTGTCTTATCAAAAATAATATTCGCAAGTGTTTGTTTGTTTTCATTTTTAATCTTAAATAACTGTTCTAAGAATAAAGAGTCATTTTGATAAGTAAGTAATTGAGAAAGCTCAGTAGCCTTATGAGTCCAGGCCGACCCAATTGACTCAGTAATCAAAGAAGATAGTTTTGGATTCGCTTTTAACAGCCAGCGGCGGTAGGCAATTCCGTTTGTTTTATTGTTAAATTTCTCAGGAAACAGTTGATAAAATTGATTCATCTCTCGTTTCTTTAAAATTTCTGTGTGCAATTTCGCCACACCATTGACACTAAAACTTCCGACAATCGCTAAATGAGCCATTTTTACAAAATTCTCTGCAATGATGGCTAGCCCTTTTATCCGCTCCCAATCCCCAGGAGTTTGTTCCCATAGCTCATGGCAGAATCGTTCATTGATTTCTTCTACTATCATATAAATCCTTGGAAGTAACGGTTGGAAAATATGTATCGGCCACTTCTCTAATGCTTCAGACAAGGTTGTGTGATTTGTGTAAGAAATAGTATGTTTTGTAATGTGCCATGCCTGTTCCCAATCAAAGCCTTCATCATCAAGCAGGATTCTCATTAACTCGGGGATAGCTAACACTGGATGCGTATCATTGATGTGAATACAGATGCGTTCATGCAATTGATTCAAACTGCTGTGTTGTTTCCGATAGGTTTTCAAAATAGATTGTATACTAGCGGATACCAAAAAGTATTGCTGTTTCAATCTTAGAATCTTTCCTTCATCATGGGTATCATCAGGATATAAGAACTCAGAAATCATTTCCGTTTCCCGTTTATATTTTAAGATATCAACATGCAAAGGAAATTGGGAAGGCTCTGCATTCCAGAGTCTTAATGTATTGATGGTTTTAGACTGATAGCCAATAACTGGCATATCGTGTGGCACGGCCGTAACTGTTTCAGCATTTAAATGATTAAATACTAAGCGGCCATTTTCCGTCTTCGACTCTACCTTCCCCCAAAAGGGGATTTTAATAGAACCATCGGTCTTGCGGATTTCCCAAACGTTTCCGTTTTTCAACCATTGTTCCGGTAATTCCACTTGATAGCCATCGACAATTTTTTGTTCGAATAGTCCATGCTTGTAACGGATGCCATGACCATGTCCTGGCAGATTAAGGGAAGCTAGTGAGTCTAGGAAACAGGCAGCTAATCTGCCTAAGCCACCATTTCCTAATCCTGCATCAGCCTCAAACTCCTCTAATTCTCCTAAATCTATTCCTAAATCCTTCAGACCGGCTTGTACCGTCTCTTCCACACCAAGGTTGATTAAGTTTTGTCTTAGTAATTTCCCCAATAGATATTCAATTGACAGGTAATAAACCTGCTTCCCTTTAGCGGCGAGATGTCGCTCGTTAGTAGCAATCCAATCCTTACTAACAAATTCGCTAATCATTGTTCCAAGAGTCTGATAGTGGTCTCTGGCTGAGCTTTCCGAGAAACTCTTTCCACATACCATCTCAATCCTTTTTAGAAAGGTTTCCTTAAACTCGACCGTATTAGAAAACATGTGTTTCACTCCTTGCAACGATCTCTGCATATAATTGGTTATAGCTATAGGCTGATTGTGCCCAGCTATAATCCATTTCCATTGCTTGCTTTACAATAGATTTCCACGATTTTGAATCATGATACACGCCAAGAGCTCTTCTGATCGTATAGAGCATATCATGGGCATTAAAATGGGAGAAGGAGAATCCATTTCCTTTTCCAGTAAATTCGTTCCACGGAATGATAGTATCATTTAAACCACCTGTTTCCCTAACAATCGGGATGGCACCATATTTCATGGCGATTAACTGGCCCAACCCACATGGCTCGAATTGGGATGGCATTAAAAACAAATCCGCCCCAGCATAAAGTTTATGGGCGAGACCTTCATTAAAACCGGTAAATACTCTTAATTTTTCAGGATAGATTCGTGCTGCCTGTCTTAAATGTTCCTCGTATTCATAATCACCTGTTCCGAGGATGATTACCTGTAGGTCTTCCTGTAATATTTCACGAAGGACACATTTAACTAGATCAAGGCCTTTTTGCTTAGTCAGCCTTGTAATCATGACTAATAAAGGGGTACGCGTGGATTGGGGTAATCCAAAGTATTTTTGAATCTCAGTTTTGTTAATCGCCTTATTTAGATGATTAGCCGCTGAATAGGTTTGGTATATTAAGGGGTCGGAAGCAGGATTATAAAAATCTTCATCTATCCCATTTAAAATACCTATAAGATCATCTTTTCTTTCCCTCAGGAGTCCGTCTAATTTTTCACCAAATACCGGTGTTTGAATTTCTTCTTTATAGGTAGGGCTTACTGTTGTAATTTTATCTGCAGCTACAAGAGCACCCTTCATATAATTGATATTCCCGAAAAACTCTAAGTGACCGGAGTGAAAGGATTTGTAATCCATCCCTAACAAATCTCCTAAGATCTCTTTAGGGAAGATTCCTTGGAATTGAAGATTATGGATTGTAAACACAGTCCGCATTTGGCCGTATCCTTTTCTCTGATTATATTCAGTTCTTAATAGATAAGGAATCATCGCCGTATGCCAATCATGGCAATGTATTACATCCGGAAAAAAATCTAGTTGGGTAAGCGTTTCTAAGACAGCTCTATTAAAGTAGGCAAATCTTTCACCATCATCAAAATAACCATATAAATTTTCACGTTTGAAGTAATATTCATTATCGACGAAATAATATGTAACTCCTTGATGTGTGAGTTCTTCAATTCCGCAATACTGATTTCTCCAACCAACTGAAACAGTGAATTCTTTAATTTTTTTCATCTCTTGCTTAAATTCTTCTGAAATCGTTCCGTATTTAGGTAGAATGACTCTGATTTCAGTACCTAAACTTTTTAATTCTTTTGGAAGGGAACCGGCAACATCGGCAAGTCCTCCCGATTTTGCAAATGGTCCACATTCCGATACGGCAAATAATACTTTCACGAGTTCATCAACGCTCCTTGTTGTGTCCCTTTACGCACTACGAATGGTGACCCCGCTGTTCCAGTTAATTGAGTTCCTGCTTCAACTTTCACATCTTTATCTAATATAACGGAATCTAAAATACAATTATCTTCAATCACACACTTCTGCATGATGATACAGTTCTTAATAACTGCCCCTTTTCCAATCTTCACACCTCGGGATATAATACTATTTTCTACGGACCCGCTTATTAAACAACCATTGGCAATCATAGCATTTTTTACAACAGAACCTTTAATATATTTGGTTGGCGGCTCATCTTTTACTTTAGTAAAAATCGGTTGTTCTTTGATAAATAATTTTTTCCAGACATCCGTCTGCAGTAAATTCATACTAGTAGAAAAATAGTTTTCGATTGAATCTATCATCACGGCATAACCGTCATATTCATAATTACAAATCGTGTAAAGACTTTGAATATCATTAACAACATCCTTCATACAGGTATACCCTGTTTCATTCCGTGTTTCAATCAGTTTAATGAGTAAGGATGTTTTGATTAAGTACATCTCCATTGAACCTCCATCCTTTTGATGGATTTCGGTGATGTCACATCTAGAATTGCTATGCCATTCTAAAATTGGACTAAAGTTCATATTAGAAACCGTATAGCAATTAGAAATAAGAGAATACTCTTGTGTGCTGCGATAAAAGAAGTCTAAATTTGCAGCAAAGTTTTCAAACGATCCAATTTTATTTCCATCGAAATCAACGATGGGAGATGGGAAAAAGAATAGGCCATCTCGTTTACGATTTAAATCCCAATTTTTCCCGGAACCTAGATGATCCATTAGTGAACGGTACTGCATCTTCGGAAAAATGGCCACACTTCGAATTCCGGAATTCACCATGTTTGATAATACAAAATCTATAATACGATACCGGCCAGCAAAAGGCAGGGCTGCAAGTGCACGATGTGCTAATAAATCTTCTAAATCTTCATGGTATGTGGTGGCATCAATGACCCCTAATAGCTCTTTCTTCAATCCAAGTCCCTCCAATATTATATTAAAAAGCAGGGTAAAGCCCACTTAACATTTCATTAGTAACAAGAATAATCTCATCATCGAACGAACGGATTACGGTCCCGTCAGGCACCTTCACTTCAGAAGGTACAATGGCCCTTTCAATCAAGCAATTATTTCCAATGATTGCATCCGGCATAACGACAGATTCTAAAATAGTGGATCCTTTACCAACCGTAACCCCTTGAAAAAGAACAGATTTTTCTATGTCTCCTTCTATCGTACATCCCTCATTAATAAGTGACTCTTTAACTACCGCAGCTGGAGAAATATATTGAGGCGGCTGGTTCGGGTTCACGGAATAGATCCTCCATCCGTGATCAAACAAATCTAAATCACACTCTTCTCTTAGTAAATCCATGTTAGCTTCCCAAAGGCTTTGAACCGTACCGACATCCTTCCAATAGCCTTTAAATGGATAGGCAAATAACTTTTTATTTTCTTCTAACATCATCGGAATGACATCCTTACCAAAATCATGACTCGATTCAGGAACACGGTCATCCATTTCAAGATATTCTTTAAGTATATTCCAGTTAAAAATATAAATGCCCATCGAGGCCAGGTTATTCTTCGGATTCGCTGGCTTTTCATCAAAGTCAACTATTCTAAGTTCCTCGTCTGTATCCATAATTCCAAAACGGCTCGCTTCGTCCCAAGGAACCTCTATTAAGGAAATGGTAACATCAGCCCTTTTTTCAATATGGTACTCAAGCATACTCTCGTAATTCATTTTGTAAATATGGTCACCTGATAGAATTAGCACATATTCTGGCTGGTATTGTTTCAAGTAATTAAGGTTCTGATAAATCGCACTGGCCGTGCCTGTATACCATTTCACCTCGGAAGATTCCGCATAGGGCGGTAAAACGGTCACCCCGCCATCCTTACGGTCAAGATCCCATGCACTGCCAATCCCAATATAGGAATTTAATAACAAAGGCTGGTATTGGGTTAAGACACCAACCGTATCAATGCCTGAATTAGCGCAATTGCTTAATGCAAAATCAATTATTCGATATTTACCTCCGAAAGGAACGGCCGGTTTCGCTAAATCCTTTGTCAGCGAATTAAGCCTACTACCTTTTCCTCCTGCTAATAACATGGCTACGCACTTCTTCTTTGCCATTACCTTTTCGCTCCTTTCTCTTTTTAACCGGTCGGATAATTTGAAATCCAAACGGGGGAATTGTTAGATTTAATGAATATGGCTGACCATGGAATGGTTCATCTTCTGCAAACACAGTCTTTTTATTCACCAATCCAGTACCACCGTATTCTATCTGATCACTATTGAAGATTTCGCGATATTCACCTAATTTAGGAACACCAATTCTGTAGACAGGATAGTTGACACCCGTAAAATTGCAAATAACTACTAATAATTCTTCTGTCTTCTTCCCTTTTCGCAGAAAAGAAAAAATCGATTGGTGACTATTATTAGCATCTATCCATTCGAATCCGTCCTGTAAATGATCGAGTTCATAGAGTGCCTTAGACCGCTTATAGACTTTAGTTAATAACTTGACATAGGCATTTAGCTTTTGGTGCATCTCATAGTCCATTAAGTTCCAATCAAGCTGTTCTTTATCCTTCCATTCAGCAAACTGGCCAAGTTCAAATCCCATAAATAAGAGTTTTTTTCCCGGGTGGGCAAACATATACCCCAACAAAAGCCTAAGCTGCGCAAATTTCTCCCAATAATCTCCCGGCATTTTATCAAGCAATGATTTTTTTCCATGGACCACTTCATCATGGGAAAATGGCAGCATAAAGTTTTCTAAAAAGGCATATAAAAAAGAAAAAGTTACATTTGAATGGACATTAGAACGGGAGTAAGGGGGAGTTTCCATATATTCAAGCATGTCATTCATCCAGCCCATATTCCATTTATAATCAAAACCAAGCCCACCATTTGGAACGGGTGTTGTGACATTTGGGAATTCTGTCGAATCCTCACCAATCATTAAAAAATGCGGATCATATTCATGAATATGTTGGTTAAGTTTTTTCAAAAAATCAATTCCAAATGGATTTTCGCGCTTCTCATGGGAACCATTTGGCCAGTAAATGATATTTGCAACAGCGTCCATTCGAAAACCGTCAATATGGAAATAGTCAATCCAAAATTGCGCATTTGAAATTAGAAAGCTCTGGACCTCTCCTTTCCCGAGGTCAAAGTTCGCAGTTCCCCAAACGGCATTTTCTCTGTCACTAGCTGTGCTATACGAATAAATATGAGTCCCATCAAAACGGTAAAGACCGTGTGCATCCTTACAAAAATGACCAGGGACCCAATCAAGAATGACCCCAATACCATGTTGATGAAACTGATCAACAAATTCTTTAAATTCATCGGGTGTCCCGTACCTTGAGGTAACAGAAAAGTAACCCGTACCTTGATAGCCCCACGAGGCGTCAAGCGGATGTTCGACAATCGGTAATAACTCTATATGAGTAAATCCGTGCTCAAGAACGTGTGGAATAAGTTCAGATGCCAGTTCTTTATAGGTTAGATACTCGCCATCTTCTTTCTTTTTCCAAGAACCCAAATGCACTTCATATATGACTACCGGCTCTGACAGCAAGGTCTTTTTTCCTCTTCGATTCATCCACTGATTGTCTTGCCAATCGAATTTTTTTAATGAATAAACAATAGATGCTGTATTAGGTCTTATTTCAGAATAAAAAGCAAATGGATCTGATTTTAGCAACCTCTCACCTGATTGTGTAAAAATCTCATACTTATAAAGCTTACCTGTTAGATCCCTATTAATTATTAGAATCCATACTCCTTCATCATTAACTTTCTGCAATTCATACCCTTCACCATTCCAGTTATTAAAATCCCCCGCAAGCCTAACCTGCTTTGCATTAGGGGCCCATACGCAAAATCGTGTATAAACCTGATCGGAATTATTAAAGATATGAGCGCCAAAAAGCTGATGACTTTGGAAGTAATTTCCTTCGTGAAATAAATGTAACTGATAGTCCGTCGGAAAAAACGTATTCACTGTCATGGCTCTCCTCATCCCCAATGAAAATATGTATTTCAAAAACCAATTATAATTGTTAATAATCAATATTCCTCATAAAACTTTTTTATCTTTTCTGACAATAAAATGTGTGTATCGACATTTCCGCTCTTGATTTGACAAGTTTCGACAGCATTCATCAAATTTTCTATCAGTAATCGTCAAAATTATTTAAAAATTTCTTAATATTTTTATGATTTTCGTCCAAAGAAAGTTATTTGATTTTAAATATTAGATAGTTCGAAATTAGGATAAATCAATGTAAATGTAAGCGTTGTCAATGTTTTCACTATGGAGAAGGCATTTAAAAATATTATACTAATATAACAATAGTAGTGAATTCGTCCATTTCTGGTTAGAGGATTTAGCAAATCTGATATGGTAGATTTGGCTAGAAACTTCATTGATAAAAGCAGAGAAATTTAAATTTTATGTAATCAAATCAGTGGCTGATGTATGAAGGACAAAAGACGCCTAAGTAACAAGAGATTTGTCCTTC
>NTXX01000043.1 GCA_002559145.1 Bacillus sp. AFS006103
ATCATTGTACCCACTTCCCTAAACAAGAATGTACGTTCTTATTTTATCATACGAGGAGGTGTTTTGGCTATCGCCAACCGACATTCATCTCCCACTTATCGTTGGGCTTCGCCCTGCACACGATTGAAGAGGGAGTCTTCTGTCGGAAAATGATAAATAAGGGAAGGTTTTCCGATTATGGAAAGCAAAATCTCCCACTTTTGAACTTTTTGATTCAATAGGCGGAATCTCTCCGTCTATTGAAGATACTATTAATAAGAATGGCTAATTAAGCGGAATTCCTCCGTCTATTTATCAGCACGGGTGCTAAACCTGAATCCCCAACCGGTATGTGCGGACCCTTTTGTATTCAACCATCAATTTATATGTTGATATTTATAGGGTTTGTGGTTGACTGGTATATTTTCCGTTGTGATTGCTTCAGAGGGCAGAACAGCCATTAGCGTGAGGGGATCCATGTGCTTTCCTTTCTCATCTAAACGACGGATGGCAGTATATATCCTCCTTAGCTCCCAGGGTATAGAGTTGCTCAGGACGAATGGTACATTCTTTGACCAACTGTTGATCTACGTCAAAAAACGCCTTCAAATTGAATATTTGAAGGCGTTTTTTGCAATTTCGGTCTTATTTGCTTTTATTATCATTCTAATTACAAAGGAAGATTTAGTTGCCACGATACTCCAAACCGATCATTTAACCAGCCAAACCTCTGACTAAAGCCATAATTACCAATTGGCATAAGTGCTTGTCCACCCTCGCTAAGTTTCAGATATAGGTTGTTAATTTCTTCTTCAGTATCACAAGTAACAAAAATTGAGAATGAAGGAGTAAAGGAAAACTGATGCTTCAGGTTACTGTCAATGCACATAAATTCTTGACCTTTTACGGAAAAAGTAGCCTGCATTACAGTTCCTTCATCACCAGACTCATTCGCCCCATAACGAGTAATACTTGTAATTTCTGAATCATCAATAATAGATATGTAATAATTCATCGCTTCTTCTGCTTTTCCATCTTGAAACATTAGGAATGGTGTAACTTTTCCCATTCAAAATCAACTCCTTTAATCGCTTAATTAAAACATTTATTAATTGTTAAAATGAGTACATTAATTTAATAATGACATTCCATAAGAAATAATTCAATCTGAATTTCAAAAACCACCATATATTAGGCTCCTCAACTATCTTCTAAAAAAGCATGATTATCTATATGACCAAGCACATCCCCATTTATCCTAGTTCGAATTTGGGAGAGTACCCGAGTTTGTTCATTTGCATTTTTTGCAGTCCAGATGACAATTGGGACTTGATCAGGTAAGAAAAATTTGAGGATTCGTGTGACTACACTGAAAGATTTTGAGGATATTGCGAAAAATACCATATGTACCATTTTTTAAATAATGAATTGGAGGCTCTACATGATGCAGGAAAACAAGAAAGACAGCGTTAATATCCTATCCCACGACGCCGTTGTCGGCAAACCGTACCTAGACATCGACCGCGTCATCCCCGAAGGCAAATCGGGAAACACAAACCATAAGAAATAGCTGGGTAGTGTCAGGTACCATGGTGCCTGACACCACCGAAAATATATTTTTTAACACCTTAACGCATCCTTTTTTTCACAAAAATATGATTGCGCCATTTATACCTTATCCATCAATTTTCCCTCCTCCCTAATACATTTGAAGGAAATGACTGGTTAGACTAAAGGAGACGAAATAAACAGAAAGGGTGAAAAAGCTGTGGCACAGAAACTTACGGCCTTATTCCTATTTATAGGTATTCTATTCGTCGGCGGTTTTCAGACAGACGACCAACCGCCGCCGGACCCCGTCCAGATCGGAACGGAGGAAGGCTATTATGAAGGAATCCGATCGGGGCTTGAAGACCGGCATAATTTCAGAATATCCCGTGCTTGGCAGCAGATTCCTCGCTCTCAGCTGAGCTCTGATAATAAGGATAAGATAGCTCGCCCCCTCATAAAAATAGGACTTCTCCGGCAGGTGTACCTCTCTTTTTCCTCTAGGGATAAATTCTACACCTACCTTCATGCCCATCCGGAAATGAATGCGTTACAGGTAGCCCAGCGGATACTCGGTCAGAGGTTTGTGAGGGCGTACGAAAAAAGCTTCCAGAAAGGTTATGAGAAATCCCTTACTGCTTCACCCAAAAAGGCAGCAAGCTACGCCGCATTATTGAAGGTAAAAAAATGAAAAAGGGGAAAACAAAAAAGGGCAGACTCAAAGATGCCCTTTAACCAATCAATGGTATCCACTATTTTTTACTCCACAATTTTCTCATAAAAATCTAATCTATCGTGGGCATTCTCTTTGATGATAATATCTACACCACTGTCCACGAATTTATCGACATTTTGTCCCTTTGCCACTTTCATGGCGGTTTCCACGCTTAAATATCCCATATCATAAGGATTTTGAGCCATGGTACCAGGAACGGTTCCATCTGCAATGAACTTAACCATATCGGTAAGACCATCTGGCCCAATCACAGGAATAAACAGTCCTTGTTTCTCTAATTCCTTGATTACCGATATCGCGATCGTGTCATGTGTGGTCACGATACCCTTAATATCAGGCTGGTCACGCATAAGCTTGATGATCAGATGACGAATCGTTTGGGGATCATCCGATATCCCTGATTTGATCGAGGCAATGTTGATTCCTGCATTTCTTAAAGAATTTGTAGCACCATCAATCCGCTCCTTAAAAACAGGGAAAGACAAATCTCCTCCGATAATAGCAATCTTATTCCCTGGTTGTAGCTGTGAGGCTAAAAAGGCTCCTGCTTTTTTACCTAAATCCAGATTATTGGTACCGATATACGCTGTTTTGTTCTTAATGGGAAGATCGGTATCTACCAGTAAAATAGGAACATTCGTAAAAGTTTCTAATGTTGGGCTTACTGATGAATTGATCGGAGCCGCAATGATCACATCTGGCTTTTCTTTGTACGCCTTTATTAATAATTCTGCCTGTTTTTTCGTGGTTGAATCATTAGGAACAATCACCTTTCCATCGATGCCAAAGTCTTTAAACCCTTTTTCCATTCCAGCTTTCATGATTTCCCAATATTGAGAGTCATCTTTTTTTATCACAACGACCACAGTCGGCTTTTTAACAGCAATGGTTACGGAAATAAAACCTAGAACTACGACAGAAATGACAATACCAATTACCAAACTAATTTTCTTTTTCTTCCACACGGCATCCTTTCCCCCTCTCTTCTGTGTTAAAGAATGAACCTACGCGTTGATTAGGCTGGGAATGAGCTGAAATCGAGCAGAGAAGGTCGTCCCTTTCTCACTCGTTTCAATGTCAATTTGAGCATCATGCCGTTTGGCTACACTGTAACAGATGGCTAACCCCAAACCTGTTCCTGTTTCCTTGGTGGTAAAGAAAGGGGTCCCTATTTTTGTTAATACTTCTGGGCTGATTCCCTGGCCTTCATCTTTTATTTGGAGGACCACTGCCTCCTTATCCTTATAAGTTTTAATCGTCAAATTTCCATTAGAAGTCATTGCATCCAACCCATTTAAGGCCATATTCAAGATGAGTTGGCGAATTTCTTTTTCGTCAAGGTAGATGTCAGGACATTCTCCTAATTCAAGCTCCAGCTGTTTATTTGAACGAAATGCTTCCGCTTGGATCAAAGGAGATAAAGCTTCAATAATGGCGTTCATGTTTTGCTGCTTTTTGACACTAATTTTATTTTTAGCTAGATTCAAAAATTCGGTGATAATAGAGTTGGCCCTTTTCAATTCCTCCAGCATTAAATCGATGATAGCCGGAGATAAATTATCAACATTATTCCTCGATAATTGTAAAAATCCTTGAACGGTTGTCATCGGGTTTCTGATCTCATGGGCAATACCAGCTGCCATCTCGCCGATTAAATTTAAGCGGTCCAGTCGATACATTTCATTCTCGAGGTGTACCCTATCCGTAATATCGGTTAAAACAACCAGCATACATGGTTCAGAATGGATATCAATCAACTCAGTAGATAATAAACCTGATCGGATTTCCTTGTTTTTCGTCCCATATTTGATTTTCTTATTTCGAACCTTTTTATTTAAATCAATAAACGTCTCCGTTGCTTCCTCAATAAAATTCTTACTATTTATTTTTTGATGAATCAATTCATCACTGCTAAAACCTATATATTTTGTCCAGTTGGCATTGACTTCGATAAAAGATAGATCTTTCTGTGATAAAATCGCCATTAAGCAAGGACTGGAGTCAAAGATTTTTCGAAACCTCTCTTGAGTGTGGAACAGATGTTCAGCAATTTTTTTTCGTTCTTCCACTTCTGTTTGCAGTTTCTCATTTGCCTTAATCAGCTCAAGCGTCCGCTCTTTGACGATATGTTCCAAATTATGAAATCTTTGTTTTTTAATTTCTTCCATTTGCTTTCTTTCTGATACATCACGTATGGTACAAACAAAGATTTGTTCCTCTTCAATGGTGGTTGATGCAATTAACAGATCCGCATAGAAGCAGCTTTTATTCTTATGACAAGCAACTACTTCAATAATTTTTCCTACCGATTGTCTCATGGTAGAAAGGAATGAGGAGGAGCCATCCACCATTTCATCCTCCCATTTTGGGAAAAGCTTCAGTACGTGTTTTCCGATCAATTCCTTTTCCTGGTAGCCAAACATGCACTTGGCAGCCTGATTCACGGAAAGAATCGAACCTTGCGTATTAAACGTCACAATCGTATCGGTAATCGTTTCACTGATGGCTCTTGATAATGCCTCGGTCCGCCGTAAATTTAGGGTGGTTTGATCCAGCCTTTTGTTGATTTTATTCAGCTCAAGCAAACGGTCTAGATCGGTTTGAATGATATTTTCTTGATGATTTTGATGGATTTTTACAAACTGTTCAATCTTCTTTTTCAAGGTTTCCGGATGAAAGGGTTTAAAAATATAATCGATTGCCCCTACGGAGTATCCTTGATGAACATGTTCCATTTCTTGACTAATCGCTGTAATAAAAATAATCGGAATATTTTTTGTTTTTTCTCTTGCCTTTATCAGCTTGGCCGTATCAAAGCCATTCAGTCCCGGCATTTGAACGTCTAGTAATATCACGGCAAAATCATGTTGAAGCATGCATTTTAACGCTTCTTTTCCTGAATGGGCACTAATAAGATTATAATTTGGTGAAGTGAGCACAGCTGCTAAGGCCAACAGATTTTCTGGATGATCATCCACCATTAATATATTCACCTTTTGAACTGGTGTATTATTTAACTTTTCGATAAAGCCTTTCGGGTCCATCAAATTCTCCGTAACAGTCTTCATAACGTGTAAATTTAACCCCCTCTCTTTTTCCTAAGCCAAGAAAACCTGAGCTGCTTAGGCTTTCGTATATTAATTGATGAACATCATTTTGAAGGTTCTTATTAAAATAGATAAGAACATTTCGGCATATAATCATATCAAACTCGTTAAAAGAATGGTCTGAGACCACATTATGCTGGGCAAAAACGATATTTTTCTGAAGAAATGGGTGGAAACAAACCTTATCATCCACGGCTTTATAATATTCAGAAAAGGCCTGTTTTCCTCCTGCTTCCATATAGTTTTTGGTATAGAGCTTCATCCCTTCTAATGGAAAAGTGCCCTGTTTTGCTTTTTCAAGAATATTCTTATTGATATCGGTTGCATAGATTCTAGTTTTATCATAAATCCCTTCTTCTTGAAGGAGGATTGCCATTGAATACACTTCTTCACCTGAAGAACATCCAACATGCCAAATCTTAATCGAAGGGTTATCTTTTAGTAAAGGGATCACTTTTGTCCGGATACTCTTAAAAAAAGGTGGATCGCGGAACATCTCGGTAACATTGATGGAAAAGTCGGAAAGTAACCTTGCCATCACACCAGGGTCACGAAGGATTTTTTCCTGCAGGGCAGATATACTTGAAAGCCTCTCAATCTGAACGCGATGGTTAATCCTCCTTTGGATAAAAGGAAAGGCATAGTTTCTAAAATCATAGCCATAATATCGAAACATAGCCTCCAGTAATAAATCGATTTCAATCCTCTCGATTTCTTCATCCTGTACTAGATGACAAGACTCATGCGATTTTTCCTGTGCGATTTTCTAGCCCTCCTTCGTAAACAGCCAAACTTGCATCAATGAGAACAGCTGTTCTAAGTTAATTGGCTTGCTAATATAATCGGATGCTCCTGCCTCCAGGCATTCTTCTCTGCTGTGTTTCATCGCCTTTGCTGTTAGAGCGATGATTGGTATAGTTTCAAAGAATCGTATCTTACGAATATGTTGGATCGCCTCAAACCCATCCATCTCTGGCATCATAATATCCATTAAAATCAGGTCCGTTTCAGGATGAACATTTAAAACCTCCAACGCTTCCCTGCCGTTTTCTGCCACCAGGATGTCCATTTCATGATTTTCCAGCGCAATCGTTAAGGCATATACATTACGGATATCATCATCAACGATAAGTACTTTCTTATTTCTCAGGATCGATTTCCCTTGTTTGATCTTTGGCTCATCCCTTAAAACTGGAACATTCGTGTTCACTAAATAGTTCTCTTCCAAACTGATCGCTGCTTCTGTTCGAGCCATAGAAAGTGGCTCGATTTTGTTATTCATTTGACCGTATGGCAAATATAATGTAAATGTACTTCCCTTTCCGATTTCACTTGATACTTCTATAAACCCGCCTAATAAATGAGCCATTTCCCGACAAATGGATAGGCCTAATCCCGTGCCGCCATATTGCCGGCTTGTCGTACCATCTGCTTGCCTGAACGCATCAAAAATGGTCTCTTGTTTTTCATTTTCGATGCCAATACCAGTATCAATGACGGAAAAAGCAAGCATCTGTTCGGCCTGATGTTTTTCCCCCACGTTTTTCATGACCTGGCGGATTTGTAAGGTGACACTGCCACTTTCTGTGAATTTAAACGCATTGGAAAGGAGATTTTTTAAAATTTGCTGTAATCGTTGTTCATCGGTAAAGAATGTTGTTGACAATTCACTTTCCCTTTCGATTGTAAAATGAACCTTCTGCTGATTGGCAATCGGTGAGAATTGGTGATAAATAAAATCACTTACCTCATTTAGTTGGACTTCATTGGAAATTATATCTAGTTTTCCAGACTCTACTTTTGCCAAATCTAATATGTCATTTATTAAGTTCAATAAATCATTACCCGAAGTGTAAATGGTTTTCATGTATTCCAGTTGCTTTAGTGTCAGATTCCCTTCTCCGTTTTCAGAGAGGATCTGTGCTAGTATAAGCAAACTATTCAGTGGCGTTCTTAGTTCATGGGACATATTTGCTAGAAACTCAGATTTATATCGAGAACTTAGCTCGAGCTGCTGTGCTTTTTCTTCAAGCGCCGCACTAACCTCCTGTATTTCAAAGTTCCTTTGTTTAGACGCTTCATACTGTTCCTCTAGTTTTTCATTTGTCGACCTTAACTCCTCTTGCTGCATTTGGAGCTCCTCTGATTGGGCTTGCAATTCTTCTGTCAGGGCTTGTGATTCTTGCAATAGCTTTTCTACCTTCATGTGGTTGATAATACTATTAATCTTAATCCCTAAATTGTTATTCACTTCTTCAAGCAGCTTTATTTGTAATGGGGTTAACGTCTCAAAAGAGGCCATTTCTATTACCGCAAGTACTTGGTCTTCAAATAATACGGGTAAAATCATAATCGCCCTAGGAGAAGCTTCTCCCAGACCTGAACCGATTTTTAGGTAATCGTCGGGAACTTGGTTTAAATGAATGGGCCGCTTTGAAAGTGCACATTGCCCAATCAATCCCTCCCCCAAACGAAATTGCTTTCGTTCTTGCTCGAAAGCATTAGAGGCAAAGGAAGAAATTCTTGTTAAATACTGATTGCTTTTTTCTACTTCCTTTAAATAAAAGATGCCGTGGCTCGCTCCTACCATAGGTGCAAGCTTTGTGATTAGCATACTGGCTAGCATTTCCACATTTTCCACCTCTGGATACAAGGTGGCAATTTCAGCGATTTTTGTATTCAGCCAGCTCAGCTCTTCTGCTTCTTCTTTTAATTGTTTGTCGTTTCTACTATGTTTCTCAAGTGCATTAGCCATTTTATTAAAGGCCACGGCGATTTCACTCAATTCCCCTTTTGTGGTAATCTCAATACGCGGTAATGTATCAAAATCACTGGCCGTTGCCTGTTTCATCACGTCTGTTACCTTGTTAAGATTGTTGCTGGTGCTTTTTATGATCCATATGGCAAAACCTATACCGAGGATTAAGCCGATTACAAGGTAAATATAAATATTTTCAACTGCCCAATTATAGGTATCTTTTGAACGTAACAGTTCATTCTTCATGCCTTGTTCTTGTAAGCCATATAGCAGTTCTGTCATTTGAATCATTCTTTGCCTTAATAGTTCAGATTCAGTCCAAAAGGTTGCCGTAAGTTCAGCGTTAGGATTGATTTTCCTTTCCGACAGCGCTTGCTGACCCATATTTCGGTATGATTCATGTAATAGTTTTAATTTACTAATAAGCTCTTGAGATTTTTCTTGGGTGTCCTTTTTCTCGAGTGAAGCCATCGCCATTTGTAAATTTGAATTTGAATTTTCCCATGCATTCAATGAGTCTGAAGGGATTGCCTCCCCACGCTCTTTCAACATGGTATGTAATTCCTTTGTTATGGTTGAAGTCTCTTCTTTCATCGTGGAAGCAATTTCGATTCTCTCATTTAAATCATTAATCACAACGTTCATTTTTACTGTCGATTGTTCCAGCATGTTCATTAATATCACAACGATAATCGTAATGAACAAAAGTAATGATCCTATGCTCGTATAAAGCTTTGTTCGAAATCTCATAAAACCTCCTACTTTGCTAATAATCATGGGTTATATTGTTAGATTCTTAAATGAGCTAAACTAGTAAAAATTTTCTCATTCTTTCATGATACTTTAAATTCCTTAGTATCGTCCATATGATATTTTAGTAAGTTAGAAAGTTTACTTTGGTAGAATTAACCATATATAATTGGAAATATCCCCCTGTTCTTTCTGAGTTCATTAAAAAAGCAAGGCCTGTATGGCCCTGCGTGTTATTTGACTACTACTTTTCCAACCATTCCTTCCTGGAAATGGTAACGACATATCAGTTCATATGTACCGAGATTTTCCGGTTTCACGGTAATGGTTTTTTCTTTTCCCGGCTGGACTTCGGCATCAATTCTGAGCTTTTCAATTGTGAACGTGTGCTCTTTCTTACCTTCGTTTTTCAATATCAACGTTGTCGTTTTTCCATTCGGAATAGTGATGACGTTCGGATTAAAGTAATTATCGTTCATCTTGACCTCGATTGTTGACTCCATCAACTTTTTTACTACCCCGGATTCAGCAAATACACTGAGTGAGCCTGGTGTTGCCATAACCAAAATCATTGTAAGCAAAACGATCGATCCAGTTAACCACTTTTTCGCAGACATTGCAATCCCTCCTTTCTAAAATACTATTTTTCCCTATTCATCAAATATTATCACTATAAAATGGGTTGCAACGTGCAAAAACACAAATTCCTGTATGCCCAACTCTATTGACCTTTACAGTTGAACAAGCGCCAATAATTGTTTCAACACTCTCCCCATTTACTTTATAATCATTACTAACGAGGGGGAGTTAGATGGAACAAGAAAATACTTTAACAAAATTAAAAAACTACGCGAGAAAACTAAAACAAAATTTATTCGTCCTTTATTTAGCATACAAAGATAATAGAGTTCCTTGGTACGCTAAATGGGTTGCTATTTGTGTAGTTGCTTATGCTTTTAGTCCCATCGATTTGATCCCTGATTTCATTCCTGTATTGGGCTATCTCGACGACATAATTATTGTTCCGTTAGGCATTTCACTAGCACTAAAATTAATCCCAGCTTACATTATTGAAGAAAACAGAGAAAAGGCTGAAGAAATTAGGAAAAATGGTAAACCAAAAAACTGGTTTGTTGCTGTACTATTCATTCTAATTTGGATTTCACTTGCGTTTTGGGTTGGTAAATTATTATGCGGTATATTTTATTGAAATTATTTAAATCCATTTTAGTAGGATGAAATCTTTTTACAGTGGGACATAAGAATAACCGCAGAATGTCAGATCTTCCTGAATTGCTTATTACGAAGAAGTTTGAAAACCATTTCCGCCTTCTCGTATTGATTTTTGCGTAGGTATGAGAATTCATAGGCGGAAAATTTCCGTCTAATGTTTATTGAGGAAGCTAAAGAAGCAGATATAAGCGGAGATCTTCCTGTTAACTCCTCTAAATAATACAATATCTAAAGATTTGGATCATCTAAGCGGAAAAACTCCCCTTATTCTTAGGGAAATATTAGTATTTCCCAAATTAGCCGGATTTTCTCCGTTTATTTTTCAAACACTTTGAAATCAACATTCAGTTATAGCAGAGCCTAATATTACTGGGATGCAATTGATGATTGCTTTTGAACAAGTCGCTAAAGAGCTAGATGTAAAAAAATATTTTACTAAAGGAAAAGAACTTGCAAAAGAGATTATTTCCATGATGAGTAAACTTTTATTAGATAGTGACTTACCTGCACCTACTACTTGGGCTGGCGTGATTACAGCTTCGACTATATCACCCTTTTCTGACAAACTTTTGATGTATAACACGAATTTATTAACAATCTTCGGACTTGGAAGCAATTCAGTGGGAGCAGCATTTAGTTTTAGAAATGATATGTTATTACATTTGGGGAATATCATGGCGAGACAGTTTGATTTTGCAAAAGATGGTGGAATAATTTTAATAAAACATGGTTGGATGGAGGAACCGCCTTCATCCATTGACCGCACATAATTCTCCCAAACGAGGTTATCCTTTTATTGAGTTCTTTTATACGCTTTTGTAAACATCAATGAGGTGATGGAAATGTCTAAGCTGATGAAACAAGAAGAAATGGAAACATTAAGAGAGTTAATCAAAGACGTAGGCACGGCCATGCTGACCACTGTATCTGAAGATGGGCTTGTTTCTCGTCCTATGAAAACACAAGAAATAGAGTTTGATGGTGACTTATGGTTCTTCACCAAGAAAGAAACAAATAAATATGAAGAAATTTCACATGGTCAGGATGTTAATGTGACTTATGCTGGTAAATCCTATGTTTCCGTTCGTGGAAGAGCGGAGATCGTTGAGGATTTAGACAAGAAAAAGGATTTGTGGAGCAAAGCATATGAGACAATTATGCAAACTTCTTATGATGATCCTAACGTTATCCTGATTAAGGTAAAAGCGGAAGCAGCCGAATATTGGGAAACCGGCAATTTTACGAAGAAAATTGCCTTTCTCTATAAACGCATGACAGGGCAAAGTTCTAAATCGACAGATGTAAATGAAACTGTTGAATTGAATAGTTAACAGCAAAAGATGAATTGTCAGGCCCTAGGACAATCTTAACAATATTTAAACGATTATTTTATTAAAGGAACCTATGGGGATTAGATTAAATAAGAGGGAATGTAGGGAGTTTTGGTCATGTAGCCTTCCAATAGTCAATTAGGTACTCGACTTGTTTTTTGTCAACTATGTTTACAGCAAAATAAACAATATCCTTATATTTCATTTTTCTAATTGGATTTTTTGCAACATTATGCATTTCTCTAAAAACCATTATATCCGGTATTGTAAAGGCAACTAAGATAATCGACTTCTTACCGTTTATGCCCCAGGTACCTCTTGTCCCTATAACAGGAGGTACCGGGCTTTTCTTACTTTTTAGATAATTGTAAACCCACTCTTGTTCACTTAAGGTTTTTTCACTCATATAATTAGACCTCCCTTATTTGAACGGTTCTTCAATTATTGAAAATGATAAGTTTACTTTCATTTACTGAAAGTCTTCCTTGAATACCGCAAAACCTGGTGGGTCGGTCGTAATTTCGAAGAGAATACCTCCTCCTTCATTAAAATACACTGCTTTAAAGTAATTTCTGTCACGAACTTCAGTCGGATAATAACTTATATCTTGGAGAAGTGAACTCCATTTGAGAAGTTCTTCTTCATCCTTTGCCCTCCATGCAATATGGTGAACCGTTCCTGCTCCCATCAACCCTCGCACTGAAGGATTTAAGTGAATATCAATAGTGTTTCCTATATTTCCATCAGATTTAAATCTTAGAAATTTATTCTCTTGCCCAATGCAATCTAGCACTAAAATATTTTCTAGAACAACCGTTGTATTATGTGGTTGTTCAGAGAACAGAACAGCACCACCAAATCCTTTATCGCATTTTCTGCCTAACTCCCCCAAAGCTCCAAGTGTTAGTTGATTCTACGTCTCGTTCTATCAATTCAAGTTGGAGTCCGTCAGGATCGTTAAACTTCAAATATTTCTCACCAAAACGAATGGATGAAGTAAATACCACTCCGAATTTCTGCAATCGATTTTTCCAAAATGTTGTCGAACCTTTTGGTATAACATAACTTGTTACACCAACCTGACCGGTCCCAATTCGACCTTTTAGCTGTTTAGCCCATGGAAAAAAAGTGATAACAGTACCCGGTTGACCGCTTTCATTCCCGAAATATAGATGGTACACTTCTGGTCGATCAAAATTAATGGTCTTTTTAATAAGTCGTAACCCAAGTACACCTGCATAAAAATCAATATTTCTTTGTGCATCGTTTACCATCGCTGAGATGTGATGAATACCTGCTGTTTTTTGCATTTTAACCTCTCCATTTCATCAATGGGTTTTTATAAGGAATTATTTAGGTCTTGCAATCTCAAATATTTCACCTATTTTAGCGTAATTATTGCCAGCCAATCTGCTAACCGCAGCTAAGCCCCTTGGGTCAATTCTCCCATTTTCATAAATGTCATTTTCAATATGAAATTGAACAACTCTTCCAATGATCAGTTCACAACCGGGCGTATCAGTGCCGCCCAATTCTAAGGAATGCTCTAATGAACATTCCATTCTGATTTTCGCTTCCTTTATACCTGGTACAGAAACTTTCACACTTTCTACTGGAGTTAAGGTAGCTAATTCAATCTCACTCTGTTCAGGAGGAAGGTTTGCAGCTGTTTTATTTATCTTTTTAACATTTTGTTCGTCAACAATATGAACCACAAATTGCTTGGATTCGATAATATTTCTTACTGTATCCTTTTGCTTCCCAGATGAACGTTGGAAAGATAATGAAATCATCGGGGGATTGGATGAAACGATATTAAAATAACTGAATGGTGCACCGTTCAAAACACCATCTTTCATAAATCGTTGTGACGAAAGCAATTGGTCTTGGGATGATGCTTCCTATTAGAAATTTATAATTTTCTCTTTCGGTAATTTGAGTTGGATCTATCGAAAGCAATAAAATCATTCCCTTTCGTAAAATCAGTCTAGTTCTCTTACTTCAATCGGTAGCAATTCTCGTTCTAACTTTGCTCTTTGCGGTTCATATTGTTCTGGTAGCATTAATTTTTCACCCATTGTCGCTTGCGATTCATCATGAGCAAATCCTGGGGGATCAGTAGCAATCTCAAATAAAATTTCCCCATGCTCTCTAAAGTAAATAGCATTAAAGTAGTTTCGATCCTGTACAGGAGTGACACCATATCCGTTTGATCCCACATACTTTTGCCAATCCAATTGATCTTGGTCATGAATAGCTCGCCATGCAATGTGGTGTACAGTTCCCCCCCCCATTTGTCCACGTCCAATTGGTGTTAATTTTAAGTCGATTATGTTTCCGATGTCGGCTGAAGAACGGAAACGGATGAAGTCTTTTTCTTCTCCAATGAATTCAAGTCCCATTACTTTTTCTAACAAATCTGCCGTATTGTGTGGTTGGGTCGATAATAGAGTAGCTCCACCAAAACCTTTTATGGCGACCTCAGGTGTTACCCCTCCAAAGTTCCAAGAATTCACTTCTCCTTCTTCTCTTTCAACAATTTCCAAGTGAAGTCCATGTGGATCATCAAATTCCAAATACTGTTCTCCAAACCGCTCCATCTTTGTATAAGAAACGTTGAACTTTTCTAGTCGTTGTTCCCAAAACTCCATGGCACCCTTAGGAACAACATAAGAAGTTACTCCTACTTGACCGTCACCAATTATTCCTTGATTAGCTCCAGCCCATGGAAAGAATGTAATAATTGTTCCGGGTTTTCCACCTTCGTTACCAAAATAAAGATGATAAGTACCTGGATCATCGAAATTTACAGTTTGTTTTACTAATCGCAAACCCAAAACTCCTGCATAAAAATCAACATTTTCTTGTGGATGACCGACAATTGCGGTGATATGGTGAATACCCATTGTTTTTTTACTCATTTTTTACACTCCCTTTTGATTGTAAAATCCAATTATTTAAAGAACTTAATACCTTATTTTGTTCCTATTTTAATAATTAACTCTTATAGTATTTATCTTGAAATTGAGTATCCTCCATTTGAGATATTTTAAAATAAAAATGTATCTAAAGCATATTGACCAGGACCAGTAAAAGCAATACCGATAGCAACCGCAATCAATGTTAGATTATATTCATATCCATTAGCTGTTGCCCATAATCCGTTTGGAGCATGCACCTTTACAATAGCCATCGCCATAGTTCCTGCAATCAAAATTCCTGCAAGTGGGGTTAAAAGACCTAATGCAAACAAAATTCCCCCAATAAGTTCTGCTAACCCTGCGAAAAGAGCCATGGTAACTCCCGGTTTCATCCCAATGGATTCAAACCAGCCTCCAGTACCTTTTAAACCATAACCACCGAACCAACCAAGTAATTTTTGAGCACCATGACCCACGAATAATAAACCTACTACCAAACGAATAATTAATAAACCAATATTTATCATTATAAAAATCCTCCTAAATGTTATTTATCTCGAATTCGAGATAATGTATTTAAAAAAATGAAAGTTAAACTTTATTCCTTACTTTTATCAATAGTTGTACCAATTTCTCTGCCTCAACAGAATCTAATGAATCCAACATATGATTAATGAACTCATGATATTTCGGCATAATTTCGTTCATCAATTTATTTCCATCATCAGTTAATATTACATGTATCACCCGGCGATCATCTGGACAGGCATTTCTACTTAATAATCCTTTTTGTTCTAGCTTATCTATAACATAGGTCATCGAACCACTTGAAATCAATATGCAATTCCCGATTTGTTGAATCGTTTGTTTCTCTTTTTGAAAAAGTACCTCTAAAACAGAAAATTCCGTTATACCTAGCTTATATTTTGCTATTTCTTCCTTTATTTTTTCATGAATGCCTTTAGATGTTTGCATTAATACCAGAAAGGGTAGATTATTGCATTTCCTCTCCATTTAGTTCACCTCCTTAAAAAACCTTGAATTAAAATATCTCGAATCCGAGATAATCATAATACTTATGAATCCTTTTGTCAATAACCTTTTTTATTTTACATACTGTACCTTTTAATAAGTGTTTTTTTAAGTTCCTCCAGATTTCATAGAGAAAGGCATCGGAATGAAATAAACCCCAATGCCTTTCAATAAAAGGAACAAAATTTTTTATGCTTGATATTTCTTAATCATTTCAACAAAGGCTTTAACGAAGGATTGTTAAAAATTTAACCGTTCCTACATATAGCTTAGAAGCTATATCTAACTAAATAACACAAAACCTTCCAAATCTAAACAAACGGAAGGTTATTTGGCATGTTATTTTTAGTATAGCATGAAATATTTTAAGTTTTTAATGAAAAATATTGACAAACTATTAGCTAGTTTAGCTCAATAACAAAAAGGATTGGAGCAGCAATCCCCATTCTTTCACTCTTGCACCCGTTAGCTCAATAAGAAACGTCATATCTTTCATTATCATATTCAAATTAAGACCTTCAATAAAATGAAGGTCTGAAATATATTTATTCTGCTATTGTGTTCATGCTACCCGTTCCAAATATAGATAAAAACCATATCAATCAAAGATATTCCTGCAATAGAGCCTAAATAAATCATAACTCCCATTCCTTGACTGATACCATCAGTTTCAGTTAGGAACCACCATATGCTTCCTAAACCCAAAATAACTATATTTACTAATAATGCTTTTGTAATTGCTACCACTGGTTTTTTTTTGTATTTTAAATTTTTTTTACTTAATATCAGGGAACCTAATAAAGAAAAAACGATAAGACCGAAGAAAATAATTAATTTCATAGAAATCCACCTCTAATTAATTATTGCCCATTAGTTCATCAAGAAAAAATTCGTAACCGCCTTTAATGTCCAAAAAACAATCTAATTAGACACCAAGTAGTGAGACTAACAGCAAGTTATTTTGCATTTTCTAATTGGTGTATAATAGTGTAAAGAAATTTTACACTAACGGAGGGTAATGAAATGAAAATTTTGTTTGATGAAACATACACTTCTAATGACGGAAAGTATACAAGCAGAAATATTTGGTATGGATATGCTGATA
The DNA here is from genome assembly GCA_002559145.1 of Bacillus sp. AFS006103. Lineage (GTDB taxonomy): Bacteria > Bacillota > Bacilli > Bacillales > Cytobacillaceae > Neobacillus. The sequence continues at coordinate 16,501 of NTXX01000043.1, forward strand.
TATCTGTTGAGGATCAGCATGGAAAAACCATTAAGCTTAATGAAGATTTTATGGTTCAATTATGCGAATTAATAAAAAATGACTTATCTAAGAATGCAGCAAATGTACCTACTCAAACTAACTGGTATTTCTATGGAAGTACTGTAACTAAGGACGCTATTGGAGACAATATCCGTCCGACAATTATGGTTCGTGAGAAGTCTGACGTGTTTACAACTAATTTTAATATCAGTGACCACGATTTTGCTATAAATATTGATGCTATTCTGATGTTTAAGGCGAATTTTGAAAAACGTTTAGCAAGTCATTGATGAATAATACCAGTATAAGCATATTCAAATTATTTGAGGGGATGATTTCATAATGAATTCATTCTTCTTTTTCATTTGGTGCAAAATTTACATCAAACAGATAATCAGATGATTCGGTACCCTCGAAGTTTTCTTGTGTGATATTTCCTTGATCATCTCTGTTTTCTTCAGTTTTCTTCATTGCGAAGGTTGAAATATAATAGCATTCAACTGGTAACTGTTTATCATCTAGTAATTGTATTTCTCCATTTGATACGAAAAAATGAGTTCGATTTTCTATTGCATAATTGATTCGTTCCCCTGTACTTCGTATCACATAGGAAGAAAAGTCACCCGTTGCATGGGTAAATTCTTTAATATCAAGCACCTTAAGATTTTCAAAGAAATGGTCAGCTTCAATTAATCGATTGTATTGGAGCCATTTTTCAAGCTGACTATTCGTAACTCGATACCTACTCTTACCAATATCATATCGAATTTGATAAAGATTATAGCTATTGTCATTTTGTCCGAGTAGCTGCCAGCTTAAGTCTGTAATTCTACCATCTTTAGCATATTCTACTTCAAAATCCTCAAGCCTTAAATTCTGGTTTTCTAGCTTTAATTCTTGCTTAATCAGTTCATATTCATCTTGATAGTTCATCGTATATACTGAACCAAGTTCATGTTCGATAAATATTGGGCGGCTTTCCCATTCATGAATGGCAAATGGCAAAATCCAATGGACGAGTATAAATGCAAGAACACCAAAGACAGATGCCCTTCGTTTTACATCTACATTTAATGTAGGTCGAAAAAATAACAGGTACACTATAAACCCAAGAGGGAGTGGAATTTGATTGAAATTAAAAGCAAATGAACCTAATATAAAGTATCCAATTATTTTTATTGGAAAATATGATTCTGCTTCGCCCTTTTTCAACACTAAAAATAAGAAACTAACAATTAATATAACTGCGTAAACAATAGATGCCATTTTTACCCCCTATCTAGTAGGAAAACTCTTTGTCGGAGATCAGAGCTGAACAAAGCAAGCCTAAGTATAATATTCCACTTTGTTTATGGCATTTCCTTCTTCAAGTAACCTGCCCTTTTACTTTAATATCCAACGTCTATATTTCTATATTCAAGGCAAAAATTCCACTAATACAACTAATAAGGAAGGCTTTTCTCCACAGACATTAAATTCAAAGTTTAATAGGACACAAAAAAGCGAGACCACTGGGATTTATGCTCAGCACCCGTTACTTTAAATACATTTTTTCACAATCGGTTAATCAGCCAGGTTTGCGACTTCCCGTTGTTGCATGCACCCGGTTTTACAGAGGATATGCCGTTTTTAGACAATAGAAAAAGCCTGGCTGCAAATACCAGGCTTTTTTGCTTTCTCTTTTACGGCCTTGCACTTGAAACAGCTGTCCAGCCACTGTACACTTTTACAGTGCCGATCAATCTGTAGGCCCTTGCTTTATAATAATAAGTTCTTCCGGTTGTCAATCCAGTATTGGTGTAATACAGGGAGGTCGTATTTTTGATAAGGCTGTATGTTCCGGTGCTGGAAGTCGCCCTATACATTTCATACCCGCTTGCCCCTGTTACCGCACTCCAGGTTGTTTTGATGCTTGTTGAACTGTATCTTGCTGCCTTGAAATTAGTTGGGACGGACGGGATTGGCTTGGCTGAGACCACTGTGGTATAACCGCTGTAAACTTTGGTTGTACCGACCAATCGGTACGCTTTGATTTTGTAATAATATACTTTGTTTGTAGATAGTCCTGTGTTTGTGAAGCTTGTTGCCGTCGTGGTTTTACCGACTAAGGAATACGTCCCCGTTGAGGATGTTGCACGGTAAACTTCATATCCGCTTGCTCCGCTGACGGCAGTCCAGCTTGTTTTGATACTAGAGTAAGAAGCGGATGCTGCCTTCGGAGAAGATGGGACCGCTAGTACTACAGTTACAGATGCACTTGAACTTACATTTCCTGTACTATCTTTAGCTGAGACACTTAAATTTGTCCCTGCTTTTTGAACAGGTATGTTTACAGAAAAAACTCCTGTAGATGTTGCTTTTGCCGTGCCGATTTGAGTAGTTCCTACTTTTACAGTCACAGTAGAATTAGGTTCTGCTTTACCTGTCACAACCAAATCGTTATTATCAACGCTATTAACACTTGGTCTGTTCGGTGCAACATTGTCTTCGAATTCAGCATAGATGGCATAGAGGTCATCTTCTGTATTATCATCATAGTAATCGTTATCATTATCTATAACACCTACATAATATGTACCAGCCTTTGCTTGGTATGCTTGGGTTTCAACCCCGTCCGCATCAAGAGAGTCTAAATATACTAAACTATCGTTTTCAACAAAATCTTTTTGTACAACAACAAATAATAATTCGATAGCGTTAGAGTTAGTAGTACCAGATACATATACAATTCCATCATTAGGTACGACAATTTTATGAAAATCTATATCATACAAAGGAAGTGATTGACCAACTATTATTTTTCCAAATGGTAAATTATCTGCAAAATCAAAGTCATCATTGATTTCTGACTCAAACAAAAACTCCTCATCTTCGATACTAAAATTAGTACTATTCAAAGTATCCATTTTATTGAAATTATTACTGTTTACTGAAGAAAATTGATCATTTTTCACTTCTGTTCCTAGTTGATTAAACGTAGGAAAATCAACATAACTTTTTTGGAGTGACGTTTCAGCCTGACGTTCAATAGATTTCTTTAATAACTCGTACCCGTTTCCCTCTGCCTTAACAGTACCTCCAGACAATGGTAAAGCTAATAATCCTACTGTAACCAACGATAAAATTCCTTTATTAAGCACATCAACCTCTCCTCGCATTCGTTATAACGACCTTATATTCTATTATGTAAGAATAAACGTTCATTCACAACCATTTTCATAACATTATTTTCCAAATGTTACATAAAGATGAATTTATATATATAGTTATCTTGCATTGTTAGTTTAAGTTAAATTTTTCACTAACCTGCTCCGCTAGTTCAACAAAAAAAATGACCGCCGCAGCGATCATCATCCTTAACAAAAGCACCCGATAGTTTAAGAAGAAATCTTAAAATTGGAGATCTAAATCATTTAAAGTCCCATTTAATATTTATCTGATTTTCTCCGCCAACTCTAAAATAATTCCCTCTGGACCACGAACGTAGCATAACTTATAACTTTCTTCATATTGCTGTATCTCACTAAAGATTTCCGTGCCCTTCTTTTTTAACTTTGCAACAATAGCTTCAATATCTTCAACAGCAAAGCAAATGTGTCGGATACCCAGCGTATTTGCAAAAGAGTGCTGAATTTCTTTTTCATCTGACGGGGTATAAAATTTGACTAGCTCTATCCATGCCTGACCATCAGGCATCCCCAATCCTACACATGCCGTTTTTACATCATTAAGCCCAACTATTCTGTCCAACTGTTCTCCGTCCAATTCCCATTCGGCTTGCACTTCAAGTCCTAAATCAAGAAAAAACGCTTTAGCCTCTGAAAGATCATTTACGTTTATACTCACATGATCTATTCTATTGATCTTCATCTCATACCTCCCATGTTTTATTATTTTACAGCCCGTTAGCACAAGAAGAAAGCCGTCTAAATTGGTAGCTGGCTCTTCAACTCTTGCCCCCTTTTCTTGAAAAGGAATTTTTTATTGCCGAGGTGCAAACAGTATCACTGAAGCACCAATTATACATATACCAGCACCTAACCAGTCATATAAATCTGGCGTTTTTTTTTCAATACCCCATCCCCATAAAATAGAAAGAACGATAAATACGCCCCCATAGGCAGCATATACTCTACCGAATGATGGGAACGATTGGAATGTAGCAATAACACCATATAAAGCCAGAGTAATTCCTCCGAAAATACCCCAATAAATTGGTTTACCTTCTCTTAACCAAAGCCATATAAGATAACCCCCACCAATCTCTGCTAGTCCCGCCAATATAAATAATACGATTGCCTTTATCATTCAGACACACTCCTAAATAACTTAACCTACACAATAAAAGGGGTAACCTACGCCTTTTTCGGTATTTGTCAGCCACCTTTTATACAAGTCGCATTTGAACTTCCAACAGCAGCATTCAATTCTTGAAGAAGCAAACTAAGCTGTTCCTCATCTACCAATGATTCTAAAGTCTGTCTTGTAAGTAGAATATTGTGTTTGTTAAAAATATCTCCCGTAACTTCCCAAAATTCAACAATCGCTTTTGGCGACATATTCCCTAATATAACCACTTCAGCATCCTTCTCCTTTTTCCTTTATTTTATCATGATTTATTAAACTAACTTGCCTAGTATTTGAGGAAGAAAATTTACTTCTTTCAATCTCTTAACAAATATCAGCAACCACGGCGATTTCTCCATACTGTTTTTTCTAATTTCCTCCATATTACCTGATATTTATCCCCACAACCACACACCATATAATAACAAGGGTGAATTTTATGCGAGAACAAGGTCATAAACTATCAAGTAGATCTGATAATTATGTTGATGGCATTCTCTATTTAGATACAAGTAAGAACCGTTCACCACAGGCAAATTATGCTGGCAGCCGTCCTAATTTAGACACAAGTGAGGATCCTTCAAAACGGTCTAATTACGCTGGCGGCAGTCCTTATTTAGATAAAGATTCTCACCCAGAAGAAATGAACCTTAAAGGAGGTTATGTATAAATTGAATGAATTAGATTTACATCACATCTTTGAAATTGGCCTCATTTTAGTGATGATTGCAGCTGGTGTTACAGCTATCGCTAAAAAATTCAATCGCCCTTACCCGATTGCCTTAGTGGTTGTTGGAACGATTATTGGCTTGGTTAACATTCCAGTTTTAGAGCATTTAAAGGATTTTATTACAGAGGGGGAAATTTTTAATTTTGTTATTATTACTCTGTTTTTGCCTGCATTATTAGGAGAAGCCTCCCTAAAGCTTCCTTACTTACATTTAAAAGAGAATAAAGGGCCTATTCTTGCTTTGGCTTTTGGAGGAACTCTTTTATCCTTTTTGATTATTGGTTTTTTCATGATATGGCTGTTGGATTTTTCCATTCCAAAAGCGTTTGTTTTTGCTGCTTTAATGAGTGCAACTGATCCTGTAAGTGTTATATCTATTTTCAAAAGCGTCGGGGTAAACAAAAGGCTTGCAACGGTTATTGAAGGCGAAAGTCTATTTAACGATGGATTGTCGGTTGTGCTTTTTAAAATTTCCGCCTTTTATTTACTTACCTACCTGGACCTTGGAGCTATAGGTGTAGGCTATGGTTTGTGGGAGTTTTTCAAGGTAATCTCTTTGGGACTCATAATAGGCGGAGCATTAGGCTATGTTTTTTCTCAATTAACCAAACAATTTGATGATTATCCTTTGGAGATCATTTTCAGTATTATACTATTTTATGGTTCATTTTTATTAGCAGAATCTGTCCATGGGTCAGGTGTAATTGCTGTGGTAATTGCTGGTCTCATTTTTGGAAATTATGGAGCCAAAATTGGTATGAGTCCTACAACTAAGCTTAACATCAATAACTTTTGGGAAGTTACAGCGTTGCTAGCGAACTCAGTTGTTTTTTTAATGGTTGGATTAGAAATAACCAAGATAAATTTTAATGACAAATGGGGCTTAATTTTACTTTCTATATTAATTGTGCTGATAGCAAGAAGCCTTGCGGTATACGCTAGTTTATTTTTTTCGAAGAATTTTCCTTACGCTTGGAAGCATGTGATCAATTGGGGAGGTTTAAAAGGTTCACTTTCCATTGCCTTAGTTTTAAGTCTTCCTCGTAATTTTCAAGGACGGGAAGACCTCTTAATTATTGCTTTTAGTGTGGTTCTCTTCTCTTTAATATTTCAAGGTCTTTCCATAAAACCGCTTCTCTCCTTCTTAGGGATCAACAAAAAAGAGGAGGGAATTAAGGAATATGAAGAAATTATCGCTCGTGGACACCGCTATGAAATTGCCCTATTAGAAATAAAAACCATTAGTAAGATATTATTCATTTCAGAATTGGCAGCAAAAGAACTGATAACTCAATATGAGCAAGAGTTATCAAGCTTGGAGAAGAAAATGGAACAGCTTTTTAAGAAGTATCCCGATTTGAAAGAAAAACAACAATTGATTTTACAAAGGCATGCGTTATACGCACAACACGAAGCCATTAAAAAATTGATAAAAGAAGATGTTATCTCTAATGAGGTAGCTGAATGTGAACATGACCAAATTACAGATAGTCTAGTTAGGTTAGAGGAATGATTTCTTAATTCATAAAGAAGTATAATAAACAACGGTTTTCCTTCTTCCAAAATTAAAGTGTTCGAAAAATATGAACTAAAATTTAAAGCTATTGCTGATAAAAAAAGACTTCAAATCATAGTCATTCGTCCTGTAGGAGGTCGTTATGGGAAGTTAGTTTTTAAGAAACCAACTTCCCCTCTTATTGCTTTTTAACAACAGTTGCTTTCATTTCCTACTAACACGAGACCATTTGCCTCTTGATTAAAATCAAGAGTTAAGCCTTCAGTATAAGGTTCAATATCAGGATCAATTGCAACTTGTATTTCATTAATGGTTACTACTTTATCATTATCATCTGGCTTGTCCAAAGCCAGTCCAACTTTTGGTGCCCCTCAAGACATTCCTCCAAAATAAACGCGAATATTTTTGACATTGTGTTCTTGAAGCAATTGCTTTAGTACATCACGTGCTTGATCTGTGATATTCAATTTGTCCATCACCTTTCAAAAATAATTTACACTTACATATCTTACTTTCTTTTTAACATTAGTAGGCACTTATAAAATTTTTTAACTGTTCATATCCTTTATTCTCTTCACTCATCAGAGGAACAATTGCACTTCTTTCTGCCAATTCAGTTGTCACTTTTTTAATCCAACTTTTTTCAGCTTCTGCTCTTCCCCTTAATACAGGATCTTTAGTTTCAGTGGCGAAAAGGCTCTGGTTAATGACCCACCATTTAGGAGTTATATCTGCCCGTTTTAAATCTTCCTGTAATCGACTTGCTTCTAAAACTGGCGTAGCTTCTGCTAACGTTACAATGACGACGCTTGTTTCTTTTGGATTCCTTAAACGAGGCAGCAGCGTTTTTACGCTCTCAGGGATTTCACCAGTTGAACGTGCTAGTTCCTTATGATAAGACTGAGCTGCGTCTAAAAGTAGTAAGGTGTGCCCAGTTGGTGCAGTATCAATCACAACGATTTCATCCTTTGAACGAGCCACCACTTCTGCAAAAGCACGAAATACAGCAATCTCCTCCGTACAAGGAGAGTTTAAGTCTTCTTCAATGTAGGCAAGTGCCTCTTCATCAAGTTCATTGGTCACTTTTGATAAGACCTCTGCTTTGTAGGCCTCAACTTCTTCTTTTGGGTTAATTCGGCTTATGGTTAATCGATCATTAAGCTCGCTATTTTGAAAAACAAACTCTAAATGGGCAGCTGGGTCTGTTGTGGTTAAATGGACTTTATGTCCCTTTCCTACTAATCCAACGGCGATTGCAGATGCCAGGGTGGTCTTACCAACACCCCCCTTCCCCATTGTAAAAATCACTCTAGTATTATTTAAGGAGAAGTCTTCAATCACTTTATTTAAGCCAGGTAGAGATCTAATCTTGCCTTCAATTTCTGGTTCTGTAGGTGGCATAGTATATTGTTTAAATAAGAAACGTAAATTTTGAATGCCTGTTAAGGAATACGAAACAAACGGCAACGAAAAAGTGACAACTTGTTTTAAATCGTTTGGCATTTGCTTTAAGGCATTACGTTGTCGCTCATAAAACGCAGATGAAACGTTATCGTCTGGCAAATAAGATTGCATTAATCCGTTAATAATGAGAACTTGATTTGAAATACCAATTTCTTTTAATTCCTTTGATGCACGGTTTGCCTCAAGTAATGAAGACTCATCAGGTCTTGCTACAAGAATGAGTGTTGTTTTTGTTGAGTCTGATAGAGCGTCCATTGTAACCGAATAGATTTGCTTCTTATCTGACAACCCAGATAAAGGGCCTAAACAAGAGGCACCATGTGTGTTTTCTTCTAAAAAGCCACTCCAGGCAGTTGGCAACTGAAGAAGTCGAAGAGTATGACCCGTAGGCGCCGTATCAAAGATGATATGCTCGTAAGCAATAACCACATTAGGGTCAGCCAATAAATTTGTAAACTCATCGAATGCTGCAATTTCAACTGTACAAGCCCCTGATAACTGTTCCTCCATAGTAGCCACTACTGCATCAGGAAGTTTCCCACGATAAGGCCCAATAATTCTGTCTCGATAGGCTTTTGCAGCTTCTTCAGGGTCAAGATTACAAGCATATAAGTTTGGAACACTCTGGATTGGCATTGGAGTATTCGTTAGCCCAACTTCCAACACATCCTGTAAGTTTGAGGCAGGGTCCGTACTTACCAGCAAGACCTTTTTCCCTTCATCAGCTAGCGCTACCGCTGTTGCACACGCAGTCGATGTTTTCCCTACTCCACCTTTACCTGTCAAAAATAAAAACTTGGTGTTCACAATCATTTTCGGATTGAAAGATTGAAACATGATTTTCACTTCTTTCTTATATCGATGGTTTTAAATCAATTGTAAGACGTGGTTTTGGTTTTTCGCTAAGTTCCTCAGCTTGTACTCCAAACCAATCCGCAAATTCATCGTTGGTTGGATAGGCTCCAATTTTAGTAATTTGGCCATCAACTAAGGTTACTGGTAGTGAATCTGGACCCTTTTCATGAAGAACTTTGTTTACCTCTTTGTTCTCAACAAAAATGGATGGCTCAAATCCAAGGTTATATCGTTTGATGTTATATCCTTTTTTCTCTATTAAAAAGATAGCAGTTGCCACTCTAATTAATTCAGGATCTACGCTTGGACCACATACACCTGTTGCACAGCACAATGCTGGATCAAAAATCTCAACTTTACTCATTTAATCTAACCTCCTAAAGGGTTTTAATATAAGTATTTACTTATATGGATATTAAAAATTAAAGCCAAGAGTTTTTACCCTTGGCTATTAAATTCTTTCTTACTCACCAGTTTCAGAAAACCGCTTAATGCGATCTCCGATTTCGTCACGGACACGTTGGAAGAATGCCCATTTCTCTTCATCGGTTCCTTGAGCCTTGGCTGGGTCATCAAATCCCCAGTGAACTCGTTTTACTTTAGGTGGTGTGATTGGACACTTATCAGCAGCATCACCACATAGTGTTACGACTAAATCAGCATTGTTTAAATATTCAGAATCGATAATATCAGAGGTATGTTTTGAAATATCAATTCCCGCTTCTTTCATTGCTTTTACAGCATTAGGATTTAATCCGTGAGCTTCAATACCAGCACTGCGAACTTCCCACTCATCACCCAAATGTTTTAAAGCCCATCCTTCTGCCATTTGGCTTCTGCAAGAATTTCCTGTACATAAGAAGTAAAGTTTCTTTTTGTTTTCCATGTTAATTTCCACCTAAAGTATTATTTTAAGCTGCATTATCTTTAAAATATTTTCGTTTAAACCATAATGCCACGTTAACCAATGCAATCATTACAGGCACTTCCACAAGTGGTCCAATAACGGCCGCAAAAGCTGCACCAGAATGGATTCCAAACACACCAACAGCAACAGCAATTGCTAATTCAAAGTTATTACTTCCAGCTGTAAAAGCAAGTGTGGTTGTTACAGGATAGTTCGCTCCAATTTTCCTTCCCATGAAAAAAGAAACAAAGAACATGATGACAAAGTAAATTAATAAAGGAATAGCTATACGTACTACATCTAATGGCAAACTTACAATAGCGTCCCCTTTTAATGAGAACATAAGAATAATCGTAAATAGTAACGCAATTAAGGTAATAGGACTGATTTTAGGAATAAACACTTTTTCATACCATTGTCTGCCTTTAGCCTTTACCAACGTAAAACGGGTAAGCATACCCGCTATAAAAGGGATTCCAAGATAGATGAAAACTGATTTAGCTACTTCTATCATTGTTATATTTACAACTGCCCCTTGAATTCCTATCCATTCAGGGATGATGGTTACAAACACATATGCATACACGGAGAAGAATAACATTTGGAAAATAGAATTGAATGCTACTAATCCAGCCGCGTATTCCGTATCTCCTTTTGCAAGGTCATTCCATACAATGACCATCGCAATACATCGAGCTAAACCAATCATGATTAGACCAACCATATACTCGGGTTTATCAGGAAGAAATATTATGGCTAACAAAAACATAAGAATTGGTCCAATGATCCAGTTTTGTACAAGCGATAAAGCTAAAACTTTTACATCTTTAAATACTCGGCCGATTTCCTCATAACGAACTTTCGCTAATGGAGGATACATCATTAAAATTAAACCAATCGCAAGTGGAATCGATGTAGTTCCTACCTGTAAGCTGTTCATACTGTCTACAAATCCCGGAGAGACAAATCCTAATCCAATTCCTATTGCCATCGCAAGAAAAATCCAAAGCGTTAGGTAACGATCCAGGAAGGATAGACGTTTCTTTTCTGTATTACTCATTTTCCCACTCCCTATTTACGAGAAAGCTAACATCCACATTGAAGCGTAGGATTTGCTTTTTCAATCAATTTGATTTTATCTGTCTGGTCTGGTACATGTCCCAAAATATCCTCAATTAGACCATAAAGCTCACTTTGTTGATTTAGTGAATAGTAAATCCACTGGCCTCTTCTTTCTTCCCTCACCATCCCTGCATCTTTTAGTTTTCGAAGATGCTGACTGATGGAAGGTTGGCTCATATTAAAAACTTCAAGAAATTCACATACACAGCATTCTCGTTGTTTCAAAATACCAACAATGGTTAGTCTTGTTTTATCACCTAATAATTTCAATACATTAGCCGATTTCTCTAAATCAACTATTGATTTCAACATAGACAAAACCTCCTCATAAATAAATATAAGCAAATAATAATTTACTTATTTAAATCTCATATAATAGATAAAGGATAGAACTTATGTATATTTAATAACATTCTTAATTATCTTCTAAATTCATATATAACTATTTGCTTATATGTTAATCCAAACACAAAATAATTTCAAGATATTAATTGTAAAGTTAATGTAAATTATATCGGACGTTTTTTATCGCTTTATTTATTACATTCATTAACAATCTCCCCCGTTAGATTGATTATTCCTCGTAAAAGGAGAAATTAATTGTTGTCTAGTTTTTCTTGAAAATTCATCATTATATTTCTCTTTTTAAAGTAAAGCACCCGTTTGTTTAAGTACATTTTTTCACAAACTCCTATTATACCGATACACTATTTATTAATAACAATGGATAATTTATAGTTTGCATGCTCGTTTAATTCTTCTAGAAATTGATTCATTATTTCAGTGGATGGAAATTGACATTCGAGAATGTAACAACCATCTCCACTGATTTTAAAGTTATTTATTATATATTTCTCTTGTGTTTTGATGAATGACAAATAAGGTTGATGAAAAATGCTTTCGGTAATAATGGTAATAAAAGCATGTATACAGTAACCTAATTTTTCTCGGTTCACTTTAATGGTATAACCTTCAATAACTCCACCTTCTTCTAATTTTGCCACTCTAGCTGATGTGGCTGGACCTGTTAAATGAACTATCTCCCCCAATTCTTTCATTTTAATTCTACTGTTCATGGAGAGTGCTTCTATGATTTTCATGTCTGTATGATCTAACATTTATTGAACTCCTTTCATTAATAAAGTCAAACAGCCAAAAGACTTTATTGAATCTATGTATTCGACAGTGGTCATAGTATAGACTATACATTGTTCAAAGAAAATCGCAAAAAAAAGGAGTTATTATATATATGAATATACACCACATTCGTAATGCTACAATCGTTGTAGAATACGTAGGAAAAAAGTTTTTGATTGACCCAATGTTATCGGATAAAGGGACTATGCCACCTTTTGGAACTGGTGTTGGTTTACCCCCTGCACCAAGAGAAGACCAAAATAATCCTCTGGTAAGCTTACCGACATCCATTGATAATATTATCTCTAATATAAATGCTGTCATTGTCACTCATCTGCATCCTGACCATTGGGATGAAGCCGCAATAGAAGCATTACCAAAAGACATCAAACTATTTGCTCAAAATGATGAAGATGTAACAGCAATCAGAAACGCTGGTTTCCAAAATGTAGAGGTTTTACAAGAGGGTACCGTTTTTGAAGGCATCCAATTAATTAAAACAAAAGCCGAGCATGGCAGAGGAGAAATCTTAGAGCATGCTGGTCATACATGTGGTGTTGTCTTTAAACACGCTGATGAGAAAACATTATATGTTGCTGGCGATACAGTTTGGTATAATGCAGTACAAGAAGTAATCGATACGCATAAACCAGAAATCATTGTTGTCAATGCTGGCGATAATCAATTCCTTGTGGGCGGTTCTCTTGTAATGGGCAAAGATGATGTCTATGAGGTAGTTAAGGCTGCACCAGAAGCAAAAATCATTGCTGTCCACATGGAAGCAGTAAATCATTGGACATTATCGAGAGAAGAATTAAAGAACTTTATCAATGAAAAAGAAATTGCCTCTAATGTGTTAATACCAAATGATGGCGAATCATATTCATTTTAAGCTAAACAGACAGAACTATCTCATTCTGTCTGTTTTTTTATATGTATTATATCAAGTGGTTACTCTACCCTTATTAAACTAAACTGCCCCGTTAGTGGAGCTAGAAAAAGGGTTGCCGCAGCAACCTCTTGTGTAACTCAAGCACCTGTTAGCTTAAGTGAAAGTTTTCACAAACCAACTCTTTCAGATGAAGTAGTCACTTTCTAATGAATAATCATTCAGCTATTAAAGTGTCGAATTTACAAGGCGAATAATCCAATATTGCTCCTTTATCGCGAAAACTTAATATTGTTTCTTCACATCGTTATATATTTCTATTGCTTGTTCGTAAATATCATTATTTGGCTCGATTTGATAATTTTCAGCACTATCACTTAGATGGAAAATCCCCTTATCATCTATCACTAAAGTACCTGAAATTTGGTCATTATAGATAAATGTTATCGTTATCACCTTTTCATAATTAATTTGTTGGTTTGTTTTTCCACTATATTCTATATGATTGTAAGCCTTCACAAGTGATTGAACAGTTTCTTTATCTACTATGTTATATCCCTCGTACAAACTCTGTCCAAAGCCAATATCAAAGTAATCTGCTTTAATTTGTTTTACAGAGTTATTATTACATCCGCTTACAATTAAAAATACAGTTAGTATAATAGACACAAATAATAATTTCCTCACAATTTCACTCCTTCCATTCTATACTGATGAAAATCTTCTAAAACTAACCTGCTTTTACTTTAATACGTTTGAAACGAATAGAGGTTCTAATTTTAAATAAATTTTCCATTTGAAATTAAAAATCCATTTTTCTTATTGAACTAAACTGCTCCATTCCTTCAACAAGAAAAAATGACCACTGCAGCGATCATCAGCTTAAGCTAATGCACCCAGTAAGTTGAATAAAGGGTTCTGTTTTGAGGTGCATAAAGACAATTTGACACACGAATAAGCATAGGAAATGACGTATCCGTTTTGTTGTTATATCAAGGTTTTTTGACACTTTTGTGTATAATTGACAATCAAATGTTTAGGTATTTATTGAGTGACAATACTTATTGTACAATGAAAAAACTCGTCAATTTGAGTGTCATTTCAAGTGTCAAATTGAGTCTCATATAACACCTGTAAACCGACTAAGATTAAAGGCAGTTTACAAACTCCGGCACAAAGGTTGGGAATCGCAAATAAGGTTTATGAATGGATAGAAATCATTTATTTAAGTTAGTTCTAAATTACCTCGATATATACCTAGACTTTCTATGTAGAATTAATTACAATGAACCTAGAAAGTCTAGGTATGCTTTTTTTTATTTACTGGGGGATAAAAAATGTATAGAAAAATAATTATGCTTACCATACTTATATTGCTTGCGATCATTTTTTTATTAATACCATCTTTCCCTCGTTCGTTCCATCATCTTGTTACAACCGGAACAAACTTAGAGAATGAAAATATCAATGGTCTATATTTGTTTAATAATGTAAATGATGAGAAATTCGTGGAAATATACGGTAAACAAACTTTTAAAAACCAAGACAATAACCTTTATAATTATTACAAGATTCAAGACGGTGTAGTAATTGCAACTAATGACAAAGGTGATATTTTAAGGTTTATTATTGGAACGGGTATCCCCATTGCAAAAGGTATAGAAGTAGGAGAATCAATAAACAAGGTAAAGGCTTTATACGGCAAAGAGTATTATAAACGTGTAGAACAAGGCGTGGATATTATTGGTTATGTGGATAAAAAGCACCACCAATCCCTTGAATTTTGGTATGACCCTCAAAAAAATATCATCTTGTATCGGTTAGATGACAATTCGATGGAATAGTATAAAATAGCACGCATTAGCGTGCTAATAGTGTCAATAAAAAGCGCCCCTTTTTCTGGACGCTAAAAAACATAAATTATTCCACACTTTCTATAGATTTAGGGAAATCTTCAAAGATCTTTTCCATAATCATTACATCAACAAAACGACCATCCAATTTTCCTTGGTTCTTAAATACCCCCACTTCTTTATAACCATTTTTTCTATAAAGCCCCTGCGCAAAGTTATTAAATGGGAATGTAAAGAGAACTATTTTATTAAATTGATTCTTTATGGCTGTATATTCGATTTCTTTTAGTAAAAGCGTACCAACGCCTTTTCCACGGTAATCCCTTCTTATATAAATTGATAGATCGGCAACCCCTGTGTATGCGCATCGGTTAGAATAAGGATTTAATGACGCCCATCCAACAATTTCTTGATTATCTTCTACTATCATTACGGCAAAACGTCCGTTATGGTCGTTAAACCATTCGGTCATGTATCCAATATCTTTCTGATCCTCCTCCAGCGTTGCAATCCTATCTTCGATACCTTGATTATAAATGTTTAAAATAGATTCCAGATCACTTAATGCAGCCAGCCTTGTTCTCAATTCCTGTTTCATATGAATCCCCCTGTTTCAGTTACTCTAATATCATTATATAAAATTTTTTCCAATTTTTAAAGGAAAATAGTTGCAAAATACAAATAATTAGCATATAACTAAATTAGAGGTGAAAATGATGGAAAATATTCGAGAATTATTTCAGGTAATGACAAGACGATTTGGTCTTTTGAATAAAAACTGCTGCCAAATTGGAGACACTGAAATATCCCTAGTACAGAGTCACATCCTTTATGAGATCCTCCGTAAAGATAGACCGTCAATGCAGCAGGTCGCTGATACCCTAGGAATGGATATCACCACGTTCAGTCGTCAAATTCAAACACTAGTGAAAATGGAATTGGTTGTGAAATCACCTCTTCCGGATGACAGACGTGTTTCTGTATTAAGCCTTACTACACAAGGAAATTATGTTGCTGCTAAGATTGATGCAGAAATGAACCAATATCTAAACGAAGTCTTTTCAAACATGAGTGAGTTTGAACGAGACATGGTGATTAAGTCAGTCAAACTGCTTAACGAAGCCATGTCAAAGTCTACTGTTTGTTGTAAACCATTAAGCTGAGCAAGAAAAACTTGCTCTTTTATTAAAAACTAATACTTGCAAATTGCAAGTAATCTAAAAGGAGTGATTTATCATGTGGTCAGAAGTATTTCAAAGTTTTTTATCAATCGCCTTAGAACTAACCCTTTTGTTTATCGGAATCTCTTTTCTTATTAACCTTCTTCAGGGTCTAATTCCTTACGAAAAGATGGAGCGGCTAATGGAAAGGAGCCACCCATTTGTGAGTGCGCTTGTCGCTATAGGTTTTGCCTTTATCACACCATTTTGTTCTTGTTCAACCATTCCTGTTGTCGTGAATCTGCTCAATAAGAAAGTGCGATTTGGAATCGTGATGATTTTCTTATTCGCGTCACCTGTTCTTGATCCGACCATCATTACCTTAATGACCGCTGTGCTTGGAGTTAAAGTTGCCGCCACTTATACAGTAATAACGTCCATACTATCAGTAGTGATTGGTTTTGCACTTGAAAAGTTTGGATTTGAAGAACAGGTCAAAAACGTTGTGGTCAAAGGTTATCATGAACCAAATAAGAAGTTTGACCTAAAGGCTGCTATAGTTGAAACGCTGCAACTCATGAAGACAGTTTATCCTTATCTTTTAATTGGTGCATTTATTGGCGCATTCATTCATGGTGCTGTTCCAACTGATTGGATTTCTACTTTTATGGGAGGTGATAAGTGGTGGCTTGTACCGATTGCTGCAATCATTGGAATCCCGCTTTATATTCGGCTTTCAACCATGATTCCAATTTCGCAAATTATGATTGCCAAAGGGATGGCTTTAGGTCCTGTGATGGCGCTCATGATAAGCTCTGCAGGCGCAAGCTTACCGGAACTAACATTACTAAATAGCATTTTCAAAAAGAAACTGGTTTTTGCTTTCGTAGGTTCAGTTTTTACTATGTCAACAATATCTGGATATTTGTTTTACATTATTTAATAAAGGGGATGTTTAATTATGAGTTTTTTTAAAAATTTGTTTGGAAAAAAAGAAAGTTCTTGCTGTAACGTTAAAATCGAGGAAGTAAAAGAAGAAGTAAAGAGTAAACCAAATGATGGTCAAAAGAAAAGCTGCTGCATTTAATTAATCAAAATTAATTGATACTAGGAGGAAACTGTGATGAAATATGCTCACATCGGTCTTAATGTAACAAATTTGGAAAAATCCATTGAGTTTTACAGCAAATTATTTGGAGCTGATCCACTCAAAGTTAAGCCTGATTATGCGAAGTTCCTGCTTGAGACACCAGGGCTAAACTTTACGCTTAATCTTCGAGACGAAGTTGGCGGAAACCAAGTTGGACATTTCGGCATTCAAGTTGAAAGCACAGAAGAGGTTATGGCTCATAAGAATAGGCTCGCTGAAACCGGTATTGGATCCCAGTTCGACGAAATTAATACAACATGTTGTTATGCGCTCCAAGATAAATTCTGGGTTCATGACCCTGATGGAAACGAGTGGGAATTCTTCAACACCAAGGCAGATGTAGATATGAGTAGCGAGGACGCTTCTACTTGTTGTGCTTCTGAACTGAAAGTTGAAACAGTAGAGTGTTGCTCCACGACTGACCAAAGCAAAAATACAACCAACTGTTATTCTTAAAATAAATTAGATGACGAAGGGTCTCATCTTGTTGTTGAGACCCTTTTTATGGGAGGTGTTCTTTATGACAGTGAATCATGCCGGTGCATTAAAGAAGGAGTATTTTTTATCTTATCTTAACCTAATTAAAATTTCAAGAAATTGTACGATTGAACAAGCAAAAGAGATTGCCATCGAATTATTTTTTCATCACAATGCTGAGGAATATGGGTCACATACGTATAAACGATTTTTGGATGCATTCCAAGAACTAAATGTTGAACTACTCACCCCTTATCGACTAGCGGTCTGATTGAAGGGGGAGATTCCTAAGAACACAAGCGTATCCGCTAGTTATTGATTAGGCGATCTCCGTCGCACCGACGGTTAGAAGTCTTAACGCTTCATTTTTAAGATTTTGTCCTGCGTTAATATCCCTTTGGTGATAGGTATGGCATTTTGGACATTCCCATAGGCTGCTTAATATAGTTACCTTCAATAGCCATATTTCCGTTCGTATGCTTTGTTGTGTAGGATTGCTCAGGATTCTTCTTCGATTTA
>NTXX01000044.1 GCA_002559145.1 Bacillus sp. AFS006103
CCTTCCAGTACACCAAAAATTCGCGCTTCGCGGTTGCTATTTCTTCTCTTCTTGGTCCCGAATTATTCTTCTTCTTACTTCCTCGGCATAGTCCATTAAAACTGCCCCAATTAATCGGAATGCGGATTGTGTATTAGGGAATATTCTAATTACCTTCTCTCTTCTCCGGACTTCCTCATTGATTCTTTCTAACGAGTTTGTACTTCGAATATGCTTATGGTATTTTGGTTTCTCATTTAGATGCTGAATGGCATCTTCGAAGCCTTCTTCTAATATCTCTATAGCTTTTTCTAGTTTTGGATTAGCTCCAAATTGCTCAATGAACTCATTTTTATATCTTCTTGCCTCTTCAACTGTGGCTACCTCAAATATTCTTTTTAAACCCATTCTAACTTCGGCCATTCCTTTTTTTGGCATATGCGTAATGATATTCTTTTTGAAATGCACCGTGCATCTTTGCCAAGAGGATCCAACAAACTCTATACCAATGGCAGACTTTAACCCTTTGTGTGCGTCTGAAATAACTAACTTAGGTGATTGTAGTCCTCTTGACTTTAGGTACTGGAAAAATCGTTGCCAGGCTTCAGTGCTCTCCCCGTGGTCTACTCTCAAACCTAGGATTTCACGTCTATTGTTCTGGTCAACGGCCGTAGCGATATAAACAGCTTTAGATACAACACGATTATGTTCTCTTACTTTGATATACATGGCATCAGCAAAGATATAAGGGTAGTACATCGTATTCAGAGGTCGATTTGCCCATTGATTCACTATAGGATCGAGCTTTTCAGTGAGTGTAGATACAAATGATTTAGAAACCTTTTGCCCACAGAGTTGTTCCACGATTTTAGAAACTTTTCTAGTGGAGACCCCATTTACCACCATTTCAAGCATAGCTAACACGAGAGCTTGGTCACAACGGGCATATTGTTCGAAAACGGTTGTCGAAAATTCTCCACTACGAGTACGTGGTACTCGAAGAGTAATTTTTCCAATGCCAATTAATAAATCACGTTCATAATATCCGTTGCGGTAGTCACGTCGTAAGTTAGAACGTTCATAGGATCCAGCTTGCAAGAACTCATCACGTTCTTTTTCCATAAAAGAATTTAATACCAAGACAATAGACGCTTTGATGACAGCATCTATATTAGAGTTCATAACAGAATCTTTTAAATCATCAATATTTAGGTTAAACTGTAATTGGGTCATAATTAATTCCTCCACATTGTTTTCGTCGCTGATAACATTGTTGACAAAAGGAATTAATTTGACCCCTTTTTCTTTTTACACAATTATACGGACTTAATC
>NTXX01000045.1 GCA_002559145.1 Bacillus sp. AFS006103
TGCATGTATTCGCCAGCGACCGGGAGATTTTTGAACTCCGACAGTGCTTTTCTCCGAATCCATTCTAGCACGCTTGGTGTATTGGTTCCGATGTAGAACACCTTTTCGTTTTGTTCCTTCGGGAAAGTATCGAGCCGCACGGCGAATACGGCAACTTTGCCGGCAGAACCTGAAGATTCATAGAGCTGATTAGGGTCGGCATTGTATCTGGCTGGGCTATCTGCCTCAATGTCACGCACGCGCGTTTGATAAGTATGATCGTGCCCGTGTTTTGGAGATTCCGGGACAGCATTCGGGTCGAAATTTCCAGCATCAAGATTGGCAATAATCTGCTCAGGCGTATCGCCTAAGTCGATTCCAAGGTGATTCACCAGCTGCAGCTCGCCATTTTCATCAATACTGGCAAAAAGCGACAGCTCCGTATATGCAGGGCCGCGTTTGACGAGCGAGCCGCCCGAGTTATTGCAAATCCCGCCAATGGCCGACGCACCGAGACAAGACGAGCCAATCACAGAGTGTGGCTCTCGCCCGAGTGGTCTCAACGCATTTTCAAGTGAATAGAGCGTTGTACCCGGAAAGGCCAAGACTTGTTTGCCTAGGTTGATCAAGTGAAGGTGATCCATCCGTGTGGTTGACACAATGATGACCTCACGATCATAGCCGCCTGCAGGAATGGATCCTTCTGTCAAACTTGTATTTGTTGCTTGCATAATGATGATTTTGTCAAATTTGACAGCCGCTTTTAGGACTTGCCAGAGCTCAGTCAAATTTCCTGGCTTGACTACAGCTAGTGCATCCCCGCGTCCCGAGCGATAGCCTTTGCGATAACGTAAGGTTTTTGAGGTATTGGTAATTATATATTTACGATCTAAAATCGTTTCAAGTGCTTTAATAAATGGATTTTCCATTCTACTGCCTCCTTAACATGAAAAGAATTGTTCGCAGAAGGACTCATAGTTTTGTGAACGATTACATTTTTATGATTCACAGTCATTTGCTACAACTCTGTTACTCTATTAATATAATGATACTAAAATAATAACATATTAACCAGAAAAATGTGGTTATCCTAATATTACGAACGGGTGTATTAGCTGCCGAGCATTGATGGGAATTTTGGGGTCAGACCCCATAGCCATCAAGTTAAAACAAAATGGAGGGACCCCGAGATAAACACACAATAATATTCTTGAATACTAAATCCATTTTAGAAAATTTGGGCATGACAAAATAAGCCTCAAGTTGAGAATTTTAAAAAATTTATTATGCCATTAAATTTAGATGACGCCAATCATATTTAGAATTTCTAGTTGAGTGGATCTCCCTTTTTTACGAGATTTTTTCCCATGTCGAATCAAGAGACAATACAAATCATCGATGAATATCGCTTTATCCAAGTGTGCCTTGATTATTTGTGGTAAAACTTCACGAATGAAACTCATCGTTTTATACTCACTTATTTCCATTCCCTTCTTTTTATAGAGGTAAAGGCGGGCTTGAAAGGTGAAACGCATACTAATCCATATGGCAATTAATACGCCATATAAATGACATTCGAACCGTTCTTTTTTCATCCTTTTTACCTTATCCAGATGAAAGTGGGATTTCCAAGTCTTAAATAAAATTTCCACCTGCCAGCGAAGAGAGTACAGGAGATACAGGTCTTGCGAGCTAATTTCTTCCTGTGGTATATTGGTAAATAGATAGTTATATGCTTGTTTTTGGAGGGTACGGCTGGTCAGAGCCTTGCCCTTTTTCTTTTGAACTGCTTTCTGTTTTCTCTGTCTACGCTTTAGTTGATCTTCCGTCAAACGGTGGATAGAAAGACGAGGAATATAGAGGCGCTCCGCGCCTAAATAAATATTAGGTACTTCTAAACATTCTCCTGGAAGTAGCTTTTCTCCTAATTCTGTGGGATTTAACTCGTGAAAAGTACCATTTTCTTTTTGAAACATTTTCATATTTGATTTGAATCGTGTTACATAAAACGCCCCACGCTGGTCAACTTCCCTTAAAAACATTGTTGAGAAATACCCTAAATCACGAATGAACAGATCCTCCGGCAAAATATTACCCACCGTTTCTTTTGCAAAAGTAGCATCATTTTCCTTTCCCTCCCGCACTCCACCATATAAAAAGTTTCCCGATAGTAAATCATATTCCAACTGGACTTTTACACCGGATGAATCAGAACCAGCATACCCATCCGGGAATTGCATTGGTAATGAAAACCCAGTGGAGTCGAGAATTCTAATACGTGAAAACGAGAGTTGGCTAATTAGAGGTTGCTCTTTAGTAGAAAATCTAGACTGAACAAGTCTGCATAAGAGTTCTTTTAAAAATCTAACACCCTTCGTGGAAAAACG
This sequence comes from Bacillus sp. AFS006103, assembly GCA_002559145.1. GTDB lineage: Bacteria > Bacillota > Bacilli > Bacillales > Cytobacillaceae > Neobacillus. The sequence goes on from NTXX01000045.1 coordinate 2,367, forward strand.
TTGATTCAGTCCTTCTTCGCTAATTGATAGATTATTTTCTAAATGAAGATAGCTGCACATTCGTCCTAGAGAAGAACGTGCACTAGGTTGTGCTTGAAGGACACATAGGGCAAGGAAGGCTTCTGGTGTTAACTGTCTTTTTCGCTTCAAGAATCCAGTCTCCCGAGCAAGTTTTTCTAAGGACTTTACGGAACATTGATTTTGAATATCTCTTAATAATTCATAGAAAAAGGGGTCTTTTAAAATTTGGCTCATATAAAAATCCCTCCATTATTCTCTTAATGGAAGGATACTATTAAATTACCAAATTCAACTAGTGTTTAGCTTAACTTGATGGCTATGGGGTCAGACCCTCGGAGCGTTAAAACTTTTCTATGCAGCGAGGGACTGACCCCGATGTCTCCCTTTGCGGAATGAATGCTAAAAAAACAAGAAATCAAATTAAAACATAGAGGAAGCATAGTATGTCTATTATCGGAAAAGTTCATGAAATATCATTGTGTTTAATAAATTGAAAGATCACTATAAGTATGTGGGATGCGGCATATCGTCCCGATGGCTTTTCGACGTTTTTCCAAAGCTATTTATTTTGGGCATCACGAGAAATTGGTGGTAGTAATTGATGGAAAATATGATTTAACTGAATTAATATCTAAGGCTTTAAAGCATGTAGGGTTTCAATGCAGAGGCATTACCAAAGAAGTACTTTTTTATATCGATATTAATCCAGTAGAATGGCACAGCATTTGGAAAATCTTTGAGCCATCTTTTCAGGTACTAAAGAATCAGCAAAATTTAAAAATAGATCTTTTTTTTTCTCAATCAAAAAATAATACTGCCTCGAACAATAATCAAACAGAAAATGATTTATTTAATAGTTCTTTTTTTACAAGTACAGCTACAAAAACGATACGTAAAATAGAAGTTTGCCCAATGTGTAAAAAGAAACCTGCTACAGAAAGACGTGTTGGTTAGAAATAAAATGAAGGGAATTTCCAACCTTAACGATATAGGTATTTTTAAATTACCCAATAACTTACAACAGGGTAGATCATACATACGAACTTAAATAAAGTCTTGAAAAGCTTGTTTCACTGGTTATGAAAGTGAAACATGTTTTTTGCTTATAACCATGGGACCTCCTCCACCGCAAATTATGCCGTAGTGAATAGTAAAATCAAAATAGAATTAAAGTTGCCGGAATGGTAACGATGTGCAGGATAGCGAACCAAACCAGTTCAGATTGTATATTGCCAACCAAAGAATGTTCTTCCATTCTTTTTTGTGATTAATTTATATACACTATCGGAGGTGTTTTAATATGTGGGCAAAGGTCATAAATGATGAGATAGTTTGGGTGGAGAAGAAAGAACCTTTTCCTCTTTATGATGTATTTCTAAATTTTCCGTGTAAAAATCCTTGGGATGCTACCGGTGGACATACCATCAAGTATTATGATTTTTATAGGGATCAAATTATAGAGCTATGGTCAAAAAAACAGAATAAGGACTTCCCTTCTGACTTTGTATTCGGTATTCCTAAAGAGGAATTTATTGATTATATGGATGAGTATGTTTCTTCTGGTTATACTTTATTTTTTAGGGTTCTGACCTTTGACCTTGATTACTATATAATTTGTCAACATAAAGACTTATCCTCTTATGGAGGGCTTGTTGAGTACATTTTAGAATTCTCCCAAGTATTGAAGTAGTTGATAATATGCTATCATGTCTGTGATATGAATAGTGTGATTCAGGTTAGGAGTTAAAGAGAATAATAGCTCGGTTCACTCATTCTACGTGGTGGACCGAGCTTTTCTTGCTGATAACCACGCTCTTTCCCTCCGCAAATTATGCTGTAGTAAAAAGTACAATGAATAGAATAAATCCCCTTATTCTATAGCACTTTATTAGACAGTGTGGTACTAGAAGTTACATACTGTCTAGACTTCCAAAACTGCTTGAGACCTGCATTCCAACTCTGGTGAATTTTATTCCCATAAAGTCCCGCCAATACTGATTTTTTAGCATTTTTAATGGCGAACCGCGGCAGTCACTGTCCGCCAATCATTAACAATATTGAATCTGGGCCTATCTCGAATGAGAAGGGCTTTTGTTATTTGAAAGAAGAATTGAAGACTTAGATTTATTTTATTCAAAGGTGATTAATTACTATTAGAAAAGGCATAACTTATTCAAGCAATCTATATTATTTTGAGGAAGGGGAATAATTAATTTCAAGTTGATAATAATCATCGAAGGACTTGTAACTGGTTACCAACCCACGGTTGACTGCCTCGCCATAGATAAATGGAGGCAAGTGAACGATATGGTTCCCATTTTAACCCTTTTTCTATTAAAGCTTTTTTTTCCATCCTCAATACTATACAACCATTTAGCTCCACGTTGTAAACCTACATCTAGTATAGATAAAACATCTTCTCGGCCCAGGGAAAAGATTAAGAACATTTCTGCAGTCCATAACCCTATTCCTTTTACACTTGTTGGAGTATTTATTACTTCACTGTCACTTAATTGATCCAGAGTTTCTAATGTAATTTCTTTATTTAGCACTTTCTTACCAAGTACGGGGTCATTTTTCTTTAAAATATCTAACTTTTGGGGGTCACCTCAAACTGAGGTGCCTAGCACATTTTTTTTGAATTGTCACCGTGGGTTTCCCGTGGAGTTTTTGTCAGAAAATTCGCATGTAAGGACATCTCTCATAATAAAGTAGATATAGACGGGTGTTACAGGCCCTTTAACTGAATACCAGCTGGAAAGTTTCGTATGGCAGTAATAAAGTAACCGTGGGCTTTTTAAGTTAGATGGGAGGGGTTTAATGTTTCATATTGTAGTCTGTATCAAGCAAGTGCCTGACACTAAAATTATTAAGATGAATCCAAAAACAAACACAATGGACCGGAGGACAGCGCCTGCGATTTTGAATCCGTATGATGCTCATGCCGTTGAAGAAGCCGTTCGTTTAAAGCAACGATATGGTGGGACTGTATCAGTTGTCACGATGGGTCCACCTCCAGCGGTGTCCGCTATAAAGAAGTGTATTGAAATAGGCGCCGATGAGGGGTATTTAATCACGGACCGCCGGTTTGCGGGTGCCGATACATTGGCAACGAGCTATGCCGTGACAAAGGCGATTGAAAAAATTGCAAAAACCAGGCCCGTCGATTTGATTATTTGCGGAAAAATGTCCATCGATGGAGATACCGGGCAAGTCGGACCCGGAATAGCAAGAAGGCTCGATATTCCACCACTCACTTCTGTGAACAACGTCGTGGAAATCAATCTAGAAGAAGGATATGCCGTTGTCCATCGCAAGCTGGAGGATGGATATGAAGTCGTCCAATCCACCTTGCCCTGTTTATTTTCCGTTGAAAAAACCATTAATGAGGTGCCATATTCTCCAATGCCTAACATGATCAAAGCTGCCAGATACCAACCACATATCTGGTCCGTTGATGACCTTGAAGATGTAGATATCAAGCAGCTAGGTTTAAAGGGATCCCCAACAATTGTTTCCAAAGTATGGGCTCCGCAAAAGCCTGCTGGGGGAACATTCCTTGAAGGCAACCCAACAGCACAAGTAGAGCAATTGCTTCAGGTCCTGCTTGAAAAGAAGGAACTGTTTGAAAGTAAGGAGGGAATGTAATTGGATTTTAGCGATTACAAAGGTGTTTGGGTCTTCCTAGAACAAAGGGATGGAGAGATTGCCTCCGTATCCATTGAATTACTAGGTGCCGGTAGGAAATTGGCTGATAAACGGGGTGTGGAACTAGCAGGTATTCTCATCGGGGAAAATGTTAAACCTTTAACAAAGACCGCTTTTGAATACGGAGCAGATACTGTATATGTCTATGATCAACCTCTCTTTAAGCATTACCGGACCGAAACCTATATGAAGGCGCTGCTAGAGTGCAGTGATAAATATAAACCGGAAATTATCCTCTATGGGGCCACCTCAACGGGAAAAGACCTGGCTAGTGCAGTAGCCACCGATCTGCCGACAGGGTTGACGGCGGATACGACGGAGTTGGATGTGGAAGAGGAAACGGGGTTACTCCTTGCGAGTAGGCCAGCGTTTGGCGGAAATATTATGGCGACCATTTTATGTAAAAAGTACAGGCCACAAATGGCGACCGTACGTGCCAAGGTCATGAAAGCGCTGACCCCAGAGGTGGGGAGAAAAGGCAAGGTTATCGAAGAAACCGTTTCACTAAAGGAAGAAGATATCCGGACAAAGGTCTTGGAAATTGTAAAAGAAACGGTTAAGAAGGTAAGAATCGACGAAGCGGACATCGTTGTGGCTGGAGGAAAAGGCCTAGGCAGCTACGAAGGATTTCAGTTAATACACCGGTTGGCAGAAACCCTTGGAGGAGCCGTTGGTGCGAGCAGGGATGTGGTGGAAGCGGGGTGGATTGCCCACCCTCATCAAGTAGGGCAAACCGGTGTGACAGTAACGCCAAAGATTTATTTTGCGATTGGGATTTCTGGTGCGATTCAACATATTGTGGGAATGAAAAATTCTAGTTTAATTATTGCCATTAATAAGGACAAAGAAGCTCCTATCTTTCAGAACTGTCATTATGGAATTGTTGGCGATGCCTTTGAGATCGTTCCTATCCTAATCGAACAGTTTAAGCATGCTCTTTCTAGTGATAAGGTGATGAAGTAAGTTAAGGCTGAATTATTACCATTATTCCTCTGTCAATCGTGAGTGGATTTTTTCATGATGCTTCTGCCTTTTGGATTAACAATATTTGTTTAACTTCCATAGACCTTAGTAAATTTCATTAATCGCTTAACCCTTTTTTCTTTACTTCACTGAGAAGTAAAGCTTTTTTTATGCTATAATTAGTACCAGATAATAATACTAACTAATAGGTATTGGTCCTGTTAAACAAAATTAATACGCCTAAACTGGAGATAATACTATGTTTATAAATAACAAATTAAAGTCACAAAGTGTCTCTGCCTATTTTAAGTCACTGGGTATCAAAAACTGCTTTACCAAAGAAGACTTTTGGAGGCACGTAACCGAGGTTGACTCCCTCTTGGCTAAGGAACTCCAACCTATTATGGAGCGCAAACTAAAAGGGAATCTTTATGAAGTGAAAAACCGAGCACTGCCTTTCAGTTTGGCAGTAGAATCTTGGACGATGAATTTCCATTATTCTTTGCTCAACTGGATCAGTCGGCAAACTTATTTAAAGCCGAAGCGGATTTTGGAAATTGGCTGTGATAATGGGTTGCTGTCTTGTTGGTACGCCTCGTTTTTTCCAGATGCGGAGATCGTTGGCATTGAACAGTGTGGAAATGGAATTCAATGTGCACAGCAGTTGGCAGTAAAGCAAGGGCTTAATAACGTGAGTTTTTACCAAATGGATTTTATGGAGGCAACTGAACACTTTCCCCTGAATTCCTTTGATTTAATCATTTCATCACGGACCTTTCATGAGATTATGGGGCCAATCATGATTTCAAACTATTGGTCACTTCAAGAGTACATGAAGGAGAATCCAACCTATGGTGACAGTCGTTATATAGAAAGAGTCCATCGTTTGGTAACGGAGGATGGATTATATCTCTCTTGCGAACAATTGAAAAATTCCGCAGATCTCGGAAGGTGGGCGAATGTCCTTCAGGATGCGGGTTTCCATATTCAATGGGATGACAGTGGTACCATCGAATACCATGAAATAGGAGTAGATAGGCTGTCTCCTGTGATTGTGGCGTCAAAAAGGGAGACCAGTCTTGAAACCTTGAAAGGTATGGAACACCTATATACGAAAGATTACCCACTTGTATTTGAGGAGGGTAGGTCCTATAAAGGAGGGACAGCGGAGTTTGCTTATCAACGGCTGGGGGAGAAAACATTCTACACAGGGATTCAATTGAAAGTGATGAACCATTGGCATGTGTTTCGACTTGAGCTGTGGGAGACAGATAGGTTTTTGCTTGTCTATAACTATGGCAATATGGGGTATCACGAATTGGATATTTTACCTGCCCGCGCATATGAAGAGGCACATCGGTTGATGGTGGAGGCGGTTGGGGAGTTCGGTCATCTTGGTCCGCTTGTTTGGTATCACAACCTGGATGAACGACCAGAATAGCAGTTAATTAGTTTTATTTCTAATTTTAAAAAAAACCGCAATTTTAATTTTAGTACAAACATAGGACCTATCAGTTTATATTTATTTGTTGGAATTATAGAATAAAGGGAGCAGGATAAAAAAACCTATAAATAAAAGGAAGTGCTCACCTTGAATCAAAATTTCGCAGGTCATACTTTGTTACAATCTGTCCCATTTGGAAAGGAAATGTTAGCTAGCCGGTTAGTGATGGCCCCAATGACAAGAATGTTTTCGCCAGAAGGGATACCGGGAGAAAATGTTGCACAATATTACCGCAAACGTGCAGAGAATGGGATTGGGCTCATCATAACGGAAGGGACAGCGATTAATCACCCAGCTGCCGTCATGAGTCCTGATATTCCCCGTTTTTATGGTGAGGAAGCCTTAAATGGCTGGGCTAATGTAGTGAATGAAGTCCACGAAGCAGGCGGCAAAATCATTCCCCAATTATGGCATGTAGGTGCAGCCCGAAAAGCAGGCAGTGAACCTAATATTGATGCACCTCCTGTCAGTCCGTCCGGATTTACGTTAAAAGGCCAGAGAAATGAGAAAATAAAGGCATTAACGAAAGAAGAAGTTACTGATATGATTAATGCCTACGCCGAAGCGGCAGCCAATGCGAAGCGCATCGGCTTTGACGGCATTGAGTTGCATGGTGCACATGGATACTTAATTGATCAATTTTTTTGGGAACTTACGAACAAGCGTACAGATGAGTATGGCGGGGATATAGGGGAGCGAACAAAATTTGCAGCAGATATAGTTCGTGCTTGCCGGAAAAAAGTCGGACCTGATTTTCCAATTGTCTTTCGTTATTCACAATGGAAAGGAACCGACTATCAAGCTAAATTAGCTAAGAACTCTAATGAGCTGGAACAATTGCTCACCCCATTGGCTGAAGCAGGTGTTGATATTTTCCACTGTTCAACAAGAAGAATCTGGGAACCTGAATTTAAAGAGGAAGATTCATCACTAACCTTGGCCGGCTGGACGAAACGAATTACCAAGAAACCAACGATTGCGGTCGGTTCGGTCGGAATTAACCGCGCCTTTCTGAGCAATCAGGATCATGAGCATGTAACAATAGAAGACAATCTCAAAATTGTAGATGAAAAAATTAAAGCCGGCGAATTTGACTATGTAGCTATTGGCCGTGCCATCCTAGCTGATTCGGAATGGGCCGTAAAACTCAAAAATTGTCATCTTAATCAAGTCGTGCAATATACGAAGGAATCGGAGAAATACTTGATTTAATTACATGTAGCTTTGATATAATACCGTTACTCCTTGAATAATCGTGGTGCCTAGTCACCACTCAAGTATATTTTGCCGAGTATCAACAGAATTCAGTAAACAAACAACATATTCTATACCAAATCCTAATTAAACAATTGTAATTATTGTATACTAGATAGTAGCAAACAAATTAGTAAAAGAAAGAAGTCCAAAATTAACTTTAATCTGGGTTAATCTTGGACTTTTTTTGTACATGAATCCAGTTTTTATAATGCACCACTGTAATAATCTGAAAGGGATTCATAAATGATTGTGGTAAAAATTACTATTGTTAGATTAATATAAAAAAACAGATTTTAAAAGAGCTAGCCATAGTTACTCGTGAACTTAAAATGGTATTTTTACTAGCCCACGGACAATGCTTACACATACAAGGATATTTGTAGAGAATTTATTAAAACAGGGTATACGGGCGGAAAAATAGCGTGATGAGCAATTTCAAAAAAATATCGATCGAATTGATTTACTAAATATAGACGGTATTTTATATTCATAAGTTCGAGATGCACTTCATCATTTGCGACAATTCTGTAACCAGAGGCAAACCATACCCGGACGTTTCTTTATTCAGAAGCAAAATTATCTTGGGAATCTATCTTTAAGATCATTAAGTTGTATGTAAAGTAGACGGTCCCTTAGATTTATTGGTTCCAAGTTATCAAGATACATCTCTAAAACAATCGTAAATAAGTCACCCTTTTCTATATGTTGGCATTTTTTTAAAACTAAAGGGCAACCTTTTTAAGAAGGGAAGTCCTTTGTCATAAATTAGCATACGCAGTAGGTGGATGATAATAGTTTTATATATAGAAAAATAGGAGTACACAATTATGGACTATAAAGGGATTCAAATCGCAGATACTGTGAAACTTTACAAAGCTGATGGCGATTATAATTAAACAGTAAAAGATAGTCTTGATAAATGCATCAAAAGTTTAGAAGAAAGTAATCATACGTTGATCGGAAAATGGAGCTTCTAAAAACACAATATTTCTATGTGACTTGAATCACGAATAAGAGGTAACACCAAGTCGATTTACCAAACACAATCAACTTTGTCCTGTTTGTCGCGAATTAGGTGAATCTAAAAAACTAAGTCAGAATGATTTGTGGAACTTCTGAATCTTTACCGGATGAAATGAAATAAAGGTGTGACCATTGCTGGTTACAAAAGCCCTTAACAGAGGAGTATTTCTTTCCTGATAAACGATATACAGGCGGATATAGTCATGTTTGTAAAGAATGGTATTTTAATTATGCAATATGCGCGCCATTTGGAATAAAGAAAATCAGGCGAATAGAACCGAAAACGCAAAAAGTTCCACTGTTCGTTCAAATAAATTGCAAATAAACACACAATCTGGAGCAGGGTGTATGGTATTGATTGTAATCGCTGGTGGAGCAATAATTAAACTTGTCGATTGGACATTCAATTTTTTTGCATAAAGTTGTTTATAAGTTCTAGGTGCCTGTTACCGCTTAATTTTTGTATAAGATTGTGTTTTTAAAGATATCTTGTATGGATAAGTTGGGTTATATACTATATATTCAACATCTTAATTACAAATACAAATAACAACATAACCTAAATTCGTTAACAAAGCTTCTAAAAAAATGAGCAAAAAATTATTTCATTATTTTGAATTTATGGTAAAATGTTACTAGAAATGAAACCTTGGAGGGGGAAAAATGGGGTTTTGGGATGAGATTAAAAAAGAGATATTGACAGAAGAAAATAAGAAAAAAATAGGATCTTTTTCAAGAAATACAAAATCGGAGTTATCCAAATTACCTATTATTAGTATCATTGGTGATACTACACAGGGAGCATCAGGATTAAGTGAAGTTCAAAAACTAATAAATCAAGACCCTAAAAATCCAAAGAATTGGTTATTTTATTATGAAGCTTTTATGACTCATAGACAATTAAAAAGTGGGGCGAGTGTTGCAAGAGGAATTATTAATCCAATTGGCTTTATTGTTGGAAAAGGTATTGCTACCGGACTAAATTCCATTGATGACGAATATCAGAAATTCGATCCTAAGAAATGCTTATTAATGGTGATGTCAATAGTGTCAAAACGTATTAAAAAGAAAAGGGTAACTTCAGAGGAGATTGCTATTTATGCAAAGTCTCAATATTACTTAGGTGTTCAAAAGAATGGGGATGAAAGAGAATATTTTTTAAAACAGGCAATTAATAATTTTTCTCTAGCAATAGAGAAAGAAATCCAAAAGTCTATTCGTGCAGAATTATTCTTTTATCTGGCCCAAATCTATAAAGCTTCTAGCAGAATGGAGCTTTACTACCGGGCCTTAAATATATCTCGGAAATTAGGTTTCCTCCCTGCCTATCAAGAACTAGCATCTATATTAAAAAAGGAAGCAAAAAAAGAAGCTGCTAATCTGAATTCATATGATGAAATAAATGCAATAAACCAATTAGAATCCAAATGTATTTTTAAAGACTTTAAATACACCTATAAACTTGATTTAAGTAAAAGGGTAGATAATACTTTAGATCATGTGTTTTCAGAACAGTCTAAAAAAATCTCTGAAACTACAAAAAGATTAGGAAACTTTTTTAGCAAATTATAATAGAAGAGGTGTTAGAGATGCCAATTGATTGGGATCCATTTCATGATTTAGATTTAAACTTTGATCATCACGTTGACGCTCACGATTTACAAATGTATGAATTAGCCCACAATGGTGATTTTACTTTACATGATTTGAATCACGATCATATAATGGACCAGTTTCAAAATGATTTAAATCATGATTTGCAATTGGATCAATTTCAAGCTGATTTAGATCATAATACAGTAATAGACCGTTTTGAAACACAATTACCAGGGGCAACAACATTTGATTATGACATCAATGGGGATGGACATGTAGATTTTATGGACACCGCGTTAGCAAAAAACATATATGGAAAGTAAAATTCATTATATAGTAGTCTGATATAAGATCTGTGCTCTAGTTCCCCCCCAGATTTATTGAAATTTTGTCGGCATATTAATGTGTATGATAAGACGGATGAATTTCCTCAAAACGATGTTTACAGAAAAACGACGAATATCAAAAAGAAAAATTTATTAAGACTTCTTGTGAGTTTTTAACTAATTTTGAGGAAGTTCTATGCTATCAAGGTGGTATTCATCTCAATAAGATACTACATAACAGTGCATTATTGGGATTTAGGGTTAGTCCCCCCGGGCGGTAAAGCTTTACATCACCGGGGGACTGACCCTTTTTTGGGGGGGAGGACGCCTTAAATGGCTGGGCAAATGTAGTGAATGAGTCCACGAAGTAGCGGCAAAATCATTCCACAATTATGGCATGTAGGTGCTGCCCGAAGAGCAGACAGTGAACCAAATATTGAGGCTCCTCCTGTCAGTCCGTCTGGATTTACTTTAAAAGGCCAGAGAAATGAGAAAATAAAGGCTCTAACGAAAGAAGAAGTGGTTGAACTGATTGATGCTTACGCCGAAGCAGCAGCAAATGCAAAGCGTATCGGCTTTGATGGAATTGAGTTATATGGGGCACACGGATACTTAATTGATCAATTTTTTTGGGAACTTACGAACAAGCGTACAGATGAGTATGGCGGAGATTTAGGAGAGCGAACAAAATTCGCAGCCGATATTGTCCGTGCTTGCCGAAGAGAAGTCGGGCCTAATTTTCCCATGTCTTTCGTTTTTCACAATGGAAAGGCACCGACTATCAAGCAAAATTAGCTAAGAACTCAAAAGAGCTAGAACAATTGCTTAACCCAATGGTTGAAGCGGGCGTAGATATTTTCCACTGCTCAACCAGACGAATCTGGGAACCTGAATTTAAAGAGGAAGACCCATCATTAACCTTGGCCGGCTGGACGAAACGAATTACCAAGAAACCAACGATTTCAGTCGGTTCTGTTGGAATTAATTGCGCCTTTCTGAGCAATCAGGATAATGATCAAGTAACTATTGAAGACAATCTCAAAATTGTAGATGAAAAATTAAAGCCGGCGAATTTGACTATGTAGCTATTGGCCGTGCCATCCTAGCTGATCCGGAATGGGCAGTAAAACTCAAAAATGGACAGCTTAATCAGGTAGTGCATTATACGAAGGAATCTGAGAAATACCTGGTTTAATTATATGTATCTTTTATAATTGCTCTGATGCCTGTCATCATCCTGGAACCTATTGCTTATTTCATCAAGCTGTTTATGAGGGCTTTAAGGACCAACGGGTTTAAGCTGTTATTATGCTGGTGTTAAGTGCAATTTTAGGTGCTTTTTTTACCTGAAAGTTTCTCACTATAAATCTGCAATTAATCTGGGTGCAAATGCCACCCAGATCTTTTAGCGTTTTGTTGATATTTTACATACAGCTAAAAGTGATCTCCACCTTTGTTTTCTTTTGATAAATTATAAACAAAAAAAGTTGTTTATGTTGAAATAGGAATCATTCTTAGTTAAGTGGAAAATATGTCTTACCACTAAATTAGGCAAGGTGCCTATTGGTAGAAAACTAGGACATCTTTAGAAAATGTGAAAAGCAATTATGGGGCTGGATGCAAAGGCGCAGAAATAGCCCAAAGTTACGTGAATAATGTAGATAAGAATCTCGATTTAACCTCTGGTCTGATACGTGAAATCTCAACTATTTTTGAATACTATAGAAATAGTTCTGAAAGTATTTCTAATGTATTTGCAAAAGTACCATACCGAAACTTACCCATGCTATAAATAGTCATTGGAATGTCCCTTTTGGACCATCCTAGGTTAATACTATATTGATATATTTCCAAAAGTCCGGCGCCATTTTTAATGAAGCCGGATTTTAACATTTTAGGAAAAGTTGGATATAAACTAATAATCTTAACAAGAGTATCTATTTCTTCTGATAGTTTAGACACAAAGGTTTAACAAAATTTACTATATGAAAAATATATAATTAAGGTGAAATACTTTAATGATTTATAACAATCATAATTTTACGAAAAGAAGGGTTGCTAGTGGATAATCAAATAAAAAGTATTATAATTAACAGTTTTATAGATGCATATAAAGTTAAAGATCGAGGGAATTTTGTAAGGCTAAATACATATAGATCTTCAAAATTTGTATATGAAGTTTCTAAAGGAATTTTTTCATACGAGAATAACAATAATTTAAATTTACATGTTCAAAGTGTAGACGATGATGGAATTAAAAGTCCTGGAGAACTACTATTAGACTTCATGATAACAGAAACAAAAGATATTACTGAAGATAAACAAACGGAAGAGATTTCAAGAAGAGGAGTCTGGGGAGGGGAAAGTGAATACAAAACATCATTAAAGGCATTTGTTGAAGATTTTCGAAAATTACTATTAATAAATTCAGAAAATTTAATATATCTTAACGGATTAGATCAAAAAACATTATCTGGTAGAGAAAATTTTATTAAAAAAAGATTAGATACATTGTCTAAAGTATTAACAGATGAAATAGTGGAATTTAGTAAATTTTATTTCGCGTTTTGGCCATCACCGCAAAAACAAGATAAACATAAGTCAATTTGGGACGCATATACAATAGACGAATTAAAAGTCTGGGTTGAAGTATATAAAATTGAAAAAATAAATGGAGAATATGTTATTACAAAATTACAATAGGTTATATAAGAGGAGAAGTTTAAAATTTGGACAATATTGGAATCTTTAGATTACCCAATAATTATAGTCACTCCTTGAAAATTACTGGGTTTAACCAAAAAGGTACTCTTTATTTTTCCGTTGACATATTCGAAGGAAAAATAAAGACTGCAGGTATAGAAACAGTAAATTGGCAGGACCTGAAGGATTTCTTAAAGAAAAATGAGTTTCAACGGTATGAGGCACACATAATTAATCCAAAGTACTTTAATCTAATGGAACAATTAAGAAAAGAATTATTCGAGGTACATCCCAAGAAAATTAATTCCCAAAAACGGATTCTCATTCTTACAAAACGTCTCTTCATACATAGAGAAGCCCTTGATTTAAGCGAATTGGCAAAGGAGTTCAATGTTAGTCATTCTCAGCTTGTCCGTGATATTTCAATCATTAGAAGTATATTTGATTATAAGGAAATCCGCTACAACAGAATAAGTCACAAATATGAGCTTATATAGGGTTGTGAAAAAGCCCGTTTCATTTATTTTTAAAAGTGGAACGGGCTTTTCCTTTTGACCACAAAAACCCCTCCACCGCAAATGATGCTGTTGTAAAAAGTAAAATATAGATAGATAGACAAACCAATGTAAAGGATGATGGTATGCTGGATAAAATCAAAGGTGGATTGTTTGGAGTAGCTATAGGCGATGCATTGGGAGGAACAACAGAGTTTATGACTGAAGAGGAAATTCAAAAGAAGTACGGGAGATTGACTAGCATAATTGGCGGGGGAGTTTGGAATCTGGAAGCTGGTCAAGTGACAGATGATACAGCGATGACAATTGTTGTGGCCAAAGGGATTCTAAAAGATCCTGAGGAGCCAATTGACGCCATTGGTGAAGAATTTATTAAATGGTACAACAACAAACCAAAGGATGTTGGAATGACCATTCGCTCAGTTCTATCGCAATTTGAAGGGGATTGGTTCACAACTTCTCAGCTTGTTCGAAGGCAATTGTACGGTAAAGCTGGAGGAAATGGAAGTCTAATGAGAACACTTCCTGTAGCGTTGGCCTATCCATCTCTAGAAAAAATGCTTGATATCACCGATAAGCAATCCAGAATGACTCATTATGATGACACAGCATCGAATGTTTGCCAAATCTATAATCGAATCGCCAGAAGGATTCTATATAAAGAGCCGCTTAAAGAGGCCATTGAAAAAGAAGTCGAGGGAACTGAGTTTGCCTCGGCACTTGCCAATAAGCCTGATGTACCTGCTGATGGCTATGTTGTTCATACTTTCCTTTGGGTGATTCACTACCTTAATAAATATAATGATTTTTTGGATATCGCGATTGAAGCAGCAAATAAGGGGGATGACAGCGATACCACTGCTGCCATAGCCTGTGGATTAAAGGGAATGGAGATTGGTTTCGAACGGCTACCTGATGATTTTAAAAATAAAATCTTAATAAAAGATGATCTACATACAATTGCAGAGGACCTCTATTCGCTACGACTACGAATTTTAGAATAATTAAAGGAGGAGATGGTTATGTCTTCATGTCAGGGTAAACATAACAACCATAAATGTTATGGCTCGGTATTCAAATGTAATAAATGCGGCAGTATCGGTTGTCAAAAACCTGGTTGTACAAATCAATTATTCAATGGGTCAAAATGCTTGAAATGTGGTCAGACAGGAAAGAGATCAATATAAGTATTTTTACAAGCAGACAATTATTTAAATTTATAGTTCAGGAGGCATACTGATGTTATTGCCTCTATGAAATAAACATGTTTCTTTTTTTAAAAGGAGTGCTCGTTTAGATGCACAATGATGGCATTTTTCTTGTTGCAATGCGTAAGGAACCATTTATTAAAGGATACGAGCAGTTTTTTAAAATTGATAAAAAATATATTCTGGGTAATGGAATCCTGATCAATAACCAAGGCAAGACTGAATGGAACACTAGTTGGGAGCACGATTATTTTCATGCTGTGTATTTGAAAGAACAAAATGTACTCATAACTAATCGACGTTCATGTCCAGGGCCAGTTACAGCGGATATAGGAAATTGCTGTATTGATTTTAATACTGGTGAGTACCTATGGAAAAATTGGTATGAGGATAGTTTAACTGAGAGATTTGCTATAATGAAAAAGGAATCAGATGTAAAGCTGAACAGCTGGTTCAGTGGTTTAGAACCCAATGGCGAATGGATTTGGAGTGGCTGCTTTCGAATTCATATTCAAAGCGGCTATGTTGAAAATTATAATGACCTTGCCAATGAGGAGAAACAAAGAATCCTTTCCACACTGATAGAACTTCCTCCAAGTTTACCAGATGTTTACTCTTATAGTTTTGTTGTAAATAGTAATCCATATATTCAATTTGGTGTTCGGGAAGTGAAGATTGATCAGATATCCTTTACAAAAGAAGGTTATTTTTTTAATAAATGCAATGCAGTATTCGTCAAGGAACCCTATTATTATTATTATTTTGGTATACCTGAAAATAAGAATCCAAACGGTAGTATTCTATTTAAGTATTCTGTTGAGGAAAAACGCATTGTGAAAGAAATACACCTTCCTTTTAGGTACCCTATTACCGGTGTTTTTGATTTTTTTCAAAAAGGGATTTTAGTATATGAACAAAAGTGGGGGCAGAAACCTGTAAATGCATTATGGGTTATTGAAAACGATGTATTATAAGAGTACTAAGGGCTTGATTCTCATTGATAGAAAGTGGATCAAGCCTTTTTTGCTTCGGGACAAGGTACCCCTGTCACACCACATTATGCAGTGAAAAAAAGTATAAATATTTGGTAAAAAAATTTATTGCAAGGAAAGCCGAATAAACTTTGGCGGCTATTTGAAGTAGACATACTAAATTCTGAATCTATGGAGGTGTGGAGATGTTATATCGATTTGCGGAAAATGGCCGTTTTGGAATGATTAATGAAAAAGGTAAAGTTATTTTAGAACCTACCTTTTTAAGATTAACTAATAGGATTTATGAAGGATATGTTGTTGGCTATAAAAATATGATTTGGTCCTATCTGAACGAAGAAGGTAAAGGTGTCAAGCATTTTAATAATATAAATGGCTTGGGTGAATTTACAGAGGGGATGGCAGCTATCGTTAAGGACGGCTTAGTAGGATATATCAATAAAAAATTCCAAATGGTCGTACCATTCAAATATCTAGGGTTTATGGCCTCCTATTTCAGAGAAGGTTTGGCAAATGTTGTAACACCTGGGGAGTGGGAAAACAGAAAATACGGATTTATTAATAAAAAAGGAGAAGAGGTTATCGATTTAAATTACGACTTTGCTAATGACTTTAGGGAAGGCTTATGTGTAGTCATGGTGGATGGTAAAAGTGGAGCAATAAACCACCGCGGAGAATTTGTCATTGAGGCAAAATATGAATTTTTAAATGAAAGCTATGAAGGAAAACTACTATTTTGTGAAAATGATTTATGGGGGGTACTGAATAATAAAGGTAAAGTTTTGATTGAGCCTAAGTTTGTGGATGAAAGCCATGATTATTACACTGATAGAAACTATCGGGGAGGCTTCCTTCGAATAAGTAAAAATAACAAGTATTCATATGTTGATCATAGTGGAAATAAAATGGTTGATTACATTTACGAGGATGCTCTTGATTTTCATGGTGGTTTTGCAGGAGTGAAGAAATATGGGAAATGGGCAGTTATTAATGATAGATTTGAACAAATTACAGATTTCGATTTTAACTCTATTAGTTATTTTAGTGAAGGATTTATCGGTGTAAAAGTAAACGGAAGTTGGGGGTTTGTGAACCCAAAAGGGAATATGGTTATTAAATCCATCTATGAAAGTGTACAAAACTTTGAAAATGGTATTGTAGAGGTTTCTATTAATGTCAGAGATGCCTTTATTAATACAGAAGGTGAGGAAGTATTTAGAGCAGCAAAACCCCGAGGAGAGATGCCTGATGAATGGTTTATTTGGTAAATTTTTTACTAGATTGGTTCATCCCATAAATTAGAGTGAAAATGGCTTTCTGCTTTGACCAAATAACACCTTCCATCGCATAATATGCAGTGGTAATAACTATAAATTAGACCAAATTAAAAAAGGAAAGTAGGCTGTAAATCAAATATTTATTTTCACATAGGGTCAGGTTCCGGTAAATTGAGGAGCTTGGCCCCTTAGCCGTCAAGTTAATCCAAAGACTGGTGTAATTTGGTGATTAAATAGTATCCTTTATCGCGACAATAAAATGGATACTTTGCTTGAGTGGGGTGTAGTTCAGGCGGGGGATATTATCATGGCAAAAGATCATGATGATGAAGTAACACTTTTGAGTAATGGTAATGTAAAGAAGAATGGTGTCGAGCAATCTATGCAAAAATGGCTGAAGGAGATATACGGTTGGTCCAGTGTTCAAACTTATGTTTTTGCGATACATAAACAAACCGGGAAGTCTTTATCTAAAATCCGAGAAGAGTATATGGATAAAATAGCGGAGGAAATATAGTTACCCATAAAGAAATCGGGGACTAACCCCATTAACTCCCATTCCTTATGAGGATATCTACTAGAAAATTTCATTTAATCGTTTAACACTTTTTTCTTTACTTCACGAAGGAGTAAAGCTTTTTTTATGCTATAATTAGTACCAGATAATAATACTAACTAATAGGTGTTGGCCCTGTTAAACAAAATAAATATGCCTAAACAGGAGATAATACTATGTTTATAAATACTAAATTAAAGTCACAAAGTGTCTCTGCCTATTTTAAGTCAATGGATATCAAAAACTGCTTCACCAAAGAAGACTTTTGGAGGCACGTAACCGAGGTTGACTCCTCCTTGGCTAAGGAACTCCAACCCATTATGGAGCGCAAACTAAAAGGGAATCTTTATGAAGTGAAAAACCGAACATTGCCCTTCAGTTTGGCAGTAGAATCATGGACGATGAATTTCCATCAGTCTTTGCTCAACTGGATCAGTCAGCAAACTCATTTAAAGCCGAAGCGGATTTTGGAAATTGGCTGTGATAATGGGTTGCTGTCCTGTTGGTTCGCCTCGATTTTTCCAGATGCGGAGATCGTTGGCATTGAACAGTGTGGAAATGGAATTCAATGTGCACAGCAGTTGGCAATAAAGCAAGGGCTTCATAACGTGAATTTTTACCAAATGGATTTTATGGAGGTAACTGAGCACTTTTCCCTGAATTCTTTTGATTTAATCATTTCATCACGGACCTTTCATGAGATTATGGGGCCTATCATGATTTCAAACTATTGGTCACTCCTAGAATACATGAAGGAGAATCCAACCTATGGTGACAGTCGTTATTTAGAAATAGTCCATCGTTTGTTAACGGAGGATGGATTGTATTTCTCTTGCGAACAATTGAAAAATTCCGCAGATCTCGGAAGGTGGGCGAATGTGCTTCAGGATGCGGGTTTTCATATTCAATGGGATGACAGTAGTACCATTGAATACCATGAAATAGGAGTAGATAGGCTGTCTCCTGTGATTGTGGCGACAAAAAGGGAGACCAGTCTTGAAACCTTGAAAGGTATGGAGCACCTATATACGAAAGGTTACCCACTTGTATTTGAGGAAGGTAGGTCCTATAAAGGAGGAACAGCGGAGTTTGCTTATCAACAGCTGGGGGAGAAAACATTCTTCTCAGGGATTCAATTGAAAGTGATGAACCATTGGCATGTGTTTCGACTTGAACTTTGGGAGACCGATAGGTTTTTGCTTGTCTATAACTATGGAAATATGGGGTATCATGAATTGGATATTTTACCTGCCTGCGCATATGAAGATGCACACCGGTTGATGGAGGAGGCGGTTGGGAAGTTCGGTCACCTTGGTCCGCTTGTTTGGTATCACAACCTGGATGAACGACCAGAATAGCAGCTAATTAGTTTCAAGCCAATAGTGTCAGCACTATTCGCTTTTTTTTTACACATAGGTGATGACAGGCACCAACCCTTTTTTTTCTCATATACATGAAAAGATTTATTGATAAAAGAAAGGGGGAGGCTGCATTGTACCCAAATGATTCTTACCAGCCTTTCTATCCATATAACTATGACTACAGACAAGGACTATTTCATAAAATTCTTGCTTGTTATCAGCAAAAGCGCTGGATCAGATTATCCTTCCGAGATGGAACAACTGTTGAAGGTTTTATCCGGAACTATAATCCTTTAAGGGGAGTATTAATTTACGTTTCGATGCAAAAGAATGTAATTTCTTGTGAAGGTGTAAGGGTGGATTCTCTTCAAAAAGCAAAGAATTGCATGGGCAAAAGGTCCACATTGTCACTTCCCAACAATATTAGCCTATCTTTTACCATAGATGGTGTTGACCAATCTCAAAATATTGCAGGATGGGTGAACATAAATGAACTTATGTCGGTATCTGGACAGGTAGTTGATGCAAATTGTCTTTAGTTGGGATGGACTTGTAACATAAAAATTTCAATCATCGAAAAAAGGAAGCACATGGAACGTGTGCTCCCTTTTGTATTTACGCCCTTAAAACTCTACTTATGATTCTAGAAAATGAGGAAGCATACTTTTTGGGTCATTTAAGTACCGTTTCATAATCTGGAAATGGTTAGTTTCTTAAGCAGTTTGTTGTTTATTTCTTCTTGTTTGTTCAACCTTTTTATTTGATTTTGATTTTTTTGATTTAGACACTCTGAAGAATATGATTAATCCTGCTGTAAACATAAGAGTCCACACAAGTGCAAAGGTATTACCGTTAAAATAGATTCCTACTACAGGGATTAACAGTAATACGATACTTTTTAAATAATAATTTACTTTAGGGGTTATGGCCATCAATCCTGAAATAGCAACCAGCAGTGAAGGGATGAGGTGATTACCCAAAAAGGAATGATTCATATAATTTACATAGAAGTAATAGCCAAAGGATCCTATAATGGCAACTAAGGAAAGATAAAATCGTATAATCGGATTCTTATAAAAGAGAATCCAGACGGCAATAAAATTTATTCCTGCACAAATACCGGCTACATATAATATCTGAGTAAAATTACTTATAGGATTTCTTGCAAAGTCCATAATATATTTGAAGTTATAACAGACTACTCCTATTACAAGGATTTTAAAGAGAAGTTTTACCCAAGACAGCTTCAATTTCTTTTTCTTTTTTGACAATCGGAACCTAGATAGTGAGTTTCCTCCTGATTTGCTTGCATTAACTGTGTTTTTCTTTTTCCTACCCAAAAACCATTTTTGAAATCCGCTTTCGCTATCAACTAGTTCCTCATCAGCTTCAAATCTACTAGTGTAATCGCTTGTGTTATATTCTTGGTCATTGCCTTTATCATTATGTTGTTCTGACTCAGAATTAAAATCCAATTTAATATTCACCTCAAGTATTTTTTTATATTATACCTTATTTTTATTTTAATATAATTAATGATTACAAGCTCCTTTTAATATCACCACAGCTTTTGTGGATTAAAAAAATAGGAAGTGATAAAGGAGGGGGGCTGCCCCCGTTAGATTTCTTCCATATTAACAAATGGCAGGTGTGTGTCTAGTTCCCCTTTGATTCGTGTGATGTTTATATTTTCTCCCTTAAGCCATTGGTCAA
Organism: Bacillus sp. AFS006103; assembly: GCA_002559145.1. GTDB lineage: Bacteria > Bacillota > Bacilli > Bacillales > Cytobacillaceae > Neobacillus. Next base: position 23,090 of record NTXX01000045.1, read on the forward strand.
AGTCAAAAATCAGTGGCAGCTTGTCTCCGCCCAGGGCTAGCCATGCTTTCATTTCTTTAGGAAGGTAGGCTGCAGTATGTATGGTCCCTGCCCATGCTCCATATTTTTTAGAGAAAACACCCTTGTCTGTGTCGTTCATCATTCGAAAAGCCTTATATGGATCGGTAGTGCTGCTTTCCTTTCTTTCCATCGCCTGTAATCGTTGCAAAGAGTCATCCAGCCGGAAGCGATTTTCATGTTTTAGCTCATTAAAATGATTGGTACAGAAATTAGCCTGATGGATTGCTATTTCTCTGGGAGAGGCCTCTACGACGATGGACTCACCACGTTGATCCAACAAGACATAGTTGAACGAGCGGCGATGTGGAATTTCTTTTAGTAGTGAAATAGCTTGATCTACATTGGCACAATTTTCTAAGATAATCCTACCAATCATATTACAAATAAATCCGTCATCTGACCTTACACGATTAACTAAGTTATAACCCATCGCTAATCCTTTTTCATTGATCCCATCTGTACGTCCGGTGATTTGCATGGAGGGACCAATTACAGCATAGCCCTGATCAGTAGGTTGATAGAGAACATAACGCCCTTCATAGGAGAGTGGGTCATTATCATAGTTTCGAATCATGTAATCAGTGTCTGTGAAAATGGAGCACCCACTTTTTCCGTATTCAAGATAATAGCCGCCAAATTCCCTAACGGCATCGGCCATTTCCATTTTTAAAGAATCTGCCAATCCATTTAGCTCATCCCAAATGCGGGGAGCGAACTGTAGAAGTATCCTTTTGACTACCATTTCATCTGTTATAAAATTCCGCAATTTGGATTTGGAACCCCATTGTTTTTTACGGTTTTGCAAAATGAGAGAATCCTTTAATAGCTCGCCCTGCCTATACCCAAAATCATAATGATTTCCGCGAAACTGAATGATTTCACTAAATACGCTTTTCAAATCTATTCCCCATTTATCATGCGAATAAGGAAATTCTACTGGATGAAGGAAAGAAAAGCAAAATGCATGCTTTTAGCATGTTTATTTCTGGTGTCTGACCCCCCAAGGGAATAGACTTTCATGATTTCAGCTTTTTATCAGAAGAAATTGTCACCGAAGTAACGGAATATCAAAACAGAGTTTGTGTAAATAAAAAAACTGAAAGCCCGTGGACTCTCAGTTTCCTTTTTCAATAGTAGCAAAATAAAATTAATTTCTATGTTTTACTTGAAAATCAAATTTGTCAAAACGTGTACTCTTAAAATGGTCTTTCATGATGATTAAGCCCAATGTTTAAGTTTAGAGGTTTTCCCGATGCCTGGGTTAAAGCTGTTGGTTGGGTCGCCTTTTTTGTAGTGATCAACCAGTGATGGTGCGGCTTCATAGAGATGACCGACATTATGCTCCGCTGGATAAATCGCACCGCGCGCATCCAAAAGCCCCAGCATTTTTTTCTTCAAGGCATGCGCATCGA
>NTXX01000046.1 GCA_002559145.1 Bacillus sp. AFS006103
GTTGCCAGGCACATTTAAAAGACAACCTGAAAAGGTTGTTCTTTTTTGTGTTTCAGGTCAAGCACCTGAGCGATAAATAGGCGGAAAAATTCCGCTTAATTAGTGATTAGTATTAAAAAAGGCTTAAATAGACGGAGAGATTCCGCCTATTGATTCGAAAAATTCAAAAACGGGGGATTTTTCTTTGATCAAGCGGAAAACCTCCCCTTATTTACCCCGAAACGAGCTCCATTCTGCATCTAACCGGAAAATATCCGCTTATTTTACTTTTGCTGGTTACTCGATTAAGGAAAATCCTTCAACGGTAACTAAAGAGTGTTCCATCGTCATCCCATCAAATACTGATAAACCAAATACGGCCCCTTTTGCATGGTGACATCAAGGAACGAACAAATGAAGGGGTAATCCTGGTTGGGCATCATCTTCGTCAACTCACTCCACCATTCCGTTTCATAGCGGGCAATCATACTTAAATTGTAAAGCAATAGGTAATGAATTAGCAGCTCAGGGAAATTAAAATAATTACCTTTATTAAGGGGCAGCGCGTAATAATTTGCCTCCAAATGAAACCTTAATGGTGATCTACCAAACGAGGTTGTATTCAACATGAAAGATAATCCCCCCTCTGAAAACTCCACTCCCTTCTCAAACTTTGATGCCAGAAACTCCTTAAAGCGGTTTTCTGTCATATGAAAATGGTCTAATATGGTGTCAGGCACCACAAATTGTTTATGATCCGTTTGTAATTTGATAAATGTCCTTTTCCCTTCAAGTAGTAAGAATAAATCATCTAGTTCTGGTATAAGCTGTAGTAATTCCTCCATAATGACTTTCTCCCCTTCCAATTGTTTCATGTGAAACAATTTTTCAGAGATGAAGGGGAAAAGTCCATTTTTTTGAAATTTAACTTCGTCTTGAAAGAAATGATAATTCTGCTTCTTTCTTTTTCTGGTCGAAACTCCGTGGGCTAAAACGGCTGTAGTTTCTGGGTACGCGGGATCAATCGTTAATATACATGCTTTAATTAAATGGACAAGGCCATAAAAAAGCATAATTGGTTTGATAATAAGTGGGGAGCTTGCTGCTTGTTGATAATAAACTTGACCGTGTTCAAGATAATAAAGAAAGGCATAACAGTTTTCATAGCTTTTTTGTTCGGGATTTTCGATATTACGCTTTTGGTAACAATTTTTCAAAAAGCGCTGACAGTATTCTGCCGAAAAGAAGCAAGCGTAGCTTTTCCAGTCCTTATATTCAGTATTCAAATCAATATCACCTTTTTCAGAAGAATCAGACTAATGTTTATTCCTTGACAGTATTTTATCCAATTGATAACCTACAAATAATATTTTTTTCCTGGGGGCTATAAAAATGTGGGAAAGTAAGTTTGTAAAAGAAGGTCTAACGTTTGATGATGTACTATTAATTCCTGGTAAATCTGAGGTACTGCCTAGAGATGTAAACCTGCAAGTTGATTTATCACCAACTGTAAAGCTAAATATTCCCATCATTAGTGCTGGGATGGACACTGTAACCGAGTCCGAGATGGCTATTTCAATGGCTCGTCAAGGCGGTTTAGGGATCATTCATAAGAATATGACTATTGAGCAGCAAGCAGAGCTGGTGGAAAAGGTAAAGAGATCAGAGAGCGGGGTCATTACCGATCCGTTTTTCCTGACTCCAGAGCACCAAGTGTATGATGCCGAGCATTTAATGGGAAAATATCGAATTTCCGGTGTACCGATTGTTAATAACTTGGAGGAACAAAAGCTTATTGGAATTATTACCAATAGGGATCTTCGTTTTATCCAAGATTATTCATTTAAAATTTCCGATGTTATGACTAAAGAAAATCTTGTGACTGCTCCAGTTGGTACGACTTTAAAAGAAGCAGAGAAAATTCTGCAGCATTACAAAATTGAAAAATTGCCTCTTGTCAATGAGCAGGGTGTGTTAAAAGGGTTAATTACAATTAAGGATATCGAAAAGGTGATTGAATTTCCAAACTCTGCAAAAGACAGTCAAGGGCGTCTATTAGCCGGAGCAGCGGTTGGAGTAACGAGCGATACGATGAAACGAGTAGAAGCACTTGTAAAAGCCAATGTCGATGTAATTGTCCTTGATACAGCTCATGGACATTCCAAAGGTGTCCTCGATATGGTAAAGGAAATTAGAACTACTCATCCAAATCTCACCATCATTGCTGGGAACGTGGCAACAGCTGAAGGAACCAAAGCCTTAATTGAAGCAGGAGCCGATGTTGTTAAAGTAGGAATTGGACCTGGTTCGATTTGTACAACACGAGTTGTAGCGGGTGTCGGTGTTCCACAAATTACTGCCGTTTATGATTGTGCAGGAGAAGCGATGAAGCATGGCAAGACGATTATTGCCGATGGCGGCATCAAATACTCTGGAGATATCGTAAAGGCTCTTGCAGCTGGCGGACATGCCGTTATGCTGGGCAGCTTATTGGCAGGGGTAACAGAGAGCCCAGGAGAGACGGAAATTTTCCAAGGACGCCGCTTTAAAGTGTACCGTGGGATGGGTTCAGTGGCCGCGATGGAAAAAGGATCAAAAGACCGTTATTTCCAAGAAGATAATAAGAAGTTTGTTCCAGAAGGAATTGAAGGACGGATTCCTTATAAAGGTCCATTAGCAGAGACTGTTTATCAACTTATCGGCGGACTCAGATCTGGTATGGGTTATTGCGGAACTAAAGATCTAGAGGAATTAAGAACTAAAGCACAATTTATTAAAATGACAGGTGCGGGGTTAAGAGAGAGTCATCCACATGATGTGCAAATCACAAAAGAGGCTCCAAACTACTCGTTATAATCTTTCAAGCAGAGAAGCAATGTCTTCTCTGTTTTTTTGTGTAAATAGGCCTAAAAAAGATTAGAGAAACTTCTAAAATTAGCCATAAGATGGTTCATAGCTCCGTCTATGATTTGCTAATGAGTTATGTTAAAATAACCAAAGTGTATAAATTCATGGAGGGCGTTAAAGTGAACAAATATTTTTATCAGAAATTTGTTGCCAGTGCGCTGGCACTTATTATGTTTTTGGGGATTTTTGCCGGGGTCGATCCAGTTAAGGCCGAAGCAGGGCTCAATGTAAACGCAGATGGTGCAATTATGGTTGATGGAGAAACAGGCAGGGTTTTATATCAGAAAAATGCTGACAGTCCATTAGGAATTGCCAGTATGACGAAGATGATGACGGAATATCTTTTACTTGATTCAGTGAAACATGGAAAGGTGAAATGGGATCAGGAATATACGGTAAGTGATCTTGTTTATAAGATTTCACAGCCTACCGGATTATCGAATGTCCCTTTACGTCTTGGTGAAAAATATAATGTGCGAGAATTATATGAGGCAATGGCCATTTATTCTGCAAATGGGACAACCATTGCTCTTGCTGAAGTGATTGGCGGTTCGGAAACGAATTTTGTGAAGATGATGAATGACAAGGCCAAAAAGCTAGGCTTGAAAAATAGTAAATTTGTGAACTCAACGGGTTTGAACAATAAAGATTATAATGGGGAGCAGCCGCAGGGAACGGGTGCGGAGGAAGAAAATGTTATGTCTCCGCGTGACGTGGCGACGTTAGCTTATCATCTCATTAATGATTATCCAGATGTACTAAAAACGGCTAGTACGCCAAAAAAGGTTTTTCGAGAGGGTACAGATGATAGAATCGTCATGCAAAACTGGAACTGGATGTTGCCATCATTGGTTTATGGTTATCAAGGCATGGACGGGCTAAAAACAGGGACAACTGATTTTGCGGGTTATTGTTTTACCGGAACAGCCAGCCGCGATGGAAAACGATTTATAACGGTTGTCCAAAATGCTAAAGATGTGAGTGGCAAAAACGATGGTTATAAAGCACGCTTTGGTGAAACAAAGAAAATGCTGGATTATGCTTTCAGCAATTTCACAAAAGAGACACTTGTTCCTAAACACTATCAAGTAAAGGGACAGAAAACAGTTCCTGTGATTAAAGGAAAAGAGGACCAAGTAAAAATCTATACGAAATCAGCCATCAACATGATTATTCAAAATGGTGGAAAACAGGATTACAAACCAGTCCTTGTTCTGGATAAAAATAAGCTTAATAAAAACGGCGAGTTAACTGCACCTATTAAAAAAGGTGAAAAGATCGGCTACTTAACCGTTGCACCGAAAAATGGCGAGAAGGTAAGTTTCTTAACATCTGAGGGCGGGCAGAAGGTTAAAGTTGATGTAATTGCAGTAAATGGAGTCGAAAAATCAAATTGGTTTGTATTAATGATGAGGGGCATCGGTAATTTCTTTGGCGATGTCTGGCATGGGATTTCTACCGCTGTTAAAGGTTGGTTTTAAACTCATTTAGTATAAACTGGTTGCATTTGGTTAAAAATTATAGTAAATTAAGAAATACAAAATCCTAATAGTGTTTAAAGCAATGAGAGGAACTAGTAACAGGAAACTCATTCTCTAGAGAGCCGGTGGGTGGTGCAAACCGGTGGATGAAGCTTGTGAATCCCTCCTCGAGCAAGGTATGGAACGCCTCACGAAGAGGTAAGTAAGTACTTTCGGTAGAAACCGTTAACGTTTTTCGAGGTGGACAGTTTTTTCTGTCAACCAGGGTGGTATCGCGAGTAACTCTCGTCCCTGTTTTAGGGGCGGGAGTTTTTTGTTTTTCAAGTGGAAACCTTCCACTTAATAATTTTCTATAAAAAGGAGTGCGACAATTATGTTAGATATTAAAGTGTTACGAGCTAATTTTGAAGATGTGAAAGAAAGGCTTCAAAATCGTGGGGAAGATTTATCTGCTCTCGATCAGTTTGAGGAACTCGACCAAAGAAGGCGCGAATTGATTGTGGAGACAGAACAATTAAAGAGCCGACGTAATGAGGTTTCTCAGCAGGTGGCCACTTTAAAACGTGAAAAACAGAATGCGGATCATTTGATTACGGAAATGCGTGAAGTGGGTGACCAAATCAAAACGTTTGATGATGAATTACGAGTGGTAGAAGAATCATTAGAACTGCTGATGCTGAGTATTCCGAATATCCCTCATGAAAGTGTTCCCGTGGGTGAAACTGAAGAAGATAATATTGAAATTAGACAATGGGGCACGGTACGTGATTTTGAGTTTGAAGCAAAGCCCCACTGGGATGTTGCCGATCACTTAGGCATTCTTGACTTTGATCGGGCCGGAAAAGTAACCGGAAGTCGTTTTGTCTTTTATAAAGGGTTAGGAGCTCGTTTAGAACGGGCGTTAATCAGCTTCATGTTAGACCTCCATGTCGATGAGCATGGTTATACAGAAATATTGCCGCCTTATTTAGTTAATCGGGCAAGTATGACTGGAACGGGACAGCTTCCAAAGTTTGAAGAAGATGCCTTTTTGATTGAAAATGAAGATTACTTCTTGATTCCAACCGCTGAGGTTCCTGTAACCAATTTTCACCGCGATGAAATTTTAAGCGGCGAAGATTTGCCAATCCGCTTTGCTGCCTATAGTGCGTGTTTCCGCTCTGAGGCGGGCTCTGCGGGTCGTGATACACGAGGTTTGATTCGTCAGCATCAATTTAACAAGGTAGAGCTTGTTAAGTTTGTTAAGCCTGAAGACTCTTATCAGGAGCTTGAAAAGCTAACCAACGATGCGGAACGGGTATTACAATTACTAGAACTGCCCTACCGTGTGCTAAGCATGTGTACAGGTGACCTTGGTTTTACCGCAGCGAAAAAGTACGACATTGAAGTTTGGATTCCAAGCTATGGAACATACCGGGAAATATCTTCTTGCAGTAACTTTGAGGCCTTCCAGGCTAGGCGGGCAAACATTCGCTTCCGCCGTGAACCTAAGGCAAAACCAGAGCATGTTCATACCTTAAATGGATCTGGCCTCGCGATTGGCCGCACGGTAGCTGCCATATTAGAAAATTACCAACAAGCTGACGGAAGCGTCGTGATTCCTGCTGTTTTACGTCCTTATATGGGCAACCGGGATGTCATTACATTGAAGTAAATAACAAAAACTGGACAGATTAAATTTGTCCAGTTTTTTTTATTAAGTATATTGACACAGTGAAAACTATATGGTAAATTAGTTTTTGTTGATACGGAGGAATACCCAAGTTTGGCTGAAGGGATCGGTCTTGAAAACCGACAGGCGGGTAACACCGCGCGGGGGTTCGAATCCCTCTTCCTCCTCCATTAATTTTAAAATCGCGCATAAAAACTGGAGATAAAGGTTCGTTACATTACATGTAACGGCTTTTTTTTATGTCTAAAAAGAAAACACATATCGGATTATCCAATATGTGCTGTTCTCATATTTAAAATTTCTTGTAACTTATCTTCGACCGCACGGCAGACTCTAGTGGCATCTTCCTCGCTTTTTACAACGTCAGTCGAATCCATATCAATCACTAATACTTCGCTTGCTGCATACTGATTCATAACCCACTCATCATAACCCTTCCACACTTCAAAGTAATACTCTTTCAGCTCAGGGTTAATTTCAAAGCTTCGGCCGCGCGCCATAATTCGATCAATGACTGTATCAAACGAACCTTTTAAGTACACCATTAAATCTGGTGCTTTCCTTGGCAGTTCATTAAGTTCTTCAAGCATATTTTCAACTAGGTCTTCGTAAATTTTAAATTCCAAATCTGATATTCTGCCTAACGATTTATTTACATAGGCAAAATACCAATCTTCATAAATGGACCGATCCTGAATGGTGTAAACAGGCTCTTCCCAACTGACACATTCCTTAACTGTTTTAAAGCGTTTATTTAAGAAAAATAATTGAAGCAGGAAAGGTATTCTTTTGGCATCTAATTCTTCAGGTGTTAGTTCATAATAGAGAGGCAAAATTGGATTATCATCCACCGATTCATAAAACACCTTGCTCTCAATTCCTCTATTTTGAAAGTGTGCATTCAATGTGTCAGCTACACTTGTTTTTCCAAGACCAATCATACCACCAATAACGATACTCACTAACATTCCCCTGTTCTATAGTGTTTTAGTCCCGCATTAACGGGCAGTAAGCTCCCCATTCCAAGGCTCCGAGTGAACCGAAAGGGATAACTGTGGGAGCAACTGCCCGTTAATGCCCGATTGGTTCAACAAACAATCAATGGGGATAGAACCCCCCATTGATTGAAGTTTCACCTTATCCAGCTGCTTTTTTTTAATGCTAATGATAACTGACCAATAATATGGGTTAAATCCTGTTCATTTTTTACAAAATCCAATTCATCCCCGCTAAAGCGAAGGACTGGTATTTCCGGATGTTCTTTTTCAAAAATGGTCATTGTTTCTTCATAATCAAGCGATAATTGCTCTAAATATAAGGGGCTGATATTTTTTTCTACTTCACGCCCTCTTACTTTAATCCGTTTTAACAGCGTGTCTAGGCTTGCATTCAAATAAATGATCACGTTAGGCCTAGGCATATCTTCGGTTAGAATTTGATAAATTTTATAATATTTTTGATATTCATCAGTGCTTAATGACCGCTTTGCAAAAATTAAATTCTTGAAGATATGATAATCGGCTACTACGGACTGATTTTGACTTAAGAAATGGGTATTGATATCCCCTAATTGCTTAAAGCGATTGCAGAGGAAAAACATTTCCGTTTGAAAACTCCACTCCTCAATATTTTCATAGAATTTCCCTAAAAATGGATTTTCATCAACAATCTCTTTTAGTAATGCAAATTCAAATTGCGCTGAAATGGCTTTTGCGAGTGATGTTTTTCCTACACCAATCGGCCCTTCAACGGTAATAAAGGGTGTATCCCCCATTGCAAGTCCTCCTTCGAAAGCTGCCTTCACTCTATGTTTCACCGGATAAACCGGATTTTAAGTCTATTAAAAACATGCAATTTTTATTTTATCATAATCTCACTCAGGAAGGGATAAGGAATATTTAGAAGTCATGAGGTTTATGTCAAAAATATGAAAAAACTGCCGAATTAAGGCAGTTTTTGTAGAAAAAATATTTACGACCCACGCTTGGTGACAGTGAAATTGTCCACGATTAATAGCCAGTTTTGCGGGAAGGCTAGACCTAGTTTCCAATAGCTCATGCCCCTAATATTTAACTCTTTAATTAAATTAAACTTTGCCTGGATCGAGCGGGCATCTTCAAACCAAACCTCATGTTGCTTCCCGGCATCTGAGTATCTAAAAAAAGGTGCCTGTGCCTTGGTGTCATATTGAATGGGAACATGGTGGCTTGCGGCGAGCTGTATCGCTTGCTGCGGGCTTACAGCCTTGGCCACAGATCCCTGCACGAAAGGTAAGGTCCAATCATAGCCATAAAGATTTTGGCCCATCATAATTTTATTCGAGGGGATCTCAGTGACGGCGTATTCCAAAACTCTTCTCACTTGATCAATAGGCGATACCGCCATCGCAGGGCCGCCACTATAGCCCCATTCATAGGTCATAATCACGACAAAGTCGGCGATTTCCCCGTGTGCCTTATAGTCATGCCCCTCATACCATTTTCCTTTTTGCGTGGCACTGGTCTTAGGTGCAAGGGCTGTTGACATAAGCCAGCCCTGACTTTTGAATCTTTGTTTTGCCTTTCGTAAGAAGCGATTATAGGCCTCGCGGTCGGCGGGGCGTAAAAACTCAAAGTCAAAGTGTATGTCACGGAAGCCATACTTATTGGCAGTTGTGACAATGTTATGAAGGAACTTATCTTGAATGGCCATGTTATTTAATAATATTCGGCCGAGTTCATCACTGAACTGGTCATTTTCTTGATTGTTTATGACCATCATTAAGACGTTACGGTTGGCTTTAGCAATAGCAGGAAAGTTATTTAGTAACGGTGCTTTTAATGTGCCGTCACGGCGGACTTGAAAGCTAAATGGGGCCAAATATGTTAGATAAGGTGCGGCCTCACGAGCACTGGTTTCCAAGACTGGGGCTACAGTGGTGCCGCGCGGTTCAACGTACGCATTAAATTCAGCGTTTCTTTTTTTACCTTGGGGAATGTAAAGACGAAAACCCACATTAAGATGCTGATTTACATTCAAGCGATTGATGGTGGCAAGCTCCTGAGCGGAGACGCCCACCTTTCTCGAGATTGAGAATAGGGAATCACCCGGCTGGACGAAGTAAAAGTGACCGATAATCGGAATGACAAGTGACTGACCAATGACAAGATTGTTTGGATTGGGTAAATCATTGGCTTCAACGATATCTTGGACGGTTGAATGATAAGTTCTCGCGATCGTAGTTAACGATTCATTAGGTTTTACCACATGGATTTGCATCCTAATCCCTCCCTGGTAAATATGCGTTGCAACTATTTTATGAGGGAGGATACGGATAAATGATATAATGCTGGTAAATTTCATCTGTACAAGGGTGAATCCTTGCTTTTAAGACATTCTCCATCATCGTTAAGGCGTACTGATTATCGTTGTCGTCAGCAGAGGCAATACAATCTCTAGGAACAAGTAATTCATATTCACGCATATAAGCATCATTTGCTGTGAAAAGTACACAAATATTTCCGGCAATCCCTGTAAGAATAAGTGTCGTTACTTTCAGTTGGTGCAGCAATGTATTTAGTGCTGTTCCATAAAAAGCCGAATGCTTTGGTTTGATTAAAAATAAATCCTTCTCCTCGGGAAGCAGTACTTCAAAAACAGGCGAGCTACGTTCGTTTGTGCATAGGTCAATAATTTTATGTAAATCGGCCTGCCATAAATTATAATGGTCGTTAATGAAGATAACGGGTAAATTTCTTTCGTTAAATTGATTTTTTATATTTTTGATAGAACCGGCAATACGGGCAGCCTTTTTGGCAAGAATGGGGCCATGGGTAAAATCAAAGTTATTTATCATATCGATAATAATAAGCGCGGGACGAATCTGGGTCATTTGTCTCTCTCCTTCACCTCCTATTTTGCTGTGAGAGAGTCCGTTTTATCCTGCTGCTCAGATAAGAAAAGGGGAAATAACATGGAAATCGAGCATTTGCAAGATGAAGACTTTATGAGAGAAGCAATCAAAGAAGCGAAGAAGGCGGAAGAGCGGGGCGAGGTGCCGATTGGTGCGGTCATTGTTATGGAAGGAAAGATTGTTGCCCGTGCATATAATTTACGTGAGAACGAGCAAAATGCCATCGCTCACGCCGAACTATTAGCTATTGATCAAGCCTGCAAGGACATAGGTTCGTGGCGTTTAGAAGAGTCTACCTTATATGTAACTTTAGAGCCCTGTCCGATGTGTGCGGGTGCCATCATTTTAGCTAGAGTGAAAAAGGTGGTTTATGGCGCGGCGGACCCTAAGGGCGGTTGTTGTGGGACTCTCATGAATCTATTGGGTGATGAACGTTTCAACCATCAGAGTGAGGTTACGAGCGGTGTATTAGAAAAAGAGTGCGGGCAAATGCTCTCAGATTTTTTTCGAGGAATAAGGGAACGAAAAAGGCTTGAGAAAATAATGCAAAAGAACAGTATTACAGAAATTGACAGTGAATAGTAATTGCTTTTTTACAAGAATATTTGTATACTAAGAAAGCGTCATAGAGACGCACTAAACTTTGGTATCAACTTTGCCGTGCTAGGTGGGGAGGCAGCGGTGCCCTGTACCCGCAATCCGCTCTAGCGGGACTGAATCCCTTCCCGAGGCTAACGACCTGTAGGGTCTGCCTTAAGTAAGTGGTGTTGACGCCCGGGTCCTGCGCAATGGGAATCCATGAACCATGTCAGGTCCGGAAGGAAGCAGCATTAAGTGGACGCTCCCATGTGCCGCAGGGTGGCCTGGGCCGAGCTAACTGCTTAAGTAACGCTTATGGGCGTTAGTCGACGGAAGGTGCACGGCAGTTATATTACATAAATTAACTCATCTCAGACTTGGGATGAGTTTTTTTGTCTAATCAACTAGATTCATTTTGTAAAATGCAAAATGGTTAAGGTATAATAGGAAAAGTGGAAAGTTGAAAATTTTGAAGGGGGCGATTGTCAATTGGCTTATCAGGCTTTATACCGTGTTTGGCGACCTCAAACATTTATAGATGTAGTAGGACAAGAACATGTAACCAAGACATTACAAAACGCCCTGCTTCAGCAAAAGATCTCACACGCTTATCTTTTTTCAGGACCGAGAGGAACGGGGAAAACAAGTGCGGCTAAAATATTAGCAAAGGCAATCAATTGTGAACGATCGCCTGTTTCAGAGCCATGTAATGAGTGTGCAGCCTGTCTCGGGATTACCAATGGGACCATCTCGGATGTACTGGAATTTGATGCTGCTTCCAACTCACGTGTGGAAGAAATGCGTGATGTTCTTGATAAGGTCAAATTTGCACCTACTTCAGTTCAATACAAGGTCTATATAATTGATGAAGTACATATGCTTTCCATCAGCGCATTTAATGCTTTGTTAAAAACATTAGAAGAACCGCCTAAGCATGTTATCTTTATTTTAGCAACGACAGAACCACATAAAATCCCATTAACGATTATTTCTAGATGTCAGCGCTTTGACTTTAGGAGGATTACCGCTGGGGCAATCGTCAAAAGGATGAAATTAATCGTTGAGGAATCTGGGATTCATTGTGATGAGCGAGCACTGCAACTGATTGCGAGGGCAGCTGATGGCGGGATGCGTGATGCACTTAGTCTTTTGGATCAGGCCATCTCGTATAGCGAGGACCAAGTATCTATCGAGGATGCGTTAACGGTAACTGGTTCCGTATCACAGGGATTTTTGAATAAGCTAGCTTTAGCCTTCCGAGAAAAGGATGTGGCGAGCGGGCTGGAGGCATTGGATGAACTTTTATTTCATGGAAAAGACCCGATGCGCTTTATTGAGGATTTAATCTTATTTTATCGTGATATGCTGTTGTATAAAACGGCACCTAACTTGGAAGAATCCTTGGAAAGAGTGATGCTGGATGAGGATTTTCGAGTCATGGCAGAAACGATTTCGATGGATCAAATCTACCAACTCATCGATCTCTTAAATAAAACACAACAAGAAATGCGTTGGACGAACCATCCAAGGATTTTCCTGGAAGTAGCGATCGTAAAGTTGTGTCAGATGGAAGCAAAACAAACCGTGCAGGCACAACCTGCACAAATGGAAGAATTAATCGTAAGAATCGGTCAGCTGGAGTCAGAACTGCAACACTTAAAGGCAAACGGTGTAGCGGTTGTCACGCAAGAGACGGCACCACAAGCACAGAAGTCTGCGCCGAGAACTTCTAAAAAGACCTTTCAGCCAGCGGTTGGGAGAATAAATGAAGTATTAAAGCAGGCAACAAAAAGCGATTTAAATGCCATTAAGACCAATTGGGGCGAATTGCGGGCAAGTCTATTGAAATCACAAGCCGCCCTGTTAAATGATGCAGAGCCGATTGCGGCGTCCTCTACTGCTTTTATTATAAAATTCAAGCATGAAATGATTTGCCAAATGGCGATGAGTCGAACTGACTTTCTGGATGCAGTTGTCGCAGCTTTACATAAATTAACAGGAATTAGATTTACAATCTTAGGTGTCCCGGAAGACCAGTGGCTGCCAATTCGTGAAAGCTTTTTGAATAGCCATGATGGGGCTGAAGGTGAAACCAGTGAAGCAACGAAGGAAGAAGAACCTCATATTGCAGAAGCCAAGAAATTATTTGGCGCTGAATTTGTAGAGATTATTGATTAACAACTAATTATTTGGAGGTAGATGGTAATGATGCGTGGTGGCGGAATGGGAAATATGCAAAATATGATGAAACAAATGCAAAAAATGCAAAAGAAAATGGCGGAGGCACAAGAAGAATTAGGTGAAAAAAAGATTGAAGGTTCTGCAGGCGGCGGGATGGTTACAGTGATGGTAACAGGTCATAAGGAAGTCGTGGATGTAATAATCAAACCAGAAGCAGTTGACCCTGATGATATCGAAATGCTTCAAGACCTTGTTTTAGCAGCAACAAATGATGCTCTTAAAAAGGTAGAAGAGTTAACCAATAGCACGATGGGGCAATTCACAAAAGGAATGAATCTTCCTTTTTAAGAGAGGAATAGAAAAACATGCATTATCCTGAACCAATCTCTAAGCTGATTGACAGCTTTATGAAGCTGCCGGGGATCGGTCCGAAAACGGCCGGTCGTCTGGCTTTTTTTGTCCTAAGTATGAAAGAGGATACGGTGCTTGATTTTGCCAAAGCACTAGTGAATGCTAAACGAAATTTAACTTATTGTTCTGTCTGTGGTCATATCACGGATCAAGACCCATGTTATATTTGTGAGGATGGGCGGCGGGATAAGAGTATTATCTGTGTTGTCCAAGATCCTAAAGATGTGATAGCGATGGAAAAAATGAAAGAATTCAATGGATTGTACCACGTACTCCACGGGGCAATATCCCCAATGGACGGAATCGGTCCTGAGGATATCAATATCCCTGACCTCTTAAAACGTCTTCAGGATGAAACGGTAACGGAAGTAATCCTTGCGACTAACCCTAATATTGAAGGGGAAGCTACTGCTATGTACATTTCTCGGTTGTTAAGGCCTTCAGGGATCAAAACGACGAGAATTGCCCATGGTCTTCCAGTTGGCGGTGACCTAGAATATGCGGATGAGGTCACCTTATCGAAAGCGATTGAAGGGCGAAGAGAATTTTAAGAAGACGCGGAGGAATCACTCATGTTTTTTCAACGTAAAGGGCGGCTTCGTAAAGAGTATAATGAAAAGCTGTTAATGCAGTTGAATCGATATAAAGAACATTGGCAGCAGGAAAAGCTACTGTTGGAAAAAAGTTTCGATCCTTCCGAAGAAGTGATTTGCCAAACAAAGATCGCTGAGGCAAAATATATCTTTCTATTAAGAGAAGCGAAGCAGCGGAATGTTACCTTAATGAGATCATAAAACAAGCTATTGCCCTTTTTAGGTCTATTTTTCTCAACTTGTACATAAGTTGAAACAAAGTGACTTATGAAGGGGGATAGCTTTTTTGGAACCAATTATTGTAATTTCCATCCTCGGAGGATTAATACTTATCCTATTATTTACTGGTGCACCCTTTAAGCCTGCCAGATACGTTGGACAGGCTGCCATTAAATTAGTGATTGGAGCACTCTTTTTATTTTTCTTAAACGCGGCAGGTAACCGCTATGGCATTCATGTGCCCATTAATTTTGCTACCTCCGCTATCTCGGGCTTTCTGGGAATTCCGGGACTATTCGCCTTGGTTGCCATTCAACAATGGGTTATTTAAGTTAGTTAAACCGCTGGGAAAAGCGGTTTTTTCTATTTATAAAACTATTTGTAAAAAAGGTGTTGACCATTGTGCAGATATGCTGTAATATATGAAAAGTCGTCACAGAGACGATGTGAAACAAACGAAAAAAGTTATTGACTTCCGGTTGGTAACTTGGTAAGATAATAAAGTCGCATTTGGCGATTGAGAAATTGTTCTTTGAAAACTAAACAAACAAAATCGTGCAAACAAACAATAAATTTTAGTTTCTTTTACGAAACTAAGCCAACGTAACA
>NTXX01000047.1 GCA_002559145.1 Bacillus sp. AFS006103
GAAGCTTCCTAAGGGACAAAACTTACACAAGGACCAGGAAATTTGTCCATTAGAATCAACTTAAACAACAAAGATTACGAAAACAGCCAAAAAATAGAGCCTTTCACAAATTTGTGAAAGGCCCCCTTAGCTATTGTTCTCAAATAATTTCAACAAGTTTTTTATGGTTAGTGCCTTTTCTTGCAACTCCCGATTCAATTGCTGCATTTGCGACTGCTGCTGCAACTCTCTCCCCCACGCGCGAATCCAAGGCGTTAGGAATGATATAATCAGCACTTAGCTCTTTATCCGATACGAGACTAGAAATGGCATAAGCCGCTGCTAATTTCATTTCTTCATTTATGTCCGTTGCTCTCACATCGAGCGCCCCGCGAAAGATTCCAGGAAAGGCAAGGACATTATTTACCTGATTGGGATAATCAGAACGACCTGTTCCAACTACGGCTGCACCTGCCGCTAGCGCTTCCTCCGGATAAATTTCAGGCACTGGATTGGCCATTGCAAAAACAATGGAATCTTTATTCATGGATCGGACCATGTCTCCCGTTAAAGCCTTGGGACCGGAGACCCCGATAAAAATATCCGTATTTATAATCGCGTCTTGTAGGGTTCCATGAATCCTGCGCAGGTTTGTTCCCTCTGCAATTTCTACTTGACGGTCGTTCATCCATTCTTCACCTGGACAAAGAATGCCTTCCAAGCTTACTAATGTAATATCCTTAAAGCCGGCTTTTAATAAAAGCTTGGCAATCGCAATACCGGCAGAACCGGCACCATTAAGGACAACCTTTACTTTATAGATACTTTTCTTCACAATTCTTAGTGCATTTAAAAGGCCAGCTAATACGACAATCGCTGTTCCATGTTGATCATCATGAAAAACGGGTATGTTTAGTTCCTTTTTTAAGCGTTCTTCAATTTCAAAGCATCTTGGGGCAGCAATATCCTCCAAATTAATTCCGCCAAAGGTTGGCTCTAATGCTTTGATAATATTGACTATTTCATCAACATTTTTCGTTGCCAAGCAAAGCGGATAGGCATCAATTCCTGCAAATTGTTTAAATAAAACAGCCTTTCCCTCCATTACTGGCATAGCAGCCTCTGGACCAATGTCTCCTAACCCTAAGACAGCTGTTCCGTCTGTCACCACGGCTACTAAATTCCCCCGCCCTGTATGTTCAAAAGATGCCTCACTATTTTTTGCTATGATCTTACATGGCTCAGCTACACCTGGCGTATAGGCTAAACTTAAATCATCCGCATTGTTCATTTCTACTTTACTGACGATACTAATTTTACCTGCAAGCCTTTTGTGAAGCAGTACGGCCTGTTCTTTTATCTTTCGTTCATTCATTCCAACCTTCTCCTTTTGTTCCAAATTACAACTATTTTTTATCTCAGTGAAGAGTATCTTTTTAAATGAAAATTCGAGCTGTGGCTTTAAAGGCACAGCCCGATTGATAAATGACTAGCTTAATAATTTCAGCAAAAGAATAGCCAAAATAACGGTGGAAGCGCCGCCAATTCTTGTCGAAACTTGGGCAAATGGCATTAAAGACATCCGGTTAGAAGCTGAAAGTATCGCAACATCACCCGTTCCCCCTAAACCACTATGACAGCCTGTAACAATCGCTGAGTCGACTGGGAACATGTTCATCATTTTTCCTACAAAGTAACCAGTCGTAATCATTGCAACTACAACTGCGGCACAAACAACCACATATCCTGGCGTTACGATTTTAACTACATCCTTCAGCGGAATATAAAGCATTCCTAAGCCAACCATTAATGGCCAAGTTAAACTTGATGAGACAAATTTATATAGATGGTATGCCCCTTGTTCCATTTTAGCCGGCATTACCTTGATACTTTTCACAACAGCTGCCGCAATAATCATTAACACAGGTCCCGGAATACCTAAGAATTTATTTCCAAGTCCACCTAAGATAAAGAAACTGCATGCAATTAACAATCCTGCACCCATAAGTGGAAAGTCAATAGGCTTATCTATCGTTGCCGCTTCTGTGATTCCGTCGCCGCCTTTGGTTTTCACTAATACTCCGTTACCTGTCAGATGTTTCTTTTTCTCACCTAAGCGCGATAAAACACCTGCACAAATGATCGCAACAATATTTCCAATTACCGCGGCAGGAATTAACTGCCCAACAAATGTTTCTGATGACTTTCCAAGAACCTCAGCGTAGCCTAATGAAAGCGGCAAAATTCCTTCTCCAATCCCGCCACCAATAATCGGAACAACAATATAGAATAATGTGTGTTTCATGTCATATCCAAAAAGCAATCCAACGAGAACGCCTGCTGCAATCGAAGCAATTGTCCCGACAATCAAAGGTACAAACATGCGTGTGAAGCCTTGAATTAAGACTCTGCGATTCATCCCAAGAATACTTCCCACTACTAAAACAGAGATATAGAGATAAAGGAAATTTGAGGTTTTCATCAACTGGGTAACCGCATTCATCCCAGTTGTGTTAATTACACTAAAATAGACTAATATAGATGGAATCAATAGTGCTAAAATTGCCGGGCCGCCAATATCCTTCAGGACCGGAATCTTCATACCAAGATCACCAAGTAAAATACCCATGACAATAATGATGGCAAAGCCGCCAATCATATCAGCCGGAAGCAATTTATAGACGGCTGAAAAGTAGACAACAGCTGCGATAACGATATAAAGTGGCAGTGGAATTACCCCTATCTTCATACTGCCAATTTTACCTAATAAACCTTTCTTTTCTTCTTTTTCCCCCGAAACAACCGTAAGCGGTTGCATTTTTTTAACTGGTTCCATAAATTCATCCCCCTATCAAATTTATATCTCTATCATATTTCGATTTGAAACGCTTTCATAGTTTATGTAAATTGAATAAGAATTTTGTAAATAAAAAAAGTAAGCAGTTTCAAACTGCTTACAAAAAGTTCTTGATTAGATGTTCTTTCAATTTATTGAATTCATGCTGGTAAACAGGTCTGCCAACTGTACCGTAAATCACCTTCACATCCAAGATTCCCATTTCCTTTAAAAAGTTTAAATACTTACGGACGGAAACTCGAGAAATGCCGACGACCTTTACCACGTCCTCCGTTGAAAACGGGGCATCTTTCAACTCCTGAATCGTTTCCCAAATTTGTTTTAGGGTATCTTTTGTCAATCCCTTCGGCAAATCTTCGATCAAAGGCTTGTCCTCTCGGTGCAGTATTTGCTGGTCCAAAACGTCTTGGTTAATCACGTGTTGCGTCTGAATAAACCTAGTCTGTTCCTTATAGGTAACTAACGCTCTGCTCAAGCGATCAAATTCAAACGGCTTAATTAGATAATCCACCGCTCCGTACCGTAATGCCTTTTTAATCCGCTCCATATCTGATGCAGCTGAAATAATGATCACATCCGTCTCTTTCTCATTTTCACGGAGGTAGGTTAACAGCTCTAATCCTAGTTTTCCCGGCATAAATATATCTAATAAGATGAGATCGATTTCTAGTTTTTCTATCTTCTTAATTGCTTCGTCCACAGACGCTGCCATTGCCACCAATGTAAATCCCTGAACTTGCTCAAGATAGCGTTTATTAAATTCTGCTACCATTGGATCATCTTCAACAATCATTACCCGGATCATTCTCGGTACCCACCCCTTCATATGGTATATAAACGGTAAAGACGGTTCCTTTTCCAGGCTTTGATGAAAGTATTAATTCCCCCTCCAACTTCTTAACCGCTTGCGAAACGAGATACATCCCTAGCCCTCTATTTTCACCATTTGTGGAGAAGCCTTTATTAAAAATTTGGTTTTGTAGTTCTTCACTCATTCCAGTGCCCGTATCTTTTATTTCGATAGTTAAAATATCATCTCCATATTCGAAACCTACGGCTATTTTCTTGACTGGACTATCAGTCACCGCCTTGATGGCATTATCAACTAAATTGCCAACGATGGTAATGAGTTCATGTGTAACATCAGAAACAACGGGCTTCATGAGAGGATGCGTGCAGGATACTGATAACTCTACTCCTGTTTCCCTTGCATAACTCAACTTTCCTATTAAAAAACCGGCAAAAACCGGGTCCTTTATCTTTTTGGTAACAAAGCCAATTTCGCTATTACGATGGTCAACCGTTTCACTGATATACTCGACCACCTTTTCATAATGTCCAGTATGAACCATTCCTAGGATTACATGAAGTTTATTCATAAACTCGTGGGCCTGTGCCCGAAGTGTGTCGGCGTAGGTTCTAACCCCTGTCAGCTGTTCAGCAAGCACCTGCATTTCCGTTTTATCGCGAAATGTAGCAATGGCGCCGACTACTTTATTTTCAACAATTACAGGGACTCGATTGGTTAAAATGGTCATCCCATTGATATTCTGCTCTTCATCCAATTCAGGTTTACCTGTTTTTAATAAATCAGTCAAGCGCGTAGTGGACATGTATTCTTCTATATTTATCCCCACCGGGTTATCCGGCAAGCCCGCTTTATCAAACAGCTTTAATGCTGCTCGATTGACGAGTGTTATGTTCGACTCTTGATCAACAGCGACAATCCCCTCATGCACCGATTGAAGCATCGCACTTCGTTCCTCTAATAATTTCGCAATGGCAAACGGCTCAAGCCCAAGTAGTATTTTTTTTATATATCTTGCTAAAATAACCGCTCCGAGAACACCCATTAAGATTCCAAACATCGTCCCAATAAAAATCCCGGTTCTGCTTTTGGCGACGGCTTTATCCACATTAGCAAGCGAAATCCCAACCGCTACTGCCCCGATCTGTTTTCCAGTTGCATCCCAAATTGGCGTAAACGAACGTAAGGAAGGTCCCAAGGAGCCCTTTGAAATCGACTGGTGCTCTTTCCCTTTTAGGACAGGCCCTTCATCCCCGCCCCTGAATTTCAATCCTATCTCTTTACTATCAGGATGGGATTTACGAATCCCTTTCATATCCATGACAACAATGAAGTAAACGTTTGTGACCTTTCTCATTTCATTAGCAAATGTTTGAATATCCTTTTCATCCCGTTTTCCGTTCATTGCATCAATCACCAGCGGACTATGGGCAACCATTCGTGCTACATTTCTTGCTTGTTCCGCCTGAACCTTTTCTGTCTGTAATGCAATTCTTGAGCTTATCAGTAAATCAGTGATTAAAAGTGACAAAGTCACCACAACACACACAAATATGATAATTACCGACTG
This sequence comes from Bacillus sp. AFS006103, assembly GCA_002559145.1. Lineage (GTDB taxonomy): Bacteria > Bacillota > Bacilli > Bacillales > Cytobacillaceae > Neobacillus. The sequence continues at coordinate 5,215 of NTXX01000047.1, forward strand.
TAAACTCCATCTTCCCTTTCTCATCTTTCCTCCACCTTTGCAATCGCTGCTTAACTAATAAGCATGATAGCTCCTGCCATAATTGGGGTTATCACCATCGCACTTTTTAATACCGGCTGCGGAGCAAGGGCAGTAAATTTAGCCCCAACATAGGAGCCAATCATGGTCCCCGCCACTACTTCAACTAACAGGGTAAAGTCCAAGTATCCCTGAAAATAATAGCCGACGCCCCCCGCTAATGCGATTGGCAGTATAACAAGCATGGTTGTACCCACAGATTGTTTAAGTGAAAGCCCTAAAATTAAAAGCAGTCCAATTTGAATGAATGGTGCCGCACCAATTCCAAATGTACCAGACAACAATCCGGTAACAATTCCGACACCGGCCGCTTTCTTTATGAGAAGAAAAGTGCTGTTTGTCTCGACTTTGTCTTTTGCCTTTATTTTTTGAACAATAAATAAGCGGACAATTAAGATGACAGCAGATAGGAATAACATCCCTGCTGTTAACCAATGCAAAGAGTGCATCGGAATGATACCGGCAAGTTTTGAACCTAAATAGGAAGCAACTGCACCAAAACCGCCTACGATTAGGCCTGTTTTAATGGAGATATTTCCTTGACGAAAATGGCTGTAGGCACCTGATAAGCTAGTAAACACCATAGCTGCCAGTGAAGTTCCCAGCGCCATATGGATGGGTACTCCAAAAATAACGGTTAAAATAGCAATAATAAAGCCAGAGCCACCTGCCCCGACAAATCCTAATAAAATCCCCAACACAAACATCGTCAGCACAATCGCCAACTCCATCCCCTCCGATTGTAAAACCCTAGATGATGACCTTCTAGGAAATTATAGCTGAATTATACTCCAACCTCCATAATTTGAAAGACTACCTCACAACTTATATGAGGTAGTCCTTCCAAAAGAGCTATTTATTTGGTAACTTATCCTAAACAAGCACTGGTTGTTTTGCTGCTCCTAATGCTAACAGGCGTTGTTTAATTTCCTCCACATTGATAATCTTTTGGGCTACCTCAGTTTCCATTGCAGCGTAAGCGACTGCTGACGCTACCTCTGCAGCCACACGAGGGTCAAATGGATCTGGAATAACATGATCAGCATGCAGCTCTTCATCAGAAATTAAACCTGCAATCGCATATACCGCGGCTAGCTTCATTTCCTCATTGATTTCTTTTGCACGGACATCTAAAGCACCGCGGAAAATGCCCGGGAAAGCCAGTACATTATTAACCTGATTCGGAAAATCAGAGCGACCTGTGCCCACAACAAGCGCACCCGCTTCTTTTGCCACATCTGGCATGATCTCCGGTACCGGATTGGCCATAGCGAATATAATCGGGTCACGATGCATGGAAGCAACCATTTCCTTTGTCAAAGCCCCGGCAGCTGATACCCCGACAAACACATCGGCGTCGACAAGCGCATCAGCTAACGTCCCTTGTTTTTGCTCACGATTTGTCGTCCGTGCCATTTCGTCTTTGAAAGGGTTCATACCGGCAGGACGTCCTTCATAGATAATTCCTTTTGTATCACACAAAATAGCATCCTTAACACCCATATGTAGCAAGAGCTTAACAATCGCTACTCCAGCTGCACCTGCTCCGTTAACGGCAACGCGAATATCTTCTATTCTTTTATCCGCCAATTTTAATGCGTTGATTAAACCAGCCGCTGTTACAATTGCGGTTCCGTGCTGGTCATCATGAAAAACCGGAATCTCACAAGCTTTACGAAGGCGGTCTTCAATTTCAAAGCATTGCGGCGCGGCAATATCCTCTAGATTCACTCCTCCGAATGTTGGCTCTAGCAACTTGACGGTTTCGACAATCTGGTCTGTGTCCGTAGTGGCTAAGCAAATTGGAAAAGCGTCAACATCTGCGAACGACTTGAATAACACGGCCTTACCTTCCATCACAGGCATCGCAGCCTTTGGTCCTATTTTCCCGAGACCAAGAACCGCTGTTCCATTGGATACAACGGCAACAAGATTACCCTTCGAGGTGTAATCATAGACTTTGCTTTCATCTGCAAAAATATCCAAACAAGGCTCTGCCACACCAGGTGAATAAGCAAGACTTAAATCTTTTGCATTATGTACTGTAACCTTTGAATAGATTCCAACCTTTCCTTGATGTTCCTTGTGCATTTTTAACGCTTCATCTCGCAAAATTGACATTGGATTCCCCACTTTCCGGCTTAGTAACCGTTTGCATTTTATCTACCTACATCTTAGTGCATGCCTTCGTCTTTTGATAGATTATGTAATTAAAAAAAGTAAAGTTTAAAAATACAAAAGGCCTTCCACAAATTTTGTGAAAAGCCTTTTGTATTTCATTCTTCTTCTTCTATTTCCACCGTTGGATAATGCTTTAAAAAGTAGACTAGGGACTGCAGTTCCACGGCTAAGTCAATATGATGAACCCTTATTAATGGAGGGACATTTAACCTTGCCGGAGTGAAATTTAATATCCCTTTGATATGCGCACTGACGAGTCGATCAGTTATCATTTGAGCGACGGGAGCAGGAACCGTTAAGATAGCCACTGAAATATTAGACTCTGATAAAACCTTCTCTAAGTCATCCATAGCATGAACCGGTACCTCACGGATCATTGTTCCCATCTTGTCCGGATCAACATCAAAAGCGCATTCTATTTTTGTATTATTATTTTTTAAAAAATTATAGTTTAAAAACGCTGTCCCTAGATTACCGACCCCTATTAAGGCAACTTTTGTTAATTCATCTTGATCTAAGGTTTTACGAAAGAAGGAAATCAAGTAATTAACATTATACCCATAGCCCTTTTTCCCTAATGCACCGAAATAGGAAAAGTCGCGGCGAATCGTTGCTGAGTCCACTTTAACGGCTTCACTCAATTCCGCTGAGGAGACCCTTTGCTTGCCGGAACTATGCAGGTTTTTTAAAAATCGATAATAGAGGGGCAGCCGTTTGGCTGTCGCCTGTGGTATTTTCGTTGTTTCATTACTCATATTCTCCCACACCCCATGAATGGTTTAATTAAAAATTATTTAACCTTTTCATCTCTTTTAAAATCACCGTTTTTACCGCCCGTTTTTTCGACAAGATACGTCGGTCCGATCACCATACCTTTATCAACGGCTTTACACATATCATAAACGGTTAATGCACAAACAGATGCCGCTGTTAACGCTTCCATTTCTACACCTGTATTTCCCTTCGTTTTAACTGCTGCCCCAATATATAAATGATAGTTCTCATCCATGTCCTGTTCCCACGAGAAAGAAATATTAACCCCTGTTAATGGAATAGGATGGCACATTGGAATCAAATCCCATGTTTTCTTTGCTGCCATGACAGCTGCTACCTGGGCCACTGCTAAGACATCGCCCTTCTTCATCTCATTATTCGTTATTTTATCATAAATTTCCTTACTAACGGTAATGCTGGAATGAGCAAGTGCCGTACGTGCCGTTTCCGGCTTATCACTGACATCGACCATTTTTGCTCGGCCTTCTTCATTAAAATGCGTAAATTCTGCCATATAAACAATCCTCCTATCAAATCATACACTATTTTTCCTTCTATGTGTGTGAAACTTTGAACTAAATATTACATTTTTTGTCGATTTATGACCCTCACACCGCTATTATGGCGAGCAGTTTATTGCCGACCTACCGGGAATAAGGTACACTAATCCTATGTAATAGAGGTGAATGAGAATGATTTTGCTACAGGTTAATCAATTACAAAAATTCTATGGTGCTGACCTTATTTTATCGAATATTAAGCTCGAATTACAAACCCGTGACCGCGTCGCTCTGGTTGGACGTAATGGAGCAGGAAAATCGACATTATTGAAGATTATTGCCGGACACTTGTCGCATGATGGTGGGGAAATCATCAAGCCAAAAGAAGTAACGATTGGTTATTTAGCTCAAAATACCGGGTTAGAATCATCGTTATCCATATGGGATGAAATGCTGACGGTTTTTGAACCGCTGCGTTTAATGGAAAAATCACTCCGCGCACTTGAAGAACAAATGGCGGACCCCAATGTTTTTGAAGACAATGGAAAATATGAACGAATCCTAAAAGAGTACGATTATCTCCAGGTGAAATTTAAAGAACAAGGAGGTTATCAATACGAAGCAGAGATGCGCTCCGTCCTGCATGGATTGAATTTCCATGACAGATCCTTGATGATATCCAGTCTAAGCGGCGGGCAGAAAACACGGCTTGCCTTAGGTAAACTCTTATTAACAAAGCCGGATATCTTAATTCTGGATGAGCCGACCAACCATCTTGATATTGATACACTTACATGGCTTGAGCAATATTTACAAAGCTATCATGGCGCAATTTTAATTGTTTCCCATGACCGTTATTTTTTAGATAAAGTTGTGACTCAAGTTTATGAAGTTTCCCGCAAACAAATCCAAAGGTTTTCCGGAAACTATAGTTCTTACCTTGATCAAAAGGCAGCAAATTATGAGCGTGATTTGAAGCTTTTCGAAAAACAACAGCAGGAAGTCGCTGATCTTCAGGATTTTATCCACCGGAATTTAGCGCGGGCATCGACAACTAAACGGGCTCAAAGCCGCCGCAAAAAGCTGGAGAAGATGGAGATGATGGACCGTCCATTAGGCGATGAAAAGTCTGCAACATTTTCATTTGAAATTGAAAAACAAAGCGGCAATGACGTACTAACCGTCGATTCACTCGCTGTGGGATACAAAGGCGATAAAGTATCAGAGAACATTTCCTTTCGAGCCTTCAAAGGTGAAAGTATCGCATTAGTAGGACCAAATGGTATTGGCAAATCCACTCTTTTAAAAACAATTATTAAAAAGTTACCAGAACTTGCTGGAACCATTCTTTATGGGACAAATCTTCAGATTGGGTATTATGATCAGGAACAGGCTGAATTGACTTCTAATAAGCGGGTCTTAAATGAACTCTGGGATGACTATCCATTAAAAAATGAAAAAGAAATCCGTACCGTGCTCGGTAATTTCTTATTTTCCGGCGACGATGTCTTAAAAGTTGTTTCCACCTTAAGCGGCGGCGAAAAAGCCCGCCTAGCTTTAGCTAAACTAATGTTGGAGAAAGCCAATGTATTAATTTTGGACGAGCCTACGAACCATCTTGACTTAGATAGTAAGGAAGTTTTAGAGAATGCATTAATCGATTACCCAGGCACGATATTGTTTGTCTCACACGACAGGTATTTTATTAACCGCATTGCCACAAAGGTCTTAGAACTTAGTCGTCAGGGAAGTACAGAATTCCTTGGAGATTATGATTATTATCTAGAGAAGAAATTAGAGCAGGAAGAACTTGCCGCACTTGCGCTAGCCGCCTCCGTAAAAAAGTCAGCACAAGCAGAGGCTGCTGAGAAAAACTCTTACCAACAGGATAAGGAAAGTAAAAAACAAGAGCGTCAGCGCAAAAGGAAATTAGAAGAAATGGAACAAAGAATTGAAGAGCTTGAGGAACAAATTCAGGAATTCGAACAGCAATTATGTGCGCCGGAAATTTTTCAAAATCATGAAAAAGTAATGGAAATCAACCTTAATAGCGAGAAAGCGAAGTCCGAGCTCGAGCAATTAATGGAAGAATGGGCGGAACTTGCTGAGTAACCCGAAAAGCGGAAACGCCCGTTTAGTTCAAGATCATTATTCTATATTTATGCAAAACCAGGCAATGCCTGGTTTTTTGTTTATTATAATACAAGTATCGACAAATTCCGCCAAAATCCCAAAATTACTAAAGTTGTACACTTTTCCACAAGTTTATACACACTACAAACAGGATAGCTCCAATGCATTTTTTAGTTTTCCACATTATCCACATTAAAAACCCTATTTATCCACATTACACACAGATAACACCCCACTTATCCACATTCATCAGATTTCTATCTGTATTTTTATAAAATCTTATCAACAAAAAAACTCTTCTTATCCAGAAGAGTTTTAGTTATATAATTCGATATCCAGTCCGGGATTGGCGTTTAACGTCAAATTTGCTCGAATTCCCTTTTCAAACATAACGCTGCCTGCCGCAGCAATCATGGCTGCATTATCAGTACATAACGATAGAGGCGGGATCACTAATTCAATACCCGGCTTATCTGAAAAAGCCTTCTCTAACGCATTTCTTAGCCCCTTATTAGCAGCAACTCCGCCAGCAACTAATACCTGATCCACACCGTATTCTGCAACAGCCTTCATAGTTTTTGTTACTAGCACTTCAATGACGCTCTCTTGAAAGCTTGCTGCCAGGTCCTCAGGGGCGATGATTTCACCGCGTTGCTCGGCATTATGGACCGTATTTATGACCGCTGATTTTAAACCGCTAAAGCTAAAATCATACGAGCCTTCCTCTAACCATGCTCTTGGTAAGTTTATCGTCGGATTTCCAGCTTGCGCCAAACGGTCTATATGGGGACCGCCGGGGTATGGCATGCTTAACGTCCTCGCAACCTTGTCGTAGGCTTCCCCAGCGGCGTCGTCCCTTGTTTCACCAATGACTTCAAAATGTCCATGTTCCTTCATATAAACGAGCTCTGTATGCCCGCCGGAAACGACTAGAGCCAATAGCGGGAACTTCAATTCTGTCACAAGTCTGTTCGCATAAATATGTCCTGCTATATGGTGGACAGGAACCAGTGGCTTGTTTTGAGCAAATGCCAAGGCTTTTGCGGCATTTACCCCAATTAAAAGGGCACCAACCAGGCCAGGTCCCTCTGTGACAGCAATCGCATCAATCTCAGCAAATGTCATATTTGCTTGCTTCAATGCTTCTTCCGTAACAATGGTAATTTGCTCTACATGGTGGCGGGAAGCTATTTCAGGGACAACACCCCCAAAACGTTTATGACTTTCAATTTGCGATGCGACTACATTCGCAACAATTTCACGGCCATTTTTTATGATGGCAACTGCCGTTTCATCACAGCTTGTTTCTATACCCATAATCCATTGATCTTTTTTCATAAATTTGCCCACATCACTAAACCATCTTCCTGATTATCTGAATAATAATTTTTGCGGATCCCGCCATTTTGAAAGCCGAGCTTCCGGTATAGAGATTGTGCCACATGATTGGTTACACGGACTTCAAGGGTCATACTCTTTCCCCCCATCTCTCTGGCAACTGACATCATTTTTCGCATGATCGCCTCACCAAGTTTCCTGCCCCTATATTCAGGCAGAATGGCCACATTCGTTACATGGGCCTCATCAATTACAATCCATGCCCCACAATAACCGAGTATTTTACTATTTTCTTCAAGAACAATATAAACAGCGAATCGATTATTATGTAATTCATTATAAAAAGCTTCACGACTCCAAGGAGTAGTAAATGATGCATGTTCTACTTCTAAAATTTGCTCAATATCCTCATCCCTCATATTACGAAAAACAAAAGAATCTACCATAACTCTCTATTCCTATCCATTTAAAATTTTCCCCTTCGCTTCCAACCATTTCGCTTCAGCTTCCGCCAAACGGATATAATTTGGAACAAAGGAATGAATGTCCTCTCCCGATTTATCCTTACCAAGAAGGGCAAGCTCCGCTGGACGAGGATTATGTTCCGTAGCAGCTGCGAAAACAGCCTGAGAACCTAACGTTGCTTCTATTGCTGCTTGATGGAGTGGTAAATCATTCCCGATAAATAGAATCGATTTTCCTGTTTCTTTGAGGGAATCAACCCAATCTGATAACATAGCCAAGCGATCCTCTTTTACTGATGTAAGTTCACCACTGCGATATTGGTACAAGCCTGTATAGACCTGTCCCCTTCTCGCATCAAATAGCGGCGACACATAGCCATCAAAATAGCGGCCTGCCCCCGATGCTAAAATTTCTAAGCTGGAAATGCCTGCAAGCGGAATGTTCAAAGTCCATGCTAATGTTTTAGCTATGGTTACACCTATTCTAACTCCTGTATATGAACCCGGTCCCTTGGCGACGACAATCTTCGTTAAATCGGCAGGAACCTTTTCACAATCTTTCATTAGTGTCTGAATAGCAGGCATAATTCGAACAGAGTGGTTCTTTTTTAAATTGGTTATATATTCACCAAGTACTTGATTATCTTCTAAAAGCGCCACTCCTAACGCATAGTTAGAAGTATCAATCGCTAATATAGTCATGAAAAAATCTCCTTACATAATTGCTCATATCTTTTCCCCTGAGGTACGAATACCATTCTTCTAGTATCCCCTTCTTCACGATACAGGAAGATGGTCAGTCGTTCCAGCGGGAGCTGTTCTTCAATCAAGTGAGCCCATTCCACTACTGTCACTCCCTCCCCTTCAAAGTACTCATCAAAACCGAGATCTTCAAAAGCATCCCCCATCCGGTAAACATCCATGTGATATAACGGGAGTTTTCCCTTATATTCCTTAATAATCGTAAATGTCGGACTGTTAACTGTTCTTTTAATCTCTAAGCCTTTTGCCAAGCCCTTAGTAAATGTGGTCTTCCCGGCACCTAAATCTCCTTCAAGCGCCAGAATATCCCCAGGTTGCAATCGCCCGGCTAATTTAGCGGCAAATTGAGAAGTCTCCTCTGAATTGGTTGTTATTCGTTCGAATTGATTCATTCAATCACCTTTTTATTTCAACTTTGCGTCACATCTTCATTTTACCTTAATTATGTGCAAAAAAACCTTAGGATCTCTCCTAAGGATGCCTTTTTCATATGTAGTTTACATGATTTTGACCAATTGAGCAAAAAAGCTCACGTTTTTTGGCATAAAAAAAGACGAAACCTTGTTTCGTACCATTTTTACAATATTAATGGCGGTCCGGACGGGACTCGAACCCGCGACCTCCTGCGTGACAGGCAGGCATTCTAACCAACTGAACTACCGGACCATAGTTTTTTCAAGCATAGCTTGAAAATAACCTAATTGCGGGGACAGGATTTGAACCTGCGACCTTCGGGTTATGAGCCCGACGAGCTACCAGACTGCTCCACCCCGCGACAATAGAAATGTAAATTACTGCACCATATTATTATATTACCTAGACAGATAAATATGTACGGTTTTTTAAAAATAAAACAGCCTGGCAATGTCCTACTCTCACAGGGACG